>NZ_QBJD02000005.1 GCF_003057745.1 Enterobacter sp. RIT418
AAATATTTGGTATTATCCCAAATTATGACGAAAATTAATCTATTTTTAACTTTTTTTTAAATATTGGTGAAAGTGGAACCAAAAACGCTATTTTTGTAATATATGCTTATAGCATAGCTATTTAGCATGTGTGCAGGGCACACTAGCTAAGCTGCGTAAGAGATAAGCTATAAGCATAAAGTTCAGCCCTAGCTCTATCTAAAGATAGATGATCTTCTTCTTATAAAAGAAAACAGATCCGTTAGAAAAAGGAACTCATTCACTCTGTTCATTCGTAAAAGAAAAAGTATGATGTGATTAGAGTAAATTAATTTCCCTCCAATATCCTCTAATAGCTGTAGAAATCAAAAATTTCTCAGCGCCAAAAGAAAAGTAATATCCCTAGAATATCTTATTAATGCGTCGGAATTAATCTATAACTTTCTTTTGCCTTTAATCATTTCCTTATCGGACGTTCACGCATGTGAACATAATTATATCCGTGAAAATAATCACTTTCAAACTGTGGCTTTTTTGCCAGCATTTTTTCTGTCAGTAAACCTATAAATATTCCGACAGATTAAACTAACTTTATTTTTTATCTCTTAATTAGTGAAGATAGGAACTAAATAACTAACATTTGTAATATGCATATATACAAGGATGATAAATAATATGGATGATTAAAATCTATGACGACTATTTCTATTTTAAAAGTTGGTGATGTATTTGAATATAAAGATTTTGGGGATTTTTAAATAATTGAAATGGTCAGTAGCAAGCATGTTAAAATCAAATTCAAAAATACAGGTTATGAAAAAACTGTAATTAAATCCCTAGTCCGTCAGGGAATGATTAAAGATCCCAATTCCAGAAGTGTCTACGGTGTCGGATTAATTGGGGAAGGTCACAAGGCACAAAAAGACGGCAAAATGTTTAGGCCGTATGTGCTTTGGAAAGAGATGTTACGCCGTTGCTATGATGTAAAGCATTTAGCTAAATATCCGATATATAGAGGGTGTGAAGTGTCTCCACGTTGGCATAATTACTAAAACTTCTATATGGATATTCAAACTCTTGAAGGGTATGAATCTTGGTTAGATCCTGAAAATAAATTTCAGCTTGATAAAGATATTAAGATCCCTGGTAATAAAGTTTATGGCGAAGCTACCTGCATGTTTGTTTCCGACACACAAAATTCAATCGATGCTAACGCTAGACGACACAACAAAAAGAGCTAATCTGTAACCTCGCATTCTGGCGGGGTTTTGTTGTTTTTGGGGGAGATGTTGACCGATTCAAATCTGTTAGAAAATCACCACTCACTTAAACATAGCTGAGATAGTTACTTTGATAGATGTTTAAAAAACAATCTAAAAAGAAACCTCTTGCGCTAGGACTGTACACCCGGTTAAACTAATCACCTACGAAATATTTACGTGTAATTGATTGAATTAAATAGAATTTGACTCGGGGTGCCCTTCTTAAATGAAGGCTGAGAAATACCCGTATTACCTGATCTGGATAATGCCAGCGTAGGGAAGTCAGATGCCTTCCCGGTCATCGCTTCTTCACGTAAGGCAGGAGCGAAACCATGCAGCCTGACCTGCTCGATCTACACGTTTTACATCAGTTCCATTCCCACTCGCCGCTCACGCACTGTATGACCAACGACGTCGTGCAGGCCTTTACCGCCAACGTGTTACTGGCCCTCGGCGCCTCCCCGGCGATGGTGATCGAGGCCGATGAAGCGGAACACTTTGCCTCTGCGGCAGACGCTCTGCTGATTAACGTCGGTACGCTGACCGCGCCGCGCGCCCAGTCGATGCGCCGGGCGATTGAAAGCGCCGTCGCGGCGGGAAAACCCTGGACGCTCGACCCGGTTGCCGTCGGCGCGCTGGCGTTTCGCACCCGCTTTTGCCAGCAGGTTCTGTCCCTTAAGCCCGCCGCCATTCGCGGCAATGCCTCCGAAATTCTGGCCCTGGCCGGAATGAGCGCAGGCGGTCGCGGCGTAGATTCCACCGACAGCGCGTCCAGCGCGTTGCCCGCGGCGCAGGCGCTGGCCGAACGGACCCGCGCCATCGTCGTGGTCACGGGGGAGGTGGATTACATCACCGACGGACAGCGAACCCGCACGGTCGCCGGCGGAGATCCGCTGATGACCCGCGTGGTAGGGACGGGGTGCGCGCTTTCTGCGGTTGTGGCCGCCAGCTGTTCGCTCCCGGGGGATCGGCTGGACAACGCGGCGGCGGCCTGTAAGTGGATGAAGCGCGCCGGGTCGCGCGCGGCTGCGGACGCTCGCGGGCCGGGCAGCTTCGCCTCCGCTTTTCTTGACGCGCTGTACGCGCTGGAGGTGCAGGCATGAAGCGGATTAACGCACTCACTATCGCAGGCACCGATCCGAGCGGCGGGGCGGGGATCCAGGCCGATTTAAAAACCTTCTCCGCGCTTGGCGCGTACGGGTGTTCGGTCATTACCGCGCTGGTGGCGCAGAATACGCGCGGCGTGCAGTCGGTCTACCGCATTGAGCCGGATTTTGTCGCGGCCCAGCTGGACTCCGTGTTCAGCGACGTGCGTATCGATACCACCAAGATTGGCATGCTGGCGGAGACGGATATCGTGGAGGCCGTGGCCGAGCGGCTGCAGCGCTATCAGGTGCAAAACGTGGTGCTCGATACCGTGATGCTGGCGAAAAGCGGCGATCCGCTGCTCTCTCCGGCCGCGGTTGACACGCTGCGCAAAAAGCTGCTGCCGCAGGTGGCGCTCATTACGCCAAACCTGCCCGAAGCCGCCGCGCTGCTGGATGCGCCGCACGCGCGGAATGAACGCGAAATGAAGGCGCAGGGCCACGCGCTGCTGGCGCTGGGCTGCGGTGCGGTGCTGATGAAGGGGGGACATCTTGACGATGCCGAAAGCCCCGACTGGCTGTTCACCCGCGACGGGGAGCAGCGTTTTACCGCGCCGCGCGTGCAAACGAAAAACACCCACGGGACGGGCTGTACGCTCTCCGCGGCGCTGGCCGCCCTGCGCCCGCGACATCAACGCTGGAATGATACGGTGCTCCACGCCAAGACCTGGCTTTCCGCCGCGCTGGCGCAGGCCGACACGCTGGAGGTCGGCCACGGTATTGGGCCGGTTCATCATTTTCACGCGTGGTGGTAACGCGGCGCGATGTACACGAATCGAGCCAGCAGAATGTGCTGAATAACGTTGCAAATGGTGGAAAATCTGTTAAGTCGGTACCAGGCTTAGTCTGCCCACAACGCTGTGGGCCTGGATAACACGCTACGGGAGAATAGCTATGACCGATATTGCGCAGTTGCTTGGCAAAGACGCCGACGGCCTTTTGCAGCATCGCTGTATGACCATTCCATCCGACCAGCTTTACCTGCCTGGCCACGACTACGTAGACCGCGTGATGGTGGATAACAACCGTCCGCCGGCGGTGCTGCGAAACATGCAGACGCTCTACAACACGGGCCGACTGGCCGGTACGGGCTATCTGTCCATTCTGCCGGTTGATCAGGGCGTTGAACACTCTGCGGGCGCGTCGTTCGCGGCCAATCCGCTCTATTTCGATCCGAAAAACATCGTGGAGCTGGCGATTGAAGCCGGCTGTAACTGCGTGGCGTCAACCTACGGCGTGCTGGCCTCCGTATCGCGCCGCTACGCGCACCGCATTCCGTTCCTCGTCAAGCTGAACCACAACGAAACCCTGAGCTACCCGACCGAATACGATCAGACGCTCTACGCCAGCGTCGAGCAGGCGTTCAATATGGGCGCGGTGGCGGTCGGGGCGACGATCTATTTCGGCTCCGAGCAGTCTCGTCGTCAGATTGAAGAGATCTCCGCGGCCTTCGAGCGCGCGCACGAGCTGGGCATGGTGACGGTGCTGTGGGCCTATCTGCGCAACTCCGCGTTCAAGAAGGACGGCGTGGACTATCACGTTTCTGCCGATCTCACCGGGCAGGCGAACCACCTGGCGGCCACGATTGGTGCGGATATCGTCAAGCAGAAAATGGCGGAGAATAACGGTGGCTACAAGGCGGTGAACTTTGGCTACACCGATGACCGTGTCTACAGCAAGCTGACCAGCGATAACCCGATCGATCTGGTGCGTTACCAGCTGGCGAACTGCTACATGGGCCGCGCGGGGCTGATTAACTCCGGCGGCGCGGCGGGCGGCGAAACCGACCTTTCTGACGCGGTACGCACGGCGGTGATTAACAAACGCGCGGGCGGCATGGGGCTGATTCTGGGCCGTAAGGCGTTTAAAAAATCAATGGCCGACGGCGTGAAGCTGATCAATGCGGTTCAGGATGTCTATCTGGACAGCAAAGTCACGATTGCCTGACGCCTCCATCCCCCTCTCCCAGTGGGAGAGGGGACAGGCCGAGCGCGGTATGGTTTTCTCCCTCTCCCGTGGGAGAGGGTTGGGTGAGGGCATCATCGCGCACCGTGTAAAACATCAGCGCAGCAGCACGCAGTCCGGCGGCAAGCGGCACTGCAGCGCGCCCGGAATGACCTCAATGCGGAACTGCGTCCCGCTCAACGGCTCGCCGTCAAGGTTAAACGTCATCCCGTGCGGGGCGTTAATCTCAAACCATGCCGATTTCCCGGCAATGATATTCGGGCTCTCTTCCGGCTGCGTCAGCGTGGTAAACAGCGCGGGCAGCAGCCCGTCTCCGGTAAAAATACGCAGCTGGAGCTGACCGTCGTTGATCAGCGCCTCCGGGCACAGCTGCTGTCCGCCGCCCGCCTGGCGGCCGTTGCCAATCCCAATGACCAGCGCGTCGCCCTGCCAGTGGAAATTCTCGCCGTGAATCTCACAGCGGTCGGGCTTCAGCGTATCCATGCGCATCAGGCCATGAATCAAATACGACACGCCGCCCAGCGCGGCCTTTAGCTTCTCCGGCGTTTCGCTGGTGATGCGGGTGCCAAAGCCGCCCGTGGCCATATTGATAAAACAGGTTTTATCATTCACCTGGGCAATATCCACCGCGGTCGCCTTGCCGAGGATCGCCAGCTGGAGTGCTTTGCCTAACTCCTCCGGAATCCCCGCGCTGGTGGCGAAATCATTGGCCGTGCCGAGCGGTAAAATGCCCATCGCCGGACGTTCAGCCGCGTCCAGATCGACAAGCGCGCTCGCAATTTCGTTGATCGTGCCGTCGCCGCCGCCGGAAATGATGGTCTCGACGCCCAGCCGACGGCCTTCGTCGATATAGCGCGCCGCGTCGCCTTTCTCCCACGTGACGCGCACGTGGATGCGGGCTCCGTCTTCGCGTAGCGCGGTAATTGCCTGGCGCAGAATATCGTTGCCTGCACTTTTGCCATTCAGAATCAATAAACTGTCTGGATAGGTTGCCATTTACATTATTCCCTTTTTAGCTCTATCAAGAGTGTATCGCAGCGGGGAAAAAAGCGGGTAAGAACTGGACGAAAGGCAAAAAATAAGCCCACGTAAGGGAGATTACGCGGGCTAAGGAGGTGGTTCCTGGTACAGCTAGCATTTATGGGTTATGTTTTTCAGCGGGAGGGATAATACCCGCATTGAGCGAAGCGGTATGTGATCCGATTCTAAGAATCATCCCCGCGTGAAAAAATTACCCTGATTAACTATTTGCCGTGGGGATTACGCGTGCTTTCGCCGTTGAAGTTGCGCATCAGCAGCGCAAATTTCAGCTCGATCTCTTCCGGCACCGGCATCCAGACGGTGTGCCCGTCGCCCGGTGCGACCTCAATCGCTTCCCCTTTGCCGTTTTCCAGATGCTCCAGCGTGAAGTTCATGTTGCCCTGCGGGGTCATCAGCTCCAGGCTGTCGCCCTTGGTGAACTTGTTTTTCACCGCCACGGCCGCCAGCGCGCCCTTGCGCTCGCCGGTGAAATCGCCGACGAACTGCTGGCGCTCGGAAACGGAGTAGCCGTGCTCGTAGTTCTGGTAGTCGTCGTGGGTGTGACGACGCAGGAAGCCCTCGGTATAGCCGCGGTGCGCCAGGCCTTCCAGGGTTTCCAGCAGGCTGGTATCAAACGGTTTGCCGGCTGCGGCATCGTCGATGGCCTTACGGTATACCTGGGCGGTGCGCGCGCAGTAGTAGTAAGACTTGGTGCGGCCTTCGATTTTCAGGGAGTGCACGCCCATCTGCGTTAAACGCTCAACGTGCGCAATGGCGCGCAGATCTTTCGAGTTCATGATGTAGGTGCCGTGCTCGTCTTCAAAGGCGGTCATGTACTCGCCCGGACGCTTGGCCTCTTCAATCATAAACACGCTGTCGGTCGGCGCGCCGATGCCGAGCGTCGGCTCCACGTTGGTAACCGGAATCGGCTCGTGCTTGTGGACGATATTGCCGATGTCGTCTTCTTTGCCTTCCTGAACGTTATATTCCCAGCGGCAGGCGTTGGTGCAGGTGCCCTGGTTCGGATCGCGCTTGTTGATATAGCCGGAGAGCAGGCAGCGGCCGGAGTAGGCCATGCACAGCGCGCCGTGAACGAAAATTTCGATTTCCATATCCGGCACCTGGGTGCGGATCTCTTCGATCTCTTCGAGAGACAGTTCGCGAGACAAAATGACGCGCGTCAGCCCCATCTGCTTCCAGAACTTGACCGTCGCCCAGTTGACGGCGTTGGCCTGCACGGACAGGTGAATGTCCATCTCCGGGAAGTTTTCGCGAACCAGCATGATTAAACCCGGATCCGACATGATCAGCGCGTCCGGCCCCATATCCACCACCGGCTTCAGGTCGCGAATGAACGTCTTCAGCTTGGCGTTGTGCGGCGCGATGTTAACCACCACGTAGAATTTTTTGCCAAGGGCATGCGCTTCGTTGATGCCGAGCTGCAGGTTCTCGTGGTTGAATTCGTTGTTACGCACGCGCAGCGAGTAGCGAGGCTGGCCCGCGTATACGGCGTCGGCACCATAGGCGAAAGCGTAACGCATATTTTGCAGCGTTCCCGCCGGGGAGAGGAGTTCCGGTTTAAACATGTTTGTTCTCGTTCTGATGACAGGTCAGATCCGCGCGCACCCGGTGCCGCGGTGAGGGGATGATCCCCTACTTTAAGGGCGGGCATTGTAGCGCCGAGGGGCAGGGAGGTAAAGTTTTTGCCCCCTCACCCCAAAGAGGAGAGGGTGAAAACCGCAGCTTACGGTCCCCTCGCCCCTTTGGGGTGAGGGGGAGGAGAATATTGTGTCACGCAATCCTGCACGCGTCCGCTTCCCAGCGATACCCCACGCCGTACACCGCGCGAATAAACGACTGCTCGGCGTCCAGCGCCTCCAGCTTGCGGCGCAGGTTTTTGATATGGCTGTCGATGGTGCGGTCGGTTACCACGCGGTAATCGTCATACAGGTTGTTCAGCAGCTGCTCGCGCGAGAACACCTTGCCCGGCTCGTGGGAGAGCGTTTTAAGCAGGCGAAACTCGGCGGGCGTCAGGTCCAGCAGCTTGCCGCGCCAGCTTGCCTGGAAGCGGCTTTCGTCGACGATCAGCGGGCTTTCGGCATCCAGCGTCTGCAGCTCGCGCTGCGGCCTGCAGCGGCGCAGGATGGTCTTCACGCGGGCCACCACCTCGCGCGGGCTGTAGGGCTTGCAGATGTAATCGTCCGCGCCAATTTCGAGGCCCAGCAGGCGGTCGATCTCTTCGATTTTGGCGGTGACCATTACGATAGGCACGTCCGAGAAGCGGCGGATTTCCCGGCACAGGGTCAGGCCGTCGGTGCCTGGCAGCATCAGGTCCAGCAGGATCAGGTCCGGCGGCGTCTGGCGCACGTAGGGCAGCACCTGGTCGCCGTGGCTAATCAGCGAAGGGGCGTAGCTTGCCGCGCGCAGGTAGTCGATCAGGAGCTGCCCAAGCTTGGGCTCGTCTTCCACGATCAGGATGCGCGGCGTGTTTTCATCAATGGGTAACTCGGTCATGCTTCTCTCGATAACTCCCGTTCCAGCGGTAATTCTACTGTAATGCTAACCCCGCCAAAAGGCGAATGGGCGGCGCGGATCGTGCCGTTGTGCGCTTCGACGATGTTCACGCAGATTGCCAGCCCCAGTCCGGAGCCGCCGCTCGCGCGGTTGCGCGAGCCTTCCGTGCGGTAAAAACGCTCGAACAGCTTTTCCAGCTGCGCCTCCTGCACGCCGGGGGCAGAATCCGCAAAGGTGAGGGCAAAGCGGCCGTTTTCCCGCGTGCCGGAAATGTGCAGCCCGCCGCCGCTGTCGGTGTAGCGCAGGCTGTTTTCCAGCAGGTTGTTGAAGAGCTGCATCAGGCGGTCTTTGTCGCCAAACACCACGGCGCTGTCCGGCAGCGAAAGGTCAATCTTCAGGTTACGGCTGGCGAAGCGCTCGCGGAAGGCGCCGCTCGCCACTTCAAGAATGTTAATCACGTCCACCGGCGCTTTCTGGTAGGCCAGCGCGCCCTCGTCGGACATGGAGAGCTGGTGCAGATCGTCCACCAGCTTGGTCAGCGTGCCCACCTCCGCCTGCAGGGAAGCGACGGATTCAGGGGTGAACTGGCGCACGCCGTCCTGGATTGCCTCCAGCTCGCCGCGCAGCACCGCCAGCGGGGTGCGCAGCTCGTGCGAAATGTCGGCCATAAAGTCCCGGCGCATCTGCTGATTTTTTTCCAGCGTGCTCGCGAGCTGGTTAAAGTCCTGCGCCAGCTTGCCCAGTTCGTCCTGGCTGCGGGTGTCTACGCGGGTGGAAAAATCACCGGCGGCCAGCCTGTGCGTGCCCTCCACCAGCCGCTTGACCGGCGCAAGCAGGCCGCGCGCCAGCGGGAAGGTGGCGAGTGCCGCCAGCAGCGTGGAGAGCGCGACGATAAGCCAGCTGGTCTGGCGCTGCTGGCGGTCAAAGTTGATATCGGTATTGCGCGTCAGGCGCTCCACCGGAGAGGCGATCACCCAGCCGACGATGGCATTGTCTACCTTGACGGCGCGCTTTGAGCCGTCCGGCGGTACCGGCGCGCGCGGGCCGACCAGCACGCGCTGGTCCTGGTCGATCACCCAGAACTGGGTGCGCCAGCCGTGCGGCGGCATGCCGGGGCCAGGGCGATCGTCGTCGTTATCGTGCTCCAGCGAGCGCAGGATCTGGAAAATAAAACGGTCGTTATTGCGCAGGAACCGCCAGTTGCCGTGCAGGGCGTACTGCTCGCCCAGCGCGTCGCTCAGCCCCTGCAGGCGCTGCTCGTTGCCGTGCTTGATGTAGTCGATAAACCCGCGCTCAAAGCTCACCCGCACCGCCCAGTGCATGGTGATCAGCAGAACCATACAGGTGGCTAAAATCGCCACAAAAAGCTTGCCGGTAATGCCCGGTCGCCACAGTTTCATGGTGCACTCCTTTTGCCGCGCCGGATAACGACGTTCTTGCTGGTATCCGCCGGTACTCTGGCGAAGATGAAAGCGGGCAGGGCGATAATCACCGCCATGCTGAGGTAGGTATATAAAAAGACCTGGTGGGCAACCGGGGTGTCTACGCTGAGATGGTGCTGCCCGTACATCCCGAGCAGCAGCCCCGCAACGGTAACGCCCACGCTCATGGAGAGCTGCATGATCATCGACAGCAGGCTATTGCCGCTGCTGGCCAGCTCGTCGGGCAAATCCTTCAGCGTCAGGGTATTCATCGACGAGAAGCGCATGGAGTTGATAATTCCCTGGCAGAAGAGCACCAGCGGCAGCGCGTAGTACCAGCCCATCAGCGCCACGCCCATGAACAGCAGGCTGACCAGCGCCAGCCCGAGCGTGGCGGCGACCAGCACGCGGCGATAGCCAAAGCGGTTAACCACCTGCACCACGATGCGCTTCATGCCCATGCTGCCGAGCACCATCGGGATCATCATCAGGCCCGCGTGGAACGGCGAAAAGCCCATGCCGATCTGTAGAAATACCGGCGTCATAAACGGCAGCATGCCGCTGCCGATGCGCCCGGCAAAGCTGCCGAACAGCCCCAGACGGTAGGTGGCGTTTTTGAACAGCGCCAGGCTGAACAGCGCGCGCTCGTTGCCTCTGGCGTGCCACAAATACCACAGGATGGCAGCGATACCGATCGCCACCAGCGCCGCGAGCGAGAGCGATGAAATTCCCAGCCCCTTTTGGCCGTCGAGCGCCAGCGTCAGCGTGGCCATCCCCGCCGCCAGCAGAATAAAGCCGGTGAAATCAAAGCGCCGGGTCTGCATTTTGTAGTTCGGCATCAGCGTCAGGGTGGCAATCGCCCCGATGATGCCGACCGGCAGGTTGATCAGGAAAATCCAGTGCCACGAGGCGTACTCCACCAGAATACCGCCCAGCGCCGGACCGAGCAGCGGCCCCACCTGGCCGGGCAGGGTGACGAAGGTCATCGCCGCCATATACTGCTCGCGCGGCACGATTTTCATCACCGTCAGCCGCCCGACGGGCACCATCATCGCGCCGCCCACGCCCTGCAGCACGCGCGCCATCACCAGCTGGTCGAGCGTGTTGGCCTGGGCGCAGAACAGCGACCCGGCGGTGAACAGCACTATCGCGGTGAAAAAGATATTCCGCACGCCCACCTTGTCCGCCAGCCAGCCGCTGGCGGGCAGCATGATCGCCACCGTCAGCACGTAGGAGACAATCACCATATGCATATGCAGCGGGCTCTCCCCCAGGCTTCTCGCCATCGAGGGAAGGGCGGTATTGACGATGGTCGTGTCCAGCGACTGCATAAAGAAGCCGAAGGCGACAATCCAAAGCTGCCAGCGAACGCTGCTGGGGAGAACGGTCATTTACTCGGTCACCGTTGTTCTGTTTTTACGCGAAAAGCGCAGCCGCAGGCGGTCAAAGAAAAGATAGACCACCGGCGTGGTATAGAGCGTGAGCAGCTGGCTCATCACCAGCCCGCCGACGATGGTGATCCCCAGCGGCTGGCGCAGCTCGGAGCCGTCTCCGCCGGAAATCACCAGCGGCAGCGCGCCAAACAGCGCCGCCAGCGTGGTCATCATAATCGGGCGGAAGCGCAGAAGACAGGCCTGGAAGATGGCCTCTTCCGGCGTCATGCCGCCGCTGCGCTGGGCGTCCAGCGCGAAGTCGACCATCATGATCGCGTTTTTCTTCACGATGCCGATGAGCAGCATGATCCCAATCAGCGCGATAAGGCTAAACGGCGCGCCGAACAGCTCCAGCGCTAGCAGCGCCCCGACGCCCGCCGACGGCAGCGTGGAGAGAATGGTCAGCGGATGCACGTAGCTTTCGTACAGCACGCCGAGCACGATGTAGACCGTCGCAATCGCCGCCAGAATCAAAATGACCTGCGAGTTCATCGTCTCCTGGAATACCTGCGCCGTGCCGGCAAAGCTGCCGCGCACCGTGGACGGCACGCCGAGCTGGGTCATGGCCCGAGTAATGGCGTCGCTGGCCTCCGAAAGCGAGGAGCCGGTTGGCAGGTTAAACGAGATGGTTGACGCCGCGGACAGCCCCTGGTGGTTCACCGAAAGCGGCGCGTTCGACGGCTGCCAGCTGGCGAAGTACGAAAGCGGAATCGCCTTGCCGTCGCTGTTGATCACAAACATTTTGTCCAGCGCGCTGATGTCCTGGGTATAGCGCGGGTCAACCTCCATCACCACCTTGTACTGGTTCATCGGCTGGTAGATGGTGGAGATCTGGCGCTGGCCAAAAGCGTTGTTGAGCAGGCTGTTCGCCGCCTCGACGTTAATGCCCAGCCGCGACATGGTTTCGCGATCGTAAATGAGCGCCATCTCCGCACCGTTATCCTGCTGATCGGAGTTAACGTCCGCCAGCTCCGGCAGGGCGGCCAGCGCCTTGCGGATCTTCGGCTCCCACTCGCGCAGGGCGGCAAGGTCGTCAGAGAGCAGGGTGTACTGGTAGCTGGCGTTGGCCTGGCGGCCGCCGACGCGGATATCCTGAACGGCCATCAAAAACAGGTTTGCCCCCGGCTCTTTGGCGAGCTTCACGCGCAGGCGGTCGATCACCTGCTGCGCGGTTTCGCTGCGTTCGTCGCGCGATTTGAGGGTGATAAACATCATGCCGCTGTTCACGCGGGAGCCGCCGGTAAAGCCGGTCACGTTATCCACCGCCGGATCTTCGCGGATGATCTTCATGAAGTCCTGCAATTTACCGCGCATCGCCTGGAACGAGATGCTCTGGTCGGCCTGAATGCCGCCCATCAGCACGCCGGTGTCCTGCTCCGGGAAGAAGGTTTTCGGGATGGTAATGTACATCCAGACGTTCAGCGCGATGGTGCCAATCAGCACCAGGCCAACGATGCGGGTGTGCCTGAGCACCCAGCGCAGTGATTTCCCGTAGCCTTCCTGCATCGCCACAAGGACGCGGCCAAAGCCTTTGCGGCGCGGCTGCGACTGCGGCCTGCTGCGCTTGAGCATCCAGCCGCACATCATTGGCGTTAGCGTCAGCGAAATCACCAGCGAAATGCCTATCGCCACCGAGAGCGTGACCGCAAACTCGCGCAGCAGCCGCCCCGGCAGGCCGCCCATCAGCAGCAGCGGCAGGAAGACCGCCACCAGCGACAGGCTCATGGAGAGCACCGTAAAGCCGACCTCGCGCGTCCCCTGAAGCGCCGCCTGCAGCGGCTTCATGCCCGCCTCAAGGTGGCGGGAGATGTTCTCCAGCACCACGATGGCGTCGTCGACCACAAAGCCGGTGGCGATAGTCAGCGCCATCAGCGACAGGTTGTTAAGGCTAAACCCGCACAGGTACATGGCGGCAAACGTCCCAATCAGCGACACCGGAACGGCCACCGCGGGGATCAGCGTTGCGCGCCCCGAACGCAGGAACACGAACACCACCAGGATCACCAGCGCGATGGAGATGATCAGCGTTTGCTCCACCTCCTCAAGCGAGGCGCGGATCGTCGGGGAGCGATCCTGGGCAATTTGCAGGTCGATCGCTGCCGGAATGGTCTCCTTCAGTTCCGGCAGCCGTTCGCGAATGCCGTTGACCGTCTGGATAATGTTGGCTTCCGGCAGCTTGCGGATCATCAGCAAAATCGCCGGCTTCGCGTTGGTCATCCCGGCGTTGCGCACGTCCTGCACGGAGTTGGTCACGCTGGCAACGTCGCTTAGCCGCACCGCCGCGCCGTTGTTGTAGTGAATAATCAGCGGCTCATACTCGGCGGCCGTTTTTAGCTCGTCGTTGGTCTGGATCTGCCAGCGGTGGCTGTCGTTCTCAATCGCGCCCTGCGGCTTACGCACGTTGGCATTGCTGATGGCGCTACGCACGTCGTCCAGCGATACGCCCTGGTTAAACAGCGCCTGCGGGTTAAGGCCCACGCGCACGGCGGGCAGCGAACTTCCGCCCACGTCCACGTCGCCCACGCCGTCGATCTGGGCGATGGTTTGCGCCAGCTGGGTGGAGGCGAAATCGTACAGCTCGCCCTGGGAATAGGTGTCCGAGGTGAGCGTTAAGATCATAATCGGCGCGTCGGAGGGGTTGGCCTTGCGGTAGGTCGGCCTGCTCGGCATGCCGCTCGGCAGCAGGCTCTGCGCGGCGTTGATGGCCGCCTGCACGTCGCGCGCCGCGCCGTTGATGTCGCGATCGAAGCTGAACTCCAGGATGATGCGCGTGCTGCCGAGCGAGCTGCTGGAGGTCATCTCGTTGACCCCCGCGATGCGCCCGAGCGAGCGCTCAAGCGGCGTGGCGACGGACGAGGCCATGGTCTCCGGCGACGCGCCCGGCAGCGAGGCGCTGACCATAATCACCGGAAAATCCACCTGCGGCAGCGGGGCCACCGGCAGCAGCCGGAAGCCGAGCACGCCGCACAGGGTGATAGCGACCGAGATTAAAATCGTTGCCACCGGGCGATAAATGAAGAGGGCGAAAAACTTCACTTACGCCTCCTCTTCACGTTTCGGGAAGCGGCTTTTGGTCCACAGCGCCAGGCGGTCAAACAGCAGGTAGATCACCGGTGTTGTAAACAGCGTCAGCACCTGGCTGACCAGCAGCCCGCCGACCATGCCGATCCCCAGCGGGCGGCGCAGCTCGGCCCCGACGCCGGTGCTGAGCATCAGCGGCAGCGCGCCTAACAGCGCCGCGAGGGTCGTCATCAGGATCGGGCGAAAGCGCAGCAGGCAGGCCTGGAAAATGGCGTCGCGCGGGGACATGCCCTGCTCGCGCTCGGCGGCCAGGGCGAAGTCGATCATCATGATGGCGTTTTTCTTCACGATGCCGATCAGCAGGATGATCCCGATAATCGCAATCACGTCCAGCTCGCTGCCCGCCAGCATCAGCGCCAGCAGGGCACCCACGCCGGCGGTCGGCAGGGTAGAGAGAATGGTGATCGGGTGAATAAAGCTCTCGTACAGCACGCCGAGCACGATGTACATCGCCACCACCGCGGCAACGATCAGCCAGACGGTGCTGCCCAGCGCGGCCTGAAACGCCAGCGTGCTGCCCTGGAACTGGGTCTGTATATCCGACGGGAAGCTGATGGTTTTTTCCGCATTCTGGATCGCCTCGACCGCGTCGCCCAGCGAATACCCGTCCGCGACGTTAAACGAAACGGTGGTGGACGGGAACTGATCCAGATGGTTGATGGAAAGCGGGGCGTAGCGCTCTTCGACGCTGGCAATGGCGCTGAGCGGCACGATGCCGCCGTCCTTGCTGGTCAGGCGCACCGTGTCCAGCGCGGCGAGCCCCGGCGTGCTGTCGGTGTTGTGCTCCAGCACCACGCGATACTGGTTTGCCTGGGTGTAGATGGTCGAAATCAGGCGCTGGCCGAAGGCATTGTACAGGGCGTTATCCACGTCCGCCATGGTGATGCCCAGGCGGCTGGCGGCGTCGCGGTTCACGTTGACGTAGGCCGCCAGACCTTTGTCCTGCCAGTCGCTGCTGACGTCGGAAAGCTGCGGCAGCGCCTGGAGCGTGTTGACCAGCTGCGGCACCCAGGTGCTGAGCGCGTCGAGGCTGGTGGCCTGAAGCGTAAACTGGTACTGCGTGCGGCTCACCTGGGTGTCAATGGTCAAATCCTGAATCGGCTGCAGGTAAAGCGAAATGCCCGGCACCTTCGCCACCGCCTGCTGCAGGCGCTCAATCACCGCGTTCACGCGGTCCTCACGCTCGTCGAGCGGCTTGAGGTTAATTTGCAGCCGCGCGCTGTTCAGCGACGGGTTGGTGCCGTCCACGCCGACGTAGGCGGTCAGGCTTTCCACCGCCGGGTCCTTCATCACGATCTCGGATACCTGCTGCTGGCGCTGGGCCATGCTGGCGAACGAAACCGACTGCGGGGCCTGGAGGGTGCCCTGGATGATGCCGTTGTCCTGAATCGGGAAGAAGCCTTTCGGGATGAAAATCCACAGCATCACGCTCAGGGCCAACGTACCCAGCGCCACGCCGAGCGTCGCCCACGGGTGGTTCAGCACCTTCGCCAACAGGCGGCCGTAGGCGGCAATGATGCGCTCGAACATGCGCTCGGAGGCGCGCGAGAAGCGGTTTTGCTTGCGCAGGGATTCCGCGCTCAGCATGCGCGCGCACATCATTGGCGTTAGGGTTAGCGACACCACGGCGGAGATCAGGATCGCCACCGCCAGCGTGACCGCAAACTCGCGGAACAGGCGGCCCACGATATCGCCCATAAACAGCAGCGGGATCAGCACCGCAATCAGCGAGAAGGTCAGCGAGATGATCGTAAAGCCAATCTCCCCCGCACCCTTAAGCGCGGCGGCGAGCGGCTTTTCGCCCTTTTCGATGTAGCGCGAGATGTTCTCGATCACCACGATGGCGTCGTCCACCACGAAGCCGGTGGCGATGGTGAGCGCCATCAGCGTCAGGTTGTTAATCGAAAAATCAAGGAACACCATGACGGCGAAGGTCCCGACCAGCGACAGCGGTACGGCGACGGCGGGAATAATCGTCGCCGGAACGTTGCGCAGGAACAGATAGATGATCATCACCACCAGCGCGATGGCGAGCATCAGCTCGAACTGGGTGTCGGTGACGGAGGCGCGAATGTTGGTGGTGCGGTCGGAAAGCACCTTCACGCTGACCGACTTCGGCAGGCTCTCAATCAGCTGCGGCAGCATCGCGCGGATGCTGTCGGCGGTATCAATGATGTTGGCGCCGGGCTGGCGCTGAACGTTCATGACGATCGCCTGCTGTTTGTTCGCCCACGCGCCCAGCCAGCTGTTTTCCGCGCCTTGTTCAACGGTCGCCACGTCGCCCAGGCGAATCGGCGCGCCGTTCTGGTAGGCAACGATCAGCTGACGATACTCGTCGGCGGACTGCATCTGATCGTTTGCGGAAAGCGTGACCGCGCGCGTTGGGCCATCGAGCGAGCCTTTCGCCGAGTTGACGTTAGCGTTGCTGATGGCGGTGCGGATGGTCTCGCTGGTTAAGCCCAGCGCGGCAATCGCCTGCGCGTTCAGCTTCACGCGCACGGCCGGGCGCTGCCCGCCCGCCAGCGTCACCAGGCCGACGCCGGAAACCTGAGAAATTTTCTGCGCCACGCGGGTTTCGACCATGTCTTCCACCTGCGTCATCGGCAGGGCGGAGGAGGTGACCGCCAGCGTCATGATCGGCGGGTCCGCCGGGTTGACCTTGCTGTAGACCGGCGGGTTGGGCAGGTCGGACGGCAGCAGGTTGGTGGCGGCGTTAATCGCGGCCTGCACCTCCTGCTCGGCGACGTCCAGCGACAGCGTAAGCTGGAACTGCAGCGTGACCACCGACGCGCCGCCGGAGCTTTGCGAGGACATCTGCTTGAGGCCGGACATCTGGCCGAACTGGCGCTCCAGCGGGGCGGTAATGGCGGAGGTGACCACGTCCGGACTGGCGCCCGGATAAAGGGTCACCACCTGAATCGTCGGGTAGTCCACTTCCGGCAGCGCCGAAACCGGCAGGAAGCGGTAGCCAATAATCCCGGCCAGCAGGATCGCCACCATCAGCAGGGTCGTGGCAACGGGGCGCAGAATAAACAGGCGTGATGGCCCACCTGTAGCGCTTGGCGGCATCACCTGCATCAGTCTTTCGCTCCCCGTTTCGCAGGCTGTTCGGCTGCTGCTGTGCCTGCGTGCGCCTCGACGACTTCGACTTTGGCTCCTTCGGTCAGGCGGTCAATGCCGTCGGTGACGACGCGGTCGCCCGCTGAAAGCCCGGCGGCAATCACCACCGTCTGGCTGTCCTGAATCCCGGTTTTCACCAGATGTTTGCTCACCTTATTGTCGCCGTTCAGCACCCAGACGAAGTTTCCTTCATTACCCATCTGCAGCGCGGCGGTGGGGATCACCACGGCGTTCTCTTCCGTCGCAACCAGCATGCGCGCATTGACGAACTGGTTCGGGAAGAGGGCGTCATCCTCATTGTTAAAGCGCGCCTTCAGCTTGATGGTGCCGGTCGTGGTATCGATCTGGTTATCCAGGCTGAGCAGGGAACCTTCGCTGAGCTTCTGTTTGTTGGTGCGGTCCCAGGCCTCGACCACCAGCCCTTTTCCGGCCTTCTGCGCCTGCACCACGGTGGCGATGTCGCTCTCCGGCAGGGTAAAGACCAGATCGATTGGGTGGGTCTGGGTGATGACCACGATGCCCGTGGTATCGCCGCTGGAAATCTGGTTGCCGATGTCCACCTGCTTGAGGCCTACGCGGCCGTCAATCGGGGCGGTGATGCGGCTCCAGTCGAGCTGGAGCTGCGCGCTGGCAACGGCGGCTTCATCGGCCTTGACGGTGCCCTGCGTTTCGCTAACCAGCGAGCGCTGGGTGTCCAGCTCCTGTCTGGAGACCAGGTTGGTTTTCACCAGCTGCTGGTAGCGCGCCAGATCGCGCTGGGCGTTGGCGAGCGTGGCTTTATCTTTGGCGAGCTGCCCCTGCGCCTGCGCAAGGTTGACCTTAAACTGGCTCGGATCGATTTCGGCGAGGAGATCCCCGGCCTTTACCTGCTGCCCTTCCTGAAAATGCAGGGCCATCAGCTGGCCGTCAACGCGGCTGCGCACCGTAACGGTGTTGGCGGCGGTAATGGTCCCTAAACCCGTAAGATAACGCGGCACGGCTTTATTCACCGCGGTGGCCGCCTGAACCGGAGCCAGCGCGCCGCCGCGCATGCCGCGACGTCCGCCCGAGGCCTGCTGCGGGTGGCTGCTGGCACCCGCAGGTGCAGACGTTTTTGCAGAGTGGTTATGCCAGTACCAGGCGGCGGCAAGTGCCACCACAATGATGCCGGCGGCAATGGCCCAGCGGGATTTGTTACGGCCTTTCATCGTTATACGTTCTCATCCTGAAACACTTCGGGGAATGATACTAGTTTAGTCAGGCATCCCGGCAGAAAAATGGAGGAAATGTGGAACACCGTAGGGAATTGTCTGATAGGGACGTACGGCGAGAGGCAACGTGATGTGCTTCCGGCTTTTAGATTTACGCGGCGCAGGCAGCGCTTTTAAGTAATAGGCGTAAAAACGCAATGCCCAGAAATAGACAATAAAAATTAAAAGAAGAAAAAATAAAAATGGATGAATGATTTTCTAAGATAATTTCCAATATATTTAAAAAGGCTTAGGAATTTTCTCTAATTAAATATTTTATAGCGTTTTTATATCATTTCATTAACAATCAAATGGTTTTAGGGTGTCGTGATATAGAGTATTGATTTAATTGCCAAATTTTACCTTCAGGACGATGCGTGCAATTTGATGTGGATCAAAAATCAAAATTAGTGAAAAAATATGAATTTGAATATATTATTGGTTTTTAATTCTTATTAAAATAGCATTGCCGGGTTTTAATGCTAGTTTTGTCGACTTTTGCTGATTTTAGGTTAGGGGTTTTCTCAAGTAGGTTGAGAATATTCGTATTTTTGTTTGTTGTTATGTAACTTAATTCAAATAATAATTTTTTTCGCGCAGCGGTTATTGCTCGCATCTAATGGAGCTTCTGACATATCCCTAATATTGTCAGGTAGCAAGTATGTTCTCAGGAGAAGATAAAATGAAAAAATTATTACTGGTTGCCTCTTTGGCTTCTGTATTTGCTACAGCAAATGCGCTGGCGGACGTCACCGCTTCGGCCACCGCATCATGGGATGCGACCGCGACGAAAGACACGACCAGCATGCTGGTGGTGACCCCTCTGAACTCTCTGACGTTCCAGTACGCCGAAGGCCTGAAGGGCTTTAACGCTCAGGACGGGGCGTTTGACGTCACGATTCAGGGCCAGGACAGCGCAACGGATTTCAAATTGACCGCGCAGGTTATTAGCAGCACGCTGACGAATGCCAGCGGTGATGCCTCGACGCTGAACGTTGGCGTGGCGTGGAATGGCAAAGCCCTGTCAAACGCCTCTGAAACCATCCTTGTGAACGGATCCTCAACGTCCGGTCTTGAAAGCCTGATGGCCGACGGCGCGTACAACGGTACGAAGCGCGTTAGCGATCGGTCCAGCTTCAAGTTCACCATTGCCTCCGCCACGTCTGACGGAACGACGGCCGTAACGGATTACTCCTCGCTACCGGACGGCTACTGGACGGGCGACGTGAAGGTACAGTTCAACGCAACGTGGACCACCCCAACGGCGTAATGCATCAGAATTCGGGGGAGATCTCCCCCGAGTTTTTAGAGGAAATGTCATGAAGAGATATTTGCCAATAACCTTTTTGGCAGGGATGGTGCTGTCCTTTTCGTGCCTGGCAATAAACGTGGGCGATATTACGTCGATAATGACCGCAGAGCAGAGTTCATTATCGAAAGAAATTACCAATACTACCGATGCTGCCCGCTACGTCAGCGTCTCCATAAAGCCGCTTTCTTCACCGCTGCCCGATGGTGTGGAAATTAAACCCAATAATGCGGGCGAGATTTTGCTGACCCCGGCCAACCTTATTCTGCCCGGCCAGGCGAAAGACGTATTTCGTTTTTTCTATAAAGGCCCCGCCGATGACAGGGAGCGCTATTACCGGCTGCAGTGGATCGATGAGCCGGTGAGTGAAACCGGCGTAACGCATGCCAGCAAGGCCGCCGTTGCGACGGCATCCGCTGAAATCGGTACGCTGCTCGTCGTCGCGCCGCGAAAAGAGCGGTTCGATTACGCTCGACGTGATGACGTCATTGAAAATAAGGGAAATGTATCGTTTCGAGTCATCGCCTACGGCGCATGTAAAGACCCCTCTCACGACCGCGGGAAAGGCTGTCGCGAGCGGTATTACGTGATGCCGGGTACGAAAATTAAGCTTCAGCGTACGGACGTAAATAATAAAAATTCACATGTCGGTATCTGGCATGGCAAACAGTTTATTTCCGCTAAGTAATAAGCAATGACGTTTTCCGGTCGGGATTAAAATAGCGAAGCGTAAGGATGCATATGTCATTTAACTCTCTGGCAGGGAGAGGCGTTATTCTCTCTTTGACGTTAATTCCTGGGTACCTGAATGCCGCGCCTGTTAAAATTGGTCATTACGTTATTCCCGGTGCCTTTGCACAATCCCTGGAGCAGGGGATGAGCGTCCCCGTTTATATTCGATATGAGAAAACTGATGAAAAAAGCCAGCAAAAGATAGCTGATGCAGTTATTTCATTGGATAACGGAAATATTATCGTCAGGTCTATTACGCTGGTTGATTTGCCGGATAACGCCGTGCTGTCGGATAAAACCCGCGCGATGGTTGATAAAATGCGCGACGTAAAGTTTCGCGATAACACCTCAATCGTCCTGACGCCCGACGCCAGCCTGACGCTTAACGTCTCATCGTTTCATCTGGAAATGATCGTCAGCAAGGATGCGCTCACGGAAGCAATCGTGGCGCGAAGCAGCCTGCTCGGGCCTTCCAGCGTTAACGGCGTCTCCAACGTGCTGAATTATAATTTTGGCTCGTATTACAATGATTATAAAAACGGCAGCAGCTCACGGAGCTATTTAACCGTCGATAATATGACGGCGCTCCGGGAGCACCATTTTAATATCAACGGCTCGCTTTATGGCATTGGCAACAGCAATAGCACCGGCAAACTTTATCGGGCGATGTACGAGCGCGACGTTGGAGGCTACCGGGTGGCGCTGGGGATGCTCGATACCTGGAACGTTCAGTCTATTGCCAGCCTTAACGCGCTAAACGGCGGAAAAATCTACGGCGTAAGCTACGGCAATAAAGGCAGCACGGTTATCGAGAATACGACGCTGGCGCTAACCCCGATAAAGGTATTTCTGCCCGCGGCAGGTGAAGTGCATGTTTTCCGTGAGGGGCGGCTGCTCAGCGTCCAAAACTTCAATATGGGCAGCTATGAAATTGATACCAGCAAATTCCCCTACGGCGTGTACGACGTCAGGGTCGATATTGTGGTGAATGGCCGCACGGTCAACACTCTCGTAAGCCGGGTCAATAAAATCTTCTCGAGGCGACAGCAGGCGGGGGCCGGTTCATTCTCGTGGCAGGTTTTTGGCGGCTCCCTGGACTACGACCGCGTAAGCTACCGACGTCATCATTACCGCGACGAGGGCAGCGAGCAGACGTGGATTGCAGGAGGCGCCGCGTCCGCCACCCTGGCGGTGCTGTCCGGGCTCAACGTGAAATCGACGCTTTACGGTTTCGACGCGAACGCCGTCAACGAAACGGACGTGACGCTCAGCGTCAATGAGCACGTGAGCGTGGGCGCCCAGACGCTGGTGGCAAACGACGGCACGTGGCGAAACGTGAGCAATATTACGCTGTCGTCGCCGGGAGGATTTGGCTCGCTGTGGGCGTCCCGCGAGGATAGCCATATCGGGTCGCGTTTGCCTGTGCAGGAGCGCGATAACGACTCGGTGGGCGCGACGCTCAATCTGAGCAAATTTGTGCCTCACGGCGGTTCACTTACCGTGAGCCAGACCGTGAACCGCTATTCCGGCAACAAATATCGCAATCTCGACTACAGCACGACGCTCTATTCCGGTCGTTATGCCACGGTGGGGTTGCGCGCGGGGCTCCAGCGCTATTACTACAACAACGTCAACGATGACGGACGCCAGGAGCGCTATATCAGCCTGGATTTCTCCCTCCCGCTGGCCTCGTGGATGAGCCTGGGCGTTTCGAGGGATCGTTACGGCAGCACGCAGGGGAATATCAGCGCCCGCAAGCAGTTCGCAGAAGGGGCGATCAGGTCGGTGGGGCTTTCTGCATCAACGCGCCTGAGCGGTGAGCAGGCCGGCGATAACCGCTACTCCGTCAACGGCAACCTGGGGTATGACACGAAATACAATGCCGGCACCGTTTCCGTGACCCGCGCCGGGGATGCCTCTACCAACATGAACTATTCCTCGCAGGGCTCGGTCGCGTGGGCGGGCGGAGAGTTTGGCCTGAGTAAGGAAAGGGAGCGTTCGGGGATAATCATTAAAACCGATAGCGTGGGCGACGGAAGGCTGGCGGCGAAAATTAATAATCAACACTATGTGCTGAGCGGCAGCTCGAGCTTTATCGCCCTGCCGCCGTATGCCCAATACAAGCTGGAAATAATGAACGATAAAAATTCGGAAGACAGCTTTGATATTGTTTCCGGGCGTAAAGATACGCTTAACCTTTATCCCGGCAACGTCGGCATCGTGTCGCCCGATATAAAAAGCATGGTGACGGTATTTGGCCGCATCCGCTATCCCGACGGTAACCTCGCGGCGAACGTCGATATTCACAATCACATTGGAAAAACGCGTACCGACGATAAGGGCGAGTTCGCCATTGATATCGATAAAAAATTCCCCGTGATTACCCTCGTTTCACGCAGCGGAAATATTTGCGAAGCCGATTTGGATCTTAACAAGGCGCGCGGTGCCGCGTGGGTGGGCGATATTCAGTGTAACGCTCAGGAATCGCTGGCCCAAAGGTAAGGATAAAAAAATGAAATTACTTCCTGGATTGCTTTTTGCCTGCGCCATGCTGCCGGTCTCGGGCCCGGCGCTGGCCCTCACGGCGTCAACGCAGGCGGCGGTGAGCAACACGTTTTTGTTTATCGAGAATAACGTCGATAATGAATTTTTCATCACGCCCTCGTCGCTCGATCCGCGCATCAGCGGCGCGAACACGTGGGTGAAATATGGTTCCGATCAGGACAGCCTGGGCTATATGGGCATCGTCGGCTGGGTTGCCAATACGAATTATTATAAAGACATGTGGATTGAAAACTCGCCAATAAGCGAACCGTTCCGC
Organism: Enterobacter sp. RIT418; assembly: GCF_003057745.1. GTDB lineage: Bacteria > Pseudomonadota > Gammaproteobacteria > Enterobacterales > Enterobacteriaceae > Enterobacter. The sequence continues at coordinate 23,032 of NZ_QBJD02000005.1, forward strand.
GGGATCCGCTGTACGACGGGCGCTAACTGCCCGTCGTCAGGCTACATATCCGCGGATTTAACCGACCGATTCGGTTTCTATCACACGAAAGCGACGGGGGGAGGCATTGGCGGAGGGTATTACGGCTTCGCGTCTTTGGGCGACGCTGCCTATGACTATTTCCGCAATATGTCCGTGGGGGCCACAGAAACCTATAACCTCAACTTTTGCCGCACGACGGTCGACTATGATTATGCAGCCGGCGAGCGCTGTAAGGATCAAAGCAGCGGCAACTGGTACATTCGGCCCTATTCACTGACCAAGGTAGGGCACCTGTCGCTTGAATCAACCAACGCGTTCCAGGAATTGTGGATCGCCAGCGACGGTACGCCCAGCATCGCCAAAGACAGCGGCTTCTGCGAGCTGGGCGTGGTGGGCAACGTCGACGGCGTGATCTGCAAAATGATCTCGTATCATTTTAGCCAGTCCAGCAGCCTGACAAATTCGCTGCGTATTCGAATGTACGCCGACAGCGCGCTGCTGGGCTTTTCACCGGCTGCGGCAACGATTAAATATTCCGGCGATGGGCAAAGCTGGACAAACTTCAGCAGCGCGGTGATTTACAGCAACCTCTTCAGCAGCGGCGGAGAGTATGTCTATGTCTTTCTCTCAAAGACGTTTTTAAAGAATATGGTCGACGCTGGCGTGAGTATTTCGAACACGCAGCCCTTTACGTTTGCATTTACGAATAGCGTGACGCCGGAGTCGGGTTATTATCAGTTTTCACCGTCGCTACAGCTGAATATTGTGCCGAAAGAGTATGGGATAAGCATATTGACGTCGGACAATACCACCTCAGCCAGCGGCAGCGGCGTTATTGGAGAAGAAACGCCAATTGAAATGGATTATGTCATTACCGTATCCGGCCCGCGCCAGGCAGATAGCATTACGGCGCAGGTTACCGGAGACAGCACGACGATCAATTCTGTTCCTTACTGCCTGTTTACGTCCGGGCAGGACGGCATAAATGTGCCCATTCCGGCGTATCTGCGCTACAGCGACCGTTCCGGCGGCACCGTGCAGGCGCGCAACAGCTGCAGCGAAGAGGCCATAAGCCTCAGCAATGCGCTATGGCAGCAGGCTCCATGGGATGCAAACAACACCGACGACGGCAGCTTTTTCACGACAAACCTGACGCTGCTGTTTCCTATGAATGACTCCCGCTCTTTGCTCACGGTCTCCGGCAGCGACTGGGAAGGCGTGGTGAGCGCAAGCGGCGAGCTGCGGGTGACGGCAAACTGGGTGGGAGTCACGCCATGAGCCGTGGGCGCGTAGCGATTTTTTATTCAGCACTCCTGCTGGCGGCGTTATTTTTACCTCGCGCGAACGCCATTTATATGGACTCAACGATCTATGAAATGGCGTCCGACGAGTCGTTTATCAGCAAGCGAATCGTGAACGACGGCAGCAAACAGAATTTGTACGGTATCGCAGCCGTAAAAATAGACCGGCCGGGAGCGGGAGGCGAACGTCGTGAACGTATTGCAAACGGAGAGCTTCTCTTTGCTCCGCTGAGCTTCTCGCTGTCTCCGGGAAGCGGTGAGTTTTTCAAGATTTTCTATCGCGGACCGGAAGACGATCGGGAGCGCTACTACAGGATCCTGTATAGGGAGATGCCTATGCTGCTGTTTCCCGAGAAACGTGGAGGAAAAAAAAGCGAGGCGGTACCCGTCGTTGCCATGGAAACCATTCTGGTGGTTCGCCCCAGAAAAATCAGTTTTAGCTATTCGCTGGACGAGAGTCGAGGCGTAATAAAAAATACCGGAAATACATTTTTTAAGCTCATTCTGCACAAAGGCTGTCACTCGGCGGACGATGAGGCCGAGATGATTTACCTGCTGCCCGGCGAAACGTTTGATAGCGCAAGGTTGAAGGGGCAAAATAAAAAATTCATTGTCGCGATGAAAAAATATATACCCTTGGGTAATGCCTGTTTTGATGCTCAAAACAGCATCAAATGAAAAGAATATTATATTGCTAACTCTTTTCAATAAAATTATTCTGGATCGGGTGATGATATCTCCATGAGAATATAAGAGCCTATTCAGATGAAATGTGTGATTAATGAACGGATCGTATATGATTTCAACAATAGAGAGTTGAGTTTATATTCCAGAAAGGTAACTTTACCCGCAGCAACGGCAAGATTACTCGCATTGTTTATTATGCATAATGGTCAGCAGGTTAATCGTGAGCCTATTATTGAGGAGGTGTGGGGAAAGCATGGCATGGCACCCTCTGGACACAGTCTCAATAAAAATATTAGCCTTTTACGCAAAGCATTTTCTGAACTTGGCGAATTAAATTTAATTGAAACCATCCCTCGCGAAGGCTTCGTTTTTCGGGCCAGCATCAGAAGTCTGGATCCTTATTCTCTGGACATCACACCGTCAACGGCAATGGACAGAAATGAAGAGGGGCACAACAGCAATAGGATATTTTATTTTCTATGGCTAACGGTTGGCGTATTAGTGTTGCTTGCCTCAGGACTTTTGTATTGTGGTTTCTTCAAAAATGACGATGTTACCTTCGTGCGGAAAATAGGAGGCTGTAAAATATTCACAACGCGTGATAACCCTCCTGGGAAAATTGCCCATTTCCTGCTGACGGAAAAATGGCAGAAGATCCGCTCCGTCTGTTCAGAAGGACAGCGGGTTATCGTGTTCTATGATGACAACAGTCTTTCAGGGGATAACAGGCTAAAAGAACATTTTCTAAGCGTGTGTCCGGCGGATAAAAAAGGTATGGCGTATGCGTGCGAAAATTACGTTTATTAGCCTGAGCGTGCTTCTTATGGTTATTTTCTTGCTGGCTTTACTGATTCACGCTAACCCCAGCGCGCTGGTGTGTACTGCCCGATATCATCTCGCGTTAAGTACGCAGCAGGATGGGATCGCTATCAGCGGTGAGGTTTTACAGGTTTTTCGCATCGCTTCGAAGTCAGAAGGAGTTGTTTCACAGGTGGGCGTGATAACAGTGAATGAGAAAGGCTATTCGGTAAACCGAACGACAATCATAAAGTTTGTCGGTAAGGACAGCGATGGGTATCTGCGCACCCTGCGCAAGGGGATCGTTAAGAATGAGAATGACGATCTCCCTGACGCCATCACGGATATCCTGATGTCTAAGCAAAAGCTATTTTTTTATAAAGTCATGCCCATATCCGGGAATATTTATGGAATAAGAGATTTACGTCGTACGATTGCTGTTTGCAGAGCCGACCGGCCGGAAGGCATGCACCGGTTCACCAGGATTTTTTCGCCCGCCATGTCGTCGTGGTGAATATAAATCCTGAATAACGCAGCTCTGTATTATTTTATGCTGTCTTGATGTGAATTTCAGGACGTTTATGTGTACTGGACCCTGACTGCGTTTTCTCCTGTCCGGATTCTTAAAAGGATTTTACTATGCCCATAAAGCGATAAAGCACTTTTTAAGGGAGGGGATTAACCGAAATTCCGACTTAAAACGTCACGCTGCGCCTGGCGCGTAGCGTCTATAAGCCGTTCCATGCGAAATACAAATTCAAAGGCGCTTTTAAACGGGCGAGAGGATTACGTTGTATAAATAACGGTGTGGTAATTATTATGAATGCGAAAAAGATATTTCTTCTAAGCTATGATATTTATCTTTTCTCAGGGATTAAATCATTCATACCTAATCTGGTACTGGTAGATGCAAACACGTTTGTCCTGGATGCGAGCTTATTAACGCCTCGGTTCAGCTTGTGCCTGCTTATTGTGGATACGCGCGTGCCTTTTCTTTGGGTGAATAAATGGCTGCAGCGAAACAGCAGCCAGTTCAGCAATTTCAAATGCGTCGCGTTAACGATGAGTGAAAGTCAGTGCATTAATCGGGGATATGAGTCTCTCGAGTCGGTAAGCGGCAGTTTAACCAGTAAGAGTATTATCCACTTTTTGCAAAGCAGAGCGCTGAATCCAATGGTCAATGGCATAGCGCAGGGTGAGGAGGTGATGACATTTCAGCTTACCGATTTTGAAGAGGAATTATTCAGAGTTTCCTTTGATAAGGAGGCTCTGGACGATTTCTGCATCGCCAACTCGCTGAGCAAAAAAGCGCTGTATCGCTACAGGGAAAAAATCACCCATCGCCTGGGCCTGAGCCATTTTAATGAAAGCATCATTTTCGTTTGCCGTAATAATTTGCTTGGCTTCTCTGCGCACGGAAAAGAGCACGCCCACGCGCCGGCTGATAAAAACGGATCGGAAAGCCCTGAGGCCCAGCGGTTGAGTCTGGCATTAAAAAATGACGAAATTGTTCCCTGGTTTCAGCCCATCGTCGATGGTCAGGGAGAAGTGCGCGGCGTGGAAATACTTGCGCGCTGGCCAATGGGCCATAACTACGCAATCTCGCAGCGCGAATTTATTCCTCTCGCGGAGCAAAGCGGGCTAATGAGCGAGCTCACAAGCTATCTGATGAATAAAGTGGCTGAGGATCTTAACCTTTGCCGCGGATGGGGGGATAAATCGCTTTATGTCGCGTTTAACGTCAGCCCGGCGCATTTAAGCAATCCGGTATTTTATTGGGAATGCCTGCATTTCCTCGAGCTTACGGCTTCGCTACCGGTTACGCTGATGATTGAAATTACGGAAAACCAAACGCTTCAGGTTAACCTTGCCCTGAAGGAGCTCATGCGCTCTTTACGAAATAGAGGCGTCCTGTTTGCGCTCGATGACTTTGGTACGGGCTATGCCAATTTATGTTATTTAAATGAACTCGATTTGGACGTTATTAAGATTGATAAAGTGTTTATCAATACTATTAAGAACGAGGAGCAGACGTTGCCGATGCTGGAGTCGATCATCAATCTGGCAAAATTGCTGGGGCTGGGCATCGTGGCGGAAGGCGTGGAGCGTGAACCGCAGCATCAGTGGCTTACCGATCGTCAGGTCGACCTGCTGCAGGGATATTATTATTTACCGCCGGTCAGCTTTTGCGACTTCGCTTACTATGCCCGGCTTGAACATGCTTCCGGCCTCGGTGCAGAGAAGGGCTGGCGCTATGGTGATGATAGCGTGAGGCTCACCGCACCTTAGGGGAGAGCCTCTTTCGTGGATGCGGGGCTTAACCGCTAAACACCACCTGCGCCCAGCGGGCCAGCCCCGCGGTTACGGAGCCAAAGTCATCGCCTCCCGCAATCGGAATGCCCGGCAGCTGTTCCGCCAGCGCTTTTTTGACGAGCGGTGAGCGGGCGCTGCCGCCGGTCAGGTAAATCACGTCCGGCTTCTCGTTGCCGTTTTCGAGCGCCAGCTGCACCTGCTCCAGAATCCGCTGCAGCGGCTGGGAAAGCGCCGCCTCAAGCCCTTCCTGTGAAATCGCCGTGGCCAGGTCGTCGCTGATGAACGGCAGAGACACCGCGTGTTCCGGGCGATCGGAAAGCGCGATTTTGCTCTCTTCAGCGGTTCGCACCACGCGATAGCTCAGGCGCTGGCGCCACACCTTATGCAGCAGGGCGACTTTATCCGCGTCCTGCGCGTCGCGCACCAGGTCGTTGAGGAAGCGGCCGTTGGCGGTGCTGTAAAAATCGCTCTGCGCCGGCACGTCGTTGATGGCGATGGCGTTCCACCACGGCAGGATCGGCAGGGCGATGCCTTTTTCAGTTTGCCCGCCCATGCCGAGCAGCGGCATCAGGCTTTTGAACGCCAGGGCGATATCCAGATCGTTACCGCCGACGCGGCAGCCGCTGTGGCCGAGAAGGCTGTTTTCGCGATCGCGACGGGCGTGCCACTGCGGCCCCATCAGCAGCAGCGAGCAGTCCGTGGTCCCGCCCCCGATGTCGACAACCAGCACGCGCTTCTCTTCCGTTAGCGTGGCCTCGAAGTCCAGACCGGCCGCGACCGGCTCGTACTGGAACACCACGTCGCGAAAGCCCGCGCGGTGCGCGGCGCGCTCAAGGATGCCCTGAGCCTGCCGGTTCGCCTCATCGCCGCCCAGCCCCTGGAAGTTAATCGGACGACCAATCACCGCCTGGTCAATCGCCTCCGTCACCTGCGTTTGCGCCTGGTTGCGGATGTGCAGCATCATGGCGCAGACCAGATCTTCAAACATCGCCACCTGCTGCGGCTTCAGGCCGCTGGCGCCGAGGAAGGATTTTGGTGATTTAACGAAGTACACCTCTTCCGGGTCTTCAATATAGTGCCCGAGCGAGGAGAGGCCGAACTGCACGCTGGACGGCGTAACCTCAATGTCTTCATCGCGGTTAAAGCTGACCGCCCGGCGCAGCAGGGCCTGGCTTTCCGCCGCGGTGGCAGGAACCTGGTGATGGCGATACAGCCATTCGCTGACCGCTTCACGCGTCGGGGCGCAGAGCATTGACGGCAGCAGGGTGCTCTCCTTCTCCATTTTCAGGAGCTGAGGCTGGCCGTTTTGCATAATCGCCACCGAGCAGTTCGCGGTGCCGTAGTCGAATCCAATAAACACGTTAAGTCCCCATGCCGGTGAGAAGGGGCGAGACTTTAGCGAAATGTCCGCCTGGCGACAACAGGAATATGAAAGCAAGGCGAAACCGATGCTTTCCGTTTAGACTCAGGAAAACCTGAAAGGAGCGACGATGTATACCCTGACCTGGCAACCCCCCTACGACTGGCACTGGATGTTTAGCTTTCTTGGCGCGCGTGCGGTGACCGGCGTCGAAACCGTCACGGAGGCCTACTACGAGCGCAGCTTTGCCTGCGAGGGGTACCAGGGGATATTTCGCGTGACGCCGGACGAGCAGGCCCAAACGCTTCAGGTGACGCTCAGCCCCGGGTTAATTCCGGTTGCGCAGGCCTGCCTTGCGCGAATCGGGCGGCTTTTCGATCTCGACTGCGATCCTGCTGCGATCCGCTCGGCGCTGGGGGAGCTGGGGGCCGAACGGCCCGGCCTGCGCCTGCCCGGCGCGATGGATGCGTATGAACAGGGCGTGCGGGCGATCCTTGGGCAGCTGGTGAGCGTGGCGATGGCGGCCAGGCTGGCGACGCGCGTGGTCGAGCTGTGCGGCGAACCGGTGAAAGACGCCCCGGGATACCGCTGCTTCCCAACGCCATACGCGCTGGCCGCGGCCGATCCGCTGGCGTTGAAAGCCCTCGGCATGCCGCTAAAGCGCGCGGAGTCGCTGATTCATCTGGCTCAATCGGTGGTCGACGGCGAGTTTCCGCTATCGCCGCCCGAGGACGTCGAGGCCGGAATGAAGGGCCTGCAGCAGCGGCCTGGCATTGGCCGATGGACCGCAAACTATCTCGCCCTGCGCGGCTGGCAGGCGAAAGATGTTTTTCTTCCGGACGATTATCTGATCAAGCAGCGCTTTGCCGGCATGACGGCCGCGCAGATACGCCGCTACGCCGAGCGCTGGCGGCCCTGGCGCTCGTACGCGCTGCTGCACATCTGGTATACGGAGGGCTGGAAGCCCTAGTTAATCGCGAAGTAGCTGGTGTTCAGCAGAAGCTCCAGCGGTTTCGGTTCCGAGAGGGTATCCCCGTAGATGTAGTCGATGCCAATACCGGAAAGCGTGTCCATCATGATCGGCTGATTGCACGGCCCGGCCAGCGTTTTCATCCCCAGCCGCTGGGCGTGGCCCTGAATAATGGTCACCATCATTTCGTCCATCAGGTTCCCGTGGACGTGCGTGACGATGTCCGGATCGAGCATCAGGTAATCGGCCACGTTGGCGCTCAGGTGGTTGAATATGTCCATATCCCCCCCGACCTGGCTCAGCACAACGCGGCAGCCCGCGCCGCGGAGTTTGTGCAGCCCCTGCTGGAGCTTGACGTCTTCAGAGCGAACGACGTTAACGGGGATAACCAGGTGCAGCAGCCGTCCCGGCAGCGGCCCGTTCTGCAGATGATCGAGCAGCTCATCGACCAGCGTGGCGCTGGACAACCCCGCCTCCGACAGCGGCAGGGCGACGCCGAGCCCCTTCGTGGCCACCAGCGCGGCGAAGGTGCGGAAAAACTCCCCGAAGAGACGCCTGTCGAGCGCGTGCAGCAGCTCCCGCTCGGTCAGCCCTGCGCGGAAGGCCTGCTCCTCCTGCATCTCTCCCTGGCTGGTCCACAGGCGTAGCGAAATCAGCCAGAAGCTGCACGTTTCCGGAATGCGCGGAGACGCAACGCTGCGGGCCATCATCACCAGCGGGTTGTCTTTAATCATGTGCCACTGTTCATCCAGAGACATCATGCTGCGCATGCTGTGCGCGCGTTCCTGCTGCGGGGTGTAAACCGTCACTACGCCGCGTCCGTTATTTTTCGAGGCGTAGCAGGCAATATCCGCCTGCGACATCACCTCCGCGGCCTGATAGTTCGCGTCGTCGAGGATCGTAATCCCGGCGCTGGCGCCGATACGGTGCAGGCGGCCTTCCCACATAAAGTGATAGTTGTTGATCGAATGAATCAGGCGACCCGTAATATAGCGTGCGCTCTCAACGTTGCAGTCCGGCAGCAGCAGGCCAAACTCATCGCCGCCCAGGCGCGCCAGCACGTCGCTTGAGCGCAGCATGGTCAGCATCAAAGAGGAGAGCTCGCGAAGCAGGGCGTCGCCCGCGGCGTGCCCCGCGGTGTCGTTGACGGCCTTAAAGCGATCGAGATCGATAAAGACCAGCGCGTGGCGCTGGTGCGTCTCCTGCACGGTTTGCAGCAGACGCTTGAGGTGCGCTTCGAAACTGACGCGGTTCGCCAGGCGGGTGAGGGCGTCATGGGATGCGCTGTAGCTAAGCTGGCGCAGCATTTTGCGCGACTCGGTGACGTCCTGAATGACCAGCACCGAACCGATGTTTTGCCCGTCCAGCGTGCTGAGCGGGGTGATGCTGTAGTGAATGTCGAAGCTGCCCCCGTGGCGGCAGTTGAGCACCAGCTCCTGATCCATCTTCGAGCGGGATATATCGCCGCTGTGGATGTTCTCCATGATCGGGCCTTTTACCCCGAAGGTAATATGCAACACCTTGAGGAGCGGTTGACCGATCGCTTCACCCTGCGGCCAGCCGCTCATTTTCTCCGCCACCGGGTTCATGAAGGTCACGTTCATGTCGACGTCCGTACACAGCACCGCTTCGCCGATGGAGTCGAGGGTAATATGCAGACGCTCTTTTTCCTGAAACAGCGCTTCGTTAAGCTGTTTCACCTCGGTCATGTCCATGTTAATGCCGAGCAGGCGCTCCACGTCGCCGTCCTTGCTCAGCACCCGGTTCGCCAGCGAGCGAATGTGGCGCACGCCCTCTTTGACCCGAATACGAAACTCAAGCTTGAACGGCTGTCTCGCCGTCAGCGAGTCGCGAATGACCTGCTCGGCGTGCTCGCGGTCTTCCGGCACAACCGAATCATACCAAAGCTGCCAGGTGGGCTTGATGTGGGGCGGGATTTCGTAAAGCTCAAACATCCGCTTATCCCAGCTGATAACGTCCGGCGCTAAATCCCACTCCCAGATGCCGATGCCGCCCGCTTCGTTGGCGAGGGTGATGCGCTCCATCAGCCGCTTATTGACCCACTCCGTCTGCTTGAGGTCGTTGATGTCCTCAATCTGAGCAATAAAGTAGAGCGGCGATCCGTCGGCGTGGCGAACCAGTGAAACCGCCAGTAGCGCCCACACCACTTCTCCGCTACGCGTGTAATAGCGTTTCTCCATGGAGTAGGTGTTGATATCGCCGTTCAGCAGCTGTTGGAGCTGCTCAAGGTCGATGTTCAGATCGTCAGGCCACGTTAACTGCTGGAACGTGAGCGATTGCAGCTCCGCCTGGCTGTAGCCCAGGAACTGACACAGCGCTTTGTTCGCCTGCAGCCATTGGCCTTCAATTCCTACCAGCGCCATCCCGATGGCGGAATATTCCATCGCGTTGCGAAAGCGCTCTTCGCTCTCGGTGATGTGTTTACGCTCGGCGCGGAAGGCGTACATCACCATCGTCATGATGTTCGCGGGGAGCAGCATCATCAAAAACGGCAGCCACGGCGCGTTAAGCATCGCGTTGGAGTGCTGCGAGACCAGAAGAGAGGGCGCGTGAGCCATCATCAGGGAGACCATCATTACCGTCGCCAGGAAGACCATGAACGCTTCCATGCGGGGCAAGCGTACCGCGCTCCACATCAGCAGAACGATAATGCAGGTAAATGGCCACGGCATCCAAAGGATAGAAATCCAGCTGAACGCCAGGGTAATCGCCATGGTTACCAGCGTCTCAAACAGCAGATGGGGATTGCGGTGGCGCAGCAGGTAGTGCGGTTTGAACAGTAACCCCAGCGGCACCAGCGCCAGCGCGCCAATGGATTCTGATAATACCCAAACCAGGAAGTGGCGTAGGGGTTCATCGTCTGGCACCAGAAGGTGCACCAGCACGCCGCCTACGATTGGCGGCACGATGGCGCTGCCGATGGCCAGCCGAACCCAGTCGTTCAGATTTTGCAGCGGGTTATACCAGGGAAGGAGCTTGCGCAGCAGCAGCGCGCCGATGCAGGCCTCGATGACGTTAATCGACGTATATATAACGCTTATCGACTCCCACGAAAAAAGTAGCCACGAGGCAAACACGTTGCCAAAGGAGCAGGCCAGCGCAATGCCGGGCCACATTTTCCCGGCATGACGGTAAAACGCCACCATCATAATTGACGTCGGGAACCACACCGGCGCCAGAAGCGTGCCGAAGCGGGCGAGCTCAAGCGAGAAAAGCGTAAAAATAAAGGTGACCAGGCCCAGACAGACAAGTCGCAGTAAAGGATGTGAGGAGGTAACCAAAACCCGATGGTGTTGTTTATTCATTACCGCGTTATCCAGGGACGCCATGCCGTCAGGAGCGAAATCCGGACGCGTGAAAGTGAGAGTGGGGTTTATGCTAGTACAAACAATTTACAATTCCTATGCCGACTGCTCATAATTTGACATCATAGACTTATTAAAGAGTTACTCTGCTAAAAATTCATCCCAGACGCTGAAAAAACAGGCGTTAAAATTTAGCTCAGGGAGTGATAAACGACTTTGCTGCCCCTCTCGCAATACCTGCGCATTCGACTGGTATCGCGCAGGCGAAATCCCTATAATTGCCGCGTTTGACGCTACGGCGTCGTCCTTCCTTAACATCCAGGTCAATCAGGTCGCTAAATTTATGACTGATAAGTCTCATCAGTGCGTCATTATCGGCATCGCCGGCGCATCAGCTTCAGGTAAAAGTCTTATTGCCAGTACGCTTTATCGCGAACTGCGCGAACAAGTTGGTGATGAGCATATCGGCGTCATACCCGAAGACTGCTATTACAAAGACCAATCTCATCTTTCGATGGAAGAGCGCGTTAAGACCAACTATGACCATCCGAACGCGATGGATCACAGCCTGCTGTTCCAGCATTTAGAGGCGCTGAAAAGCGGCCAGGCCATTGAGCTGCCGGTTTACAGCTACGTCGAGCATACTCGCCTCAAGGAGACCGTTCGCATTGAGCCGAAGAAGGTCATCATTCTGGAGGGCATTCTCCTGCTGACGGACGCGCGCCTGCGCGAATCGATGAACTTCTCTATCTTCGTCGATACCCCGCTGGATATCTGCCTGATGCGCCGTATTAAGCGCGATGTCAACGAGCGCGGCCGCTCAATGGACTCCGTGATGGCGCAGTATCAAAAAACCGTGCGCCCGATGTTCCTGCAATTTATTGATCCTTCCAAGCAATATGCCGATATTATCGTCCCTCGTGGCGGCAAAAACCGTATCGCCATTGATATCTTAAAAGCGAAAATCAGCCAGTTTTTTGAATAAGCCGTGCGAATTGTGTACCGTTCAGAGATAACCTGGTTTTGCCCTGAGCCTGTACGGCGTCAGGGCGCGATGCACGAAAGGAGAGAGTGCCATGCGTCTTTGTGACCGTGATATAGAAGCCTGGCTGGATGAAGGCCGCCTGTCTATTACCCCGCGTCCGCCGGTGGAGCGTATTAACGGCGTCACCGTCGACGTGCGTTTGGGGAATAAATTCCGCACCTTCAGCGGCCATACTGCACCGTTTATCGACCTGAGCGGGCCGAAAGATGAAGTCAGTGCGGCGCTTGACCGGGTGATGAGCGACGAAATTGTTCTTGAAGACGGCGAGGCGTTTTATCTTCATCCTGGCGAACTGGCGCTGGCCGTGACCTTTGAGTCGGTCACGCTGCCGGCCGATCTGGTGGGCTGGCTTGACGGACGCTCCTCGCTGGCGCGCCTGGGGCTGATGGTCCACGTGACCGCGCACCGAATCGATCCGGGCTGGTCAGGGCGCATTGTGCTGGAGTTTTTCAACGCCGGTAAACTGCCGCTGGCGCTGCGCCCGGGCATGATGATAGGTGCGCTCAGCTTTGAACCGTTAACGGGCCCGGCGGATCGTCCCTACAACCGCCGCCAGGACGCAAAATACCGCGATCAGCAGGGTGCGGTCGCCAGTCGTATTGATAAAGACTGATTGCTAGTCCACTGAGGATGCCATGAGAAGAGTTCTGACAACGCTGATGATTTTGCTGGTGGTGCTGGTGGCTGGCCTTTCAGCGTTGGTTCTGCTGGTAAACCCGAATGACTTCCGCACCTATATGGTGCGGCAGGTTGAGGCGCGCAGCGGTTACCAACTTAAGCTCGACGGGCCGCTGCGCTGGCACGTTTGGCCCCAGCTCAGCATTCTTTCTGGCCGCATGTCGTTGACCGCGCCGGGGGCGGCACAGCCGATCGTGGCGGCAGACAATATGCGCCTTGACGTGGCGCTCATTCCGCTCTTTTCCCATCAGCTTCAGGTCAATCAGGTGATGCTGAAAGGCGCGGTGATTCAGCTGACGCCGCAAACGGAAGCCGTACGCCAGCCGGACGCGCCGGTGGCACCGCGAGAAAATACGCTTCCTGACGTGCCGTCCGACACCGGCTGGTCGTTTGACATCGCGACCCTGAAGGTGGCCGACAGCGTGCTGGTCTTCCAGCACGAAAGCGACGAGCAGGTCACCGTTCGCGGCATCAACCTAAAAATGGAGCAGGATGCGAACCACGTCGGCACGCTCGATTTTTCTGGCCGGGTCAATCGCGATCAGCGTGACCTGACCCTCTCCCTGAACGCCAACATCGATGCATCCGATTACCCCCATCGCCTGATGGCCGATATCCAGCAGATGAACTGGCAGCTGACCGGGGCTGACCTCCCAGCCAAGGGCATTACCGGCCAGGGCACCCTTCAGGCCGTGTGGCATGAAGAACAAAAGCAGCTGGAGCTGGACAAGCTCGACCTGCAGGCCAACGACAGCAGCCTGAAAGGTCAGGCCAGCGTCCTGCTCGCCGAAAACCCTAAATGGGTCCTGGATCTCCAGTTCGACAAGCTGAACCTGGAGAATCTGCTTCCGCCGGAACCGGATAGCGCCGCAGCACTCGATAATGGACAGATCGGAAAAAACCCGATGTCGCAGTCGCGCCCGGTGATCTCCTCGAATCTCGAACAGCCTGACTACAACGGGCTGCGCGGCTTTACCGCCGATATTCTGCTGAAAGCCAACAGCGTGCGCTGGCGCGGCATTGACTTCACCGACGTCAGCGGCCAGATGTTTAACCACGGCGGCCTGCTGGTGATTTCCGAGCTGGCGGGCAAGATGGGGGCAGGGAATATCTCACTGCCGGGCACGCTGGACGTGCGCACGGATACCGCCAGCGCGGAGTTCAAGCCGCGCCTTGAAAACGTAGAGATTGGTACGATCCTCAACGCCTTTAACTATCCGATTGCGCTGACGGGGAAAATGTCGCTGGCAGGGGACTTCTCCGGCACCAAAATTGACGCCGAGGCGTTCCGCCGCAGCTGGCAGGGCCAGGCGCACGTTGCGCTCAAGGATACCCGCATGGAAGGGCTTAACTTCCAGCAGCTGGTGCAGCAGGCGGTCGAGCGCAGCAGCAGCGTGAAGGCGCAGGAGAATTATGACAGCGCCACGCGTCTCGACAGCTTTAGCACCGACCTGACGCTGAACAATGGAAACCTGTCCCTGAACGGGATGCAGGGCACGTCCTCTATGCTGGCGCTGACCGGGTCCGGCACGATGGACCTGGTAAAAGAGACGGCGGACACCCGCTTCAACGTTCGCGTGCTGTCAGGCTGGGAAGGGCAAAGCGAGCTGATTGATTTCCTGAAGGTTACGCCGATACCGCTCACCGTTTACGGTAAATGGCAGGCGCTGAACTACAGCCTGCAGGTCGACCAGATCCTGCGTAAGCATCTGCAGGATGAGGCAAAACGCCGCCTGAACGAGTGGGCGGATCGCAACAAGGATTCGCAGAACGGGAAGGACGTGAAGAAGCTGCTGGATAAGCTTTGATAGCGCGAGTGCCGGGTGGGATGTGCGGCCTGATGCCCTCACCCAAGCCCTCTCCCACGGGGAGAGGGAGTATTCGGTGCCAGACTGTAATTTGTGGGGAACCCTCAGCCCACGGGGAGAGGGGGCAAACAGTAAAAAAGGCAACGGCGTTGCCGTTTTGCTTTTATCTACACTTCATAATCCAGGTCATCCTCACCGCGCAGCGGAATAAGCTGCACCTTCTGCACGCGGTGGCTTTCAACCTGCAGCGTCTTAATCATGTAATCCCCCACCTGAACCTCTTCGCCCGGCGTGGGGATACGCTGCAGGTACTCCATGAGCAGCCCCGCGATGGTGTGGTACTCGCGCTTCTCATCAAGCGGCAGAGGAACAAACTGCACCAGATCTTCAAGCGGCATATGGCCGTTTGCCGTCCAGGTGCCGTCGGCGTTCTTCTGGATATCGTGACGGGCGTCGATCTCGTCCACCTCGTTCGGTAAATTCCCGGCGATGGTCTCCATCACGTCGCTGAGCGTCACCAGACCCTCCACGGAACCAAATTCATCCACCACGAACGCAAAGTGGGTGCGCGCGTTGCGGAACTGCTCCAGCGCGGAGAGCAGCGGTAGCCCCTCCGGGAACACCAGCGGCTGGCGCACCAGCGCGCGCAGGTTGAGCGGCTCGCCGTGAAGCTGCTGCTGCAGCAGGTCGATCACGTGCACCACGCCCAGCAGCTCCTCTTCCTCTTCACCGCCGGTGACCACCACGCGGGTGTGCTGATTTTTGTCCAGCAGGGCGCGCACGTGCTCTTCGGGCGCCGTCAGGTCGATATGCTCGATATCGTGGCGCGAGGTCATAATGCTGCTGACCGTACGCTGGTTCAGGTTCAGCACCCGCTCGATCATCCTCCGCTCCTGCGGGTTAAAGATCGGCTCGTCGCGATGGTCGGCCAGCATCGCGGAGGATTCCGCATCCAGCTCCGCGTCCTCTTTTTTCCCGCTGAGCAGGCGCATCACCGTGTCGGCCGTGCGCTGGCGCAGCGTCTGGTTGGCGGAGAGGAAGCGGCGGCGGTTAAACGACGCCAGCTGGTTAAGCGCTTCGATAATCACCGAGAAGCCAATCGCCGCGTACAGATAGCCTTTAGGAATGTAGAAGCCGAACCCGTCGGCCACCAGGCTAAAGCCGATCATCAGCAGGAAGCTCAGGCAGAGGATCACAATGGTCGGGTGGCTGTTCACAAACCGCGTCAGCGCCTTGCTGGCCATCACCATCAGCGTAATGGCGATGATCACGGCGGCCATCATTACCGCGAGGTGGTCCACCATCCCGACGGCGGTGATCACCGAGTCCAGCGAGAAGACGGCGTCCAGCACCACGATTTGCGCCACCACCGGCCAGAATTTGGCGCCCCGGCGCTGGGTCGGGTTTTCGCTGTCCTTGCCCTCAAGCCGCTCGTTGAGCTCCACCGTGGCTTTGAACAGCAGGAACAACCCGCCGAACAGCATGATCAGGTCCCGGGCGCTAAAGCTCAGGCCGTGAACGGTGAAGAGGGGAGTGGTCAGCGTCACCAGCCAGGAAATTGACGCCAGCAGCAGCAGGCGCATCACCATCGCCAGCAGCAGGCCGGTGACGCGCGCGCGGTCACGCTGCGCAGGGGGCAGTTTTTCCGCGAGGATAGCGATAAAAACCAGGTTATCAATACCGAGGACTAATTCAAGAACAACCAGCGTAACCAGCCCGGCCCAGATTGATGGATCGGCAATCCATTCCATAGTAATAGCAATACCTTCTGTTGTATGACCAATGTCACACTTCGATCATGGATAATATGCAGGAAAAATGCAATGCCATGCTGAGATTTCTCTTAATACTGCCGAGATATAAGATCGCCAAATAATGTGTCTGTAAATAAGCCAGTTGCGCAGAATATATTACATAGTTACGTATTTAGGAAATATCGCAGGCCAGGGCTTTTAATAATATTTTGTCAATATAAAGAAAATCCTAAAACCACGAAAACTTGCGCTTAATATTATTCTTAAAAACCAATATTAGGACGGTTGTCTCCTTGCCTGCTATTAGGTTAGCTGCAACAATTCTCCCAGCATCAAATGTTAAATTTCCTTGTTGCTATTATTGTTTCGGTCTGACGAGAAGGTTATTCATTTTCAGCCGACGTCAAACGTTGCTGAACTATTTTCCAAAAGACCTCATCCAAGAGGGAGTTTATCCATAACACATTGTTTAGTCAGTGGATTGGTAACTGAAAGCCAAGGGCGGTAGCGTGCCCGAAAGCGTGTGAGTCAGCCTCAATTATTCTGTCAATAGCCAATGGATGAATAAGCTTTTTTTAGGACTGATGCCAGTTATATTTCTTTCGTGTTAACTGCATTCTGAATGACATAACGATCCGCGCTTATTTAATTTGCACAGGATAATTACTCTGCCAAAGTGATAAATAATCAATGATGAAATCCAAAATGAAATTGATGCCATTATTGGTGTCTGTGACCTTGATGAGTGGTTGCACGGTGTTTCCCGGCAGCAATATGTCAACAATGGGAAAGGATGTGATTAAACAGCAGGATGCTGATTTTGACCTCGACAAAATGGTGAATGTGTATCCGTTAACCCCGCGTCTGGTTGAACAATTACGCCCGCGTCCAAATGTTGCGCAGCCGAATATGTCCCTGGATCAGGAAATCGCCAACTACCAGTATCGCGTCGGGCCGGGTGACGTCATTAACGTGACCGTCTGGGACCACCCCGAACTCACCACGCCAGCGGGTCAGTACCGCAGCTCAAGCGACACCGGCAACTGGGTGCAGTCTGACGGGACGATGTTCTATCCGTATATTGGCAAAGTGCATGTGGCAGGCAAAACGCTTGCCGAGATCCGTAGTGATATTACCGGCCGCTTAGCGCAGTACATCGCCGACCCGCAGGTAGACGTTAATATCGCCGCGTTCCGCTCGCAGAAAGCCTACATTTCCGGCCAGGTGAACAAGTCCGGCCAGCAGGCCATCACCAACGTTCCGCTGACCGTGCTGGACGCTATCAACGCCGCCGGCGGCCTGACCGACGGCGCCGACTGGCGCAACGTGGTGCTGACGCACGGCGGAAAAGAGCAGCGCATCTCGCTCCAGGCGCTGATGCAAAACGGCGATCTGACGCAAAACCGCCTGCTTTATCCGGGCGACATTCTCTACGTGCCGCGCAACGACGATCTGAAAGTGTTCGTGATGGGCGAAGTGAAGAAGCAGAGCACGCTCAAAATGGACTTCAGCGGCATGACCCTGACCGAAGCGCTGGGCAATGCGGAAGGCATCGACCTGACCTCCTCCAACGCCAGCGGCATCTTCGTGATCCGCCCTCTGAAGGACGACGCCAGCAGCAAAGGCAAGATTGCCAACATTTACCAGCTCGATATGTCCGACGCCACCTCGCTGGTGATGGCAACGTCGTTCCGCCTCCAGCCTTATGACGTGGTGTATGTCACTACCGCGCCGGTTGCCCGCTGGAACCGCCTGATCAACCAGTTGCTGCCAACCATCAGTGGCGTTCGCTACATGACGGATACGGCGCGCGACATTCACACCTGGTAAGCCGCGATGTTTAACAAAATTTTGGTGGTATGCGTGGGGAACATTTGCCGTTCCCCAACGGCTGAACGTCTGCTGAAGCAGTACCAGCCTGCGTTAACGGTTGATTCTGCGGGTCTGGGCGCGCTGGTCGGCAAAGGCGCCGACGAACGCGCCTCAAACGTCGCTCTGGATCATCACCTCTCCCTCGACGGGCACGTTGCCCGCCAGGTCACCGGCCGGATGTGTCGGGAATATGACCTGATCCTCGCGATGGAAAAGCGCCACATTCACGCGCTCTGCGATATCGCACCCGAAATGCGCGGCAAGGTGATGCTCTTTGGCCACTGGGACGGCGAGCGCGAAATTCCCGACCCGTATCGCAAGAGCCGTGAGGCATTTGAGGCGGTATACACCTTACTTGACCAGTCTGCCCAACAGTGGGCGCAGGCACTGAAAGCTCAGCAGGGATAACATGACAGAAAAAACAAAACCTTCTGCCGCCCCGACGTCGGGCAGTGATGAAATTGATATTGGCCGCCTGGTTGGCACCGTTGTCGAAGCGAAGTGGTGGGTGCTTGGGATCACCGCCGTATTTGCCGCCGCCGCGGTGATCTATACGCTTTTCGCCACCCCGATCTACAGCGCCGACGCGCTGGTGCAAATCGAACAAAACACCGGCAACTCGCTGGTGCAGGACATTGGCTCCGCGCTGGCGAACAAGCCGCCCGCCTCGGACGCTGAAATTCAGCTGATCCAGTCTCGCCTGGTGCTGGGAAAAACGGTTCACGATCTGGGCCTGGATATCTCCGTGACCAAAAATACCTTCCCGATCTTCGGCGCGGGCTGGGACAGGCTCATGGGCCGCAGCAATGACACGGTAAAAGTGAGCGATTTCGTGCTGCCGAAAGGGACAGGCGACCAAACCTTCACCCTTACCGTGCTAGGGCCAACCCGGTATCAGCTGACCAGCGACGCGGGCTTCAGCGCGCGCGGTGAAGTTGGGCAGATGCTGACCAAAGACGGCGTGAGCATGCGGGTCAGCGCGATCCACGCGCAGGAGGGCGGCGAGTTTACCGTCACCAAATTCTCCACGCTCGGGATGATCAACAACCTGCAAAACAACCTGACCGTGACGGAAAACGGTAAAGACACCGGCGTGCTGAGCATGACCTTTACCGGGGAAGATAAGGATCAGATCCGCGACATCCTCAACAGCATCACCCGCAACTACCTTGAGCAGAACGTTGAGCGCAAGTCGGCCGAGGCTGCGAAAAGCCTGGCCTTCCTCGGTAAACAGCTTCCTGAAGTGCGTGCTCGCCTGGACGACGCCGAAAACAAGCTGAACGCGTTCCGCCAGGATAAAGACTCCGTTGACCTGCCGCTGGAAGCGAAGTCCGTTCTCGACTCGATGGTCAACATCGACGCCCAGCTGAACGAGCTGACCTTTAAGGAAGCGGAAATCTCCAAGCTCTATACCAAGCGCCATCCGGCCTACCGCACGCTGCTGGAAAAACGCCAGACGCTGGAAGAAGAGAAGGCGAAGCTTAACAACCGCGTAACCGCCATGCCGAAAACGCAGCAGGAGATCGTTCGCCTGACGCGCGACGTGGAGTCCGGCCAGCAGGTTTACATGCAGCTGCTGAACAAGCAGCAGGAGCTGAAGATCACCGAGGCCAGCACCGTTGGCGACGTGCGCATCGTTGACCCGGCCATCACCCAGCCCGGCGTGCTGAAGCCAAAGAAAGCGCTGATTATTTTCGGCAGCATTATTCTCGGCCTGATGCTCTCCATCGTCGGCGTGCTGCTGCGCTCCCTGTTCAACCGCGGTATCGAAAGCCCGCAGGTGCTGGAGGAGAACGGTATCAGCGTCTACGCCAGCATCCCGCTGTCCGAGTGGCAGAAGTCGCGTGACAGCGTGAAAACCGTGAAGGGCGTTAAGCGCTACAAGCAGAGCCAGCTCCTTGCCGTGGGTAACCCGACCGACCTGGCGATTGAAGCGGTGCGCAGCCTGCGTACCAGCCTGCACTTCGCCATGATGCAGGCCAAGAATAACGTGCTGATGATGACCGGCGTCAGCCCGTCGATTGGTAAAACCTTCGTCTGCGCCAACCTGGCGGCGGTGGTGAGCCAGACCAACAAGCGCGTGCTGCTGATCGACTGCGATATGCGTAAGGGCTATACCCACGAGCTGCTGGGCACCAACAACGTTAACGGCCTGTCTGAAATTCTGCTCGGCAAAGGGGAAATCAGCGAAAGCGCTAAGCCGACCTCGATTCCTAAGTTCGACCTGATCCCGCGCGGCCAGGTGCCGCCGAACCCGTCCGAGCTGCTGATGAGCGAGCGCTTTACGCAGCTGATTGAATGGGCGAGCAAACACTATGACCTGGTGCTGATCGATACCCCGCCAATTCTGGCCGTGACCGATGCCGCCGTCGTGGGCCGCCATGCGGGCACCACGCTGATGGTGGCGCGCTATGCGGTTAACACGCTGAAGGAAGTGGAAACCAGCCTCAGCCGGTTCGAGCAAAACGGCATCGAGGTGAAAGGGGTGATCCTGAACTCCATCTTCCGCCGCGCGACCGGGTATCAGGATTACGGTTATTACGAGTACGAATATAAGTCTGACAGTAAATAACAAAATACCCACACCCCTCACCCTAACCCTCTCCCCACAGGGGAGAGGGGACTGTCCGGTGCGGGAGTTTGGGTATGAACATAATGACGACTACTGACTGCCTTTCACCCTCTCCCCTTTGGGGAGAGGGCTGGGGTGAGGGGAAGACCATGAACACACAACGCCCTTTAATTTCGATCTATATGCCGACATGGAACCGTCAGCAGCTGGCGATCCGCGCCATTAAGTCGGTGTTACGTCAGGATTACGATAACTGGGAGCTGATTATCGTCGACGACTGTTCATCCTCCTTCGAGCAGCTGCAAAAGTTTGTCGCCGACCTCAACGACCCGCGCGTGATGTATACGCACAACGCCATCAACTCCGGCGCGTGCGCGGTGCGCAACCAGGCGATTATGCAGGCGAAGGGCCAGTACCTGACCGGTATTGACGATGACGACGAGTGGACGCCGAACCGCCTGTCGATTTTCCTGTCGCACAAGGCGCAGCTGGTGACGCACGCGTTTTTATATGCCAACGACTACGTCTGCCAGGGCGAGGTGTACTCGCAGCCCGCGAGCCTGCCGCTGTACCCGAAATCGCCGTACTCTCGCCGCCTGTTCTACAAGCGCAACATTATTGGCAATCAGGTCTTTACCTGGGCATGGCGTTTTAAGGAGTGTCTGTTCGATACCGAGCTGAAGGCGGCGCAGGATTACGACATCTTCCTGCGCATGGTGGTGGAGTACGGCGAGCCGTGGAAGGTAGAGGAAGCCACGCAGATCCTGCACATCAACCACGGCGAAATGCAGATTACCTCGTCGCCGAAAAAATTCTCCGGCTACTTCCACTTTTACCGCAAGCACAAGGACAAGTTCGACCGCGCCAGCCGTAAATATCAGCTCTTCACCCTTTACCAGATCCGCAACAAGCGCATGAACTGGCGCACGCTGATAACGCTGCTGTCGGTACGCAACGGCAAGCGTCTGGCCGACGGGCTTCGGGGGAAATAATGTTTCTGGAAGATTGCCGCGCAAATAGCTGGAGCCTGCGCCCGTGCTGCATGGTTCTGGCCTATCGCATCGCGCACTTTTGCTCCGTATGGCGCAAGAAAAACGTGCTAAACAACATTTGGGCCGCGCCGGTGCTGGTGCTGTACCGCATCGTCACCGAGTGCATTTTTGGCTATGAGATTCAGGCTGCCGCCACCATCGGCCGACGCTTCACCATTCACCACGGCTATGCCGTCGTCATCAACAAGTTTGTCGTCGCGGGGGATGACTTCACCATTCGCCACGCCGTGACCATAGGCAACCGCGGGCCGGACAGCCTGGCCTGCCCGGTGATTGGCAACAACGTCGAGCTGGGGGCGAACGTGGTAATGATTGGCGACATCGCGATCGGCAATAACGTGACGATTGGCGCAGGCAGCGTGGTGCTGGACAGCGTTCCCGACAACGCGCTGGTGGTGGGCGAGAAGGCCCGCGTGAAGGTGATTGAATGAACATTCTGCAATTTAACGTGCGCCTCGCAGAGGGCGGGGCGGCAGGCGTGGCGCTGGATCTGCACCAGCGCGCGCTGCAACAGGGACTTCATTCGCGCTTTGTCTACGGCTACGGCAAGGGCGGCAAAAAAAGCGTCAGCCACGACAGCTATCCGCACGTCGTAAAGCAGACGCCGCGCCTGACCTCAATGGCCAACATTGCCCTGTTTCGCCTGTTCAACCGCGATCTGTTTGGCAACCTCAACAACCTTTACCGCACGGTCACCCGCACCAGCGGCCCGGTTGTGCTGCATTTCCACGTGCTGCACAGCTACTGGCTGAATCTGGAAGAGGTGGTGTCGTTTTGTGAAAACGTGCAGGCCCACAAGCCGGACACCCGCTTCGTCTGGACGCTGCACGACCACTGGAGCGTGACCGGGCGCTGCGCGTTTACCGACGGCTGCGAAGGCTGGAAAGATAACTGCCAGAAATGCCCGACGCTCAGCAACTATCCGCCGGTGAAGGTGGATCGCGCCCACCAGCTGGTAGCCGGCAAGCGCCAGCTGTTCCGCGAGATGCTTTCGCTCGGCTGCACCTTTATTTCACCGAGCCAGCACGTGGCGGACGCCTTTAACAGCCTGTACGGGGCAGGGCGCTGCAAAATTATCAATAACGGCATCGACGTGGCGACGGAAGAGATTCTGGCAGAGCTCACGCCGGTTGCGCAGACCGCAGGCAGGCCGAAAATTGCCGTGGTGGCGCACGACCTGCGCTACGACGGCAAAACTAACCAGCAGCTGGTGCGCGACATGATGGCGCTCGGCGACAAGATTGAGCTGCATACCTTCGGCAAATTTTCACCGTTTGACGGGGCCAACGTGGTGAACCACGGGTTTGAAACCGACAAGCGTAAGCTGATGAGCGCGCTGAATGAAATGGACGCGCTGGTGTTCAGCTCGCGCGTCGACAACTACCCGCTGATCCTCTGCGAAGCGCTTTCCATCGGCGTGCCGGTGATTGCGACCCACAGCGACGCGGCGCGTGAGGTGCTGGAAAAATCGGGCGGTAAAACCTTTGCGGAAAACGAGGTGCTGCCGCTGGTGCAGATGCCGAAGGCGGAGATTGCGCAGGCCGTTTTTGGCACTGACCTGGAATCGTTCCGCAAGCGCAGCCGCAAGGCCTACAGTGGACAACAGATGCTGGAGGAGTATGTCTCGTTCTATCAGAATCTGTAGCTATCTGCTGCTGCCGCTGATCTACCTGCTGGTCAACGTCAAGATTGCCCAGCTGGGCGAAAGCTTCCCGATTACCATCGTGACCTTCCTGCCGGTGCTGCTTTTACTCTACGTTGAGAAAATCAGCCTTAAGAAGCTGATGATCGCGCTGGGGCTTGGGTTTGGCCTGACGGCGTTTAACTACATCTTTGGCCAATCGCTGGATGCCAGCAAATACGTCACCTCCACCATGCTGTTCGTCTATATCGTGATTATTATCGGCATGGTGTGGAGTATTCGCTTTAAAACAATTTCTCCGCACAATTATCGGAAAATCCTCAGGTTCTTTTATATTGTCGTCGGGCTGATTGTTATGCTTGCCGCTATGGAGATGGCGCAAATTATTTTGACAGGCGGCAGCAGCCTGATGGAAATAATTTCGAAATATCTTATATACAGTAACAGCTATGTACTGAACTTCATTAAGTTTGGCGGGAAGCGTACTACGGCGCTTTATTTTGAACCGGCGTTCTTCGCTCTGGCGTTAATCTCAATTTGGCTCAGCATCAAACAGTTTGGTATCAAAACCCCTAAAACCGATGCTATGATTCTTGCAGGAATTGTTCTGTCGGGATCGTTCTCAGGGGTAATGACATTTATCCTGTTTTACCTGCTGGAGTGGGCCTTTCAGTACCTGAACAAAGACGCGATTAAGAAAAAGCTGCCGCTGGCGATTATCTCTCTGACGGTATTTTTAGTTGGCGTGATATTTGCCTTCCCGTACATCTCTGAACGTCTGGGAGATTTGGGAACGGAAGGGTCATCATCTTATTATCGCATCATTGGTCCACTGGTAATGGTGGGTTATTCCTTAACCCATATTGATGGCGTAGTAAGATTCGGCTCACTTTATGAATATGTTGCATCATTCGGAATCTTTAACGGTGCGGATGTCGGAAAAACCATAGACAATGGTCTGTATCTGCTGATTATTTATTTTTCGTGGTTCGCCGTACTGTTGACCCTGTGGTATCTGTTTAAAGTTTTCAAAATGATGATTAACGCGTTTGGTGATAACCAAAACTTCCGCGTGCAGCTTTATCTTTTTACGCCGGTGTCGCTGTTTTTTACCGGGTCAATATTTAGCCCGGAATATGCATTCTTGATTGTCTGTCCGTTTATTTTGCGCAAGGCGCTTAATATTACGCGCGTATGACGAAATGAGGTGATTTATGTTTCTTAGCGTGGTTACCGTCGCCTTTCGCAACTACGAAGGGGTGGTAAAAACCTGGCGCTCGCTGCGCAATCTGGCGCGCGATCCGAGTATCACCTTTGAGTGGATCGTGGTCGACGGCGGCTCAAACGACGGCACCGCAGAATTTCTGGAAAAACTCAACGGTGAGTTCAACTTACGCTACGTCAGCGAGAAAGATAAAGGCATCTACGATGCCATGAATAAAGGCATCAATATGGCGCAGGGCCGTTACGCCATCTTCCTGAACTCGGGCGATGTGTTCCATAACGATGTCGCGCTGTTTGTCCGCCAGCTGGCCCGTCAGAAAAAAGAGGCGCTGTATATTGGCGATGCGCTGCTCGATTTTGGCGAAGGGAATAAAGTGCTGCGTAGCGCAAAGCCGGGCTGGTATATCTACCACAGCCTGCCGGCGAGCCATCAGGCTATTTTCTTTCCGGTAAAAGGTCTGAAAAAACAGCCTTACGATTTGCAGTATAAAGTGTCTTCCGATTATGCACTGACCGCCAGCCTGTACAAGGCAGGCTATCCGTTCCGTCGAATTAAAGGGCTGGTGTCCGAATTTTCAATGGGCGGGGTGTCAACCTCGAATAATCTGGAATTATGTCAGGACGCAAAAAACGTGCAGCGCAAAATACTGCGCGTGCCGGGATTCTGGGCAGAACTCTCTTATTACCTGCGCCTGAAAACGACGGGTAAAGCCAAAACCTTATATAACAAAGCCTGAGATATAAGGAAACGTAATGCAGGAATTAAACGGATTCTCCGTGCCGAAAGGTTTTCGCGGCGCGGGCGGAATTAAGGTGCAGCTGTGGTGGGCGGTGCAGGCAACGTTATTTGCCTGGTCGCCGCAGGTACTGTACCGCTGGCGCGCATTTTTACTGCGCCTGTTTGGCGCAAAAATAGGAAAAAACGTAGTTATTCGCCCATCGGTAAAAATTACCTATCCGTGGAAATTAACCCTCGGGGATTATGCCTGGGTAGGCGATGACGCGGTGTTATATACCCTTGGCGACATTACCATTGGCGCAAATTCGGTAGTCTCACAGAAGTGTTATTTGTGTACCGGCAGCCACGATTTTATGAGCCCGCATTTTGATATTACCGCCACGCCTATTGTGATTGGCGAAAAATGCTGGCTGGCAACGGATGTCTTTGTTGCACCCGGCGTTTCTGTTGGCGACGGCACGGTTATTGGTGCCCGCAGCAGCGTTTTTAAATCGCTACCGGCAAATACAATTTGCCGTGGCAACCCCGCAGTGGTGATACGCGAACGCGTTGAAACTGAAAAACTTTGATAAGTACAGAGGAATATAAACATGTCTAAAGTCGCTCTCATCACCGGCGTTACCGGGCAGGATGGTTCTTACCTGGCAGAACTGCTGCTGGAAAAAGGGTATGAAGTTCACGGCATTAAGCGTCGTGCGTCTTCATTCAACACCGAGCGCGTGGATCACATCTATCAGGATCCGCACGCGGCAAACCCGAAATTCCACCTGCACTACGGCGACCTGACCGATACCTCCAACCTGACCCGCATCCTGCAGGAAGTGCAGCCGGATGAAGTGTACAACCTGGGCGCGATGAGCCACGTTGCGGTTTCTTTCGAATCCCCGGAATACACCGCAGACGTTGATGCCATGGGCACGCTGCGCCTGCTGGAAGCCATTCGCTTCCTCGGCCTTGAGAAGAAAACCCGCTTCTACCAGGCGTCCACCTCCGAGCTGTACGGCCTGGTGCAGGAAATCCCGCAGAAAGAGACCACGCCGTTCTACCCGCGCTCTCCGTATGCGGTCGCCAAACTGTACGCCTACTGGATCACCGTGAACTACCGTGAATCCTACGGCATGTATGCCTGTAACGGCATCCTGTTCAACCACGAATCCCCGCGCCGCGGCGAAACCTTCGTCACCCGCAAAATCACCCGCGCGATCGCCAACATCGCTCAGGGCCTGGAGTCCTGCCTGCACCTCGGCAACATGGATTCCCTGCGCGACTGGGGCCATGCGAAAGACTACGTGAAAATGCAGTGGATGATGCTGCAGCAGGACAAACCGGAAGACTTCGTGATCGCCACCGGCGTCCAGTACTCCGTTCGCCAGTTCGTGGAAATGGCCGCGGCACAGCTGGGCATCAAGCTGCGCTTTGAAGGCACCGGCGTGGATGAGAAAGGTATCGTGGTATCCGTGACCGGGCACGACGCGCCGGGCGTGAAGCCGGGCGACGTGATCGTTCAGGTTGACCCGCGCTACTTCCGCCCTGCCGAAGTGGAAACCCTGCTGGGCGACCCAACCAAAGCGCACGAGGTTCTGGGCTGGAAGCCGGAAACCACGCTGCAGGAGATGGTGTCCGAGATGGTGGCTAAAGATCTCGAAGCGGCGAAAAAACACTCCCTGCTGAAGTCCCATGGCTACGAGGTTGCCATCGCGCTGGAGTCCTGAGAATGACCAAACAACGTATTTTTGTTGCCGGCCACCGCGGCATGGTGGGCTCGGCGATTGTGCGCCAGCTTGAGCAGCGCGGCGACGTCGAGGTGATTGTCCGCACGCGCGACGAGCTAAACCTGCTCGATGGCAAAGCGGTGCAGGACTTTTTTGCCAACGAACGTATCGACCAGGTGTATCTGGCGGCGGCGAAGGTGGGCGGCATTGTCGCCAATAACACCTACCCGGCGGATTTCATCTACGAGAACATGATGATCGAGAGCAACATCATTCACGCGGCGCACCTGCACAACGTGAACAAGCTGCTGTTCCTCGGCTCATCCTGTATTTACCCGAAAATGGCGAAGCAGCCGATCGCCGAAAGCGAGCTGCTGCAGGGCACGCTGGAAGCGACCAACGAGCCCTACGCGATTGCCAAGATTGCCGGGATCAAGCTGTGCGAGTCCTACAACCGTCAGTACAACCGCGACTATCGCTCGGTGATGCCGACCAACCTGTACGGGCCGCACGACAATTTCCACCCGAGCAACTCGCACGTGATCCCGGCGCTGCTGCGCCGCTTCCACGAGGCGACCGCCGAGAGCGCGCCGGACGTGGTGGTGTGGGGCAGCGGCACGCCGATGCGCGAGTTCCTGCACGTGGACGACATGGCTGCGGCCAGCATTCACGTGATGGAGCTGGATCGCGAGGTGTGGCAGGAGAACACCGAGCCGATGCTGTCGCACATCAACGTGGGCACCGGCGTGGACTGCACCATCCGCGAGCTGGCGCAGACCATCGCGCAGGTGGTGGGCTACAAGGGCCGCGTGGTGTTTGACGCGACGAAACCGGACGGCACGCCGCGCAAGCTGCTGGACGTGACCCGTCTGCATCAGCTGGGCTGGTACCACGAGGTGTCGCTGGAGCAGGGGCTGGCCAGCACCTACCAGTGGTTCCTGGAAAACCAGCACCGCTTCCGGGGGTAACGATGTTTTTAAGTCAGGAAGATTTTGCCACGGTGGTGCGTTCCACTCCGCTCATCTCGATTGATTTGATCGTGGAGAACGAACGCGGCGAGTTCCTGCTGGGAAAACGAACCAACCGTCCCGCACAGGGCTTTTGGTTCGTGCCCGGCGGGCGCGTGCAGAAGGATGAGACGCTGGCAAACGCATTTGAGCGTCTCACCCTGGCGGAGCTGGGCCTTCAGCTGCCGATGGCGGCGGGCCAGTTTTACGGGGTCTGGCAGCACTTCTATGACGATAACTTTTCAGGCACCGGGTTCACCACGCACTACATCGTGCTGGGGTTCCGCCTGAAGGTGACTCAGGCAGACCTGCGTCTGCCTGATGCTCAGCATGACGACTACCGCTGGCTGGCACCGGACGCGCTGCTGGCGAGCGATAACGTTCACGACAACAGTCGGGCCTATTTCCTCGCGGAGCGTCAGGCCGAGGTGCCGGGCTTATGAAGATCCTCGTTTATGGAATCAACTACTCGCCGGAGCTGACCGGCATCGGCAAATACACCGGCGAGATGGTCGAGTGGATGGCGAGCCAGGGGCACGACGTCCGGGTCATTACCGCGCCGCCGTACTACCCGGAGTGGAAGGTGGGCGAGCGCTACTCGAGCTGGCGCTACCGCCGCGAAGAGGGGGCCGCCACCGTCTGGCGCTGCCCGCTGTACGTGCCGAAGCAGCCTTCAACGCTCAAGCGCCTGCTGCATCTGGGCAGCTTTGCCCTGAGCAGCTTCTTCCCGCTGATGGCGCAGCGTCGCTGGAAGCCGGACCGCATTATCGGCGTGGTGCCGACGCTGTTCTGCACGCCGGGCATGCGCCTGCTGGGCAAGCTCTCCGGCGCGCGTACCCTGCTGCACATCCAGGATTATGAAGTGGACGCGATGCTCGGCCTGGGCATGGCGGGCAAAGGCAAGGGCGGCAAGGTGGCGAAGCTCGCCAGCGCCTTCGAGCGCAGCGGGCTGCACAACGTCGACTACGTTTCGACCATCTCGCGCTCGATGATGAACAAGGCGCAGGAGAAGGGCGTGGCGGCGGAAAAGGTGATCTTCTTCCCGAACTGGTCCGAAGTGGCGCGCTTTCGCGACGTGACGGAGCAAGACGCTCAGTCGCTGCGCGCGCAGCTCGGCCTGCCTGATGACCATAAAATCATTCTTTACTCGGGCAACATTGGTGAAAAGCAGGGGCTGGAGACCGTCATCGAGGCGGCGCAGCAGCTGAGCGCACGCCCGCTGACGTTTGCCATCGTCGGGCAGGGCGGTGGTAAAGCGCGGCTGGAAAAAATGGCGCGCGAGCGCGGCCTGACCAACGTGAAATTCTTCCCGCTGCAGTCCTATGACGCGCTGCCCGCGCTGCTGAAGATGGGCGACTGCCATCTGGTGGTGCAAAAGCGCGGCGCGGCGGACGCGGTGCTGCCCTCCAAGCTGACCAACATTCTGGCGGTGGGCGGAAACGCGGTGATTACGGCTGAAGCCGAAACCGAATTAGGCCAGCTGTGCAACGGCTATCCCGGAATCGCCGTCTGCGTGGAGCCGGAGTCGGTTTCCGCGCTGGTGGCCGGAATCGAACGGGCGCTTGCCATGCCAAAAGAGAACACGGTGGCACGTGAATATGCCGAACGCACCCTCGAGAAAGAGAGCGTGCTGAGCCAATTTATTGCAGATATACGGGGATAAATCATGAGTCAAAGCAAACTGTATCCGGTCGTGATGGCTGGAGGCTCTGGTAGCCGGTTGTGGCCGCTGTCCCGCGTGCTCTATCCAAAACAGTTCCTCTGCCTGAAAGGGGATCTCACCATGCTGCAAACGACGGTTAACCGTCTGCACGGCGTGGAGTGTGAAAGCCCGGTGGTGATTTGTAACGAACAGCACCGCTTTATCGTTGCCGAGCAGCTGCGCCAGCTGAACAAACTCACCGAAAATATCATTCTGGAGCCTGCCGGACGAAACACCGCACCGGCCATCGCCCTGGCGGCGCTGGCGGCAAAGCGCAGCAGCCCGGACTGCGATCCGCTGATGCTGGTGCTCGCCGCTGACCACGTGATTCAGCAGGAAGACGCCTTCCGCGATGCGGTGCGCGCGGCCATTCCGTATGCCGAAAACGGCAAGCTGGTGACCTTCGGTATCGTGCCGGATCTCCCGGAAACCGGCTATGGCTACATCCGCCGCGGCGACGTGACGCCGGGCGAGGGCGACAGCGTGGCGTTTGACGTCGCGCAGTTCGTTGAAAAACCGAATCTGGAAACCGCGCAGGCCTACGTTGCCAGCGGGGAATATTACTGGAACAGCGGCATGTTCCTGTTCCGCGCCGGGCGTTACCTCGAGGAGCTGGAGAAATACCGTCCGGATATCCTGAACGCCTGCGAACGCGCGATGAACGTGACCGACCCGGATCTCGACTTTATCCGCGTCGACGAAAAATCCTTCCTCGCCTGCCCGGAAGAGTCTATTGACTACGCGGTGATGGAGCGCACCGCCGACGCGGTGGTGGTGCCGATGGACGCGGGCTGGAGCGACGTTGGCTCATGGTCATCCCTGTGGGAGATCAGCGCGCATACCCCGGAGGGTAACGTCCACCATGGTGATGTGATCAGCCATAAAACGGAAAACAGCTACGTGTATGCGGAGTCCGGGCTGGTGACCACGGTGGGCGTGAAGGATCTGGTGGTGGTGCAAACCAAAGACGCCGTGCTGATTGCCGACCGTAACGCGGTGCAGGACGTGAAGAAGGTCGTGGAGCAGATCAAGGCCGACGGCCGCCACGAGCACCACATTCACCGTGAGGTTTATCGTCCGTGGGGCAAATACGACTCCATCGACGCGGGCGAGCGCTATCAGGTGAAACGCATCACCGTGAAGCCGGGCGAGGGGCTGTCGGTGCAGATGCACCATCACCGCGCCGAGCACTGGGTGGTGGTGGCGGGTACCGCCAAAGTGACCATCGACGGTGACGTGAAGCTGCTCGGTGAGAACGAATCTATCTACATTCCGCTGGGCGCGACGCACTGCCTCGAAAACCCGGGGAAAATTCCGCTCGACCTGATTGAGGTGCGCTCCGGTTCGTATCTGGAAGAAGACGACATCGTTCGCTTCCAGGACCGCTACGGCCGGGTATAGCACCGTTTTAACGCCGGATGACGCTTCGCTTATCCGGCCTACGAATGAATAAAAACAATTTTGCCTGTTAATCGGGCGGGCCAACTGTTGCCTGAAAAAGGGGTCATCATGGAAAAGTTAACCTGTTTTAAAGCCTACGATATCCGCGGCAAGCTGGGCGAAGAGCTGAACGAAGACATTGCGTGGCGCATCGGCCGCGCGTACGGCGAATACCTGAAGCCAGGAACCATCGTGCTGGGCGGCGACGTGCGCCTGACCAGCGAATCCCTGAAGCTGGCGCTGGCCAAAGGGCTGCAGGACGCGGGCGTGGACGTGCTGGATATCGGCCTGTCCGGCACCGAAGAGATTTACTTTGCCACCTTCCACCTGGGCGTGGACGGCGGTATCGAAGTGACCGCCAGCCATAACCCGATGGACTATAACGGCATGAAGCTGGTGCGCAAGGGCGCGCGCCCGATCAGCGGCGATACCGGCCTGCGCGACGTGCAGCGCCTGGCGGAAGCCAACGACTTCCCGCCGGTGGATGAAGCGAAACGCGGCAGCTACAGGCAGATCAATCTGCAAAAAGAGTATATCGACCACCTGCTCGGCTACATCAACGTGGCGAACCTGAAGCCGCTGAAGCTGGTGATCAACGCCGGCAACGGCGCGGCGGGCCCGGTGGTGGACGCCCTGGAGGCGCGCTTTAAGGCGCTGAACGTGCCGGTGACGTTTATCAAGGTACACAACACCCCGGACGGCAACTTCCCGAACGGTATTCCTAACCCGCTGCTGCCCGAGTGCCGCGATGACACCCGTAATGCGGTGATTGAGCACGGCGCGGACATGGGCATCGCCTTTGACGGCGATTTCGACCGCTGCTTCCTGTTCGACGAGAAAGGGCAGTTCATTGAAGGCTACTACATCGTCGGCCTGCTGGCGGAGGCGTTCCTCGAGAAGAACCCGGGCGCAAAAATCATTCACGATCCGCGTCTCTCCTGGAACACCGTCGACGTGGTGAGCGCCGCGGGCGGCGAGCCGGTGATGTCGAAAACCGGTCACGCCTTCATCAAAGAGCGCATGCGCGAAGAGGACGCCATCTACGGCGGCGAGATGAGCGCCCACCACTACTTCCGTGACTTTGCCTACTGCGACAGCGGGATGATCCCGTGGCTGCTGGTGACCGAGCTGCTGTGCCTGAAGGGCCAGACGCTGGGCGAGCTGGTGCGCGACCGCATGGCGGCGTTCCCGGCGAGCGGTGAAATCAACAGCAAGCTGGCCGCGCCCGCCGAGGCGATTGCCCGCGTGGAGCACCACTTTGCGATCCACGCCCTGGAAATCGACCGCACCGACGGGATCAGCATGTCGTTCCCGCAGTGGCGCTTCAACCTGCGCTCGTCAAATACCGAGCCGGTGGTGCGCCTGAACGTGGAGTCGCGCGCGGATGCGGCGCTGATGGAAGCGCGAACGAAGGACATTCTGGCGCTGTTGAATCAGTAATACCAAAACCTAAAACCTGCCCCTCACCCTAACCCTCTCCCCAGAGGGGAGAGGGAACGTAAACACCCTCTCCCCTCTGGGGAGAGGGTCGGGGTGAGGGGCGGGGTTCGGGTTTTGAACTAAAGGAACAACGATGACGAATCTAAAAAAGCGCGACCGAGCGAGAACGAATGCATCGTTAATCTCTATGGTGCAGCGATTTTCTGATATCACCATCATGGTCGGCGGATTGTGGCTGGTGTGTCAGGTTAGCGGACAGCCGTTCTTATATATGCACCTGCTGATGGCGCTGATCGCGCTGGTGGTGTTCCAGATGATCGGCGGAATGACCGATTTTTACCGCTCGTGGCGCGGCGTGAAGATAACGACCGAGCTGATGCTGCTGCTGCAAAACTGGACCCTGAGCCTGATTTTCAGCGCCGGGCTGGTGGCCTTCAGCCATGCTTTCGATAACCGCCTCGTCACCTATCTGAGCTGGTATCTGCTCACCAGCGTTGGGATGGTGGTCTGCCGCTCGCTGATTCGCTTTGGCGCAGGCTGGCTGCGCAACCGCGGCTATAACACCCGCTACGTGGCCGTGGCCGGTGATTTGCCGGTAGGGCAGGTGCTGCTCGACAGCTTCCGCAAAGAGCCGTGGCTGGGCTTTGAGGTCGTCGGGGTTTATCACGATGCGAAGCCTGGCGGCGTGCCCGCGGAATGGGCGGGCAGCTACGATCAGCTTATCGACGACGCGAAGGCCGGTAAAATTCACAACGTCTATATCGCGATGCAGATGAAGGACGAGACGCGCATCAAAGCGCTGATGCGCGAGCTGGCGGATACCACCTGCTCGGTGATCCTCATTCCGGACGTCTTTACCTTCAACATCCTTCACTCCCGCATTGAAGAGGTGAACGGCGTTCCCGTCGTTCCGCTGTACGACACGCCGCTGTCAGGCATCAACCGCGTGCTGAAGCGCGCGGAAGATATTGTGCTTTCGTCGCTGATCCTGCTGCTGATCTCCCCGGTGCTGTGCTGCATTGCGCTGGCGGTGAAATTGACCTCGCCTGGCCCGGTGATCTTCCGCCAGACCCGCTACGGCATGGACGGCAAGCCGATCATGGTGTGGAAATTCCGCTCCATGAAGGTGATGGAAAACGACAAGGTGGTCACCCAGGCGACGCAAAACGATCCGCGCGTAACCCGCGTGGGCAACTTCCTGCGCCGCACCTCGCTGGACGAGCTGCCGCAGTTTATCAACGTCTTTACCGGCGGGATGTCCATCGTCGGGCCGCGTCCGCACGCGGTCGCCCACAACGAGCAGTACCGTTCGCTGATTGAGGGCTACATGCTGCGCCACAAGGTGAAGCCGGGCATTACCGGCTGGGCGCAGATCAACGGCTGGCGCGGCGAGACCGATACCCTGGAAAAAATGGAAAAACGCGTCGAGTTCGACCTGGAGTACATCCGCGAGTGGAGCCTCTGGTTTGATATCAAGATCGTCTTTCTGACCGTGTTCAAAGGTTTTGTTAACAAAGCGGCGTACTGAGATGAGCTTACGAGAAAAAACCATCAGCGGCGCGAAGTGGTCAGCGATGGCGACCATCGTCATCATCGGCCTTGGCCTGGTGCAAATGACGGTGCTGGCGCGCATCATTGATAATCACCAGTTCGGCCTGCTGACCGTCTCGCTGGTGATTATCGCCCTCGCCGATACGCTGTCCGACTTTGGTATTGCCAACTCGATTATCCAGCGCAAGGAGATTAGCCATCTGGAGCTGACCACGCTCTACTGGCTCAACGTTGGGCTGGGGATTGTTGTGTTTGTGCTGGTCTTCCTGCTGAGCGACGTGATTGCGCAGGTGCTCCACAACCCGGATCTGGCCCCGCTCATGCGCGCGCTGTCGTTCGCGTTTGTGCTGATCCCGCACGGGCAGCAGTTCCGCGCGCTGATGCAAAAAGAGCTGGAGTTCAACAAGATCGGCATGATTGAGACCAGCGCCGTGCTGGCGGGCTTTACCTTTACCGTGGTCAGCGCCCATTTCTGGCCGCTGGCGATGACCGCCATTCTCGGCTACCTGGTGAACTCCGCCGTGCGCACGCTGCTGTTCGGCTACTTTGGCCGCAAGATCTACCGCCCGGGGCTGCACTTCTCGCTGGCGTCCGTGTCGTCCAACCTGCGCTTCGGCGCGTGGCTGACGGCGGACAGCATCATCAACTACGTCAATACCAACCTTTCCACCCTGGTGCTGGCGCGTATTCTTGGGGCGAGCGTCGCGGGGGGCTACAACCTGGCCTATAACGTCGCCGTTGTGCCGCCGATGAAGCTGAACCCGATTATCACCCGCGTGCTGTTCCCGGCGTTCGCCAAGATCCAGGACGACACCGAGAAGCTGCGCGTGAACTTCTACAAGCTGCTCTCGGTGGTGGGGATTATCAACTTCCCGGTGCTGCTGGGGCTGATGGTCGTCTCCAGTAATTTCGTGCCGCTGGTGTTTGGCGAGAAGTGGAACAGCATCATTCCGATCCTGCAGCTGCTGTGCGTGGTGGGGCTGCTGCGCTCCGTGGGTAACCCGATCGGCTCGCTGCTGATGGCGAAGGCCCGCGTGGATATCAGCTTCAAGTTTAACGTCTTTAAAACCTTCCTGTTCATTCCGGCGATTATCGTCGGCGGGCATACGGCGGGCGCCATCGGGGTAACGATCGGCTTCCTGCTGGTGCAAATCATCAATACCGTGCTGAGCTACTTCGTGATGATCAAACCGGTGCTGGGCTCCAGCTACCGGCAGTACATCCTGAGCCTGTGGCTGCCGTTTTATCTTTCGCTGCCCACGCTTGCGGTGAGCTTTGGCCTGGGCATCGTGCTCAACGGCCATCTGCCGCTGGCCGCGCTGCTGGCGGTGCAGGTCGCCGCGGGCGCGCTGGCGTTCGGCGTGATGATTGTGCTCTCGCGCAACGCGCTGGTGGTAGAGATGAAGCGCCAGTTTTGCCGTAACGAAAAAATGAAAACGCTGCTTCGCGCAGGCTAGTTCTTTAAGAGGCCATTATGAAATTACTGATTCTTGGCAACCATACCTGCGGCAACCGTGGCGACAGCGCCATTCTGCGCGGTTTACTGGATGCGATTAACACACTCAATCCTGACACCGAAGTGGACGTGATGAGCCGTTATCCGGTCAGCTCGTCCTGGCTGCTGAACCGCCCGGTGATGGGCGATCCGCTGTACGGCCAGATGAAGCAGCACAACAATGCCGCGGGCGTGATGGGGCGCGTCAAAAAAGTGCTGCGCCGCCGCTACCAGCACCAGGTGCTGCTCTCCCGCGTGACCGACACCGGCAGGCTGCGCAACATCGCGATTGCCCAGGGCTTTACCGACTTCGTTCGCCTGCTGTCCGGCTACGACGCCATTATTCAGGTAGGCGGATCGTTCTTCGTCGACCTCTACGGCGTGCCGCAGTTCGAACACGCGCTCTGCACCTTTATGGCGAAAAAGCCGCTGTTTATGATTGGCCACAGCGTCGGGCCGTTCCAGGACCCGCAGTTTAACCAGCTGGCGAACTACGTGTTTGGCCACTGCGACGCGCTGATCCTGCGCGAGTCCGTGAGCCTCGATCTGATGAAGCGCAGCGACATCGACACCTCCAAAGTGGAGCACGGCGTCGACACGGCGTGGCTGGTGGACCATCAGGACGACAGCTTCCAGGCGAGCTACGCGGTGCAGCACTGGCTGGACGTGGCGGCGAAGCAGAAAACCGTGGCGATTACCCTGCGCGAGCTGGCTCCGTTCGACAAGCGTCTCGGTACCACTCAGGCTGCCTACGAGAAAGCGTTCGCCGAGGTGGTAAACCGCGTGCTGGACAGCGGCTACCAGGTGCTGGCGCTCTCTACCTGCACCGGCATCGACAGCTACAACAAGGATGACCGCATGGTGGCGCTCAACCTTCGCGGCCTGGTCAACGACCCGTCCCGCTATCACGTGGTGATGGACGAGCTGAACGATCTGGAGATGGGCAAGCTGCTTGCAGCCTGCGACCTGACCGTGGGCACGCGCCTGCACTCGGCGATTATCTCCATGAACTTTGGCACCCCCGCCATTGCTATCAACTACGAACACAAGTCTGCGGGCATCATGCAGCAGCTCGGCATGCCGGAAATGGCGGTGGATATTCGCCACCTGCTGGACGGCTCCCTCGGGGCGATGGTCGGCGATACGCTCGGCCAGCTGCCTGCCATCAACGAGCGCCTGGCCGCGGCGGTGAAAGCCGAGCGCGAAAAGGGCATCGCGATGGTGAAATCCGTGCTGGATCGCGTCGGGGAGGGGAAATGAAGGTTGGCTTTTTCCTGCTGAAATTCCCCCTGTCGTCCGAGACCTTCGTGCTGAACCAGATCACCGCGTTTATCGATATGGGATACGACGTGGAGATTGTCGCCCTGCAGAAGGGCGACACGCAAAACACCCATGCGGCGTATACCCAGTATGGGCTGGAGGCGAAAACCCGCTGGCTGCAGGACGAGCCGAGCGGGCGGATAAAGAAGCTGCGCTATCGCGCCGGCCAGACGCTGCGCGGCATCCATCGCCCTTCGACCTGGCGGGCGCTTAACGTCTCTCGCTACGGGGCGGAATCCCGCAACCTTATTCTTTCTGCCATTTGCGGGCAAACCCAGACGCCGTACCGCGCGGACGTGTTTATCGCCCACTTTGGCCCGGCGGGGGTTACGGCGGCCAAGCTGCGCGAGCTGGGCGTGATCGAAGGCAAAATCGCAACCATTTTCCACGGCATCGACATCTCCAGCCGTGAGGTGCTGAACCACTACACGCCGGAGTACCAGCAGCTGTTTCGCCGCGGCGACATGATGCTGCCGATCAGCGACCTGTGGGCCGGACGCCTGAAGACCATGGGCTGCCCGAGCGAGAAGATCGCCGTCTCGAGAATGGGCGTGGATATGGAACGCTTTACCCAGCGTCCGGTGAAGGTGCCGGGCAAGCCGCTGCAGATTATCTCCGTGGCGCGCCTCACTGAGAAAAAGGGGCTGCACGTGGCGATTGAGGCCTGCCGCCAGCTTAAGGCGCGCGGCGTTGATTTTCGCTACCGCATCCTCGGCATTGGCCCGTGGGAACGCCGGCTGCGCACGCTGATCGAGCAGTATCAGCTGGACGACCTGGTCGAGATGCCCGGCTTTAAGCCGAGCCACGAGGTGAAGGCAATGCTTGACGAGGCGGACGTGTTCCTGCTGCCCTCCGTCACGGGAACCGATGGCGATATGGAAGGGATACCGGTGGCGCTGATGGAGGCGATGGCGGTAGGCATTCCGGTGGTGTCGACGCTGCACAGCGGCATTCCCGAGCTGATCACGTCCGAGCATTCCGGCTGGCTGGTGCCTGAAAACAACGCGCTGGCGCTCGCCGACCGCCTGGCCGCATTCAGTGATATTGACCAGCAGACGCTGGTACCCGTGCTGCGCAATGCCCGACAAAAGGTCGAGGCTGATTTTAACCAGCAGGCGATCAATCGCCGGCTCGCGAGCCTGCTTCAAACGCTGTAACGCCGAGGTTGTATGCTGAAAAAGATTACCCGACGCCATTTTGTATCAACGCTGTCCGTTCTTGCAGCCATGCCGCTCCTGCCGCTTCGCACCGCGCGGGCGGCAGGCGGAAAGACCGTCTCCGTTAATCAGTACAATAACAACGACTGGATCGCCGCCTTTAAGCAGGCGTTTAGCGAAGGCGATACCGTTGTTGTCCCCGCCGGGGTGACCTGTGAAAACATCAACACCGGCATTTTTATTCCTGACGGCAAAACGCTGCTGATCCGCGGCGCGCTGACCGGCAACGGCCGCGGACGGTTCGTGCTGCAGGAAGGGAGTAAGGTTATCGGTGAAGGGAAGGGGCGTACCGAGAACATTACGCTCGACGTGCGCGGCTCTGACTGCGTAATAAAGGGGCTGGCGATGAGCGGTTTTGGCCCGGTTACGCAGATTTATATCGGCGGTAAAAAGCCGAAAGTCATGCGCAACCTGCTCATTGATGACATCCACGTAAGCCAGGCCAACTACGCCATCCTGCGCCAGGGGTTTCACAATCAGGTGGACGGCGCACGGATCACCAACAGTACGTTTAGCCACCTGCAG
The DNA here is from genome assembly GCF_003057745.1 of Enterobacter sp. RIT418. Taxonomy (GTDB): domain Bacteria; phylum Pseudomonadota; class Gammaproteobacteria; order Enterobacterales; family Enterobacteriaceae; genus Enterobacter. The sequence continues at coordinate 61,603 of NZ_QBJD02000005.1, forward strand.
GGCGATGCCATCGAGTGGAACGTCGCCATTAACGATCGCAACATTCTGATTTCCGACCACGTAATCGACAACATTAACTGCACTAACGGCAAGATAAACTGGGGGATTGGCATCGGCCTCGCGGGCAGCACCTACGATAACGACTACCCTGAAAAGCAAACCGTAAAAAACTTTGTGGTGGCAAATATCACGGGAAGTAACTGTCGACAGCTTGTTCACGTTGAGAACGGGAAACATTTTATTATCCGTAATATAAAGGCCGTCAATATCACACCTGACTTCAGTAAAAAAGCGGGAATAGATAACGCAACCGTCGCGATATATGGCTGTGATAATTTCGTTATTGATAATGTGGATATGGTAAACAGCGCCGGAATGCTCATTGGTTATGGCGTCATCAAAGGCGATTACCTGTCGATACCCCAGAACTTTAGGCTCAACGGTATTCGTCTGGACAACCGCAGGCTTGCCTATAAGCTGCGCGGGATACAGATTTCCTCCGGGAACGCGACCTCGTTTGTCGCCATCACCAACGTGGATATGCAGCGCGCAACGCTTGAGCTGCACAACAAGCCGCAGCACCTTTTCTTACGCAATATCAATGTGATGCAGGAGGCTGCGGTAGGCCCTGCGCTGAAGATCAATTTCGATCTGCGTAAGGACGTGCGCGGTAAGTTTATGGCCAAAGACGAGACGCTGCTGTCGCTTGCGAACATCCATGCGGTGAATGAGAAGGGGCAAAGCTCGGTGGATATCGACCGGGTGGACCAGCAGGTGGTGAATACGGAGCGGCTGAATTTTGCGCTTCCGTCCAGCAGAAAATGATGCTTTAGACTTATGGGATCGCGGAACTTTCTGCTATCCCTAAATTTTGTTACTGAACTCAGTGATGTTAGGGTTTATAATCCGTAGCAATATTCTGCCGGATTTGTTTAATCAATAGCTCTACCTCAGGGAAGATCGTGAATACCAGAGGTGTGACAAACACATATAACGCATTGAGTGGTGTATGAACGATAAAGTTTTGTTTATTGGCGCGTCTGGTTTTGTTGGGACCCGTTTGATCGAGATTTCTCAGGCTGAGTTTGATGTCACTAACTTCGACAAACAGCAAAGTCACTTTTACCCAGACATCACCGTTTCAGGTGACGTGCGTAATCAGGACCAACTCGATCGGGCTCTGGCTGGTTTCGATACCGTTGTGTTGCTTGCGGCTGAACACCGAGATGACGTAAGCCCAACGTCTTTGTACTACGATGTAAACGTGCAGGGAACGCGTAACGTTTTGGCTGCAATGGAAAAAAATAATGTGCAAAACATTATTTTTACCAGTTCGGTTGCCGTATATGGCCTCAATAAAGTCAATCCTGATGAAACTCATCCGCATGACCCATTCAACCATTACGGGAAAAGCAAGTGGCAGGCTGAAGAGGTTTTGCGAGAGTGGTACAACAAAGCCCCAGAAGCGCGCTCTTTGACGATCGTTCGACCCACTGTCATTTTCGGTGAGCGCAACCGCGGAAATGTATACAACCTGCTTAAACAGATAGCGGGGGGTAAGTTTGCGATGGTAGGGGCAGGTACTAACTACAAGTCCATGGCGTACGTTGGCAACATCGTTGAGTTTATCAAGTTCAAACTCAGTAACGTCAAGCCCGGTTATGATGTGTACAACTACGTTGATAAACCGGATTTGAACATGAATCAGCTGGTGTCGGAAGTTGAGAAAAGCCTCAATAAGAAGATCCCGTCCGTTCATCTTCCCTATCCTCTCGGCATGTTAGGCGGTTACTGCTTTGATATTCTCAGCAAGGTCACGGGCAAAAAATATGCAATCAGCTCGGTCCGCGTGAAAAAATTCTGTGCCACAACCCAGTTTGACGCCACCAAAGTGCATAGTTCCGGCTTTACGGCTCCTTATACCCTCTCACAGGGGCTGGACCGTACGCTTAAGTATGAATTTGTGCATGAAAAACAGGACGACATTACGTTTGTATCGGAATGACCGCTGGCCGGCTGCGATTTGTCGGAAACAGAGCCTAAATCAGTTTTTAAGTGGGGTTTCCGACAATTCTGGGTCACGCAAACCACGTTTTGCGGTTAAGTTGTATCAGTTACAGCTAAAAACGTGATTTGCATATGGCGCAGTAGAGTTCATTCACCTGTTAATTCGCGGGATCGAGGCTATACTTCGTCAACCATTTTAAGGTGGAAGATATAATGATTAATTTGAAAGCAGTCATTCCGGTAGCGGGTTTAGGTATGCATATGCTGCCAGCCACGAAGGCAATCCCAAAAGAGATGCTGCCGATCGTCGACAAGCCGATGATTCAGTACATTGTCGACGAGATTGTTGCTGCAGGGATCAAAGAAATCGTCCTGGTTACACACTCTTCCAAAAATGCGGTAGAGAACCACTTCGACACCTCTTACGAACTTGAAGCGCTACTTGAGCAGCGCGTCAAACGTCAGCTGCTGGCAGAAGTTCAGTCTATCTGCCCGCCAGGCGTGACCATCATGAACGTGCGTCAGGCGCAGCCGCTGGGTCTGGGCCACTCGATTTTGTGCGCGCGCCCGGTAGTGGGCGATAATCCGTTCATTGTTGTTCTGCCCGATATCATTATTGATACCGCCTCTGCCGATCCACTGCGTTATAACCTGGCGGCAATGGTGGCGCGTTTCAACGAAACGGGCCGCAGCCAGGTGTTGGCGAAACGTATGAAGGGCGACCTTTCCGAGTACTCTGTAATCCAGACGAAAGAAGCGCTGGAGACGGAAGGGCAGGTGAGCCGCATCGTCGAGTTCATTGAAAAACCAGATCAGCCGCAGACGCTGGATTCTGACCTGATGGCAGTAGGCCGCTATGTGCTGAACGCCGACATCTGGGCCGAGCTGGAAAAAACCGAGCCTGGCGCCTGGGATCGTATTCAGCTGACGGATGCTATTGCCGAGCTGGCGAAGAAGCAGTCCGTTGATGCGATGCTGATGACGGGGGACAGCTACGATTGCGGTAAGAAGATGGGATATATGCAGGCGTTTGTGAACTATGGCCTGCGTAACCATAAGGAAGGGGCGAAGTTCAGAAGCAGGATTGAGAAGCTATTGGCTAACGGCTGATACGCACTTACCACCGAAAGCGGCAAACGATCGGTCAGAGCATGCAAGTGATGCCTGATTGGCCTTTGCCGCTTTTGCGTTTTAAAATGGCAATCATAACAATGGGTTATGTACCGTTTTTTGGTAGTCGCGTTTGAAGATTTATGCTTGTTTCTGAAGGCGTTTAGGACGACAATTGGTAGCTGCTTCTGGCGAACGTTTGCTCAAAGATTAACGCATTTTAACTTTACCCAGTGCACTGGTAGCTGTTAAGCCAGGGGCGGTAGCATGGGTTTTTAAAAAGTATTTTGATTTATCTCAGATAAGTTATCTTGAATGGTGCTAAATGAAAACTAAGCTGGTCATTATAGGCGCTGGTGGATTCGCAAAGGCAGTCATTGATAGCCTAGATCACAATCAATATGAGATTATCGGGTTCCTTGATAGTATAAAATCTGGACATCATCAAGGTTATCCAATCCTTGGTGGTTCATTAGATGATCTTACAGTGCCGAATAGTTTTAAATACTTTATAGCAATTGGAGATCCAGATGATAGAGCTTCGTGGTTCGAAAAAATAAAAAATGCCAATTTAAATACTATTAATGTTATTGATAAAACGGCTATTGTTTCATCGCGTGCTACTCTGGGCTCCTGTATATATGTCGGCAAGATGGCAATAATAAACTGCGATTCCTCTCTAGCAGATGGTGTTGTGATTAATACAAGAGCATTAATTGAACACGGGAATCGGATTTCATATTGTTCTAATATTTCAACGAATGTTGTGTTGAATGGAGATGTGGTTGTTGGTGAAAAGACTTTCGTTGGGAGTTGTACCGTTGTAAATGGGCAATTGACTATTGGTAATTCAAGCATCGTGGGTTCAGGTTCAGTTGTTATCCGTGATATACCTGATTGTGTTGTAGTGGCTGGTTCACCTACTAGATTATTGAGAAAGAGAAAAGAAAATGCCTAACGTGTATATTGTTGCAGAAATTGGTTGTAATCACAATGGTGATTTCAAATTAGCTAAACAAATGGTTGATGAGGCAAAAAAAGCAGGCGTTGATGCTGTAAAGTTTCAAACGTTTAAAGCGGACCAATTGATTTCTCGGTATGCACCGAAAGCTGAATATCAAATCAAAGTTACAGGTAATACCGAATCACAGCTAGAAATGACACGTAAACTTGAACTTCCATATGATGAGTTCATAAAATTGGAAGATTATGCAAAAACACTGGGATTGGATGTTTTTTCAACGCCTTTTGATTTCGATTCAATTGATTTTTTAGCATCCAGAAATCAAAAGGTATGGAAAATACCATCTGGTGAGTTGCTCAATCTACCATATTTAGAAAAAATAGCTCAATTACCAATTAATGATAAAAAAATTGTTATTTCAACTGGGATGGCGACAATTGAAGAAATTCAACTGGCATTGAATGTCCTTAGTGATAATGGCATTAACTCTTCTGCAATTACAATTCTTCATTGCAATACAGAATATCCCACTCCTTTCGAAGATGTTAATTTAAACACTATATCAGGTTTTAAAAAGATCTTCAGTGAATATAATATAGGATTTTCCGATCATTCTCCTGGTTATTTTTGCGGTATAGCATCAATACCATTCGGAATTACTTTCATCGAAAAGCATTTCACCTTAAATAAAGACTTTGAGGGGCCTGATCATAAGGCTTCGGTTACTCCAGATGAGCTAGCATTACTATGTGAAGGTATTCGGGCAGTAGAAAAATCTTTAGGTAGTTTTGATAAAAAAGTTACGCCATCAGAACGAAAAAATAAAATTGTGGCAAGAAAATCAATTGTAGCAAAGTGCAACATTAATAAAGGTGATAAGTTTACAATAGATAACATCACAACTAAGCGGCCTGGGAATGGAATTAGTCCAATGTCATGGTATGATATTTTGGGTAAAGAAGCAGAAATGGACTTTGAAGAAGATCAGTTAATCATTCATTCTGGGTTTGTTGGACAAGAGGTTTAAATGGTTAATCGGATCGCGATAATTCCGGCGAGGTCAGGTTCCAAGGGGTTGAAGAACAAAAATATTTTAATGCTCGGAAACAAACCTTTGATAGCCTATACCATAGAAGCCGCATTGGTATCTCAATGCTTTTCGAAGGTCATAGTCTCAACAGACTCTCTTGAATATAAAAATATCGCCGAACAATATGGAGCTCAAGTTGTAATGCGAAGCAAGGAACTTGCATCTGATACAGCAAGTTCTTTCATGGTTGTTGAGGATGTATTGAAGCAGTTCAAACGGTGTGACTATTTTGTTTTATTACAACCCACATCCCCGTTCCGTGATGCAAGACATATTCAGGAATCAATTGATTTATTTGAAGCTTCTGACAACACTAATTTCTTAGTGTCTGTTACAGAAAGTAGTAAAAGTTCTGAATTAGTTAAGCCATTAGATGCATCATTGAAGTTAACAAATTTCAGTTTTGATTTTAGTAATTATAGAAGGCAGGACGCAAAAGAATATAGCCCAAATGGTGCTATATTTATCGGTAAAAAAGATGAGTATCTTCATAAAAAACATTTTTTTGGGGCTGATAGCGTAGCATATATTATGAGTAAAGCAGATTCTATTGATATAGATGATAGATTAGATTTTGAATTTGCTATATCTCAACTTTTGAAAAGAAAAAGAAAAGAAACCATGAGGTTTAGTATTAAAAAAAGGATTAAAGAAAAGTTTGCAAATGAAATTGATAAGAAACCGATTACATTAATAGGTCATTCGATATTTGATGACTGGGATTTGGAAAGACTAAATGATAAAGATGTAAATAATTTTGGTATCTCCGGTATCACAAGTGAAGAATACTATGAACTTATCTTATCGAAAAATTTAATTGATAAAATTGGTGATGCAGTACTGTTGATATCAGGTACAAATGATATTGTTCTTGAAAATTGGACTGCTGAATATACAGTCTTTTGGTCGAAGAAAATAATTGAAAAAATAAAATCAATAAATTCGAATGTAGTAATTTATTTTCTTTCCGTACCACCAGTGTTGGGTAGGCTAGAACGTGATAATTCAGTTATTGAGTATTTGAATAAGGTATTAGAAAAAGAGATAAAAAAGATTCATAATGTAAACTGGGTTCCAATTAATGAGTCTTTTTATGACCAATTCGGGAATCTAAAAGCTGCATACACTTATGATGGTTTACATTTCACTCAAGAAGCGTATGAGCAACTTGAATGTGATTTGAGGGAATTGATCTTATGAAAAAAATTGTTTTCGTTACTGGGTCTCGTGCTGAATACGGTATAATGAAGCGATTGTTATTGCGACTTGCTGAAGAAAAAGAGATTGAACTAACCATTATCGCAACTGGTATGCATTGTGATGAGAGATATGGATTTACATACAAAAATATTGAGAATGATGGCCTTGTTATTGACAAATTAATTGACATTGAAATCAATAATGATACCAATGCGGGTATTCTCGCAACAATGGCTAGATGTCAAACTGAATTTGGCGAATATTTTGAAGATCATAAGTTTGATGCAGTAATGATTCTTGGCGATCGATATGAAATTTTTTCAGTTGCTATTGCAGCAGCTATGCATAATTTGCCTATTATTCATTTGCATGGCGGTGAAAAAACATTAGGTAACTATGATGAATTCATTCGTCATGCAATTACTAAAATGAGCCGCTTACATTTAGCATCAACTGCAGAATATCAGAAACGCATCATTCAAATGGGAGAGAATCCAGAAACTGTTTTTGATGTTGGTGCATTGGGTGCAGAAAATGCGATGCTAATGGATATTCCCACTAAACAAGAAATTGAGAAAAAGTACGGAGCATTGGAGCGTCCATATTTTGTAGTAGTATTTCATCCTGAAACGATGAGTCATAATGATCCAATTCAACAAACAGCGTCTCTCTTATTAGCCTTACGTCAGTTTATCCAAAAGTATGATTTTGTCTTCATTGGTTCCAATTCTGATACTGGCTCAGATGAAATTACTATAAAAATAAAACAGTTCTGTAAGGAGTATGGTTCTAAATTTTTCACGTCACTCCTTCCTGAGGAATATCTTGCACTTAATAAATATTCACAGGGCCTGATTGGTAACTCGTCATCTGGTTTAATAGAAATACCTTCTCTGGCTATTCCAACTATAAATATCGGTGATCGGCAGAAAGGGAGAGTGCGAGGACCCTCTGTTATCGATTGTATTTGTGAAACTGAGAGCATATTCTTAGCAATTGAGAAAAGCCAAACTAATTTTTTCGACAAAAAAAATCAACAAACATTAAATCCTTATTTCAAAAGAAAGGTACTTGATAATATCGTTGGCATAATTAAGAGCTTTTTGGAGAAAAACTCAACTGGCTATAAAGATTTTTATGATCTTAATATCAAGGCTTGAGAAAGTTGATTTTTATTTGGAATTTGAATAAAAAGCTATTAAGGTTCAGGCATGAAAGATAATGCACTGCATGTTTGTATTACACTCAGACAGTTATTAATATCAATTTGTGATGCAGTAATAACAAAAAGAAAAACCACGATCATATTCCTTCTTGATTATCAAGACCTTTCTTTTGAAAGGCAAGAACGATTGATAACTAATTTTGAAACGATTGAATTTTTCTTTATCAAAGAATACGAGTTAATTAACGACTTTTGCCCTATTCAGAAAAATATACCTGGAATTATCAGGCGAAATTTTTCCATTAAAGATGGCCGATTTTATTTCGGTTGTGGTAAATGGGTCCCTCATTTTTTAGCTAAACGAAAATACAATACCACATACATCTATCATTCTGGACCCTTCACATCTAAAGTAGTAAGAAGTGTCAGTCAAAAGATTATACTTAGAGAGGATGGATTATCTAATTATGTTATACAACCCTTACATCCCTTAAAAGCCGCTGTCCGGTTATTTTGGGGGTTATCTCCCTTTGGCCAGGTTTGGGGGGAAGAAAAATGGGTTGCATCCCTTGAAGTAGAATCACCGGAGTTATTACCGAAAAGGGTTAGGAAGAAAGCAGATAAATTAACTATATCTTCGTTACTTATATCGTTGGATGTCACTAATAGAGCGCGGTTGATAGATAGCTTCGAACTTCAGGGGCTTTCATCATTTGACAATAGCAGGTCATGTTTGATTTTAACTCAGCCTATTGATGATGTTGGAATATGTTGTACGAAAGATAAAGTTGAGCTTTATAGTAAGCTTGCGCTGAAGTTTCTGAATAAAGGTTATGAGGTTTATATCAAATTTCACCCTAAAGAGAAAGAATATAAAATTCCTAATGCGCGCGTTATTTCGAAAGATTTTCCTGTTGAATTACTCAAGTATGTTTTGGATGGGCAGTTTATTTATTGTGTTGCCCTTTGTTCGAGTTCAATAAATTCTGAAGAGCATTCTTTAGCATTAAGGCAAAAACAATTAATCCCATTGGAATATTTTAACAAAAGCTACTTCGATGGTTGGGAAGATTTTGTTGAGGCATTTCAAATTGAAGATTAATAAGGCTATTTTAAAGCATACAGGGACATATCTTTTTTTCGATATTATTAATAAGGCTATACCATTTCTGTTTTTGCCCTATCTTACACATATGTTGTCCGTAGTAGATCTTGGTAACTTAGAACTTTTTAATACTTATGTTGGATTGCTTACCCTCCTCATTTTGTTTGGTTTAGATGGTTGGTGTGCTTCTATGTACAATGGTCTGGAGAGGAATGAGTTTTCAAGAAAACTAATATTAGGTATTAAAATATCAGCTATAATTAGTTTGATTGCATTCTTTATTTTAATTCTTTTGAATCAATCTCTCTGGCTTGCAATTGCACCAATATATGCATTCTCAATGTGTATTATTCAAATAAGAACACTAACATTTAGATTGCAACTAAAAACGGTGACCGCATCAATAATATTATTTTTGAATATTTCATTAAGCGTGTTACTCACCATTGGAGCTTTTACGTTTAATGAAAAAAATTTAACTAATCGATTAATTGCCTTACTTTTACCTGCATTAATGCTTTGTTTATGGTCCCTTCGTTCTTTATTAAAAGAGTTTAAATCGGATGCTACTATTTCGAAGCATGAATTTTCTACATTCATTCGGTTTACCATTCCATTACTCCCTAATGGATTGATGAATTTTGTACGATTCGGTGCTGACAGATTTTATGTTGCTCACTTCTTTGGAGTTTCAAGTCTTGCATTATTCGGTGTAAGCTATCAATTCGCAATGATTGCAAACATATTTATGCTTTCGCTAAATCAAGCTATTATGCCTTTTACGATGCGCTTACTAAATGAAAATAAAATAAGGCAATTCCTTAAATTTACTTTGTCAGTGGTTTTATTTTTCACATTTGTTATTGTGATTCTTTCAATTGCGACACCATATATTTTGAATGTCTTTTTTGATTCAAGATATATTTCAGCTCAATATATGTCCAGAATTTACTTCTTTAGCTATCCGCTAGTGTTTTTGAGTATTTTATTGATGAACATAGCTTTTATTAGAGGAAGAACAAAATTAATTCTCTTAATGACAAGTATATCATCGCTTACACATTTGACTTTTTTGTGGTGCATTCTAAATACAAATTCGGCACTATTCAACGTCCCTTATGCACTTATGATTTCGTCTATAGTATCAGTGATTCTTTCAATTTTGACTTTTAGTAGGCTAACTCGCGATGCATAACGAAAGTACCATACATTCATCAAAGTCGAAATATGGTGTGATAATTTTATTTTATTTATTTTTTGCATGCCAGTTTTCCTATGTTTATTCAGGATTGATTGCGTTTCAATTCTTAAATATGCTTTTGGGAGCATTTTCAATTTTCTATATTTATCCATATTTAAGTCGTAACGGTTGGTTTTTTATTATATTATTAGCTGTGTTTTCTACACTAACGACTCTACTAAGTTTAAAGTTTAAATTCGGTGATATCGCTTTTGCTGTGACAATGCCACTCTTTGCTGGACTTATTAGTTTACATAGGCATGAATTAAAATGGCCGGCACTAGCATTTTGTACATTTTCTGTTTGCTACTGTGGTTATGCTATAATCATGGGATGGGATTTAAATACAGCACTTTTTTTATCATCCAGCCGAAACTATATTTCTGTTCTTGGTATTTTCTCTTTTTATTGCGTAGTTATATCTACCGCCAGTAACAAATTAAAAGTAATGTTTCTGGTCCTAGTTTCATTGATTATACTCTTTAGCAATAGTCGTTCAGCATTTATTTCATTTTCTTTGGTTTTAATGTTCTATATATGTTGTAATGCAAACAAGTATAGAAAAACATCTTTCGTACTGGTATCTGGAGTTTTAATTATATTACCTATTGTAATATTAAATTATACTACAGAAATATATGACTATCTGTATAATTCACTCGGGGTTGTTCGTCGTTTATCGGCAGGTGAGTTATCGGACACTGGTCGTTTTGATGTCATCAAATGCTATTATGACAAATTCGATTCTTTTTCTCTATTATTAGGTCTAGATTATTTCGCAAGTAATACTTGTAGTTTTTTAGCTAATGGTACGGATAATCCACATAATAGTTTCATTCGTCTTTATTCAAATTTGGGGCTTTTTTCATTAATAATTTTTTATTTTCTTCTTTGGGCGCTAATAAGACTATTTTGCATGCGAGAATATCTACTTTTCAGTTTTCTACTATGCTTTATCGCCAGAGGTGGTACTGATATTTTATTCTTTTTCCAGTCATGGGATGCATATTTGTACTCTTTAATCTTTTTATCTTTACCTGTGTTTTTTTTCAATGCCAAAGGGCAAGAGAAATCTAAAATTTTCAATATTTAGGAATGTTAATGGACAGCATACAAATTTTAATGGCAACCATGCACAGAAAATCTGTGAGTGAAATTGATTGGGATTATAAAAACACAAATCTACCTGTTCTTTTAATTAATCAAAGTGATTTTATTGGGAAGGAAATTTACAACAACGTCACGATGCTTTCGTGTAATGAAAGAGGCTCTTCTAATAGTCGAAATATGGCTATTGAAAATGCGACGGGCGATATTTGTGTTATCGCGGATGATGACGTTGGCTACGTTGATAATGCTGAAGAGATCATCAGAAATGCATTCCATGAAAACCCTGAGGCCGATATAATTACATTCCAAATAAAAACACCAGACGGAGCATTGTTTAATGATGGATACCTTAAAAATAAACAATGGCATAACTGGCGCTCAATTCTTCGGTGTGCTTCGATAGAAATTGTTTTCAAACGTGATTCGATTCTCAAAAATAACTTGCGGTTAGATACCAATTTTGGGCTCGGTAGTAAGTATAGAGTGCATGATGAAATTATTTTTTTAAAAGATGCTTTAGATAAAGGATTGAAAATACTTTATATTCCAATACCAATTGTTATACATCCGAAGGAAAGTTCCGGTTCTGATTTTAATGATAGCTTAATCAGTTCCAAAGGTGCTGCTTTTGTTAGATTGTTTGGGGTCAAAGGTATGTTTTTAAACCTTGTATTTGCCATGAAAAAAAGAAAAGAATATATTTCTAAATACAGCATTCCAAAATTCACATCAAAGATGTTTACTGGCTCTATAAAGTTTATTCGAGAGGATATGAAATGAAAGTTACAAGCTGTGATTATCTCGTTTTAGGCGGGGGTGTTTCAGGTTTAATGTTTGCTAATAAACATAAGAATGATGATACGTTAATCATTGAAAAAGAGAATGAATTAGGAGGATATTGTAGAACGATTTATCAGGATGGATATATTTGGGATTATGCTGGGCACTTTTTTCACTTTGCAAATTCAGAAATTAAAAAATTCTTTGAAGAAAAAATCTCGGCAGAACAATTAGTAATAAAAGAGAAATGCACGAAAATTTTCTATAAAAAAAATGTACTGGATTTTCCGTTCCAAGCAAACATACATCAATTAGAAAAGCAGGATTTTATTAATTGTCTTTATGATCTCTATTTTAGAGAAGATAAAGATGAATACAATTCTTTTTTAGATATGCTTTATGGTAAGTTTGGGAAGTCGATTACAGATATGTTCCTCAAACCTTACAACGAGAAGTTATATGCATGCAATTTGAATAAATTAGACCAAAATGCAATGGGGCGTTTCTTTCCCTATGCAAACTTTGAACAAATTGTTAAAGGTTTTAAAGAGAATTATCAGGGGAGTTACAATTCTCATTTCTTGTATCCTAAAAAAGGTGCTAAAGTATTTATTGATGCACTAACCCAAGAATTACCAGAAGATATAATCCACCTTGAGGAAAAAGTTCTTTCAATATGTGTCAATGAAAAATATATAATAACTAATAAACGGAGAGTGAATTTTAAGTATCTAATTAATTCAATCCCTTTTAATAAGTTTCTCAGTATGATTACTGATGTTGATTATAGTGGGGTTGTTGCACGGCTTTCATGGAATAAAGTACTGGTGCTTAATCTTGGATTCGACAAGAATACTGATTTCACAGATATTCATTGGGCATACTTCCCTGAAAAAGATTATAACTTTTACCGAGTTGGTTTCTATAACAACATTCTTAACGATGAACGCCTTAGTTTATACGTTGAGATTGGTTATGCAGATCAAGATAAATTCGATGTTGAAGAACAACTTGAAAAAACCCTAGCAGGTTTAAGAGCATCTGGCATAATCAGTGACCATAAGTTAATATCTTATATTCCTATAATGATGAATCCTGCATACGTTCACATTGATAGCGATTTAAATGAAACGAAGCAGGTGATTAAAGAAGAACTTGCAAAAAGTGATATATTTACAATTGGTCGTTATGGCGACTGGAAATATTGTTCTATCGAAGATTCTATGATTGATGCGATTAATCTCGCCGAAAAAATATAATTGGATTTATTATGGATGGATGTGTTTCGGTTATAATGCCTGCATATAATTCAGGCGATTACATTGCTAAATCAATTGATTCAGTATTAGCACAGACCTATGAAAACTTCGAGTTGATCGTTATCAATGATTGTTCCACTGATAATACTTTAAATATTATCAGAACTTACGATGATCATCGAATTATCGCTATTAATATGACTCACAACTCAGGAGTTGCGGAGGCTCGGAACGAAGGAATAAGACGTGCATCTGGCCAGTTTATTGCTTTTTTAGATAGCGACGATATGTGGAAGCCAACGAAGCTGCAGACGCAAATTGATACACTATTGAGGTCGAATTGTCATTGCTGTCACACTGCTTATAACAGGATAACCGAAGATGGTAACATAATCTCAACAGTCAATTGTAAAAAACTAGTTTCGTTAAAAGACATGCTAAAACATAACGAAATTGGAAATTTAACTGGGCTGTATGATGTTTATGCTTTAGGGAAAATATATCAAGAAACAATTGGCCATGAGGATTATTTGATGTGGCTAAATATTATGTCAAATACAGACTCGGTTGGGATTCAGTTACCTCTTGCAGAATATAGGGTGAGAAAGTCTTCTTTATCATCAAATAAATTTAAGTCTTTACGCTGGCATTATGAAATCCTTAAGAAAATAATTGGCTTTAAGCCTGTTAAATTGTCTTATTTGATGATGAGTTATGTTTTTCTTACTATTAATAAAAGATATTAATTTTCAGTGGGTTTGAATGTGGTTTTATTGGAGAAAATATGATTTTGATCACTGGAGGGGCCGGTTATATCGGCTCGCATACTGCAGTTGAACTTTTATCCTCTGGCTATGAAGTTGTTATTATAGATAACTTTGCAAATTCATCATCTGACGTAATTGATAAAATAAAATACTTATCAGGGCAAGATTTTCATTTTTATGAAGGTGATGTGAATAATAAAGATTTGCTTAGAAAAATCTTTTCAAAACACTTAATCTCAGATGTGATTCATTTCGCGGGGTTAAAGTCCGTTAGTGAATCCATCGAAAAGCCAATTGACTATTACACTAACAATGTCATAGGAACTTTGACTCTAGTCGAAGCTATGCTTTGTGCTGGTGTCAATAATATTATATTTAGTTCTTCAGCTACAGTTTATGGAGAGCCTGAAAGCATACCTTTAACAGAAAAATGTACTGTTGGAGGGACAACTAACCCTTATGGAACATCTAAATTTTTTGCTGAGCGTATATTACAGGATATTGCATTTTCTAATAAGGACTTCAATGTTACGCTGTTAAGATATTTTAATCCTGTTGGTGCTCATCCATCCGGATTGATAGGAGAGGCGCCTCAGGGAATACCCAATAATTTAGTTCCATATTTGACTCGTGTTGCATGTGGAGAGTTGAAGGTGTTATCCATCTTTGGTAATGACTACGCAACAAAAGATGGCACAGGTGTCCGTGATTTTATTCACGTAATGGATTTGGCTGATGGACATCTTGCCGCTTTAAAAAACTCTACAACAAAAACGAATATGCGCGTGTATAATTTGGGTACTGGCAATGGCTATTCAGTATTAGAACTAATAAGAACCTTTGAAAAAGTTACCAAGAAAAGTGTCAATTATATAATCTGTGACCGGAGAGCAGGTGATATAGGTGAATGTTGGGCTGATGTTTCTTTAGCCGAGCAAGAGCTAAAATGGAAAGCAAAAAGAACTCTTGAGGATATGATGACTGATGCCTGGAATTGGCAGCTCAAAAAATAACTAATATACTTACAGTACTATTTTCAATAGATGCTTTTATAACGCATCTTCCACTATCCATTAAGCTTCAGACTAGGTTACCATTACAGCAACATTTCAAGCCGCGCACAGTCGCGGCGACCACACCTGACAGGAGTATGTAATGTCCAAGCAACAGATCGGCGTTGTCGGTATGGCAGTGATGGGGCGCAACCTGGCGCTCAACATCGAAAGCCGCGGTTATACCGTCTCCGTTTTCAACCGCTCCCGTGAAAAAACCGAAGAAGTGATTGCTGAGAATCCGGGCAAGAAGCTGGTTCCATTCTACACGGTGAAAGAGTTCGTTGAGTCTCTGGAAACGCCACGCCGTATCCTGTTAATGGTGAAAGCGGGCGCAGGCACCGATGCAGCTATCGACTCCCTGAAGCCTTACCTCGATAAAGGCGACATCATCATCGATGGTGGTAACACCTTCTTCCAGGACACCATTCGTCGTAACCGCGAACTTTCTGCTGAAGGCTTCAACTTCATCGGTACCGGCGTCTCCGGTGGTGAAGAGGGGGCGCTGAAAGGCCCATCCATTATGCCTGGTGGTCAGAAAGAAGCGTATGAGCTGGTCGCACCAATTTTGACCAAAATCGCAGCCGTTGCGGAAGATGGTGAACCTTGTGTGACCTATATCGGTGCTGACGGTGCGGGCCACTACGTGAAGATGGTTCATAACGGTATCGAATACGGCGACATGCAGCTGATCGCTGAAGCGTACTCACTGCTGAAAGGCGGGCTGAACCTCTCCAACGAAGAGCTGGCTGAAACCTTCACCGAGTGGAACAAGGGCGAGCTGAATAGCTACCTGATCGACATCACCAAAGACATCTTCACCAAGAAAGATGAAGACGGTAAATACCTGGTAGATGTGATTCTGGACGAAGCGGCGAACAAAGGCACCGGTAAGTGGACCAGCCAGAGCTCTCTGGATCTGGGGGAGCCGCTGTCTCTGATCACCGAATCCGTATTCGCTCGCTACATCTCTTCCCTGAAAGAGCAGCGCGTTGCGGCCTCCAAAGTGCTCTCCGGCCCGCAGGCTAAACCTGCTGGTGAAAAAGCGGAGTTCGTTGAGAAAGTCCGTCGCGCACTGTACCTGGGTAAAATCGTCTCTTATGCGCAGGGCTTCTCTCAGCTGCGTGCCGCATCAGACGAGAACAACTGGGACCTGAACTACGGCGAAATCGCGAAAATCTTCCGTGCGGGCTGTATCATTCGCGCTCAGTTCCTGCAGAAAATTACCGATGCTTACGCTGAAAACGCAGGCATCGCAAACCTGCTGCTGGCACCGTACTTCAAGAAAATTGCCGACGAATACCAGCAGGCGCTGCGTGATGTGGTAGCTTACGCTGTACAAAATGGTATTCCGGTTCCGACCTTCTCCGCAGCCGTGGCGTACTACGACAGCTACCGTGCTGCCGTTCTGCCTGCCAACCTGATTCAGGCGCAGCGCGACTACTTCGGTGCCCATACCTACAAGCGCACTGATAAAGAAGGCGTGTTCCACACCGAATGGCTGGATTAATCTGATTCTGCCATTCCATAAAGCCCGGTAGCGATACCGGGCTTTTTTATCTTGTAAAATCCACTCAACTCACTTTAACGGAATAGACTGCGTGAAAATTCTAGTTACTGGCGGTGCCGGTTTTATTGGCTCCGCGGTTATACGACATATTATTAGCAATACTCAGGATAGCGTTGTTAACGTTGATAAATTGACCTATGCCGGTAATTTGGAATCATTGAGTGAGGTGAGCGCCAGCGAACGCTATTTTTTTGAACACGCTGATATCTGCGATAAAGCCGCGATGGAACGTATTTTCGCGACGCATCAGCCAGATGCGGTGATGCATCTGGCCGCAGAAAGTCACGTTGATCGATCTATCACTGGCCCCGCAGCGTTTATCGAAACCAATATTGTTGGCACCTATGTTCTTGTGGAGACTAGCCGTGCGTACTGGTCTGCGCTGGACGATGTTGCTAAAGGCGCGTTCCGTTTCCATCATATTTCAACCGATGAAGTCTATGGTGATTTACCTCATCCAGATGACTCCGACGGGACGGAAGCGCTCCCCCTCTTTACGGAGGACACGGCTTATGCGCCAAGCAGCCCATATTCAGCGTCAAAAGCGTCTAGCGACCATTTAGTGCGAGCCTGGATTCGAACATATGGGCTACCGGGCATGGTGACCAACTGTTCAAATAATTACGGGCCTTATCACTTCCCTGAAAAGCTTATTCCGCTTGTCATCTTAAACGCGCTTGATGACAAGCCGCTGCCAATATACGGCAAAGGGGACCAGATCCGCGACTGGCTCTATGTGGAAGATCATGCTCGTGCGCTATATACCGTGTTAACAACGGGCCAGGTTGGCGAAACCTATAATATCGGCGGGTATAATGAGAAAAAGAACATTGAAGTTGTTCACACCATCTGCGATTTGCTTGATGAGATTGTGCCTAAAGCCGGTTCCTATCGAGAACAAATTACCTTTGTGGCCGACAGGCCCGGTCACGATCGCCGCTATGCAATAGATTCCCATAAGATCGGTAGCGAGTTGGGGTGGACGCCGCAGGAAACCTTCGAGAGTGGAATACGTAAAACCGTGGAGTGGTATTTGAACCATTCGGAATGGGTTTCTAATGTCAAAAGTGGCGCCTATAAAAGTTGGATTGAGCAGAATTATGGGGAGCGTGATAAATGACCAAGCGTAAGGGGATTATACTGGCCGGGGGCTCAGGAACGCGGCTCTACCCCGTCACGATGGCGGTCAGCAAGCAGCTGCTGCCAATCTATGACAAGCCCATGATCTATTATCCGCTCTCAACCCTAATGCTTGCTGGGATTCGGGATATCCTGATCATCAGCACGCCGCAGGACACCCCTCGCTTTGAGCAGCTGCTTGGTGATGGCTCCCAGTGGGGGCTGCGCCTGCAGTATAAAGTGCAGCCAAGTCCTGACGGGCTGGCACAGGCCTTTATTCTCGGGGAAGAGTTCATCGGTGAGGACAACTGTGCCCTGGTGCTTGGCGATAACATTTTCTATGGACACGACTTGCCGAGGCTGCTTGAGAGCGCTGCCTGTCAGGAAGAGGGCGCGACGGTTTTCGCTTACCACGTGAGCGATCCTGAACGCTACGGCGTCGTTGAGTTCGACAAAGAAGGCACGGCGATTGGGCTTGAAGAAAAACCAAAGCAGCCCAAAAGCAACTATGCCATTACCGGCCTCTATTTTTATGATAACGACGTGATCGAGATGGCGAAAAGCCTGCGCCCATCAGAACGCGGAGAGCTGGAAATTACCGATATAAACCGCCTCTATATGCAACAGGGCCGATTGTCCGTTGCAATGATGAGGCGCGGCTACGCGTGGCTTGATACCGGGACGCACCAGAGCATGATTGAGGCGAGCAATTTTATTGCTACCATTGAAGAACGTCAGGGCTTAAAGGTCTCTTGTCCCGAAGAGATTGCTTACCGCCGAGGCTTTATTGATGCGGATCAGCTTCGTAAGCTTGCAGAGCCTCTTAGCAAGACGGGATATGGACAATACCTGTTAAATCTGACCAAGGGATTAGTCTGATTTGAACTACAGCAGTGCTATTTCTTTTCGGGGCTACGCTTATTTGCAGAAGCCCCGTAAGACCGCATGGTAGCTTGGTTCGCGCAATCGCTATCGAGTCCGGCAGGTTTATCTTATTAAGTTAAACCACAACTTCGCTTACGGTATTCATCTTGACACCCAATCCTTATAAGCGATAAAAAACCTGCAGTTAATTCTTATGGTGATCTTGTCGGGATCGCCAGACTCTCAAACTCGAAGAAGTTGAACGAATGAAAATAACCATCTCCGGAACGGGCTACGTTGGCCTATCAAACGGCATTCTGATTGCGCAGAACCATGAAGTCGTTGCGCTCGATATCGTGCAGGCCAAAGTGGACATGCTCAACCAGAAGCAATCCCCGATTATTGACAAAGAGATTCAGGAATATCTTTCGAACAAGCCGCTGAATTTCCGCGCAACTACCGATAAAGAAGATGCCTATCGCGATGCGGACTACGTCATCATCGCCACGCCGACCGATTACGACCCGAAAACCAACTACTTCAATACCTCGACCGTTGAAGCGGTTATCAAAGACGTCGTGGCGATCAATCCAAACGCGGTAATGGTGATCAAGTCTACGATTCCCGTCGGTTTCACCAAATCGATCAAAGAAGAGCTGGGTATTGACAATGTCTTCTTCTCGCCGGAGTTTCTGCGCGAGGGCAGGGCGTTATACGATAACCTGCACCCTTCCCGCATCGTAATTGGCGAACGCTCGGCGCGCGCCGAGCGTTTTGCCGCGCTGCTCCAGGAAGGCGCCATCAAGCAGGACATTCCCGTGCTGTTTACGGATTCCACCGAGGCCGAGGCGATTAAGCTTTTCGCCAACACCTATCTGGCCATGCGCGTCGCATACTTTAACGAGCTGGACAGCTATGCGGAAAGCCTGGGCCTGAACACGCGCCAGATCATTGAAGGCGTATGCCTCGATCCGCGCATCGGCAATCACTACAACAACCCGTCCTTCGGCTACGGCGGCTACTGCCTGCCAAAAGACACCAAGCAGCTGCTGGCCAACTATCAGGCGGTGCCAAACAACCTGATCTCCGCGATTGTGGATGCTAACCGCACGCGTAAAGATTTTATCTCCGACTCGATTCTCGCGCGCCAGCCGAAGGTCGTGGGCGTGTACCGTCTGATCATGAAGAGCGGTTCAGATAACTTCCGCGCCTCCTCCATTCAGGGGATCATGAAGCGTATTAAGGCGAAGGGCGTGCAGGTCATCATTTTTGAACCGGCGATGCAGGAAGATGAGTTCTTCCATTCCCGCGTGATTCGCGACCTGGATGCGTTCAAGAAAGAGGCGGACGTCATCATTTCTAACCGCATGGCGGAAGAGCTGGCGGACGTGGCGGACAAAGTGTATACCCGCGATCTGTTTGGCAGCGATTGATACTCGGTTTTAAGTTCATAAAAAACCCGGCTCATTTGCCGGGTTTTTTGTTTTATACCTTGTAGAAATCGCGGTACCAGTCCACGAAGTTCTTCACTCCGTCCTTCACGGTAGTTTGCGGTTTAAACCCGATCACCTCGTAAAGCGCTGACGTATCAGCACTGGTTTCCAGCACGTCGCCCGGCTGAACAGGCATCATATTTTTCTCGGCCTTTTTGCCAAGCGCCTCTTCCAGGGCGGTGATGTAATCCATCAGTTCGACAGGCGAGCTGTTGCCGATGTTGTACACGCGGTACGGCGCAGAGCTGGCAGCGGGTGACCCCGTTTCCACGGTCCAGCTGGCATCCGTCTGGGGAATAACATCCTGCAGGCGAATAATTGCCTCTGCGATATCGTCGATGTAGGTGAAGTCGCGCTTCATCTTGCCGTAGTTATAGACGTCGATGCGCTTGCCTTCAATCATCGCTTTGGTGAATTTAAAAAGCGCCATATCCGGGCGGCCCCACGGACCATACACGGTGAAGAATCGCAGGCCGGTGGTCGGCAGGTTGTAAAGGTGCGAGTAAGTGTGCGACATCAGCTCGTTGGCTTTTTTGGTCGCAGCGTAAAGTGAAACCGGGTGGTCTACGGCGTCATCCGTCGAGAACGGCATCTTGCGGTTCAGGCCGTACACGGAGCTGGAAGAGGCGTACAGCAGGTGCTGAACCTTATTGTGGCGGCAGCCTTCCAGCACGTTGAGGTGACCCACCAAGTTGGCGTCGGCATAGGCATGGGGGTTTTCCAGCGAGTAGCGAACCCCCGCCTGTGCGGCAAGGTGGATCACGCGGTCAAACTTCTCTTCAGCAAACAGCGCGGCCATCCCCTCGCGGTCGGCGAGATCCAGCTTGTGGAAGGTGAAATTGTCGGATTTAAGCAGATCCAGACGTGCCAGCTTAAGATTGACGTCGTAGTAGTCATTCAGATTATCAATCCCAACAACCCTGTGTCCGGCCTCGAGAAGCCGTTTACTAACCTGAGAGCCGATAAAGCCCGCTGCACCTGTAACCAAAAATTTCATATTAATCCTTATCAAATTCTTGCGGGTGCCTCTGCGCACCAGACTGCGTCCATGATAGCGCGACGCGCAACGGTTGCCTAACCCATCTTTCCGATACAACTAATCGGATTCTTATAGAAAAATCCCCAGTAAACGATAAACTGTGCAGATAAATTTTTTTTGCGCTTTTTTTGCTGTTAAGGATTGTATGACGCAGAACGACAATAGCCCGGTCACGCGAAGCAATGACCCGGAGCAGATTGATTTACTTGATTTAGTGCTGCAGCTGTGGCGTGGGAAGTGGGTAATCGGTGCATTTGTCGCCGTGTTTATTGTTCTTGCGGTCGCATACCTGGCGGTTGCCAAAGAGAAGTGGACGTCAACGGCCATCATCGCCCAGCCGGATGCCGCGCAGGTTGCAACGTACAGCAACGCGCTAAATATTTTGTACGGCACTGCTGCGCCGGGCATGCTGGATATTCAAAACCGCGTAATCGGTCGTTTTAATGCGTCGTTCTCGGCGTTATCGCAGGCGCTAGAAAATCAGGACGTTCCGGAAAAGCTGGTGATTGAACCTGCCGTTAAGGGGCAGCCGCTGCCGCTTAACGTCTCCTATACCAGTGAGTCCGCGGAAGCGGCGCAGAAACAGCTCGCGCAATACATTCAGCAGGTTGATGAACAAACGGCAAAAGAGCTGATCGTTGACCTGAAGGACAACATCAAGCAGCAGATAAAGACTCTCGATGACTCGCTGGAAAACCAGGAGAAAGTCGCGCAGGAGCAGAAAGATCTGCGCATCAAGCAAATCACCGAAGCGCTGAAAAATGCCGAGGCTGCGAAAATTACCTCTCCGCGGCTTCAGCAGACGCAGGACGTCACTCAGGAAACCCTGTTCCTGCTCGGAAGCGAAGCGTTGAAATCGATGATTGACAACGAAGCGTCTCGCCCGCTGGTTTTCTCCCCGGCCTATTACCAGACCAAGCAGTCTTTGCTGGATATTCAGAATTTAAACGTTGAGCCCGATACGCTTCACGTTTATCGCTACGTGATGAAGCCGGATTTACCTATTCGTCGCGACAGCCCGAAAAAGGCCATTACGCTGATCCTGGCCGCGCTGCTTGGCGGGATTATCGGTTCTGGCGTCATTCTGGGGCGTAACGCTTTGCGCAACTACACGCCAAAAGCGTAATGCTTAAATAAAAAAAGGGCCGGGTCTCCCCGGCCTTTTTTATTGGTGACGTTTTCGCAAATTCTCAATTACCGCCGTCAGGTCCAGCTCCTGATCCTGCAGCAGCACCAGCAGGTGGTACATCAAATCGGATGCCTCATTCGTCAGCTCTTCCCGGTCGTGCACGGTGGCGGCCAGGGCGGTTTCAACGCCTTCCTCACCCACTTTCTGCGCAATACGCTTGGTGCCGCTGGCGTAAAGCTTCGCCGTATAAGAGCTGGCGGGATCTGCGGTTTTACGCTCGGCCAGCAGCTGTTCCAGCTGATACAGGAACAGCCACTGGTGGCCCGCTTCGCCAAAGCAGCTGCTGGTGCCCTTATGGCACGTTGGGCCAACAGGATTTGCCAGCACGAGCAGGGTGTCGTTATCGCAGTCTGGCGTAATACTGACCGCGTTGAGGAAATGGCCCGAGGTTTCGCCCTTGGTCCACAGGCGCTGCTTCGTGCGTGAGAAGAACGTCACTTTTCCGCTATCAAGGGTTTTCGCCAGCGCGTCCTGATTCATATATCCCAGCATCAGCACCTCGCCGGAAACGGCGTGCTGTACGACCACCGGCAGCAATCCGTCCGTTTTTTCCCAGTCCAGCTGCGCCCGTTGTTGCTCTGTTAACATACCCTGATCTCCACGCCCTGGTCGGCCAGGAACGTTTTTAACTCACCAATATTGATAATCTGCTTGTGGAACACGGACGCCGCCAGCGCGCCGTCAACGTTCGCGTCCCGGAAGGCTTCAAGAAAGTGTTCCATCGTGCCCGCGCCGCCGGAGGCAATCAGCGGCACGCTGCACGCCGCGCGCACCTTCTTCAACTGTTCGAGATCGTAGCCATTACGCACGCCGTCCTGGTTCATCATGTTCAATACGATCTCCCCCGCGCCGCGCTTTTGCACTTCTTTTACCCAGTCCAGCGTTTCCCACTGGGTGACGCGGGTACGGCTCTCATCGCCGGTGTACTGATTGACGTGGTATTTGCCGGTTGCGTCGTCAAACCAGGTGTCGATACCGACCACGATGCACTGTACGCCGAAGCGATCCGCCAGACGGGTAATCAGCTCCGGGTCGGCGAGGGCGGGCGAGTTGATGGAAATTTTGTCAGCGCCAAATGAGAGTATTTTGGCCGCGTCTTCGGCGGATTTGATCCCGCCCGCCACGCAGAAGGGAATATCAATCACCTCGGCGACGCGCGCCACCCAGCTTTTGTCCACCACGCGCCCGTCGCTGGAGGCGGTGATATCATAAAATACCAGCTCGTCTGCGCCCTCATCGGCATAGCGCTTTGCCAGCGGAACGATGTCGCCGATGATTTCATGGTTGCGGAACTGCACGCCTTTCACCACCTGGCCGTCACGCACGTCCAGACACGGGATTATCCGTTTTGCCAGCATTGAATCGCCTCCGTCACCGTAAATTTTTCTTCAAGTAAAGCGCGCCCAACGATCACGCCGCGCACGCCGGTTCCGCGCAGGGCGGCAATATCCGCCAGTCCGCCGATGCCCCCGGACGACTGAAACGACACCTGCGGATAGCGCGCGCAGACTTCTTCATATAACGAAACGTTCGAACCGGCCAGCGTCCCGTCTCGCGAAATATCGGTGCACAGCACGTGCTTCAGGCCAACCGGCAGGTAAATATCAACCAGCGCCTCAAGGGTTACGCCGGAGTTTTCCTGCCAGCCGCTGACGGCAACCTGCTTGTTGCCCAGTTCGTCAATACGTACGTCCAGCGCCAGCACCAGCGCGTCTGCGCCAAAGCGGCGGAACCAGCCTTTTACCGTTTCAGGATCTTTTACGGCGGTAGAACCTACCACCACGCGCGCCACGCCCGCGTCCAGCAGGGCCGCAACGTCCTCTTCCGTCCGTACGCCGCCCCCAACCTGGACGGGAACATTCACGCCGGCGACCAGTTTTTTGAGCAGCGGGATCTGGCGCTTCGCCGGATCTTTTGCCCCCGTGAGGTCGACCAGGTGCAGAACGTCCGCACCCTGGGCCGCGTAATCCTGCAGGCGCGGCAGCGGATCATTGCCGTAGTCGCGCTGCTGGCCGTAATCGCCCTGATGGAGACGAACAACCGTGCCGTCAATTAAATCCAGTGCGGGAATAATCATCACATCTCCAGGAAGTTTTTCAGCAGCTGCGCGCCTGCGGCGCCGGAGCGTTCCGGGTGAAACTGCACGCCAAAGAAGTTATCTTTCTGTACCGCCGCGGTAAACGCTTCACCGTAGTTGCACTGGGCGATGGTGTACGCGTTAACCGGCATGGCATAGCTGTGCACAAAGTAAAAATAGCTGCCGTCCTCAATGCCGCGAAACAGGCGGTCGCCCGCCTTCGGGTAGACGCGGTTCCAGCCCATGTGCGGCAGCGGCAGGCCGTGGTCCGTCATTTTCGGCACGTCCTCTTCAATAATGCCAAGCAGGTCGACGCCGTTAGATTCTTCGCTGCGGCGGCCAAGAAGCTGCATGCCGAGGCAAATTCCCAGCACCGGCTGGGTGCAGGCCTTGATTAAATCGACCAGCTCGCGCTCGCGAATTTGGTCCATCGCCGCCTGCGCCGTTCCTACGCCCGGCAGAAAGAGCTTATCCGCGCGCAGCACCACGTCCGGGTCGCGGCTCACCGCGGGCTCGTAGCCGTGGCGGGCAATGGCCGATTTCACCGAGTTGAGGTTGGCGCATCCGGTATCCAGAATCACCACGTTCATCACAGCACTCCTTTTGACGAGGGCAGGGCGTCACCTTCCACGCGAATCGCCTGGCGCAGGGTGCGGCCGAAGGCTTTAAACAGGCTCTCCACGCGGTGGTGATCGTTTTTGCCTTTGGTTTTCAGGTGCAGCGTCAGGCCCATGGTATAGGTCAACGAGCGGAAGAAGTGCTCCACCATTTCGGTACTCAGATCGCCTACGCGCTGGTAGGTAAAATCGGCTTTGTATTCCAGGTGCGGACGCCCGGAGATATCCATCGCGCAGCGCGCCAGGCATTCGTCCATCGGCAGAACGAAGCCAAAGCGGTTAATGCCGCGCTTGTCGCCCAGCGCCAGCTTGAGCGCCTCGCCCAGCGCCAGGCCGGTATCTTCCACGGTGTGGTGGTCGTCAATGTAGAGATCGCCTTTCACCGTAATCTCCATGCGGAAGCCGCCGTGGGTGGCGATTTGGTCCAGCATGTGGTCGAAGAAGCCCACGCCGGTGTGGATCTTGCTGCCGCCTTCGCGGTCCAGCCAGACCTTCACGTCAATCTGCGTCTCTTTGGTATTACGCTCCACGTGGGAGTAGCGGTCGCGCCTGGTGAGCTGCTCGCCGATTTTCGCCCAGTTCAGATCGCGTGCGTCGTAGCGCAGGCCCGCAATGCCCATATTTTCTGCGAGCGTCATGTCGGTGGCGCGGTCGCCGATGACGTAGCTGTTGGCTTTGTCCAGCGCCTCGTCGGCAAGATAGCGCTCAACGAGCTTCACCTTCGGCTTGCGGCAGTCGCACTCGTCGGCAGGCATATGCGGGCAAATCAGTACCTCGTCAAACTTCACGCCCTGAGAGGTGAGGATCTGCATCATCAGGTTGTGCGGACCGTCAAAGTCCGCCTGCGGGAAGCTCGCCGTGCCGAGGCCGTCCTGGTTGGTGATCATCACCAGCTTAAAGCCCGCTTTCTGCAGCTTCAGCAATACCGGGATCGCGTCCGCTTCAAACGCCAGCTTGTCGAAGCGATCGACCTGAAAATCGCTGGGTGGCTCCGAAATAATCGTGCCGTCACGATCGATAAAGAGGTACTTCTGGCTCATACTTTCTCCGCTTTCAGGGCGTCAATCACGCGCTGGCTCTCTTCGCGCGTGCCTACGGTAATGCGCAGGCAGCCGCTTAAGGATGGTTGTTTATTCTGGTCTCGTAAGATAATGCCCTGATCCCACAAAGATTTAAATACGGCGCTGGAGGCCGTAAAGCGCGCCAGGATGTAGTTGGTTTCGGAATCAAACACCTGCTCCACGCAGGGAATCGCCTTCAGCGCGCTGACCAGGTACTGGCGTTCCTGCAGAATGTTTGCCACGCGCTCGCGCATCGCGTTGATCCCCTGAGGTGTCAGCGCCTGTGCCGCAATGTCCGCAACCGGCGTTGAGAGCGGGTAGGGGGCGATCACCTTCAGCAGCAGGTCAATGACCTCTTTATTCGCCAGCGTAAAGCCGCAGCGCAGGCCGGCGAGCGCAAAGGCTTTGGACAGCGTGCGTAAAATCACCAGGTGCGGGTATTCCTCAAGCCAGCCCGCCAGCGTGGCCTGAGGGCAAAATTCGATATAGGCTTCGTCGGCCACCACCAGCGCCTTGCCGCGCGTCATCTCCAGCAGCGTGCGAATATCCTGCGGATTGATAATTTGCCCGGTCGGGTTGTTGGGGCTACAGACGAAGACAACCTTCACGCCGTCAAGGCTGTCGGCAATGCCCTGTAAATCCAGCTGCCAGTCGTCCAGCGCCTGCACGTTGCGGCAGGCAACGCCGAAGGTTTCCGCGCTGACGCTGTACATGCCGTAGGTTGGCTGGCAGTACATCACCGCATCTTTGCCCGGCTCGCAGAACGCGCGGATCAGCAACTCGATCCCTTCATCCGCGCCGCGGCTGACCAGCACCTGCTCCGGCTTCACGCCCGCATACTGCGCATAGTTTTCGATCACCGCTTTCGGCTGACACTCCGGATAGCGGTTCAGCGTCTGCTGCGAAAGCTCAAACTGCACCGCGGTGGGGTATTCGTTGGCGTTTAGCCAGACGTCGCCGCTGCCGCCGAGACGGCGAGCTGACTGATACGGAGTCAGTCGACGAACGTTTTCGCGGGCTAATTCTTCAATGTTCATGCTTGCTCCTTCAGGGCGGCGACGCGCAGCGTCACGGCGTTTTTGTGGGCGGTCAGGCGCTCGGCGGCGGCCAGCGTTTCAATGGTGGCCGCGAGCGAGGCAAAGCCTTCACGGGAAAGCTCCTGCACGGTCATGCGTTTCTGGAAATCGGCCAGCCCCAGGCTCGAACAGGTCGCGGTGTAGCCGTAGGTCGGCAGAACGTGGTTTGTGCCGGAGGCGTAATCTCCCGCAGACTCCGGCGACCAGTCGCCGAGGAACACCGAGCCCGCGCTGGTGATGCTATCCACCAGATCCCGCGCGCGGCGGGTCTGAATAATCAGGTGTTCAGGACCGTACTGATTAGAGATGGCAATACACTGCTCAAGGTCGCGGGTCACGATCAGGCGGCTGGCAGAGAGCGCCTGGCGCGCCGTCTCTGCACGGGGCAAATCGGCAAGCTGCCGCTCGACCGCTTCGCCCACGCGCTTTGCCATTGCGGCGTCCGGCGTCAGCAAAATCACCTGCGAGTCCGGGCCGTGCTCCGCCTGTGAAAGCAGGTCGGAGGCCACGAAGTCGGGGGTTGCGCCGCTGTCGGCAATCACCAGCACTTCGGACGGCCCGGCGGGCATATCGATCGCCGCGCCGTCCAGCCGCTGGCTGACCTGACGCTTTGCTTCGGTAACAAAGGCATTGCCCGGCCCAAAGATTTTATCTACCTTCGGCACGGACTCGGTGCCGAAGGCCAGCGCCGAGATGGCCTGCGCGCCGCCAACATTGAATATCTCCTGCACGCCGCAGAGCTTCGCGGCATAGAGGATCTCATCGGCAATCGGCGGCGGTGAGCAGAGCACCACTTTCTGACAGCCGGCAATGCGCGCCGGAGTCGCCAGCATTAATACGGTAGAGAAAAGCGGGGCCGACCCGCCCGGAATGTAAAGGCCGACGGAAGCCACCGGACGCGTCACCTGCTGGCAGCGCACGCCGGGCATCGTCTCCACGTCTACCGCGGGCAGTTGCTGCGCGGTGTGGAAGGTTTCAATATTTTTAACCGCCACGGCCATCGCCCGCTTGATCTCATCGCCGAGGCGGCCTTCCGCTTCGGCAATCTCCCGCTCGGTGACCCTTAACGCGTCGACCTCGGTTTTATCAAACTTTGCGCTGTATTCGCGCAGCGCGTCATCGCCGCGGCGCTTAACGTTCTCCATAATTTCGGCGACGGTGCGGGTGATGCTTTCCGAGGCTGAAATTGCCGGGCGCATCAGTAATTCACGCTGCTGCTCTTCGGTGCAGCTATTCCAGTCGATGAGGGTGTTAAAGGTCATGGCGATTACTCCATCATCTTCTCAATGGGCAGCACCAGAATGGAGCTGGCGCCCAGCTCCTTGAGCTTTTCCATGGTTTCCCAGAACAGGGTTTCGCTGCTGACCATGTGCATCGCCACGCGCTGCTGATCGCCCGCCAGCGGCAGAATGGTCGGGCGCTCGGCGCCCGGCAGCAGGGCAATCACTTCGTCCAGGCGTTCGGTTGGCGCGTGCATCATGATGTATTTGGATTCGCGCGCCTGAATCACGCCCTGAATGCGGGTCAACAGGCGGTCAATAAGCTGCTGTTTGGCATCGTCCATCTCACCGTCGCGCTGAATCAGGCACGCTTTTGAGCGATAAATAACTTCTACTTCGCGCAGGCCGTTGGCTTCCAGCGTTGCGCCGGTTGACACCAGATCGCAGATGGCGTCAGCCAGCCCTGCGCGCGGTGCCACTTCAACGGAGCCGTTAAGCAGGCAGGATTTGAACTGCACGCCTTTCTGATCGAGGTAACGCTTCAGCAGGTGGGGGTAGGAGGTGGCGATTCGCTTGCCGTTCAGCGCTGCCGGGCCGTCCCAGGCTTCGTCTGCCGGGGTGGCAAGCGACAGGCGGCAGCCGCCGAAATCGAGACGGCGCAGGGTAAAATAGCGCGGGTCTTCGCCCTGGGCCCGGCGGGTCAGCAGCTCTTCTTCCAGCACGTTTTCGCCGATGATGCCAAGGTCAACCACGCCGTCCATCACCAGGCCCGGGATATCGTCATCACGAACGCGCAGAATATCGATAGGCATGTTTTCCGCCAGCGCAATCAGGCGCTGGGTGTGCAGGTTGATTTTAATCCCGCAGCGGGCCAGCAGCTCGCGTGAATCGTCACTCAGACGGCCTGATTTTTGAATAGCTATGCGCAAACGTGAGTTATCTAACATTCTTTATTCCTCGTTAACCTGTTTTAACCTGTCTGAATACGGTCCAAAAAAAAGCCCCCGGAAGAAGATCTTCCGGGGGCTTTCTCATGCGTTCATGCACCACTGGAAGATCCAAACGTCTTCCAGCACACATCGCCTGAAAGACTAGTCAGGATGATGGTGATGATGGTGGAGTTTAAATTGAACGCGTGTCATATAAATTCTCGTTGAATGCTTATGCATCAGATGTCTTTTAACCTAAACCACTTAGGCGACAGAAAGCAAGGGCTTTTTTTAATCATTAATTCATTTCATATTGATGCAATGAATTGTGTGTTTGTCAGCGCTGGCGTAGCCTTATGAAAGACAGGTGAGAGCCAGGAGAATTTGTATGAAAAAGGTCGCGATTGTCGGTTTAGGATGGTTAGGGATGCCGCTGGCGATGTCGCTCGCCGCGAAAGGCTGGCAGGTAACCGGCAGTAAAACCACGGCAGACGGGGTGGAAGCCGCACGCATGTGTGGCATTGAAGGGGTTGAGCTGCGCCTCGAACCGGAGCTGGTCTGTGATGCTGATGACCTCGATGCGCTGATGGATGTCGATGCGCTGGTCATCACCTTACCCGCACGTCGCAGCGGGCCGGGAGAAATGTTCTACCTGCAGGCCGTGCAGGAAATTGTCGACAGCGCGCTGGCCCACCATATCCCGCGCATTCTCTTCACCAGCTCGACGTCGGTTTACGGCGACGCTGACGGGACGGTGAAGGAAAATACCGAACGCCAGCCGGTGACCGCCAGCGGACGGGTGCTGAAAGAGCTGGAGGACTGGCTGCATAACCTGCCGGGCACCCAGGTGGATATTCTGCGCCTTGCCGGGCTGGTGGGGCCGGGGCGTCATCCCGGGCGTTTCTTCGCCGGGAAATCGGCGCCGGACGGGCAGCACGGCGTTAATCTGGTGCATCTTGAGGATGTTATCGCCGCCATCGAGCTGTTGTTGCAGGCTCCAAAAGGCGGTCACATCTATAATATATGTGCACCTTCCCATCCGGCACGCAGCGAGTTTTATCCGCTGATGGCGCGCCAGCTTGGCCTGACGCCGCCTGTCTTTAGCGAGGCGCGGGGGGAAGGTAAAGGCAAAGTCGTTGATGGTAATCGTATTTGTCGTGAGCTGGGATTTGAATATCAGTATCCCGATCCGCGGGTCATGCCAATGGAATAAATCCGTCAGCGGAAATTCTCGCACACCGTAAGGGGGCGAACATGAAGCCGCTGCTGGATGTTCTGATTATTCTGGATGCGCTGGAGAAAGAGGGGAGCTTCGCGGCGGCGTCGGCGAAACTCTATAAAACGCCATCAGCACTCAGCTATACGGTGCACAAGCTGGAGAGCGATCTCAATATTCAGATCCTCGACCGCACCGGCCATCGCGCGCGTTTTACCCGTACCGGCCAAATGCTGCTGGAAAAGGGGCACGACGTCCTTCACGCGGTTCGGGTGTTAGAAAAACAGGCCGTGAAGCTCCATCAGGGATGGGAAAACGAGCTGGTCATCGGCGTTGACGATACGTTTCCCTTTTCCCTGCTGGCGCCGCTTATCGAAGCGTTCTATCAACACCACAGCGTCACCCGGCTGATCTTCATCAACGGCGTGCTGGGCGGCTCCTGGGACGCCCTGACGCAGGGACGGGCGGACATTATCGTCGGTGCGCTCCACGAGCCTCCCCAGCTCAGCGATTTCGCTTTTGCCCGGCTCGGCACGCTTGAGCAGGTCTTTGCCGTCGCGCCGCATCACCCGCTGGCCAGCGAACCCGAGCCGCTCAATCGGCGCATGATTAAAAACTTCCGCGCGATTGCGGTGGGGGACAGCTCCCGGCCGGGCTGCGCCGTCTCTTCCCAGCTGCTAGACGAACAGGAAGCCATTACCGTATTTGATTTCAAAACCAAGCTGGAGCTGCAGATAAGCGGATTAGGCTGCGGCTACTTGCCGCGTTATCTTGCGCAGCGGTTTATTGAAAGCGGCGCGCTGGTGGAAAAACAGGTTTTAGCCCAAAGCAGCAACGAACCGGTATGGATTGGCTGGAATGAACAAACCGCAGGGCTTGCCAGCGCCTGGTGGCGGGAGCAAATTTTAGCAAATAGTGCTATTGCCGCGGTTTACGCGCAGGCGGATGCCGGTAAATCAGACGGTTAGTAAAATTAATTTATTGATGCGTTTCTCAATCTATTGCGTTTTGTGTCTGGAATAGGGCAAAATGCCGCCGCTGCAAACAAATGAATAATCGACGATATAAAAGGCGTCGGTTATTTTTTTTTGCATGTACGAAACGAAACTAAAACCAAGAGGCCGGGCTTCGTACCGGATAGATACTTACTAAAATCCGACAGTTGTTGTCGCTGAGGAATACAGAAATGGGGCAATTTTTCGCTTACGCGGCGGTATTCACCGTAAAGGAGAATAATCATGTCGCTTAATGCAACTCCAAACACCTCTCGCGTGGAATTACGTAAAACGCTTACGTTAGTTCCGGTTGTTATGATGGGCCTTGCCTATATGCAACCAATGACGCTGTTCGATACGTTCGGTATCGTATCAGGCCTCACGGACGGTCACGTGCCGACGGCGTACGCCTTCGCGCTGATTGCGATCCTGTTTACCGCGCTTAGCTACGGTAAGCTCGTGCGTCGCTATCCGTCTGCCGGTTCTGCCTATACCTATGCCCAGAAATCTATCAGCCCGACCGTTGGCTTTATGGTTGGCTGGTCATCGCTGCTGGACTATCTGTTCGCGCCGATGATCAACATTCTGCTGGCAAAAATCTATTTCGAAGCGCTGGTGCCGTCGATACCGTCCTGGGTATTTGTGATAGCGCTCGTGGCGTTTATGACCGCCTTTAACCTGCGCAGCATCAAATCTGTCGCCAACTTTAACTCCGTTATCGTGGTGCTTCAGGTTGTGCTGATTGCCGTTATCCTTGGCATGGTCATTTACGGCGTGTTCCACGGTGAAGGGGCGGGAACGCTGGCGAGCAGCAAACCGTTCTGGTCCGGTGATGCGCACGTGATCCCGATGATTACCGGGGCGACGATTCTGTGCTTCTCCTTTACCGGCTTTGACGGGATCAGCAATCTGTCTGAAGAGACCAAAGACGCGGAGCGCGTGATTCCGCGTGCGATCTTCCTGACGGCGCTGATCGGTGGCCTGATCTTTATCTTTGCCACCTACTTCCTGCAGCTGTACTTCCCGGATATCTCTCGCTTTAAGGATCCGGATGCGTCGCAGCCAGAAATCATGCTCTACGTGGCGGGCAAAGCGTTCCAGGTTGGCGCGCTGATTTTCTCTACCATCACCGTTCTGGCGTCCGGCATGGCGGCACACGCAGGCGTTGCGCGTTTGATGTACGTGATGGGTCGCGATGGCGTCTTCCCGAAAAGCTTCTTCGGCTACGTCCATCCGAAATGGCGTACCCCGGCGATGAACATTATCCTGGTAGGCGCAATTGCGCTGCTGGCGATTAACTTTGACCTGGTCATGGCAACGGCGCTGATTAACTTCGGTGCGCTGGTGGCGTTCACCTTTGTGAACCTGTCGGTTATCTCTCAGTTCTGGATCCGCGAGAAGCGCAACAAAACGCTGAAAGATCACTTCCAGTATCTGTTCCTGCCGATGTGCGGCGCGCTGACCGTCGGTGCCCTGTGGGTGAACCTGGAAGAGAGCTCCATGGTGCTGGGCCTGATTTGGGCCGGTATCGGCCTGATTTACCTGGCCTGCGTAACCAAAAGCTTCCGTAACCCGGTACCTCAGTACGAAGACGTCGCGTAAGACGGTGTCGGGTGGCGGTTAAGCGTACCCGACACGCTCGTTCGTAGCCCCCTCGTCAGAGGGCAAAAAAAAGCCGGAGACATCGTCTCCGGCTTTTTTGTATCCATCACTCAGACTATCTCTTGCGCGTACTGGAACAGGGATTTTAACAGCGCCTGTTTCTCTGCGTTTCCTTCGTACTGTCCATAGAGCATTTCCAGCTCCTGGGCATAGCTATTAAGAAACTCCGGCGTAAAGACGTTGCGTCGATGCTGTAGCCAGCGCTCCTGCTCTGCTTCATCCAGCGTGCCGGGGAAGTTACGCGCCCGGTAGTTAAATATCAGCTTTTCAACGCGTTTATCGGCGAAGGTGATATCCAGCGCGGGGAGATTGCGCGGCTCGGTCTGCAGCACGATATTCATGGCCGCGCGATCGGCGTCGCTAAAGAAGCCGTTGTAGAGCTGCGCATCGACGTTCTCGGAGGGGACAAACGGCTCGGCTTCGGCAAAGATTGCTACCACCTTCTCGCGCACCTGCGGGTTTTCGCGCAGCACTTTCAGGTTATCCAGGCAGCGCTGACGGTTAATCCCCAGCCTGTCCGCGTCTTCAGGGCGCAGCGTATTGGCCTGCGCCAGAACCGGGCATTTATTGATATGCACCAGCTTGACCGGCACGGCGGGCAGATCGCCCAGCTCGGCTTTTGGGGTGTACAGCCGCTCGCGCAGCGCGTCGCTGTCGAGCTCAAGCAGCGGGGAAATGTCACCGGCTAAATCCACCATAATCACGGCGTTGCGGTTGTCCGGATGCCAGGCCAGCGGCGCAACCCAGCTGGTATTCCCGCGCCACGCGCCAAACATCCCGGAAATATGCACCAGCGGTTTCATCTGCGGGACGTCGATAAGCGTTGTGAGCTTCTGCTTGCTGCGGTGGCTGAGCAGGTATTCAAAAAGACGCGGCTGCGCGGCCTTCACCAGCTTCGCCATAGCAATGGTGGCATACACGTCGGCCATCGCGTCGTGCGCGTTACTGTGCTCAATGCCGTTGGCGCGCGTCAGGTGTTCCAGGCGGAAGCTCGGCAGGCCATCTTCATTTTCCGGCCAGTTAATGCCTTCCGGGCGCAGGGCATAGCAGGCGCGCATGATGTCCAGCAGGTCCCAGCGTGAATTGCGGTTTTGCCAGCTCCAGGCGTAGGGATCGTAAAAGTTACGGTAAAAGATATTGCGCGTCACTTCGTCATCAAAGCGAATGTTGTTATAACCCACCACGCAGGTATTGGGCACGGTGAAGATATCGTGAATACGGCGTGCAAACTCCGCTTCATTGACGCCTTTTTCTCGTGCTTCCTGCGGCGTGATGCCCGTTACCATCACGGCGCCGGGCTGGGGCAGATAATCATCCGCCGGACGGCAATAAAAGACTTCCGGCTCGCCGATAATATTGAAATTGTCGTCGGTACGGATGGCGGCAAACTGCGCCGGACGGTCCAGCGCCGGATGGGTGCCAAAGGTTTCGTAGTCGTGGAATAAAAACGTGAGCGCGGCAGAATCAGACACCAGTAATACCATCCTGTTAAAAAATGACGCCTCTATGGTAAACGATCGCGGTGGGCAGGCCGAATAAAAAGCGACGTCAGAGGCGATTTTTGCGAGCCGCCTTCAGGCGAAAATAAGATATTTGTCACATTTTTTTGCAATTAAACAAGGTAAGGACACGCGAACTCCCGTAAAAAGGTCAACGATTTTTACTGACCTGAGGATATACCGTTGAAACGCCGTTTGTTTATTGCTGTTTCTTTACTCGCTTCGAGCATTTCTTCCGCGTGGGCCGTTCAACCGCTGGATTTTGCACCTCAGCCTCCGGCTATTCAGGCGGGGTCCTGGGTGTTGATGGATTATACGACCGGGCAAATTTTAACGGCGGGCAATGAACATCAACAGCGTAATCCTGCAAGCCTGACCAAGTTAATGACGGGCTACGTCGTCGATCGCGCTATTGATAGCCACCGCATTAGCCCTGACGACATCGTCACCGTTGGCCGCGACGCGTGGGCAAAAGGGAACCCCGTTTTTGACGGCTCGTCGCTCATGTTCCTGAAAGAGGGCGACCGCGTTTCGGTGCGCGACCTCAGCCGCGGGCTGATCGTCGATTCAGGCAACGACGCCTGCGTGGCGCTGGCGGACCACGTTGCGGGCGGCCAGCCGCAGTTCGTCAAGATGATGAATGACTACGTTGAAAAGCTGAATCTGCGCGATACCCACTTTGAAACGGTACACGGTCTTGATGCGCCGGGCCAGCACAGCTCGGCCTACGATCTGGCCGTGCTCTCCCGCGCGATTATTCACGGCGAACCTGAGTTCTACCATATGTACATCGAGAAGAGCCTCACCTGGAACGGGATCACTCAGCAAAACCGCAACGGCCTGCTGTGGGATAAAACCATGAACGTCGACGGCCTCAAAACCGGCCATACCTCAGGTGCCGGTTTTAACCTGATTGCCTCGGCGGTAGATGGCCAGCGTCGTTTAATTGCGGTGGTAATGGGGGCTGACAGCCCGAAAGGGCGTGAGGAGCAGGCCCGCAGGCTGCTGCACTGGGGACAACAGAATTTCGACACGGTGCAGATTCTGCATAGCGGCAAAAAAGTGGGCACGGAGCGCATCTGGTACGGTGATAAAGAGCAGATCACGCTGGGTACTGACCAGGACTTCTGGCTGGCGCTGCCGAAAGCGGAATTGCCGAACATCAAAGCGAAATACGTGCTGGATAAAAAAGAGCTGGAAGCGCCCATTGCGGCCCATCAGCGTGTGGGTGAAATAGAGCTGTACGATCGCGACAGGGTGGTTGCACACTGGCCGCTGGTCACGCTCGAAAGCGTCGGTAAGGGCGGTCTTTTCTCGCGGCTGGGTGATTATCTACACCATAAAATCTAGCGCTGTTTCACCTCTTTCGAGCAGACTGGCAGGGTTGCGAGTCTGCTCGCATAATCAACACATCCCGTTTGTCGGTAATCTCAATCCTGATTTATAGTGTATATACATACAGTAATGGGTGGAGGCAGCATGGACTACAGCATCACACAGCAGCAGAAACGTAAGATAGCGGGTTTTCATATGGTAGGGCCGTGGGAAAACACGGTAAAGCAGGGCTTTGAACAGCTGGCAATGTGGGTCACAGGGCGTCACATTCAGCCGCTGGAGTGGGTTGCCGTTTACTATGATAACCCGGATGAAGTTCCGGCAGAAAAACTGCGCTGCGACACGGCGGTGACGGTACCGGACGATTTCGTGATTCCTGAAAACAGCGAAGGCGTCATGCTGACTGAAATCGGAGCGGGGGATTACGCGCTTGCCACCGCGCGGGTGGAAAATCACGATTTCGCTATGCCGTGGAATCAGTTTTTCAACTCCCTGCTGGAGGACGTCAACTACCGGATCGCCCCCAAACCCTGCTTTGAACGCTATCTGAACGATGGCAATGCCGACGGCTACTGGGATATTGAAATGTATATTCCGGTTGAACATAAAGTGTCTTAGTCACGGTAAAGGCAGGGTTTTTCAGTCGGGTGCATTTCGCCCGGCTGAAAACGCAGTACAATTACGGTCTGCCGTGTAGCTGGAGAGCGGGTGTGCGTCCCGACAAATCATTAACCCCTTTTGAAATTCGTCTGTATAAACATTACCGCGTGGTGCATGGGTGCCGTATCGCGCTCGCGTTTGTGCTGACCTTCGTGCTCGTGCGCTTGCTCGATATTCCTGAAGGAACCTGGCCGCTGATTACGCTGGTGGTTGTCATGGGGCCGATCTCTTTTTGGGGAAACGTCGTTCCGCGCGCCCTGGAGCGTATTGGCGGCACCGTGCTCGGTTCCGCGCTGGGGCTGATCGCCCTGAAGCTCGAGCTAATCTCATTTCCCGTTATGCTGCTGTGGTGCGCTGCAGCGATGTTTCTCTGCGGGTGGCTGGCGCTGGGGAAAAAACCGTATCAGGCTCTGCTGATTGGCATCACGCTCGCGGTGGTTGTTGGCGCTCCGGCGGGGGACATGACGACCGCATTGTGGCGAAGCGGGGATGTGATCCTCGGCTCGCTGCTCGCGATGCTGTTTACGGGCGTCTGGCCGCAGCGTGCGTTCCTGCACTGGCGGATACAGATGGCAAATTACGTGACCGCATTTAACCGGGTTTACCAGGCCGGCTTTTCGCCAAACCTGGTCGAACGGCCGCGGCTGGAGAAGCATTTGCAGAAGATCCTCACTGACGTGGTCAAAATGCGCGGGCTGATTACGCCCGCCAGCAAAGAGACGCATATCCATAAAGGCATTTTCGAGGCAATTCAAACGGTGAGCCGCAACCTGGTCTGTATGCTGGAGCTGCAAATTAACGCCCACTGGGCCTCGCGCCCGAGCCATTTGCTGATGCTTAACGCGCACACCCTCAAAGAGACGCAGCAAATGACGCAGCAGACGCTGCTCACCATCGCCCATGCGCTCTATGAAGGCAATCCTCAGCCGATACTGGCAAACAGCGAGCGGCTCAATGAGATCGTGGCCGAACTGAAGCAGCTGATGAACGAGCGTCAAAGCGACAACGTGGCGGAAACGCCGATTCACGGCTACGTCTGGTTGAGCATGGAACTGGCTCGCCAGCTTGAGCTGTTATCGCAACTTATCTGCCGGGCGCTGCGCAAATAAAAGCCTTATGTGACGGCTGCTGCTTCGATTCAGCAGCAATTGGGGTTATGATAGCCTTAAACGTTATACTGATTGTCATTAGCCGCCGCTGTCAGTAAGGTTACTGTTACAATGGCTGCCTTAACGAATCCGAATCTCACATTATCAGGGGTGTAAAAATGGAAACTATCAAGCCTTCGTTCCAGGATGTTCTGGAATTTGTCCGCCTGTTCCGCCGCAAAAACAAGCTGCAGCGTGAAATCCAGGACGTTGAGAAGAAGATCCGTGACAACCAAAAGCGCGTTCTGCTGCTGGATAACCTGAGCGACTATATCAAGCCGGGTATGAGCGTAGAAGCGATTCAGGGCATCATCGCCAGCATGAAAAGCGATTATGAAGATCGCGTAGATGACTACATCATCAAAAATGCCGAGCTGTCCAAAGAGCGTCGCGACATCTCTAAGAAGCTGAAAGTGATGGGCGAAATTAAAAACGCCGAAGCGAAAAGCGAGTAATCAGCTTCAGATATGAAAAAAGCTCCCGGCAACAGGGAGCTTTTTTTTCGCCGTTTTTGCAGGTCGTCGCCCCCGCCCGGCCTGCGATACGCGCTTTTGGTAGGCCCGATAAGCGCAGCGCCGCCGGCTATTTTTACCGGGCTTAGAAAAGCAAAAAGCCTGCTGTAAAAGCAGGCTTCTTAAATGTGGCTCCTCTGACTGGACTCGAACCAGTGACATACGGATTAACAGTCCGCCGTTCTACCGACTGAACTACAGAGGAATCGTTGTGGAGGCTTATCTTAGCGGCGAAAAAACTTTTGTCAAACACGATTATAGACGAATGCGATTGATTGCCGATTCTGTCGACAGTTTGTTGTAATTCCATACAACTTTTTCTGGAAATACTTTGCAGGATAGCCATTTCTACATCATCATTTGAAATGGAGTTTCAACTTTCTCGCTAAGGTCCATTTTGAACGTCACCGCCCCTCTGCGCCAGGCGATCGCGCGCACGCCATGGTATGCAAAACGTAAAAGCTATCGAGTTCTGTTCTGGCGAGAAATTACCCCGCTTGCAGTACCCATCTTTCTGGAGAACACCTGCGTCCTGCTGATGGGGGTGCTAAGCACCTTCCTGGTCAGTTGGCTCGGTAAAGAGGCGATGGCCGGCGTCGGGCTCGCGGACAGCTTCAATATGGTGGTGATGTCGTTTTTCGCCGCTATCGATCTGGGCACCACGGTGGTGGTGGCGTTTAGCCTTGGGAAACTCGATCCCAAACGCGCACGCGAGGCGGCCAGACAGTCGCTGATGATCATGACCGTTTTTTCCATCATCCTGGCGGCGGTGATCCACTACTACGGCAGGGAAATCATCAATATTGTCGCAGGCGAAGCCAACGCTGAGGTGAAGGACCTGGCGCTAACCTATCTTGAAATGACCGTGCTCAGCTATCCGGCTGCGGCGATTGCGCTCATCGGCAGCGGCGCGCTGCGGGGTGCGGGCAACACCAAGATTCCGCTGTTGATAAACGGCGGCATGAATATCCTGAATATCATCATCAGCAGCATATTGATCTACGGCGTCTTTTCCTGGGAGGGCTTAGGGTTTGTCGGTGCAGGGCTTGGGCTGACGATTTCGCGCTATATCGGGGCGGCCGCTATCGTCGGGGTGCTGGTGGCAGGCGTCACGCCTTCGCTGCGCATCTCCTTGAAAAGCTATTTTCGTCCATTCAATTTCGCCATTATCTGGGAAGTGATGGGGATTGGTATTCCTGCCAGCGTTGAATCGGTGCTGTTTAACGGCGGCAAGCTGCTGACGCAGATGTTTGTCGCAGGGATGGGGACGGACGTGATCGCCGGTAACTTTATTGCGTTCTCCATCGCCTCGCTTATCAACCTGCCGGGCAACGCCCTCGGCTCCGCGTCGACCATTATTACCGGAAAACGCCTTGGCAAGGGGCAAATAGGTCAGGCGGAGCGCCAGCTGCGCCACGTTTTCTGGCTGTCGACCATCGGCCTGACGGCTATCGCCTGGGGAACCGCGCCCTTTGCCGGGCTCATGGCGTCCTTCTACACCCACGAGCAGGATGTGAAAGAGGTGGTTAAGATCCTGATTTGGCTCAACGCTGCGTTTATGCCGATCTGGGCCGCCTCCTGGGTGCTGCCCGCAGGGCTTAAGGGCGCGCGCGATGCCCGTTTTGCGATGTGGGTAACGATGCTCGGCATGTGGGGCTGCCGCGTGGTTGCGGGGTATACGCTCGGTATTGTTCTGGGGATGGGCGTCGTCGGCGTCTGGCTGGGGATGTTCCTCGACTGGGCCGTGCGCGGCGCGCTGTTCTACTGGCGAATGGTGAGCGGCC
Organism: Enterobacter sp. RIT418; assembly: GCF_003057745.1. Classification (GTDB taxonomy): domain Bacteria; phylum Pseudomonadota; class Gammaproteobacteria; order Enterobacterales; family Enterobacteriaceae; genus Enterobacter. The sequence continues at coordinate 101,517 of NZ_QBJD02000005.1, forward strand.
GCTGGCTATGGAAATATCCCCGCGTAAAGCCTCAGCCGATCGTCCCGGAAGCTGAAGAGTGCCTGCCAAATGCGCGAAGTGGAGAATAAATCAGCAAACGAACGGAAATCTGCATTATGCCTTTGACATCACGGGGGAGCATCGATAATATGCGCCCCGTTCACACGATTCCTCTGTAGTTCAGTCGGTAGAACGGCGGACTGTTAATCCGTATGTCACTGGTTCGAGTCCAGTCAGAGGAGCCAAATTTGAAAAGCCTGCTTTTACAGCAGGCTTTTTGCTTTTCTGCGTTCCGGAAAATTGCCGGCTGGCGGCTTCGCCTTACCCGGCCTGCGGGACAGCAGGCCGGGAAGTCAACGGATCGCGCTAGCGGCTCACGCGAATCGGCGCGGTTGCCTCAACCAGCCAGGGCCGCGCATCGCTGTTTACCCGCGGCGACAGGGCGTCCCGCACCTGCTGATGATAATCATCCAGCCACTGTTTCTCCTGCTCGGTTAACAGCTGCAGTTCAACCTGGCTAAGGTCAATTGGGACCAGCGTCAGCGAGGCGAACCGGCAAAATCCCGGACGGCTCTCGACAATCTCCACCTGGTTTTCGATACGAATGCCGTGGCTGCCGCCCAGGTAGTACCCCGGCTCGATGGTCATGATATTGCCCGCCGCCAGCGGCCACGAATTAACCTTTTTCGCAATGCGGTGCGGGTTTTCGTGGATCAACAGCTGGTGACCGACGCCGTGCCCGGTGCCGTGATCGTAATCCAGCCCCATTTCCCACAGCGGACGGCGCGCAAACGCATCCAGCTGGTGACCGTAGCTGCCGGACGGGAATTGCAGCGTAATCAGCGATAAAAAGCCTCTCAGCACGGCGGTGTAGTGCAGGCGCTGCTGCGGGTCAACCTTGCCCCAGGCCAGCGTGCGCGTGGCGTCGGTCGTGCCGTTACGATACTGGCCGCCAGAATCATTGAGGTAAAAATGGTTGTGGCCGATCGGTTTATTGCTGGCCTCGCTCGAATGATAGTGGCACATCGCCGCGTTGCTGGACGAGGCCGAAATAGTGGCAAAGCTCTGCTCGATAAATCCCGGCTGCTGCTGGCGGAAGGCGAGCTGCTGCGCCTGAACCTCAAGCTCGGTCAGCGGCTGGCCGGAGGCGACGCGCTTAGGCACTTCCCGGCTCAGCCAGGCAAGAAAATTGACCCACGCCGCGCCGTCCTGGTGATGGCATTCGCGATAGCCCGCCAGCTCCACCGGGTTTTTACCGGCCTTGAGCAGCGTAATAGGGTCAGTCAGCCAGAGAATGTCGCCCTGCGGCTCAATTGCGAAGCGCAGCGCGACGGGCGCAGAGTCCGGGTCGACCACGATCCGCTTGCCCTTCGCAAGCTGCTTGCAGCGAGGGATGAACGCATCCTGCGGTGAGAGGGTAAACTGCCCGGCGACGGACGGCGGAAGGTCCGCCAGCTTGTCGTCATTCACGAACCACTCAACGGCGCCGTCGCGTCCCAGCAGGGCAAAGGAGAGGGGAACCGGGCTGGTTGGAATATCCGAGCCCCGCACGTTCAGCAGCCACGCAATGTTATCCGGTAGCGTAAGCGCCAGGTAATCGGCCTGGCTGTCGTTGAGAAGCGTCGCCACGCGCTGCCGCTTGCTGGCGCTGCTTTCGCCGGCAATCTCATCCGGCATGGCGCGAATAACCCCCGCAGGCGCGGCGGGCCGCCCGGCCCAGAGCGTATCAAACGGCGAATCGTCCAGCGCCACCGGCTCGCACGGCGTTGAAGAGAGCTGCGCGTAGTCCACGTTGGTCATCAGCATCGCCTCGAAGCCAATGCGCGCGCCGGGCGCCACGTTTGTCGCCAGCCATTGCGCCAGCGGCTCGTTGTGCAGGTGATGGATCGAAAATTCGTCCATGTTCACCTGCATGCGCGCCTGCACCTGATAGCGGCCGTCAACGAACAGCAGGGCCCGATCCTGCAGTATTAGCGCCAGCCCGGCCGAGCCGTCAAAGCCCGTCAGCCAGGCGAGCTTTTCATCGTACGGCGCGCAGTACTCGCTTTGCCAGGCGTCGGCCCGCGGGACGATCATGCCGTCCAGGCCGTTTTCACGCAGCCTGTTTCGCAGGGCGGCAAGCGGTGATGTGGTGTGCATGGTGTTTCCTTTTGATTAGCGGAAAGGCGGCTCGTTAAAGGTGCGCAGCTTGCGGGAGTGCAGCTTATCGCCCTCGGCGCGCAGTAAATCGATCGCCCGGATGCCGATCTGCAGATGCTCCGAAATCGCCCCTTCGTAGAAGCGGTTGGCCTGGCCCGGGAGCTTGATTTCACCGTGCAGCGGCTTATCGGACACGCAAAGCAAGGTGCCGTACGGCACGCGGAAGCGATAGCCCTGCGCGGCGATGGTGGCGCTCTCCATATCAATAGCGACCGCGCGGCTGAGGTTGAAGCGCAGCGCCGAAGCCGAGTAGCGCAGCTCCCAGTTGCGGTCGTCGGTTGTCACTACCGTGCCGGTGCGCAGGCGCTGCTTAACCTCTTCGCCGGGCATGCCGCTCACCTCTTTAGTGGCGTCATACAGCGCGCGCTGGACCTCGGCGATGCTCGGGATAGGGATATCCGGCGGAAGTACCGCATCCAGCACGTGGTCGTCGCGCAGGTAGGCGTGGGCCAGCACGTAGTCGCCAATCAGCTGGCTTTCGCGCAGGCCGCCGCAGTGGCCGATCATCAGCCAGACGTCCGGGCGCAGAACCGCCAGATGGTCGCAGATGGTTTTAGCGTTCGACGGCCCAACGCCAATGTTAATTAAGGTGATCCCCTGGCCGTCCGCGGTGATCAGGTGCCAGGCGGGCATCTGGTGTTTTTTCCACGCCAGGTCGGAAATCGCCTGCTCGGGCGCCTCGGTTTCGGCGGTGATCCAGATCCCGCCCGCGCAGGAGAGGGCAATATACGGGCTTTCCGGGTCCAGAATTTGGCTGCAGCCCCAGCGAACAAACTCGTCTACGTAGCGGGTGTAGTTGGTAAACAGCACGAACGGCTGAAAATGCTCGGCGGGCGTGCCGGTGTAGTGGCGCAGGCGGGCGAGGGAGAAATCGACGCGGCGGGCGTCAAAGTGCGACAGCGGTGAAAACTCTGCCGGGTGGAAAATGCCGTCTGCGGTTTCATCGCCAATCTGCGACAGTTCGGTGGTTGGGAAGTGGCGCGTCAGCCCCGCGCTCATCGAGCGGTCAAGCGTCAGCGCCGAACCGTCGATCACGTAAGGATAGGGGATTTCGTGCTGTGAAGGCTCAACGGAAATGCGGGCGTCGTAATCCTGATACAGCAGGGTGAGCTGCTCTTCAAGATAGGGCCGAAACAGCGTCGGGCGGGTCACCGTGGTGCTGTAGCAGCCCGAATGGGTAAAGCGCGCGTAGGCGCGGGTTTTAGGCGTATTGGTCGCGCGGCCATCCCAGGTGACGGACAGCGAAGGATAAACAAAAAGGCCACGACTTCTGGCCTTTTCGTCGGGAAGCGTCCCGTTTTCAATGTAGTCTGCGATCGCGCTGCGCAGCGCGTTGACGGACTGCTCGTACAGCGCGTCGAGTTTTTCCAGCGCCTGAGCCGGGGTCAGGCTGGAGCCCTTATTATTCATCTCTGTCTCCTTGTTCCACAGGTGTTTCACCGTTGTGTGGCGATACCCGATAGTATGTCACACGCCTGTGAAACAAAAGGGAGGAGATCAGCGGCGGGATGACTCTTTCATAAACAGCGCCGTGGCGGCAGAGAGCAGGCAGCCTGCCAGCAGGTAAATGGCCACGCTGTGCCAGTTTCCGCCGGAGAAGGTTACCAGCGCGGCGGCGATGAACGGCGTAAAGCCGCCCCCGACCACGCTTGCCACCTGATAGCCTACGCCCGCGCCGCTGTAGCGATAGCTGGCGCCAAACAGCTCGGTAAACATCGGCTGCTGTACGCACACCACCATGTCATGCGCAACGTTTGCGAGCATGATGGCAAAGAAGACGATCCAGAAGACCGACTGCGCCTCCAGCGCCATAAAGAACGGCCAGGCGCTCAGGGTGCCGATGAGCGCCCCGGTGATATAGACGCGGCGGCGGCCAAACCGATCCGCCAGCCAGGCGAAGCAGGGAATGGTCAGGCAGCTGATCCCGCCCACCACCAGCCCGATGTTCAGGAACAGCTCGCGCGGCAGGCCAAGATTTTGCGTCGAATAGTTCAGGGCAAACGCCGTGACGATATACATCGTCAGCAGCTCGCACAGGCGCAGGGCGATGATTTTCAGAAAAGCGCCAGGGTGCTGGATCAGGGCTTCCATCACCGGCAGCCGCTTTTTCCCCGCTGGCGTTTCGCATTGCTGCTGTTGCTCAAACTCGGCGGACTCTTCCATCCCGTTGCGCACCCACAGGGCGGCAATGACCAGCACGATGCTGAAAATGAACGGGATGCGCCAGCCCCAGCTCAGGAACTGTTCGTCGGTGGTTAGCTGGCTTATCAGCGACACCAGCCCGGTAGAGAGCAGCAGGCCAACGCCGTAGCCCACCTGCACGCCGCTGCTGTAAAACGCCTTCTTGTTTTTCGGCGCGCTTTCGACGGAGAGCAGCGCCGCGCCGCCCCATTCGCCGCCGACGGCGAAGCCCTGAATAGCGCGCAGGGTAACCAGCAGCGCCGGGGCCCACCAGCCGATGGCCTCGAACGATGGCAAGATGCCGATCAGCGCGGTGGCGATGCCCATCATCCAGACGGTGAGCATCAGCATGCGCTTGCGCCCCAGCCGGTCGCCGAAGTGGCCAAAGATCACGCCGCCGAGAGGGCGGAACAGGAAGCCCACGCCAAAGGTCGCAAAGGCGGCGAGCGTGCCCATTGCGGGGCTAATCTGCGGGAAAAAATCCCGGTTAAACACCAGCGCGGCGGTAATGCCGTAGAGCAGAAAGTCATACCAGTCGACGACGGCCCCGGCGAAGCTGCCGAGCGCTGCCCGCCGGGCGCGGCTGAGAGAAGGCGTCTCCTCGTGGGAACGATCTGAGGTGAGGGTGGAGTCCATAGTTGTCCTGTCCGTACTGATTTTTAATTATTGGTATAAGAAAAGGTCACTCACATTGCGGCCGTTCTATAAACGGAACGTATGAGACTACCGCGAGAGCGAGCGGGAGGAAACAGATTTTATTTCCTGATGGAAAGCCTTTGAGCGTTAGTGTTAACGGCACTAAAACCGCTATGCTTATTTGCAACGGGAGCCACTGAGGAAGGGATGATGCGTTCTGTTTATGTGTTCGGCTATGTAGCCGCGTTATTAATGAGCCACAGCGCCGGGGCGGTGAGCTACCCGCTGCCGCCCGACGGCAGCCGTCTCATCGGCAGCGTGCAGACCATCACCGTTCCCCAGGGTAACACCCTGCCGCTGGAAGCGTTTGCCGCGCGGTACGGGCAGGGGCTAAGCAATATGCTTGAGGCCAACCCGGGCGTCGATCCGTTCTTACCCAAAGCGGGCACGCAGCTGGTGGTGCCGCAGCAGATCATTTTACCGCCAACGGTGCGAGAGGGGATTGTGGTGAACGTGGCGGAGATGCGCCTCTACTATTATCCTCCCGGCAGCAATTCGGTTGAAGTGCTGCCCATCGGTATTGGCCAGGCCGGGCGTGAAACGCCGCGTAACTGGGTAACGACCGTGCAGCGCAAGCAGATGGGGCCAACCTGGTCACCCACGCCAAATACGCGCCGCGCCTATGCGGCAGAGGGGAAAACGCTTCCGGCGTTCGTGCCTGCTGGGCCGGACAACCCGATGGGGCTCTATGCCATTTACATCGGCAGGCTTTATGCCATTCACGGCACTAATTCCAATTTCGGCATTGGGTTGCGCGTGAGCCAGGGCTGTATCCGTTTGCGCAACGACGATATTAAATACCTGTTTGACCGCGTGCCGGAAGGGACGCGCGTTGAGCTTATCGATCGACCGATAAAAATGACCACGGAACCGGACGGTAGCCGCTGGGTAGAGGTGCATGAGCCGTTGTCACGCAACCGCGCGGAATTTGAATCGACGAATAAGGTGCCGCTGCCGATATCCGCCGCGCAGCGCATGCAGTTGATAAACGAGGGGGCGGGCGCGGAGCTGGAACGGCGGTCGGGGATGCCGGTGAAGCTTGGCAACTGAGGGCATTTTTACCGGCTTCAGAAAAGCAAAAAGCCTGCTGTAAAAGCAGGCTTTTCAAATTTGGCTCCTCTGACTGGACTCGAACCAGTGACATACGGATTAACAGTCCGCCGTTCTACCGACTGAACTACAGAGGAATCGTGTGAACGGGGCGCATATTATCGACCCGGGTCGCCGTTGTCAAAGGGCGAAATGCGGCATTACGTTCGTTTGCTGACAAATTGGGCAAAGTGCTGCTTTTCGCGCCGCCGCTGCACCGTTGCAGTGCGCCTGTACCTCTTATGGGGCAGATCGTTATCTGCTGTCCCGGTGATAAAACGGGCGATGGCAAATAGATTTGCTTATTTTCAGGCGGTTAGCGTCAAAATCCATCCCCCTCAAAAAGCTGGCATTCATATTGCAAAACCTGTTTATCAACAAAATTTGTTATGGCACACCGTTTCGAACAGGGGGCAATATGAACTTAAGACGACTGAAATACTTTGTGAAAATCGTCGACATCGGCAGCCTTACTCAGGCAGCAGAAGTGCTGCACATCGCCCAGCCTGCGCTGAGCCAGCAGGTGGCGACGCTGGAAGGTGAAATGGACCAACAGCTGTTGATCCGCACCAAGCGCGGCGTCACCCCAACGGAAGCAGGAAAAATCCTCTACACCCATGCGCGCACTATCCTTCGCCAGTGCGAGCAGGCGCAGCTGGCGGTGAACAACGTCGGCCAGACCTTAAGCGGCCAGGTGTCTATCGGGCTGGCGCCGGGCACGGCGGCATCCTCCGTGACCATGCCGCTGCTGCAGGCGGTCCGCGCCGAGCTTCCGGACGTGCTGGTTTATCTTCACGAAAACAGCGGCACCGTGCTTAACGACAAGCTGCTGAACGGACAGCTAGATATGGCCGTGCTTTACGATCGCTCGCCAATCGCCGGGATCGCCAGCCAGCCGCTGCTCAAAGAGGATCTCTACCTGGTGGGCACCCGCGACTGTCCGGGGCAAAGCGTTGATTTAACCGCCGTCGCCGAGATGAACTTATACCTGCCGAGAGATTACAGCGCGGTGCGTGCCCGGGTGGACGAAGCGTTCTCCCTGCGCCGCCTGACGGCCAAAATCATCGGTGAAATTGATTCCATCTCAACCCTCACCGCGGCCATTGCCAGCGGAATGGGCGTGACGGTTCTGCCGGAGTCGGCGGCTCGCTCGCTGTCGGGAGCCGCAAACGGCTGGATGGCGCGCATCACCACCCCGTCCATGAGCCTGCCGCTCTCCCTGAATATCTCTGCCCGGGGTTCGCTGTCGCCGCAGGCGATGGCGGTGAAAGAGATTTTAATGTCGCTGGTCAGCAAGCCGTCGCTGGAGAACCGCGAGCTGCAGCTCGTCAGCTGATATTCCATAAAAGCATAAGATGCTGGTTTTTATTATTTGTTCTGCAGGTCCGGTGACTCTAACAATAGCGCTATGTCAGATGCGCCGGAGTGAATCGTGAATTTCCAGCAGCTTAAAATTATCCGTGAGGCGGCCAGGCGGGACTTTAACCTGACCGAAGTCGCCAACATGCTTTATACCTCCCAGTCGGGCGTCAGCCGCCACATCCGCGAGCTTGAAGAAGAGCTGGGGATTGAGATCTTCATCCGTCGCGGCAAGCGGCTTCTGGGCATGACGGAGCCCGGCAAAGCGCTGTTAACCATTGCGGAGCGGATACTCAACGAGGCCAGCAACGTACGCCGGCTGGCCGATCTCTTCACCAACGATGCCTCGGGCGTGTTAACCATCGCCACCACCCATACGCAGGCGCGCTACAGCCTGCCGCCGGTGATTAAAGCCTTCCGCGAGCTGTTTCCGGACGTTCGCCTGGAGCTGATTCAGGGAACGCCCCAGGAGATCGACGCGCTGCTGCAAAACGGCGGGGCGGATATTGGCATCGCCAGCGAGCGGCTGAGCAACGACCCGCTGCTGGTGGCCTTCCCGTGGTTTCGCTGGCACCACAGCCTGCTGCTCCCCGCCGATCACCCCCTGCACCAGGTTTCCCCGCTGACGCTGGACGACATTAGCAAGTGGCCGCTGATCACCTACCGGCAGGGCATTACGGGGCGCTCTCGCATCGACGAAGCCTTCAGCCGCCGGGGATTGACGCCGGATATCGTGCTAAGCGCGCAGGATTCCGACGTGATTAAAACCTACGTCGAGCTTGGGCTGGGCATTGGCCTGGTGGCGGAGCAGTCCGGCGGTGAACGTGAGGACGGCGAACTGGTGCGGCTCGATACCCGCCACCTGTTCGATGCGAATACCGTCTGGCTTGGGCTTAAGCGCGGCCAGCTGCAGCGCAACTACGTGTGGCGCTTTATTGAGCTGTGCAACGCCGGGCTGTCGGTGGACGACATTAAGCGTCAGGTAATGGAGCCGGAGGAGGTGGAAATTGATTACCAGATTTAAATCGACCCACAAGGTTATTCCCGACAGGTTTATCACTACCCTGGTAAAACATCGGTCTCTAACGCGTTGATATAAGGATTTTCACATCCTTCGCACGTGCTGATGCTTTTAGCGTTGCGGCCAGGCAAAACATAACCAGGCTTAGCGCTTTATGTCCTCATAATGAGTTCATTCGAAAAACGTTATATCCCGCCCAAGGGTTCATGCAGATGCATAAACCCTTGGGCCACATGCCGTTGAATCTATTACGACTGTAATAATCGATTTTCAATGGATGTTATTTCATGGCTTTATTTTTTCACATCCGCAACGCGCTTGTCGTTGAGTTGTTCATCTGTAATGATGTTGCCCGCTTTGAAGTAATCGATCACCGCGTTAGAAACGTTGTAACCGCCTGTCGTATTGCGCGCTTTACCTTCTGTAAACGTGGTAAAACCGTCTCCACCGTCAGCAAGGAAGCTCTGGGTGGCAATGTGGTAGACGGTGGCATCCTCAATCGGTTTTCCATTAAGTGTCAATACGACAACCCGCTGACCGATCGGTTTGCTGCTGTCATATTTCATCTCAACGCCTTTTGATACCTGCAGAACGCCATTACTTAAACTTGCGGAATGTTCCATCAACGCGCGTAATTGTTTACCCGTGAGGTCCATCGTGGCCAGTTCGTTAGGGAACGGGAATGCGCTAATGATGCTGCCCATCGTAATCGCACCAGACGGGATCTCATCACGTATACCGCCTGAGTTGGTTAAGGCTAGCTGTGTATCTTTACCCGCAGCGGCCAGCAAAGCGTCCGCAGCCAGATTCCCCAGCGAGGCTGATTCACCATATGCACGCGTCAATTCAACCGGCGACTGCGCCACCGTTTGTTGAACCTCTTCGTCCAGTTTCTTATTCCAGCCATCAATAACCCGTTTCGTTTGCGGGTCGGGCTTCCACTCATCCGCGTAAAGGGTTTTAAGCTCGAAATTCTTTATCGTAAACTGATGCGGCTGCGTGTAGTCCAGTACCAGTTTCCCTACATCAATCCCGCCGCTGTCGGTTGAGAGGATCAGCGTATTACCGACTTTAATCGGTTCCGGTGTACCAACATGCGCATGCCCCGTAATCAGGATATCCAGGCCTTTCACCTGGCTTGCAGTTTGAATATCTTTATCCAGAGCACGGCGCACGTCCGTCCCTCCCATGCTGGACTGGCGCGCAGGCGTGCCTTCATGAACCAGCAATACGGTAAGGTCAACTTTTCCTTTCATTTCATCAAGATAGCTTTGTAGCCACTTAATTTCATCGCGCGCTTCAATACCTACGCGCGTTGCCGCGGAGACGGTATCATTGAAGGCAAACACGCCATGCAAACCAATGACGCCAATTTTCACGCCATCTTTTTCGATAATGGTATAGGGTTTGTCCCAGAATAATTTGCTGCTGTTCTGATAGAATATATTGCCCTGTACAACAGGGAATTTTGCCTGGCTTAGCTGTAATAACGTATTATCCCAGCCGTGATCAAATTCATGGTTACCTATCGTGACGGCATCGAACGGCATGGTATTCATAATATCAATAATTGCTTTTCCCTTCGTCAAGCTACTGATATAAGGCCCGGTAAAATAGTCACCCGCATCAAAAAACCATGTTGCTTTACTTTTACTTTTTTCCTCTTTTACCAGAGTGGTGATATTAGCCCAACCACCAACATCTCGTTTACCATCAGCAATCCACGGTACTTTATAAGGTTCCACATGAGCGTGGAGATCGTTGGTGTAAATAAGGGTGACATCCTTGGCGCTGGCCCAAAATGGTAATGCCAACAGAATACCTACGGTGACCGCTTTAATATTCACAATCAGTTCCTTTCAGTCATATAAAGATTCGCTACTTTACGTTCTGAAAGGGTTTTTTATGCGAGTCTGCTCACACAATTAACCAAGAGTTATGATGCAAAATCAGCGACCTTTTGAAATCGTTGGTGACTATATTGACTCTATTTACGATTAATACCTGCAAATCGTTTGGTTGCCGCAATTTGGGGTTACCCGTATCGGCATGTGCAGATTATAGTTGGCCCGACTACAGGCTGGGATATCCGGCATTACACTGCCGAGCATGCGGGAGTTATCCTCCGCTGTTTGATGAACTGCAATTTAATGAATGGCTGTCTGCCTACTTAAGTGACTATGCTTCAGAATATGGTCATTTTTGTCCAGAATGTTATCGCAAAGAAATAATTTGTTATGGTCATAACCCACGGGGGACGCAGCGCGTTCAGTGCCGAGCCTGTAGAAAAGTCTGGACACCTAAACGGCAAAAGCAAAGAAAAGTTGTCCCTCCTGAGAGCATTGAAACCGTTTCATTAATTGTGCCTTTCCAGGGGAACAGCTCAGAACAGAAGCTGTATGTTTTAATCAGTTTCGATGCCGTTAGCGGTAGTGTTCTTCATATCTCAACGAATTTTACTCAGCATCTTGTCGGTGAAACGCTACGGTATCGCTGGCGGGGGATTATTGAGCCTGATTTGCATCACAGTGATATCGTAAACCGCGTTGATATGCGCGAGATCCAATTTCTACGCCGAAGCCAGTTTGATGAAATTCAGTACGGGAGTGCGATGCTTAAGCGTAACGCCAGAGGTGCAATTTTGCGTCCCGTTATTGCGGCGCACGGGCATTTTCGGGTTCTGAACATCCTTTTCCCTCAGGTAAAGACGCACGTTATTTCACACGAGTGTTTTCTTCGAGGAGCCGTTATTACCGCCTGGGCAGATCTTTTTCGCCAGCGGGAAGGTGGGCTTTGGTATATAGAAGAAGAAATGAATGAAAGTGAAAGTGATATACCCTGGACTTTTTTGAGCAAAACACAGCACGGCTGGTGGCAAACTCAGTGGCAGCTATGGGGGCAGGGGGAAAACCGCAGGATGGTATGTCCGTTAACAGGGGGCGATAAGTGTAACGCTAAAATGCTCTCATTAAGGGCCAGCAGGTATTTTCGTCGCTGGCTTAATGGGCAAGATGAATTTTCGCACAGTGCCAAACTATCTGCTGGGCGCCTAATGCAAATTTTTATTTCCCTGGCACATAAATATAACGATAAACTCCCACAAACGTCAGGAGAATAAGGGGCGCTAAATCTCTTCAGTAAACAATTTTGATTTACGCCTCTGGGATATAACGTCAAGGGTTCATGCAGATACATGAACCCTTTTAACATTTGCAGTGAGATCAGGGGGTAATTAGAACCTGCTGACCGGTTGCTTCTGTCTTTAATTACATAACGTTATTAATTTGCATGAATGGATGCCGCAGTGATTACGTCATTCAGCTCCGTTTCGTTAAATAATCTTGCGCGATAGCCCTCGGCTGGGAATTGAGGTGCTCCATCAGGAAGTGCGATGACATCATAGATGCTGGCAATCATATTGCCGTTCACATCGGAGATAAAGAATGAACGGGCATGGTTGGTGAAAATAGAGAAGTAATCATCATGGTCAAAAACATTACCCATGAAATCAGTCCACTGGACGATGGGTTTTGTTGGTAACTCAATAGGTGCGTTAATTTCCACAGCCGTTTTGGCGGCCAGGTCTACAGCATAGAACAGAATGCGAGCCGGAGGCGTCGAATAGGCATCGGTCGTCGCGTTGTCATTGATCGGGCGAACAACAGGGTTTTCATTCGCATCAAGGCAGGATCTGTTATCAAAGATGGATAAAACAAATTTCCCCACGGTCGGATCGATATATTCTGCAAACGCACTGTTGTTAGTGATGCATGCAGTGTGAGCACCGTTCTCAAAGTTGGTAATTCCTGAGATATCAATATGAATCGTGTCTGGATTTACCGGGAACTGCGGGTTGAAATTACCTGTGTTGATTGCCCACAAAATACTACCATCAACGATAGAGATACCAAAAGTCGTACTTGTTGAACGGGAGTGAACAATAACGGCCTCTTCATTGTTTGGACTGCTTGCAATCCATGAAAGGGAGTTTAAATGAATGTCATTAGGCGTACTATTATTCAAGATTTGAGAGCCACTATACTCACTGGTATAATTTTTTGCCCAAATCATTTTCCCGGTCCGATCGTTGAATTTAAGTACCAGGGCATCTTGTCCTCGCGTATTGGTTATCCGATTTGGGATGTCGTTACCAAACATATACAGATCGCCTGCAGAATCCCAGACTAAATCGTGAGTGTTTGAGTAGTGGTTGCCATCTGAGTCACGCATGTCGAATTCAAAGACGACATTACCCATGATGTCAATTTTGAAAAAGCGACGACCATACCACGACATATCTTCATCGCTACCGGTATAGAGGTAGCCATTGTGGATCCGCAACGGCTGGAGATGATAAATCGATAAGAAGTTAAAGCGCAGGTCACCATTCTTGTCGTAACCGCGGCCTGTGGATTCCATTAACCAGCTGTTTCCCCAGACGGAAGTAAAGAGTGCAGGGTCTGTTTGTTCAATGTCGAGGTGGAAAATAACAGATTTATCATAAACCTGATCTTCGGTGCTAACGGTAAATGCTTGATTGAAAACTTCAGCTCCAGTTTCATCCTTAAACACGACCTGCACGCTGTTTGCATATTGCGCATAAAGGCCAATAACAGGGATTTTGATGGTTTGAGAAACACCATAAATCAGATCTGATGCATAGGTAAAATCTACGCTGGTTGGGCTGGTCGTCCGTTTTGAGACAGTGTAAGAGTAGCTTACTGGCGTATCGGAAGTAAAATAAAGATATGCAGCGAGCTGGTTGTCGGATGGTGCAAGTTCAGTTTTCACATAAGTAATAGTCATGATTAAATTCCTTTAGGTTTTTTCAATAAAATATGGATACGTTTTTTGTCATGGCAGCAAAGCGTCGCTAATAGAAATAGCGAGCAAATAAATACCTGACCTATAATTTAGTGCTGTGGTAGTTAAAAATGTATTTGTAGTATAATGCTCCTTTAAAATAAATAGATGGATAAATGTGGGGGTGTTTAATCATCCCGCAATTGCTGGTATATCATATTATCTACAGTAATATATCTGTTAAATATTTTAGATGCTATTATGGATACATCTTTCGCGAAAGTTGAAAATGAACGCCATCCTTTATTTCGATCCAGTTTCCTCCCCATTCAACATCAACAGCTAACTCCTTAGCTGCCTGAAAAACAGCCGTTGCAATAGTCTGGTAATGCTTAAACTCCCATGATGCCGTGCCGTTGATGACGGCGAATACATCGACGGCGTGTCCCGTATAATGCCTGCTTTTTGACGTTAAAGATTTCCCTGATGCTAATAGCTCAAGCTGGCGCTTTTGGTTTCTTAACCCTTCCGAAATGCCAAAATCTACAGGTGAGAGTTTCAATGCTTTTCTCATCACATCAACAAGATCCTTATGCACGCCTTTAAGATTTTTTTCAGTGGTTTTACTGAATTCATGATTTATCATTACTTTCTCCAGAGATTTTTTTCCAATAATAATTAAGGGCAACAACGCCCATTGCGCCGGATATACCGCTAATTGCAAGTGAAGTATGAAATACAGTTCCAAGGCTTTGCGACATCAATCCAGCAAGTACACCGGTAAATCCTGATACTATGATTTGTGCTACAGCCGAAAATATATTTCTTCCCGACTTGCCAGACTTAACGTCAAGAAGATATCTAACGACACCTCCCCACGCGCCGAATAATAGTATGTAAATCCAGCTAAAAAATGCATTTGATGATGGGTCTTTCCATGGCAAAACAATTACCTCCGAAGCTCGTTTAGGTGGATATATTTAATTGCACAATGAGATTAATTTTACGTATTAATATTAAATAGTTCGCTATGGAGTGAATAATAAACGTTGAGCGACCCAATTTTGTGACGAATGTCACACGAAAGGTATTTAATAGCTTTTATCGATCGATTTTTTATGAATGATAGTTTTGTGTTATTGATTTCGATTATTATATTTAGCAGTAGAATGCATAAGAGGGACAAGCAGGAGAAAGGGGAACCAGTGACGCGGCGGCTACTGGGAAAGGCAATAGGTGACACACCAGACGCGTAAACTGCCCGGATTGATAGAAGGAGACTGAATAGGGACGTCGGTCAATTTAAGAGTGAGTGGTTTGAGGCTGAGTCGTACGGATTTTGCTGGCAGTATTGACTGGAATGACCTTAATGAGGTCGTCAATATATCCCGATGCGGGGAAATAAACCAAACGCTTGTTGCGAGGGATTTCTATGCTGGCTCTTTGTATCAATACAGCTGAAACGCATAGAAACAAGAAGTTGGCTCCTCTGACTGGACTCGAACCAGTGACATACGGATTAACAGTCCGCCGTTCTACCGACTGAACTACAGAGGAATCGTGTGAACGAGGCGCATGTTAATGGCCCCGTTAATGTGTGTCAACACTAAAATTAAGCTGCTGATTCAAATGATTAATTTTGCCGCAAACTGCCGTTTTAGTGTACTTGAGCGGATGAATTAACGTCAGGGCCGCCATGTTGACGTAAACGATGAAGCGGGTCCTGCTGGTAAAAGTGGCAGAAACGCTGCCACAGCGCCGGGAAGCGCGGCGCAAACAGCTCGGGCGCGCTAAAGAAATATTCTGACAGCACGGCAAAACATTCGGCCGGATCGGTGGCGGCGTAGGCGTCAATGCTTGCGGCGCTTTCGCCAACCAGGTCGATCTCATCCTGAATATTGTCCATCGCCGCGTGCAGGTCGTGCTCCCAGCCCGCCACGTCGCGAAGCGGGATGAAGGGAACGCCGCTGGCGCGATCGCCGTTGCGGGTGTCCAGCTTGTGCGCCACTTCATGAATAATCAGGTTAAAGCCGGAGGCATCGAACGAATCCTGAATATCGAGCCAGTTCAGGACGATCGGTCCCTGCTGCCAGCTCTGCCCCGATTGCACCACGCGCTGGCTGTGGACCAGGCCAATATCATCTTCCCACTCGTCGTCAACCACGAACGGCGCAGGATAAATTAGCACCTCGTGGAATCCGTCCAGCCACTCAATGCCAAGCTCCAGAACGGGCAAACAGAAGAGGAGGGCGATGCGCGCGCTTTTCAGCGGGTCTGGCTCAAAACCCTGCAGCGGAACCAGACGTTTTTGCTGCAAAAAGCGGTCGGCCAGCTGAATCAGCTTAAGCCGTTCATGCGGCTCAAGGTTCGCCAGTACGGGAATAGCCAGCGCCTCATCCCATGGCAACGCCATATCCGGGCGGGTTTCATTCGATTTCCAGGGCCACTTAATCATCGCTTTGCTCGCAAACTCGCTACCAGAACAAAAATGAAAGATCGGGATTGGTTAACATGCCAAACAACCCGCCCTGATGGCAACCATCAAAACGGCTAGATGCCGGAGGAGGACCAGCACCGCTGCAACGTTATCACTTAGGTCGAAGGGTGAATAGTGCTTTGCAAGCCGGTCCTTCATTTTGTGAGCTTAGTCGTTAATTTTCGCGTAATCAGCTTCTTACGTGCAAATCAACGCGACGGCCATTGCGTTCTCCCAGGGCCGGAGTCGCTCGCGCCATCACGGTGCGTGCACAACGCGTCGTTGCTGATAAGAAAAATCCGTATCAAAGGATTAATGATTAACCCATTTAACCCTAAATAAGTACGCAATATCTTCTCTTTATTACGTCTTTATATTTATTTGTCGTAAAAATCCTGGTTTGACGAATAAACCGTGTCCTAATTCATTTCGTTAACGTACACTCAGGTTGAGGATAAGTTATTATTAAGGAGTGTTATTAAGATGAAAAAATTGACAATGCTTTGTGCGCTTTCCCTGATGGCTACATCATTTGCTACCATCGCCAGCGATTCACTCACCGGGTGCGCCGCCAAAAAACAGAGCGTTCAGCAGCAAATAGACCAGGCGAAAAAGTACGGTAATACGCACCGCGTTGCCGGGCTGGAAAAAGCCTATTCAGAAATAGCGGAAAACTGCACTGACGCGTCGTTAGAAAAAGCGCGAGTAGCGAAGGTCAGCGAGAAAGAGCAAAAAGTGGCTGAAAGAGAGCAGGAGCTGCGCGAAGCGAAAGCCTTAGGCCGCAGCGACAAGATTGCCAAAAAAGAGAAAAAGCTGAATGAAGCGCGTGAAGAACTACGCGAGGCGCAGGCCGAGCTGGCAAAATAAACGCATCTGATTAACGATTTATAAAGGGGCTTGCAAATACGCAGCCCCTTTTTTATTAATTGCCGACAAATCTGCGCGCTTATTTCCTTATTGAAGGGGTGGGGCGATGGCTATTTTACTGTTATTGTTTACGGGTCGGCAAAGATTGTGTTGATAACCGTTTTTTCTACCTGTTTATTCAAGGCGCTAATGCGCTACGTATCGTTATTGGAGACGTTATGCCATTCAGAAAAATCGCTTTCGCTGCTGTTCCTTTATTGCTTTCTACCTATACCTGGGCAGACGCCGGTTCGCTTTGCTGTCCCTTCAGCGATGAGCGTCTCAAAGAAAACATTAAGCCCTTAGATCGCTCGCTGGAAAATATTCTAAAACTGAAAGGGGTCTCCTACACCTGGAAAGAGAATAAAACGGCCGACGTGGGGCTGATCGCCCAGGATGTCGAAAAAGTTTATCCTGAGCTGGTCAAAACGAAAGACGACGTTAAGCAGGTTGATTATCAAAAGCTGGTTGCGCCACTTATTGAAGCCGTACGCGAGCAGCAGGAGCAGATAAACGCGCTCAAAGCGGATGTCGCTAAATGTGCATTAAAAAAATAAGCTCGCCGACTATTTTCTAAGCGTAAGCCTGCGGCACAATGCCCGCAGGCTCGTTAGCTTATTGAAAATCACCGTTATTGTGTCATGCTGGCACCCTTTTCGCTTTGCAATTTTACATTGGGGGAGCCTTGATGAATAAAGAAACAAATGATGGAATTAAAGTGTATACGCCCCTGGCGCTAAAGCTGTATGACTGGTGGGTGCTGCGTATTTCGAATCGCTATGCCTGGCAGTGCCAAACCCATCGCCACCTTGTCCCTCACTTCAGAAATAATATGAAAAGCAATCATCTGGACGTGGGCGTAGGAACCGGCTTTTACCTGACGTACGCGCCGGATATCTGCAGCGTGTCGCTGATGGATTTGAATGCGTCAAGCCTGGATGCGGCGACCGCGCGCGTGGGCAAAGGCCGGATCAAGGCGTCCGTTCTGCACGACGTTTTCAACCCCTATCCCGCGCACCTGCACAATCAGTTTGACTCTATTTCAATGTTCTACCTGCTCCACTGTCTGCCCGGCACGATGAAAGAGAAGGCCCCCGTCATCCACCGTGCTGCCGAGGCGTTAACCCGCGATGGCGTGCTGTTTGGCGCGACCATTTTGGGCGATGAGGCCAACCATAATGCCTTTGGGCGCAAGCTGATGGCGGTTTATAACAAAAAGGGCATCTTCTCAAACCGGGCGGACGGCGTTGAGGATCTGCGGACTATTCTCTCAGCCGCCTTTGACCGCGTGGACATTAAGGTAGAAGGGAAGGTCGCGCTATTTAAGGCCGAAAGAAAGAAGGGCTAAATAACGCCCCGCACAACGTTCATCCCTTATAAAGGCGTTACCCGTAAACGGTAACGCCTTTTTTCATCATGGGGAGGTATACGTGACCGTCAGCACATTGCTTAGCACGGTGACGGGCGAGCTGAATATCCCGCCCCTGGCGGTGGCGTATTCAAACCGAAACGGCCCGCCGGGGGACATATCTGTCGGGAGGGCGATCTCACCCGCCATGCCGGGCAGCATCAGGCAGCGGGCGGCGCTGCACAGCCGGATGCGCATCCCGACCGGCGTGGGGCCGCTGGTGGTAATTTTCCAGTACGCGCGGGAGGCCATCGCGCCGGAGGCGAGCGGAGAGGGGCTTTGCACCGGTCTGCTTTTCACCACCTGACCTCCCCGCGTCATCGTGCCGCCAAAGCTCTGGCTGCTCCAGGAGCCGTCGGCGGCCAGCGCCAGGGGCGAGGCCAGCATCAGCCCCGCCAGCGCGCGCGTCATCATGCTTTGCCTCCGATCAGATAGGTCATGCGCACGTTGCGCTGGGTATTGAGCTCCTGGCTGGACAGTACCGCCAGCTGCGGGAAGATGCGGCGCAAATAGCGCGACAGCATCAGTCGCAGGGCAGGGTTTACCAGCAGCACCGGCGGCGCGCCCAGCCCTTCCTGGTGCAGCAGCGCTTTTTCCGTCTCCTTCATCAGGTTCTCCGCAATGCCCGGCTCAATGGCGCTGCCGCTCTGGGTGGCTTGCACCAGCAGCTGCTCAAGAGACAGATCGAGGCCAATCAGCTGAATGTCGTCCTCGCCCGGGAACCACTGCTGGGTAATGGCGCGGGACAGGCGGGCGCGCACGCGTGCGGTCAGCTCGTCGGCGTCGCTCTGGGCGGTGGCAAATTCGGCCAGCGTATCGATGATAGTGCGCATATCGCGGATCGGCACGCGCTCGGAAAGCAGGTTTTGCAGCACCTTGTGCAGCGTGGTCAGGCTGATAACCGCCGGGATCAGGTCCTCAATCAGCTTCGGCGACTGTTTGGCAATCTGGTCGAGCAACTGCTGCGCTTCCTGACGGCCGAACAGCTCGTCCGTGTGGGTGCTAATCAGATGATTAAGGTGGGTTGCCACCACGGAGCTTGGATCAACCACCGTATAGCCCAGCGTCTGCGCCAGCTCGCGGTGAACTTCATCAATCCACAGCGCCGGAAGGCCAAAGGTCGGCTCCGTACACGGCGTGCCGGGCACTTCACCCTCCGCGCAGCCGGGGTTGATCGCCATCCAGCGATCGGGCTGAACCTCGCCCTGGCCCACCGTTACCCCTTTGAGCAAGATGCGGTAGTGCGTCGGCGCCAGGTCGAGGTTATCGCGAATGTGCACGGCAGGGGGCAGGAAGCCCATCTGCTGGGCAAATTTCTTGCGGATGCCGCGCACGCGCGTCAGGAGCTGGCCCTGCTGCTCATGGTCCACCATGGGGATCAGGCGGTAGCCCACTTCCAGGCCCAGCGTATCCTCCATCTGCACGTCGGACCACGTGGCTTCGTGAACCTGCGCCACCTCGGCGTCGGCTGCGTCGGCATCGGCGTGAACCGCACCCGGCTTCTTCGTTTCCCCTTCGCGCCCGCGCAGCCACCAGGCGGTGCCCAGCAGCGCGGCGGTGAACAGCAGAAACACAAAGTTTGGCATTCCGGGGATCAGGCCCAGCAGGCCGATCACGCCCGCGGCCAGCACCACCACGCGCGGGGAGGTGAACAGCTGGCCCACCATCTGCTCGCCCACGTCCTGGTCGTTCGCCACGCGGGTGACCACCACGCCCGCCGCGGTCGAAATCACCAGCCCCGGGATCTGCGCCACCAGGCCATCGCCGATGGTCAGCAGGGTATAGGTCTCACCGGCCATGCTGGCGGTCATGTCGTGCTGCATCACGCCGATGACCAGGCCGCCGATAATATTGATGGCCATGATCAGCAGCCCGGCAATGGCATCGCCGCGCACGAACTTGCTGGCACCGTCCATCGAGCCGTAGAAATCGGCCTCCTGGGTCACCTCTTTACGACGACGCTTCGCCTCTTCTTCACCGATTAAGCCGGCGTTCAGGTCGGCGTCGATCGCCATCTGCTTGCCCGGCATCCCGTCGAGCGAGAAGCGCGCGCCCACCTCTGCGATACGCCCCGCGCCCTTGGTGATCACCATAAAGTTAATGATGATCAGAATCACGAACACGATGATGCCGATGGCAAAGTTGCCGCCTACCAGGAAGTGGCCAAAGGCCTCAACCACCCGGCCCGCCGCTTCCGGGCCGGTATGGCCGTTCAACAGGATCACGCGCGTGGAAGCAACGTTAAGCGCCAGGCGCAGCAGCGTCGAGAACAGCAGCACCGTCGGAAACGCCGAAAACTCCAGCGTGTTCTGGGTGAACATGGCGACCAGCAAAATCATGATCGACAGGACGATATTGAAGGTAAACAGCAAATCCAGCACAAACGCAGGCAGCGGCAGGATCATCATCGCAAGGATGGTCATGATCAGCACCGGGCCGGCCAGCACCTGCCACTGGGTTTCCTTCATGTTGGGTAAACGTAATCGGGTGGCGATATTGGCCATCACTCTCTACTCTCTTGTGCAAAATCCATCCCCGCCGGAACGGGGAGATCTTTAGGTGTCAGCGGACGCGAGCCGTAGCCTTTGCGCCAGCGCTTCAGGCCATAAACCCAGGCCAGCACTTCCGCGACCGCGCTATACAGCTCGGCGGGAACCGGTGCGCCGGGTTCACAATGGCGATACAGGGCGCGCGCCAGCGGCGGCGCCTCAAGCATAGGGACCCGGTGCTCTTCGGCCAGCTCGCGGATGCGCAGCGCGATCGGACCGCTGCCGCGTGCCACCACGAGCGGCGCGCCCATCGCGCCTTCCTGGTACTTCAGGGCCACCGAAAAGTGGGTCGGGTTATTCACCACCACGTCGGCGGTGGGGACGTCGGTCATCATTCTCTGCTGCGCCATCTGGCGCTGCAGCTGGCGGATACGCCCTTTGATCTGCGGGTCGCCTTCCTGGTTTTTAAATTCGTCTTTGATTTCCTTCATGCTCATGCGCATCTTCTTGACGTTGCTCCAGAGCTGGTAAACCACGTCGAAGGCCACCATCGGGATCAGCGATAAAATAATGACCAGCATGCAGCCGAGGAGCAGGGCGCTAATGTCGACCAGCGCCATCCCCAGCGGCTCAAACATCAGGCTGATAAAACGGCTCTTGTTGAGCCACAAAAACAGCCCGCCGCCCGTGACCGCCAGCAACACCTTCAAAATGCTTTTCACCATCTCGGAAACCATTTGCGCGGAAAGCAGGCGCTTGATGCCCTTCAGGGGGTTTAGCTTTTTAAGGTCAAACTTGATGGCCCTGGCGGTCATGTTCAGGCCGCCAATGATTGACGGCGTTACCACGGCGGTCAGAAACAGCCCGCCCACGAACGGCAGGATCGCCAGAAAGGCCATGCCCAGCAGCGAGCCCGCGTGGTGCAGCATCTGCTGCGGGTCGCTGACCAGCAGCCTGTCGAACGTCAAACCGTTGTGCAGCAGCTGCTGCAGCTTGTTCGCCAGATAGCTCCCGCCGATCAGGAGCAGCCCCCAGCCCGCCAGCAGCATGGAAAGGCTGGTCAGCTCGCGCGAACGGGGAACCTGTCCCTCTTCTCGCGCCTTTTGCTTTCGGTGGGGCGTGGGGTCTTCCGTTTTTTCGCTGTCGTTTTCTTCTGACATGGCATTAGCCCGGCATGATTAAAAGCCGAGAGACTCCAGCAGGTCGTCCACCTGCTCCTGAGAGGCGACGATCCCCTTCACGCTGGCGTCAATTTGTGGCCCGTTTTTGAGGTGCGCGTCATCGTTCTGCGCGTCCACCGCGCGTTCGCCCATGTTCTCCACCAGCACGCTGATCAGCTCTTCTTCCACCGTGGCGATCACCTGCATCAGGCTTTGCAGCACCTGGCCGGTCAAATCCTGAAAATCCTGCGCCATCATGATTTCGGTCAGCTGGCGGTTGGTTTGCTGGGTCATTTCAGGCACTTCGTGCAGAAAGCTGCGGGTGTCCTTAACCAGCGCTTTTGCATCCTCCAGAGGCTGCGGGTTTTCGAACCAGGCGTCCCAGCGCTCGGTCAGCTGCGTGGCGTTCTCGCTCAGGCTCTCCTGCAGCGGGCGTGCCGCTTCTACGCTGGTCAAGGCGCGATCGGCGGCCTGCGACGTTTTGCCAACCACGTAGTTCAGGCGGTCGCGGGTGTTGGGAAACGCATCGGCCACTTCCTTCAGCGCCTGCTCCAGCCCAAGGTTGGCCATGCTGTCGCGCAGCAGGCGGGTAAGGTGACCGATGCGGGAGAAGATCTCTTTGGCGTTATCCGCCTGCAGGTTTAACGGCGTGCTCATGATTATTGCCCGAGTTTTTCAAAGATTTTGCCGAGCTTTTCTTCCAGCGTCGCGGCGGTGAAAGGCTTGACGATGTAGCCGTTAGCGCCCGCCTGCGCGGCGGCGATGATGTTCTCTTTCTTCGCTTCGGCGGTAACCATCAGCACCGGCAATTTTGCCATTGCCGCATCGGTGCGGATGGTTTTGAGCAGCTCCAGGCCGTCGACGTTCGGCATATTCCAGTCGCTGACCACGAAGTCAAAATCGCTGCCGCGCAGCTTGTTCAGCGCGTCCTGGCCGTCTTCCGCTTCGTCAACGTTCTTGTAGCCCAGATCGTTCAGCAGGTTTCGTACGATGCGCCGCATGGTGGCGAAATCATCCACCACCAGAAAACGCATATTTTTATCCGACATGGGTAAATCTCCTTAACGTCGTGAGTCGGTTTTAGGGGAACTTTTATAAGCAAAACTGTCCAGCAGGCACTGGCTGATATCGCCAAGATCGACGACCTTTTTCGCCGCGCCGAGCGCAATCGCCTCGCGGGGCATGCCGAAGACCACGCAGGTGGCCTCGCTCTGCGCGAGCGTGAACGCCCCGGTCTGACGAAGATGCAGCAGGCCGCGCGCGCCGTCGCCGCCCATTCCGGTCAGGATCGCCGCGCTGGCGTGCCGGCTGGCCTGGCGGGCCACCGAGTCGAACAGCACATCGACGGAGGGGCGGTGGCGGTTAACCGCAGGCGCATCGCTGAGCCTGATCCGGTAGCCGCTGTCCTGGCCGATGATCTCCATATGGCGATCGCCGGGCGCGATCAGGGCAGTCCCCGGCAGCACCGGCTCGCCGTCCTGCGCTTCGCGCACGGCAATCTGGCACAGCGAGTCAAGCCGCTGGGCGAAGGAGTAGGTAAACCCGGCGGGCATGTGCTGGGCGATCACGATCCCCGGCGTGCTGACCGGAAGCGGCATCAGGACCTGGCGCAGCGCCTCCGTTCCGCCCGTGGACGAACCAATGGCGATAATGCTTTGCTGACGCACCCTAATCCCGGCGAGCAGCGGCCTGGCGGTTGGCGCAGGCGGCGTTAGCCTGGCGCGCGCGGCGATGCGGATTTTCTCAATCACCAGCTGGCTCCAGCGCGCGATATTGTCCTCCTCGCGGTGCTCCGGCTTCGGCACAAAGTCCACCGCGCCGTGCTCCAGCGCCCGCAGGGTCGCCGCGGAGCCGCGGGTGGTCAGGGAGGAGATCATCACTACCGGCATCGGGCGCAGGCGCATCAGCCGGGAAAGAAACTCCAGCCCGTCCATGCGCGGCATGTCGATATCCAGCGTCAGGACGTCCGGGTTAAGCTGTTTGATCAGCTCGCGTGCGATAAACGCGTCCGGCGCGGTTCCCACCATTTCCATATCGGGCTGCTGATTCACCACCGCGCTCAGCATGTTGCGCATCAGGGCTGAATCATCTACCGCCAGCACGCGAATCGGGCTCACCGTGTTGTCTCCGTCAGTTCATAAACCGACTGGCCGCGCAGGCGCAGCGGAATATGTGAATGGTTAAAATGTTCCGAATGGCCGACAAACAGCAAGCCTCCGGGCTTAAGCAGGCGGGCAAAACGCTGCAGCAGGCGCTGCTGCGTAGGCGCATCGAAATAAATCATCACGTTGCGGCAGAAAATGGCGTCGAACGGGCCGGGAACGGACCACTTCTCATCCAGCAGATTGAGCTGCTGATAGTGAATGGCGGAGAGCAGCTCGCGCTTCGCCTTGACCATCTCGCTGTTATCCCCCGCGCCGCGCAGAAACCAGGCCCGCTTTTGCGCCAGCGTCAGCGCGTCCAGATCGCTCAGGCGGTAGACGCCCGCTTCCGCTTTGGTCAGCACCTCGGTGTCGATATCCGAGGCCCAGACGCGCGGCCCCGAAAGGGACGGGCCCAGCGCCTCGTCCAGCGTCATGGCAATCGAGCACGGCTCTTCACCCGTCGACGCGGCGGTACACCAGACGCGATAGCCGCTGCCGCGCGGGCGGGCGTGCTGGGCGAGGATCGGAAAGTGGTACGACTCGCGGAAAAACGAGGTCAGGTTCGTCGTCAGCGCGTTGATGAAGTTTTGCCATTCCGGGTGCTCTGAGTGCGATTCAAGCAGGGCGATATAGTCGCTGAAGCTGGTATGTGCCAGGGCGCGCACGCGGCGCGAGAGGCGATTAAAAATCATCTCCCGCTTCTGGGCGTTGACGACAATTCCCGCGCGCTTATATATTAATTTCCCGATGCGCTGTAATTCGCCGTCAGACAAAGAAAGCGTATTAAGGGATAAACGTGCAGGAATGCTGTTAATTTCACTCATAGAAGCGAATTGGCCTTAAACCGGAGTATTCATTATTTCCTGATAGGCGCCGATCATTTTATTACGCGCCTGCATGCCAAAGCTGAATGAAATAGACGATTTCTGCATCGCCAGCATCACGTCATTAAGCCCAATATCGCTGCTGCCGGACATCCATTCCTGCGTTTTTGTTTTCGCTTCTAGCTGCGTTTTATTTATTTCGTTAATGCTGTTAAATAAAGCATCAGAAAACGAGGGCATGTCGCCGCGCGCTGCCTGCAGGCGGTGAGACGGGCCGCTGACCTGCTGTGCCTGGGTCTGAATTTGATCGAGTACGCCACGCATTAATGTTGCTGACATTTTTCAGTTCCTGATAAATAAGATTGAAAACGATGTTTATTGCGCATCTTTTAAACGTCGACAGCTTACCACGTGAATAAAAACCCCAGAAAATCCAATAAGCCGACAGAACTTTGAGCTTATTTATCCTTAAAAAAAATACCTTTCAGACGATAATGCCCGCCTGAAAAATTCTTCTGCTTTTTGAAATCGTCGACAACACTCTCGCGAATTTCGTGAGCTGACGTGCATCCGTGATGCGCGCTATTTCATACAGGAATACGGCATGAGTGCCACACTAAATGATGTAACGAATAATCCAGCCGATCGCATTAAGTCGATGCTGCTTTCGCTGCGCGGCAGCCCGAAGCTCCTGCTGGTGATTTGCGGCGCGGCGGCGCTTTCCGTTCTGATTGCGCTCATGTTCTGGGCAAAGGAGCCGGACTACCGGGTGCTGTTCAGCAACATCAGCGATGAAGAGGGCGGCGCGATTGTCGCGCAGCTCACCCAGCTCAACATTCCCTACCGCATCGACGCGCCGGGCGGCATGATTATGGTGCCGGGATCGCAGGTGCACGAAGTGCGCATGAAGCTGGCGCAGCAGGGGCTGCCGAAAGGCGGTTCGGTCGGCTTTGAGCTGCTGGACCAGGAAAAGTTTGGCATCAGCCAGTTTACCGAGCAGGTGAACTACCAGCGCGCGCTGGAGGGCGAGCTGGCCCGCACGATTGAAAACCTGGGGCCTATTCAGAGCGCGCGCGTGCATCTGGCCACGCCAAAGCCGTCGATGTTCGTGCGCGAGCAAAAAAAGCCGACCGCCTCGGTCACCGTGAACCTTATTCAGGGGCGCGTGCTGGACGATGCGCAGGTGGTGGCGATTACCCATCTTATCTCCAGCGCGGTGACCGGGCTGTCTGCCGACAGCGTCACGATTGTCGATCAGCGCGGCAACCTGCTGACCCAAAGCGGCGTGCGCGGCCTGCAAACGGCGCATCTGAAATATACCAATGAAATTGAAAGCGATTACCAGCAGCGCATTCAGCGCATTCTGGCTCCGCTGGTGGGCGACGGAAACATCCGCGCGCAGGTGACGGCGCAGATTGACTTCACCGAGCAGGAGCAGACGCAGGAGCAGTATCAGCCAAACGCCGATCCGCAAAAAATGGCGATCCGCAGCCGTCAGGCGAGCCTCGCGGAGCAGGGCAACCGCCGCGGCGCCGGCGGCGTGCCGGGTGCGCTAAGCAATACGCCCGCACCGCCTGCAACCTCGGAAATCACCCAGCCGCTGGGTACGCCAGCCGACGATAAAAAAGAAAAAACCACCGGTACCCGCAGCGCCAGCGACGGCGCGCAGCCCTACAACAACCGCAGCGACGAAACCACCAACTTTGAGGTGGACCGCACGCTTACCCATACCAAATCTAACGCCGGGCGCATCCAGCGCCTCTCCGTGGCGGTGGTGATCAACCACCTGCCGCAGGGCGAAGAGGGCAAGCCGGGCCCGATTAGCGAGGCCGAACTCGCCCGCATCAACGCGCTGGTGAAAGAGGCGATCGGCTACAACGCCGCGCGCGGGGACAGCGTCAATATTCTTAACTCGGCGTTTAACGGCGTCGTGGATGAGCCTGTGCCGCCGTTCTGGAAGCAGGATCGCTTTTACGCGCTGCTGATGTCCATTGCCCGCTACCTGGTGATTGCGATTATCGCCTGGGTGATGTGGCGCAAGCTGGTGCAGCCCGCGTGGGCCCGCCATCAGGAGACCACGCTGCGTCGTCTTGAGATGGAAAAAGAGGCGCGAGAAGAAGAGCTTGCCGCGAAGAAACGCGCGGCTGAAAAAGGCGTGCGCGACCGCGCGCAGCAGAAAGTGGATACCGAAATGCACAGCCAGCAGCTGCGCGAGCTGGCGGAGCAGGAGCCTCGCGTTATCGCCCTGGTGATCCGTCAGTGGATGAGTAAGGAGCCGAAATAATGAATGCTTCAGATAAAAGCGCCATCGTCATGCTGACGCTGGGGGATGTCCTGGCCGCAGAGGTGTTTAAGCACCTCAACGCCCACGAGGTGAAGCAGATTAGCGCATCGATGGTCAATATGGCGGGCTTCACCCACGACCAGATGGCCATGGTGCTGGAAGAGTTCAGGAAAGACTCCAGCGAATATGCCGCGCTCAGCCTCAACACCAACGATTACCTGCGCAGCGTGCTGGTCAAGGCGCTGGGCGAAGAGCGCGCCTCGTCGCTGCTGGAGGACCTGCTGGATACCCACCAGGGCACCAACGGCATCGAGACGCTCAACTTTATGGACCCGCAGGCGGTGTTCGACCTTATCCGCGAAGAGCATCCGCAGATCATCGCCACCATCCTGGTGCACCTCAAGCGCAACCAGGCGGCGGATGTGCTGGGCAAATTTGAGGATCGCGAGCGTAACGACATCATGCTGCGTATCGCCACCTTCGGCGGCGTGCAGCCTGCCGCGCTGCAGGAGCTGACGGAAGTGCTGAACAACCTGCTTCACGGCCAGAACCTCAAGCGCAGCAAGATGGGCGGCGTACGTCCGGCGGCCGAAATTCTCAACCTGATGAAGTCTCACCAGGAGGAGGCGGCGATCGAGGCGGTGCGCGAGTTCGACGGCGAGCTGGCGCAGAAAATTGTCGACGAGATGTTCCTGTTCGAAAACCTGGTGGACGTGGAAGACCGCAGCATCCAGCGCCTGCTGCAGGAAATCGAGAGCGAAACGCTGATCATCGCGCTGAAGGGGGCCGACGAGCCGCTGCGCATGAAGTTCTTCCGCAATATGTCCCGCCGTCAGGCGGAGCTGATGACCGACGATCTGGCCTCTCGCGGCCCGGTGCGTCTGTCGCAGGTCGAAGCCGAGCAGAAGACAATCCTCAACGTGGTGCGTCGCCTGGCCGAATCCGGCGAGATCCTGATTGGAGGCAGCGACGATGCCTATGTTTGATGATAAAACCCCGCGCGAATGGCGCAGCTGGCAGCCGGAGAACCTGCTGGGTGAAACCGTAGACGTGCCGCTGCCGACGCTGGATAACGCCCAGTCGGAGGCCCAGCTGAAGGCCGAACTGGCGCGCCTGCGCAAGCAGGCGGAGCAGCAGGGCTTTGCCCAGGGGCAGCAGCAGGGCGAGGAAGAGGGGCGCAGGCAGGGCTTCGAGCAGGGCGTCAAAGAGGGCCGCGAGGCCGGGTTTGCGCAGGGCCTGGAGCAGGCGCGCGCTGAGCAGCAGGCGCTGCTGCGCCAGGCCGAACAGTGGGTGAACAACCTCAAGCTGGCGCTGGAAAACCTCGACAGCCTGGTGCCTGCCCGCCTGGTGCAGCTCTCGCTGGAAGCGGTGCAGCAATTATACGGTTCGTCCACCGTGGCGGATCACCACGCCCTGATCGTCCAGATCCGCAAGCTGATGAAGCAGGACCCGCTCCTGCACGGCACCTTCCAGCTGTACGTCAACCCGGCGGAGTTCGCCGCGGTTGAGGAGGCGCTCGGTGAAACGCTGCGCGCAATGGGCTGGACGCTGCACCGCGACGCGCAGCTGGCCGCGGGCGGCTGTCGGGTGGTTTCGCCGGACGTTGAGGTGGATGCCAGCCTGGAGACGCGCTGGCAGGCCATCTGCCAGCTGGCGCGCGAGGAGCTCACGCAATGAGCCAGCAGCAGCTAAAGGCGTGGCTTTCGGCAATCGATCGGGTGGAGGAAAAGCTGGCGCAGGTGCCGGATTTTCGCCAGTACGGCAAGCTCACGCGCGCCACGGGGCTGGTGATGGAGGCCGTGGGGCTGAAGCTTCCCATCGGCGCGCTGTGCATCGTTGAGCGCCAGACCGACGCGGGCATTGTGCCGGTCGAAAGCGAAGTGGTGGGCTTCAGCGGCCAGACCCTGTACCTGATGCCGCTTGAGCACGTTGACGGTATTCTGCCGGGGGCGCGTATTTACGCCCTGCAGGGCGACAGCCACAGCGGCAAGCAGCTGCCCGTCGGCCCGCACCTGCTGGGCCGCGTGCTGGACGCGCAGGGGCGCCCGCTGGATGGACGTCCCGCGCCGGGTAAACCCTCTGCCGGCCTCTTTACTCCCACGCTTAACCCGCTGCACCGCGACCCGATAAAAAGCGTGCTCGACGTCGGCGTGCGGGCGATTAACGGCCTGCTGACGGTGGGACGCGGCCAGCGCATGGGCCTCTTCGCCGGGTCGGGCGTGGGGAAAAGCGTCCTGCTCGGCATGATGGCGCGCTTCACGACCGCCGACGTCATCGTGGTGGGGCTTATCGGCGAGCGCGGGCGCGAGGTCAAAGATTTTATCGAGAACATCCTCGGCGACGAAGGGCTGTCGCGCGCGGTGGTGGTGGCGGCACCGGCGGACGTGTCGCCGATCCTGCGCATGCAGGGCGCGGTGTACGCCACCCGCATCGCCGAAGATTTTCGCGAGCGCGGCCTGAACGTGCTGCTGATCATGGATTCCCTGACGCGATACGCCATGGCGCAGCGCGAGGTGGCGCTGGCGATTGGCGAACCTCCGGCCACCAAAGGTTATCCGCCGTCGGTCTTCGCCCGCCTGCCCGCGCTGGTGGAGCGCACCGGCAACGGCGTGAAGGGCGGCGGGTCGATTACCGCGTTCTACACCGTGCTGACGGAAGGGGACGACCAGCAGGACCCGATTGCCGACTCGGCGCGCGCGATCCTCGACGGCCACATCGTGCTGTCGCGCCGCCTCGCGGAGGCGGGCCACTATCCGGCTATCGACGTGGAAGCCTCGATCAGCCGCGCCATGACGGAGCTTATCCCGCACGCACAGTACCGCAAGGTGCAGCGCTTTAAGCAGCTGCTTTCGGCGTATCAGCGCAACCGCGATCTGGTGAGCGTGGGGGCGTACGTGAAGGGCAGCGACGCGCTGCTGGACCAGGCAATCGACAAATATCCGGCTCTGGAGGCGTTCCTCCACCAGGCGATCCACGAGCGCAGCGGCTATGACGACGCCGTTCGCGCGCTCTCCGGGCTGTTCCCGGACATCACGGGGTAAAACGGTGACGCAATGAAGGTGAATAACCCGATGAACCTGCTGCGGGACATGGCAGAAGAGACGCTGACCGAAACCACCCGCGCGCTGGGCGGCGCCCGGCAGCAGCTGCAGCAGGCGGTCACGCAGCACCGGCAGCTGCAATGCTACGAGAACGAGTACCAGCAGTCCCTGCGTCAGGGAATGATGGGCAGCGGCATGTCGGTGGCGGATCTGGTGAATCACCAGTCGTTTATTGTGGCGCTAAGGCAGGTGGT
Organism: Enterobacter sp. RIT418; assembly: GCF_003057745.1. Classification (GTDB taxonomy): domain Bacteria; phylum Pseudomonadota; class Gammaproteobacteria; order Enterobacterales; family Enterobacteriaceae; genus Enterobacter. The sequence continues at coordinate 131,851 of NZ_QBJD02000005.1, forward strand.
TAAGCAGCAGGAAGGCCACGTTAACGCCTGTGAGAAAGAGGTGGATCGGGTTAAGCAGAACTGGGTGCAAAACAAACAGCGCCTGAACGCGTTTGAAACGCTGATTGCGCGACGCGCCTCGGCGCAGGCGCAGACGCAAAGCCGCCACGAACAGAAGCTGATGGATGAATTTGCCCAGCGTGCCGGACAGAAGAGAGAAAGGCTATGAACATCGATATGGCCACCCTGCTACTGGGTGGAACGCAGGAAAAACCAAAGGCGGGAGCGCTTTCTGACAAGGGGTTTAGCCTCGAGCTGGACGACAGGCTGGCTTCCCTGGCGCAGCTTTTTCCGGGCATTGAGCCGCAGATGCTGGTGGCCGCGCTGCCCGCCGGGCTGCTGGCGCAGGAGGTGGCCGACATGCCAGACCTTGAGGCCGAGCTGATGACCGGACAACGGGAGCGGGCAGAAACCCTGACGGGCGTGACGCTCGACGACGGCGAAGGCGGGGAGAGCCCGCAGTGGCAGCTCCAGCAGCTGGTTGCCCGCAGCGTGAACGGGGCCGACGCCGCCGCACGCCCCGCCGCGGGGAAACCCGTAGAGCACGCGATGAGCGAGAGCGCGGACGATCGCGGCGTCAGGGCGGGTGAGCCGCGCGGCAGGCTGGCGGTCCCGCTGGCCGTGGCCGATAGGCCCGCGCCGGTCAACCCGCTTTCGGCGGCGTCATCCGCAGCCGTACAGGCTTCTGCGGTGGTTCCTTCCAGCGAGGCCGCTGCGACCGACGCCGTTAACATGACGACGACAACGCCGTCGGGGAGCGCCGTCGCGATGCCCGCCGCCGTGCGCACCAGCGTCACCCACGCGCCGCAGCAGGTGGTGACCGTGAGCCATCCGCCGGAAACGCCGGAGTGGAAGCAGTCGGTCAGCCAGCACATCGCCATCTTCAGCCGGAACGGCCTGCACAACGCCGAGATCCGCCTGAACCCGGAGGAGCTGGGCTCGCTGCATATTTCGCTGCGCATGCAGCAGGATCAGGCGCAAATCCACATCGTGAGCGAGCACGGACACGTTCGTCAGATGATGGAGCAGGCCATGCCGCAGCTGCGCGCGGCGATGGCGGAGTCGGGGATCCAGCTCGGCCAGGCCAACGTCAGCGCGGAGGGCCAGCAGGCCGCCGCGAACGGACAAGAGGGCAACGCCCGTGGAGAGCCGCAGTTGCAGGGGGAAGGTGAAGAAAATGACGCTGAGGGCGACGTGGTGCCAACGCTATTAACCACCACGCCGGGAAATATATACGGAATTAATACCTTCGCGTGAAGTGCTGAATTACGTTCAGTAATGAAATTTTATCGCCTGATTATCAGGGTGACGATCTGGACTACAATATCCGCCATATTGACTCGAGGGTAATGTCATTCCCTCACTTATTTATCAGGTGTACGTTCAATGAGTAATAAAAATAAAAAGGTCGCCAGCGGCGGAGGCTCTCGCTCGCTTCTGATGACGTTCATGTTTTTGACTGCCGTTGCCGCGTGCGGTTTTTCTGGCTACCTGTTCTGGGAAATGAAGTTCGCCAGGCCCGCGGCGGCGGCTGAAACTGAAATAGCCGCAAAGCCAGCGCCGGCCCCTGTGCCAGCCGAGCCGCTGTACGCCTCGATGAATACCTTTACCGTTAGCCTGAAGCCGACGGCCAATGAGTCGGATCGCGTTCTGTATCTGGGCCTGTCGATTCGGGTGGCGGAACAAGCGTCGCTGACCGCGCTGCAAAAATATTTACCGGAATATCGCAGCCGCTTATTTATGCTGCTGACGCAGCAGACCTATGAAGATTTAGCCACGGATGAAGGAAAACGCCGTCTGATTAATAACATCAAGGCCGAGCTGGATAAACCTCTGGCATTTAACCAGTCAATTCGCGTCACTGACGTCCTTATTAATGAATTTATTCTGCGGTAATTATTATGGCTGACAGCTTTTTATCTCAGGATGAGATCGACCGGTTGCTGAATGCGGATGCAGACAGCAGCCGCGATCCGAACAGCAGCAGGGCCGACGCGGGGATAAAACCCTACGATCCGCACACGCAGCGCCGGGTGATCCGCGAGCGTCTGCACTCGCTGGAAATTATCAACGAGCGTTTTGCCAGACAGTTCCGCATGGGGTTGTTTAACCTGCTGCGCCGCAGCCCGGACATCACGGCGGGAAATATCCAGATCCAGCCGTATCACGAGTTTGCGCGCAACCTGCCGGTGCCGACAAACCTCAACCTGCTGCACCTTAACCCGCTGCGCGGGACCTCGCTGATGGCGTTCTCGCCGGGGCTGGTGTTTATGGCCGTGGACAACCTCTTCGGTGGCGACGGGCGTTTTCCGACCAAAGCGGACGGGCGCGAATTTACCCCGACCGAGCAGCGCGTGATCCACCGCATGCTGTCGATGGCGCGCGAGGCCTACGAGTTTGCCTGGAGCTCGATTTACAAAATCAAGACGGAATATATCCGTTCTGAAATTCAGGTGAAGTTTACCAACATCACCTCCTCGCCGAACGATGTGGTGGTCACCACGCCGTTTTCGGTGGAGATCGGCTCGCACCGCGGGGAGTTCAACATCTGTATCCCGTTCAGCACCATTGAGCCGCTGCGCGAGCTGCTGAGCAACCCGCCGATGGACAACTCGCGGCATGAGGACACCGAGTGGCGCGGCATGCTGGCGAGCCAGATGCGCGAAACCGAGCTGGAGCTGACGGCGCGCTTTGCCGACATCGGCACCCGGCTGTCCAACGTGATGCAGCTGAAAAAAGGCGACGTGATCGCTCTGGACAAGCAGGAATTTATCGAAGCCAGCGTGGGCGGCGTGCCGGTCTTTACCGCCAGATACGGTGCCGTTAACAACCAATATGCCCTGAAGGTCGAGCAGATGATTCAGCCTTCGTTACTATCATTCAACAAGGAGTAATTTCCCCATGAGCGACATGAACACCTCATCGGGCCCTGACGGTCAGTCCATTGATAATCTGTGGGGTGACGCCATGACCGAACAACACGCTGCGGGAATTACCGACACGATGGCTGCGCCAGCATTTTCGGACGAAATGAACCTGATCCTCGATATTCCGGTAAAAATGACCGTCGAGCTGGGGCGCACCAAAATGACCATCAAGGAGCTGCTGCGCTTAAGCCAGGGCTCGGTGGTGTCTCTGGACGGGCTGGCGGGCGAACCGCTGGATATCCTGATCAACGGCTATCTGATTGCGCAGGGGGAAGTGGTGGTGGTGTCCGACAAGTTCGGCATCCGCATCACCGACATTATTACCCCGTCCGAGCGCATGCACCGCCTGAGCCGCTAATGAACGCAACGACCTCCCTTCCGGCCACGGGCTCGGTGCTGATGACCGTAACCGGCGCGCTGGCGCTGATCGTCCTGCTGATGGCGGCGCTGGCCTGGGCCGCCCGCCGCAGCGGGCTGTCGCGCCGTCTCAATGACGCCAACGGCACCATGACCCTGGTGGCGACGCAGTCGCTGGGCCCGCGCGAGCGCCTGGTGCTGGTGGACGTGGGCGAGCAGCGTCTGGTGCTTGGCGTGACCGCCACGCAGATTACCTGCCTTACCGCACAGCCGCGCCCGGAAAGCGTGCCTCAGGCCGCCGCGCCTGTGGCGGCATTTCCACAGATCCTGGAAAAGCTGCGCCAGAAGTACCGTCCGGGAGGCGAGCGGTGAAACGTTACGCGCTGAACGTGCTGCTGGCGATCGGCCTGCTGCTGCCCGCGGCCTGCGCAACGGCGGCCAACGCTGACATCACCCTCGGCCAGCCGACGGGCGAGGGCGGCTGGACGCTGCCGGTGCAAACCCTGCTGCTGCTGAGCGGCTTTACCTTTATTCCCGCCGTGCTGCTGATGATGACCGGCTTTACCCGCATCATCATCGTGCTGGGCCTGATGCGTAACGCCCTCGGCACGCCGACCGCGCCGCCAAACCAGGTGCTGGTCGGGCTGTCGCTGTTTTTGACCTTCTTCGTGATGTCGCCGGTGTTCAGCCAGATTTACGAGAAGGCCTGGCAGCCGCTGCAGGAAAATAAAATCACCATGGAAGCGGCGCTGGCCGAAGGCGTTAAGCCACTGCGGGCCTTTATGCTCGACCAGACCCGCGAAAGCGATCTGGCGATGCTGGCCCAGATTGCCAAAACGCCGGACGTCGCCTCGCCGGAAGACGTCCCGCTCAGCATCCTGGTGCCCGCGTTTATTATCAGCGAGCTGAAGACCGCGTTTCAGATTGGCTTCACCATCTTCATTCCGTTCCTGATTATCGATCTGGTGGTCGCCAGCATTCTGATGGCGCTCGGGATGATGATGGTCCCGCCAACGACCATCGCCCTGCCGTTCAAGCTGATGCTGTTCGTGCTGGTGGACGGCTGGCAGCTGCTGGTGGGCTCGCTTGCCCAGAGCTTTTACAGTTAGGAGACGAAGATGACCCCTGAAAGCGTAATGGTGGTGGGCATGCAGGCGATTAAGGTCGGGCTGATGGTCTCCGGCCCGCTGCTGGTGGCCGCGCTGGTCACCGGCCTGATTATCAGCATTCTGCAGGCCGCGACCCAGGTTAACGAAATGACCATGACCTTCATCCCCAAAATCCTGACGATCGTCGGGATTGCGGTGGCGCTCGGCCCGTGGATGATGAAAATCTTTATCGAATATACCCGCGCGGTGTTTGCCAGCATTCCCTACGCGATCGGCTGATGGCCTTCGGACTCCCTCTCGATCAGCTCTACGGGCTGATTAGCCACTACGTTTTCATCATGGTGCGCGTTGGCGCGCTGCTGCACGTTGCGCCGATTTTCAGCGAGAAAGCGGTGAGCAAGCGGCTGCGCGCGGGCCTCTCCCTCTTGATCGCCATTCTGATCGGCGGCGCGCTGCCGGACGCCGGGGTAGGGCTCTATTCGTGGGAAGGCGCGTGGGTCATCGGCAAACAGGTCATCATTGGCGCGGCAATGGGGTTGACGCTCCAGCTGCTGTTCGCCGCCGTGCGCATGGCGGGCGAAATCATCGGCATGCAGATGGGCCTGTCGTTTGCCACCTTCTTCGATCCCGGTGCCGGGAACAGCCCGGTGATCTCCCGGTTTCTCAACCTGCTGGTGACCCTGCTGTTTCTGGCGCTTAACGGCCATCTCTGGCTGCTGGCGCTGCTGGCGGAAACCTTTCACACGCTGCCGATTGACGCCGCGCCGCTGCACGCGGGCGGCTTCCTGTACCTGGTCACGCACGCCGGGCTGATCTTCAGCCAGGGGCTGATGCTCGGGCTGCCAATTATCTCCCTGCTGCTGTGCATCAACTTCGTGCTCGGGCTGCTGAACCGCCTGACGCCGCAGCTCTCGGTGTTTGTGATCGGCTTCCCGCTGACGCTGAGCTTCGGCATGCTGGCGCTTTTCCTGCTGGCGCAAACCCTGGCGCCGTTCTTTGAACGCCTGATGGCGACGGGGTTTGACCATCTGGCGCAGCTTATCCAGGCGCTGGCGTAGCGGCGCTAGTTGGTGCAGACGATGCGGGCCACCGATTCGGTGCCGGAGGCCAGAACCTTATTGTCCAGCAGATAAAGGGTGCTGGTGCCCACTTCCCCCTTGCCGATCTGCGGGTAAATATAATCCTTCACCTCCTGATCGGTGCTCTGGTCGCCCAGCTTGCGATGCTGGCTGGTCACCGTCAGATGAATGCGCTTGCCTTCTACCTCCGTGTCAAAACGTACCTCGCGGTGTATCGGCGTTGGGCGTCCCGCCAGCCGGCCGTCCACAAAGCGGCTCAGGCTGCCGATGTAGGTCGTATGGCCGCTGAACAGGTCGTCGCGGTACGAGCGGTAGATGCCGCGCGCCAGCGTCGCGTTGTCCTTATCCTCAATGGTGTAATAGGAGGTCGGTGCGACGCACGCCGACTTATACGGCAGATGATAAAAGGTGTAGAACACCATCCCGCCGAACCCGGCCAACAGGCTGAAGAAGAACAGCAGCCCGAGCCTGAATTTAGTAGAGGCGAAAAAAGAACGATTCGCAGTCATTTCCCGAGTCCTTTAAGCGTTGTTGGCAGGCGATGAGCCCCTGAAACGTGCTCATCTTTTCTGAGCCTGTCGTGACGTACAGCACCAGCGCGGGCTTCTCCCCGGCCCGTTTATCCAGCACGTGCTGCATATAGGTTTGCAGCGTGGCCTCAATGAGCGCCTGTTTGTTCTCTTCGCTCGCCTGCACCAGCACTTCGGCCCCGGGCGGCACTCCCGGCCCGGACCAGGGCACAAAGTGGACCGGCACCGGGGTAAAGAAAAAGAGGCTACGCATCAGCACGGATAACCCTACGCCGACCAGCAGACCGGCGACAGCCACGCCTGCGGCCCGCAGAAGGCCTTTACGGGCGCGGGGCAGAACGTGAGAAACGGCCGGAGGAGGGGCGTCCGGCGCAGGCGCCAGCGCGGGAGCGTCCGCGGCGGGCTCGGGCTGCCCGGCGCTATTTTCCCGGACAATCAGCCGGTAGCCGCTGCGCGTCACGGCGACGAGAGTAATGGTTTCATGCACGCCAAGCTGGATAAACGCGCGGCGGAGCTTGGTGATCATCACCCGCACGCTGTTGTCGGTCACTTCCACGCCGGCGCTGCGCCAGCCGATATCCATAAGCTGTTCCTGAGACAGCACTTCGCCCGGCGCATTTACCATAGCGGCGAGACACAGGCACGCGCTTTGCGGAAGCGTAACGCTCTCTTCACCGTCCGTGCGGGAGAGGGTGCGCGTGTGAACATCCAGCGTTACGCCCGTTCCAATCGCAATGTTATTGAGCATAGTTATTTGATTCTTCTGATGTCATGGGTAACGCTTCCGGCTGTTGTAATTAATAGTAATGAAAACACGTTCTTGCTAGCCAGCGGCCCGAAAGCGACATGCTTTTTATGCCTTACGTCTTTTTTTTGCAACCATTAAGTCATAACGGCCCTGGTAACTTTAAGGTTATTAACGGCGCGCTCATTAACCTTATTAAAAATGCGCCATTGGCGGTTTTGCTTTAATTGTATTAAAACCAATCGGTTAGTTTTATTATTGAAATAGTAGGCCTTTTCTGGCGTTGAGAACGATACGCAACGCTCATTTAGCGTTAATAAAAATTAATGGACAATAAATTATTAATTGTAGGGAGAAGGGCGGGTGAACGGTTGCGAACGCGATGCGGGAATTTATACTGGGGTGAAACACATGTTATTGAATTTATTACGTAGAACTTAATTACAAGGATGGCTTATGTTAACGCTCAAACGCTGTTTACACACTTCCGATGCCCCGTCGATGTTTCCCGTCTTTATTTGCCGCCTGGTGCTCGGCGTATTTTTCTTTACTACCGGATTCAATAAATTATTTGTTCCCGATAACCAGCTCCTGATGCTGGACACCATGCACGATGCGGGTATTCCTTTTCCCGCGGCGATGGCGGTTGTGGTTTCATTTCTGGAGTGTGCGATGGGCTTCCTGCTGATGCTTGGGCTGCTCAGCCGCCTGAGCGCCCTGACGCTGTTTACCATTAGCGGCGTGGCGCTGGTGACGATTGGTATTTACACCATTCCACAGGGGCTTAATGCAATTGCCTGGCTGAGCTGGCTGTTTTATTTGCCGGAGACCCTTTATATGGTGCTGAGCCTGCTCATCATCGCCTGGGGAGGAACCTATTACAGCCTCGACGGCTGGCTGGTGAAGCGCGGGCAGAGCGGGCGCAAAGTTGTTTTTGTTGAGGGATAACAGGAATGCGCTGTTATTAACGGTTTGACGAGCATATTTCCCGATCCCCGCATAATAAAATAGCCCTGAAGAAAAGGCAGCGTCCTGCTGCCGTTTAACGTACAGGCGCTAAGCACATGGTTTTAACAGTCATACTGGTCATTATCTTTATTACGTTACTTATTCTGGTGCAGACCGGGGTGATCCCGTGGTTTATCCGCACCGAAGGGGATCGCCTGCGCTCGCAGGTTGATACCCTGGCAACGCAGCTCAGGGAGCAGCTCGACCGCGTGGAGGCGCAGCAGCGCTCGGTGACCGAGAGCGTGGTGACGCTTAAAAGCTTCGCGCTGGACAAAAGCGCCCCCGGCGAGCCGGACGGCACCGAAGAGGCGGGCAGCAGCCGCCCGTTCTACGGGGCGCTGGTGAAGGAGATGGGCGAACGCCTGGGCGGGCGCGCGTGGATTGTCGAAGACACCGGGCGCATCATTGGCGATGCCGCAGGCGCGCCCAACGTGCAGTCGCTTAACGATACCGATCTGCCGATGGCGGTGCCGCTGCGCTCGCTGCTGGCGCAGTCGGGCGAGGGCCTGCGGCACACCAGCTTTCGCAGCGCCAGCGGCGAGCACACGCTGATTGTTATGCCGGTGGCCGAGACCCCGTGGCTGCTGGCGATTGACGTTCCTACCCGCCGGATGGGCGAACGCGCGGGCATTCTCCTTCGCAAGCCCTGGCCGCTGGCGGCGCTGCTGCTGGTCTCCACCCTCACGCTGCTGCGCAGCCTGAACCTGCACCTTTCCCGCCTGAACGAAGAGCTTCCTTCCCAGCTTAGAAGCGAACAGGGGGAGCACCTCCCGCCGCTGATGCAGGAGGTAGGCGAGCAGGTGAACGCCGTGGCCCGCGCTGCCGTCACCATTGCCCAGGAGAACGAACGCCTGCTGCGCGTGCCGGAACCCAACCCTAACGTATTAGCGACCCTCAGCGAAAGCGCAACCAGCGTGGTCCGGGCAATGGGCACGCTGAACGAGGCCGCGCTCGCGATTGCCGACAGCAGCGGGGCGCTGGTCCAGCTCGCCAGCCGCGCCTACAGCTACTCCCTGCATAACGAAGAGAGCGTGTTTGCCGTCGAGTCGCGCAACCTCGCCAGCCGCTGCGCGCGCTCCTCGAAAGAGCTGCGGGCGCTGCTTGAAGACGCGATGATGCAGGCGCAGAGCGGCGTGCCTTCCGTGGCGCACAACAACAGCGTGCTGATTGAAGAAGTTTATACGGTGGCGAACGCGCTGACGCAGAGGGTAAAAGGGTAGCCGTTGGCCTCTCCCTCTCCCTGGAAGAGTTACAGCCTGGCACATAATCCCCCCCTCCCTTGAGGAACTCCAGCCTGGCACATTCTACCCCCTCTCCCTTGAGGGAGAGGGCTGGGGTGAGGGGGAAAACACAGCCTCAGACTTCATGCCTTTCCCCGCTTTTCTGAAGCCGCCTCGCAAGTTTCAATTTCTCCCTGATGACTCTCTGTTAATCCCTTATTGCCGGGCGTATTGTGCACGCACGTCAGCCACAGCTGGCGTCGGGATTGACCTCCTGAATGAACTCACTGTCGGCACGTGTTATAGTGCCGTACGCTTTGTCACACCTCAATGGTGGGCCAGGCGGGGGCGCTGTAAAGCGCGCCGGTATCAGTGAGCCGGTAAGGTCAACCCTGTCTGGTTCCGCCACCCGCAAGATTGACCTCTTCAGTGGCGGATTTTTGAAATTCACTGGAGTTTGCATTATGTCCTTACATCATCTCTTCACCACCCCGTTCGACCACTATACCGATTTCACCGAGCTCGCCGACCACTGCGAGCGCTTTTGCGAAGTGCTGGTTGAAGAAAGCGATCCTCTCGTAATAGCAGCGCTATGCGGCCGCCTGAACGCCTGTTTGACCCTACTTAAGCCGACGTTAACCGATCCGGTTCCACCTCACCTGGTGGGCTATTTGACCGTGGACAGTGAACCGGTAACGTACCCGGAATTTAACCCAGAAACCGATCAGCTTTGCCGCTACTGCGAAGTGATTACTCAGCAGCTGCTGGGAGGAGGGCTTTCAGAAAGCAGCGCGCGAGTAATGACGGATTTACTGTACGACCTGACGGGCTACTTTGCCGAAAGGCTGAAATTCCCTCGCTGGATACGCACGCAGGAAGGCGTGGCGTTTATAGAATAAAAAAAGCCCTCCACCAGGGAGGGCAACCGCGCACGGAGGAGATGCGCGTAAGTGTTTGAGGCGGTTAAGCAGATTAACGCAGCAGGGACAGCACGTTCTGCGGAACCTGGTTAGCCTGGGCCAGTACGGACACGCCTGCCTGCTGCAGGATGTTCGCGCGGCTCATGGCGGACACTTCTACGGAGAAGTCGGCGTCCTGAATACGAGAGCGCGCTTCGGTGGTGTTGATGATGTTGGTGTTCAGGTTCGCGATGATGGAACTGAAGCGGTTCTGAACGGCACCCAGATCGGCGCGGAAGTCAGACACAACGGTCATTGCTTTATCGGTATTTTCCAGCAGCTTGTCGGCAGCCAGCTGGCCTGCGCCCTGCTGGATAGCCTCTGCGTCGCCGAAGCGGGCTTTAGCGCTGCCAGCGACCGCGCCAACAGCGTCCAGCGTGAAGGTGTGAACCTCGCCGTCTTTGTTCATTGCATAGTAGGTGCCAGCAGGCGCTGAACTATCTGCGGAGAAGATTTTCATTTTGGAGGTTGCCATGTCGGCCCCGCCGAACAGGCTCGCGGAGATATCTTCCATCATATCTTCGGTAAGGGTCATATCGGTCGTGGCACCGGTGACGGTAGCACCCACGTCGAGCCGCTTCATGTTGGCCACGGTGCTCTTACCGTTCAGAAGCATATCTTTATCGGCACCCGTTACCTCGGTATAGGCAGTGGCTGCGACTTTACTAATTTCTGCATGCGTTGCAGGAGGACCACCAACAGCTTTAAAGGTAATTTGGTCAGTGTCTATCTGGAAGAGTTTATCGTTCGCTTTGCTATAGGCGAAGACTTCACCGGTTTTGTCATTGACATGGAATTCAACATCGGCAGCATCTACCGCGCCAATTGCCTTAAATACTACAGCTCCGTCAGTAGCCTGGTTAACTTTCCAGTTGAGCGCTTTACCACTCACTGTAGCTTCAATGCCAGTGTCCACACCGTCACCTTTTACCGCTGCAGCCTCTTCATACTTGCTGGTGCTGCCCACTTTAATGCCGATGGAAGCAAAGTCATCCATGAAGGTATCCAGGCCCAGGGTTTCCAGGTCCAGCTTATTAAGCTTGATGTTGATGGTGTCGGAATCTTTATCACCGATCTGGATGGTGATTTCTTCACGGGAGCCGTCAAACACGTTTACGCCGTTGAAGTTAGTCACTTCCGCAACGCGGCTGATCTCTTCCAGGCGGGTACCGATCTCTTTCTTGATGGAGTCCAGGTCGCTGGTGGAGTTGGTGCCGTTCTTCGCCTGTACGGTCAGCTCGCGGATACGCTGCATGTTTTCGGTTACTTCTTCCAGCGCGCCTTCGGTGGTCTGTGCCAGGGAGATACCGTCGTTGGCGTTACGCGCCGCCTGGGTCATGCCGCGGATAGAGGAGGTGAAGCGGTTAGAAATGGCCAGGCCCGCCGCGTCGTCTTTTGCGCTGTTGATACGCAGACCGGAAGAGAGGCGCTGAATCGCGGTACCCAGAGAGGTCTGGGATTTGTTCAGGTTGTTCTGAGCCATCAGGCTCAGTGCGTTGGTATTAATGACCTGTGCCATTGTTATATCCTTCTAAGTAATAACGACTGTATGTGATATGCGTTCGTTGATGCGCATACTGAATTCATCGGGGGAAATAAAAATGACTAAATTATTTTTTCAGCTTTTTTATAAACCAAGGAAATGTGCGAATATGTGACGTCAATTTTGCAAATCAATTAACGCAATAGCGTAATAAGCCCGCAGTTCTGTTTTCGTGAAGGGTAATGATTGTTGGCCTATAAATGAAAAATTAAACTTACTTCTCTATTACCCGATAGGAATAGTGTCAGGCTAACCTATTTCAACAGGACTATTCATTATGGCTTCAACCAATTTCTTAGGCGTCGGCTCCGGGCTGCCGTTTGACCAGTGGCTGGCGGACGAGCGCAAGGGCATTACCCAAAAGCTGAACCCTTATCTGCAAAAGCAGAGCACCTATAAAGGGCAGATTTCCGCGTGGGGCTCTATATCCAGCGCGCTGAGCACCATGAAGGACAATCTCGGCAAGCTTGAGGACGAAGGATTCAACGGCGTCAGCGTCAGCGATAACAAAACCTTTAAGGCCACGGCGGGCAGCGGGGCGATCCCTAACAGCTATTCCATTGCGGTGAAGCAGCTGGCGACAGCGCATCAGCTGAACGTCAGCCATGGGTCACGAGACAGGCAGATAGCAACGAGCGCCAGAGATACCACGGTAAAGATTTCGATGGAAGGCAGCGATAAGCCGCTTGAAGTCACCCTGAAGCCGGATGAAACCTCCCTCGACCAGATCGCGAAAAAGATCAACGCGCAGAAAGGTGACGTGGTGGCGGAAGTCATCACGGTCAGTGATACCGAGCATAAGCTGGTGCTGACGTCCAAGAAAACCGGTGAAAAGGGCAAGATGACGATGGAGGTGTCCGGGGATGGGGCAGTGGAGAGCGCACTACGCAGTGCCGTCTCGGACGAGCCGAAAAATGCCGAGATATTTCTGAATGGTAAACCGATTACGCGCAGCTCGAACACCATTAGCGATCTTATCGGCGGGGTGACGCTGGAGCTGCGGGAAGTCTCCGAGCTGAATGACCCTGCTCTCGACGAGGACGATCCGTTGAGGTACAAAACCGAATCCCTCACCATCACCGAAGACACCTCAAAGGTGAAAACGCTGATTGAGGAGTTCGTCAAGAACTACAACAGCTACCTCAGCACCGTCGCCAGCGCGACCAAATATACCGCGCCGGATCGCGAAAGCCAGTCAACGACGCCCGATTCTACCAACGGCGCGCTCTTCAGCGACGGCTCGCTGCGCCGCCTTACCACCCAGCTTAAATCGACCGTTGGCGGGAACTACCCGGATGCCGACGCCGTTATTCAGTCGCTCGGCAGCATCGGTATTACCGTGAAGTTCGACGGCAAGGTTGGCGACGAACGCGGCGGCGTGCTGGGCGAGCTGTCGATTGATAGCAAAAAGCTGGATGCGGCGCTGAAGGACAACCCGAAAGCGGTGGAAGCGCTGTTTCTGGGCAAAGACGGCGAAGAGGGGATAAAAGACCGCATGGAGGGGATATTCAATACCTACCTCGGCGATAAATCCTCCGTGACGAAAAAAGAGGGGGTGATCGAAACCGCGCTCGAAACCCTGCGCGAACAGGAAAAGCGCATCGGCAAGCAGATTACCGCCGTTGAGGCGCGCATCGAAGAGACCATGCTGCGCCGTGAAAAAGAGTTCCAGCGTCTGGATAAGGCGATTAGCGACATGAACAACATGCAGTCTCAGCTTCAGGGCTCGCTGGCCGGGCTGATTTAATCTTCACCACTATCCGGGCAGCGCGCTGCCCGGCAGGATCTGACGATGTACACGAAGAAAGGCTTTGACGCCTATACCGCCGTCTCGCTCGACGGCCAGATTGCCGGCGCCACGCCGCATCAGCTGATCGTTCTGCTGTATGACGGCGCGATTAACGCCATGCGCCGGGCGGAGATCTACTTCCAGTCCGGCAATATTGCCCGCCGCGGGGAGATGATCTCCCGCGCGATTAACATTATCGACAACGGCCTGCGCGCCGGGCTGGACCACGAGAAGGGCGGGCAGATCGCCGCCGAGCTGGAGAGCCTGTACGAGTACATTTCGCGCACGCTGCTGGAGGCGAACCTCAGCAAGAGCGGCGAAAAGCTGCCGCACCTGATTTCGCTGATGACCGGGATGTCCGAAACCTGGCAGGCCATCGGCCCGCAGGGCAAGCAGGTGAAGCATGGATAAGACCGTCATTGAGCTTATTGGCCAGCTCATGGCGAGCAACGCCACGCTCCAACGGCAGGCCGAAGCCGGCGAGTGGGACGCCTTTTTAGACGAAACGGCGGCGTACACGCTGGGGATGCGCACGCTGTGCGACATCGATCTGACCCAGCTGGCGCAGCACAACAGGCCGCAGGTGGCGGCCCGGCTGGCGCAGCTGCTGGAAAATGACGCGCAGCTCACCCGCGCCATGCAGGGCCGCCTGACCGAGATTGGCACCGAACTCTCCGCCATGCGTAAATCTAGCGCGTCGGCAAAAGCGTATACCGCGGTTTAGACTTAACCCCCTCACCCTAACCCTCTCCCCACAGGGGAGAGGGGACAGTCACGTGCGGTTTTTTCCCTCTCCCCGATGGCTGAGGGCTCCCCACTAATTACAGTCTGGCACCGAATACCCCCTCTCCCTGGAGGGAGAGGGCCGGGGTGAGGGGTATGCATCCACTAGACAAAAAAAAGCCCGCCAGAGGCGAGCAAAAGAGGACAACGCAGACAAGAAGAGTTAGATGCTGATGTTGTATTTACGCCCGGTCGAGACCTGGCTGGATTCGCCCGCCGGGCCGTAGAGGGCGCTGGCGCGGCCAACGTGGTCAATCGCTTTCTGGATGTGCTGGTTCTTTTTCATATGGTTTTGCAGCAGCGATTCCACCTGTTGATTAAGCGCCTTCGAGCTGCGCACTTTCTCCGTCACCTGTTGCCAGCTTGAAAACAGCCTGCCGTTGCCGGAGTAGGGTGCCTGTGTGGCGCTCTGCTGCTCCTGCTGGCGGCGCATGTCGTCGTAGTATTGAATGGTCGACAGCAGCTGATTTTTATTATCAGCCAACACCTGCAGAGAAACCGGGTTGATCTGCGAGCGGTTGAGCTGATTAACCTCTTCAATCATGATCGCCTCCAGTTCATCCAGAGACGTTTTCATTTGCGTGAGTATTGGGTAAAGCTTGTCCATAACGGTCCTGCTTGCGGTTAAAACTGAAAAATATCCTGCACCATGGCCTGGGCGATTTTCTCAGGCTCAATGCGCAGCGTGCCTGTCGCCAGCGCGGTGCGGATCGCCTCAACGTGCGCATAGTTGATATCGCGGCTGTCGTCGGTCTGGATCTTTTTCGTCAGCGCGCTGAGGGTGACGTCGGTTTTATCATTTTTCTGCGGCTGCGCCACGCTAACCGGGGCGTCGTTGTCCTGAGGGTGGATGCGGGCGCGCAGATCCTGAGCGGGGGAGATGCCCGCAATCGGCGCGGCGTTCTGGCTGCTGGTGATGCTCATAATTGTCCTCACAGATAATCATTTATGTGACTGATACTTCATTCATCGGTGATTCAAAAAAAACCTAAAATTTATTGTTGTGAAAAAATGATGACCTGGCCCGCCGGGTCTACCTTTCCGCTCACGGTGCGCCCGCCCGCGGTTTTGACCCTAAGCGTTTCATCCACCGCCGCGTTGTTCAGCGCCTTTCCCTGGCTGCGGATGCGAAAGCCGTCTCCTGCCGTCACCAGGTCCACCGTCTGCCCGGCGCGCAGCCGCCACTGCTGGCGCAGCTGGTTTTCCAGCAGCGGCTTGCCCGCCGCCACGGCGCGCGTCAGGCGCTGGCCGACGATGGCGTCTGGGTTGAAAATCAGCCCGTTCGGCTGGTGGTCAAGCGCGCCCGTGACCGGCTCGATGTCGCTGCGCTGTACGATCGCACCGCCCGGCAGGCTCTGGCTGGCAACCCACCACGTGCCCTGAGCGCTGATGCGCACGGGCAGGAAGTGCCGGCGCGCCCCGCACTGCGCCAGCACGGTACGCTTGCCGGTCAGGCGGCTGTCGCGCCCGACCAGGCTCAGCGCCGGGCTATCGCATACCGCGGCCAGCTGCGCGGGCGTGGCGAGCAAAGACACCGTGCGGACCACCTCGGCGTCCCGTTCAGGCTGCTGGATTAAGGCATCGAGCTTGAGCATCAGCCGCTGCTTTGCCGTTTGGTCCGACGGTACGCTGGCGCTCGCCGATGCCGTGCAAAGTAAAACGGCCAGCGCCGTGCTGAATAATCGATGCGTCATCTGATTGCCTTTATCGTGCGGAATGAATAAATAATAAGTGGATAAATTATATACGTTCTGACGGCGCTTTTATTGAATTAAATGGTGGCACTTTTGTCGGCAATTAAATTCATCGGCGTTTTAACTTTTCGCTATTAATTTCTATTTCGCTAAATGCGCTTATTTGTGTTGAGTCTTTGCAGTGTGATATTTCACCCGCGGTGACTACACTATCGCAGTTTAAATAATGCGAAGCAGGAACTCTATCGTTATGAATAAACTCGATGATGCCTTTCGCTTTCAGCAGCAGGCGTTAGGTTTGCTTTCGCGCCGTCAGGATATTCTGGCGTCGAATATTGCGAATGCAGATACGCCGGGCTACCAGGCGCGCGATATTGATTTTACCGGCCAGCTAAAACAGGCGATGGAAAACGCGCCAATGGCGAAAACACCCGTCTCGCTGGCGTTAACGTCGAACCGACATATTGAAGCCAAAGCGCAGCCGTTTGACGACGGCCAGCTGCTTTATCGCGTACCGGATCAGCCGAGCGCCGACGGGAATACCGTAGATATGGACCGCGAGCGCGTTAATTTCGCGGATAACGCCGTGAAATATCAGTCGGGGCTGACGTTCCTCGGTGCGGATATTAAGAAAATGATGACTGTATTAAGTCAGGGGTAATTAACGATGTCGCTCTTTAGCGTATTTGATATTTCGGGCTCGGCAATGGCCGCCCAGTCACGCCGCCTGAACGTCAGCGCCAGTAATATGGCCAACGCCGACAGCGTGGCGGGGCCGGACGGCCAGCCGTACCGCGCCCGTCAGGTGGTGTTCAAGGTGGACAGCGCCGCCGGCCAGGAGATTGGTGGCGTAAAGGTGGATGAGGTAACGGAGAGCACCGCGCCGGACCGCCTGGTCTACGAGCCGGGCAACCCGCTCGCCGACGAGCAGGGCTACGTGCGCATGCCGAACGTCAACGTCATGAACGAGATGGTCAATACCATTTCGGCCTCCCGCAGCTACCAGGCCAACGTGGAAGTGATGAACTCCGCCAAAAGCCTGATGCTGAAAACACTCACTCTTGGGCAGTAAGGACGCGTATGGCGGTCTCTTCGATTAACAACAACAGCGGTGCCGATAACGGCGGCACCGGCAGCAGCGCGGCGGATCTGTCGAATCAGTTTATGACCCTGCTGGTGGCGCAGATGCAAAACCAGGACCCGACCAACCCGATGGACAACAACCAGCTCACCTCGCAGCTGGCGCAGTTCAACATGGCAGCGGGCGTAGAAAAGCTCAACGCCTCGATGACCACCATGCAGGCGATGATGGTTCAGCTCGGCAGCATGAGCGCCTCGTCCTGGGTGGGGCGCAGCGTGCTGATTGAGGGGGAAGCGAAGGTCTCCTTCGGCGACGCGCCGATCGGCATTATGCAGGAAGGCGTCGAGCTGCCGAGCAACTCCGACGATCTTCACTTCGCGCTGGGCGCGGATGCCGAGACGGTGACCGTGACGCTGCACGACGGTGACCAGGCCTATACCGCCGAGCTGAAAAAGGTGAAGCAGGGGATGAACACGTTCAACCTGGACGATCTGAAGGACTTCAAGCCGAGCCAGCCTCCGCGCGACAGGGAGTACACGGTGTCGTATGAAGCCTCCAACGCGGAAGGCGAAAAGCCTGAGGTGACTGGCCTGGTTCAGGAGCAGGTGCAGGGCGTCACGATGAGTGAGTACGGGCCGATCTTACATCTGCTGAATAACGATCCCATCACGATGGACAAAGTGTTCGTCATTCAAAAATAAACTTACTTCTGGAAATTTATCATGGGTTTTTCACAAGGTCTTAGCGGTCTTAGCGCCGCGGCAAAAGCGCTGGACGTGGTGGGTAACAACATTGCCAACTCGCAAACGGTCGGCTTTAAGGCGGGCTCCGTCTCCTTCGCCGATATCTTCGCCGGTTCGAACGGCATGGGGGTGCAGGTAGCCAGCGTCGATCAGAACTTCGGCAACGGCATCCTGGCGGGAGGCAGCTCCCCGCTCGATATGGGAATTAACGGTAAAGGGTTCTTCCGCATGGTGGACGCCGCCGGGAGCGTGTTCTACGGGCGTAACGGCCAGTTTAAGGAAGACGAGAACGGCTACATCGTCAACCGAACCAACGGCCTGTTTTTAACTGGCTATCAGGCGACGGACGGGGTCATCAACCCCGGCGCGCCGGTAGGGCCTATCCGCATACCGAAAGAAGATGCCCCGCCTGAGGCCACCACGAAAGGCGCCATGAGCGGGAACCTTAAGTCAGGTCATGACCCCCTCGATCCTGCTAAATTCGATCCGGAAAACGGCGATACTTACAGCTACTTCAGCGAAATGAGGGCCACCGACAGCCTGGGCAATGAGCACACGATTAAGGTCTATTTCGTCAAGACCGGTGACAACCAGTGGACGGCTTTCGCGCAGGACGGCACCGCCCCTGAAATGGACGGAGCAGACCCGAAATTTACCGAGATCCCCCTGACGTTCAGCGATGACGGCAAACTCACGACTTCCGGCATCGGCACCGTGAAAGGGGTTTCATGGAACGGCGGCGCGCCCATCGAGATGGAGCTGGATCTGAGCAAAATGACCCAGTATGCGTCGGACGACGTCGCAAAATCCGAGGTAAACGGCCAGAAGCTGGGCAAGTTCAATGGCTACGAGGTCAGCGACAGCGGTGAAATTACCGCGATCTACAATAACGGCCAGCGTAAGGTCGTCGCGCAGGTGGTGCTGGCGGACTTCGCCAACGCGGGCGGACTGGAGCAGCAGGGCAACAACCTGTGGGCAGAGAGCGTACAGTCCGGCACGCCGTTTATCGGCACCTCCGGCAGCGGCAGCTTCGGCGCCATCTCAGGCGGCATGGTCGAGCAGTCTAACGTCGAGCTGGGCGACGAGATGGTCAACATGATCGTCTACCAGCGCAACTACCAGTCCAACTCGCAAACCATCAAAACCCAGTCTGAAGTGCTTCAGACGCTGGTTAACCTGCGCTAGGGCTGAAAAATGGATCGCGCTATCTATACCGCCATGAGCGCCGCCAACGCGGCGCTTAACCGCCAGGCGGTCACCTCAAACAATCTGGCGAACAGCTCGACGGCGGGCTTCCGCGCCCAGCTCGCCGCCTTTCGTGCCGTGCCTGTTGAAGGCGAAACCCTGCGCACCCGCGCGCTGGTGGCGGAATCCACGCCGTTTCACGATGCCACCATGGGGCCAATCACCCACACCGGGCGCAGCCTGGACGTGGCGCTGCCGCAAAACGGCTGGCTGGCGGTGGCAATGGGCGACGGCAGCGAAGGCTATACCCGCAACGGGGCGATTGAGGTCAATCAGGCAGGGGCGCTGAGCGTCAACGGGCGTCCGCTGATCGGCGACGGCGGCCCGCTGGAAGTGCCGCCGCAGTCCCACGTCACCATCGGTACGGACGGCACCGTTTCCGCGCTCGGCATGGGCGATGACCCGACGGCGCTGGTCCCGGTTGGGCGCATCAAGCTGGTCAACGCGGAGATGGGCGACCTGCGGCACGGCGACGACGGCCTGTTTCGCCCGGCGGCGGGCAACCTGCTGGCGCAGGATGAAACCCTGCGCCTGACGCCGGAAGCCCTCGAGGGCAGCAACGTCAGCCCGGTCCACGCCATGACCCAGATGATCGCCAACTCCCGCGGGTTTGACATGAACATGAAGGTCATCCGCACCGCCGACGAAAACGCCCAGAAGGCTAACCAGCTATTGAGCGTGAGCTAAGCTCGCGCAAGGAGTCTCAACATGATTCGCTCTTTATGGATCGCTAAAACCGGGCTGGAAGCACAGCAGCTCAACATGGACGTCATCTCCAACAACCTGGCGAACGTCAACACCAACGGCTTCAAGCGCCAGCGCGCGGTTTTTCAGGACCTGCTGTACCAGAACATGCGCCAGCCCGGCGCGCAGGCGACGGAGCAGAATACCCTGCCAGCCGGCTTACAGCTCGGTACCGGCGTGCGCCCGGTCTCGACCCAGCGCGTGCATACCCAGGGCGGGCTGAACCAGACCGGCGACGAGTTTGACGTTGCCATTGAAGGGGAAGGCTTCTTCCAGGTGCAGATGCCGGACGGCAGCACCGCCTACACCCGCGACGGCCACTTCTCCAAAAGCCCGGACGGGCAGCTGGTGAACGCCGAAGGCTATCCAATCCAGCCCGGCATCGTGATCCCGCAGGACGCCAAAGGTCTGACTATCGGCAGCGACGGCATGGTGAGCGTGAAGATCCCCGGCCAGGCGGAAGAGCAGCAGATCGGCCAGCTGACCCTGACCACCTTCGTCAACAACGCGGGCCTCGAAAGCGTGGGCGGCAACCTCTACAGGGAGACGCAGGCCTCCGGCGCCCCGAACGAGCTGAACCCCGGCATGGAGAGCGCGGGCACGCTGAAGCAGAGCTACGTCGAAATCTCCAACGTCAACGTGGCGGAAGAGCTGGTGACGATGATTCAGGTGCAGCGCGCCTACGAAATCAACAGCAAGGCGGTTTCGGCATCGGACCAGATGCTGCAGCGTCTTTCCCAGCTGTAATGTCCTCTCTCTGGCCGCGCGAGCGGCCAGATATTTTATCGACACTGACATGAAAACACTCTCAATGAATCCTCCTGCCGTGGCGCGTTTTGCGCTGGCGGCAAGCGTGCTGCTGCTGAGCGGCTGCGCGCACATTATGCAAAGCAAGCTCGTTGAAGGCCCGACGACGGCAACACCATTACCGATGGCACCGGCAGCGACCGGCGGCTCGCTGTTCCAGGCGGGGCAGGGGATGAACTACGGCTACCAGCCGATGTTCGAAGACCGCCGCCCGCGTAACGTCGGCGATACGCTGACGATCCTGCTGCAGGAGAACGTGAGCGCCAGCAAAAGCTCTTCCGCCAGTGCCAACCGTAATGGATCGGCCGGGATGGGGCTGATCGCGGTGCCGACCAAACTTAACGGCTGGCTGGGCGACGGCAAGGCGGATTTTGAAGCCGAAGGCAAAAATGATTTTTCCGGCAAGGGCGGCGCGGCGGCGCGCAACACCTTTACCGGCACCATCACCGTGACCGTCAACGAGCTTCTGCCCAACGGCAACCTGCGCGTGGTGGGCGAAAAGCAGATCGCCATTAACCAGGGCACGGAGTTTATCCGCTTTTCCGGCGTAGTGAACCCGCGCTTTATCAGCGGCGGCAACACCGTGCCCTCCACCCAGGTGGCGGACGCGCGGATCGAGTACGTCGGCAACGGCTACATCAACGAAGCGCAGAACATGGGCTGGCTGCAGCGCCTGTTCCTGAACCTTTCTCCTTTCTGATATGACCATGAAAAAAGAATCTATCCTGTTTTTCTTAAGTATCCTGCTCTACGGCATGATGCTGAGCGTGCCTAAGCTCGCCAACGCGGAGCGCATTCGCGATCTGGCGACGGTGCAGGGCGTGCGCTCGAACGCCCTGATGGGCTACGGCCTGATCGTCGGCCTGGACGGCACGGGCGACC
Source organism: Enterobacter sp. RIT418 (assembly GCF_003057745.1). GTDB lineage: Bacteria > Pseudomonadota > Gammaproteobacteria > Enterobacterales > Enterobacteriaceae > Enterobacter. The sequence goes on from NZ_QBJD02000005.1 coordinate 153,135, forward strand.
AGACCATGCAGGCGCCGTTTACCGGACAAAGCCTGAACAACATGCTCTCCCAGCTTGGCATCACCGTGCCGGCGGGCACCAACATGCAGCTGAAAAACATTGCGGCGGTGATGGTGACCGCCGAGCTGCCGCCGTTCGCCCGCCCCGGCGATAAGCTCGATATCGTGGTGTCTTCCGTCGGTAACGCCAAAAGCCTGCGCGGCGGGACGCTGCTGATGACGCCGCTCAAGGGCGCGGACAACCAGATCTACGCGATTGCCCAGGGCAATATCCTGATTTCCGGCGCAGGCGCGCAGGCGGGCGGCAGCCGCGTGCAGGTCAACCAGCTTAACGGCGGGCGCATCAGCGGCGGCGCGACCGTCGAGCGCGAGGTGCCGAATGATTTCGCCACGCAGAATATCGTCCGCCTGCAGCTCAACGAGAGCGATTTCTCGCTGGCGCAGCAGATCAGCGACGCCATCAACCAGCGCTACAGCGGCGGGGCGGCCATCCCGGAGGATGCGCGCACCGTGCGCCTGTTTGCGCCGCCGGACGGGCCGTCCCGCGTGCGGTTCCTCGCCAATATTCAGGACATCCCGCTGCGGGTGAACGTGCAGGACGCGAAGGTGATCGTCAACTCCCGCACCGGATCGGTGGTGATGAACCGCCACGTCTCGCTGGATTCCTGCGCGGTAGCGCACGGCTCGCTGACCGTTGAGGTGATGCAGAACAACGTGGTCAGCCAGCCGGATACGCCGTTCGGCGGCGGCGAAACGGTGGTGGTTCCGCAGACGGACATCTCCGTGCGCGACAGCGGCGGCTCGCTGCAGCACGTGCGCAGCAGCACCGATCTCAACGCGGTGATCCGCGCGCTGAACGGCCTCGGCGCTACGCCGAACGAGCTGATGTCCGTGCTTCAGGCGATGAAAAACGCCGGCTGCCTGCGCGCGAAGCTGGAGGTGAACTGATGAACGCCTTTGATAAATTCGACCAGCCCGCCTTTGACGTCCGTTCGCTGGACACCCTGAAGCGGGAGGCCGGGCGGCAATCGCCCGGCGCACTGAAGGCGGCAGCGAAGCAGATGGAGGGCATTTTCGTGCAGATGATGATGAAAAGCATGCGCGATGCCACCTTTAAGGACGATTTGCTGAGCAGTCAGTCGTCAGAGATGTACACCGCCATGCACGATCAGCAGGTTGCGCAGAATATAGCCGGGAGCGGTCAGCTCGGCTTTGCCGATCTTATCGTCCGACAGCTGGGCGGCGAAAGCGATACGCCAGCGGTGACCGCGCCGGCGCGCGATTTCTCCCGTCCCGGCCTGTCGCCCGTTCCCGCCACCGGGCCGCTGCGCCTGCCCGCGCCGGTCTCGTTCGAAAAGCCCGCCGAAGGGGCGCATCCGTTTATCGCCCGCCTGCTGCGTCCGGCGCAGGAGGCCGCGAGGGAAAGCGGGCTGCATCCGCACCTGATCCTGGCGCAGGCGGCGCTGGAGTCCGGCTGGGGCAAGCGCGAAATCCCCGCTGCAGACGGCTCGCCGAGCCACAACCTGTTCGGCATTAAGGCCACCGGCGACTGGCGCGGCAAAACCACCGAAATTACCACCACCGAATACATCAACGGCGTGAAGCAGAAGGTGAAAGCGGCATTCCGCGTCTATGACTCCTACGCGCACGCGCTCACCGACTACGCCAGGCTGCTGACCAAAAATCCGCGCTACCGCGGCGTGATGCAGTCTGGCTCCGCGGAGCAGGGGGCGAAAGCGCTGCAGACGGGCGGCTACGCGACGGACCCGGCCTACGCCAAAAAGCTCATCACCATTATTCAGAAGGTGAAGGGCGATCTTCAGCAGGGCGTGAACGCCTATAAAAACGATCTCGATAAAATTTTTTAGAGATTTTTTTTATCACCGATGAAATAAGCAGAACCATGAACATTCAGGCCCGGAGATAGGCAGCGGGTCTGCGAACGGAGGCTATCCAGACCCTATGAATAATTTATATAACCTGGCCCGAGGCGGCTTGAGCGTTGCGCAGGCGGCGCTCCGGGTGACCGGTGATAACCTGACTAACGGGATGTCGCACGGCTACAGCCGCCGCAACATGATCATCGGCGAGCTGGGCGGCATGTCGACGCAGCAGGGCTTTTACGGCTTTGGCGCGCGGGTGAACGGCGTTGAGCGCGCCTACGATGAGTTTGCCAACAACCAGCTTCGCGGCGCCATCTCTCAGTACTCCTTCCTCAACGGGCGCATGGAGCAGCTGGCGGATATCGACAACATGCTGGCGGACGAGTCGGATAACGTTTCGGTGTCGCTCGGTAACCTGTTCAAGGCGATGTCGACGCTGAGCACCACTCCGGAAGACGCGGCGGCGCGTTCGGCGGTGTATAACTCCTTAGGCTCGCTTGCCAGCCGCTACAACGCCAGCGGCAAGCGCCTTAGCGGGCTGGAAAAAAGCACCAATACCCAGATTGAGCAGAGCGTTAAGGATCTCAACAGCTACACCAAACAGCTGGCGGAGATCAACAAGCAGCTCGAGCGCGCCCAGGGCGCCGGCACGCCGCCTGCGGATCTGCTGGACCGCCGCGACGTGCTGCTGGAAGAGATCAGCAACCATATCGGGATTGAGGTGTCGGAGAACGCCCAGAGCGGGCGCGTTGACGTCGCTCTGTCTGACGGGCGTCCGCTGGTCTCCGGCGACAAAGCCTTTGCGCTGAAAACCTCGATGTCTGACAACGATCCGAACAAAACCATCGTCTCCTACGTGGATGGCAACGGCACCGAGACGCCGCTCGACGAAGACCGCATTACCAAAGGCCGCCTGGCGGGGCTGTTTAAATTCCGCAACGAGGATCTGGCGCTGGCGCGCGAGGAGCTGGACAAGATGGCGTTCGTCATGGCCAGCCGGATGAACGAGCAGAACCGGGCCGGTTTCTTGCCGGACGGCTCCGCGGGTGGCGATCTCTTTTCCCTTCCGGATATCACCGCGCGCGCGAACGGCAACAATCAGGGGACGGGCAAGCTCGGAAAAATTGAGGTGACTTCCTTTCGCAGCGTGAACGCCGAAGAGTACACCATCAGCTACGACGATGCCGCGGGCAGCTGGCGGGTGACGGGCGCGGACGGTCGGGACATCCCGTATGCGACCGGGCCTGATGGGATCCAGTTCGACGGTCTCAAGGTGCAGCTTCCCGATCCGGCAACGGTAAGAGATGGCGACAGCTTCACCTTTAACCCGATGTCCGGTGCGGCAGAGGGCCTGAGCCGTAAGATTACCGACGCCCAGGGCTTTGCGGCCTCTGACTCAGATAATCCCGAAGATAAAGGCAACAACAATAACCTGCTGGCGATGCTGAAGATCCAGGACGAAAAGCTCATTGGCAACAGCACGCTGGCAGAGGCCTACGCCAGCCTGGTCGGCACCATTGGGGATAACGCGCGCAGCGTCAAATCCAACCTCGAGAGCGCGAAAACGGATATGCAGACCAAGTTTGATGCCCAGCAGGCGCTCTCCGGCGTGAGCATGGACGAAGAGAAGATCAACCTCGACATGTTTATGCAGTACTACCGCGCCAACGCGCAGCTTCTGCAGACCGCCAACAACATGTTTGATTCGCTACTGGCGATCCGATAAAGGAATAAAAAATGCGATTAAGTACCCTTTATATGTACCAGCAGAGCGCGCAAAGCATGTCGGCGCGCATGAGCCAGAGCAATGAAACCTACCTGCGGATGTCGGCAGGCAAAACGCTGCTCAAAGCCTCGGACGATCCGGCGGCGGCCACCGACGCGGTGAAGTATAAGGATGCGCTGGCAAAGCTTGAGCTGTACAGCGACGTCCGATCCAGAACGCGCGGCGCGCTGGAGCACGAGGACAACATCCTGAGCGGGGTAGGGAACCTGCTGACCACCTCGCTGAAGGAGAAGCTCGTCGCGGCGGGGTCGGACGCCTATTCTGACCCCGACCGCAATGCCCTGGGTAAAGAGATCGAGGGCATTCGCCAGAATATGCTGGATCTCGCCAACAGCCGCGACGGCAGCGGCCGCTATATTTTTGGCGGTTTTCAGACGGGTAAGCCCGCGTTTCTTGAAGACGGCACCTATGACGGCGGTGACGAAGCGCGCAGGCAAACCGTTGCCGACGGCACGGAAATGCAGGTAGGCCATCTGGGAAGCGAAATCTTTGACGATATCTTTGGCATTCTTCAGACCGCCATCGATGAGCTTTCTAAAGAGGAAATTGATCCCGTCGCGATGAGGGCCGCGCTGGAAGCTGCGAGCCAGGCCGTTGATTCCGGCATTGACCGTTTAGGCAAAGCTCAGGCCGAGCTGGGCACCCAGCTGCAGCAGCTGGACGCGCTGGATATGTCCGGTGACGTGATGATCATCGACATGAAGGTCAAGGTGGATACCGCCATCGGCGCCGATACGGGCGTGCTGGTGTCGCTGATGGCGGACTCGCAGATGTCCGAGCTGGCGCTGAACGCCTCGATGTACGTCTACAAAAACATGCAGAAGATGAACCTGTTCAGCAGCTAATTTATTTCGCAACCCAACCTCAACTTGTGCCGCCGCGTACGGCTTAGCCGCGCGCGGCAGGTGAGACGCTATGTTAAAGAAACTTAAAATTTATACCGCGGTAAGCCTGATTATCGGGCTTTTCGCCGCCTTGCTGTTCGGTACTACGGCCTATTCGGTCTACGACGCCGTAAATAACAATAATAACTTCAAGCGCATGGCGCTGGCCGCTGAAAATAACGACCAGATGCGCGACGCGGCCTACAACATCAGCGCCGTAATGGCGAATACCAACGGCCTGATGCTGCAGGCCGCGCTGGGCAATCCGGTATCGGAGAACGTCACTAAGCATACCCATAACGTGGTGAAAATCGCCCGCCGCAACATGGACGAATTTATGGCATCGCCGTTCAACACGCCGGAAGAGAGCCGCCTGGCGGCAGAGGTAAACGCGGCGTTCAACGAGGTCTATAAGGCCGCACAAGCGAAGCTGGGCTACCTGAACAACCCGGCGGGATATACCGGCTCGATCGAGCACGATATGGACATGCGCACCACGCTGCGCAATAAGGTTGAGCAGTATACTGATGAAAGCGCGCGCCTGAGCGAGAGCTATATTCGCGAGTCCGAGCGCGGCTACCAGATTATGCTGGGCGTCGGGATTGCGGTGCTGATCGCCGCTGCGGTAATGCTGCTCGCCGTGCGCTACTGGCTGCGCGAAACGCTGGTGCGCCGGATGGAAAGCACCGTGGCATCGCTTCGCAGCGTGGCGGCGGGCGATCTGAGCCAGGCCATTGAGAGCGGCAGCCAGAACGAAATTGGCAGCATGCTGACCGAGCTGGAAACCATGCGCACCTCCCTGACCGGCACCATCCTGGGGATCCGCGAAAGCGTGCAGCGCATTCACAGCAACGCCCAGGAAATCGCCCACGGCAATAACGATCTCTCCTCCCGTACCGAAGAGCAGGCGGCGGCGCTGCAGGAGACGGCGGCCAGCATGGAGCAGATCAAAACCACCGTGCGTCAGAATGCGGACAACGCCCACGCGGCGCGCGAGCTGGCGGAAGGGGCGAGCGCGAACGCCCACAGCGGCGGGGAGGTGATGCAAAGCCTGGAGCAGATTATGGCGCAGATCACCACCAGCTCCCGTCAGATCGCCGACATTAACGGCGTGATTGACAGCATTGCGAATCAAACCAACATTCTGGCGCTCAACGCGGCGGTGGAAGCGGCGCGCGCCGGCGAGCAGGGCCGCGGATTTGCGGTCGTGGCGGAAGAGGTGCGTAACCTGGCGAAGCGCAGCGCCGACGCGGCGAAAGAGATTAACCAGCTGATTAACACCAGCGTGAGCACCATCGATCGTGGCTCGCGCCAGGTCGGACAGGCCAGCACGGTGATGCAGGATATTGTCACCTCCGTGGCGCAGGTGACCCAGATCATGGGCGAAATCACCTCCGCGTCGGACGAGCAGAGCGCGGGCATTAACCAGATTTCCCAGGCAGTTAACGAAATGGATCTGGTGACGCAGCAGAACGCGGCGATGGTAGAAGAGGCGGCCCTGGCGGCAAGCGAGCTGGAATCCCAGTCAGACGCGCTGGAAACCCTGGTGGCGCAGTTCAGGCTGGATAACGCCCGGGCACAGGAGAAGGTTTCCAATGAGCAGCGCAAGCCGCTGCGCCAGCAGGATGATGCGCTAGCCCAGTGGGAAACGTTTTAATTCTGATAAATACCGCCAGCCTTCACGCCTAATATAGCAGTAAAGATTAGCGCGAAATAAAGTAACAGAATGCGCATTTTTATAAAGGCTTATCGCACTATTTGAATGCGCCGTTTCCCCGGATAATTCTCAAAGAGAATAGCGGGTGGAATACAATCGTGGATGGTATTTATACGGCCGAAGGGCTGGAAGATAAATCGGTAGTCTGGTCAAAGTATCACTATCTTGTCCGGCAGGAAGCGCTGCGCTTGCATAAGCGGCTTCCTGCCAGCGTCGAGCTGGATGATCTAATTCAGGCCGGATCGATAGGTTTTTTAAATGCGGTAGAGACGTTTGATCCGAAAAAAGGCGTTGCCCTCAGCGCGTGGATTACGCAGCGCGTGAAGTGGGCATTATTAGACGAGCTGAGAGAAAGCGACTGGGTGCCGCGCCGGGTCAGAACGCATTCGCGGGAAATTGTCGCGATAATACAGCAGATAGAGCAGGAAAAAGGCGGTGAAGCCACCGAAGCGGATATTGCAGAGCGCATGGGCGTGACGCTGAAAGAATTTCAGCAGATGCTGGCGGATAATAACAGCAGCCAGATGTATTCCGTCGACGAGCTGCAGGAAAACTACGCCGACAGCTGGGAATCCTGTGACGATGAGAATGAATCGCTTAATCCGGTGCATGATGCGGTAAAGCAAAACCTGATAGAAAAAATTACACAGCATATTCAGTTTATTCCCGAAAGAGAGCAGGTGCTGCTGCAGCTTTATTATCTTCAGGATATGAACATGAAAGAAATTGGGCTGGTGTTCGATATTACCGAAACGCGGGTCAGCCAGCTCCACAGCCTCGCGCTAAAAAGGTTAAGAAGCCGGATGGAGTCCTCTTCTCAGTAAGCATTGCGCGTTAACTTTCACGCGGTTAAAAGGTGGAAAGAGGCGGATTAATGATTAATAGTGAGGTTTAATAACGTTTAACAACGATGTTAATGTCATTTAAATCAAGTGGTTAACATCAATTCTTTGATTTGTGGCGATTACTGACGCTTGTTCAGAAAATTCTTAATGTTTATGATTTTTGCAGTTTTGAGATGTAGCCTCCTTTGGCATTGAATGACGTTAAATCATTTATTGAAGAAGAATGACTTACTTCAGTGAATATCAATACCAAAAGACCCTCTGCATCAGTTAAGTTGTTTTAATCCTTTGAACTGATATGCCAATTTTTGGCCTGAACAACATTGGGAGCTTTCGCCTGTGTCCAACTTCGACGAATACCTGCAAAATATTCATGACATTAATCTGTCCTATTTACTGCTGGCCCAGCAGCTGATTCGACAGGATAAATTTGCGGCCGGTTTTCGCCTCGGCTTATCCGAGGGAACCATTGACAACCTCAAAGAACTTTCGCTGCCGCAGCTCATGAAGCTGGCGACGACAAATCAGCTTATTTGTCGTCTGCGCGTAGATGATGAAGTGGTAATTGAAAATCTGACCAAGGATTCTCGTATTGAGGCGCTCCAGCAGATCCACACCGGTATTATTCTGTCAACGCATCTGCTGAACGCATTAAGCGATGAAGATACCGTTGCGGCACAGGAGGCATAATATGTGTGATGAAAAAAGCCTGCTGCAGGAAATTCATGAAGTGAACATCGCCATGGGGTTAATTTCCCTCGGCGCGCGGATGCAGGTACTGGAATCTGAAACCTCATTAAGCCGTCGTCGCCTCCTGCGCTTATATAAAGAATTACGCGGATGTCCGCCGCCAAAAGGCATGCTGCCTTTTTCCGAGGACTGGTTTATGTCGTGGGAACAAAATATTCACTCTTCGATGTTCTACAACATTTACCTGTATCTGAAAAAGACCGAGCAGGGGCGTCCGATTGAAATGCTGATGAAGACCTATCGTCTTTATCTGGAGCAGTGTAGCACCTGCTCCGATGAAAAGCCGGTGCTGGGCTTAACCCGCGCCTGGACATTATTGCGTTTTATCGACTGCGGCATTATTTCGCGTAAGGCCTGCAGCGTGTGCGGCGGCGGTTTTATCGTCACCACGGAATTTATTAAAAACCCATTTACCTGCAGTTTGTGCAGCCCGCCGTCGCGCGCGCTGAAGAAGTCCCAGGTGAGCCCGGCCGGGCTGCTGGGTAACTTCGCCGCGCCGGAAATGATGACGGCATAACCCTCACGGCGGCAGGGCGCAAGATGGCGTTTACCTGATGCCGGGAAGCCGGCATCGGTCAAAAAAGTAAAAGGAGAGAGTGTGTTAGTTATTGTTGGCTATCTTGTTGTCATACTGACCGTTTTTGGTGGTTTTATTCTGTCCGGCGGTAATCTTATGGCGCTGTTCCAGCCGCTGGAGCTGCTGATTATCGGCGGGGCCGGTGTGGGGGCGTTTATCGTTGGCAACAACGTGAAATCCCTCAAGGCGACCGGCAGAGCGCTGGTTAAGCTGTTTGTCGGCAAGCGCTACAGCAAAGCGGTTTATATGGACCTGATGGCGCTGATGTTCCTGCTGCTGTCGCAAAGCCGCGTTCACGGGCTGATGTCGCTGGAAAAGGACATCGAAGACCCGCAGAACAGCGATATTTTTAGCGCCTATCCCCGCCTGATGAGCGACCCGATGCTCAGCAACTTCATCCTCGACTACTTCCGCCTGATGATCGGCGGCAGCATGAACTCGCACGAAATCGAAGCCCTGATGGATGAAGAGATCGAGACCTGCGAAGAGGAGCTGGAAGTGCCTGCGCACAGCCTGAATACCGTCGGCGACGCGTTTCCGGCGTTTGGCATCGTGGCGGCGGTGATGGGCGTGGTCAACGCGCTCGGCTCCGCCGACCGCCCGGCCGCGGAGCTTGGCATGCTGATTGGTCACGCGCTGGTGGGCACCTTCCTCGGCATACTTATCGCCTACGGCTTCGTTCTGCCGCTGGCGACGCTGCTGCGCCAGAAAAGCTCGGACCAGGTCAAGATTTTGCAGTGCATTAAGGTCACGCTGCTCTCCAGCCTCAATGGGTACGCGCCGCAGATCGCCGTTGAGTTTGGCCGTAAGACCATATTCACCAGCGAGCGCCCGTCGTTTGAAGAGCTGGAAGAACACGTTCGCGAAGTAAAATCCAGCGCCACGCTGAAAACCAAATCGGCGGATAGCGCAGCATGAAAAACGTCACGCCTGTCATCATTTCGCGCAAGCGTAAAAGGAAAAAGCACGCGCACCACGGCGGGACGTGGAAGATTGCCTATGCCGACTTTATGACCGCCATGATGGCGTTCTTCCTCGTGATGTGGCTGCTCTCGCAGTCCACGGAGATGGAAAGAGAGCTCATTGCCGACTACTTCCGCATGCCGCTGAAGCCGTCAATGGCGAACGGCAACAAAACCAGCCTGAGCGACAGCGTCATTCCCGGCGGCGGGGATGACATTCTCAAGCAGCAGGGCGAGGTGTTCAAAAGCCAGATCAACGGCATCGACAGGCACAAGCGCATCGAAAGCCTGAAGCAGGCGAAGGAAAAGCTGCAAAAAATGATCGAAACGGACCCGCGGCTGAACAACTTCAAATCCAACATCCTTTTGAACCTGACCAACGACGGGCTGCTGATCCAGATCACCGACTCCCAGGACAGGCCGATGTTCCGCGTGGGCAGCGAGCTGCCGGAAAGCTACATGAACGGCATTCTCCAGGCGCTGGTGCCGCTGCTTCAGGAGCTGCCGAACGCGCTGAGCCTGACGGGGCACACTGATTCGCTGCCCTATGCGGGCGGCGGGGCGGGCTACAGCAACTGGGAGCTTTCCGCCGGGCGCGCCAACGCCGCGCGGCGGGTGCTGGTGCGGGCCGGGCTTGACGACGCGCGTTTCCTGCGCGTGATTGGCACCGCCAGCCGAATGCCGCTGGAAAATACCTCGCCCGACAGCGCGGTAAACCGCCGCATCAGCATTCTGGTGCTCAGCCGCTCGAAAGAGCAGGAGATCCGCCTGGAAGATACGCAGGCGCAGCGCGCGGAGAGCGTGCTCGGCGACGTGGAACTGCAAAACGTGCAGGGTTATACCGATGGACATTAATGATTTTTCGCAGATTTTTTTCACCGAGGCCGAAGAGCTGCTGGCTGAAATGGAGCAGCTGCTGCTCCAGCTTGACGTCGATGCCCCAGAGCAAGAGCAGCTGAACGCCATTTTTCGCGCCGCGCACTCGCTGAAGGGCGGCGCGGGCACGTTTGGCTTCACCGCGTTACAGGAGACCACGCACCTGCTGGAGAACCTGCTTGACCAGGCGCGGGCAGGGGAGCGAACGCTGAACCGGACAATCATTAACCTTTTTCTGGAATGTAAAGACATTATGCAAGCGCAACTGGAAGCCTATCAGACTTCTCAGGAGCCGGATGAGGCTAGCTTCCGCTATATCTGTGAAGCCCTGAGGCAGATCGCCCTTGACGGCGAGGCGCCGCAGGCGGCTCCTGCCCCTGAATCGACGCCAGAGCCGGCTGATGAGGCATCGAATGATGAAATCACGCTCAGCATCGGCCTGAGCAACATCGACGCGCGCGAGCAGGCGATGCTGCGCGAAGAGCTGGTCAACATGGGGGAGCTCCTGGCGATCGAGACGACCGCAAACGGCCTGCACGCCACCCTGCTGACCAGCGCGACGGCGGACGATATCACCGCCGTGCTCTGCTTCGTGCTGGACGCCAGCCAGATTGAGGTCAAGCCCATTGCGGACGCGGCTGCGCCGGCCGCCGTGAAGCCGGCAGCGGCAAAGCCTGCATCAGCGCCTGCGCCCGCCGCACCGAAAGCGCCGTCGCCCGCGCGCGCGGTCAACCAGGAATCGGGAAGCATTCGCGTGGCGGTCAGCAAGGTTGACCAGATCATTAACCAGGTGGGCGAGCTGATCATCACCCAGGCGATGCTGTCGCAGCTGTCGCGCACGCTGGATCCGGCCAGCTACGATCTGCTTTCCGGCTGCGTGGCGCAGATGGAGCGTAACACCCGCGAGCTGCAGGAGTCGGTGATGTCCATCCGCATGATGCCGATGGACTACGTCTTCAGCCGCTTCCCGCGCCTGGTGCACGACCTCGGCAGCCGCCTCAACAAGCAGGTGGAGCTGACGCTGAAGGGCGGGTCGGCGGAGCTGGATAAGAGCCTGATTGAACGCATTATCGATCCGCTGACCCACCTGGTGCGCAACAGCCTTGACCACGGCATCGAAGAGAAAGAGGTGCGCGTGGCGAAGGGCAAGTCCGCGGTCGGCAATCTGACGCTCTCTGCCGAGCATCACGGCGGCAATATCGTGATTGAGGTCAGCGACGACGGCGCGGGGCTGAACCGCGAGAAGATCCTCGCCAGGGCGCGCGCTCAGGGCATGACGCTCAGCGACTCCATGAGCGACGACGACGTGTGGATGCTGATCTTCGCCGCCGGTTTCTCAACCGCCGAAAGCGTGACGGACGTCTCCGGGCGCGGCGTCGGCATGGACGTGGTGCGACGCAACATCCTGGCGATGGGCGGCCACGTCGACGTGCTCTCCACGCCGGGCGCGGGCACCACCATCCGCATTATCCTGCCGCTGACGCTGGCGATCCTCGACGGCATGCTGGTGAAGGTCAGCAATGAAATTTACGTGCTGCCGCTCGGCGCGGTGATGGAATCCCTGCGTCCTGCCGAGGAGATGCTGTGCCGCTTTGTCGGCGAGGAGCGCCTGCTGCAGGTGCGCGGGGAATATCTTCCGCTGGTGCTGCTGCGCCAGCGGCTCTCCGTGGCGGGCGAGGCGTCGGCCGATGAGGGCATTGTCGTTATCGTGCAGAGCGCGGGCTGCCGCTACGCGCTGTGGGTCGATCAGCTGATTGGCCAGCAGCAGGTGGTGGTTAAAAACCTCGAACAGAACTACCGCAAAGTACCGGGCGTCTCTGCTGCCACCATTCTTGGCGACGGCAGCGTGGCGCTAATCCTTGACGTGGTTGAGCTTTCCACGCTCAACGTTTCACAGCCCCACAGGGAGGGGAGAAAAGCATGACTGTAGCAACCGCCGCGAAGCCCGCCAGCGCCGACGCGATCGCCCAGGAGTATCTGGTCTTTCGCCTGGGGAATGAAGAGTACGGCATCGATATTCTGAAAGTGCAGGAGATCCGCGGCTGCGATCGCCTGACCCGTATTCCCAACTCGCCGCCGTTCATCAGCGGCGTGACCAACCTGCGCGGCGTGATTGTGCCGATCGTCGATTTGCGCGTGCGCTTTAATTTGCCCAACCCGTCGCAGGACGACAGCACGGTGGTGATTGTCCTCAACCTCAACGAGCGGGTGGTTGGCATCGTGGTTGACGGCGTCGCCGACGTGCTGTCGGTCGCGGCGGAGCAAATTAAACCGACGCCGGACGTGGCCTCGGTGCTCTCCGGGCGCTACCTGCTGGGCCTTGGCGTGCTCGAGACCCGAATGATTATTCTGGTCAACATTGAGATGCTGCTGAGCCGGGAAGAGATGGCGCTGGTGGATGCCGTCGCCGACGCGTGCGGCGAGCCGGAGAAGTGTTAAGGGTCTGTTAAAATCGGCTCAAACCCGTCATGATGGTCATCCCGATAACGGAAAACCGCGACGCCATGCCCGTAAATTTTGACCTTAACGATCTTTACGCCTTCAGAGCCCTGGTGGAATACGGCAACTTTCGGGTTGCCGCTGAGTCCATCTGCCTGTCCCCGTCGGCGCTGAGCCGCAGGATTGAAAAGCTGGAGGCCGCGCTCGGCGCAAAGCTTTTTGACAGAACCACCCGCCGGGTAACCTTGACCCTCTACGGGCAGAATTTTGCCGAAAGGTCGGCGCAGCTCCTCGATAACGTCGAATCCATGCTGGCGGATATCGACAAGGTTAGCGAGGAGCGCACGGGGCTGGTCACCGTTGCCGCCGTGCCTTCGGCGGCCTACTACTTTATGCCGGACGTGATCCGCCGCTTTCAGGCGCGCTACCCGCGCGTGCGCATCAAGCTCATCGACAGCAGCGCCGGAAACGTGATTGAGGCGGTCACCGGCGGGCAGGCGGATTTTGGCATCTGCTTTGCGGGCAACCTCCCTCCCGGCGTCGAGTTTGTGCCGCTGGTGGAGGATGTCTACGTTGCCGCCTGCCGGCGCGATAGCCCGCTGGCGAAACGAAAAAGCCTGACCTGGGAAGCGTTCTACCAGCAGGACTACATCGGGCTGGATAAAACGTCGGGCAACCGCAACCTGCTGGACCAGCTGCTCGGGCATATCCATCCCGCGCGGCCCAGCCTGTGCGAAACCCGGCACGTGACGACCATGCTCGGCATGGTGGAGGCGGGCGTGGGCATTGCGGCGGTGCCCGCGATGTCGATGCCGCGCGCCGAACACTCGCTTCTGGCCCACATTCCCCTGACGGAGCCGGTCGTGAAGCGCACCGTTGGCCTGATCCGCCAGAGCGGGCGGATCCAGTCCTATATTGCGGTCGAGCTGGAAAAGCTCATCACCGAGCGGTATCAGCTGCCTAAGGACGCTGAGCCCTGACCGGCTGCAGGCCGGTGCTGATAATCACCGCCTGCGCCTGCGCGGACGAAAGGTACGCCAGCAGGGCTTTCGCCCGCGCGGGATGGTCCGCCCGCTGGGTAACCGCCCCCGCGAAGCGGGTGATGTACTGAAGGTTGTCCGGCAGCCTGCCGACGAAGGTCACGCCCGGCACGGGCAGCAGCTCGCTGACCTGCTGAAAGCCCAGCGCGTATTTCCCTTTTGCCACCTCTTCAGCGACCGGAATACGCTCGACCTTCTGCGCCTTCGCGCCTGCCTGCTGCACAATGCCCAGCTTTTTGAACAGCTGCGTTTCAACGTACCTGCCGCTCGCGCTGTCGGAATAGGCAATCGTGCTCGCGGCCAGCAGCGTTTGCCGCAGCTCGGCGTCCGTGCCGATTGACGGCACCGGCGCGCCTTTTTTCACCACCACGCCAATTGGCGAATCCGCCAGCTCGACGCGCGAACCCGCCGCGACGAGGCGGTCGCGCTCGAGCTGCTCAAGCGCGCTGCCGACCATGATCGTGACGTCGGCGTGCTCGCCGCGCGCCAGCCGGTTCGGAATGGCCTGCGGCGTTTTGCCCATCGACGGGCCGGAAACCAGCACGATGCGATCGCCGCTTTGGGCCTCATACGCCGGGGCCAGCTTCTCCAGCGCGGCCCTAAAGCCGCCGGAAATCATCACCGTCACGTCCTGGGCGACGGCGGCGGTGCTGGCGGATAACGCGATCAGCGCGGCAATGCAGGAACGATAAAATGTCATCATGAACGACTCCTCAGCGGGCGGTTTGCAGGGCCAGCGCGCGGCGGCGATAAAGGTAGAGCGTGGCGAGCAGGGCGCAGACGGCCGCGAAGCTCATCCAGTAGCCGGGCGCGGCCTTATCGCCGGTATACTCAATCAGCGCCGTGGAGATAACCGGGGTAAAGCCGCCAAAGACGGCGGTCGCCAGGCTGTAGGCCAGCGAGAAGCCCGCCACGCGCACGTTGGCGGGCATGATCTCGGTCAGCGCCGGGATCATCGCGCCGTTGTACAGGCCGTACAGGAACGAGAGCCACAGCAGCACGGCCAGCATCATGGAGAAGCTCGGCGCGTGCGCTAAGAACGTCAGCGCCGGATAGCTGGTGGCGAGCGCCAGCAGCGCCATGGTAATCAGCACCGGCCTGCGCCCGAAGCGGTCCGACAGCGCGCCGCCGATGGGCAGCCAGATGAAGTTGGAAACTGCGACCAGCAGCGTGACCAGCAGGCTGTCGGAGGCGCTGAGCATCAGCACCTTTTTGCCGAACGTCGGCGCGTAGACGGTGATCAGATAAAAGGCGGTGGTGGTCATTGCCACCATCAGCATGCCTGCGAGCACGACCTGCCAGTTGCCGAGCAGCGTGGTAAAGACCTGCCGCATCGCCAGATGCTGGCGGCGGGCGCTAAATTCTTCGGTTTCTTCGAGCCTGCGGCGCAGGAAAAAAATAAACGGCACGATGATGCAGCCGAACAGGAACGGCAGGCGCCAGCCCCACTCGCGAATGGCGCTCTCCTCCATCAGCGCGTTGAGCGCGAAGCCCATCGCGGCGGCCACCATAATTGCCACCTGCTGGCTGCCGGACTGCCAGCTGGTGTAAAAGCCTTTACGCCCCGGCGTGGCGATTTCCGCCAGATAGACCGAGACGCCGCCAAGCTCGGCGCCCGCCGAGAACCCCTGCAGCAGGCGGCCCGTCAGCACCAGCAGCGGCGCCCACAGCCCGATGCTCTGGTAGGAGGGGATCAGCACAATCAGGAACGTTCCCGCGGCCATGATCGTCAGGGTGACGATAAGCCCCTTTCGACGGCCTACCTTGTCGATATACGCGCCGAGCACGATGGCCCCAATCGGGCGCATCAAAAAGCCCGCGCCGAAGACCGCGAAGGTCATCATCAGCGAGGCAAATTCGCTGCTGGCGGGGAAGAAGGTGTGGGCAATATAGGTGGCGTAAAAGCCGAACAGGAAGAAATCGAATTGCTCAAGAAAGTTCCCGGAGGTGACGCGAAGGATCGCGCCCGCCTTGCTCCGGACGGTTGCAGGTGAGGTTGAGGGATACATGGTTATCTCCAGTTTTATCATTGACGTTTTTGCGCGTCTGTCTTTGAAAACTGGATCAGGAAGCGGAAAGAGATAAGCGCAATAAACGCATCGGCCGATGCGTTTTGCGCATTAATGACGTATCGTTGACGAAAAGTTACATAAGCAACAATAACCTAACAAATGGGCGCTTTTACACGCGTCATGTTTTGCTAAGTCATTGATTGTGCGTTTTTGTGACGTCACGCAGATGCAAAGCCGGGCCTCGCCCGGCTTCCCACGCTAGCGCAGCGCGTTGCCTATCGCGCTAAACATCAGCGAGGCCTCAAGCGGCTGGGCGCTGAACGACGGCTCGGCCTGCGGCCAGGTAGACCACTGCACGATCACCAGATTTTCCGCCTGGTTGACCATGATCATCTGACCGTAAATGCCTAACGCCCACAGGGAGTTCTTCAGCGAGTCTTTAGCCGCGGGCGTGACGTTTTCGGCATTGACGGGCACTTCGTTGTTCCACCACTGGTAGCCGTAGAGGCCGTTCGGGTGGGCGTCAGAAACCGAGCCTTTGGCCTGCGTCCAGCGCGAGGCGTCGGCTACCCAGCCGTCCGGCAGGATCTGCTGGCCGTTCGGCAGCGTGCCGTTGTGCAGGATAAATTCGCCGAAGCGCCCCCAGTCCTCCAGCGTGGCGTTAAAGCCGTGCGCGCCCACGTCATGCTCGCCCTTCGCGTAGGCGTGCCAGACGCCGTCGCTCGCCATGCCGTACGGCTGCCAGATGCTTTTCTCCAGATACGCTGCCAGCGTCATGCCGGTGGCGCGCTCCAGCACGTCGCCCAGCAGCCACGCGCCGCCGGAAGAGTAGGACCAGTTTTCTCCCGCCGGATGCGCGCGGTGCAGGCCGGAAACCAGCCTGCGCACGCAGTCGTAGGTGCCCGGCTTAGCCTCGCACTCGGTCAGCTGCGCGAAATCCGATGTCGGGTTGGTGTAGTCTTCGTTCCACGCCACGCCGGAGGTGTGGGTGATCAGCTGCCTCAGGGTCACGCCGTCCCACGCGGTGCCTTTTAGATCAGGCTCGTAGCGGGTGACGAGATCGTCCAGAGAGTGGATTTTCCCTTCCTTGAGGGCAATGCCGACCAGCGTCGAAACCACGGATTTGCCCACCGAGCGGGAGGTCCACAGCGTGGTGTCGGTATTGCCTTCGCCCAGGTATTTGTACGCGATTTTGCCGTCCTTCAGCACCAGCAGGCCGCTGACGTTCTGGCGCTGCAGGTAATCCTTCAGGCTATAGGTTTTACCGTTTACCTGATAATGCGCGTCGGCGAGCGGCTTATCGGCGGCGACGAGCGGGGTGGATTTGCCGTGGCGGAACACGTCGCCCGCGTAGTTGCGGTAGTCGTTGCGAAAGCCGACCACGCGGTCGGCCTGGCTCCAGGTCAGCATGTTGTGCGCGTCCGGGAGCGTTTTATCAAACGGCGCGGGGCAGGCGCTAAGCTCCGTGCCTTCGCAGGCCGCCATCGCGACGGGGGAGAGCAGGCTGCCGAAAACCAGGCCCGCCAGCAGGGTGTAATTTAAGGATTTGTTTTTCATGTTGATCTCGTTTGGCTCAGGAATGGCTTCAGTTTAAGAACCTCCGGCCTATAATAAAAAACGCGTAATGGGGGAAATTCCCCCAAAATATCGAACGGAGAGTAACGTGGCGGCGCTAATTTATTCTTTTGCCCAGCTTGAGGCGTTTACCGCCGTGGCCGAGCAGGGCAGCCTGAGCCAGGCGGCGGTTAAGCTTGGGAAAGATCGCACCACGCTGCGCGATCTGATTGATTTTCTTGAGGACGGGCTGGGCTATACGCTGTTCGTGCGCGAAGGGCGCACGCTGCGGCTCACCCCTGAAGGGGAGCAGCTTCAGCGTCAGGCTCATCTGCTGATGCGCCAGGTGCGGGCGTTTGAAGCCTTTGCCAGAGAGGTGCCTTCCGGCGCGACGCAGGAGATTTCCCTCGTTTACGATCCTTTTACCCCACGGGCGTTTTTGCAGACGCTGATTGCCGACATGGCCAGGCGCAGCGTCCGCCTGAGTTTGACCTGTGCGTCGCGCGACGAGGCGGAGCGCGCGCTTGCGCAAGGCAGTGCGGATTTAGGCATCTGCCAGGCGCGCAACCGCAGCGTGGGCAATGAAATGGAGTGGCGGGCGCTGGGCGCCATTGATATGGATTTCTATGCCTCAGAAACCCTTTTTTCAGCCGCGACGGAGCCGCTTTCGCTGCTCGATCTCTCCCTGGTTCCGCAGGTCATCATGCATGCGTCCTCCGACGAGCCCGTTGCCAGGCGGCTGCAAATCTCCGGGCACACGATATTTACCAACGAGCTGGAGATGCTGCGCGGGCTGCTGGAGCAGGGATGCGGCTGGGGGTTTTTGCCAACGCACCTTAACGCCGCGCGCTGGCAAAAGGTTAAAAGGCTTAATGCCGAAGTGGGCAATCAGGGGATCAGCCAGACGATGGTGACCATCTGGAAGCCGGGCAGCGACAAGCGGGCGGTGATCCACGATCTTCTGACGCGATTGCCGACGCTCTGGCAGTGCGATGGGCACTAACTGTACGGAGGCTTTTGCGCACTGCGCCGCAACCCGGTGCAACGTTTTCACTGGCCTCAACGATTGGCCTGAAGCCTCGTTCCCTTTCCCGGCAAACGCACATGCACTTGGTCTTTGAAAACAGCAGTATCTCCTTTATCGATTTGCATCTATATAGCTTGTGATCTATATTGATAAGGAGGCCCTGTGTGGGCAATTAAGACGACGGATTGTTTTGACAGCTGGTTTAGCGCACTTTGTGCTGCCGATCGCGCCTGTGTACTAGCATCGCTACTGGTGCTACGCGAAAAGGAACCGGGCCTGCCACGGCCTTATGCGGATACGGTTAAAGGTTCCCGCTTTGGCAATATGAAAGAATTACGCGTTCAGAGCCGGGGAGACCCGATACGGGCTTTTTTCGCCTTTGATCCCTTTCGTACCGGCATTTTGCTTTGCGCCGGTAGCAAAGTCGGTCATGAAAAACGTTTCTATGACCAGATGATTCCGCTTGCAGACCGGGAATTTACCGATTACCTGGACAGGCTGGCTAATAAGGAGTAACGCAATGGGCAGAACGCTTGAACAGCTTCTTGCGCATGAAAAACCGGACGTTGTGGCCGATGCCAGGGCAATGGCAAACGATATTTTGCTCAACATCCATCTTGCCGAGCTGCGTGAGAAGGTGCAGAAAACGCAGGTTGAAATGGCGCAGGCGCTGGGTATCCGGCAGCCTACCGTTGCCAGCATGGAAAAACCGGGGCGCGATGTAAAACTGTCAACGCTAAAGCGCTACGTGGAGGCGGCGGGGGGAAAACTGCGTCTTGACGTAGAGCTGCCGGACGGCACGCACTACGATTTTGTGTTGTAAATGCAGAGCGAAAGCCGGGCAGACCGCGGTCTGCCCGATCGTTTACTCAGCGCTGTGAACACCCTTTACACTGCGTGTTCTGAATCTGCTGGAAGAAGTCGTTGCCTTTGTCATCCACGAGGATAAAGGCCGGGAAGTTCTCCACTTCGATTTTCCAGATAGCTTCCATTCCCAGCTCAGGATACGCCACGCACTCCAGGCTCTTAATGCTGTTTTGCGCCAGCACCGCTGCCGGGCCGCCGATGCTGCCGAGGTAGAAACCGCCGTGCTTGTGGCAGGCGTCCGTCACCTGCTGGCTGCGGTTGCCTTTCGCCAGCATGATCATGCTCGCACCGTGCGACTGCAGCAGATCGACGTACGAATCCATGCGGCCTGCGGTGGTTGGGCCAAGCGAGCCGGACGCGTAGCCTTCCGGCGTTTTTGCCGGACCCGCGTAGTAAATCGGATGATCTTTGACGTACTGCGGCAGTTCTTCACCGTTGTCGAGCAGCTCTTTCAGCTTCGCGTGGGCGATGTCGCGCGCCACGATGATGGTGCCGCTCAGCGACAGGCGGGTTGACACCGGATGGGCAGAGAGCTGTGCCAGGATGTCGGGCATCGGCTTGTCGAGGTTAATGCTGACCACATCGCCTTCGCCCTGCTGGCGCAGTGACTCGGGAATATACTGCCCCGGATTGTGCTCCAGCTTCTCGATCCAGATGCCGTCGCGGTTGATTTTCGCCTTGATGTTGCGGTCAGCGGAGCAGGAGACGCCCATGCCGATTGGGCAGGACGCGCCGTGGCGCGGCAGGCGGATCACGCGAATGTCGTGGGCGAAGTATTTGCCGCCGAACTGCGCGCCGAGGCCGAGGTTCTGCGCTTCGGTCAGCAGCTCTTGCTCAAGCTGGACGTCGCGGAACGCCTGGCCGTGCTCGTTGCCCTCGGTTGGCAGCGCGTCGTAATAGCGGGTTGAGGCCAGCTTCACGGTTTTCAGCGTGGCTTCTGCGGACGTACCGCCAATGACGAACGCGATATGATACGGCGGGCAGGCCGCGGTGCCGAGCGTGCGCATCTTCTCGACCAGGTAGTTTTTCAGCTTTGCCGGGGTGATCAGCGCCTTGGTTTCCTGGTACAGGTAGGTTTTGTTGGCGGAGCCGCCGCCTTTTGCCATGCACAGGAATTTGTACTCGTCGCCGTCCACGCTGTAGAGATCGATCTGCGCCGGCAGGTTGGTGCCGGTGTTCACCTCTTTATACATATCCAGCGCGGCGTTCTGGGAGTAGCGCAGGTTGTCTTCAATATAGGTGTTATACACGCCCTGGCTCAGCGCCGCTTCGTCACCGCCGCCGGTCCAGACGCGCTGGCCCTTTTTGCCCATAATGGCAGCCGTGCCGGTGTCCTGACAGGTCGGCAGCACGCCTTTTGCCGCGATCTCCGAGTTGCGCAGGAACTGCAGGGCAACGTATTTATCGTTATCGCTGGCGTCCGGGTCGTTAAGAATGGCGCCAACCTGCCGCTGGTGGGAAGGGCGCAGCATGAACGCCGCGTCGTGGAAGGCCTGCTGGGCCAGCAGGGTGAGCGCTTCTGGCTCAACCTTCAGCACCTCCTGACCGTCGAATTCGGCAACGGAGACGTGCTCGTTGGTCAGCAGGTAGTATTCGGTGTCGTCGTGAGACAGCGGGAAGGGGTTCTGGTAGACAAAGGGTTTGTTTGACATAGCTCTTCACTCCATAAAAATAAAACCGCCGGAGGTTGCCCACCGACGGTTATGAATCAGAACATCATGGACATCCACGGATAGCCAATCAGCAGCAGGGCCGCCAGGAAGATGGCACCGAAGATAGTGCCCAGGCGCCAGTAGTCTTTGGTTGGCAGGTAGCCGCTGCCGTAGTAAATCGGGCTTGGGCCGGTGCCGTACGGGGTGATAATCCCCATGATGCCCAGAGACGTCACCATCAGCAGGACGAACACTTCCATGTTCATGCCCGGAATGGTGGAGGCGATGGTCAGCATCGCTGGCAGCAGCGCGGTGGTGTGCGCGGTGGTGCTGGCAAACAGATAGTGCAGCAGGTAGAACGCCAGCAGCAGGACGATGGTCGCCACGCCCGGAGAGATGCCGCTCATCAGCATGCCGCCTTCTTTACCCAGCCAGCCGATAAAGCCGGTAGAGGAGAGGCCATCCGCCAGCGCAACCAGGGTGGCGAACCACACGAAGGTGTTCCAGGCGGCCTTGTTGCCGGTGATGTCGTTCCACTCCAGCACGCCGGTCCACAGCATCAGGCCGACAATCAGCAGGGCGGCCATCGCCGGTTCAATCCACGCGGCAGCAAAGATCCACATCAGCAGGGCACAGCAGACAAACACCAGCAGCAGGATCTCATTGCGGGACAGCTTGCCCAGCTTTTCCAGCTCGCGGGTTGCCCACAGCGGGACTTCGTTGTTCACCTTCACTTCAGGCGGGTAGAACCAGTAGGCCAGCAGCGGCATGGTCAGAATCAGCAGCACGCCCAGCGGCAGGAAGGCGATGAACCAGGTGCCCCAGGAGATGTTAATTCCGACGATGCTTTTCACCAGCGCCAGCGCCAGCAGGTTCGGCGCAAGCGCGGAGAGGAACATAGAGCTGGTGATACAGGCGGCGGTAATGGCAACCCACATCAGATAAGAACCCATGCGGCGCGCGCTCGGATCGTTAGGTTTTGAGCCGTACAGCGGCGGCAGGTTAGCGATGATCGGGTAGATTGTCCCGCCGCTGCGCGCGGTGTTGGACGGCGTGAACGGCGCGAGCAGCAGGTCCGCGAAGGTAATCGCATAGCCGAGCGTCAGGCTGCGGCGGCCCAGGTATTTCACCAGAATCAGCGCCAGGCGACGGCCGAAGCGGGTTTTATCGTAGCCCGCGGCGAACATGAACGCGCCGAAAATCAGCCATACGGTCGAGTTGCCGAAGCCGCTTACGGCCCACTTAAAGGAGGCGCCCGCCAGCTTGAATTTTGGGTCAGCCAGCTGTTCGGGGCTGAACAATACCCACTGGCTGAACAGCGCGATGGCGACCACGCCGGTCAGGCCAATCACCGCACCCGGCAGCGGTTCGAAGATCAGGCCGACGATCACGCCGACAAAGATCGCGAAGTAGTGCCAGGCATAAGGAGGCAGGCCTTCCGGTACCGGTACAAACAGCAGCAGCACGGCGACGACGATGGGCAGCGCCATCATCACCAGACGTTTTGCTTTACCGTCAGATGCTTTACTCGCCGCAGGAGGCGTTACAGCAGTTTTTGTATTCATAGTTTCACGTCTTAAGTTGTTAAGAATGCTGTTCTGAAAAATGCTCGCTCGCTTTTTTTAGTTTCTTTTCTTTCTTTAGTTATTAAAGCGCGTCGCTACATTTTCCATAAATACGAATTAACGCTTTTTTGTCGGCGTTAAATTAAAAAAAGATGATGTTTATATATTGCGCCTTTGGATGCTATTACAATTGATCGCGATCAAAAAAAGAGAATTGGAGAGGTATTTTTCATCGCCATGAAATAACCCTACAGAGCTATGTGGTTAATGACATATTAAGTCAGCCTTGTGTATCTTTTTGGTAACATTGAGAAAGTGGTGTTGTGTATATGCTTCTGTTTTTCATGTTTTTTATTGCTTTGTAGAGCGATTTTGACGTTAGCGTTTGGTTAACATTGTTTAAAATGTTGTGAATTAACTTATTTAGATGACTAACACCAATGTGTTATTAATGTTACTGAAGGGATTAATTAGTTTATTAACTAACGTAATTTCTTTAGTAACTAAAGAAAGCGTTATATTAATAACATGACATCAGCATAAAAATATCGAACTAAAACGAGCCTGATAACGAATTCTTAATTTTTAAAGTTTGGAGTTTTATTATGAACGCGAACGAACGCATGTTAAGCCCATTTACCTTACCCAATGGCACCGAGCTGAAAAATCGTTTGTTTATGGCACCGATGACCACCTGCACCGGCTACTATGACGGTACGGTCACCGGCGAGCTGGTGGAATACTATCGCGAACGCGCGGGTACCATCGGCACCATTATCGTTGAGTGCTGCTTCGTTGACGATCTTGGCCTGGCCTTCCCGGGCGCGATCGGCATCGATAGCGACGAAAAAATCGCCGGGCTGGCGAAAATCGCCGAGGCGATCAAATCCAAAGGTTCAAAAGCGCTGCTGCAGATCTACCACGGCGGCCGCATGGTTGACCCGAAACTGATCGGTGGCCGTACCCCGGTTGGCCCAAGCGCCGTTGCCGCGCCGCGCGACGGTGCCGCCACCCCGGTAGCCCTGACCGGCGAAGAAGTTGAAGGTATGATCGGCAAGTTTGGCGAGGCGGTTCGCCGCGCGATCCAGGCCGGTTTCGACGGCGTGGAAATCCACGGGGCAAATACCTACCTGATTCAGCAGTTCTATTCCCCCAATTCCAACCAGCGCGACGACGAGTGGGGCGGCAGCCGCGACAACCGCGCCAAATTCCCGCTGGCGGTGCTGGATATCACCCATAAAATGGTGCGCCAGTACGCGGACGATGCCTTCATTGTCGGCTACCGCTTCTCGCCGGAAGAGATGGAAGTCCCCGGCATTCGCTTTGACGACACCATGTACCTGCTGGAAAAACTGGCGGCGCGCGGGGTGGACTATCTCCACTTCTCGGTAGGCGCAACCCTGCGTCCTTCCATTGTCGATACCCAGGACCCCACTCCGCTTATCGAAAAATACTGCGCGATGCGCTCCGACACGCTGGCGCAGGTGCCGGTGATGGGCGTGGGCGGCGTGGTGAACGCCGCTGACGTCAATGAGGCGCTGGATCACGGTTACGATCTGGTGGCCGTGGGCCGCGCGACCATTGCCTACCCTGACTGGACCGACCGCATCGCCGCTGGCGAAACGCTGGAGCTGTTTATGGACAGCACTCAGCGCGAGGCGCTGAGCATTCCTGAGCCGCTGTGGCGCTTCTCGCTGGTTGAAGCGATGATCCGCGACATGAGCATGGGCGAATCCAAATTCAAGCCGGGCCTGTTCGTTGAGAAAGTCCAGGATGATGCCAACGAGCTGATCGTTAACGTCAGCCTCGAAACCGACCGTATCGCCGATATCGAGCTGGCCTCCGGCCCGTCCGATGACGTTGAGTTCGTCACCAGCTTTGAAGAGATCCGCTCGCGCATTCTGGACGCCAATACGCCGCACGTGGACGCTATCACTGGCGCAACCAGCCAGAGCGAAGCGGTGAAAAAAGCGGTGTCGAAAGCGATGCTGAAGTCCAGCAAGGCGCTGGCGGCGGAAGAGGGTGTCGATCCGAACGAAACCAAACGCGTTGACGTTGTGGTAGTCGGCAGCGGCGGCGCCGGTCTGGCGGCGGCGATTCAGGCGCACGACGAAGGCGCAAGCGTGCTGATCGTTGAAAAAATGCCGACCATCGGCGGGAACACCATCAAAGCCTCCGCCGGGATGAACGCGGCGGAAACCCGCTTCCAGCGCGTGAAGGGGATTCAGGACAGCAAAGAGCTGTTCTATCAGGAATCGCTGAAGGGCGGCGGAAACAAGAACAACCCGGAACTGCTGCGCCGCTTCGTGGAAAACGCGCCGCAGGCCATCGAGTGGCTGGCAACCCGCGGCATTATGCTTAACGACATCACCACTACCGGCGGGATGAGCATCGACCGTACCCACCGTCCAAAAGACGGCTCCGCGGTGGGCGGCTATCTGATCAGCGGCCTGGTGCGGAACGTGAACAAACGCAATATCGAGGTGATGCTGGATACCTCCGTCAGCGACATTGTCTTTGAAAACGGCGAAGTCACCGGCGTGCGCCTGACCACCGAAGAGAACGAAACGCTGACCGTGGCGACCAAAAGCGTCATCGTGGCGACCGGCGGCTTCAGCGCCAACAGCCAGATGGTGGTGAAATACCGTCCGGACCTGGAGGGGTTTGTCACCACCAACCACAAAGGGGCGACCGGCGGCGGTATCGCGCTGCTGGAGCGCATCGGCGCGGGCACCGTGGATATGGGCGAAATTCAGATCCACCCCACCGTGGAGCAGAAAACCTCGTACCTGATTTCCGAATCCATCCGCGGCGGCGGGGCGATTCTGGTCAATCAGAAAGGAGAGCGCTTCTACAACGAAATGTCGACCCGCGATAAAGTCTCCGCGCAGATTATCGCCCTGCCGGAAAAATACGCTTACATCGTGTTCGACGAGCACGTTCGCGCTAAAAACAAAGCGGCGGATGAGTATATCGCCAAAGGGTTCGTTACCAGCGCCAGCTCGCCTAAGGCGCTCGCTGAAGCGCTCGGCATGGATCCCCACGCCTTCCTCGCCACGCTGGAGCGCTACAACGGTTTCGTTGAGAAACAGCACGACGATGATTTTGGCCGTACCACCGCGCTGCGTGCGCCAATCAACGAAGGGCCGTTCTACGCCATTCAGATTGCGCCGGGCGTGCACCACACCATGGGCGGCGTGACCATCAACACCGATACCTGCGTGCTGGACGCCAACCACAACGTCCTGCCAGGCGCTTACGCGGCCGGTGAAGTCGTTGGCGGCATTCACGGCGGCAACCGCATTGGCGGTAACGCGGTGGCAGATATCATTATATTTGGTACCCTTGCAGGACATCAGGCGGCGATGCGTTCGAAAAAACGCTAAGGCACCTGTTTTGTAGGCCGGATAAGCGCAGCGTTATCCGGCAATTTCCCCGGCGGCGCGGTGCCTGCCGGGGCTACAGCTAAGGAAACTGCCATGTCTGATGACAACCGCGTCTACAGCTACTCCGCCGTCCTGATGGGCTCGCCCATTCTCCTCAAGCTCTTTTCCCACGACGAGGCGCTCGCCTCCCGCGTTTTTCGCCTCATCAAACGCTATGAAGACCTGCTTACGGTAAACCGCGCCCAGTCGCAGGTGATGGATATTAACCACGCCGCCGGGAAGCACGCCGTGGCGGTCAGCCGTCCGGTATTCGAGCTAATACGCTGCGCCAAAGCGGCGAGCATGATAAAGGACAGCGCGTTTAACCTGGCCATTGGCCCGCTGGTGAAGCGCTGGAAGATCGGCTTTCAGGGCGACAGCGTGCCGCCCGCCGATGAGATTGCGGCGCTGCTCAAGATAACGCGCCCTGAAGAGGTGATGCTGGACGAGGCCAGCAGCAGCGTGTTTTTAGCGCGTCCCGGCATGGAGATTGACCTGGGGGCGATTGCCAAAGGCTATATCGCCGACAGGGTGCGGGATTACCTGCGAAAAGAAGGCGCAGATCTCGGCCTGATTAACCTCGGCGGAAACGTTCAGACGCTGGGATCGCCGGACGGCGGCTGGAGCATCGGGCTGAAAAAGCCGTTCGCTGGTGACGCGCTGATCGGCACCCTGACGGTTGAAAACCGCTCGGTCGTCACCTCCGGCACCTACGAGCGCTACTTCGAGCAGAACGGCAGGCGCTATCACCACATTCTTGACCCGCGCACCGGCTACCCGCTGGACAACGCGCTGGACAGCGTCACCCTCATTTCGACGGATTCTATCGACGGCGATATCTGGACCACGCTGCTGTTCGGCATGGGCGTGGAGAAGGGCTGCGCCGCGCTGCGCGCCCGGCCCGATATCGAGGCTATCTTTGTCACCAAAGCAAAAGAAGTGGTGCTCTCTTCAGAACACCACTTCCGCTTTACCCTGCTGGACAACGGCTACAGGGTTACTGGCAGTACTGCTTGAGCAGGCCGGTATGCTCCGGCTGGAGCCGGTAGCGGTAAACGGGACGCCCGGTGGCGCCGTAGTGGATGCTGGTGAAGAGGATATTAATCTGCGCCAGCCAGATCAGGTACTTGCGGCAGGAAACGCGTGAAATATTGACCGCGTTTGCCAGATCGTCGGTAGAAAACTCGCTCTCCGGATGCGCGTCAATCCACTGGCAGATGGTGCGCAGGGTTTGCGGGGTCAATCCTTTTGGCAGCTTTTTGCTGTCTGCCAGCTCCGGCGCGCCGCCGTGCAGCAGCCTGTCCACGTCGGCCTGCTCGTAATACTGGTGCGAGCCCATCAGATTGCGCTTGGCCTTCCAGCCGTTGAGCGCCTCTTCAAAGCGCGGGAACTGGAACGGCTTGATCAGATAATCCACCACGCCGTAGTGCATGGAGGTCTGGATCGTGGCGGCATCCGAGGCGCTTGAAATCATAATCACGTCGATCTGGCGGCCCGACGCCCGAATCACCGGCAGCAGATCGAGGCCGTTATCCTGCTGCATATAGACGTCCAGCAGCACCAGATCGACGGGCTGAGCGGGATCATTAATGATGGCCTCCGCCTGGCCGAGCGTGGAGGCGACGCCGCAGCAGCTAAAACCCTCAACGCGGTTAACGTACAGACGGTTGAGGTCGGCTACCATGGCGTCATCATCGACAATTAATACATTTATCACGCGATATTCCTCTCGCTATCCCAGGGGATGTGAACAAAAAATTGGGTAAATACGCCAGGCTCAGACTCGACGGTAATGTCTCCGCCAAGGTTCTGGATCTGCTGGCGCGCCAGGAACAGCCCAACGCCGCGGTTTTCACCTTTCGTTGAGAAGCCCCGGATAAAGACGTCGTCCAGATGCTCAGGATCGATGCCCGGACCGTCGTCGCTGACTTCACAGCTAAGCCAGCCGTTTTGATAGTGCAATAGCAGGGTTATCTCGCCCTCGGCCTGATCGGCCATGGCGTCGAGGGCGTTTTCAATCAGGTTCCCCAGCGCCGTTACCAGCACGGCGACCTGCTCTTCGCTGGCCGTATCGGGGATGTGGCACTCGTCCGCCAGCGTCAGGGTGATGCCCGCCTCTTTAGCCCGGTTGATTTTCCCCAGCAGGAAGCCCGCAATTACCGGCGATTTAATCTTGCGCTGAACGGTGCCGATGTCCGTCTGGTAGATGTGCGCCGTCTGGAGAATATACTCTTCCAGCTTGTCGTAGCGCTTAATGTGCAGCAGGCCCAGGATTACGTGCAGCTTGTTCATAAACTCGTGGGTATGCGCGCGCAGGGCGTCGACATAGTTCACCATGCCGTCCAGACGCTGCATCAGCTGGCTGATTTCCGTTTTATCGCGGAAGGTGCTAATCGCGCCAATCACCCGGTTCTGACTTTTGACCGGCACCATATTGCAGAGTAGCAGACGACCGTTACAGCCGATCTCCTGATCTTTACGCGCGATGCCGGTTTGTGACACCTCGCGCAGGCTGGCGAGCAGCGCCGCGTGGGGCGGGTTGCCGCTGCCGTCCGCATGCTGACCCGATGGCAGAAGCAGTATTTCGCGCGCGGCGTGGTTGATCATCGTCACGCGACCCTGAATATCCACCGCCACGACGCCTTCACGCAGCGACTGCAGCATCGCCTGGCGCTGCTCGAAAAGCGCGGAGATTTCGTATGGCTCCAGGCCGAACAGGATACGCTTCAGGATGCGCACCAGGCCCCAGATCGCCAGCGAGCTCATCAGAATACTGAACAGGATGGTCCAGACGGCGTTCAGCCGCCCGCGGGTGATTTGCTCCTCGACCTTTTTCAGCGAAATGCCCACGACCACGACGCCAATCTGGTCGTGCTGGTCGTCGTAGACGGGAGTAAATACGCGCAGCGCTTCGTCGAGGACGCCGCGGTTAACGGACACGTTTTCTTTCCCTTCCAGCGCCGGGGGCAGGTCGTCGCCGATAAAATGCAGCCCCAGCAGCGCCTCGTTGGGGTGCGAATAGCGAATACCGCGCATGTCGGTGACGACGGCAAACAGGAGGCCGTTGCGCTTTGTAACGGCCTGCGCGATGGGCTGAATGATATCCGCCTGCGGCGGCTGCAACAGCCCGCGCTTGATCTCCGGGCTGTCGGCCAGCGTGCGGGCAATGCCGAGAGCGGTGTCCTTGACGTCATCCCGCGTGGCGTGGGTGATTTGCACGGAATAGAGCGCAAAGACCAGCAGCAGCACGGAGCCGATAATGGCGCAGACCATCAGCGTGACCAGGGTGTACAGTTTCATGGGGCGCCTGCGCGTCTCAGGGAAAGGCTGCAAATCGCTCATTACCGCTCCGCGATGAAGAAGAAAAGGGGGTAATTATTACCGATGACGGCCATTTCTTAAAGCCATGTAAATCTGGCCGTTGCGCCGCTTTTTCGTGAGCCCCCTCGCAGGTCAGCCATATAAAACACTTTATAGTGTGTGGGAACTCATAATAAGGAGGCTGTTTATGAGCACTATGCTTACCGGTTTGGTCAAGGAAAGACGGCACGCCAGCACGATAAATATCGACAGATTGTCCACGCTGGACATGCTGAACGTTATCCACCAGGACGATGCCCTTATCTCTGAATCTCTCACTCCGTTCTTACCAACCCTCGCCCGCGTGGTGGATAACGCGGCGGCGACGCTTAGCCACGGCGGCCGTCTGGTGCTGGTGGGGGCGGGCGCTTCCGGGCGCATAGCGCAGCAGGCGGCGGACGAATTTGCGCCGGGCAAACATCCCGTTATCGCCCTTTGCGCGGGCGACGACGCCGGAAGCTACGAGCGCGGCGTGGCCTGCCTGCAGGCGATGGCGTTCGGCGAGCATGACATGATGCTGGCGCTGACCGTCAGCGGGAAAACGCCGTGGGTCTGGGGAGCAATGCGCCACGCGTGGTCGTTAGGCGCATCCGTCGCGGTGGTGACCGTGGACGCGCAAAGCGAAGCCGCGCAGCTGGCAAGCATGGTGATTGCGCCCGCGCTGGGGGCGGAAGTCGTCGCAGGCTATAGCCATCCGAAAGCGGGGGTTGCGCAGAAAATGGTCATGAATATGGTCATGACCGGGCTGGCAGTGCGCAGCGGACGGGTCTACAGCAACCTGCGCGTCGACCTGGACGCCAGCAGCACCAAATGGCAGGAGCGCCAGATCGCCATCGTGATGGAAGCGGGCGGCTGTAAGCGCGCCGTGGCGAAAGCGGCGCTGGAAAGCTGCAACCAAAACTGCAAAACGGCGGTGCTGATGGTGTTGACCGGGCTGGACGCGTGGAAAGCGCACGAGCTGCTGGCGCAGAATAACGGGTTTATTCGCGTGGCGCTGCAGGAAGCGCCGTAGCGCTGTGGTGAAGACACAAAAAAAAGGCCGCAATCGCGGCCTTTGCTATTTTTACCAATTAGAACTGGTAGGTCATACCGATACCAACGATGTCGTCGGTAGAGATGCCGAAGTCGGTATACAGCTCGTCATTAGAATCCAGCATGTTGATTTTGTAGTCAACGTAGGTGGAGAAGTTCTTGTTGAAGGTGTAGGTCATGCCCAGGTCGATGTAGTTAACCAGATCCTGGCTGTAGCCCTGACCGTTCAGGTCTTTACCTTTTGAGTAAACCCATGCCAGGGAAGGACGCAGGCCGAAGTCGAACTGGTACTGTGCAACCGCTTCGAAGTTCTGGGTCTTGTTAGCAATGCCGGTGTCGCCGAATGGCGTCATGTTGCGGGTTTCCGCATACATCATGGCCAGGTAAACGTTGTTCGCGTCGTACTTCGCGCCAACGGTCCAGGCTTCTGCACGATCGCCAGCGGCTACGCCATAGCCTTCATAGCTTCTGCCGTAAGCAACCTGTGCGTTAGTACGGTCAGAAGAAGAGTACGCCGCGCCCAGGCTCAGGCCGGACAGATCGCCCGCGAAGTCGTAGGAGGTGGACATGCCGTAGCCGTCGCCGTTCTGGAAGCGAACGTTGTCGTGACCGTTTTTGGTGCCTTCCTGATTTTCTTTAGCGTTAGCACCTTCGTTCGCGCCCTGGTACTGCAGCGCGAAGTTCAGGCCGTCAACCAGGCCGAAGAAATCGGTGTTGCGGTAGGTTGCCAGGCCGTTAGCGCGGCCGTTCATGAAGTTGTCGGTCCAGGTGTAAGAGTCACCGCCGAACACGGGCAGCATATCGGTCCACGCTTCAACGTCGTACACCACGCCGTAGTTACGGCCGTAGTCAAATGATCCGTAGTCGGCAAGCTTCAGGCCAGCGTAGGCCAGACGGTTGAAGGATTTGTCGCCAGCGCTTTCAGTATTGTTTGCGTAGGTTTTGTATTCCCACTGGCCATAACCGATCAGATCGTTGGTGATCTGGCTTTCGCCTTTGAAACCAACCTGAACGTAGGTTTCATCGCCGTCGTCGCCCGGGTTGTCGGAGAAGGTGTGACGCGCATCAACTTTACCGTACAGATCGACCTTGTTGCCGTTCTTGCTGTAGATCTCTGCCGCATTTGCCGCGCCAGCCATTAATAAAGCGGGTACTAAAATCGCCAATACTTTTCTGTTCATTATATATTCCCTTAAACTATAATAGATTTGAATATATGTAGTCACCCTCCGTGACTACAGCATGGATACTATTCCAGGACATCTCTTTTTAGTTCAGAAATAAATGTAATTAAATCATAATAAGTATTTCAAAATGTGTTTATAAATCTCAATATTTTTCATGTGAATGTTTTTGTTGATCGCATTTTTCATATCTATATGTATTTATTGTCTTTTTGAATGCGTCTTTGAGTTGTTATTTCTTCGGTGATTATATTTTTACAGGCGCTTTGCTCAGCGGGTAAGATAATTTTCGTCATGCCTTGCAGCGTGTGATAGAAAATCCTTAATTAAATGAGAATATCCTAATTAAAATTTCAAGACCTGAGGAAAATACGCCATCAAGAATAATGTCGTCGCGATGAATTTCTCTGAGTGTCAGCCCGGATGAATATTGTTATCGTACTTCTTTTACTCGCGAGGCATAACGATGGAACTTGCGCAGTGGCAACACCGCTTTGAAGGCTGGCTTGAGCAACACCATGCGACGGACGACAGCGCGCATGATATTTCTCACTTTCGACGCGTCTGGATGACGGCGCAGAAAATCATGGGTGACCAGGCGGCCGATCCGCTGGTGACCCTTACCGCCTGCTATTTTCATGACATCGTGAGCCTACCGAAAAATCACCCGCAGCGCAGCCGCTCCTCGCAGCTGGCGGCGCGGAAAACGCGCGACATACTCAGGCGTGATTTCCCGGATTTCCCCGTCGAGGCCTATGCCGCCGTGGAGCACGCCATCGAAGCGCATAGCTTTAGCGCGGGCATTGCGCCCGTCACGCCTGAAGCCAAAATCGTGCAGGATGCCGATCGGCTGGAAGCGCTTGGGGCGATCGGCCTCGCGCGCGTCTTTGCCGTGTCGGGCGCGCTGGGCGTGCCGCTGTTCGACGCCGTCGATCCCTTCGCCGACGCGCGGGAATTGAATGATGCCGCGTACGCGCTCGATCATTTCCAGACGAAGCTGCTGCGCCTGCCCGAAACGATGCAGACGCCTGCCGGGCGCGAGCTGGCGCGCCACAATGCCGATTTTCTGATTCACTTTATGGCCAAACTCAGCGCAGAATTGCAGGGGGACTGCCTGGGCGTTGATGGCCGGGTGCTGAGCCGCTTTCGCCACAGTTTGATATCCTGAACTGTGTTACTCTGTTTTCAGTCTATATTGTGCGGTTGAGAGAATGCAGGAATTACACACAGTGATGGAGCCCGCGTCCGAGCGGGTGGTGAAATCAACGGCGACGGTGCAGGCCTTGCTGCGCCAGCTGCTGGATATTTATGATGCCAAAACTCTGGCAAACCAGCTCGAGGCGCACGGCGAGAGCCACTGGAGCCCCGCCATTCTCAAAAGACTGCTCACCAGCGACCGCGCGGGGCATCGCCTGAGCGAAGGTGAGTTCCGCTATCTGCAGCACCTGCTTCCGCGCCCGTCTGCCGCGCACCCTCATTACGCCTTCCGTTTTATCGATCTCTTTGCGGGCATTGGCGGTATCCGTCACGGGTTTGAGGCCATCGGAGGCCAGTGCGTCTTTACCAGCGAGTGGAACAAGCACGCGGTGCGCACCTACAAGGCCAACTGGTACTGCGACCCGCTGGAGCACCGCTTCAACGCCGATATCCGCGACGTGACCCTGAGCCATAAAAGCGGCGTCAGCGATGAGGAGGCCGCAGAGCATATTCGCAAGGCGATTCCGGCGCACGACGTTCTGCTGGCGGGCTTCCCGTGTCAGCCGTTTTCGCTGGCGGGCGTATCGAAGAAAAACGCGCTGGGCCGCGCGCACGGCTTTGCCTGCGACACGCAGGGCACGCTTTTTTTTGACGTCGTGCGCATCATCGACGCGCGTCGTCCGCCCATTTTCGTGCTTGAGAACGTGAAGAACCTGAAAAGCCACGACGGCGGTAAAACCTTCCGCATCATTATGCAAACGCTGGACGAGCTGGGCTACGACGTGGCCGATGCCGAGCATATGGGCGCCGACGACCCGAAAATCATCGACGGCAAGCATTTCCTGCCGCAGCACCGGGAGCGCATCGTGCTGGTGGGGTTCCGTCGCGATCTGAACCTGAAGGGCGATTTTACCCTGCGCGATATTCCGGCGCTGTATCCCGCGCGCCGTCCGACGGTGGCCGATCTGCTGGAGCCTGCCGTTGACGCGAAATTTATTCTGACTCCGGTGCTGTGGAAATACCTCTACCGCTATGCCAAAAAGCATCAGGCGAAGGGGAACGGCTTTGGCTTCGGGATGGTCGATCCCACCGATCCGCACAGCGTCACGCGCACGCTGTCGGCGCGCTACTACAAGGACGGGGCCGAAATCCTCATCGACCGGGGTTGGGATAAGGCGCTCGGCGAGAAGGATTTTGACGATCCGCAAAACCAGCTTCACCGCCCGCGCCGCCTTACGCCGCGAGAGTGTGCGCGACTGATGGGGTTCGAAACGCCGAACGGCTACAGCTTCCGCATTCCGGTGTCGGACACGCAGGCCTACCGCCAGTTTGGTAACTCCGTGGTTGTGCCCGCGTTCGCCGCGGTGGCTAAGCTGCTGGCCTCGCGGATTGCGCAGGCCGTGGCGCTGCGCGCGCGCGAGGCCGTCAATGACGGACGTGCATAATAAAGCCACGCGCAGTAAAAACATGCGTGCCATCGGCACGCGCGACACCGCGATTGAAAAGCGCCTTGCGGGCCTGCTGACCCAGGCCGGGTTTACCTATCGCGTGCAGGACAAGGCGCTCGCCGGACGTCCCGATTTCGTTGTCGATGACTATCGGTGCATCATCTTTACCCACGGCTGCTTCTGGCATCATCACGACTGCTACCTCTTCAAGGTGCCGGCGACGCGCACCGACTTCTGGCTGGAGAAGATTGGCAAGAACGTGGCGCGCGACGCCCGCGATACCGCCGCGCTGATCGCGCAGGGCTGGCGGGTACTGGTGGTGTGGGAGTGCGCGCTGCGCGGGAAGTTAAAGCTGAAGGATGCGGCGCTGGCGGAGCGCCTGGAAGAGTGGATCTGCGGCGGCGGTCAGGCCGCGCAGATCGATACGCAGGGCATTCACCCGGTTACGATTTCTTAACCTCGCAGGGCGTCACCACCGGCTTCGCGGGCAGCAGGTATTTGCCCAGCGTCACCAGCACCACCGCAAACACGATTACTCCCAGCGCCAGCCATTCGATGGTGGAGAGCGTTTCACCGGCAAAACCGGTTCCCAGCAGCACGGCAACAACCGGGTTAACGTAGGCGTAGCTGGTGGCGACGGCGGGGGAGACGTTGCGGATCAGGAACATATAGGCGTTGATGGCGATCACCGAGCCAAACAGCGCCAGATAGCCCACGGCGAGGAAGCCCGAAAGCGGCGGCATCGCCGTCAGCTTTTCACCGGTCAGCAGCGAGGCGATAAGCAGCACGATGCCTGCCGCCAGCATCTCAATCGCTCCCGCCATCATCCCGGTCGGCAGCGCAATGCGCGAGCCGTACACGGACCCAAACGCCCAGCTCATCGAGCCGATCAGAATAATCACCGCGCCCCACGGGTTGCCGCTCAGGTTGCCGCCGCTGTTCAGCATCACGATCCCGGCAAGCCCGATAGCAATGCCCAGCCACTCCAGCTTGCGGGTGCGAATGCCAAACAGGCGGCTAAAGCAGAGCGTAAACAGCGGTACGGTCGCCACCACCACCGCCGCGATGCCGGAGGGCACGTTGCGGTGCTCCGCAATGGTGACGAACCCGTTGCCAACCGCCAGCAGCAGCAGGCCAATCAGGGCGGCGTTCAGCATCGGGCGAAGCGGCGGGAGCCTGTGGCCGCGAAGCAGCAGAAAGGCCAGCAGCACGATCCCGGCGGAAAGAAAACGCACGCCGGCCATCAGCAGCGGCGGCCAGCTTTCTACGCCGATGCGAATAACGAAATAGGTGGAACCCCAAATGATATACAGCGAAAAAAGTGCCCCAATGAGCGGTAATAATTGCCGAAAACGCATAGTCCCTCACGACGGAATAAAAAGGTCGCTCATAGTAAACGCCAAAACTATCGGGCTGGCGAGTGCTTTAACTGGCGCGAGATGTGAATTTTATGTTGACTTAATGTGCCTGTTTCCGGGTTGCCGCTTTTGCTCCATACTATTCATGTCATTACTAAAAAAAGAAGGATAGTGATTTTGGCAGGAAGTAGCTTATTAACATTACTGGACGATATTGCCACCTTGCTGGACGATATTTCCGTTATGGGAAAACTGGCCGCCAAGAAAACGGCCGGCGTGCTGGGCGATGATTTATCGCTGAACGCCCAGCAGGTGAGCGGCGTGCGGGCGAACCGCGAGCTGCCCGTCGTGTGGGCCGTGGCGAAGGGCTCATTGCTCAATAAGGTGATCCTCGTGCCGCTGGCGCTGCTGATCAGCGCCTTTATCCCCTGGGCCATCACGCCGCTGCTGATGATTGGCGGCGCATTTTTATGCTACGAAGGGGTCGAGAAGGTGGTGCATACGCTGTCTTCCCGTAAGGAGAGCGACACGCCGGAGGTGCGCCAGCAGCGCCTCGAGTCGCTTGCCGCGCAGGACCCGAAAACCTTTGAGCGCGATAAGGTCAAAGGCGCTATTCGTACCGATTTTATTCTCTCGGCGGAAATTGTGGCGATCACGCTCGGCATTGTCTCCGAGTCGCCGCTGCTTAACCAGGTGCTGATCCTGGCGGGCATTGCGATTCTGGTGACGATAGGGGTGTACGGCCTGGTGGGGGTTATCGTCAAGCTGGACGATATGGGCTACTGGCTGGAGCAGAAAAAAAGCGCCGTGGCGCGGGGCATCGGCAAAGGCCTGCTGGTGATGGCGCCCTGGCTGATGAAAAGCCTGTCGGTCGTCGGAACGTTAGCCATGTTCCTGGTGGGCGGCGGCATTGTGGTCCATGGGATTGCGCCGCTCCACCATGCGATTGAGCATTTCGCCTCCTCCCAGGGTGCGGTTGTGGCCTCGATTCTGCCTACGCTGCTGAATTTGGTTCTGGGCTTTATCATCGGCGGCATCGTGGTCGGCGCCGTGAAGCTGGTGGAAAAAGCGCGCGGCTCATCGCATTAATTGTTACCTTACTAAGGAGGCAAAAAGGCCGTTCCTCGTCTAAATTGAAAACGTTTCACCCTGATACGGGAGGCAGGTATGGTCTTTTTGGTCAGTGATGAAGTTAAGCCTAAGAATGGCGGCCCGAGCATGATCGTGACCGGGTATGCCAGCGGAATGGTGGAATGCCGCTGGCACGATGGCTATGGCATCAAGCGGGAAGCTTTTCGTGAAGATGAGCTTCAGCCGGGAGACGCGGGGCAAAGGCACGATAAGACTTAATCACGCGACGCCCGGCTTGCCGGGCGTTTTTACGGCTGGCTATCATACCGCCGGGTTTCGCATGTCCGGGGTACGTGTGAAGGGGTGTTAAATGGCAATCAGGGAGTGTGTGTGCAGCGCGATACCTATGACGTGAAGCGAACGGTTCTGCAATGGCTGCGTAAGCGCAGCAATCCCGGCCTGATTGTTAATCTCTGTTTTCTGGTAGTGCTCATTTTTTCAACCCTTCTGACCTGGCGTGAAGTCGTGGTGCTGGAGGGGGCGTACGTCTCAAGCCAGCGCAATCACCTTGAGACGGTCGCCAGTTCGCTGGACAGGCAGCTGCAGTTCAGCGTTGATAAGCTGCTTTTCTTCCGAAAGAGCATGGGCGAAGCGCTGCAAACGCCGCTGGCCTTTGCCGTGCTGCAGGATGCCGTTTCGCGCTTCAACCTAGTGCGGACTCGCGCCTCGTGGCAGCTAGCGGTTGATAAGAACCGCACGCTGCCGATTAACGGCGTGTCCGACGCCTTTGTAAGCAAAACGACGCTTCTCAACCGCGACGACGCGCGGATCGATCGTGAAATTTCCGCCGCGCTGGAAGTGGGCTATCTGCTGCGCCTGGCCTCGTCGGCAGTCAAAAAAGAAGCGCGCGGCATGTACGTCTCCCGCGCCGGCTTTTGGCTCGCCACCGACACCCCCGCGAAGAATGCCGACGCGGTGTCTCGCTATTATCAGTTTGTCACTCAGCCGTGGTTTACCCTCCAGTCAGAGCGCGAAAACCGCGCCCGCGCCGTACGCTGGTTTTTCGCCTCCTCGACTCAGCATGCCGGAACGATCACCGCCAGCGTGCCGGTCTATTTCGATAACTACTGGTACGGCGTGGTGGCGATGGATTTTTCCAACGACACCATACGGCGCCTGCTGGTGGATGCGGTAGACGATCGCACGGAAGGGGAATATCAGCTTTACGACACCCGGCTGTCGCTGATCGCCTCCTCAGCGCCGTCAGCCGACAGCATCAACCCGTTTGACGCGGCGGAGCTGGCCCAGATTGCCCATGCGATAGAAAGTGACACCGAAGGCGGCGTGCGCCTGGGCAGCCGCTTCGTCAGCTGGGAGCGGCTGGATCACTTTGACGGGGTCATGCTGCGCGTCCACACGCTGGATGAAGGCGTGCGCGGCGATTTCGGCAGCATCAGCATCGTGCTGGCGCTGCTGTGGGCCTTATTCACCGCGATGCTGCTGATCTCGTGGCTGGTTATTCGCCGGATGGTCAGCAACATGTACACGCTTCAGCACTCGCTGCAGTGGCAGGCCTGGCACGACCCGCTCACGCGCCTCAATAACCGCGGCGCGCTGTTCGAGCAGGCGAAAATTCTGGGGGAAAAGTGCCAGAAGCAGTCGCGGCCGTTCTCCGTTATTCAGATCGACCTCGACCACTTCAAGGGCATCAACGACCGCTTCGGCCACCAGGCGGGGGATAAGGTGCTGTCCCACGCCGCGGGCATCATCGCCAGCGGGCTGCGCGACAACGACGTAGCAGGACGCGTTGGGGGAGAAGAGTTTTGCGTGGTCCTGCCGGGCATTGCGCTTGCGGAAGCGGCGGCGATTGCCGAGCGGATACGCATGCGCATTGACGCCAAAGAGATCCTCGTGAAAAAGAGCACCACGATCCGCATCAGCGCATCGTTTGGCGTAAGCTGCGCGCATGAAAAGGGCAACTATAGCTTCGAGCAGCTCCAATCGATTGCTGACGACAGGCTGTATCAGGCCAAACAGCGGGGGCGCAACCGGGTGGTCTGGCGCGATGAGGGGAAAGCATAAGAAACGCTGATGCATGAGGTGAGGCTTATTAAGATTATTCCTAAAAAATTGCCGTTAAGTTGGCGAAAATTCTTAGCTCGTCTCGTGAGGCCCGCATTCTGCGCGCACTTCTCTCTTTTAGGAAAATGACTGGCGATAAGTTATACATTCACGAAAAGAATATATGCTTGTCAGCCATATTGGTAGAGGATACTGTGGCTGCTGCATCGGATTTCCTGGTGTAACGAATTTTCAAGTGCTTCTTGCATAAGCAAGTTTCATCCCGGTCATCCCCATGGCCGGGATTTTTTTCGCCTCAGCGGTTCGTTTCAGAGACGCTGAAATCATGAATATCGAGCTCAAAGGCCTCGGCCAGCTCGCGATAGGTGTGATAGTCCCTCCCGTTGACAATGACCCGGTCAGAGCCATCCTCCGTTCGACGCACCTCGGATTCGCTGATCTCATTGATGGCGGCAAGCAGGGCATCGACGTCCACTTCAACCTCGCGTTTGATGGTGTCGCTGTACTCTTTGTCTGTCTTCATTGCAGGTACCTCAGTTAAGCGTGTCCTACACAGTATAGACCGCACAGAAAAACGCCATTCGCGCCGGCAGAGCGATGCCAGTTAGAGCGTTTTGTTCTACACTGGCTCAAAACCACAGGAGGAATCTATGAAGGTCAACGATCGGGTTACAGTTAAAACGGACGGCGGGCCGCGCCGCCCGGGCGTCGTGCTGGCGATTGAAGAGTTTAGCGAAGGCACCATGTACCTGGTCTCGCTGGAAGATTACCCGATGGGCATCTGGTTCTTTAACGAGCTGGGGCATCCGGACGGTATTTTTGTCGAAAGGGCAGAGTAGCGCGGCGTCGGGTAAACCAGCCCGACCTCGGTGGCGGAATGATAAATAGCAAAAATCTCTGGCCAGGCCAGAGATAGATGGTAGAGGACAGTCGGTAAAAGCCGCTCAGCGCATATTGACGAATATTCCATTCGTCACATTATCGGTCAGGCGCACTACATGATATATGACTTGCTTATTATGCGTTTTAATTTTCCTTTTAATATTTCCTTTGTGCGATGAAACGGTCTTGGCTTTGATATTCATCTGATCGGATATCTGAATAGTGCCTTGTCCGGCCATCCACATGCGCAACATGCTTGATTCAGTTCTACTTAATGACAGCGTGGGCAAGTTAACCACCCCTACATTTTTTACTTCTTTATTCAAATAATCGCCAAGTATGTCGTCCAGAGACTCCGGTTTTATCGATTTTGAACTGATCAATAAATTTTTCCTGACCAGCAAATATTCGTCAAAGTGAATATTGGCTATCGCCATAAAAACAATAAACATTGTCTTCGGATGCTGATTAATGATTAGCTTAATTTTCTGACTGTTGGCTGGGTCGTGTATGAAACAGTCCTCATTAATAAACACCACGCCTGGCTTGAACTCCTCACAAGCGGCTGCAAGTTCGTCAACGGTGTGCGCATCGTTGATTTCTCTCTTTCGTACCCCTCTGCTTGCCAAATACCCGGTTAGCCCTAACCGGGTGTAGCTGCATAAATCCATAATGATCGTTGACATGGCATACCCTCACTCAATGCGTAACGATAATTCACCATCTGCCTGAGAGCTCATAAACAGCCATACGGGATGGAAAAACGTAATAAACCTGTGAGCATGACAAAGACTTTCAGGCGGCACTCACTATCCCGTAAAGTTACGTATAATTTGCCAGGAATCTTCTTAAAGTAAAGTAAATATTAAGTATTGTGAAGTGGTTAGAAACATTTAAACCGCACCAGTTATATCCTGGTAGATGTTTTTCAGGATTTATTTTAGGAATATCCTCAGAAAGACAATGCGGAGAGTGAGGGTTATTATTTACGGGGCAGTTCGCTAACAATATCCGCTAAGAGGTTGAATATCTCGCTGAATAAATGTTCGCAGAAGGGGGCGATAAGTGGCATCAGGAATGACATTAATAAAAGCCCGACCATCAGGGTGATCGGAAAACCGATGACAAATACCGAAAGCTGCGGGGCCATTCTGTTCAATAACCCTAATGAGAGGTTTACGGTTAACAGCAGGGTGATAATCGGTAGCGCCAGCATCAGCCCGTTGAGGAAAATCAGCCCCGCCGCGCGCACCAGCGCCAGGAAGGCGTTGCTGTTTACCGGGCTTTCGCCAATCGGCAGCGTGTGGAACGTGTCCACCAGCAGGGAGATAAGCCACAAATGGCCGTTAAACGTCAGAAACAGCAGCATCGCCAGCATATCAATGATGCGGGCGATGACGGGCATGTTGAGGTGGCTTCCCGGGTCTACGAATGTCGCGAACGACAGCCCCATCTGCAGGCCAATCAGCTCCCCGGCGGTACGCACGGCGGCGAAGGCTAGCTGCATCGTGAACCCCACGGCCACGCCGATCATCACCTGCTGCAGCGCAACCCATAGCGCGTTGGCGGAAAAAATCGGAATGTTCACCGGCGGCAGAGACGGGGCAATGATAATGGTGATAATGATCCCCAGGCCCAGCTTGACGCGCTTGGGAATGGCCTTTTCGCTCAGAATGGGCGCCGTTGAAATAAGCGCCAGCACGCGGAGCATCGGCCAGAAGTACAGGCCGAGCCACTGCATCCATTGATCGCTGGTGAAGTGCAGCATCGTAATATCAGCCGATGATGTACGGCAGGTTGGTAAACAGGTTGCGCATATAGTCCAGCAGCAGGTTGAGCATCCACGGCCCGGCGACGACGATCGCCACAAAGACGGCGATAATTTTCGGAATAAACGACAGCGTCATTTCGTTAATCTGCGTGGCGGCCTGCAGGATGCTGATGATAAGGCCGGTGACCAGCGCAACGAGGAGCAGCGGGGCGGCGACGGCAATCGCGACTTTCATCGCTTCCGTGCCCATCATCATGACCGATTCTGGCGTCATTTCGCGCTCCTCAGCTGTAGAAACTTTGCGCCAGCGAACTCACCAGCAGCTGCCAGCCGTCAACCAGCACGAACAGCATAATCTTAAAGGGCAGGGCGATGGTGGCGGGGGGCACCATCATCAT
Organism: Enterobacter sp. RIT418; assembly: GCF_003057745.1. GTDB lineage: Bacteria > Pseudomonadota > Gammaproteobacteria > Enterobacterales > Enterobacteriaceae > Enterobacter. Next base: position 194,778 of record NZ_QBJD02000005.1, read on the forward strand.
CCCCAGCGCCATCAGGACGCTGGCAATGACCAGGTCGATGATCAGGAACGGGATGAAAATGGTAAAGCCGATCTGAAACGCGGTTTTCAGCTCGCTGGTCACGTAGGCGGGCAGCAGAATGCGCATCGGCACGGCTTCTGGCCCCTGAATTTCGCCCGTATTCGCCAGGCGCGCAAACAGGGCCAAATCCGCTTCGCGCGTCTGGCGCAGCATAAACTCGCGCAGCGGCTGTGCGCCCTTGTCCAGCGCCTCCTGCATCGAGATCTTGTCTTCGCTGAAGGGCTGGTAGGCGTCGGTATAAATCTTGTCGATGACCGGGGACATAATAAAAAAGGTCAGAAACAGGGCCAGGCCCAGCAGCACCTGGTTAGGCGGGGCCGAGGGCGTGCCGAGCGCGTTTCGCAGCAGGCCAAACACGATGATGATGCGGGTGAAGCTGGTCATCATCAGCAAAATGGCCGGAATAAAGGTCAGCGAGGTAATGAAAACCAGCGTCTGAACGGGCAGCGACCAGCTCTGGCCGCCTCCGGCGAGCGGGGTGGAGACCAGGCCGGGCAGCTGTGCGTAGACGGCGGGAGCAAACAGGCCAACGCCCGCAAGCGAAAGGGACAACAAACGGCGCATTACGATCTCCCGGAACGCTTAAGCAAACTCTTCATGACGGACTGAAAATCTGCCGGGTTTTCTGCCGGCGCATCTTCGGCGGCGGGGGCAGGCGGCAGCGTATGCAGCAGGTTAATGTTCGAGGCGGTGACGCCCAGCACCAGGCGCGCGTCTTCAACGTCAACGATAACCACGCGCTCGCGCGGCCCCAGCGAGGCGCTGGCGCTGACCTTCAGGCCGCGCGCGGCGGCGGTTTTGCCCGCCAGGCCAAAGCGCTTCGCCAGCCACGCGGCGATAAGAATGAAGGCAATAATACCGAACAGCGCGCCGCTCACCTGAAGCAGCGGTGAGCCCGGAACGGCGGAGGGCTGCGATACGGTTGCCTGGGTTTTCATGCTTAGCGGCTCAGGCGACGCATACGTTCAGACGGGGTGATGATGTCGGTGATGCGCACGCCGTATTTATCGGCCACCACCACCACTTCACCCTGCGCAATCAGATAGCCGTTAATCAGGATATCCAGCGGCTCGCCGGCCAGCCCGTCAAGCGCCACCACGGAACCCTGCGTCAGGCGCAGCAGCTCTTTGATGGTCATCCGGGTGCGGCCCAGCTCAACGGTCAGCTTGACCGGAATATCCATAATCAGATCGATATCCTGAAGCGTGCCGCTCACGTCGCCGCCGCCCAGCTGCTGGAACACGGCGTCCGCCGCGCTTTTGCTCGGGGTCGTTTTCTGCTCGTTTAACGCGTCAGCCCACAGATCGTCCAGTGCTCCGCTGTTCTCATCGGACGGATTGTTCATGTCACTCATTTGGGCTGTTCCTCATTCAGCGAATTTAAAATCGGGTTGATCAAGTGCTCAACGCGTAACGCGTACTGACCGTTAATGGTGCCGTACTGGCTGGTCAGTACCGGTACTCCATCCACATGGGCAATGATGCGGTCGGGTTTGTCTATCGGCAGCACGTCGCCGGGTTGTAATTTCAGGATCTGCGAGAGCCGCATGGAGATATCGGCAAAGTTCGCCACCAGCTCCAGCTGGGAATGCTGCACCTGGCGCACCAGGTTTTCGCGCCAGTTCTGATCCTCGTGGCGGGAGTTCTCCAGCGGCGGGTTCACCAGCAGCTCGCGCAGCGGTTCGATCATGCTGAACGGCAGGCAGATGTTGAACTCGCCGGTCAGGTTGCCGATCTCCACGTGGAACGGCGTGTTCACCACGATATCGTTCGGCGAGGTGGTGATGTTGGTGAATTTCACCTGCATCTCGGAACGCACGTACTCCACTTCCAGCGGGTTGATCGCCTTCCACGCGTCGCTGTAGGACTCCAGCGCCAGCTTCAGCATGCGGTTGATGACGCGCTGCTCGGTGTGGGTAAACTCGCGTCCTTCAACCTTGGTCGGGAAACGACCGTCGCCGCCGAACAGGTTATCCACCGCAATGAACACCAGGCTTGGGGAAAACACCACCAGCCCGGTGCCGCGCAGCGGCTTCAGGTGAATCAGGTTAAGGTTGGTCGGCACCGGCAGGTTGCGGGCAAACTCGTGGTAGGGCTGAATGCGGATCGCGCCGACGGTAATATCCGGGCTACGGCGCAGCAGGTTAAACAGCCCCATGCGGAACTGACGCGCAAAACGTTCGTTGATGATCTCCAGCGCCTGCAGGCGCTCGCGCACCACGCGGCGCTGGGTATTGGGATCGTAGGGACGAATATTATCGTCGCCGCTCAGACCCGGTTGCGGATCGTCGGTTTTATCGCTGTCGCCGTTGAGCAGCGCGTCGATTTCTGCCTGAGAAAGAATGCTGTCGCCCATGTCGTTACCGCAGAATGAAAGCTGTGTACAGAACGTCAGTGACTTCCTGCTTAGGTTGACCGTTAACCAGCGGCGTTGCCAGCGTCTGCTTAATGGCCTCGACCAGCTTTTGCTTGCCGTCATCGGTGGCAAGCGAAGAGGCGTCCTGACGAGAGAACAGCAGCAGCAGGCGGCTACGCACTTCCGGAAGATAGTCGTTCAGGCGCGCGCGGGTCGCTTCGTCTTTCAGGCGCAGCGTAATGCCGACGTACAGCACGCGGTCCGCATCGCCCAGGTTAACCGTAAAGGTATCAAGCGCAAAGAAGACCGGCGCGGGCGGAGGAGGCGCTTCGGCTTTGGCCGCAGCGGTTGAAGGTTCCTGCTGCATACGCCAGTAACTATAGCCAGCGGTGGCGCAGGCCGCGAGCGTGATCAACACCAGCAGCGGGATCCAGATGGAACGCTTGCTTTTTTTGGTGATAGCGGAGTCTGTCATCTGATACGAGCTTCCTGTTTCGGTACAGCTAATACGGTGATTATCCCGTGTCCTGTCCGCGTCAAAGCGTGGAAAAGACGGGGATAATCACGCTACCTCTGGCGTTTAGGCGAAGATATCGACGGCGCCGCTACCGCGCGCGGCGGATTGCAGGGCGGCCGGGGTCGGCAGCAGCTCGTCGGCGTCATCGCCAAATCCGCCCTGCTGGCCGGAGCGGGAGGCCTGCTGCTGGTGCTGGGAAGAGGACTGCTGCTGTCCGGCAAAGCTCTCGCTGCTGACGCTGCTCTGCGAAAGCTGGATGCCGCTTTCAGCCAGCTGGGTGCGCAGCACCGGCAGCGCGGCTTCCAGCGCGGCGCGCACGTGGCTGTGCGGGGAAACCATCTGCAGCTGGGCCTGGTTATCGTCGAGCTTGAGCGAGATGTGGACCTGGCCCAGATCTTCCGGGTGCAGGCGCAGCTCGGCGGTCTGCTGGCCCTGCTTCGTGAACAGCGTAATGTGCTGGCCGAGCGCCTGCTGCCATTCGCCGGTGCCGAGCGGCTGGCTCAGCACGGGGGCGGTGGCAACGGTGGCGGCGGCCTGCGGCACGGAATGGCTGCCCATTACCGGCGCCAGGGTGGCGGTCGGGCTTGTGGACGTGGCCGCGCTGGCGACGTCCGGCTTGTCCGCCGCGGCAACCGCCGGGGCCGCCGCAGGCAGCGCGTTGTCCGCACTCTGCGCCAGAGGCTGATAGCCAGCCTGCGCCTTTTCATGATCCGCAGAAGCACCGTTCAGCGCGGTCTGCTGGGCCAGGCCCGGCGAAACCTGCGCCCGCGCGCTCACGCCCTCGGCGCGGCTCGCCGGAGCGGCTGGAACTGCCGTTGCCGCCTGCTGGTGCGGCAGCATCGCCATCAGCGCGCTGAGCCCCGCCAGCTCTTCGTCGGTCAGATCGGTTTTGCCGTCATCTTTCGCTACCGACTGCGTCAGGGACTTCAGGGCGTCGCCGTGCGCGGCGGGCGCTAAACCGGACACCAGGCCTTGCAGCGCATCCGTTGGCGATGCGCTATGTTCAGGCAGGCTCTCCTGACGCGAGAGGAGATCGGCAAGCTTCGCCTGCAGCGAGACGTCGCCGTCTTTATCCGTGGCGTTCGATAGCCTGCTCCCGGCGGCCTTCAGGTCGGCCAGGGTGAGCGGCGCATCCTTATCCTGGCCGGTCGCCTCCGTCAGCGCGCCCGCGAGCAGGGAGAGAAAATCCTGCGCGCCCTCGGCGCCTTTCCCCGCTGGCGCGCCGCCAGGCAGGTCGCTGTCGGTCATCAGCAGCTGTTGTAGTGTGATCATTCCGGTTTCCTCATTGATGCGCGCTGGGCAAACTCATCCATTTTCTTCTGATCCAGACGGTTTTCCGCCAGGGTCGTGGCGGCCACCTGCCGGTCCTGCAGCGTTTGCCACGCCTGCAGCCGCTGTTTTTTCTCGCGCCAGAAGGTGAGCGCGGTGTCCACTTTTTCAGTCCACTGGTGCAGCTGCTGGCGGTGCTGCTCAATCGCCTTTTCGAGCGTCTGGATGAACTGCTGATAGTTAATCCAGCGCTGGCTGCCAATGCCCTGCGTCATGTCGGTATTAAGGTTGGTGCGATACTCGTGCTGATAGTCGATCAGCATCTTTAGCTGTTCTTCGGCCTGCTGGCATCCGCGCCGCATTGCGCCGAGCTGCAGCGCGGCATCCTCCACCTCTTTTTCAGCCAGATCTTTTAGCGTTGATAACGCGCTGTTTTGCGCCATGACCTTCGCCCTCCACCTGTGTTACACCTGCGGGAAAATCAGCTCCAGAGCCTGGAGAGAGTCTTCCCAGTCGGCACGTTCAAAAATACCCTGTTGCAAAAACGCCTCCAGCTGCGGCCACAGGGCAATCGCTTTGTCGAGCATCGGATCGCTGCCTTTGGCGTACGCCCCGACGCTGACCAGATCGCGGTTGCGCTGAAAGCTGGAAAGCAGCTGCTTGAAGTTACGCACGCGGGCGTAGTGCTTCTCGGTAATCAGCGCCGTCATCGCGCGGCTGATCGACGCTTCAATATCAATGGCCGGGTAGTGCCCGGCCTCGGCCAGCCGCCGCGAGAGCACGATGTGGCCGTCGAGGATCGCGCGCGCGGAGTCGGCGATCGGGTCCTGCTGGTCATCGCCTTCGGTCAGCACGGTATAAAACGCGGTAATGGAGCCGCCGCCGCTGATGCCGTTCCCCGCGCGCTCTACCAGAGCGGGCAGCTTGGCGAAGACCGAAGGCGGGTAGCCTTTGGTGGCCGGCGGCTCGCCGATGGCGAGAGCAATTTCACGCTGCGCCATCGCGTAGCGGGTCAGGGAATCCATGATCAGCAGGACGTGCTGGCCGCGGTCGCGGAAATCTTCCGCAATGCGCGTGGCGTAGGCGGCGCCCTGCATGCGCAGCAGCGGCGACACGTCCGCCGGGGCGGCGATCACCACCGAGCGGGCGCGGCCGTCCGCGCCGAGAATGTTCTCGATAAAGTCTTTTACTTCGCGCCCGCGCTCGCCGATCAGCCCCACGACGATCACGTCCGCCTGGGTATAGCGCGCCATCATGCCGAGCAGGACCGACTTACCGACGCCGGAGCCCGCGAACAGGCCCATGCGCTGCCCGCGGCCCACCGTGAGCAGGGCATTAATTGGGCGCACGCCGGTATCCAGCACGTGCTCAATGGCGGTGCGCTGCAGCGGGTTAAACGGCTGCGTAATCAGCGCGCCGGTTTCGGTAGTGTCCGGTGCGGGCAGGCCGTCGAGCGGCTTGCCGCTGCCGTCCAGCACGCGGCCGAGCAGGGCGGGGCCGAGCGGAAGCTGCTTGCCGCTCTGCAGGCCGTCGCCGCTCATGTTTTTGGCGTAGACGCGCGCGCCGGGCAGAATGCCTTCCACCTCTTCGAGCGGCATCAGGAACAGGCGCTGGCCGTTAAAGCCGACCACCTCGCTTTCCACTTCGCGCGTCTCCAGCCCGTCCTGACGCTCAATCACGCAGGTTGCCCCCAGCGGCAGCTGAAGCCCGGTGGCCTCCAGCACCAGCCCGGTGGCGCGCGTCAGGCGGCCGTAGCGGCGCACGGCGGGCAGCTGCGCCATCTTCGTTTCAAAGTTATCCAGCGTGTTAAGCCAGCGGGTCAGGCGAGCGGTCATCAGACGACTCCCGGCGCGGCCAGGCGGCACAGTTCCTGCCAGCGGGTCGCCACGCTGGCGTCAAGATCGCCTTCATCTGCCGAAACCTTGCAGCCGCCGTGGTGCAGCGACGGATCGCCGCGCAGCCGCCAGCCGTGCAGGCTTAAGGTTGCGCCGAGGCTCTCCTCAACGCGCTGTAAATCATCAGGATGCACGCGCAGCTGCGGCTTGCCGCTGAACAGCGGCTCCTGCTGGAGCAGGCCCTGGATCTGCTTGATCAGCGCCGAGTTGTCGACGCACGGCGTCTGGCCGATCACCTGACGCGCGGCCTCAAGCGCCATCTGCATCAGGCGGGAGGCAATCACGCTGTCCAGCGCGTCGAGGGTGTTCTGAAATTCGCTGACCAGCTGCTGCATGCGGGCGTGGATCGGCGCCTGCTGCTGGCGGGCCTGCTCGGCACCGTGCTCCAGCCCCTGCGCCAGCCCTTCCTGGTAGCCCTGCTCGTGGCCTTTCTGCCGGCCTTCGCTGAGGCCGGCGTTATAGCCCTGTTCATGGGCCTGCATCTGCAGCTGCGCCAGCATCTGCGCGCGCTGTTCTTCTTCGCTCAGCTCGGGCGCGTCGGCCTCATCTTCACCCGCGTCGGCCTTGACGATCGCCGGAGTGAACTCCGTCAGGGGAGGGGCCAGATCGTCGGGCGTCCAGCGGGTCCAGGACAGCTCGTTAGACATAGGTGTCGTCTCCGCTGCCGATTACCATCTCGCCGGTTTCCGCCAGGCGACGAACGATAAGCAGGATCGCTTTCTGCTCGTTTTCCACCTGAGACAGACGCACCGGTCCGCGGTTGGCCAGGTCGTCGCGCAGGATATCCGCCGCACGCTGGGACATGTTGCGCAGGAACTTCTCGCGCAGCGGCTGCTCGGCGCCCTTGAGGGCAATAAGCAGGGATTCGGAATCCACTTCCTGAAGCAGGCGCTGGATGCTGCGGTCGTCCACTTCGACCAGATTTTCGAACAGGAACATCTCGTCGATAATTTTCTGCGCCAGCTCGCCGTCGAACTCTCGAACGGCCGTAATGACCGCCTCTTCCTGCTGGGTTTTCATCAGGTTGATGATCTCTGCCGCGGTTCTCACGCCGCCCATTTTGCTGCGCTTGAGGTTCTGGCCGTCGAGCAGGTTGTTCAGCACCTCGGTCAGCTCTGCCAGCGCGGCAGGCTGCACGCCGCCGAAGGTGGCGATACGCAGCATCACGTCGTGGCGCAGGCGCTCGTCGAACAGGGCCAGAATGTCCGCCGCCTGGCCGCGCTTGAGGTGAACCAGGATGGTGGCGATGATCTGCGGGTGTTCGTCGCGGATAAGGTCGGCGGCGCTCTGCGGCTCCATAAAGTTGAGCGTCTCGATGCCGCTGGCGGTATCGCGGGTTTCCAGAATGTCTTCCAGCAGGCTGGCGGCCCGCTCTTCACCCAGCGCCTTGACCAGCACGGAGCGCAGGTAGTCGTTGGCGTTGATGTTGAGCGCGGCAAACTGCTCGGCTTCCTGCTCAAACTCGGACAGCACGTCCGTCAGCTGCTTGTTGGAGATTTGGCGGACGTTCGCCATCGCCGCGCTGAGGATCTGCACCTCGCGCTGGGAGAGGTGCTTAAACACCTCCGCCGCGCGGTCTTCGCCAATGGTCATCAGCAGGATGACGCTTTTATCGGTGCCCGTAAGCGTATTACTCATGTTCGTTACCCATCCACTGGCGGATGACCAGCGCGACGACGCGCGGATCGTTATCAGACATTTCGCGAATGCGCTGGCTCATCACCTCGGCGCCCATGCGCTGGTTGGCGCGGCGCTGCTGCATTTGTTCATCTTTGCTGAGGCGCACTTCAACCGCGTCTTCCGTTTCCTGGCGGGAGCTCATCTGCTCCAGCGCGGCCTTCTCGGCTTCAGCGCGGCGCTGCAGCTGCGGGCGAATGCCCTTACGCCACAGCAGCCACGCCACGATCAGCACCAGCAGCCAGCGGCCCGCCGCGATCAGCTGGTCGATAAACGCCTGCTGTTGCCAGAACGGCAGCTCGCCGCCGGACTCGTCCGTGGTGGTGAACGGCGAATTGACCACGTTGAGGGTATCGCCGCGCTTCTCGGAATAGCCCATCGCCTCGCGGGTCAGGTCCTCGATCTGCTTCATCTGCTCGGCGGTCAGCGGCAGCGGCTTGCCGTCCGGCAGGGTTTTGTAGTTCACGACCACGGCCACGGAGAGGCGCTGAACGTCGCCCACGTTTAGCTTGGTATGGCGAATCGTGCGGTCGACTTCGTAGTTGGTGGTTTCATTTCGGCTGCTGGTGCGCGGGCCGGAGGCGTTCGCCGTCGAGGTCGTCTGCGGGTTGTTTTGCTGGCCGTTCTGCGGGTTGGCCGGAGGCGTAGAGATCGGCGCCGCGTTAGCCGGGGCAGGCTGGTTGGAGAGCGCGCCCGGCACGCCGCCCGGGTAAGGGCCGCCAACCTGCTCGTTTTCATTCACCTGGCGAGAGCGCATCACCGCCTGAGACGGGTTGCCGTTCGGGCTGTACTGCTCTTCGGTCTGCTCTTTATTGGCAAAGTCGATCTGCGCCGTCACCTGCGCGTGGACGTTATTGTTGCCGACAACCGGGCCGAGGATTGCTTCAATGCGGCGCTGGAGGCGGCCTTCAACGTCAGCGGCATATTTAAGCTGCGCGTCGTTAAGATCGCGCCCGGCGCTGTTGTTCTGGGTTAGCAGGCGGCCGCTTTGATCGACCAGCGTGACGTTGCCCGGCGGCAGGCCCGCCACCGCGCTGGAGACCAGGTGGGTGACCGCGCTGATTTGCCCCTCGTCGAGGGCGCGCCCCGGTTCGAGGTTAACGGTCACGGAAGCGGACGGTGATTTTTGCTCACGAACGAACAGCGACGGCTTTGGCATCGCCAGGTGCACGCGGGCGGCTTTTACCGGGCCTAAGGTTTCGATCGTGCGCGCCAGCTCGCCTTCAAGGGCGCGCTGGTAGTTGACCTGCTCGCTGAACTGGCTGATGCCGAATTTTTCCTGATCCAGCAGCTCGAAGCCGACCGCGCCGCCCTTCGGCAGGCCCTGCTGCGCCAGGCGCAGGCGAAGCTCATGCACTTTATCGGCAGGCACTTCCAGCGCACCGCCGTTATCGGCAAAGCGATACGGGACGTTCATCTGGGTCAGCTGGGTGACGATGGCGCCGCCATCCTGATCGGAGAGGTTGCTGTAAAGCGTGCGGTAATCAGGGCTTTTCGCCCACAGGACCATCGCTACAAGGATCGCAATGGCGGCTGCGCCTGCCACGATCAACGGGATTTTAGGGTTCGCGCGAAGGCGGTTTATCCACTCTGCTGATTTATTCTGTGGCGCCGTTGATGCTGTTGCACTCATTGCGCACCTCTTAAATCCTGGTGGTTTACGTTATTCGTGTAGAGAAACAAAACTGACTCCCGGGTCGGCAAACACGACAAAAGTTCCATACTGATGGCCCTGCCATTATTTGATGATTCCGGATTTTCTATGGGTCAAATAACCTGGTTTTTTAACGCTATTTACCGCCTTTATCTTATTGACAAGCTGTTAGTCTTGACCGCGTAAAAAACCATTCAGGGGAGAGTCATGGCTATACAGGGCATCGAAGGGGTTATCAGCCAGCTACAGGCAACGGCAATGTCAGCCCGCAACCAGAGCATGGCGGAACAGCCGCAGAGCATCAGCTTTGCCGGCCAGCTGCACGCGGCGCTGGACCGCATCAGCGACACGCAGACCGCGGCGCGCGCGCAGGCGGAGAAATTTACCCTCGGCGAACCGGGCGTCGCGCTTAACGATGTGATGACCGATTTGCAAAAATCCTCGGTGTCCCTGCAGATGGGCATCCAGGTGCGCAACAAGCTGGTGTCGGCGTACCAGGAAGTGATGTCCATGCAGGTGTAGCCGTCGAACTTACGCTGGCGGCGCCATCGCTTTAATGCCACAATATTTTTTTCTTCGCATGCAGGAAAGATGATGAAAAAGATAGCAATTGTTGGCGCGCTGCTGGCGTTGACCGGCTGTGCTCAGGTGGATAACTACCAGGACGTGATTAAGCATCCGGCTCCGGCGAGCCTGGCGGGCTACTGGCAGTCGGCAGGGCCGCAGAGCAGCCTGGTCAGCCCGGAGGCGATCGCCACGCTGGTGGTGACGCAAGAGGGCGATACGCTGGACTGCCGTCAGTGGCAGCGCGTGATCGCGGTGCCGGGTAAAATCATGCTGCGCTCAGACGACTACTACAACGTGACCCGCAAGCTGGACGTTTATCCGCTCGAGCGAGACGGTTCGCTGCTGGAGTATGACGGCATGGAGCTGCGCAGGGTTGACCGCCCAACGGTGGAGTGCGCAGATTACCTGAGCAAAAACCCGCTGGAGAGTCAACTACCCTGAAGGTAAACGCAAAACGGCAACCTTGTTGCCGTTTTTGGTATTTGCGTCCTCTCCCTGTGGGGTGAGGGAACCCCACAAATCACAGCCTGGCACAGAATACTCCCTCTCCATTCAGGGAGAGGGCCGGGGTGAGGGCATCAGCCCGCATTTTTCCGGTATTACAGCGCGTCCTCAATCACCCACACGCTGACGCTGCCGCCGTTGCAGGTGAAGGTGCCTTCGCCGTCCGCCGCGGTGGTGACGGTCTCTTCGCGATTGCCGAGGAAATCTCGCCACGTTTTATTCCCATAGTTCTCGCCCAGGCAAATCACCTTTTCTCCCTCGTCGCCGTTGGAGAGCACCACCACGCAGCCGGGGGCGTCTTCGGTGCCGCTGCGGCTAAAGGCAATGCAGTTGGGGTGATCGAAGAACAGCGTCTGCACGCCGTGGGCGAAGCGCTGGCGGGCGAGGATCAGCTCGTGCAGCTGCTCGATAACCGGCATGTCGATGTGATAGCTTTCGCCGTCGCCGCCGGTGTCGTCATAGCTGGCGCCGAACAGATCGGGATAAAAGACGCTCGGCACGCCGTTTTCGCGCAGCAGGATCAGGGCGTAGGCCAGCGGCTTGAACCAGGCCTCGACCGGAGCCTCCAGCGCCTGCAGCGGCTGGGTGTCGTGGTTGGCGACCAGCGTTACGGCGTGGAACGGATCGGCTTCCACCAGCGTGCCGGTAAAGATCTGGCTCATGTCGTAGTCACGGCCCATGCGCGACGCCTCGTGGAACTTCATCTGCAGCGGGGCGTCGAACAGCATCGTTTTGCCCTCAACCTGGTCGATATAGTTCTTCAGCGCGCCGACGTCGTGCGACCAGTATTCTGCCACCACGAACAGCGGCTTTTCCGACACTTCCTGAACATGCTCGATCCACTCCTTGTAGAACCAGGCGGGAATGTGTTTGACCGCATCCAGGCGGAAGCCGTCGCACTGTGTCTGCTCCATGACCCAGCGCGCCCAGTATTTGATCTCTTCGGTGACCGCGTGGTTGCGGAAATCGATGTTCTCGCCCATCAGGTAGTCGAAGTTGCCCATCTCACCGTCAACCTGATCGTTCCAGCCCTCGCCGGTATAGTCGTTGACGATTTTAAAGATGCCGTCCTCGCTGGGGTTTTCGATGTGGTCGATGCCGCTGAAGCATTTATAGTCCCAGACGAACTGCGAGTATTGCCCGGCGCGCACCGGGAAGGTGTAGCGGGTCCAGGCCTCGCACTCGATGATTTCATCGTCAATTTGCGTGCGGTCCTGTTCGTTCACGCGCTGAACGCGCACCCGTTCTTTTTCGTCGGCGCCCATTTTGTGGTTCACCACCACGTCCAGCAGCACCGCAATGTCGTTGCTCTTTAAGGCGCTGATGGCTTCCAGCAGCTGCGCTTTGTCGCCGTATTTGGTGGCCACGCTGCCCTTCTGGTCGAACTCGCCGAGATCGAAAAGATCGTAGGAGTCGTATCCAACGGAATAGCCGCCCGATGCGCCTTTATACGCAGGGGGTAGCCAGACCATATTGATACCGATTTCGTTCAGGTTGGGGGCCAGCGCCGTGACCTCAGGCCACAGTTCACCGCCCGTGGGGTAGTACCAGTGAAAGCATTGTAATAGCGTGGGGTTTTTCATCGTCCGTGCTCCAGAAGCCGTTTGGCTGACTTCTGGAGTATGGATGAAGAAATCATAATTGTGTGTCGCGGGTCAAACTTTCTGGATAAAGAATATTCCCCGACAGCTTTCCGTAGGTCGACGTAACGGATTGCTGTTTGCCGGTTTGATCGATGAGGCTGCGCAGCTCGTCCATGCGGGACTTGAGCATGGCCTTAAGCTGGTTCTCGTTTTCGAGGATCTTCTCCAACAGAAAACGCGCTTGCTCAACCTGAGCGGGGGGGCATGACGTGATGGGGTTTTGCGAAATACGCTCCACCAGTTGGACGTAATGCATTTCCTGCTCGATAAGCTCATCCCATTGGCCGGAACGAGCAAGATTTAGCATAGCAATGCTCTGGGCATGCAAAGCATGCCAGTGACTAAGCGCTGCGCTGGGAATATTCATCAAAATTATCCTGAGATAGAGGACGCATTGGGGCCTATTTGCTTCCACGCATCCGCAATGTTGTTTAATAAACCCTCGACTTCAACAATTGCGTCTACGTCGTTACTCACATTTGCGTGTAACAAACGTCGAACCATATATTCATACAAGGAGGCAAGATTACCGGACAGCTCGCTTTCAACCTCCATGTTCAGCCCCGCTTTTAACCCGTTGTCGATAATGTTGATGGCTTTGGATAAGGCTTCGCCTTTTTCCCGAATTTGTCCGGCCTCGAGAAACAGGCGCGCGCGGACAAGGGCGCTGTGCGCCCCGTCAAACAACATCACGATCAGCTGGTGTGGACTGGCATTCATCACTGCACTTTCAACGCCTATCTTTTGATAGGACTGAACACCAGAGGTGCTATACATATCCACTCCTGAAACAACGATTATTTCTGTGAGAACTGTTGGGTCAAATAGTTGGCGGTGTTGGTCATTTTCGTCACTAACACGTCCAGACTGGTGAACTGCGCTTTGTAACGCGCCATGGTGGCATCAATCTGCGCTTCCATCGCGTCGTAACGCTCGCCGAGGCTTTTCAGCGTTTTGTTGATCCCGTCTTTGGCGTTCTGAATCACGCCCGCGTTGCCCACGCTGGTGCTCAGCATGGAGTCCAGCGTTTTGCTCATCTTGGTGGCCATGCCGGTGGTTTTGCCGTCGCCAATAAAATACTGCTGGATGGCGTCCGGGTTATCCGTCAGGGCTTTTTTCAGCTTATCCGTGTCGACCTTCAGGTTGCCGACGGTGCCGTCCGCGGCTTTGGTCGGGTCCTGCGTAATGCCGAGCTGCGCCATAATCTGGATCGAACCGCTTTGCGCTTCGGTCAGCAGGCCGCGCAGCTGGGACTGAATCCCGCGCACGTTCGCGTCGCCCACCAGCGCGCCGTTGCTGTTGGACTGGCTGCCTTTGCCCGGTTCGACAGCCACGTATTTGGTCAGGCTGTTGATGGTGGACTGCAGCGAGTTGTAGGCCGTTACCCAGTCGGTAATCGCCTTCTGGTTAGCGTCGGTCGCGCGCGACACTTCCAGCATTTCATCCGCTTTGCTTTCTGCTTTTAGCGTAAACGTCACGCCGGGCAGGGCGTCGGTAATGGTGTTGGATTGACGCTCAATCTCGATGTTGTTCACTACGACAATGGCGTTTTGCGCCGCGGTGTTGACCGTCAGCCCGCCGGTTTTCGACGCGGAATCGTAGCCAATCGCGCTTTGCAGCTTGTCGTCGCCGGTGACGCTGATCGTCATCTCACCGTCGGTACCGGTGGTTTTTGAGGTCAGCATCAGGCGATAATCGCCGTCCTTCGCTTTGATCACGCTGGCCGTCACATTGCCGTTGGCCTTGTTGATTGCGCTGGCGATCCCGGCCAGCGAGGTGTCATCGTCCGCGACGTTCACTTCCAGCGGCGTTTTGGTGCCCGGCTGGGTAATGGTGATCTTGCGCGTGGTGCCCGTAGTGTCGCCCAGCTGTGCGGTATTGCTGGCATAGGAGCCGGTGGTCAGCGCCTGCGCTTTCGCCACCTGGTTCACGTTTACCACAAAGGTGCCCACGGAGGCGTTTGCCGCCGTTGTCGCGGTGAACGCCGTGTTGGTGCTGCTCACGGACGTGGAGTTCCAGGTGGCCGTTTTACCGAGCGCGGCGGTCGCGGTTTGCAGCGAAGTCATGGCGCTCTGCAGCTTGCCGTAAGCGCTTAACTGTGCGTTATACGTCGATTGCTGGGAAGTAATCGTCGTCAGCTTGGTTCTTTCTGCCGCGTCCAACTGATTATATAAATCCCCGAGTCCTGCAGAACCTATCCCGAGGTTACTGATAGTAGCCATGCATATTTTCCTTAAAATACGAAAGTAGTTCAGGACTCTTATCGGCCTCTTGTGCGAAAAGTTTACGTATAAGAGAAAAAAATAATCCCAGGAATAGGCGCTGCATTAAGCAGTAAATGAAAGGATTGTCCTTAAGGGAATATATTTGAAGGATAAAAACCGCAAGAAAAGTACGCCTTGAGCGCGGACAAATAAAGGCCAAAATAGCCCGCAGAATTAGGCGTAATTTATGGCTTTAAATCCTTTTTTGAAATTAAAATTCTTTAAAATCAAGGTTATATAATTTTTTCAAAATTGATTTCTAAAGTCTTTTGGGGACCCGTCGATAACCTTGTTGACGGTGAGAGACGCTGTGAGTGTTAGGCACCGGACCTAAAACCCAATTTTTGAAGGAAAGAAAATTATGGCAGTTATCAATACTAACCTGATGTCACTGACTACTCAGAACAACCTGAACAAATCTCAGTCTTCTCTGGGCACGGCTATTGAGCGTCTGTCTTCAGGTCTGCGTATCAACAGCGCGAAAGACGATGCTGCTGGCCAGGCGATCGCAAACCGCATGACCGCTCAGATTAAGGGCATGAACCAGGCTGCGCGTAACGCCAACGACGGTATCTCCATGGCGCAGACCGCTGAAGGTTCCCTGAACGAAATCAACAACAACCTGCAGCGCGTTCGTGAGCTGGCGGTTCAGGCAAGCACCGGTACCAACAGCACCTCTGACCTGGCTTCCCTGCAGGATGAAGTGACCGCGCGTCTGGCTGAAATCAACCGCGTAGCGGGCAAAACCGACTTCAACGGCATCAAGCTGCTGGACGGTTCTGCAGGTACTGGCGGCGTGGTTAAAATTCAGGTTGGCGTAAACGACGGCGACACCATCGATCTGGACCTGAGCGGTGCTAAAGCGGATACAGATACCTTAGGCGTTAAAGATATTGATTTGAAAAACGTACAGGGTACGGATCTGGCAACTATCGATGCTGCAATCGCTAAAGTTGATAAAGCGCGTTCAGGCCTGGGTGCTGTGCAGAACCGCTTCACCTCTGCTATCAACAACCTGAACAACACCTCTAACAACCTGTCTGCTGCTCAGTCCCGTATCCAGGACGCTGACTACGCAACTGAAGTGTCTAACATGTCCCGCGCGCAGATCCTGCAGCAGGCTGGTACTTCCGTTCTGTCTCAGGCAAACCAGGTTCCACAGACCGTTCTGTCTCTGCTGCGTTAATTTACGCGTAAAGCCCCGCTTCGGCGGGGTTTTTTTGTCTCTGCTATTTGAGTATCCGCCGATGAAACAAATCAGTGTTACCCAACCAAAGCTGGTCGCAGATTTTTCCTGCATCGGGGGCGCGTGCCGCGAGCACTGCTGCCAGGGCTGGACCATCTCGTTTGATAAATCGTCGGTTAATCGCTATCAGAACAGCAAAAACGCCGCGATTCGCCATATTGCGAAAACGGGCATAAAGGTAACTAAAAAGCAGTACGAGAACTGGGGCGAAGTGATATTCCATACGGAAAGCAAAAATTGCCCGTTTATGGACGCGGAAAAACTCTGCGCGATCCACGGATCTCTCGGCGCCGAGGCGCTTAGCCCAACCTGCTCAACCTTTCCGCGCGCTAACCGAATCTATAAAAACGACGTTGAAAAATCACTCAACCTGTCGTGCCCCGAGGTGACGCGGCTTTTACTGAGCGACCGCGAGTCGATG
Source organism: Enterobacter sp. RIT418 (assembly GCF_003057745.1). Classification (GTDB taxonomy): domain Bacteria; phylum Pseudomonadota; class Gammaproteobacteria; order Enterobacterales; family Enterobacteriaceae; genus Enterobacter. The sequence continues at coordinate 210,850 of NZ_QBJD02000005.1, forward strand.
GCGCTGATGGAATCCACGCACGTTCAGCAGGACGTCAATAACGCGCCGCCGCTGAATATGCGCACGAAGGTGATTAACCTCTTCTGCCAGAATATCCTGAACGTGGCGAGCGTCAGCGTTGAAGAGCAAATTTACGCCATGGTGAAATTCCTCATGGTGGCCGAAAAGCTTGAGAGTATTGAAGACGGTATTTCCACGCTTGAAACGGTCTATTTCGCGCTGGTGAACGAGCTTGAGAGCGGCAAAATAAAGGCCGAACTACAGGGCTTCTCGCAAAACTACGGTCTTAAATTCTTGCTTATCTCACTGATGCAAAGCTACTTCTCGCAAAAAATGGCGAGCCGGGGCGGGGCGGTGCTGAACCGCTATTTCAGGCAGCTGTACGCCCAGTTTGACGCGGCGGACAACCCGCAGCGTATCATGCAGGATATCGAAGCGGCATGGCGTAGCGCTTCCGCGGATTTACTGATTCAGAATGACCACCTGTTTAAGAACTTTTTCAAATATAAGCTGTGGCAGCAGGGCTTCCCGCAAAATAACGGCCGCGGCATGCTGAATAATCTCTATTTGATCGTGGCGGAATACTATTACATTAAAACGCTGCTGGCGGGCCAGGCGAAGGTGGCGGGGGAAATTTGTCAGGACAACGTCATCGACGTTATTTATAGTTTTCATTCTCTTAGCCAGCATAATGCCGACGTGCAAAAGCTCTTTCACCAGCAAATAGAAAACGTGAGGATGGGAGACGATCTTTCCCTGCTGCAGCTGTTAATTTAGCGCCTGAAAATGCCCCTGCATGGGGCAACCCCAGAATAACCTCACTTTATCCCCCTTTTTCATCCAATTGAACGCCCTGCAGAATCGGATAATCATGCCGATAACTCAATTAACGCAGGGCTGTTTATCGTGAATACACTCTATACCGCTGAAGGTGTAATGGATAAACACTCGCTGTGGCAGCGTTATGTCCCGCTGGTGCGTCACGAAGCATTGCGCCTCCAGGTGCGTTTGCCGGCGAGTGTGGAACTGGACGATCTGCTACAGGCGGGCGGTATCGGGTTATTGAATGCAGTTGACCGATACGACGCTCTGCAAGGAACGGCATTTACGACTTACGCAGTTCAGCGTATTCGTGGTGCGATGCTGGACGAGCTGCGCAGCCGCGACTGGGTGCCGCGCAGCGTTCGCCGCAACGCGCGCGAAGTGGCGCATGCGATGGGGCAGCTGGAACAGGAGCTTGGGCGCAACGCGACGGAAACCGAAGTGGCGGAGCGTCTGGGTATTGCTGTTGAAGAGTATCGCCAGATGTTGCTCGATACCAATAATAGCCAACTCTTCTCCTATGACGAGTGGCGCGAAGAGCATGGCGATAGCATCGAGCTGGTGACGGATGAGCACCAGCAGGAAAACCCGTTACACCATTTAATGGAAGGTAATTTACGCCAGCGCGTGATGGAAGCCATCGAGGCCTTGCCCGAGCGTGAACAGCTGGTGTTGACTCTCTATTACCAGGAAGAGCTCAACCTCAAAGAGATTGGCGCGGTGCTGGAAGTGGGGGAGTCGCGGGTTAGCCAGCTGCACAGCCAGGCCATTAAACGCTTACGGACCAAACTGGGTAAGCTCTAGGTGATTGATTCATCTAACGAATGCCGCACAACGTATTGACAACCAGGAGTTATCATGACGGTGCAGCACCTTAAAAGACGGCCACTAAGCCGCTACCTGAAAGACTTTAAGCACAGCCAGACGCATTGCGCGCACTGCAACAAGCTACTCGACCGCATCACGCTGGTGCGTCGCGGCGAAATCGTCAACAAAATCGCGATTTCTCGTCTCGACACCCTGCTGGACGAAGCCGCCTGGCTCGAAGAGCAGCGGGAGTGGGTAGCGCTTTGCCGTTTCTGTGGCGATCTCCACTGCAAAGAGCAAAGCGACTTCTTTGATATCATCGGCTTTAAGCAATTTCTGTTCGAACAGACGGAAATGAGCCACGGCACCGTGCGCGAATACGTGGTTCGCCTGCGCCGCCTGGGCCAGCATCTGTCCGTGCAAAACATCTCCCGCGATCTGCTGCATACAGGGTATCTGGATGAAAATCTGGAGCCGTGGCTGCCCGCAACCAGCACCAATAACTACCGCATCGCGCTGCGCAAGTACGCGCAATATAAGGTTCAAATGCCCGGCGCGATGAAGCAGAAAGTCCACGCCGAAACAACTTCTGATATATATTAAAAATGAATAAGATGTAGAGAAGTCGCCTTTGACGTTGCGGGCGAATTCTCTACACTACTCAAAAATTCCACTGTATCGGGGTACTTATGAAATTAGCACTTCTGGGTCGTCAGGCGATGATGGGGATGATGGCCGTTGCGCTGGTCGCGGGAATGAGCGTGAAAACGTTCGCGGCGGACAATCTTTTGAATAAAGTGAAAGAGCGCGGCACGCTGCTGGTGGGGCTGGAAGGCACCTATCCTCCCTTCAGCTTCCAGGGCGATGACGGCAAGCTGACCGGTTTCGAAGTGGAATTTGCCGAAGAGCTGGCCAAGCATCTGGGCGTGAAGGCGTCGCTGAAGCCGACCAAATGGGACGGCATGCTGGCGTCGCTGGACTCCAAACGTATTGACGTGGTGATTAACCAGGTCACGATCTCTGACGAGCGTAAGAAGAAATACGACTTCTCCACGCCGTACACCGTGTCCGGTATTCAGGCGCTGGTGAAAAAGGGGAATGAGGGCACGATTAAATCCGCTGCAGACCTGAAAGGTAAGAAGGTGGGCGTCGGCCTGGGCACTAACTACGAAGAGTGGCTGCGCCAGAACGTGCAGGGCGTGGACATTCGCACCTATGACGATGATCCGACTAAATATCAGGACCTGCGCGTTGGCCGTATCGACGCAATCCTGGTTGACCGTCTGGCGGCGCTGGATCTGGTGAAGAAAACCAACAATACCCTGGCGGTAGCCGGTGATGCGTTCTCCCGTCAGGAATCCGGCGTGGCGGTGCGCAAAGGCAATGAAGACCTGCTGAAAGCGATCGATTCCGCGATTGCTGACATGCAGAAGGACGGTAGCCTGAAGGCGCTCTCCGAAAAATGGTTTGGCGCTGACGTGACCAAATAAGTCGTTGACCGTTAAAAAAAGGCGCTTTTAAAAGCGCCTTTTTTATTTCTGGTGCGACAACGTGCATAATAAAAATATTATATAAATACAGAGTTACCGGAGGTTTCATGTCACTGCAGAATTTAACGCGCTTTCCCCGGCTGGAGTTTATCGGCGCGCCGACGCCGCTCGAGTACCTGCCGCGCTTTTCCGACTACGTGGGGCGCGATATTTTTATCAAGCGTGACGACGTAACCCCCATGGCGATGGGCGGGAACAAATTGCGCAAGCTGGAGTTTCTCGCCGCCGACGCGCTGCGCGAAGGCGCAGATACGCTGATTACCGCGGGTGCTATTCAGTCCAACCACGTGCGTCAGACCGCGGCGGTCGCGGCGAAGCTGGGCCTGCACTGCGTGGCGCTATTGGAAAACCCCATCGGCACGAAGGCCGAAAACTACCTCACCAACGGTAACCGCCTGCTGCTGGACCTGTTCAACGTGCAGGTCGAAATGGTTGATGCCCTGACCGACCCGGCGGCGCAGCTCGACGAGCTGGCGACGCGTCTGGAAGCGCAGGGCTTCCGCCCGTACGTCATTCCGGTGGGCGGCTCAAACGCGCTCGGCGCGCTGGGCTACGTGGAAAGCGCGCTGGAAATTGCCCAGCAGTGCGAAGGGGCGGTCAGTTTATCCTCCGTGGTGGTGGCTTCCGGAAGCGCGGGCACGCACGCCGGGCTGGCGGTGGGGCTGGAGCAGCTCCTGCCGGACGTGGAGCTGATCGGCGTGACGGTCTCCCGCAGCGTGGCGGATCAAAAGCCTAAGGTCGTTACGATCCAGCAGGCGGTGGCCGGGCAGCTTGAGCTTCAGGCAAAGGCCGATATTTTGCTCTGGGATGACTATTTCGCGCCGGGTTACGGCACGCCAAACGATGAAGGGATGGAGGCTGTGAAGGTGCTGGCCCGTCTCGAGGGCATTTTGCTGGACCCGGTCTACACCGGCAAGGCGATGGCGGGGCTGATCGACGGGATCGCTCAAAAGCGCTTTAAGGATGAAGGGCCGATTTTATTTGTCCATACCGGCGGGGCGCCCGCGCTGTTCGCCTACCATCCTCAGGTCTAAAATCAGGTCGAAAAATAATAATGCAAGAAAGTATTCAACTGGTTATTGATTCTCTGCCGTATCTGCTGAAAGGCGCCGTGTTTACGCTGCAGCTCAGCATCGGCGGGATGTTCTTCGGGCTGGTGCTCGGGTTTGTGCTGGCGCTGATGCGCATGTCGCAAGTGTGGCCTGTGCGCTGGCTGGCGCGGTTTTACATCTCCGTTTTTCGCGGCACGCCGCTCATCGCCCAGCTTTTTATGATCTACTACGGCCTGCCGCAGTTCGGCATTGAGCTTGATCCAATCCCGGCGGCGATGATCGGTCTGTCCCTGAACACGGCGGCATACACCTCGGAAACGCTGCGCGCGGCCATTTCGTCTATCGACAAAGGGCAGTGGGAAGCGGCCGCCAGTATCGGCATGACGCCGTGGCAAACCCTGCGCCGTGCGATCCTCCCGCAGGCGGCACGCGTCGCGCTGCCTCCGCTGAGCAACAGCTTCATCAGCCTGGTGAAGGACACCTCTCTGGCGGCCACGATTCAGGTACCGGAGCTGTTCCGCCAGGCGCAGCTCATCACCTCGCGCACGCTGGAGGTGTTCACCATGTACCTGGCCGCGTCCCTGATTTACTGGGTGATGGCGACGATATTGTCCGCGCTGCAAAACTATTTTGAAAACCAGCTGAACCGCCAGGAGCGTGATCCGAAATGAGTGCTATCGACGTTAAAAACCTGGTAAAAAAATTCCACGGTCAAACGGTGCTCCACGGCATTGATCTCGAGGTGGAGCAGGGGGAAGTCGTCGCCATCATCGGGCCGAGCGGCTCGGGGAAAACCACGCTGCTGCGCAGCATCAACCTGCTGGAACAGCCTGAGGGCGGCACGATTCGCGTGGGGGATATCACCATCGACACCGCCAAATCCATCAGCCAGCAAAAGGGTTTGATCCGCAGCCTGCGCCAGCACGTGGGCTTCGTATTTCAGAGCTTTAACCTGTTTCCGCACCGTACGGTGCTGGAGAACATCATCGAAGGGCCGGTTATCGTTAAGGGCGAATCGAAAGAAGAGGCCTCGGCGCGCGCGCGTGAACTGCTGGCGAAGGTCGGACTGGCCGGCAAAGAGACGAGCTATCCGCGCCGTCTCTCCGGCGGGCAGCAGCAGCGCGTGGCCATTGCGCGCGCGCTCGCCATGCGCCCGGACGTGATTTTGTTCGATGAGCCGACGTCCGCGCTTGACCCTGAGCTGGTGGGGGAAGTGCTCAACACCATTCGCCAGCTGGCGCAGGAGAAGCGAACGATGGTGATCGTGACGCACGAAATGAGCTTCGCCCGCGACGTTGCCGACCGCGCCATCTTTATGGACCAGGGACGCATCGTTGAGCAGGGGCCGGCGAAGAGCCTGTTTGCCGACCCGCAGCAGCCGCGCACCCGCCAGTTCCTTGAGAAATTCCTGATGCAGTAGCATTTTTGCACCGGTTTGCTCCAGATTGTTTATCTGGAGCAAATTATTCTCTCTGCTTTTACCGCCACCGTGTTTTTTTATTCCATTCAGTTTAAATAAACCCTATTTAATCTAAAGTTAATCATAATATTGCCGATATTTTATGGTCCTAAAAAAGTTTTTATGTGATAGGTTAGATTCACCATAATAATGATTATCTTTAGCAGAGGCTTTATTCAGTACGTATGAGGGATACAGACTTTTTTACCTGGCGACGGGAATGTTATCTACGGTTTCAGGCATTGACCAGTGCCGACGAGGTTTATCAGGAGCTGCAGCAGCAAACGCAGGCGCTGGAATTTGATTATTACTCGCTGTGCGTGCGTCACCCTGTGCCGTTTACGCGCCCAAGAGTTTCCGTTTACGCCAGCTATCCGCAGCCGTGGATGAAGCACTATCAGGCGGAGAATTATTTCGCAATCGATCCGGTATTAAAACCGGAGAATTTCATTCAGGGCCATTTGCCGTGGTCCGATGAATTATTCGCCGATGCGCAGGTATTGTGGGACGGCGCGCGCGATCACGGCCTGCGCTCAGGAATAACGCAGTGCCTGATGCTGCCAAACCATGCGATGGGCTTTTTGTCCGTCTCGCGCGAAAGCGCCAGAGCCATGCCGTTGTCCAACGAAGAAATAGAGCTGCGGCTGCAGATGCTGGTGCAAATGGCGCTTACCTCGCTGCTTCGCTTTGAGCACGAAACGGTGATGCCGCCGGAAATGAAATTCAGCAAGCGCGAACGGGAAATTCTGAAGTGGACCGCAGAAGGGAAGACGTCGGCGGAAATCGCTATCATTCTTTCTATTTCGGAAAATACGGTTAATTTCCATCAGAAGAATATGCAGAAGAAATTCAACGCGCCGAATAAAACTCAGATAGCGTGCTATGCGGCCGCCACGGGGCTGATCTGATCGGATAATACGTTCTGCGTGCCAGGCGAGACAACGGCTGAATGCTTCGCATCCAGCCGTTATTTTTTACTGGCGATAGGCTTGTTTAATTTGCTTAACGGTATTGGCAAAAACGGCGGATTCCGCCTGGTTTTCCATCTGCGCGATCTGTTTTTCCATCTTAATGATCACCCGGCCTGCATCGGCCTGGCCCATCGCTTGCAGCATAAGCGTCAGAAGGGATTTCAGGCAGTTGACTTCCTGAGCCAGCTCCAGGTTATTCTCTGCCGTGGCGAATTCAGGTGTGCTCATTTATTTTCCTCATTATAAAACAGCGCTCGAGCGCGACGATGAACGTTAAGGCGGCGGAGTATACCACAAGCTTTAGCAAAAAATGCAGCGGTTGTTTTTTGTACTTTTCATCGCTTCGTTTATTTACCACGCCGCGGTCGTTGGGTAATCTGAGCAGCATATAGCATATAAAGTCTATTAATTGTTTATCTGGCGTGTTCGTTCCGTTAATTGTTGTTACAAAAAATAGAAGAGACTATTTTGCTCGTCTTTCGTGAAAACGTTTTGTAACTTTTTGAATACAGGTGCTTAAAAAGAGTGGTACAGCCTCTATTTTGCGGGAGCTGTTTCCAGCCTCTGTACAGGCTCATTTCCAAAAACGAGAGCAACGTCCACTCGCCGGATTTTAACGTTTTAATCTTTCCCCGAAAAACGTTAATATAAACGCAATTAGCAGTCAGTAGCGTTATCCCTATTCTGGAGACATTTCCTTTGATCAACGTCCTTCTTGTTGATGACCACGAACTGGTGCGCGCAGGGATACGTCGCATTCTTGAAGATATAAAGGGTATTAAAGTCGCCGGTGAGGCCTGCTGCGGCGAAGATGCCGTGAAATGGTGTCGCGCCAACTCGGCAGACGTGGTGCTGATGGATATGAACATGCCCGGCATTGGCGGGCTTGAAGCTACGCGCAAAATTGCCCGTACGTTTGTTGATACCAAAGTCATCATGCTGACCGTACATACCGAGAACCCGCTGCCGGCGAAAGTCATGCAGGCGGGCGCGGCTGGCTATCTCAGTAAAGGCGCCGCGCCCCAGGAAGTGGTTAACGCCATTCGCTCTGTCTTTGCCGGACAGCGCTACATCGCCTCGGACATTGCACAGCAAATGGCGCTGAGCCAGATCGAACCCGATAAAACGGATTCTCCGTTTTCCAGTTTGTCTGAGCGCGAATTGCAGATTATGCTGATGATCACTAAAGGTCAGAAGGTGAATGAGATTTCCGAGCAGTTGAATCTCAGCCCGAAAACGGTTAACAGCTACCGCTATCGGATGTTCAGTAAACTGAACATTCACGGTGACGTCGAATTGACGCACCTGGCTATTCGTCATGGTCTGTGCAATGCGGAGTCGTTAGTCAGTCAGTGAGTGAAGTTTTCGATTCAAAAGCGTTTCTCAAAACCGTTACCAGCCAGCCTGGCGTTTATCGCATGTATGATGCTGGCGGTACGGTTATCTATGTTGGTAAGGCGAAAGATCTCAAAAAGCGCCTTTCCAGCTATTTCCGCAGCAATCTGGCCTCCCGGAAGACCGAAGCCCTCGTTGCCCTCATCCAGAATATAGACGTCACCGTAACGCACACGGAGACGGAAGCGCTGCTGCTTGAACACAACTATATAAAGCTCTACCAGCCGCGCTATAACGTCCTGCTGCGTGACGATAAGTCGTATCCGTTTATATTCCTGAGCGGGGATACCCACCCGCGTCTGGCGATGCACCGCGGCGCCAGGCATGCGAAAGGTGAATACTTCGGGCCGTTCCCGAACGGCTATGCGGTGCGCGAAACGCTGGCGCTGCTGCAAAAGATTTTCCCGGTGCGCCAGTGCGAAAACAGCGTATACCGCAACCGCTCGCGCCCGTGCCTGCAGTATCAAATTGGCCGTTGCCTCGGGCCGTGCGTCGCGGGGCTGGTCAGCGAAGACGACTATGCACAGCAGGTGGAGTACGTGCGCCTGTTTTTAGCCGGTAAAGACGATCAGGTGTTAACCCAGCTGATTGCCCGCATGGAAAAGGCCAGCGGCGCGCTGGAATTTGAAGAGGCCGCGCGCATTCGCGACCAGATCCAGGCCGTGCGGCGGGTCACCGAGAAACAGTTTGTCTCGAATACGGGCGACGATCTGGACGTGATCGGCGTCGCCTTTGACGCCGGGCTGGCCTGCGTTCACGTGCTGTTTATCCGCCAGGGAAAAGTGCTGGGCAGCCGCAGCTATTTCCCGAAAGTGCCGGGCGGCACGGAGCTCGGCGAAGTAGTCGAAACGTTCGTTGGGCAATTTTACCTCCAGGGAAGCCAGATGCGCACGCTGCCCTCGGAGATCCTGCTCGACTTCAAACTGGACGATAAAACCCTGCTGGCGGAGTCGCTTTCTGAACTTGCCGGGCGGCGGGTGAACGTCCAGACCAAACCGCGCGGCGACCGCGCGCGCTACCTCAAGCTTGCGCGCACCAACGCCGCGACGGCGCTCACGACCAAACTCTCCCAGCAGTCGACGGTGCATCAACGCCTAAGCGCGCTCGCGACGGTGCTCCAACTGCCGGAAGTTAAACGCATGGAGTGCTTCGACATCAGCCACACGATGGGCGAGCAGACGGTGGCTTCCTGCGTGGTGTTTGATGCGAATGGCCCGCTGCGCGCGGAGTATCGCCGCTACAACATCACCGGCATTACGCCGGGGGATGATTATGCGGCAATGAATCAGGTGCTTCGCCGTCGCTACGGCAAAGCGATTGAAGAGAGCAAGATCCCGGACGTGATTCTGATCGACGGCGGGAAAGGGCAGCTCGGCCAGGCGAAAGCGGTCTTTGCCTCGCTTGACGTGGAATGGGATAAAAACCATCCGCTGCTGTTAGGCGTCGCAAAAGGGGCCGATCGTAAAGCCGGGCTCGAGACGCTGTTCTTTGAGCCGGAAGGCGAGGGCTTCAGCCTGCCGCCGGATTCTCCCGCGCTGCACGTCATCCAGCATATTCGCGATGAGTCGCACGATCATGCGATCGGCGGCCACCGTAAGAAACGGGCCAAAGTCAAAAATACCAGCACGCTGGAAACCATCGAAGGCGTGGGGCCGAAGCGTCGACAGATGCTGCTAAAATATATGGGCGGATTGCAAGGCTTACTCAATGCCAGCATTGAAGAAATTGCAAAAGTGCCGGGTATTTCGCAAGCGCTGGCAGAAAAGATCTACTACTCGTTGAAACATTGAGGGCTCTGTAGCAACATAGAGCTAAATTTTACTGACAACAGACAGTTACCGTCATCATGCAATATAATATCCCTACGTTGCTTACCCTCTTTCGCGTCGTACTTATCCCGTTCTTTGTACTGGCGTTTTATCTGCCGGTTGTCTGGGCTCCCTTTGCCTGTGCGCTCATTTTCCTGATTGCGGCCGTCACGGACTGGTTTGATGGCTATCTGGCGCGCCGCTGGAACCAGAGCACCCGCTTTGGTGCGTTCCTCGATCCGGTGGCGGACAAAGTGATGGTGGCGATTGCGATGGTGCTGGTGGCTGAACACTATCACACCTGGTGGGTGACGCTGCCTGCGGCAACGATGATTGGCCGTGAGATCATCATCTCCGCGCTGCGCGAGTGGATGGCGGAACTGGGCAAGCGCAGCAGCGTGGCGGTGTCCTGGATCGGCAAGGTGAAAACTACCGCGCAAATGGCCGCGCTGGTGTGGATGCTGTGGCGTCCAAACGCCTGGGTTGAGTGGGCGGGGATCGGCCTGCTGTGGGTCGCGGCGGTGCTTACGCTGTGGTCAATGCTGCAATATTTAAACGCCGCCCGCGGCGATTTGCTTGAACAGTGATCGTTTCGCCGTAATTTTCAGCAAACGATCCGGGGATGCAAAAAATAACGTTGACTCAAAACGCCATATCAGTAGAATGCAACGCATCGAACGGCGGCACGGTTCGCCAGACGATAATGAAATCAAGTGATTAGATAACACCTGATGACATGCGGGAATAGCTCAGTTGGTAGAGCACGACCTTGCCAAGGTCGGGGTCGCGAGTTCGAGTCTCGTTTCCCGCTCCAAATTAAATGCACTGGCAGTTTGCGGGTGCAGGTCGAAAGACAAAGATTTAAGGCGCGTTAGCAAAGCGGTTATGTAGCGGATTGCAAATCCGTCTAGTCCGGTTCGACTCCGGAACGCGCCTCCACTTTCTTCCCTGGCCGGATGGTGGAATCGGTAGACACAAGGGATTTAAAATCCCTCGGCGTTCGCGCTGTGTGGGTTCAAGTCCCACTCCGGCTACCATGGGAAAACTAGAATAAAATCAATGATAAGCAGTGTCGTATAAACCACCGTAAGGTGGTTTTTTATTGTCTGTTTTTCGCCATTCGCCATTGTTTCGCCATTCGACTTCGCCACAGAAAGAGGGCATTACTGCCCCCCAACCACCGGCACTACAGATATTTTGCGGTTATATCTTGCAGTCTGCGAAGCATTTTTGTGGCCTGATATTTCCTGTTTCTCATGCAGCGTTCCTTCCAGATCAGATATCCCTTTAGCTTTCAGATCATGGAACGTGAAGTTAAATTCGAGCTCAGGGAATTTTTCTGCGGCTAACTTTTTCGCCTTCATCCACTGAGCGTTAAAGGCATCACGCGTATAACGAGAACCAGACTGCTGGTGGATCACGTAAAGGCTTACCATGCCACTATTTAACGGAAGGGAATTGGCCTGGGTGATCGCATCTGATAGGCGCACTGTCCACGCCTTAATCTGACTCACTGCCGTCTTGCTTTGCTGAATTAGAATCCCTTCATCCAGTATCTGACTCTTTTTAAGATCTAGAATGTCTCCCTGGCGCGCGCAGCATAAATAGGCCAACTCCATAGCAATTTTCACAGGGATCGACGAAACACTGAATAGTGCTTCATATTCCTTATCCGTCACGTACCTGGTGCGGGCCTGCTCTTTAAACTGCTTCACACCCTGGCATGGATTCATCTTCACTTTGCCACGCTCATATGCCCATCTGAACACCCTCGACATAAACGCTTTCTCTCGGTTAGCCTGAACCCTGCTCTTAACCCCCCTCTTATCCATATACTTTCTAATGTGCTCCGGCTTTATGTTTTCTGGTTTCATTTTGCCGAAAACGACATTTACCTTTGAACCATATTTCCTGTAATCCTTTCTGGTTTCTGTTGCCAACTCATGGAAATCACCAGAGTTAAAAAACTCTTCGCAAAGTGCATGGAAGTTGGAACCAACCTTGATATCGTTGATGAAGTTTTCATAGGCTGCCCATACCTGAGACTTAGTGAGATCGTGGTTGCACAATCTTACTGTTCTTCCGTCAGGCGTTCTGAACTCATAGGCTGACTTGCCCCGGCGAACGCGGGGCGGCATCCAGTTATCATCTGGGTTTTTGCGGATTCTGGGCATTACATGTCCTTAAAGTTTGGTTCTTCTTCCTCTGGATTGTTCACTACCAGCTTTAGGCCTGCAGGATTAGTTACATGATCCCATGTAGTGCCTGGCCTGCCGTCTTTTCGTGGCACGAAAAACACACCGCTTTCTTTCAGCGCTTGGCACTGAAGGGAAGGGCGACGATAACCAGTAAGCTGATAGAGGTCATCAGGGGTAAGAAAACGTTGGCCTTGTCCGCTCATCGTATAGTTCTCCACTTAACCGGCTGCACCCGGTATTTATTTATGTAACTTATCTTTCATGCTCTTCACTGTTACCGTTAGCAGGTCAATATCAGTTACTTTTCCGTGAACAGTTTCAGCAATGCGCTCAACGATCGCGCGGTAGTTTGTTTGTTCCGCACCCTGAAGCATGGCGGCGCGGCACTGGTTGAATCCATGCGCCCATGCGGATGCCAGTGCGACATCGTCTTCCGTGATTTCCTCTGGTACGTCTTCCCAGCTAACTACGTCCGGCACTACAGGCGCTGGCGGGGCGGTATATAACTTAATGACGCGGCGCGGGTCAGCATGCGGAGTGATTGGCTTAACCGTAAACAGATAGCCACATCCATCTTTCGCAACGTCCCGTAGTTCCTGTTCATCAGTCCACGCCACAGCCTCGGCTTCGAGCGATGCCAGCGAGACACGCGCCAATGCTGAAGCCTCACCACATTGAACGTGGTCAGTTTCGATAATTTCTTTTAACTGCTCTTTGGTGAATTCCATTACTCATCTCCCATCAGTTCGGCGTAATTGATAAATTCACCGAAGCACTGCAATTCGGCTCCAGCCATGAAATAACCCAAAGCCGCGCTCCGCTCCATATCGCTTTTTGAATTCGTCAGGCGGATAGCGCTCATAAAATTTGTTTATCAGATGCGCCATTTTCAATTCATGAGTTGGCACCTCCAGTTCAGCCACGCGCTTATCTTTGGATTCCAGCTCATCCAGGAAAGCGTCGGTGGCTGGGGTTTCGCTGTGGTGCAGGGCATCATTGATAATCATCGCAGCAACTCCGGCCCGTCCTACATCCGTGACCGACACATGCTCAAGAGTTACGGCCATTGCGTGTTTCAGCCCCGCATTCTCCGCAGCCAGCCTCGCGGCATCGTTACGAACCCTATGCAGTTCAAGGACAGCAACCTGGACTGCATAAGCGAACATAGTGGAAAGGCGGTCATTTGCTTTTTCACTGTCGCGCTGTATGTTGACTGCAACCGTCATCAGTTCATCAAGCTGTTCGCCGGTCATTGGTTTATTGGCTGTCATGATTATTTTCCTGCTGCAGTTTGTATTGCTTTACGAAGTGGGCAACAGCTTTAGACTGGCTCGCCACAATTTGCTTATCGCCTAAATCCAGTGTGACGTTCTTACCGCGATAGATAACTGCTTTCCCAATATCCTTACCGTCCATCCTGACGTAGAGAACTTTCCCGATAATTTCTGTGGTAGGGACTGGCTGAGAAAGTCGGTATGTTTCACGCGCTTCTGCAATAGCTTTGTGCTCATCTATGATCGACAGTGCCTCAGCAAGTGCAGCACCTTCGAGAGTAAAAACGCCCTCATCACTGATCGTGGCCTGAGCCATTAGCTCAACGAACCGGCGCGCATTCTTGATGCTGAGTTCTGGTGCGATAGAACTACGGGTTACTTTCGTTTTCCCCTGAGCAGCTGCTACAGCCTTATCGTGCTGGAGAACCTTACCGGCCTGTTCTCCATACTCCATTACACGATCAACGGCTACGTCAACCGACACCGCGCCAGATTTAACTTCCCGCTGAACGTCATGGTTCGCGGTGCTGAGTAGGAGAAGTTTCTCAACAGTGGCAACAGACTTATTAACCAGTTTCGCAATCTCGCTGGTGGTCTGGTTGAAGGCGTTATGAAGCTCCTGAATAACTGCCGCTTGTTCCATATCGGAGAGAGGAAGTTGGTTGTTACTCGTCATGATGCGAGCCAGTCGCTGAACATCGTTACCGTTGAACGGCATGATGTGGATACGGTCTACTGGCTTACCAGCTTCTGCGCAGCGAGCGTAGCAGCGACGGCGGCGGTGGCCTTCAACAACCCACACGCCACCCTCATCACGAGCGATAACCTCCAGCGGGGGAACTGATCCGCCGTTCATCAGGTAGTTGAACAGGTCATCATCAGCCTGGCGGGTGCGTTCATCGTCTTCACGCTTGTTGAAACCTTCACGAACGTGGATATCGGAAAGAGCGATAAACATCCCGGTATCGGTGCGCTTAATTATACCGGCCTTGGTCATTTGCTTGAATGAATTAGCCATTAAAGAGCAACCTCGTTATTCAGGGAAATGTCGACAGGAGCCAACTCGCGAAGTTCGCGCTGAGCCTCCAGCAAGTGCATATTGGAAGGCGTTTTTGTGATGCGTTCTTCGATACGATCACACTCTTTGGCCCAGCTAGTGACATCTTCACGCAAGGTAACGTTCTGCTCGGCCATCTCCTTACGCTGCGCCATCGCTTCGAAAAGCGCTACGCTGGTGATATCTAGACGGTTAGCAAGCTCATTCATAAGCTGAGCTGATGCAACTGGCAGGAACTTAGCGGCGAAACGTGCCGCCTCGATTAGCTGCTCTCTGGTCATGCGTGGTTGTAACTCGGTGACGTTCTGTGTGTTCGTCATAGATAGTTTCTCCGTGTTATAAGCGCTCTGCACAGCGCTGATTTTTGGTCGCACGAATCCCTCGCAAAATTGCGATAAAAAATCATGGGTTTCGTTTAAATAAGTTTTCTAGTTACAGAACTTATGTAAACGACTTCTTGAAATGCTAAAGGGTCTATAAGAACTGGAAATGAAAGATAATTCAACAGCATTAATTTTATTTAAGTAATTGTATTCTTGGTAAAAACAATAGGTAAAATCAATTTTCTTTACTTGAATTAGACATCTAGCATGAAGTAAACACATTCTGAGGTTCAAACATGACTAATCCTGCAGAGCAGTTCAAAGCGAATTTAAAAGCTAAAGAGGATGCTAGTAAAAAGCGTTTAGAAGAAATTAAAGTCAAAAATAACAATAGGTTAGATGCCGAGCAAGCAAGGATGAACCAATATAGTGATTCGTTGCGTGAATTAATCCCTCAGCTTACAAAATGGGCTGAATCAGGTGGGCTCAAAGTTCGTAAGGTTATGAGCAGTTATGTAGATTTCAATAAGTTAGTTTCAGAGGAAGCTTTGTTCGTTTCTCATGGTCAGAAGGAAATCAGATTTGTTCCTGCTGGCGTGGAAAGAGCAGGGGTTTGGATTGGTACTGTTCAGATTGAATTACAGAGAGACGTTGGATTTCATCAACTTTATCTAGCACTAGACTTTGATAAGAAAGAGGAAAAATACTCTTGGTTTTATGTTGATTATGTATCTCAACGAGGTATTGTAAATAAATGCCCTCTCGATGAATCATTCTTCTTCAAATTAATGGAAGAAGTGTTTATGAGTGATTGATGGCTTTAATTTTTAAAGAGCGCAGCGTCCTAATGGGCGCTGTTTTGTTTCTATCGACATATGTGCCATATACCGCACTGCCACCATACCGGTGGAGATTTAAACCATCACCCCGGCGCATAGTAAGTATCACCAATAGTAATTAAATGGTCAACACCTGTAGTGATAAAATATCACCTATAGTGTTAACTTTATGATTAATAAGGTGAAAAAAGATGCAAAAAAAAGGAGCCGATTGGCTCCTTATTGGAAGATATTTTCAGGCCATTGGGCCTTAACAACTTTGCCGATTATTCTACAATTTTCATTACATTCAATTGCTTGATAACGTGGGCTTGGATTAAGTGGTTCTAACCAGGGTCTACCATCCTCACGAACAAATCTTTTAAATGTGACCTCTGAATCATTGAAAATACCAGCAACACAAAAATCACCAGCTTCAACCGGCTGCTCAGGGTCTATAAGTATGAGCATTCCTTCAGGAAAACTTGGCTTTACGCCAGGCGGAGCTGTCATTGAATGGCCTGAAACCTCAAGCCAGAAGGCTGAATCACTGGCTTTTGCGGTAGTTGAAACCCATTCTTTAGCATCACCTTCAGTATAAGCATTTACAGGACAGAATGATCCGGCCTGAACCTCAGTTAAAAGAGGGTATTCATATACTGAAGATAGACTTCTTCCGTTTGCAATGGCTTCGAACATTGCCGATATCTCAGCAGCAAGGGAGGGGCTGAAATCATCGACTTTCACCCCGAGAATCTTGGCAAACTGTGCTGCATGAGTTGCATTAATAGCGTTCGTTCCATTGAGTAATTGCGCTACACCACTCTGACCCATCCCCATTTGTTCAGCCAAAGTCTCCTGAGAGAGCCCGAGAGTTTTTTTCTTGGACTCAAAAATTGCTTTCAGCCTGCTGGCATCAGCTAGTTGTTCGGCGGTCAATGGTTTCTTTTTCATTCTTATAATTTATCACCGCAAGGCATAATTACCAATCACCGCTAGTGTTGACATTATTATCACCAATAGTGATAATTATTGTGTGAAAACCACGAGGAAAACCAATGAAGATTGTTCCGCTATCTGAATATGTTTTGGAAAATGGTCAGGCAAAAACAGCTGAGACTCTTGGGGTATACCAAAGCGCTATCAGCAAAGCCCTCAAGCGTAATCGCCGGGTAAACATCCTAGTTAAGGAAGACGGGAAAATTGAAGCCGAGGAAGTAAGACCATTCCCTAACAAAAACAAACTGGCTGAACCTGGAGCTGCAGTAACACCGTAACCCAGAGAACATCCTTAAGTAACTACCAAAGGAAACACAACATGGTAGAGCCAAGTCTAAAAGAAGTAGTGAAAGCGATGTGCAAAGCGTATCCCGGTGGCCGTGAGGCTATGGCCGGTGCTCTTGGCATGTCCGTATCTCAGTTCAATAACAACCTGTACGAGAAGAACGGCTGTCGCTTCTTTGAAGTGAACGAGCTGGAAGCGATGGAAGACATCTCAAACACGTCTCTCCTGGCTGATTACTTTGCGCAGCGCCGCGGTGCTTTGCTGGTGGACGTACCGCAACTGGAAGACCTAGACCGTGTTGATCTGTTTACGCGCGCCATGAGAACAGCCGCAGCGCGCGGACGTGTAGACACAATCATCCAGAAAGCCTTGGAAGATGGAGTAATTGAGTCGCATGAAGATGAAGAAATTAACGAGTATCACCGCCGTCATCTGGCTGCGCGAGAAGAAGAAATCCGCGCCATTGTCGCGTTGTTTGGCCGTAAGCAAAGCCAAATGAAGTGACGCCCGCGAGTGTGCAGCTCCGGGCGTCGTGGCGTGTCGTATTCAGTGGAGAAACTAACGCATGAACAGTTTAAACCGATTGAGACCAGCGAAGCAATTCAGATGCCTTCCACTGGTGGGAAAAGATTCCCCGTTCGGCTATGTGGAGAAATTAAACGACCAGGCTGAGGTGAACAACTACCAGCCTGAGAACGCGATGGTAGAGGCATATGCTCGGATGAACGAGAAGGGGCGAGAAGAATGGCTGAAGTTAACAGGCGATTCAAAGACCACGGAGAGGTCCCGGTCCACGTCATTCGATGGGAGCCCGAGAGTCGACGCGTTATATACCTTCGCGAAGGGTACGATCATGAGTGCTTCAGCCCTCTTGAACAATTCCAGCGTAAATTTACAGAGTTAAAGGACGACCATGAGCCTGTTGATGCCATCCCGGCCGATAGTGATAAACCCTGACCTTGCATACAGCATTGGCCTTAACGAGGCCATTGCGTTGCAGCAGGTAAACTACTGGCTGAAAGAGACCACCTCCGGACTGGAGCGTGACGGCGTGCGCTGGATTTACAACACCAACGAGCAATGGCTGGAGCAGTTCCCGTTCTGGTCTGAGTCCACTCTGAAGCGCACATTCACCCGCCTGAAAAACCTCGGCGTGCTCAAAGTGGAGCAGTTGAATAAGTCTCAGCGCGACATGACGAACTACTACACGATTAACTACGAAAGCGAGCTTTTAGATGAGGTCATAGTGACCAAATCGAAGAGTTCAAAATGCACTGTTCCATCAGGTCAAAATGAACCGATGGAAGATGTCAAAGTGAAACGCTCCATCGGGTCAAAAAGAACCGCTCTCATCAGGTCAAATTGCACTGATGTTCTTACAGAGAATACAACAGAGATTACTACAGATATAAAAAACCCTTCTTGTCCGGTTGCGCCGCAACCAGACGGTGATGTGTTGATCACCGATCAGGCTAAACAGGTTTTGACCCATCTGAACCAGGTGACCAGTTCGCGTTATCAGGTTTCAACAACCTCGCTGCAAAACATTCGTGCCCGAATCGGGGAAGGTTACACCGTTGAAGAATTATCGCTGGTGGTTGACTACTGCAACGCCAAGTGGAGCGGAGATCTCACGATGTCTGCCTACCTCCGCCCACAAACGCTGTTCCAGCCAAGCAAGTTTCCGGGCTATCTCAAGTCTGCGAACAGCTGGGCCAAAGCTGGGCGTCCTCGTCGCGTCAACGGAGAGTGGGCCCGCGAAGATGGAATTTTCCGTTCCAGCTTCCAGAACACTGACTACAACAAAGTCCCTGCAGGTTTCAGAGGAGCGAACTGATGAGTTTTCTGAAAACAATACAGCTGTTCGTGTCCAAAAATCCTGGACTGACGAACAAAGAGATTGCTGCAGCACTGCCGGAGTATGACTTGCACAGTGTTCAGCGTGCTGTATGTCGCCTTGTCATGCTTAATCGTGCTGAGCGTAAAGGCGAACGTCACAACTTTCGTTACTACGCTAAAGCGCCGGAAGGTCCTATTGGGCCTATTACCCCGCGGATGCCGGTTGAGAAAGCAGAAGTAATTCCTGAGCCAAAGCAGGAAGCCGCACCAAACCCAGCTGTCATTGCGATGATGGACAAGGCTAAAGAGTTATCTGGCAAGGGGCTTTATCTGCGTGCTGCTACCGTTCTGATGGAGGCATTCAATCGCTCAAAGAACGAAACCATGCGCGCCAAAATTCTCAAGGAGCGTAAGCGCTGCCTGAGTATGGTGCCGAGGGTTAAAACCACTGGTGATGGCTGGTGTCTGGCTGGTCGAGCGAGGAACGTCTGATGAAATACTCTCTGATTTACGCTGACCCAGCCTGGGAATACGGCAACACCATCAGCAACGGCGCGGCTACTAACCACTACGGAACAATGAAGCTTATCGACATGAAGCGTCTTCCGGTCTGGGACCTGGCTGCCGATGATGCTGTTCTGGCTATGTGGTTCACCGGCACGCACACCCGCGAGGCTATCGAACTGGCTGAAGCCTGGGGCTTTAAAGTCCGCACGATGAAGGGCTTTACATGGGTGAAGTTCAACCCGCTGGCAGAGCAGCACATTAACAAAGCGCTTCAGGCTGGAGGTGTAGAGGACTTTTACGATTTTCTCGACCTGTTGAACGTGCAGACCCGCATGAACGGCGGCAACTACACCCGAGCCAATACCGAGGACATGCTGATCGCCACAAGGGGGAATGGACTGGAACGCCAGTGCGCCAGTATTAAGCAGGTTATCTACAGCCCACTCGGTGAGCACAGCCAGAAACCTGCGGAGGCGCGTTTCCGTCTGGAGAAACTCTATGGTGATGTCCCGCGAATCGAACTCTTCAGCCGTAGTGGCGCGCCTGGCTGGGACCACTGGGGTAATCAATCAGAGGCACCGGCTGTTGAGCTTATCACAGCAGTGGCCGTTCCTATGGGAAAACCGCAGGAGCATGCAGCATGAGAGCAGAATTAACGTCGCGTCAGAGTGAAGTGCTGGATGCCATAGTGCTCTACAAAGAGCGCACAGGCTTCCCGCCTACTATTCAGGAGCTTGCAGGTTTAATTGGGTGCGCATCCCCGAACGCAGCAGCAGCGCACGTGAAGGCGCTCAAGAAAAAAGGTTACATCTTCATTGCTCCTGGGGCTGCCAGGGGCATTACCATCGTCAAAACGGAACCTGATGAGGATCCGGTATCGATCATCAAAGACCTGTTATCAGGTGGAGAAAAAGCCAGGAATAAGGCTGTTGAATGGCTGAAGAAACAGGGGGTGACTTTATGAAACTGGTGCTCCCGTTCCCGCCGAGCGTAAATACCTACTGGCGCGCCCCGAACAAGGGTCCTTTAAAGGGCCGCCATCTGATAAGTGCCAAAGGTAGGGCATATCAAAGCGCAGCCTGTGTCGCCATTGTCGAGCAGCTTCGCTTCCTTCCAAAGCCATCAACAGCACCAGCTGCTGTCGAAATTATATTGTACCCACCGGATGAACGCCGCCGAGACATCGACAACTACAACAAGGCCTTGTTCGATGCTCTTACACACGCTGGCATCTGGGAGGATGATAGCCAGGTGCAGCGCATGCTGGTTGAGTGGGGCCCGAAAGTACCTGGCGGGAGGACAGAAATATCGATCACTAAATATCAACCCTCAATGGAGGTAAGCGGGTGAGAGCCATACTAACGCCTGAAGTAGCTCCAATGTCTGGAGTAGTGCTATTTCGCCCGAGCAACGAGCTGCTATGGCTCTTCCGTCGTGGGCGAGTGGTGATTGAAACGCCATCTGAAGCTATCCAGCATTTACCATCAGGCCTTATTCCGGAAGCCCACCAGCCGCTGACTGATGATGAGGGTATGCAGGCTCTTTTCATGAACGAAAGGGTTATACAGCGCGCTGGAGGACTGAGCGGACTTGAAGCCTGGTTAGAACGAAAATTCGAATGTCAGTGGCCGCATAATGAATGGCACTCTCAGGACTTTACGGTAATGAGGCATGCCCCCGGAAGCATTCGCCTCTGCTGGGGATGTGATAACCAACTGCGTGAGCAAACCACTGAAAGACTGGCAGGAATTGCCATGCAGAACCTGGTAAAATGGCTGCTCGAAAGGGTGAATATTATGCTGGGTTTCAGTGCTGACCACACC
Source organism: Enterobacter sp. RIT418 (assembly GCF_003057745.1). Lineage (GTDB taxonomy): Bacteria > Pseudomonadota > Gammaproteobacteria > Enterobacterales > Enterobacteriaceae > Enterobacter. The sequence continues at coordinate 231,838 of NZ_QBJD02000005.1, forward strand.
CTGACGTTGCCGGAGTTCTGCTGGTGGATGGTACGTAACGACCTTGCTGACCTTATTCCTGAATCAGTGGCGAGCAAAGCCCTCAGGATTAAGCCTGAATCGCACAACTCAGTGATGCGGGAAAGTGACATTGTTCCTTCATTGCCGGCGACTGAAATCCTCCAAGAGAAAGTTAAGAAGGTTGTTTCGGTGAAGGTCGATCCTGAATCACCGGAATCTTTCATGCTGAGGCCAAAGCGCCGACGCTGGGAGAACGAGAAGTACACCCGCTGGGTGAAGTCGCAGCAGTGCAGTTGCTGCAATAATCCGGCAGACGACCCCCACCACCTGATAGGCCACGGGCAGGGTGGAATGGGTACCAAAGCGCACGACCTGTTTGTGATACCGCTGTGCAGAGCGCATCACGACGAGTTGCACGCTGATCCTGTGGCATTTGAAGCGAAGCACGGCGACCAGTTAACGTTGTTGTTTCGGTTTTTAGATCGTGCGCTGGCAATTGGCGTAGTAGCATGAAAAGTGGAGATAACATGCGTGATATGTATGAGGTAATGGATCGCTGGGGAGCTTGGGCGGCTGCTGATAGCAGTGGAGTCGACTGGAAACCTATTGCAGCTGGTTTTAAGGGGTTGCTGCCACACGGTAAGAAGTTACGCCTGCAATGTGATGATGATGAAGGGATAATGATTGACGGCTGTGTATCCCGCCTGAAGAAGTATAAGCCAGAAGAGTATGAACTAATCATTGCTCATTTCGTAATCGGCATATCGCTACGTACAATTGCGAAGAAAAGACGATGTTCTGATGGGACCATTAGGAAAGAACTACAAACTGCATTAGGATTTGTTTCAGGTGTTATGCTTATGGTAGAAAGTTGAGAATAAGTAGGGAGTCGCTACGACTACTACAGCGACTCCACTATTTTATATTTAATACCACCATTGAAAATCTTCGACCTGCTTCTATAAGATAAAGGATACTGATACTAAGGAAAAATATTATCAGATAGAAGAAACATTTTATCAAATAGTCTTGAGATACGAGACAAACCAAGCAAACTACAATCAGTGAAAGCAGAAATGCGCAAGTTAATATTGTGTCCGCTATCAAACGTCTGTAGTGCCCAGTTTTGAGCATATTTATCACTAGCTTTTTATCCATCAGTGCCGTTATTAGTGACATAGATGTGATTAAGAAGCCTAAAAGAGTTCCAGCTAAACCAGTAATAACACCTGAGGCACTCACTAACACCTCAACTTTTATACTTTCTGATTTAAACCAAAATATGATTACCACTAAGGCGCTTATAACAGACCTAGAGCAGAGCGTCTTCCATTGCACCAAAGTATTCATCTAACGCCTCCTGACATTCTGCTTTAGCTGTGTCAATGATACCATACATTGTAAAACTTGGAGGAAAATGAGAATTTGTCTCAACAGACTGCCACGAAAAGACGCGGTCAGCAACTAGATCAATAGGAAACTCAATGCCATCTTCAAAAACATGAGCTCGAGCAGTCGTGGCCCCGCTACGCATCACATTTCTTAAAGTCCTTTTTAATCGGTTTGTTAACCTTCCTTCAGTGTCTGCCCTTCTCAAATCAACACCCATGCTAATTTTTAAGCTATCTGCATCAGCATCAGTCATCATACCAAGAATGCTGGATCCAAAGTCATCATCTGGATAAAGAGCTGGATTTGTAGGCCTTGGCAAAGTGATTTCAATTTTTTTCAATTCAACATCACCACTCATAAGACGCGCAATTGCATCTGATTGTAAAACAGGTCCGGCTGATAGCTTGATACCTGCTGTACTACTCAAGAAATTAACGAATTGATTAACTCCACTTGAATGATTATTTCTGTGCCATGCGAGAATGTTGTTTTCTTCGTAGAATATAAAAAAATTCTTTTCAATAAGCCCCTCGCCATCCTCTAACTCGATTTCCTCTGCATCCTCACCTGGAAGACCAATCTCGGGAATGTCGGTATCCCTAAATTTACGGAACTGTCCGCAAACACTCATAGGATAACGATCGAAAACTAATCCCCATACCTCTCGTGTGAACCCTCCAATTTCTAAAGATGTATCATATATTTCATTACTCAAAGCTTCGAACAGATTGCGAATTGATAATACATCTTGATTTGGAACAAGATTCAATTGAAAGAACTCAATTTTATATGAACGCTGAGGCATACCCTTTTCCTTTTTTACTTCTACAGGAGGTCTCTTAAAACGGATGAATTCAATGATACGAAAAGTGTAACGCGTACGCAAAAACTATCGTAATCTGTTAAGTATGAACTCTAACGAAACTGCTTAGGTAGCTCTCCACCCTCAAAAAATCGATCTCTATCAAAGATATATCGAATGCTCTTTGCTAATGCTATTTATCTCAGCCTAATCAAGGAGTTTTTTATGGGTGGTTGTACTGTATGTGGATGTTCTCTGAATGATTCACATGATGCAGTGTATGAAGGTATTGACTGTAAGTCTTGCCCAAGGTGTTCAGCAAATGCTGGAGTTCATGTGTTTTACAAAACTGAAGACTTTGGTTACAGGGATATGGGCGATGGTAGGCACATAGTTCAATCATGGTGTCCTTCTTGCCGTGCCGGAGAAAACCCGTCTATTCCTGAAGCGTTCAGATGTAAGTGACTAAAATAATTTTCACAAGGCTGCCACTAGGCGGCCTTTTTTGTTTCCCCTCGTTCTGATGGGACTCACGGTAATTAGAGGGGGCTAAATGTCCGATCCTTTATCTAGTACTATGATAGCGGCCTTTGGTTGGTGTGATGAGAACGCTCTGATTGAATTAGTGAAGCAATGATAGTTGTCGCTTGATACCTAGGCCTTATCTCCTCTGCTACATCAATGGTAAACATGACGTTGAAATGGGCCTAGGAATTACTGACATCTAGCATCTGATTCAGGGAGATGGTAGTTGCCGCAAAGGAGAAGCTGAGGAGATGACGCCTTGTTGTTGTGTATCTTTAAAAGAATATATTCTTCTATAGTCATGGCAGATTTTTAACGCTGTGCATAAGATTTATATGCATCCTGCGGAATGGATGTTTCTGAAAGCGACTTTGTGGTGGATCCCCCTAAGCGGAGGGGCGATTCAGCAGGACATTTCTCCTGAGTGTCCAACCAGCACGCGGAAATGAATGCTGTAAACATTTCCACCGGGAGGCACCCGGCACCACATCATATGTTATTGCCAACTTAGCTTTTCATGCCTGCTCGACCGAGCAGGCTTTTTTTTGCACTGACATATTCAACCATTGACGAAATGAATGATTCTTGACTAGGTTATGCTTGTGATAAATCCCCCTATGCGGTGGGGCGTCTGGTGAACTGCTATATGCAGGTATGCGCGCGGCTTTGATGACCAGAGATAAGTCACCGGGAGGCACCCGGCATCACATCCTAAAACTATTTCGCCGACGACTTTATGCCTTACAGTCATGTATACTTCTTAATGAAATAATTTAAGAGGTGAATTATGAAAGAGGGATATTATTGGATAAGACACAATGAATGTGTCCAGGTTGCTTATTACTCGCACGGTCAAACTGAAGACATGCTGACTGGTAAGATTGTCTGTGGAGTCTGGCACCTGACACATGGCTTCGATCTTTGCCATAACGGTGAAGCCGTCGTTCTAGAGGGACCACTACCACCACCTCTTTGAAACCTATTCAAACATTACGGGCTGCCTCAAGGCGGCCTTTTTTATTTCCCCTCAAATCTAATGAGAGGATTCACAGCATTGAGGGGGACCGATGTCCGATCCGATTTCCGGCACTGGCTTAGCTAGTGGCGCTCTTACGGGTGCCAGTATCTATGGCCTGCTTACAGGCACCGATTATGGTGTGGTATTTGGCGCATTTGCAGGTGCCGTATTCTACATCGCCACAGCTGCGGAGCTGAGTGCAACACGCCGACTAGCATATTTCATAGTGTCATATATCGCCGGGATCTTATGCTCCGGGCTGGTGGGTTCAAAGTTATCTGCCTGGACCGGTTACAGTGATAAGCCTCTGGACGCCATCGGTGCCGTAATTATTTCTGCATTAGCCGTCAAAATCCTGACGTTCCTGAACAACCAGGATATCGGCTCGCTTGTGGCGCTGATAACGCGCCGGGGAGGTTCAGGTGGTAATGAATGACCCAACTGCAACATTAAACGCTCTGCTCTGCGCCGGGGTGGTGATTACCCTGATGTTTTATCGTCGTGGTGATTCACGCCACCGTCCGTGGGTTTCGCGTTTCGCTTGGCTGATTACGGTCACTTACAGCGCTGTGCCGCTGGCTTATCTGTGTGGCATTTATCCTCATTCCTCATGGGCCACTATTGGGGCCAATATTATTTTCCTTTCCGTGCTGGTGGCCGTCAGAGGCAACGTTGCGCGCCTGGTTGATCATCTGAGGCACTAATGAACCAATCACAATTTCAAAAGGCGGCTGGGATAAGCGCCGAGTTAGCTGCGCGCTGGTTTCCGCATATCGACGCCGCTATGAAGGAATACGGCATCATCGCACCGCTTAATCAGGCCATGTTCATCGCACAGATGGGGCATGAGTCCGGCGGTTTCACCCGGCTGGTGGAAAACCTGAACTATGCGGCAGAAAACCTGGTACCTACGTTCGGCAAGCATCGCATTACTGAACAGCAAGCCTCCGCACTCGGCAGAACGGCAACACAACCGGCAAATCAGAAAGCGATAGCCAATCTGGTTTACGGCGGTGAGTGGGGCAAAAAGAACCTTGGCAACCAGGTTGCTGGTGATGGCTGGAAATATCGCGGCCGCGGCCTGAAGCAAATCACCGGGCTTAGCAATTACCGTAACTGTGGCCACGCATTGAAGCTGGACCTTGTAACTCAGCCTGAACTGCTGGAACAGGATGAATATGCTGCTCGCTCAGCTGCATGGTTCTACGTCTCTCACGGATGCCTGCTCTACTCCGGCGACGTTGAGCACGTTACACGGCTTATCAACGGCGGTAAAAACGGCCTTGATGACCGTCGGCGTCGTTTTAATCAGGCAAAAGCCGTGCTGATGTGAGGTCACTATGGGGTTTGAAAATTCAATTGGTATCGCTGCAGCAGTCATTGCTGCCATCGCTGGCGCTTTCGGCCTGGGCCATATTCGCGGCACCAGCAAAGCGGAAGCGAAAGCCGACCAGCAGCTCACCGAAGATAACGCAGCGGCAACGGTCGCAGCAGCAGAACGCCGGATAGAGACAACGAAAGAGGCCAGCAATGTACAGCAAACTGTTAACCATATGTCTGGTGACGATGTTGATCGCGAGCTGCGGGACAACTGGACCCGTAAAGGTTGAGGTAGTGGACACGGCTTGCGACTGGGTTAAACCCATCTACGGAACGGATCACGACTGGGGGGGACTGAACAGGCAGACGAAGAAAGACATTCTGGCGCATAACAAAGCGTGGCAAGCAAACTGCCAAAAATATCAGCTTTGAACTTCTAGGAGTGTGAGTTAAACGCAAAATTCATTGGGTAGGAATAAAAATATCATCATGAAAAAAGGAGGTTGGAATGAAGTATAAACTGATCGTACTGGCGATTCTGTGTTCTCAGCTTACAGCATGTACCACTTTATACTATCGGTGATGCTATGTTGAAGATGGTTGGTTGCATACTACCGCTCTTTCTCACAGGCTGTATTAACGTTTATGGGCCTGTTAAGGGAGGGCCAGAAACACAAAGTACATCGCAAAATGATGATGCGGCAGGAATGTCTGCTTCTTCTTCCATAATCAAAATTGGCAACCGCAAGCCTGATGAGCTGATCAGCGCGGTTCAACTTTATTATCAGAAAAAGGGGATGACTCTTGCTGTAAATGACCAAACCACTGGGATTATTGCAGCAGTTGGTGAGGGTGTTGAATTTGCCTCACTTATTCTTGATTGCTCAGAGGTTAAGCAGAGTCAAAACATTCAGGAGCGTTATCGTGTAGTTACGCAGGTATGGAGTGCAGGAGAGGGATCTAATGTTTTAGTAACAGTTACAGGTACAGCTGGTCTCGTAGCTGCGGACGGGAATGATAAAGTCAAGCCAGTAGAATGCAAGAGTACAGGTACATTCGAAAAAGACCTTCTGGAGATGTTAAGAAAGTGAATATTAGGTGTTTACTCTGACCATGAAGTGCTTTAAAAATTTCCCTTCCGAACTGAAATCCAACACTTCGGAAGGGAGACCAAATCGGTCTTCGTTTCAAGGAGGCTCGGACTTTAAAGCAAAGCCGACGAGAAATCTCAGTTATAAGTTTAAATGCTTTATGCTGTGATTTATAAGTGATTACTAATTTCATTTGTTATAGTTGCGAATGTAATCATTTGTTTTTTCTAACACGTCTACCAAAAATGAAGATGTGTACTAATTTCAATATACACAAGTGAATCGATATCTTTATCATTCGGCTGAATCCCCCTATGCGGTGGGGCAAGCAGTCAGTGTTGTACGTAACGTTTGCGGATTTGCAGACTGTGGCAAATTCACCGGGAGGCACCCGGCAAATGAATGAAAGACTAAAGGAATAACTTAAAAATCGAGCTAAGTGTGATGTGCTACCTACTTACTGCAAGACTCAGCCAGTTCTGTCCGAACTGGCTTTTTTTGTTCTTTCCAAAAAAGTCGCTAAATCCTGTAACATCATTTTGACCGCTTGATCCTGGAGACTTATCATTGTTCACATAGACCCAGCGTTCCGCTTAACCTTCGTAATAAACTTCTCTGTAATAGAAAGACCTTCAACGAGTTCTGAATCTATTACGGAAGTTCCGAATTGGCTTACCGTTTCTAGCAAAACTTCGTATGTCTTAATGAGATCCATAAGTTTGGAAATCATCAGTTGGTCATGCCTGGAAGGCATGTGATGTGAAGCTGATGCTTGATGGACAATCCACTCAAGACCAGCCTTAATTTTTTCTATATCATCATAATTATACATAGTTCATAGGCTTAAATCCTCAAATCAAGATTTTTTGAGAAGAACGCATTATTTCTCATGAAAATAATTTATGAGTAAAGACATTTATATTGCTCAAGGACTTGCTTTGTGGAAGCGGTAATGCATGTACCTTAAAATCTTGCTGCTACTTGCATATCCCTAGAGAGTGAGCTACGAGATAAGAACATCGCGTAGAAAAGAAGAACATTATGCAAAAATTTAAACTGATTGCTTTCTAGGCATCTTACAGCACGCAAAAAATTAAAGCTATAAACCAGTTCTTTTTGAAGAAAGAATAGTATCAACTTAGCTAGTGCCTATTCTGAACTCCAAAAAGTTAGCTGTTTGGAGATAAAATTATCCTTAGTGGCGGATAAACCTACCAATGTCCTTATGACGGGATGAATGCTTAAAATTCGAATCATCTGAAAAGGTACTCCTGGCGATTTTGAACACCGAGGGGGCGAGGACACGCGGAAAACGGCTAGTTTTTTGCATTTTATGGGTTTCATCATCATCCGTTTAACCTATTGATATTTCTGCCCTGAGAATTTGCAGGATGTCGAAATGACTATTTTTTGTTCACCATCATGGATAACGAACTGAAAAATTTCCGGCTGAATATCACTCAGCTGGCAGCCATTACCGATCTACACCGTCAGACGGTCGCAGGCAAGCTTGCAAATGTTCAACCCGCACCCGGCAGCAATCCGAAACTCAAGCTTTATGCCATCACCGATATTTTGCGGGAGTTGCTGACAAGCACCACTCCGTCCGAGCTGGTGGACGTCGACAAAATGCTTCCCCCCGATCGTAAGGCCTGGTTTCAGTCGGAGCGTGAACGCCTCAAGTTTCAGCAGGAAACCGGGGAGCTGATCCCGGCATCCGAAGTCACCAGAGAGTTTTCCTCCATGGCGAAAGCAATGGTTCAGGTGCTGGAAACGCTACCCGATATTCTTGAGCGCGACTGCGCGATGACCCCTGCTGCCGTTGTCAGGGTGCAGCAGGTTATTGACGATCTGCGCGATCAGATCGCCCTCAAAGTTGAGCAGGCCGACTCACCGGAACAGGAGGACATGCCAGAAGAGGAGTAATTCATGCAACAGGCCACGGCAGCGGAAGTCAGGCGTAACGCTTCCGCCATTCTCAAAGCTCCTCGCCGTATGCCTGTGGCTGAGGCAGTACAGAAATTTATGCGCGTCCCGATGGGGGCCGGTAACTCGATACCGTGGGATCCTGCCGTTGCCCCTTATGTGATTGAGCCGATGAACTGCCTGGCGATGCGTGAATACGATGCGGTGGTGTTTGTGGGTCCGGCGCGAACGGGTAAAACGATTGGCCTGGTTGATGGCTGGGTCGTCTACAACATCGTCTGCGATCCGTCGGATATGCTGGTCGTCCAGATGACGGAAGAGAAAGCCCGGGAACACTCAAAAAAGCGTCTGGCGCGAACCTTCCGCGTGAGTCCGGAGGTTGCTAAACGCCTGAGCCCGTTGCGGAACGACAACAACGTGCACGATCGGACGTTCCTGGCCGGTAACTATCTCAAGATTGGCTGGCCTTCCATCAACATCATGTCCTCGTCAGATTTTAAATGCGTGGCGCTGACGGACTATGACCGTTTCCCCGAGGATATTGACGGTGAGGGCGATGGTTTTACCCTGGCATCAAAGCGAACCACCACCTTTATGTCCGCCGGTATGACCCTGGTGGAGTGTTCACCGGGTCGGGACATCCGCGACAGTAAATGGCGGCGCAAGTCTCCCCATGAGGCCCCGCCAACGACTGGTGCGCTTTCTCTGTACAACCGTGGCGATCGCCGTCGCTGGTACTGGCCGTGCCCGCACTGCGATGAATATTTTCAGCCCGCGATGGAGGCGATGACCGGCTACCGTGATGAACCGGATCCGGTAAAAGCCAGCGAGTCGGCCCATCTGCTTTGCCCGCATTGCAACGGCATTATCACGGCAGACAAAAAGCGCGAGCTGAACGGGGTGGGAGTCTGGTTGCGTGAAGGTCAGAGTATTGACCGTGACGGCAATATTTCCGGCGAGCCTCGCCGTTCGCGCATAGCATCGTTCTGGATGGAGGGACCCGCAGCCGCGTACCAGACCTGGGCGCAGCTGGTGTATAAGCTGCTGACCGCAGAGCAGGAGTACGAGGCCACCGGCAGCGAGGAGACCCTGAAGGCGGTAATCAATACCGACTGGGGTCTGCCGTACCTGCCGCGCTCTGCCAGCGAACAGCGACGCGCCGATGCGCTAATGTTGCGCGCAGAAGACTACGGTAAACGCCTGGTCCCGCCAAAAGTACGTTTCCTGCTGGCGGCCGTCGACGTCCAGGGGGGAAAAAAGCGCCGTTTCGTCGTGCAGATTATCGGTTATGGCGAAAACGGCGAGCGCTGGCTGGTGGACCGTTACAACATCCGCCAGTCCCTGCGCTGCAATGAGCATGGCGAGGCAGAGCCTGTTCACCCGGGGGCGTATCCGGAGGACTGGCAGCTGCTGGTCTCCGATGTGCTGGAAAAAACCTATGCACTGCAGTCTGACCCGGCGCGACGCATGCCGATACTGGCGATGGCCGTCGACAGCGGTGGTGAAGAGGGCGTGACCGACAACGCTTATAAATTCTGGCGCCAGTGTCGCCGTGATGGCATGGGCAAACGCGTTTATCTGGTCAAGGGCGACAGCACAAAACGCCAGAAAATCATCACCAAAACCCACCCGAACAATACCGAACGCAGCGACCGTCGCGCCGACGCGCGCGGAGAGGTGCCGGTGTACCTGCTGCAGACCGACCTGCTTAAAGATCAGCTCAGCAACAATCTGGACCGTGAGACCCCCGGTGCTGGCTATATCCATTTTCCTGACTGGCTCGGGGAATGGTTCTACGAGGAGCTGACCTACGAAGAGCGCGGCGCGGACGGAAAATGGCGCAAGCCAGGCAAGGGGGCCAACGAAGCTTTTGACCTGTTTTGCTATGCCCACGCCGTGGCGGTCCTGCGTGGCTACGAAAAAATACGTGACTGGGAAAAACCCCCGGTATGGGCTGAGCCACAGGATCTCAACCCAAATATTCATGAAGGGGAACGCCCCCGGGAGATAACAGTGAAAAAAACAATACCTGTTCAGTCGCCTGTCCAGGCTAAACCTGAAAAGGGCGCCGAACTCTCCGGCAGCTGGCTGGGCGCTTCCGGTAAAGGAGGCTGGCTGTGACGAAAGACGACATCCTGAGAACGTTGTTGATGGTTCGTCAGGCCTACCAGGATTCGCTGGACGGCAAGAGTATCTCCTTTACCGGGGTAAACGGCCGCGCCATTACCAACCACGATCCTAAAGCGCTGCGCGACGAGCTTGAATACTGGGAGCGGCGCTGGCGGACGGTTAACAGCCGCGGCGGATCGTACAAACTCGCTAACTTTCTGTAAGGCGTTCTATGGGCATTTTTGAAAAAACACTGGGTACGCTGGCGCCGGGGTGGGCGGCGGCACGTGCGCTGGATCGTCTCCGGCTCAATGCCTATGAAGCGGCAAGCGCGTCGCGCCTGCACAAAGCGAAAAAACAGAGCCAGTCAGCGGACACCTCGGTATTTGCCGCAGGCCAGTCCCTGCGGGAGCAGGCCCGCTGGCTTGATGAAAACCATGATCTGGTGATCGGCCTGTTCGACAAAATGGAAGACCGGGTTATCGGTGCCCACGGTATCCATGTTGAGCCCCAGCCCCTCGATCTGGAGGGAAACCTCCATTCCGATTTCGCCGGGCAGCTCTCGGCACTCTGGGCGGAGTGGTCCGTGCGTCCTGAAGTGACCGGCATGTTCACCCGCCCGGAAGCCGAGCGCCTGCTGCTGCGTTCAGCGCTGCGTGACGGGGAAGTGTTCACGCAGCTGGTCAGGGGGAATGTACCGGGCCTGCAGCATGCCACCCAGGTACCGTTCTCGCTGGAAATGCTGGAGGCGGATTTTGTGCCGTTCAACCTCAACAGCACCGCCGGCCAGCAGGTGCGCCAGGGCATCATCGTTAACGAGTGGGGGCGACCCACCGGATACCGGGTTTACAAATATCATCCGGCAAACATGACGCGCTTCAGCGCCGACCTCAAAACCGTCTCTGCCGACAACATGCTTCACCTGGCGCAACGTAAGCGTCTGCACCAGCTGCGCGGTATCAGCCTGATCCACGGAGTCATTACCCGGCTTTCGGACATTAAAGATTACGAAGAGAGCGAACGCGTGGCCGCCCGTATTGCCGCCGCGCTGGGGTTCTATATCAAGCGCGGTGATGCGCAGTCTCTTGGCGATGAAAATGAGTTTTCACCCCCTGGCGGCCAGCGTCACTACGATATCGCACCGGGCATGATTTATGACGATCTCAAACCCGGCGAGGATTTGGGGATGGTCGAATCTAACCGGCCTAACGTCCATCTCTACGAGTTCAGAAACGGGCAGATGCGGGCCGTGGCCGCCGGAACGCGTGGCAGCTATTCCAGCATTGCCCGGGACTATAACGGCACCTACAGCTCCCAACGGCAGGAGCTGGTGGAGAGCTTCGAAGGGTACAACGTTCTGCAGCAATGGTTTGTCGGCCAGCACAGCCGCCCCGTTTACCGCGCATGGCTGGCGATGGCGCTACTGAGCGGTATACAGGTTCCGCCGGATGTGGATCCGAACTCTCTCTACAACGCACTTTATCTCGGGCCGGTGATGCCCTGGATTGATCCGGGGAAAGAGGCGAACGCCTGGAAGGCCATCGTGCGCGGAGGAGCGGGTACTGAAGCGGAATGGGCGCGTGCCCGGGGGAAAAACCCGCAGGAGGTTAAGCGCCAGCGCCTGCGTGAGACCGAATTTAACCGTAAACACGGGCTGGTGTTTGATTCCGACGCCGCCAATGACAAAGGAGCGATGCCAGATGCAACGGCAAAACCAGACGATAAGCGGCGCGAGCCGGACGATGATGATTAACCCCCGCGCAAGCCTGGCGGGTGTGGATGCGGCAAACGGCCAGTGCTGGTATGAGATCCGCGCGATGACAGCCGGGCGCGTTGAAATTTTCCTTTACGACGTGATCGGCGGCTGGGGCATCACCGCCCAGCAGTTCGTCGCGGACTGCAAGGAGGCGGGAGTGTTTGACGCCAGCGCAGTGGATTTGCATATCCACAGCCCCGGTGGCGATGTGATGCAGGGCTTTGCCATCTACAACACCCTGTCCCGGTTGAAAGCGAAGGTAGATATCTGGGTGGACGGCGTGGCGGCCAGCATGGCCTCGATGATTGTCTGCCTGCCCGGCGCCACTGTACATATGCCGGAGAACGCCTGGATCATGGTTCATAAACCGTGGGGCGGCATCGCCGGGGATTCTGACGACATGCGGGACTACGCCGCCTGGCTTGATCGTAACGAAGCCCTGATGCTCAGCGCCTACATGAACAAAACCGGACTGGGGCAGGAGGAGCTGGAGGCGATGCTGAAAGCGGAGACCTGGCTTAACGGTGCAGAGGCGGTGGAAAAAGGTTTCGCCGACACGCTTGAACCTGAACTGCAGGCCGCGGCCTGTGTGAATGAAAACAAACTGAAGGATTACCAGAACATGCCACAACAGATTAAATCCCTATTTGCGCCGCGCGCCGAAGCTCCGGTGAATCAGCCACAGCAGCCCGCTCCGGTACAGGCGAATCTTACTCCGCCAGCGACACAGCAACCTGCGCAGCAGATGACAAACATCGATGTCGCCGCGCTGGCGCAACAGCTGCAGCAGCAGATGCAGGCGTCAAATGCCGAGCGCGTGAGCACGGTTTCTGCTGTTTTTGAGGCGTTCCCCACTTTCGCCACGCTGAAGGCGGAGTGCCTCGCCGACTTCACCTGCAGCGCCGAGAAAGCCCGCGAAAAACTGCTGCAGGCGCTGGCGGCGGGTACCACCCCGAGCGCCGGTCCGGGGGCCATTCATCTTTTTGCCGGTAACGGTAATCTGGTCGGGGACTCCATTCGTGCAGCGGTGATGACCCGCGCGGGATATGCGCAGGCCGAGAAGGATAACGCGTACAACGGTTACACCCTGCGCGAACTGGCGCGCGCTTCCCTGGTGGATCGAGGGATCGGCATTTCCGGCCATGCGGCACCGCTGGCGATGGTCGGGCTGGCATTCACCCACAGCAGCAGCGACTTTGGCAATATCCTGATGGACGTGGCGCACAAGGCCGCGCTGATGGGCTGGGATGAAGCCACTGAAACCTTTGACCAGTGGACCCGTAAGGGCACGCTGACCGATTTCAAAACCGCGCACCGGGCGGGGCTGGAGTCTTTTCCGACCCTGCGCAAGGTACGCGCCGGGGCAGAATATAAGTATGTCACCCTGAAAGATCGTGGTGAGCCCATCGCGCTGGCCACTTATGGTGAGCTGTTCAGCCTTGACCGCCAGACCATCATCAACGATGACATGGACATGCTTACGCGTATCCCAATGGCGATGGGCGGCGCGGCGCGCGCCACCATCGGCGATCTGGTGTGGGCAGTGCTGACAAGCAACCCGAAAATGGCCGACGGCAAGCCGCTGTTCCACTCCGACCACGGAAACCTTATTGCTGCAGATCTTAGCATCGATGGTCTCGACAGTGCCCGCAAAGCCATGAAGTTACAGAAGTCAGGAGAGCGACACCTTAATATCCGCCCTGAATTTGTGCTGACACCTGTGGCGATTGAGTCACGTGCAAATCAGTTGATCAAATCTGCCAGCGTGCCGGGCGCTGACGTCAATAGCGGTATTGATAACCCAATCCGGAATTTCGCCACGGTACTTTCAGAGGCGCGCCTGGATGACAGCAGCCCGACGGATTATTACCTGGCGGCAGCGAAGGGGCGCGACACCATTGAGGTGGCCTATCTTGACGGCATAGATACGCCATATCTGGAGCAACAGCAGGGCTTCACCGTTGACGGTGCCGCCTTCAAGGTGCGCATCGATGCCGGGGTAGCCGCTCTTGACCACCGTGGCATGGTGAAAGTGACCAAAAAATAACGACCGTCATCTGACGGTTTTTTTATATCCTGGGGCGGCGTGTGTCGCCCCATAGCCTTGCGGAGAATAAAGATGGCGACAAATTATTATCAGGACGGTACCACGATGGACTGGAGCAATAGCACGGGTAAAGATGTGAAATCCGGCGATCCCGTGGCGGTCGGGCAGTTTATGGGCGTGGCGCACGGGGATATCCCAAATGGCGGGGAAGGTGTTCTACATACCACGGGGGTCTTTGTACTGCCAAAAGTGGCGGACGAAACCTGGCAGCGCGGCACAAAACTTTATCTTAATGACGCCGGGCTGCTGACGGCGGTGAAACCTGCCGACGATGCGCTGGTGGTGGCGGGCACGGCGTGGATCACCAACAACCCGGGCGAAACCGAAACTCGCGTGCGTCTGGGGTTCTGATGAACCGCTTTCGTCAACGCCTGTTAAATGCGGATGCCCGGATCTCCCGGGCATTTGCCGAAGAGGTGCCTGCCGTACTGTCTATCGACGCTGAGGTGCGTCCTGTTACCGTGATTTTCGAGACGCCCGATGCTCCGGTTGACGTGCCCGGCGGCGGGCAAATTCAGGATCGCTCTCCGGCCTTCAGCGCGATGACCGCCGATATCGCGGGGCTTGAGAAGCACCACGGCGTGGAAATCAACGGCACGGCTTATCGTGTGACGCACGTCGGGGCTGATGAAGAAGGCCGCACCCGCGTCACGCTGGCATATGGCGCACCGGGTAAGATGCAGCCGGACATCAATAAGTGGAGCTGATATGGCGCGTGAGTCCAGACTGCGGCGGGATTTGCCCGTCGATATCGATGTGGATGCCATCTGGCGGGTAGCTGAGCACATCGGTGCCACCCATAAGCAGTTTCGGGCAGCGTATTCTCGCGCGCTGAAACGCACCGCCGCTACCCTGCGTAAAAAAGCGATGGCAGACCTGAAGGACGGGCTGGCCCCCCGCAGCCTGGACCTTGTACGTCGACGCCTGCTTTCCTTTCGCCTCGATCGCGCCTCTCAGTCAAAGCTGGATAACTTTCGTCTCTGGTTTGGCCTGAATGCCATCAAGGTCAAAGATTTGAAAGGTCGGATTAACGGGCGGGTACGGCCTCGCCATTCCCGGCGTGATAAATCCACGGGACGGTTTATCAAGGCACGGCGCCAGGCGGACAATGCCGGGTTTACGCCAAAGGGCAGCATGCTTACCCCGCGCACATTTGAAAATGGGGAAGTGGCGCGCTCCCGACGGGAGAACAGGCGAACCGTGGTTATTCGCGATCCTGACACGCGCCGCACCCGCGAGGCGGAAGTTGATATTTATGAGCCGATGCTGAACTACATCGAAGATAACGCCTTTGCGGAGGCGATGGAGATTTTCATGCATCACTTTGAAACCGATCTGCGCGGGCGCGTGAAAGCCCGTATTTCTGTCTGAGGTGAACCATGGCTGAGCCATTACTGCTGGGCCAGTATCATGATGCCGTCACCGGCGCGCTGAAAAACATTACGTGGGTGCGCGACGCCGATGCCTATCCGGAAAAAAACGTGCCCCGTTTTACCGGGCTGACTACCCCGGCAGTGTATTTCTCTATCAACGGCTGGGAGCAGGGTGGAGGCAACGAAGGCCAGCTCAACGTGGAGCTCTCCTGCGATTTGTTCGTGGTCGTGGATGCGGCTGGCACGGGCATCAGCAGGCCAGAAATTTTCCTGCGCACGGCGGCAGCCGATATCACGCAGTGGATTGACGGCCAGCAGTTTGGCCTGACGCATCTGCAGCCCGCCGTTTTTGTCGATGCGTCACGCGACGAGTTCGATCCGCGCATGGATGACTATCTGGTATGGCGAATTTCCTTCACTCAGTCTGCCGCCTTTGGTGCCGATCCGTTTGCGCAGCTGAATGCCCCGTTGAAATCGGCGTGGCTCGGTAAGGCGCCGGATGTCGGTCGCGCGCACGTGGACGACTACCAGCTCATATACGAGGCCAAACCCGATGAGTGATATTGAGGGCGATTTGCAGCGCCGCCTGGCGAATATCGTCCGGCGCGGCGTTATTCATTCCGTAAAACACGATGGTATCCCGAAATGCCGGGTCGATCTGGGCGACATCACCACCACCTGGCTGCCGCTCTGCCAGGGCTTTTCAGGGACGAACCGGGCAGATTCTAATCCGTATGCGGTGGGCGATGCGGTCACGGTGCTGTCGGAGGCGGGCGAGCTGAACAATGGACGGGTGTTTCCCGGCTGGAATACCGGCGGCCTGCCGGTGCCGGAGGGTAGCGACAGCGAACATATTACCCGCTACGGCGACGGTACCGAGATCCGGTATGACCGTGCCGCGCATGCGCTGACCATCACCCTGGCGGAAGGCGGGAGCTACAAAATCGTCGGTAAAGGTACGCTGGACGGCCCGGTGGAAATCACCGACACCCTGACCGTTCAGGGAAAAACGCAGATCAATGCCGATACGAACGTTGACGGGAATATCGGAGCAACACAGGAAATTTCAGACGGTACCGGAAAAATGAGCGGGATCCGCGAAACCTATAACCGACATGACCATAAAGAAAATGGTGACGGCGGTGGAACCACAAATCCCCCCAATCAACAAATGTGACCTGCCGCGGCAGGTTTTTTTATGCCTGGAGAAAATGAATGGCGAATTTACATGGTGTAGAAACGATCGAGCTGACATCCGGTACGGTCGCGGTCACGACGATCCAGACGGCCATTATCGGTCTGGTGGGCACCGCACCGGATGCCTCAGCTGGTAGTCCGGCAGCGGGTACCGTCGGGACGCCAATACTGGACAACGTCGTGGAGTTTACCGCGACGCTCGCCGGAAGGGCTGGCAATGTGCTGGTGGTTAACGCAGCAGCTGGCGTTCCCGATGCGGAAAATCCCGCAGAGGTGGAGACGGCTGCCGTCTGGGACGCCGCGGCTTCAACCCTGACCATCACGCTGGGCTGTGATGAAAGCGGCAAGCTAAAGGCGACCCCTGCAGACGTCGTTAATGCCGTCGGTGCGGTAGAGGATGTGAAGGTCACGGCAAAAGGTTCCGGCAGCGGAATTGTATCTCCGTTTAGCCTGCAGCTGGCCGGCGGCGAGGATGAGCCGTTCCCGCTGAATACGCCCGTTGCGATTGTGGGCACCACGATGCTGTCCCGTCTGGGGGACAAGGGCACGCTCAAACAGGCGCTGACCGAAATTAACGACCAGCGAAACGCCCTGACGGTGGTGGTTCGCGTTGCCGAAAACGCTGATGCGCAAAATACGGAAAAGCAGCGGGCAGCGGTGCTGGCCGGGATCGGCGCGCTGTCGTCTGCCAAATCCGTGACGACGTACCAGCCCCGTATCGTGATTGCCCCGGGATTCAGCGAGGATGATGCCGTGGGCAAGGCGCTGGAGACCGTAGCGGGCAAGCTGCGGGCGGTGGCGTATGTTGACTGCGCTGCGGGTGCCACGCTGCAGGAGGTGGTGCAGCGCCGTCAGTCCTACGGCATGCGCACCGAGCTGCTACGCCCGCGCGTGCAGGTCAGCAACGCCGATGGCCAGCTGGTCTACCGCCCATATTCTGCCTTCGCGGCGGGGCTGCGCGCCCGCATCGACTTCGAGAAGGGCTGGTGGTGGAGCAAATCCAACCAGGACATCAATAACATCCTCGGGGTGGAGCAGATCGACGAGTTCATTCTGGGGGATGAAAACTGCGACGCAAACCTGCTGAACATGCAGAACATCTCTACCATCATCCGCAGGGCCGGGTTTAAGCACTGGGGCAACCGTCTTTGCGGAACCGATACGCAGTGGCGTTTTGAATCAGTCCGCCGTACCGCTGACGTCATCGAGGACAGTATTCAGGAGACGATGCTGGAATATGTTGACCGCCCTCTGGACCGCGAGAACGCCGACGACATCATCGGCACCATCAACGCTTATATGCGCCAGCTCGTCGGGCTCGGGGCCATTTTTGGCGGCCGGGCCTGGCTGGATGAGGAGCTGAATACTGCGGAAAGCATGGCGGCGGGCGTGCTGTACATCAACTACGACTTTGGTCCGAAATCGCCGACTGAGCTTATCAGCCTGCGCGTCCGGGTGAATAACAACTATGCGCTTGAGGAGATGCTGACAGCATGAGCGAAAAAAACACGTTACGCGTCTGGACCTTTTTCCGGCAGGGGATCCGCATTCAGGGGGCACATGAGTTTACGCCGCCGACGTTGTCCATCGTTAAAACCGATCTGCGCACCGGCGCGCAGGATGCACCTTCTCCCGTGGATGACGGCATGGAGGCCCTGACCTGTCAGCTGAAATTCTACGGTATCGATACGGACATGCTGACTGCATTTGGGTTTGTCAGCGGCAGCCGCCCGCGCTTTACTGCCTATCAGGGTTATCTGGCGAACGGTACCGCGCTGGGCACCATTGAGGAGATCGAAGGCTTTGTGCAGACCGTTACGCCGGATGCGCGGGGTAAGGACAGTCTGTCCGAAAATGCCGTCACGGTGGAAATCGCCGTGAGCTATTACCGCCAGACCAAAGATGGCCGAGAGCTTTTTGCCATTGATACCGAGCGATTTGCGCGACGGGTGAATGGTGTCGATGTCCTGTCCGGTCTGTCGGCAAAAGTCCGCCTTTAAAAAAATACTGACAACGGCCTGCGGGCCGTTTTTTTATGGAGATACACATGTCTTTTCCTGGTGAAACCCGCGTTATTAAACTTCATTCCCCTGTTTCGTATGAGAACGGAGGCCTGCTCGAGCAGTTGACGATGCGCGAGCCGCTGGTGCGTGACCGCATCGCCTTTTCCAAGGACCGCGGCAGTGAAGAAGAAAAAGAGGCGCGCATGATTGCGCTGCTGTGCAACCTCAGCGAACAGGATATCTGGCAGCTGACGGCGGCGGATTATGCCCAGCTGCTGGATGCGTTTAACGTTTTTATGCTCCCGCCCGGCAAGCGACCGAAAGAGGACTGATTCGGGCGATGCGTTTTCTGGGGCGGCGCCTGCATTTTCCGATGACGGAATACCTGGATATGCCGTTCAGCGTATTTTCTGATTTTCTTACCGACGAAGTGGAGGCGGTAAATCGTGGCCGGACTAAGCCAGAACCTTAAGGCCGTCATTACCTTTGGCGGCAATATCGACAGTTCCTGGAGCCGTTCAGCGAACGGCCTGCAAAAGAACCTGAAGGACGTCGGCAAGCAGTCAGAAAAGCTGACGAAAGACCAGACCAGGCTGGCGGCAGAGATTAAGCGCGCAAAGCTGGCCGGGCACGGCCTGGGCGATCTCAAGCGGCGTTACAGCGATGTATCTCGTGAAATCCGTAAAACGGAGGCCGAGCAGCAGAAGCTGAATCAGCAGATGCAGAAGGCACAGCGGCTGGCAGCATTCAAGGGCGCAGGGAAGGGGCTGTTTCGCCGCGGGCTGGGTATTGCCGGTCAACTGGGCGGTATGGTGGCGCCGGGGCTGGCAATCGGCGGCGGCGGGGTGGTGGCCTCTGCGCTGGGCACCCTGATCGCCCCGGCGGCGACAAACGAGGAGACGGCCAGGCGCGCCGGCGTGGCAAAAAGCTATGGCGTCGATATCCCCACCTATGACGCCTGGGACACGCTCGCAAAGCAGTACGACATGAACGGGGAGAACATCGGCGATCTGTTTGAGGAGTATCTGCATAAGGCGGGGGAGTACAAGCAGAACGGCAAACAGGGATCGCTGCAGGATGCATTTGAAACGCTGGGCTTTAAAGCCGGTGATTTTGCCGGACTCAGTGATATGGCGCAGTTCGAAAAAATCGTCGAGCGTGCGCTCAGCCTGCAGGATGAATCGAAGGCCTCGTTTGCGCTGGATTCGCTGTTTGGCGGTGAGGCGAGCAAGCTGCTGATGCTGCTGAAGCAGTCCGGCAAGAGCTATCGGGACCTGATGGACGAGCAGCGGCGCTATAACCTCGTCACGAAAGAAGGTGCTGATGGGGCGATGGCGGGCAACCGCGCAGTCTCGAACCTGCGCACCGTCTTCTCCTCGGCTCTTGCAGAAATCTCCGGCCAGCTGGGTAATGAGCTTGCGCCGGATATTCGCCGACTGACGGACGACATGGCGGAGTGGTTTAAGGGCGGCGGTATAAAGCGGATCGTCAGCTTCCTGCGCA
Source organism: Enterobacter sp. RIT418 (assembly GCF_003057745.1). Lineage (GTDB taxonomy): Bacteria > Pseudomonadota > Gammaproteobacteria > Enterobacterales > Enterobacteriaceae > Enterobacter. Next base: position 251,960 of record NZ_QBJD02000005.1, read on the forward strand.
ATGACCTTTACCCGGGCGTGCTGACGTTCGGCCAGGGCATTGTGTTCGTCGGGAAGGTGGCCTACGCGCTGGCGAAAAAACTTTCCTGGCTTTTACCGGATGAGCGAAGCGATCAGCGGGATGTCCTTAAATCACTGGCACTGACGGGTTCGGTTGATATCGCGCGCATGACGGCCCAGAAGAACGGGCAGGGCGAATGGTTCGAGCAGCAACTGAAGGAAAAGCCGGACCTGCCGGATGATGTGAAAAAATCGTACCGGGACACCAGGGGATTTTTCCGTGATGACGATGACACCTTTAACTCCACCCTCGACAAGTATATGACCCCGGTGGGTAACGGTGCGCTGTTTGACCCGGGTGGTTTCATGAAGCCGGAGCGCCAGCAGCCTGACGCACCTGGTTCCGATACGGCAGCATGGGATAAATATCCCGGTCCGTTGATGCCTCCTTTCACGACATCGAAACCATCCCCTGTCGATCGGCTTTCCGGCGAGCCTCAGGTTAACCGGGTGAATACCCTCCCGGATGACGACGGCCGCTGGGGTACGTTGCTGCAAAAACTTGACTCAGCGGAAGACGCACCCGCGCCCCGGCAGCTGACGGACAACCGCCGATTTGAATTTCATTATGAAATACACGGAGCACCTGGACAGGACGAACGGGCGATCGGTGATGAGGTTGTCGACGTAACGAAAACTAACCCTATTTTTAAAGGTGACAGCAGCATGCTGGACGGAGGGCAAATCTGGTGAGTGAAATTATTCCCGTCTTCGAAGACTTCGGGCAGGCAGGGGCCAGCGCGGCGCGCGGCGCACAGGCTGCCCGGGTGATGATGATGCTGGGTGATTTTGCTTTTTCCATCGACACCACCGCGTATAACCAGCTGACACGCGAGGCCAGCTGGCGATGGAGCGAGCAGGAGCGCATCGGCAAACAGGACCTGCTGCAGTACACCGGCAAGCCGGGTCGAACCGTCCGGCTTGAGGGGGAATCTCATGCATTCTTCCGCAAAGGGGTGGATGCCGTTAACGATCTCTACGATCTTGCAGACCAGAACAAGCCACAGCAGCTGGTCAGCGGTGAAGGGGATGTGCTGGGCTGGTGGGTGGTGATCGACTTCTCAGACACGACAAACCGCTTCCTGCCCGGCGGCGGCCACCGAAATAAAAACTGGACGATGACGCTGAAACATTATGCCGACGACATATCAAACCCGTGAAGGTGACGTGCTGGATGCCGTATGCGCAGCGCGCTACGGCACGGAAAATCTGTCCTATACCCTGACTCAGGTACTCGAAGCAAATCCTGGGCTTGCCGATATCGGTGCGGTCTATCCGGCGGGTTTGATTATTACCCTGCCGGAACTGGCACCGCCAGTGAAGGAATCAGCCTTTAGCTTGTGGGATTAATATGACTGACCAGATTGCTAAACCCGAATACGCCCCGGCGTTCAGCGTCAGCGCGGAGGGGAAGGATATCACCCGCGCGCTGCAGCAAAGCCTGGCTGAAATGACGTTGACCGATTACGGCGGCGCCACGGCAAAAGCGGATGAGCTAAAAATCACGTTACTCTCAGAAACCCTCCCTTTACCAACAAAAGGCGCCCGGCTGAGCGTGGCGCTGGGCTTCAACAACCAGCTGGTGGAAAAGGGCTGGTTTGTGGTGTCCGGCGTCGGCAGCAGTGGTCCGCCCCGGCGTATTGAAATTTATGCCACGGCCGCGCCCATGAACGCGCAGAAACAGCCCGGGGATGTCCTGAGCCAGAAGACCCGAAGCTGGGATAATCTGCGCCTGACGGATCTGGTTAAAACCGTGGCCACCGAAAACGGCCTGATACCGAAAGTGGACTCGGATTTAGCTGATATCCATATCGATCACGTCGATCAGGTCGGGGAGTCTGACGCCAACCTGCTGACCAGACTGGCACGGTCCTGGAACGCAGTCAGCAAACCATCCGGAGGATACTGGCTTTTTCTGCGGCAGGGCGCAACGGCTAAGGCTTCAGGTGAACAGACCGGGGAACTGGTTATCACTCCTGAGGAAGTTTCAAACTGGTCATACAGCGAAGGCGAGCGGGGGAGTTCTACGGGGAAAGCCACCGGCAGCAGCGGTAAGTCTTCAGGCAAAATCGGTGTGCGCTATTACGACGAAGTGGACGGGAAGACCAAGACCACAACGGTTGACCACGACGGCCCCTCGATGGCGAATCCCTATACCCAGCCCGCAAAGGCCACTGCAGATCAGCAGGCCAAATCGAAAAAAACGCAGGCCCGGCGCAACGAGCAGAAGATGACGGTGACGGGACCGTGCCGTCCGAAACATGTCCCGCTTACGGCAGAATCCAGCGTCTCCACGTCCGGTTTTGGCGAGCGGGAAGATCGTGCCTGGGTGGTCGAATCGCTGGTGTACTCCCTGACGCCCGCCGGGTTCAGCTATACGTACAACCTCGTGGTTGATATCCGCAAGCCTGCGAAGTCCTCTAAAAAATCGGGCAGCAAGGATAAAACCGGCCCGGATTATTTCGGTTAACTCTCCGCCCTACGGCGATCTTCATACGGAAAACAATATGAACGGTGTAAACAACCGGACCGGTAAACGCCTGTCCGGTAGCGACCATTTGCGCCAGTCCGTCAGCGATATCCTCTCTACGCCGCTCGGCAGCCGCGTGCTGGTTCGTGACTACGGTAGTGAGCTGTTTTCGCTGGTGGACAACCCCCGGGACGATCTTACCCGACTGCGGATTATCGCGGCCACGGCCTCAGCGCTTGCACGCTGGGAGCCCCGTTTGCGGGTTAAGCGCGTGATGGTCACTTTCCCGGCCGATGAAACTGGGTGTGTCGTCGATATTGAGGGGATCAATAAAGAGAATAATCTTCCCGTAAGCACCGGAGGCATACAGATTTATGGCAAGTAGTTACGACGTAATTAACCTGTCCGCGCTGGCGGTACCGGACGCCATTGTGGTACCGGATGCCGCCGATATTTTTACCCGCTGGCTGGCGCGACTGCGCGAACTGGACCCGGAATTTGACGCACTGGTGGAGTCTGACCCGGCTTATAAACAGGGGGAAGTCAACGCCTACCAGCTGACGCTGGCTTTTCAGCGCGTCAACGATGCGGTAAGGGCCGTTTTACTTTCCAGCGCCAGAGGGGCCGATCTTGACCAACTGGGGGCTACATTTAACGTTTCCCGTCTGGTGATTGACCCTGGCGATCCGGATGCGGTACCGCCCGTCGACCCTGTCTATGAAAGTGATGACGCTTTTCGTGAACGGATCCAGCTTTCGTGGGCGCAGCTGAACACTGCAGGCGCGCGCAACGCGTACCGCTTTCATGCCAAATCGGCCGATAACGATGTGCTGGATGCGGATGCCTATGGGCCGGAAACTCATAACCGACCCGGTGAAGTGGATGTCTATGTGCTTTCACGAACCGGTGATGGTGAAGCAGGTGAAGGTCTTATCAGTGCAGTGATGAACAAACTGAATGCAGATGAGGTGAGACCGCTCACCGATTTTGTCAGCGTGAAAACCGCCACAGTCGTCAGTTATGCCGTCACGGCTGAGCTCTATATTCCGGACGGGCCTGATGCGCAGACGGTGCTGGAGAATGCCGTAAGCACGCTGACGAGCTATACGCAGCTATCTCATCGCATCAACGCCGTTGTACCGCTTTCTGCGATTTACGCTTCCCTGCAGCAGCCCGGTATCTCCCGCGTCAGGCTGATCAGCCCGACGGCAGACCTGGAAGCGACCGCCGGTCAGGCACCGTGGTGCAGCGCGATAAACGTCACGCGCAAAGGAGGCTTAAGTGGATAAATTTTGCTCCCTTCTGCCTGTTTCTGCTATCCATCCAGAACGGTCTCAGGAGCAGGCCAGCACAGAGCAGATAGCCGCGCTTGATACCGATATGGTCCGCAAGGTTAAGGATCCTGATACCTGTCCGGCCCATCTTCTACCGTGGCTTGCCTGGGAATTTGCCGTGGACTCATGGGAAGAGACCTGGACCGAAGAGGAAAAACGGCAGGTTATCAAGGATGCGGCCTATGTTCACCAGCATCGGGGAACGGCTGGTGCAGTACGGCGCTCGCTTAGTGCTGTCAGCCTGCCGACGACCGTCGTGGAGTGGTGGGAGGATGAGCCACGCAGAGACCCTTATACCTTCCGCGTTGAGGTCTACAGCCTGCAGGCCGTGGATGAGGGGCTTTACCAGCGTATCCGACGCCAGGTGGATAAAGCCAAAAATCTTCGCAGCCTGCTGACCACCATCGACGTAATCGCCGATCTGGGCTCGAAGGGAACTTACTACACTGGCGGTGCTGTCACCGCCTGGATTGATATTGTTATTGAGGCAGGAGCTAACCATGGCTGAAAAGTATTACAGCATTTTGACCAATAGGGGAAAGGAGCTGGAAGCGCAGTCTTCTGCAACAGGAAAGCCCGTCATTATTAAAGATTTCGTCGTGGGTGATGGGAACGGCCAGGCAGTAACGCCCGATCCAGCGCGTACCAGCCTGGTAAAAGAGGTATACCGCGGAGCAATCTCTGCGCTACAGATTTCACCCGATCAGACAAACCAGTTTATCGCACAGCTGGCGTTGGGAACCGACGTTGGCGGCTTCGTGGTTCGTGAAGTGGGTCTTCTTACTGACGCTGGTGAGCTCTATTCAGTAGCAAACTGCGCTGCTATCGAAAAGCCGGAAAATAGCGTTAGCGTCAGCCTGCAGTATCGTCTTGCAGTGTCCGAGACGGCGAACATTGAGCTGAAGACCGCCACCGGCGATGGTTTGTTTTTACGTCTCGATAAAAATCTGACTGAGATAGCGGCAAATGGTACTGCAGCACAAAAGGAAGCACGTGAAGCGATTGGTATCATGGATGCGAGCACTGAGCGTAAGGGACTGGTGCAGCTCAGTAGTGCAACGGACAGTGAATCTGAAACGCAGGCAGCAACCCCTAAGGCGATTAAAGCGCTGAAGGATAGCCTCGGTGATGCTGCAAAAAAAACGGTCGTCACCTCAGCAACGGATACTACTGCTGGTCGCGTGCCAGTGGTTGGCTGGCAGGGGCTAGGCGGACCAGGTCAGCAGGCAAAGAATGCAGACTTGCTTTCTACTGCAGGCGTAGGAAGCAGAATCTTTGTGCAGGGTGGCGGTAGCGATACGAATCATTTTGGCTCATATGGTAGCGGACTGCATATACTTTACGGCTCCAGCGGTGACGGGCTCAAGCGGCTGAGTGCAAATATGTTTATAGACTATGCTGGCAATTTAACCGTTGAATGGCTGGAAATAAATATCAGTACAGGCGCTATTGCATCGCAAAGGATTCAGAAGGTATATGGGCCGCTTAATAAACCCACTGCTGGGGAAGTAGGTGCGTTGCCGATCGGTGGCGGCACAATCGAGGGGCAAATTTCTTTACCCGGTGTTGGAGCAGGCTCTTGGGCTAATCAAAACACTAATGGCGCACCTCTGTACCAAAATATCAACACTGCGTCCTCATCACAATACTGGCCTATTTTCAAGCAGCACTACACCCAGGGAAATTCAACCTGGTCGGGTGGTATGTTGATTAATGAGGGGGATTTCCATCTTCATTATTTAGCCGGAACAGGCGGAACAACTAACTTCAGATGGACGAAAGACGGACAATTTATACCGCCTAATTACGCTAATTTTGATGCTAAATATCAGGTCAAAGGAAGCTACACCCCCGCAGGGCAGGCATATACAAAAGCTGAATCTGACGGACGCTATCAGAAAATAAATACAGCCTCAAAAGCTGCGAATGGTTGGTACAAGGACGCCAACACTGGAATGATTTTTCAATGGGGGAGAGTTGGCTCCTCAACGCCTACTAATGTTAGCGTCACATTCCCAATTGCATTTCCCTCCGCGTGCGTATCTGTACAGAATACAATAATTAGGCCTACTAATGATGCTGGGGAGAATAACTGGACGTTTGTTACAAGCATAAGTAAAACTGGTGCATCCATCGGTACAGACCGAAATGGTGCTTTTTGGTTTGCCGTGGGGTATTAAAATTATGACAACTTATTATTACAGTCCAAGCAAAAATGCGTTTTATGCATTTGAATTAAAACAAGATTACTTAAAAGCAGAAAGTTGGCCTGACGATGCAACCCCTATATCAGAAAGATATCACCACCATCTAATCGGAGGGCAACAAGGCGGTAAAGTGATAGTTCCAAACGAATACGGGCAACCAGAGCTTTCCGACCCTGAGCCACCATCCCAAGAACAAATTATTCAGGAAGCTAGCGTTCAAAAAACCATATTGATGCAGCAGGCTAATGACACGATTACTCCGCTGCAGGATGCTATTGATTTGGATATGGCTACAGAGAGTGAAAAACAAAAGCTAATTGAATGGAAAAAATACAGGGTGTTATTGAGTCGGACAAACTACAATGAACCTTGGCCGGATAAACCGACCAACTAGTTTAAATGTTTTTTGAATACAGCGGGTGTCCCAGCATACATTGTGTTCGCTGGGACGTCACAATTAACAACGCTATTAGCAGCAATAATGCTATTCTCACCGATAGTAACGCCAGGTAAAATGACTGCGCCAGCACATACCCATGCGTTCTGTTCAATTACAATTGGAGCAATTATGTCATGAGTATGTCTTTTTTTAATATCACTATTATGGCTAATGGTAACTAATGAGACATTAGGTCCAATCATTGCTCCGTCCTTAATAGTGATTTTCTCCTTATCAAGGAAAATACAGTTTGCGTTAACAAAAACATTTCCTACTAACTCTATATTACCATGCTCATAATGAAATGGTGGAACTATAAGGGCTCTGTCACTTATACGAACTCCTGATTTAATGAGGAGGCTGTATTTCTTTTTCTTTGATAGCTCGGAGTGATTGAATATAAACAATGCACGCTTTGGCTTGATAGTTTTTTTTAAAGAGTAAAAATAATATTTTATCATTTGAACAGACCTTCCAGTTTCCTTTTAAAAATTATTAACTTTCTAATGATGCGCCAATTTCTATCATCTTCTTGAGCACTTTTTGAAGCTCTTCCGGTTTGAGCTCTAACTGAGCAGCCATATAGAACAGCATGTGCAGCCCCATAACCCTTGGCGACTCGCCGCCCGTGTATTTTCTCCAGTGATTACTTCCTGCCAGACCTGCAAGGTCCGCCATCTGGTTTCCTGTTAACCCAAGCTCGTCTTTAAGCCGAGCAAGGTCTTCTGGCGCTGGAGGAGTATAGTTTTCAATTAGTGGCATGATGCACCTGTTAAAAAAGCCCCGAAGGGCTTATTTATTAAATTAGTTTGAGCAATACCGTTGTGATGGTAGCCACTGCGCCAATTAGGCCGGATGCAACTACAATCGGATACCAGGTTGATTCTCTGTTCAATTTTGACGTTTCAGCTATCAGCTTTGCAATTTCTGCGTTGATTTTTGCAAGTTCTGCCTGGGTCATCTCTTTAGCGCTCATGTTTCTTCCTTTCGGGATGTGCGGGTCTCGAACAATTCGTTACCCTATGCAAAAGAGTGTAGCCCTTTTGGGGCTTCATGTCAATGCAGATAAAAGGCTGAATAGCGTAAATTATTAAATATTATCGCAGCCCTTTTTGCGGGAAGGGCTGTGATAGTAATCTCTGGACTTAGACGGGGTTAATCTAATGCCAGCCACATATCGGCCTCTTCAAACATCTCCATAACAGCCTTGCTAATCTGTTCCTTTTCATGCTTGCTCGCATCAGTATTAATCGCAGGCAATGTCATCATCGGCTTAACCCGAACCTCTGCATCTGGAAAGATACGGTGCACTCTTTTGCTTAGTTCGCCATGAATGATCTCTTTGGCGCCAGGTAAACCATCAAAATTCCTTTTGTCATAAACGAGTTCCACGAACATGCTTTAACTCCTCTTTACTGGGGGATGTCAGAGTATATACTGTATATTTAAACAGTATCAATGAGAGTGAGTGTATCATGCAGTTTTATTCACCGACCGAATTGCGCCAGATCGTTGGAATACCTTTGTACAGCGATGTTGTGCAGTGTGGCTTCCCATCTCCAGCTGCTGACTATGTGGAACAACGTATCGACTTGAATGAGTTGCTAATTGCGCATCCCAGCTCAACGTATTTCGTAAAAGCAGCTGGCGACTCGATGATCGAGGCCGGTATTAGCGACGGGGATCTGCTGGTGGTTGATAGCTCCCGGACTGCTGAGCATGGGGATATTGTTATTGCCGCGGTAGAAGGGGAATTTACAGTCAAACGTCTGCAGCTACGTCCTACCGTTCAGCTCATTCCGATGAATAGCGCGTATTCGCCGATCCTTGTTGGTAGCGAAGATACGCTGGATATCTTTGGAGTTGTTACTTTCATCGTTAAATCGGCGAGCTGAGCATGTTTGCGCTCTGTGACGTTAATTCTTTCTACGCATCATGCGAGACGGTGTTTCGTCCCGATTTGAGGGGGCGGCCGGTGGTCGTCCTCTCAAATAACGATGGCTGTGTAATCGCACGCAGCGCCGAGGCCAAGGCCGCTGGGATCACAATGGGGGAGCCTTTTTTCAAGCAAAAGGACTTATTCCGGCGCGCCGGGGTTGTTTGCTTCAGCAGCAACTACGAACTCTATGCTGACATGTCCAACCGGGTGATGACAACGCTTGAGGAAATGAGCCCTCGTGTCGAAATTTACAGTATCGACGAAGCTTTTTGTGACCTGACTGGTGTACGCAGTTGCCGGGACCTGACGGAGTTCGGCAAAGAAATCCGCGCGACGGTTCTGAAGCGTACGCATCTGACTGTAGGTGTTGGTATTGCTCAGACTAAAACACTCGCTAAACTCGCCAACCACGCCGCAAAGAAATGGCAGCGGCAGACGGGCGGGGTTGTTGACCTCTCAAATGTCGATCGGCAGCGTCGGCTATTGGCTATCGTGCCTGTAGAGGATGTTTGGGGCGTTGGCAGGCGCATCAGTAAGAAGCTGAATGCCATGGGCATTAAAACGGCTCTGGACCTCTCAGAACAAAGCACCTGGATTATCCGTAAACACTTTAACGTCGTACTGGAGCGAACAGTCAGGGAGTTGCGCGGGGAACCCTGTCTCGACCTGGAAGAGTTCGCGCCGGCAAAACAGGAAATCGTCTGCAGCCGATCATTCGGAGAACGCGTCACAGATTACGAGCAAATGCGCCAGGCTATCTGCAGTTATGCTGCCCGTGGTGCTGAAAAACTGCGTGGTGAGCACCAGTACTGCCGTTTTATTTCGGCGTTCGTGAAGACCTCTCCTTTTGCGCTTAACGAACCATATTACGGTAATAGCGCCTCAATGAAGCTTATCACGCCAACACAGGATTCCCGCGACATCATCAACGCCGCGGTAAATTGCCTGGACAAAATCTGGAAAGACGGACACCGCTACCAGAAAGCAGGGATCATGCTCGGTGACTTCTTCAGCCAGGGGGTGGCCCAGCTAAACTTGTTCGACGAAAACGCGCCGCGGGCCGGAAGCGATAATTTGATGGAGGTGCTTGATCACCTAAACGCGAAAGACGGAAAAGGCACGCTGTACTTCGCCGGACAGGGCATTAAGCAGCAGTGGCAGATGAAGCGAGAAATGCTTTCGCCGCGGTATACGACGAGGTATTCAGATTTGCTCGTGGTCAGGTGACGGGCTCTATTAACTCCGGTCCCTGATTCTTCACATTACCCACCGCGCGCGTCACGGCGTGCCAGATAAACTTGTCGGCGGGCACTGCACCGTTGGAAATTATCTCCTCAGCTTCTTTCCCGCCTACATTCTGACGCATCCATTCGCGCGCAGCTTCAGGTGACAGAACCAGTGGCCGGCGGTCGTGAATATCGACAAGGCCTTTGTCAGCTGCAGATGTCACGATTAGAAACCCTTCCGCTTCGTCACCGCGCTCGAATGGTGTGCTGCCGATTGCAGCCATAAATATAGGCTGGCCGTCGGCCCGGTGAATGAAGTAGGGCTGTTTTTTGTCGCCTTCCTTCTTCCATTCGAACCACCCATCCGCAAAACAGATTGCCCGGCCATGCTGCCAGAGAGGCTTGAACATCCTGCTGGTGGCTGCCGTCTCGACGCGCGCGTTTATCAATGGTGCTTTATCCCACCACCCAGGCGCGTAAGACCACAGGACCGGGTCAAGATGCAACTGTTCGTCGCGTTCGCTCAGCAGCAGAACTTTGGTTCCGGGCGCTACGTTGTAACGCCCAATAGGCTCGGGGTCATATGCGATATTACGATCGGCTTCGTCGGTCAGGTAAGCTAAGTAATCTTCGCGGGTTTGGGCTTGTGAAAAACGTCCACACATAGAAACCTCCAGCTGGATGTCAGACTGAAAGTATAGGGCAGTGAGAAAAAGTAGCGTGGTGGTAAAGTCTTACAAACGAATCGGTGGCAATTAGCTTGTTGTGCCTGATATTTTGACGGTATTTTTCCCCGGTTTTTCCCCAGTGATTCCCCGAACAAAAAATAGACATGAAAAAAACCAGCCGTAATAGGCTGGTTTCTAGGGGAATTTTGGTCGGCACGAGAGGATTTGAACCTCCGACCCCCGACACCCCATGACGGAGCGTTATTTTTTGGGTCTTTTTACGCGAGGCGGTATTCTTTCAACGATATGAGTGGTTGTTTTAACACTTAAGACTGTTCGTTGAACAAACTGTTCGATCGAGTTTAGCAATTCATCGAATTCCCTTTTCATAGGGCTCCAACCTCGATGAGCCGCGGCATTACCTGCATCAACTACAGTCGACAAAATATTGGCTTCAGTATCCCCAATAAAACCTTCATCCTTGAGTTGTTTTATTTTTTCGTCAAGATACAAACCAGGGTGAATTTGAAGGATTTCTGTCGTCCGGTCAAAAATTGTCCTAAGTCCGATAGAAGCAAGTATTAGATGGCCAGACTTATAAGCAGAATACATTTCGTTGAAAATTTGAAATAGCTGAAAATCTACTGATTCGAGTTTTGGCACCCATGATGGAGTTGGTATGTGATCAAAAGCTGGGTAGGTAGTGATCATGTCTATAGGTGTCTCTTTGAATTCACCATTGATGTAGTCATGAGTCGTATGTTCACTGAAGTGTTCATTCAAATGGTAAAATACGGTAGAGCATCCGTTACATTGAAGTAAGTGATGATCATATGTTCCGTATACAGGATGAACATCATCTTCCCAGGCAACAAGGAGATGTCCATGCACAGTGCAATTTCGTTGCCCGCCACATGTCGGGCAGAGTCCTTTTATCATAGTAACTTCACTGCTCAAAAATCACCCCATGATAGATGTATGATTATTTGCCAAAATGATACAAGGAAAATTGTTCAACCGTATCATTTTATCTTCAATTTCCTTCGCCATTATGACTATTTTATAACGCTAAGTTGTTGATACTTCGGATCAAAAAACTATTGTTTATTGGCGAGAAATCATCGTATGTATCTGATTATTATAGATAACACGCGTGATTTAAAATCCCTCGGCGTTCGCGCTGTGTGGGTTCAAGTCCCACTCCGGCTACCATGGGAAACAAAGAATAATCAAAGCAATAAGCAGTGTCGTGAAACCACCTACGGGTGGTTTTTTTGTGCCTGAAATTCTCCTCTTCACTCACACCCCGCCCAAATACGCCCTCCGCACCTCCTGATTTCCCAGCAGCTCGTCGCCGCTGCCGCTGAGGCGGATTTGGCCGTTGACCATCACGTAGCCCCGATCGGCAAGCTTCAGCGCGTGATGGGCGTTTTGCTCGACCAGAAAAATGGTCATGCCGCCCTGGGCCAGTTCGCGCAGCGTCTGAAAAATCTGCTTCACCACAATCGGGGCGAGGCCCAGGCTGGGTTCATCCAGCAGGAGCAGCTTAGGGCGGCCCATCAGCGCGCGGGCGATGGCGAGCATTTGCTGCTCGCCGCCTGACATCGTCATGGCGCGCTGCTTGCGCCGCTCCTTGAGGCGCGGAAACAGGTCGAACATCTTCTGCATGTCTTCCGCCGCGTGCGTGTTTCCGATCGGAATGGTTCCCATCAGCAGGTTCTCTTCCACGGTCATATCCGGAAAGATGCGCCGCCCCTCGGGCGCCTGGGCAATGCCGCCGGAGGCGACGTAGTGGGTTGAGCGGTGGCTAATATCCTCCCCGCGGAACAGGATCTGCCCGCCGCGTATGCGGGGCTGGCCAAAAATAGACATCAGCAGCGTCGATTTCCCCGCGCCGTTCGCGCCGATCAGCGCCACGGTTTCTCCCTGATTCACCTGCAGGGAGACCTGCTTTAGCGCCTGGATCGCGCCGTAAAACACGTCGACTTCACGAAACTCCAGCATCGGCTCGTTCACAGGGCTACCTCGCTTTCGTCGGTCCCCAGATAGGCGGCGATGACTTTTTCATTATGCTGGATCTCCTCCGGCGTTCCTTCAGCGATCACGTCACCATGGTCGAGCACGATAATGCGGTCGGAAATGTCCATGACCATCCCCATATCATGCTCAATCAGCAACACCGTCATCGCATGATGGTCGCGGAGAAAGCGGATGATGCTGCTCAGCCTGTGCGTTTCAACCGGGTTCAGCCCGGCGGCGGGCTCGTCGAGGCAGATCATCTCCGGCCCGGTGCACATCGCGCGTGCGATTTCGAGCCGCCGCTGCTGGCCGTAGGACATTTCACCCGCCAGGCGGTTAGCGCAATCCACCAGATCCACCACTTCCAGCCAGTAAAATGCGCGATCCAGCGCGTCGCTTTCCGCGCGGCGGTAGGCGGGAGTGTTGAGCACCCCAGCGAGGAGGCTGCGGTTAACGCGCATATGCTGCGCGACCAGCAGGTTCTCAACCACCGACATCTCGCGGAACAGGCGGATATTCTGAAAGGTGCGTGCAAGCCCGGCGCGGTTCACCAGGTGCGTCCCGCCAAACATTTTATAGAACAGCCGCTGTCCCAGCTGCGCCGGGTTAACCCAGTCGCCCGGCTGGAACGCCTGCCCGAGCACCTGGATAACGTCGGTCGTTTTTCGGCGGGTGTTCAGCTGGATAGCGCCGCCGGAGGCCTTGTAAAAGCCTGTCAGGCAGTTAAACACCGTGGTTTTTCCCGCACCGTTCGGACCGATAAGCGCGGTGATCGACCCGCGGCGCACCTCCAGATTGACGTCATTCAGCGCCTTTATGCCGCCAAAATGCATCATCAGGTGCTCTACGCGCAGTATGGTTGCGTTCATGGCGCCACGCCCTTACGCACGGTAAAACCGCTGCGGTTTATCCGGATCAGGCCGCGGGGCCGCCAAATCATCATGCCCACCATCAGCATGCCGAACAGCAGCACGCGGTATTCCGCAAAGCTGCGCAGCAGCTCCGGGGTGACCGTCAGGACAAACGCCGCCAGCACCACGCCCACGGTCGAGCCCATCCCTCCGAGCACCACGATGGCGAGGATCAGCGCGGATTCAAAAAAGGTGAACGAGGTGGGGTTAACGAAGCCCTGGTAGGTGGCGAAGAACACGCCGGCAATGCCCGCCGTCGATGCGCCCAGCGTAAAAGCCGATAGCTTCACCAGCACGTGGTTCAGGCCCATCGCGCGGCAGGCAATCTCGTCTTCGCGCAGCGCCTCCCACGCCCGGCCGATCGGCATTCGCGTCAGCCGGTGCTTGATGTAAAGCACCAGCAGCACCACGATAAACAGCACCGCGTAGATGAAGATAAACTTCATGTTCGGGTTATAGGTCAGGCCGAAGAACTCGTGAAACGGCACGCCGCCCTCTTTTGCGCGTCGGCCAAACTCGAGGCCGAAGAGGGTAGGAGGCGGGGCAGAGACGCCGTTCGGGCCGCCGGTAAAGGTCAGCCAGTTGTTAAGGATCAGGCGAATAATCTCGCCGAAGCCGAGCGTCACGATCGCCAGATAATCGCCGTGCATGCGCAGCACCGGGAAGCCGAGCAGCGCGCCCGCGGCGGCGGCCATCAGCGCGGCCAGCGGCAGCATGCTCCAGAAACCCAGCCCAAGATACTGGTACCCAAGCGCCAGGCCATAGGCCCCGATGGCGTAAAAGGCGACGTACCCCAGATCCAGAAGACCGGCCAGGCCAACCACGATGTTCAGGCCAAGGCCGAGCAGGACGTAGATCAGCCCGAGGATGGCGACGGTCAACACGTATTTGGTTGCGACAAAGGGAAAGCAGATCGCAAGGGCGATAATCAGCGGAACAATCCAGCGCAGGCGGCTTTTATACTCCGGCGGGCGAACGTAAACCCCCGCGCTGTCGGCCTCAAAGCGCGCCTGAAACCGCGCGCCGGGCGGGGTGGCTAAAAATGCGCTCAGCAGAAAGCGTCCCAGCATCACGATGGCGATAATACACGCCAGCCGCTTTCCCTCAACGTTGAAGCTGTAGCCGTCCAGAACAACGCCGGCGACAGGGCCAAAGATAATGAGCGCGATAAGGCCGGAGAAAACCGCGTCCAGCACGCAGCGCTTCAGGGAGAAACCCTCGGATGGTGTCATCTCTCTGTTCCTTATACTTTGGCGACGACGGGGCGGCCAAGAAGCCCCTGGGGGCGGAAGATCAGGATCACGACCAGCAATCCAAACGAGAACACATCTTTGTAGTCGGAGTTCACCATGCCGGAAAACTGCGCTTCGGCGACCCCCAGTATCAGCCCGCCGAGCATGGCGCCGGGCAGAGAGCCAATGCCGCCCAGCACCGCGGCGGTAAAGGCCTTAATGCCAATGACGAACCCGACGTAGAAATCAAAGGTTCCGTAGTTCATGGTGATCAGCACGCCGGCAAGGCCCGCCATCGCCGCGCCGATCACAAACACCAGCGAGATCACCCGGTCGGTATTAATCCCAAGGATCGACGCCATTTTACGGTCCTGCTGCACCGCGCGGCACATGCGGCCCAGCCTGGTGTGGCTGATGATCCACGTCAGCAGCAGCATGCCCGCAAGCGACGCTAAAAGGATGAAGATTTTGGTATAGGTGATCTGAACGAAGCCCTCTCCCAGATGGACGCGGAACACGCCGTCAAGCAGGGTGGGCACCCCCTGCTGGCGCGGCCCCTGGCTGAGCTGGGCATAGTTTTGCAGGATCAGGGACATCCCGATGGCGGAGATCAGCGGCGCCAGCCGCGTCGAGTTGCGCAGCGGCCTGTAGGCGATGCGCTCGATGGTCCAGCCGTACACCCCCGTCACCACGATGGTGAAGACCAGCGTGCCGAGAATAAGCAGGGGAAATGACTGCAGGCCGAAGAACGACAGTAGCGCCAGGCCAATGGCGCAGAGATAGGCGGAGATCATATACACCTCGCCGTGGGCGAAGTTAATCATGCCAATAATGCCGTACACCATGGTGTAACCGATGGCGATCAGCCCGTAGACGGACCCCAGCGTTAACCCATTCACTAGCTGTTGCAGGAAGAATGTGCTCATCATCGCGCGCTCGTGTTATATGCCGCGCGTTGCGCGCGGGCTGCTGTTTATTACGCGCCGGCGGGCGAGCCCGTCGACGCTGAGCGTGACTCCGTCCCGTTACGGCACTTCCTTATACTTTCCTTTATCGTCCCACTGGTACACCACGTAGTCAGAGACCTTCAGATCGCCCTTGCTGTCCCACGCCTTTTTGCCCATCACGGTCTCGACGGGATTGGCCTTCAGCCACTCGCTGGCCTTGGCGGAGTCCGTCCCCTTTGTGGCCTTGAACGCGGCGGCGATCGCCTGAATAGAGGCGTAGGAGTAAAGCGTGTAGCCTTCAGGCTCGAACTTGCCCGCGCGGAATTTTTCGATAACGGCTTTGCCGTCCGGGATCAGGCGCGGATCTTTACCAAAGGTCATGTAGATGCCGTTGGTGTACTGCGGACCTCCGGCGGCGGTTACCATCTCTTCGTTGACGATACAGTCGCCGGAGAAGAACTTCGCCTGCAGGCCCTGCTCACGCATCTGGCGCACCAGCGGGCCGGCCTCCGGATGGCAGCCGCCGAAGAAGACCACGTCCGGCTTTTGCGCGCCGATTTTGGTGACCAGGGCGTTAAAATCTTTCTCGCCGCGCGATAGCCCTTCGTACATCACGTCCTGCACGCCGCGCTTGGCCAGCGCGGCCTTGGTGGCGTCTGCCAGCCCCTGTCCGTAGGTGTCTTTATCGTGGATGATGACCACGCGTTTGGCCTTCAGCTTGTCGATAATAAAATCGCTGGCGACCTGGCCCTGCTGGTCGTCGCGCCCGCACATGCGGAACATATCGCTCATGCCGCGTTCGGTAATGAGCGGGTTAGTCGAGCCCGGAGTGATGGCAAGGATCCCCGCATCGCTATACACCTCCGAGGCGGGCATGGTGGAAGAGGAGCAGAAGTGGCCCACGACGGCCTTCACCTTGTCCTGGTCGACAAGGCGGTTAGCGACGGCCACGGCCTGTTTAGGTTCACAGGCGTCATCGCCCTGAACCAGCTTAATTTTCTCGCCGTTGATCCCGCCCGCCGCGTTAATGTCCTCCGCGGCCTGCGTTGCCCCGTGCCAGTACTGATCGCCATAGGTGGCATTCGGCCCGGTGAACGGTCCGGCAACGCCTATAACAATATCGGCCCGGGCGGAAAACGCCGTCACCAGACAGCCTGCCAGCACGAGAGAGAGAGGAGTTCTGATAAATTTCAGCGACATTATGTTGTTCCTTAGCAAAGAGGTTTTTGCACCACGGTCTATACCCGAGCGCCTGACGGCGTCGTCAATCCAAAAACAAAAGCAAGAACAAAATGCACCAAGTGAGCGGGACACAAATATCAGCCTGCTTATTACGGCGAGGTTTCCTTGTGCATGTCGGCACGTAAAACAATAAGCAAGAATGTTGCCAGAAGGGCCAACCGCAGAGAGCGGGTTGCGACACGTTGAGTATAGAGCGCCGTTTAGCGCCGCCCTGCGGGAGAGCGTGAAATTACAGCGGAGATCACATCTCGTTAACAACGATGCCCATAAGTTGTGCAAGCGTCACGATTTGCACATTTATGCAGCAATAAAGGCCTAAACTTCAGATAGGCATGCGGGATGAACTGTGTCAGGATCGTTTCCTTTTTTATCAGGAGTGACAGCAATGACGGAAGGCCCATTAAATGAAAGCGAAATGGCATGGCTGGAAGACACGCTGATGTCCTACGGCCATGACGATGCGTCCGTGATTGACGTGTCCGAGCTCGACGGCATGCTTACCGCAGTGCTATCAGGTCCGCGCGTGGTTGAGCCGGATACCTGGCTGGTTGCCGTTTGGGGCGGCGAAAAGCACATCCCGCGCTGGAAAAACGATCGTGAGATGAACCGTTTTATCGATCTCTGCTTCAAGCATATGAACGATATCGCCGAGCGTCTGAGCGAGTACCCGGATCAGTTTGAGCCGATGTTTGGCTTTAACGACGTGGACGGACAGAGCTTTACGGTGGTGGAAGAGTGGTGCTACGGCTACATGCGCGGCGTTGCGCTGACCGACTGGTCCGCACTGCCGGACGCGCTGAAGGCGGATCTTGACGCGATTGCGCTGCACGGGTCGGAAGAGTACAGCGAGACGCTGGACGAGCTGACCGAAGAGGAGTACACCGCCAGCATTGAACGCATTCAGCCAGCGGCGCTTCGCCTGTACAACTACTGGGTTGAGAATCCGCAGCAGCCCGAGGCGCAAAAGCCGATCGTTAACGGCACGAAGGTCGGACGTAACGATCCCTGTCCCTGCGGGAGTGGGAAGAAGTTTAAGAGCTGTTGTTTGCACTGAAAAAATACGGGGCGCATGATGCGCCCCGTATTCTTACCCCACTTCCGGCAGCAGCCCCGCTGCGATCAGGAACTGCACCAGAATAATCGCCACGCCGCAGGCGAACACGATGCACAGCAGCGGTTTGCCTCCCGCTACGCGATAGCCTTGCTCAGGATGCTGCTGGCGGCTTTTCCACGCCAGTAGCGACGGCAGCAGCAGGGCCAGCACGGAGAGCGCCACGCCCGCATACCCCAGCGCCATCACAAACCCGCGCGGATAAAACAGCGCAAAGGCCAGCGGCGGCAGGAAGGTGATCGCCCCGGTCTGTAAACGTCCGGCAACGGTGTTGCGGCGCTGGAAAAGGTCGGCCAGATAATCAAACAGGCCGAGCGCCACGCCGAGGAAGGAGGTGGCCAGCGCCAGGTCGGCAAACAGATGCACCGCCAGCTCAACGTGAGACGAGGTCACCACGTTGCGCAGCGCCACCAGGAAACCGTTCAGCCCGGAGTGCTCCGCCATTAGCCCAACAAAGGTTGAGGAGTCAATGCTGCCCAGCGTCACCAGCTGCCAGAAGATATAGGCAATCAGCGGGATCGCGCTGCCGATAACGAACACGCGGCGCAGCTTGCGGGTATCGCCATTCATATAGCTGACGATGCTCGGCACGCTGCCGTGGAAGCCAAACGAGGTGAAAATCACCGGGATGGCGGAAAGCGCCAGCCCTTTTTCAAGCGGCATCGTCAGCAGGTTGACCTTGTGCACGTGCGGCGCGAGAAGGGCCAGCATCACGACAAGGAAAACGATCTTGGCGCTGAACAGGAAGCGGTTGAACAGATCGACCAGCGACGTGCCGACGCAGACCACGCCGCCGCCGATGAGGGCAAAGAAAATGGCCCCCGCTGTGGGCGTGAGGTCAGTACCGAACCCGTCGTTAATGCTGGAGGCAATCAGCTCGCCGGCGCCGCTGATGTAGGCCGCGGTCAGCGCGTACATCAGGAACATCATGCTAAAGCCCGCGATCCACTGCCCGTAGCGCCCGAGGTAGCGCGCAGCAAGCGAGCCGAGCCCGGTATCGGCCGGAACGTGCTGGTAAACCTCAAGCAGCAGCAGGGCGGTGTAGCACATCAGCGCCCACAGGCCGCCCAGCAGCAGTAATGTCACGCTAAACCCAACGCCTGCCGCCGCCAGCGGCATCGCCAGCATTCCTGCGCCAATCGTCGTACCCGCAACGATAAAAATACTTCCCAGAGTTCTGTTTTTCACGCTTTCCTCTACAACGGTGCCGTATCGCGACCAATTCTGCGGCGCAGAGTAAGGGAAAAGTGCACACTCGTCAAATCAGCGTTACAAGGCGTGTAACGATAAAATTACAGTGTTGAGCTGGATCTAAAGAGCGGGCGGTGAAGGAGAAATTACTGCGGGAGAAGAGGATTCAACGCGAAAAAGAAAATGTGGCCGCATAAATAAAAACGGTGCTGAAAGAACAGCACCGTTTTTATTATTAATTCTGCGTATCGAGCGTTGCCAGTTCTTTATCGATAAAGTAAAGACCTTCGCCGGATTTGCCCGCCAGAGAGAGTTTATCCAGCACGGATTTAAACAGCTTCTCTTCTTCATGCTGCTCGGCAACATACCACTGCAGGAAATTAAAGGTAGGATAATCCTGGCTGGTCATCGCGGCGTGAACCAGCTCGTTAATTTTCTGGGTAATTAGCTGCTCGTGCTCGTAGGTCGCGCGGAACAGCTCGTCCAGAGACGCATACTCCGCGAAGGGAGACTGGACCGTTTCGATGCGCGGCAGGCTGCCGGTATCCGTAAGATAATCAAACAGGCGCTGCATGTGCGTCATCTCTTCCTGCGCGTGGCGGCGCAAAAACGCGGCGGCGCCTTCAAAGCTGTGGAAGCTGCACCACGCGCTCATCTGCTGATAGAGCAGAGAGGAAAATAGCTCAAGGTTCATTTGCGCATTAAGCTTGTCGATCATTTCATTTTTCAACATGGTGCCGCTCCGTTTTATTATTTCTGAATGACGATGGGCGACACTATAATTTGTTATTTAATTATTTGCAAAAAGTAAAATAAATAGTTTTTTATTAAAAATACGAATGGGAATAAAACGCATTAACGAGGTGTCTTATTTATTAATGCGAATTACTTCCGTTCTTAATAAGCATAACCGCCAGCGTGAGCTGGCAGCGTTTATTAATACCACGGATTGCTGGCGGCAGGGTTAACGGCATAGCCCGAGCATTTGTACTGAATGGTGACGGTGTCGTTCAGGCACACGGAGCCGCTGGTCAGGCTGCAGGTGGTGATGGGCTGTCCGTAGGCGGACGCGGTGGCATACCCCATGCTTTGACAGGCTTTAGCCGCGGTGCCGTTCGTCACATACTCATCGTATCGGGCGTTTTGCAGCATGGCCTGGCCGTAGTCGAGGCGAACGATGCCGTTTGGCGCATCCTTATTGCTTACCTCAGCCTGGCGGGTCACGCTGCATCCCGCGAGCAGCAGGAGGGCACCGGCAACGAATAATTTGTTCATATGTCGCTCATTGGTGAATGAAGATACCCTATCGTACCTGCAGACGTCCGGCACAATGGCAGGAATAGCCGGACAATCTGCCCTCTCTCTTTTTAACGGGGCGGGTTAATCGGCCATGCTGTCAAAAATGGCTTTGAACCGCAGGTGGTGCTGGCGGAACAGGGCGATCAGCTGCGGGTCGAAATGCCGTCCGGCACCTTCGAGTATCAGCTCGCAGGCGCGCTCGTGCGTAAAGCTCGGTTTATACACCCGCTTTTGCCGGAGCGCGTCATAGACGTCCGCCAGCGCCAGTATCCGCGCCTCAAGCGGGATCTGTTCACCGCGTAACCCCTGCGGATAACCGCTGCCGTCCCATTTTTCATGGTGGAAGTGAATGATATTCTCGGCTATCGCGCCCAGCCCAAGCCCCTGGATGATGCGCCAGCCCTTGAGGGTGTGGAGCTTCATTTCCTCAAACTCTTCTGCCGTGAGCGGGCCTTGCTTGCGCAGTATGCGGTCCGGGACGGCAATTTTACCCACGTCGTGAAGGGAGGCGAAATGTTCGATATCCCGAATCATCCTGCGCGAAAGGCCCAGCTCGCGCGCCATCAGGCCGCAGTACTGCGCCACCCGCTGAATGTGGCTTCCGGTTTCGTCATCGTGAGCGCGGTTAACCTTTTCCAGCGCCTGAACCATGTTGCGGTTCACGATGCGGTTCTGCCTGATATGGCGGCGCATCATTAACAGCATGCCGAGGCTGAACAGCACCGTTATCAGCAACATCACGCTGATGACCTTCAGCGTGTTGCGGGTGAGTTCCGGGAAGGCGCTTTGCTCCTCCCGGCGTTCAATTTGGGTTCTGAATTCAGAGAGGCGATGGATTTGCGACAGCAGGCTAAACAGCGGGTGATCCGGCTGTACCCATGGGCCAATGACAAATTCCGTTCGCGTCACGCCTGCCACTTTCAGCACGCCGCGGAACAGCTCGTTTCCCCGCAGCGATGACTCAAGGGAGCTGAGGTCGCCGAGAATGTAATCAATTTTATTGTTTTCTATGGCATCGATAAGCGCGTCGACGCTGCGGCGCGTCACGACGGTTGCGTCGTTGCCAAACCGCTGGCGCAGGTAGGCGGCGGAAAACGATCCTTCCAGCACGCCGACGCGCTGGTTGCGCACGCTCTCTTCATCCCACAGGAAAGGCTGACCGATGCGGTTGTAATAGGCGTTGTGCCAGGCAACGTCCGGGCCGATGCGCCCGGCGGCATGCTCCGGGCTGGTGCTTTCGGCGATGTCCACCAGGCGCACCGGCCAGGCCTCGCCGCGGAGCGCGCGGGTGTAATTATCAACGTAGTGGACGTCGACCGTCAGGCCCAGCAGGTCGCGCATGTCGTTAATCAGGTCAATGGCCGTTCCGTGATAGCCCTGGCGGTCCTTCCAGATCAGCGGCGCAAAGTTTTCGTTTTTCGGCAGCGTGACGCTCAGCCGATGGGTGGCGATCCAGCGCTTTTCCGTCGGCGAAATGACGATGCGGCTCAGCAGATAGTTCCGTCTGCTCTCGTCGAGGGACTTTTGCAGCTCTCCGCTGCGGTGCCATTCGGCGATAAAGGTATTAATTTTCTCGCGCAGGGGGAGCAGCTCGGGGCTAAAGCCTAGCACGACAGGTATGCGCAGCTCCGGGAAGGGGCGGGAGATGAGGTAATAGCGCTGGGTGTTCTCCATCTCTGAGGCATCGTTAATGTAAAAATCCGCCTCGCGATCGGCAAGCAGCTTAAACGCCTCATCGCTCGAAGAGACGAGCCTCAGCGAGCGGAAGGTGAGATTGGGGTAGCGCTGCTGCACGCCTTCGAGCGTGGCGTCGTCCCGGCGAAACAGCACGCGCGCGTGGTTGAGCTGCTCCACGCTGGTGACCGTCATCGACGGGCTTGCCGCGACCACTTCATTATCAAACAGGCGCGCGGAAAGGATCTTCGTTCTGGCGCGTTTCTCCGTTCTCAATACGCCCGCGTAGATGCCGTAGTCGTCGCGGGCAAAGCGCTGTCCGATATCGCTGCCCGAAAGCGGCTTCAGCTCAAGGCGCGTACCGAGTTTCTGATTAATGGCATTGACCAGGTCCGGATAGAAGCCGCGCAGCTCGCCCTGCGGCGTGCGCCAGGATTCGAAATCATTGGCATCATAAATCCAGACGGGAACCGGCTCATTTGGCTTTGCGGCATGAGTGAAAGGGCACAGTGCCCAGAATAAGGAGAAGATAAAAAACAGTGAGACGGTGCGTGGCTTCCCGCGTCGCAGATTCACAGGTATCCCCATGTGGCATTATTGTCTTGAGATGAAGTCTAGCTAAGTGCGGCTGCCGGGAGTAGCGATTTTTTTACTTTATATTAACGTTTGCGCGGGCGACGGCTCGGGAAACTGTGAGCCTATCTTAATTTTTTAAAACATATTTTCATCTAATTTGAAAGCTTGTTTGGATGATAGTAAGGTGAAGGCGAAAAGGTATCCAAAGCGGGATCTCCCGCCACGCATTCAGGAGAAACGAATGAAAATTGCACTGATGATGGAAAACAGCCAGGCAGCCAAAAATGCGATCGTCCTTAACGAGCTCAGAACCGTCGCGGATGAAAAAGGTTTACCGGTTTATAACGTGGGCATGAGCGACGAGAACGATCATCATCTGACCTACATCCATCTGGGCATTATGGCGAGCATTCTGCTGAACTCAAAGGCCGTGGACTTTGTCGTGACCGGGTGCGGCACCGGGCAGGGGGCGCTGATGTCTCTGAATATCCATCCGGGCGTCATCTGCGGCTACTGTATCGATCCGGCCGATGCGTTCCTGTTTGCCCAGATCAACAACGGCAACGCGCTCTCGCTGCCGTTTGCCAAAGGCTTTGGCTGGGGAGCGGAGCTGAACGTGCGCTTTATCTTTGAAAAAGCGTTCACCGGCCGCAACGGCGAAGGCTACCCGCCGGAGCGTAAAGAACCTCAGGTGCGCAACGCCGGTATTCTTAACCAGGTCAAAGCGGCCGTCGTGAAAGAGAACTATCTGGACACGCTGCGCGCCATCGATCCTGAACTGGTGAAGACCGCGGTCTCCGGCCAGCGCTTCCAGCAGTGCTTCTTTGAAAACTGCCAGGATAAAGCGATCGACGCGTTCGTGCGCGGCATCGTTGGCTAACCGATCCCCGCCGGGCGGCGCTGCGCCGTTCGGCATATACCCCCTCGTAGTCACTCCACTCCGCCGTAACCTATCCATAAGTGTGATGTGTGTCACAAAAAGATTGATTTTTGTGATGATGGTCATATTATAAGCGCATTGACAATAATACCTGCACACCACGTTACCGGAGCACCATCATGAAATTGCGCAAAATCCTGAAAAGCATGTGGGCGAACTACTGCAAAACCTTCAAAGACGTTCCGCCGGGCGCGATGTTTTGATGAAAAAAACCTGCTTCGGCAGGTTTTTTTGTCTCTGCGCCTCGCTCGGGGGAGATGTCGGGGCGCGCGTTTTGCTACTATGACCGCCTTTGAAAAAGGAGAACCCCCATGTCGCAAAACCTGAGCGCCGATCAGGAGCTGGTGTCTGACGTCGTTGCATGCCAGCTGGTCATTAAGCAAATCCTCGACGTCCTTGACGTTATCGCCCCGGTCGAAGTGCGTGAAAAGATGTCCACGCAGCTGAAAAACATCGATTTCGCCAGCCATCCCGCGGCGGCCGATCCGGTTACGCTCCGTGCGATCCAGAAGGCCATTGCGCTGATTGAGCTGCGCTTCACGCCGCAGGGCGAGTCCCACTAGGCCATGACGTAGGGCGACCGCGATGTCGCCCTTCGGCTGCATCAGAAGAAGGTCTGCACCAGCAGGTAGCTCGCCGCGCAGGCGCAGCTCACGCCAATCAGCCCCGGCAGGATAAAGCTATGGTTGATGATAAACTTGCCGATGCGGGTCGTTCCTGAACGGTCGAAGCCAATGCAGGCCAGGTCGCTGGGATAGGTTGGCAGCACAAAGTACCCGTAGGACGCGGGGAAGAAGGCGATCAGCATCTTCGGCTCAACCCCCAGCATCAGCCCCATCGGCGCGACGGCCGTCAGCGCCGCCGCCTGGCTGTTCACCAGCTTGGACACCAGAAACAGCACGATGGCGTAGGTCCAGGGATGGCTTTTTACCACGCCTTCCAGCGCCATTTTCAGCTCGTCCAGGTGCGCCTGGAAAAACGTATCGCTCATCCACGCCACGCCAAACACCGAGAAAATCGCCACCATGCCGGCCTTAAACACCGCGCCGCTGGAGATCGCTGCCGCGTTTACCTTACAGGCGATCAGCATGACCGCACCGGCAATCAGCATCATCATCTGGATGACGAGGTTCATCGACAGGGCGGTCATTTTGCCCTTCACCTCGAAGGCCGGACGCAGGTCGGGCAGCGCGCCCAGCAGCACAACCACCGCGATCCCGGCGAAGAAAATCCAGGTTGACCAGTAGGCCTGCTTAGGGAACCGCTGATTCATCAGGGTTTCCGTACCGCCGTAGATAAACTCCCGCTGCTTCGGATCGGTGAGCTTTTGCTGGAACTCGGCGTCGTCCGCCAGGTCTTTGCCGCGACGCAGGCTCCAGAGTGCGGCGATCGCCACGCCAAACAGCGAGGCCGGTACGGACACCGCCAGAATTTCAAGAATTCCCCAGCCCTGGCCGATGCCGTGCTGAGCGGCCAGAATGGACACCAGCGAGACCACGGCGACCGAAACGGGAGAGGCGGTGATGGCCATTTGCGACGCAACGGAGGCCACGGCCATGGGGCGCTCGGGGCGGATGCCTTTTTTCAGCGCGATGTCGGCGATGATGGGAAACATGGTGTACACCACGTGCCCGGTGCCGCAGAGAAAGGTTAGCGTCCAGGTGGTAAACGGCGCGAGAAGGGTGATGTGCTGGGGATGTTTACGCAGCAGGCGCTCGGCAAACTGCATCATCACGTTCAGGCCGCCGGCGGTTTGCAGCGTGGCCGCGCAGCCAATGACGGCGAGAATAGTCAACATCACGTCGACCGGCGGTTTACCCGGCTGTAAGCCAAACGCGAACGTCAGGATAAACAGGCCGATGCCGCTTATCAGCCCAAGCCCCATGCCGCCAAACCGGGTTCCCACCAGCAGGCAGAGGATAATAACAATAAACTCAATGGTGATCATGATGCTCCCTCGTCGATGATAATGAAATTATGCAAATCATTACACGATGTAGGGTTATTCATTGGGAGCGAGATCTGATTTGTTAAAACTGAATAAAAGCAGGGGGTTGCTGGCAGATAGGGGAGGGAGAATCAGATTAACCGGGAGGCTGTCGCCCGCATATCGGGAGAGCGGGCGACAGACGGCGTGGATCAGTGCTGCTGCTCGGTTGCAATCTCAAGAAGATGGCGATCGGTCTGCTCCTGACAAATTCCCGCGCGTTTTGCGCTGCGAATTTCTTCAGCAAGCGTCTTAAGCAGCGCGCCGTCCAGGCGTTGCTCTTTATCCATGTCGCGCAGGAAATTCAGCGTGGTGCTGTCGTGCTGCGCCTTTGCCTCTGCCGCCAGGCTGCTGAGGGTAAGGCGGCGCTGCTCGTGCTCCTCCAGCGTTTTCTGGAACAATGCTTCCAGGGAATCGTAATCATCGTCCATCGCGTCGAGCGCTTTCACAATGGGGTTACCCCCGGCGTTTTTCATAAAGTTGAAAACGCGCATCATGTGCGTCACGTTATTTTGCGCCTGGGTACGAAAGAAAGTTGCCGTACCCAACAGGCTATTTTCGGAACACCACTTGCTCAGCGACAGGTGCAAATTTGAAGCGTAGAACTCCAGGTTCATCTGGGCGTTCAATTTTTGAATCATCGTTTGAGTAGCCATACAAATATCCTTATAGAGCGTGAGGCCGGTGAAAAGCTAGTCAACCCTGAGGGGGAGATTAACGTCCAGAGCCGCACGTGACCTGATTACATAAAGGGTTTTGCTGCTGAAAAATACATGACCTTAATTCACTTCCCGTGTGCACTATAAATAAGCATACCTTCATCATAGGTCTAAGAAAACTCTTAAGTAGGCTGTGTTTACCGTACATTACAATGTTTAATATAGTTGAAAATTTCAACATTATCTGAGAAATTATCAATTAATTAAAATATTGATTTTATTGTATATATAGTCTTGCGTTGGCAGGTTTGATTGACGCGGCAGTTTGCGGCATAGCGAAAATTCTGAATCAAAAAAGCAATTCAGACTAATCGTTGAAAATATATTATGCAGGGCGAAAATTGATACAGATCATTTTGCCTCTTATTCAGTGAAGTGTGATCGTCACGGGAGAATGTGTAGACGCATGATAATAAAATGAAACATTGTTTTAATTGCTGAATTATTGAGGTTGAAAATGAAGAAAGTGGCCGTACTGCTCGCTCCTGGTTTCGAAGAGGCGGAAGCCATTATCACGATTGATATACTGCGCCGTTTGCAGATTGACGTCGAAACGCTGGCCTGCGCCGACTCGCGCGCTGTGGTGAGCTACCACAACATCCCGATGGTGGCCGACAGCACGTTATCCGAGCGAATGGCAACGCGCTATGACGCCGTTGTACTGCCCGGCGGGCCGCAGGGGAGCCAAAATCTTGCAGCCAGTCGGGAGGTCATACGCTTCGTGGCCGCGCACGATGAAAGTGGAAAGCTCATTTGCCCGATCTGCTCCGCGGCAGCGCGCGTGCTCGGCGGTAACGGCCTGCTGAAGGGGCGGCGCTACGTCTGCTCGGGCGACCTGTGGCAATCCGTCGATGACGGGCAGTACGTTGATGCACCGGTCGTTGGGGATAAAAACCTGATCAGCGGCAAAGGTCTGGGGCACGCCTTCGACTTTGCGCTGACGCTCGCCGCGCGGCTGCTGGGGGACGAAACGCCCGTACGCGACCACGCGGATCACATCTATTACCCCTGGTAATTTCCCTGCCGGGCGCTAAGGCGTCCGGCGAACAGGGACGTCCGGGCTGATCTTATGGATAATTCTGCTTAACCCACTGCTATTTGTAGGACAAAAGCGGCCTTTTTTATGTCTTTTTCCGCTGAATTTATGTACGCAATTACTGTAATTCTGCGGTGTGATGCCGCTCTCTTATGGATGATTAATTTCCCGCTAAAACTATCCCAGCACTCACGCTTATCACCCGTTAAGCGCTAATGCCTTGTTTTACGTCCGATTAAATAAGAAACACGCTGATATTCCCTACAGATTAAAACGCTAAAGCTGGAGTTAACCATGCACAAATTCACTAAAGCGCTGGCGGCCATTGGCCTCGCCGCCGTTATGTCACAATCCGCTATCGCCGAAAATTTAAAGCTGGGCTTTTTGGTCAAGCAGCCTGAAGAGCCCTGGTTCCAGACCGAATGGAAATTTGCCGATAAGGCCGGGAAAGACCTGGGGTTTGACGTCATCAAAATCGCCGTGCCTGACGGGGAAAAAACGCTGAACGCCATCGACAGCCTGGCGGCCAGCGGCGCGAAAGGGTTCGTCATCTGTACGCCCGATCCGAAACTGGGCTCCGCCATTATGGCGAAAGCGCGCGGTTACGATATGAAGGTTATCGCCGTTGACGACCAGTTCGTGAACGCTAAGGGCAAGCCGATGGATACGGTCCCGCTGGTCATGATGGCGGCGACCAAAATCGGCGAGCGTCAGGGGCAAGAACTCTATAAGGAGATGCAAAAGCGCGGGTGGGACGTGAAAGAGACCGGCGTCATGGCGATTACTGCCGATGAGCTCGACACCGCGCGCCGCCGCACCTCCGGCTCGATGGAGGCCCTGAAGGCGGCCGGGTTCCCGGAAAAACAGATCTACAAAGTGCCTACCAAATCTAACGATATCCCGGGCGCATTCGATGCCGCTAACTCCATGCTGGTTCAGCATCCGGAAGTCAAACACTGGCTGGTGGTCGGCATGAACGACAACACCGTGCTGGGCGGCGTGCGCGCAACGGAAGGACAGGGCTTTAAGGCGCCTGACGTGATCGGTATCGGCATTAACGGCGTCGATGCGGTGAGCGAGCTTTCCAAAGCGCAGGCCACCGGCTTCTTCGGCTCGCTGCTGCCAAGCCCGGACGTGCACGGCTATAAGTCCAGCGAAATGCTCTACAACTGGGTTACCAAAGGAGCAGAACCGCCGAAATTCACCGAAGTGACCGACGTGGTGCTGATCACCCGCGACAACTTCAAGGAAGAGCTAGCGAAAAAAGGACTGGGCGGTAAGTAATACGCCGTGATTGCGCCCCTCGCGCGCCGTGAGGGGCCAGACGTTCACACAACACGACTCACGGAGACGTTATGCAACAGTCTGATCCGTATCTTTCGTTTCGCGGCATCGGCAAGACGTTCCCCGGCGTTAACGCGCTGACCGATATCAGCTTTGACTGCTATGCCGGTCAGGTTCACGCCCTGATGGGGGAAAACGGTGCGGGAAAATCCACGCTGCTCAAAATCCTCAGCGGTAACTATGCGCCGACCACCGGCGCGATCGCGCTCCGCGGTGAAGAGCTGGCGTTTGCCAATACCACCGAGGCGCTGAACGCCGGGGTGGCGATCATCTATCAGGAGCTGCATCTGATCCCGGAGATGACCGTCGCCGAGAACATCTACCTAGGCCAGCTTCCCCACCGGGGCGGGCTGGTCAACCGCTCGCTGCTCAACTACGAAGCGGGGCTGCAGCTGCAGCATCTGGGCCTGGACATCGATCCGCAAACGCCGCTGAAGTACCTTTCCATCGGCCAGTGGCAGATGGTCGAGATCGCCAAGGCGCTGGCGCGCAACGCCAAGGTCATCGCCTTTGACGAGCCGACCAGCTCGCTGTCGGCGCGGGAGATTGAAAACCTGTTCCGCGTGATCCGCGAGCTGCGCAAAGAGGGCCGCGTGATCCTCTATGTTTCGCACCGCATGGAGGAGATTTTTGCCCTCAGCGACGCGATCACGGTCTTTAAGGACGGGCGCTACGTGCGCACCTTCGACGACATGGCGCAGGTCAACCACGACGTGCTGGTGCAGGCGATGGTGGGGCGCGAGCTGGGCGACATTTACCACTGGCAGCCGCGCGAGTACGGCGGCGAGCGGCTGCGCCTGGAGCAGGTCAAAGCGGCTGGGGTGCGCATGCCGGTGAGCCTGACGGTGCGCAGCGGCGAAATCGTCGGCCTTTTCGGCCTGGTGGGCGCCGGGCGCAGCGAGCTGATGAAAGGGCTGTTCGGCGGCACGCGCATCACCGGCGGGCAGGTGTTTATCGACGGCGAGGCGGTGGATATCCAGAAGCCCGCCCACGCCATCCGCGCGGGGATGATGCTCTGCCCGGAGGACAGGAAAGCCGACGGCATCATCCCGGTCCACTCGGTGCGGGACAACATCAACATTTCGGCGCGGCGCAAAAACATCCGCGCGGGCTGCCTGATTAACGACGGCTGGGAGGAGAGCAATGCCGACCGCCATATCCGCTCGCTCAATATCAAAACGCCGGGCGCGGAGCAGCTGATCATGAACCTTTCCGGCGGCAACCAGCAGAAGGCGATCCTCGGCCGCTGGCTGTCGGAAGAGATGAAGGTGATTTTGCTCGACGAGCCGACGCGCGGGATTGACGTTGGGGCGAAGCACGAAATCTACAACGTGATATATGAACTGGCAAAGCGCGGCGTGGCGGTGTTGTTCGCCTCCAGCGATCTGCCTGAGGTGCTTGGCGTGGCCGACCGCATCGTGGTGATGCGCGAAGGCGAAATCGCCGGGGAGTTACTGCATGAGCAGGCGAATGAACAGCGGGCCTTGAGTCTCGCCATGCCTAAAGTCAGCCAGGCTGTCGCCTGAGTAAGGAGCTAATGATGTCCTCTGTTACTACAACCGGTACGCCGAAGTCGGCCTTCAGCCTTGGGCGCATCTGGGATCACTACGGCATGCTGGTGGTGTTTGCGGTGCTGTTCCTCGCCTGCGCGATTTTCGTACCGAACTTTGCCACCTTCATCAACATGAAGGGCCTGGGGCTGGCTATCTCAATGTCCGGGATGGTGGCGTGCGGCATGCTGTTCTGCCTGGCCTCCGGTGATTTCGACCTCTCCGTGGCCTCGGTGATTGCCTGCGCGGGCGTGACCGCCGCGGTGGTCATCAACATGACCGAAAGCCTGTGGATTGGCGTCTTTGCGGGGCTGATGCTGGGCGTGCTAAGCGGCCTGGTAAACGGCTTCGTCATTGCCCGCCTGAAGATTAACGCCCTGATCACCACGCTTGCGACGATGCAAATCGTGCGCGGGCTGGCCTACATTATCTCTGACGGTAAAGCGGTGGGGATTGAAGACGAGCGCTTCTTCACCCTCGGGTACGCCAACTGGCTGGGCCTGCCCGCGCCGATTTGGCTGACGGTGGCCTGCCTGATCGTGTTTGGCTTCCTGCTTAACCGCACCACGTTCGGCCGCAACACCCTGGCCATCGGCGGCAACGAGGAGGCGGCGCGCCTGGCGGGCGTTCCCGTCGTGCGCACCAAGATCATCATCTTTGTGCTTTCCGGGCTGGTCTCCGCCGCCGCGGGGATTATTCTGGCCTCGCGCATGACCAGCGGCCAGCCGATGACCTCCATCGGATACGAGCTGATCGTCATTTCAGCCTGCGTGCTGGGTGGGGTTTCTCTGAAAGGCGGCATCGGAAAAATCTCATATGTGGTGGCCGGTATCCTGATTCTGGGGACCGTGGAGAACGCCATGAACCTGCTGAATATTTCGCCGTTCTCGCAGTACGTCGTGCGTGGCCTGATCCTGCTGGCGGCGGTGATATTCGACCGTTACAAGCAAAAAGCGAAGCGTACCGTCTGAGCATTTCCCCGTTCGATTTATGCTCAACTATTAATCCTGGCTGAGCCTCCTGCCGCCCCGCCAGTTTCCCCGGCGGGGCGGTTGCCAAATGGCGAGCGCCGTCACACTGTCTATACTTACATGGCTATGAAGGGGGTAAAGATTTTTACCCGTCCCTAAACCAGTAAGGAGGAAAAGGGTGGCTGACCTGTTAACCGCACCGCCTGTACCAACCGGAAACTATGCCTATTTTTTTGACCTCGACGGCACGCTCGCCGGGATTAAACCCCATCCGGATGACGTCGTGATACCGGATGCTGTTCTGGAGAATTTGCATCAGCTCTCGCTGATGAACGCGGGAGCACTGGCATTGATTTCAGGGCGCTCAATGGCCGAGCTGGACGTGCTCGCCAGTCCATACCACTTTCCGCTGGCCGGTGTGCACGGAGCGGAGCGCCGCGATATCCATGATCAACTGCATATTGTTTCACTCCCCGACGCCTTGATTTCGGCGCTGCACGCGCATCTTTCATCGGCACTCGACGCGCTTCCCGGCACCGAGCTGGAGGCCAAAGGCATGGCGTTTGCGTTGCACTATCGCCAGGCGCCTCACCACGAGGCGGCGATCGTTGCCCTCGCCAGAAGCCTGGCCGATGCGCACCCGGAGCTGGCGCTCCAGCCGGGTAAATGCGTGGTAGAGATCAAGCCGGAAGGGATCAACAAAGGCGCCGCCATCGGCGCATTTATGGCTGAAGAGCCGTTTAAGGGCAGAACGCCGGTCTTCTTTGGTGACGATCTCACCGATGAGGCCGGCTTTAGGGTCGTCAACCAGGCCGGAGGGATCGCCGTCAAGATTGGGCCTGGAGACACGGCTGCCAAATGGCGTCTGGACAGCGTTGCCGGCGTCTGGCAGTGGATAGATAACGTCGCTAACCAGCAACAACAACAAATAGCGCAACACAACGGGAGAAATCATTATGGGTCGCTTAGTCGTCGTCTCTAACCGCATCGCACCGCCGGACGATAAAAAAGCCAGCGCGGGTGGCCTGGCGGTTGGGGTATTGGGTGCCTTAAAAGCCGCAGGGGGCCTGTGGTTTGGCTGGAACGGTGAGATCAGTGAAGATGATAAACCCCTCGATCGGGTAACGCAGGACAATATCACCTGGGCTTCCTTTGCCCTGAACGAGAAGGATCACAAGGATTATTACAGCGACTTCTCGAACGCCGTCCTGTGGCCTGCATTCCATTACCGTCTGGATTTGGTTAAGTTTCAGCGTGAATCGTTTGAAGGGTATATGCGCGTGAATGCGCTGCTGGCGGATAAACTGCTGCCGCTGCTCAAGGAAGACGATATTTTATGGATCCACGATTATCACCTGCTGCCGTTTGCCAAAGAGCTCAGAAAGCGCGGCGTGAATAACCGCATCGGGTTCTTCCTGCATATTCCGTTCCCAACGCCGGAGATCTTCACCGCGCTGCCGCCGCACGAGGAGCTGCTTGAGGCGATGGCGGATTACGATCTGCTGGGCTTCCAGACGGAAAACGACCGCCTGGCCTTCCTCGACAGCATTTCGGGCAAGACGCGCCTGGTGACGAACGGCGGTAAAACGCATACCGCATGGGGCAAATCGTTCCACACCGAGGTCTACCCGATCGGCATCGAGCCGGACGAGATCGCCGAGCAGGCCTCGGGTCCGCTACCGCCGAAGCTGGCGCAGCTCAAGAACGAGCTTAAGCACGTGCAGAATATCTTCTCGGTCGAGCGGCTGGACTATTCCAAAGGCCTGCCGGAGCGTTTTCTGGCTTATGAAACGCTGCTGGATAAATACCCTCAGCACCACGGTAAAATCCGCTATACGCAAATCGCGCCAACCTCCCGCGGGGAAGTGCAGGCGTATCAGGACATCCGCCATCAGCTGGAAACGGAAGCCGGGCGCATCAACGGCCGCTACGGCCAGCTCGGCTGGACGCCGCTGTTCTATCTGAACCAGCACTTCGAACGTAAGATCCTGATGAAGGTATATCGCTATGCGGACGTGGGGCTGGTAACGCCCCTGCGCGACGGGATGAATCTGGTGGCAAAAGAGTATGTTGCAGCACAAGATCCTGCCGACCCCGGCGTGCTGGTGCTGTCACAGTTTGCCGGTGCGGCAAATGAACTGACGTCGGCGCTGATCGTAAACCCTTACGACAGCGATGACGTGGCTAACGCGCTCAACCGTGCGCTAACCATGCCGCTGACGGAACGCATCTCGCGCCACGCGGAAATGATGGACACCCTGCGTAAGAACGACATCAACCACTGGCAGGCG
This sequence comes from Enterobacter sp. RIT418, assembly GCF_003057745.1. Lineage (GTDB taxonomy): Bacteria > Pseudomonadota > Gammaproteobacteria > Enterobacterales > Enterobacteriaceae > Enterobacter. The sequence continues at coordinate 285,342 of NZ_QBJD02000005.1, forward strand.
CGGTTTATACGCGATCTGCGGGACATTTCTCCGCAAAGCAGCGAGCATCAGCTGCAAAAAAAGATCGCGACCTTCCCTAAACTGGCGTGATTTGCCACGGGGGCATTATTTGCCCCCGAGCGGAACCAGCAGTACGTCGACTTTGCTTGACGCAACGATTGATTTTGCCGAACAGGCCGCGCGCGAAAAGAAGCTCTGGTTATGATTCCCGCAAATAACCAGATCAATATTCTGTTTGTGACACATATCGAGAATATGCTCGCTTAATTCCCCGGTCGCGATGACCGTCTGGTGAATAGGATAATTTGCGCGTTCGACGAGTTCGCGCAAAAACTGCTGGGTTTCCTCCTGCAAAACGCCACGAATATCTTCCAGCATCGGCGCAGCCATCTGATTATACATTTCCGGTTCGGCGGCCAGTGTGATCAGGCTGATGCGGGCGTTGGTTGGACCGGCGACAGATACCGCTCGGGCAACGAGCTGGTGGCTTTCGGGGGAAAGGGCAACTGAAACAAGAACATGGGCGTAGCTCATCGCGCGCTCCTGAGATGTCGTCGTGACAACGTTTTTTCAGCTTTACCGCGAATTATCGGCTTCTGCAAGAGGGCAATGCGACATTAGTGTGAAGCTTATCATAATTATTCATTAATTATTCTTATAAGAGGAATAATGCAAAAGTTTGTCTGAATCACAAACATTAACAACTTAACGCAAATCTCACGAATCTTGGTCACAATCACTAATTGATTTTAACGCGTTATTAACGCAAATGGAATGATCACGATGCGGGAGTATGTTGCAGGGTTAATATGATAACTCTCTGTTTTTTAACACGGTTAAAACCTGCCTTTTCAGCCGTTTCGTCTTTAAAGCCCCTCTGCCAATCTGTGAACCCAGCCGGCAATTCCCGTGCCGCTTTTCTTCATGCCTATGCATGAGTATTCGGCCTGTCAGAATATATACTGCGCCAGATTGTATGCAAAATAACCAAACAACAAGTCGCGCTGATGGATTAATTGGATATATTCTCCATAATTATGTGACGGAGATCACATTTTTTTTAAAATTCAGGGAGGGCTGCATTGTATGTGTCAAAACTGACGAGTAGAGTTTGCGGCGAATTAGGAAAAATCTTAGTTATTTGTAAGAAATGATAAAGCGTGTAAGCGTCACACCTGCGTGTCGACCGTTGCGCGTTTTGCTGCATACAAATCTTAATTCAACTATGCATTTGGCCTTTTCTTTTTTATACCGGGTGATTTCCCGGCGACATCACGGGGTGCGGTCTTTCCGCATAAAAATAATAGTTGGTTATTCGGGATGGGAAAAATGCATACATCCGAGTTGCTAAAACATATTTATGACATCAACTTGTCATATTTACTGCTCGCGCAGCGTTTGATAAGTCAGGACAAGGCGTCCGCGATGTTTCGTCTCGGCATTAACGAAGAAATGGCAACCATGCTTGGCGGATTAACACTCCCACAAATGGTAAAACTGGCTGAAACCAATCAACTCGTTTGCCAGTTCCGCTTTGATAATGCCCAGACCATCACGCGTTTGACCCAGGAATCCCGCGTTGACGATCTTCAACAGATCCATACCGGCATTCTGCTCTCGACTCGCCTGCTTAGTGAGATAAGCCAGCCTGATGACGCAGCCCGGAAAAAAAGGGCTTAATCATGAGCGAAAAAAGCATTGTTCAGGAAGCAAGAGACATCCAGCTGGCGATGGAGCTCATCACCCTGGGTGCGCGTTTGCAAATGCTGGAAAGTGAGACGCAGCTGAGCCGTGGCCGTCTCATTAAGCTGTATAAAGAACTGCGGGGCAGCCCTCCGCCAAAAGGCATGCTGCCGTTTTCAACCGACTGGTTCATGACGTGGGAGCAGAATATTCATGCGTCGATGTTCTGTAACGCCTGGCAGTATCTGCTGAAAACGGGATTGTGCAGCGGCGTTGATGCCGTGATCAAAGCCTACAAACTTTACCTTGAGCAATGCCCACAGCAGGAAGAAGGCCCTCTGCTGGCGCTAACCCGCGCATGGACGCTGGTGCGTTTTGTTGAAAGTGGGATGCTTGAATTGTCGCGCTGCAACAGCTGTGACGGCAATTTTATTACCCATGCTCATCAGCCTGCTGGCAGCTTCGCCTGTAGTTTATGCCAGCCTCCATCCCGTGCAGTAAAAAGACGTAAACTTTCCCGGGATGCTGCCGATATTATTCCACAACTGCTGGATGAACAGATCGAACAAGCTGTTTAACCCGAACGCGTGGGCAAGATTCCAGCAGCGGTAAGCGATTACCGCTGCTTTTTTTTACCCTGCAAACCGGGAAACGCGTCGGCCTGAACGTCCTGCCTTAGTCACTAGCGGAAGGATGATGTCGTGCTTATCTTATTAGGTTACCTGGTAGTTCTCGGTACAGTTTTCGGCGGTTACATGATGACCGGCGGGCACCTTGGAGCACTCTATCAACCGGCTGAACTTATTATCATCGGCGGCGCAGGGGTAGGGGCATTTATCGTTGGCAATAACGGTAAATCGATCAAGGGCACGCTGAAAGCAATTCCGTTGCTGTTCCGCCGTTCGAAATACACCAAAAGCATGTATATGGATCTGCTGGCGCTGCTCTATCGCCTGATGGCGAAGTCGCGTCAGCAGGGAATGTTCTCGCTGGAGCGAGACATTGAGAACCCCAAAGAGAGCGAAATTTTCGCCAGCTATCCGCGCATTCTTGCGGATGCCATGATGCTCGACTTTATCGTTGACTACCTGCGCCTCATCATCAGCGGCAATATGAACACCTTCGAAATCGAAGCGCTGATGGATGAAGAGATTGAAACTCACGAAAGCGAATCCGAAGTGCCGGCCAACAGCCTTGCGCTGGTGGGTGACTCGCTCCCGGCGTTCGGCATCGTGGCGGCGGTGATGGGGGTCGTTCACGCCCTGGCCTCGGCGGATCGCCCGGCGGCAGAGCTGGGCGCGCTGATTGCCCACGCGATGGTGGGGACGTTCCTCGGCATTTTGCTGGCCTACGGTTTTATCTCTCCGCTGGCCAGCGTTCTGCGCCAGAAAAGCGCGGAAACCACCAAGATGATGCAGTGCGTGAAGATCACGCTGCTCTCAAACCTGAACGGCTATGCACCGCCGATTGCCGTTGAGTTTGGTCGTAAAACCCTCTATTCCAGCGAGCGTCCTTCGTTTATCGAACTGGAGGAACACGTGCGCGCGGTGAAAAATCCAAACCAACAGACGACCACTGAGGACGCATGAAAAACCAGTCCCATCCGATCGTCATCGTAAAAAAGCGCAAGCATAAGGGGCACGGCCACGGCGCGCACGGCTCCTGGAAAATTGCCTACGCCGACTTTATGACCGCCATGATGGCCTTCTTCCTGGTGATGTGGCTGATTTCCATCTCCAGCCCGAAGGAGCTTATCCAGATTGCGGAATATTTCAGAACGCCGCTGGCGACGGCGGTGACCGGCGGGCAGCGCATCTCCAACAGCGACAGCCCGATCCCCGGCGGCGGCGATGACTACACCCAGCAGAAGGGTGAGGTGAAAAAAGAGCCCAACATCGACGAGCTGAAAAAGCGGATGGAACAGGCGCGCCTGAAGAAGCTGCGCGGCGATCTGGACCAGCTGATTGAGGCCGATCCGAAGCTGCGCGCGCTGCGCCCGCACCTGAAGATTGATCTGGTGCAGGAAGGGCTGCGTATCCAGATTATCGATAGCCAGAACCGCCCGATGTTTAAAACCGGCAGCGCGGAGGTTGAGCCGTACATGCGCGACATATTGCGCGGCATTGCGCCGGTGCTGAACGGCATTCCAAACCGCATCAGCCTCTCCGGGCACACGGATGACTTCCCGTACGCCAACGGTGAAAAGGGCTACAGCAACTGGGAGCTTTCTGCCGATCGCGCCAACGCCTCGCGTCGCGAGCTGGTGGCGGGTGGGCTTGATGATGGCAAGGTTCTGCGCGTGGTCGGCATGGCGGCGACTATGCGTGTCTCCGACCGCGGGCCGGATGATGCCATCAACCGTCGTATCAGTCTATTAGTGCTGAACCAGCAGGCGGAGCAGGCCATCCTGCACGAAAACGCCGAAAGTCAGAATGAGTCACTGGACGATTTAAAACAGCCTGGGGCCGTGCCTTCGGCTGCCGTTCCAACATCGCCACCAGCCAATTCGAGGTGATAGCGTGAGCATGGATATTAGCGATTTTTATCAGACATTCTTTGATGAAGCCGACGAACTGTTGGCCGATATGGAGCAACACCTGCTGGACCTGGTGCCCGAAGCGCCGGATTCCGAGCAGCTCAATGCCATTTTCCGCGCGGCGCATTCGATTAAGGGCGGCGCGGGGACGTTTGGATTTACCGTCCTGCAGGAAACTACGCACCTGATGGAAAACCTGCTTGATGAAGCACGACGCGGTGAGATGCAGCTCAATACCGACATTATTAACCTGTTTTTGGAAACCAAAGATATTATGCAGGAACAGCTCGACGCCTATAAAAGCTCGGCAGAGCCTGATGCAGCCAGCTTTGAATACATCTGCAACGCGTTGCGCCAGCTTGCGCTGGAAGCCAAGGGTGAAGTGGCCGTCCCGGCGGCCACTCTGAGCGTTGTGGGCGAGGTTGACGTTCAGGACGCGGCGCCTGCCCCCGCGCAGGCGGGCAAGCTGCGCGTGGTGCTGTCTCGTCTGAAAGAGAGCGAGGTCAGCCTGCTTGAAGAGGAGCTGGGCAACCTTGCGACGCTGAGCAACGTGGTCAAGGGCAAAGACAGCCTGGCCGCCACGCTGGACGACGGGATTAGCGAAGACGACATCGTGGCCGTGCTGTGCTTCGTGATCGAAGCAGATCAGATCGCGTTTGAAACCGAAACGGTATGTGAAGCGGTGCCGGTCGCGGTGGAAGAGCCTGCCGCTGCGCCGGCCGCGCCGGTGCTCAAGGCCGTGCCGAAAGAGACGCCCGCGCCCGTTCGGGCCGAAAAGCCCGCGGCGCGCGCCAGCGAGTCCACCAGCATCCGCGTGGCGGTTGAGAAGGTTGACCAGCTGATTAACCTGGTCGGCGAGCTGGTGATCACCCAGTCGATGCTGGCCCAGCGCTCCAACGAGCTGGACCCGGTGACCCACGGCGATCTCATTACCAGCATGGGCCAGTTACAGCGTAACGCCCGCGACCTGCAGGAATCGGTGATGTCGATCCGCATGATGCCGATGGAGTACGTCTTTAGCCGCTTCCCGCGCCTGGTGCGCGATCTGGCCGGAAAGCTTAACAAGCAGATTGAGCTAACGCTGATGGGCAGCTCCACCGAGCTGGATAAGAGCCTGATCGAGCGCATTATCGATCCGCTAACGCACCTCGTGCGCAACAGCCTCGACCACGGTATTGAACTGCCGGAAAACCGCGTGGCGGCCGGGAAATCCCCGGTCGGCAACCTGATTTTGTCTGCGGAACATCAGGGCGGAAATATCTGCATTGAAGTGACCGACGACGGCGCGGGCCTCAACCGCGAGCGCATCCTGGCGAAGGCGATGTCGCAGGGCATGGCGGTCAACGAAAACATGACCGACGAAGAGGTCGGCATGCTGATCTTCGCGCCGGGCTTCTCCACCGCCGAGCAGGTGACCGACGTGTCCGGGCGCGGCGTGGGCATGGACGTGGTGAAACGTAACATCCAGGAGATGGGCGGCCACGTTGAGATCAAATCAAAGCAGGGCGCCGGCACCACCATTCGCATTCTGCTCCCGCTGACGCTGGCGATCCTCGACGGCATGTCCGTTAAGGTTGCTGACGAAGTCTTCATTCTGCCGCTGAACGCGGTGATGGAATCGCTGCAGCCGCGCGAGGAAGACCTGCATCCGCTGGCGGGCGGCGAGCGCGTGCTCGAAGTGCGCGGCGAATACCTGCCGCTGGTCGAGCTGTGGAAAGTCTTTGAAGTGGACGGGGCAAAAACCGAAGCGACCCAGGGCATCGTGGTGATCCTGCAAAGCGCGGGCCGCCGCTACGCGCTGCTGGTTGACCAGCTGATTGGCCAGCACCAGGTGGTGGTCAAGAACCTTGAAAGCAACTACCGCAAGGTGCCGGGCATTTCTGCGGCGACCATTCTCGGTGACGGTAGCGTCGCGCTGATCGTGGACGTCTCGGCGCTGCAGGGATTAAATCGTGAACAACGTGTGGCGTGCACCGCCGCCTGATTAAGTAAAAGGTAATAACATGACCGGTATGAGTAACGTAACGAAGCTGGCGGGCGAGCCATCAGGACAAGAGTTCCTGGTCTTTACTTTGGGTGACGAAGAGTACGGAATCGACATCCTAAAGGTGCAGGAAATTCGCGGTTACGATCAGGTAACGCGCATTGCGAACACCCCGGCCTTTATCAAGGGCGTCACCAACCTGCGCGGCGTGATCGTGCCTATCGTTGACCTGCGCGTGAAGTTCAGCCAGGGCGACGTCGACTATAACGATAATACCGTGGTGATTGTGCTCAACCTGGGCCAGCGCGTGGTGGGAATTGTGGTTGACGGCGTTTCGGACGTGCTGTCCCTGACCGCCGATCAAATCCGTCCCGCGCCGGAGTTCGCGGTCACTCTGTCGACCGAGTACCTGACGGGGCTTGGCGCGCTGGGCGAACGCATGCTGATTCTGGTGAACATTGAGAAGCTGCTGAACAGCGACGAGATGGCGCTGCTGGATATCGCGGCGAGCCACGTCGCGTAAGTAAATGCAAAACGGCAACCGGGTTGCCGTTTTTAATGTTTGCGCCCTCTCCCTGTGGGCTGAGGGCTCCCCATTCTCCCTCTCCCTGTGGGAGAGGGCCGGGGTGAGGGCATCAGGCCGCACCCCGCTTAAAGCGTCTACGCCTCCTGCTCCACCAGCTCCGCGCCTTCCTCCAGCAGCCCCTCATTCTGCGCCAGCATCGCCGTCGCAATCCCATTTCCCAGCACGTTAATCGCCGAGCGGCCCATGTCGAGGAAATGATCGATACCCATCAGCAGCAAAATGCCCGCCACCGGAATATTAAAGCTCGGAATGGTGGCCGCCAGCACCACCAGCGCCGAACGCGGCACGCCCGCGATCCCCTTAGACGCCAGCATCAGTGTCAGCATCAGTACCGCCACCTCGGTAAAGCTCAGGTGAATGTTGTACGCCTGGGCGATGAACATTGAGGCAAACGAGCAGTACACCATCGAACCGACCAGGTTAAAGGAGTAGCCGATCGGCAGTACGAACGACACGATGTTGCGCGAGCAGCCGAAGCGCACGAGCTGCTCCAGCGTTTTCGGGTAGGCCGCTTCTGAACTGCTGGTGGTAAACGCGACCAGCACCGGATCTTTCAGCATGCTGACCAGGCGGAAAATCTCGCGCTTCAGCACCATGTAGCCGACCGCCAGCAGCACCAGGCAGGTGAGGATAATGGCCGCATAATATCCGCCAATAAACGAGGCGTAGTTAAGCAGAATGCCCAGCCCCTGCGTGGCGATAACCGACGAAATGGCGGCGAATATCGCCAGCGGCGCAACGTACATCACGTAGCCGGTCACCTTCAGCATAATGTGCGACACCACGTCGAGCGCGGCAACGAGCGGCGCGTTGAACTTTTCGCCCAGCGATGCGCCGCCAATGCCGAAGAACATCGAGAACACCACGATTTGCAGGATCTCGTTATCGGCCATTGCCCCTACGATGCTGGTGGGGATCGTATGGGATAAAAAGCCCTTCAGCGTCATGCCGCCCACGGCAAGCCCGGTCTCTACGGACTCCGTTGGAATGGTCAGGTTCAGGCCGCTGCCCGGCTGTTCAAGGGTGACGATAAAAAGCCCGACCAGGATCGACAGTACCGATGAGCTGATAAACCACACCATCGCCTTGCCGCCGACGCGGCCAATGGTCGAGGTTTCGCCAAGCTTCATAATCCCTACCGTCAGCGTGCTAAACACCAGCGGGGCGATCACCATCTTGATCAGCCGAAGGAAGATATCCGTCAGGAGGGTAATATTTTCCGACCAGCCTTTAATCGCTTCCTGCGAGGCATATTCGTGAATCGCCGCCCCGGAAAGAATGCCCGCCAGCATAAATATCACGATGAAGAGAGTGAGTTTGTTTGCACTTGCCACGAAAAAAAGATCCTCTGATGCGCGTAAGATTTCATCTGCGCTAATACATGCACATTTATTATTATTTAAACGCAGTGATTTATTCATCATATAAATTGAAGTAAAGCGGGGTGGGTTACAACTTGTTTTTAATTTTTATTAGTTTTGTTGCTTACCGGGTGAGGATATATTGTGATGCTTATCACGTTTCATGAGATATATCGTCTGCGCCTGCAAGGTAAACATGCCGGTTTAAGAGGTTAATTATTTGATTTAAATCAAATTTTGGCGTCAATACGGTGAAAGTTGTAGGGCAAGCGTGGGAAGTGGTTGAAGTCATCTCCATAAACTAAATTCTCCATAACCCCCTCGAAGGAGAGTTAAGCGGGGCTAACATATTGAGCAGTATAAATAAAATGTGGAAAGCGAACGGAAACTTCTTCTGGAGGGTGGTAAATGAAACGACAACGTCTTTTGATTTGCGCTGGCGCTCTGCTGTCCGGCGGCCTGGCGATGCAGGCGCAGGCGGTCACCAGCAGCGGCTCTATCGGCGTCACGCTGACGCTGACGAACGGCTGCCTGATTAACGGCTCGCCGTCGCAAAACGGCATCAACTTCGGGACCCTGGACTTTGGCACCCATCCCGCAACCTTCTCCACGCTGACGACCCAGCTCACCGGGGCCAGCGGCGGTAATACCTTTACGATCCAGTGTACCACCGCCAGCTACACGGTCGCGGTTACCGGCAACACCAACACCACCGCGCCCGGCACTGTCGCGGGAACGCCGGGGACGCCGGCACGCTATCTGATCAATACGACCAGCACCACCCGCGGCGTGGCGTATAGCCTCTATAGCGACAGCGGTTTTAACAACGTTGTTGCCAATAACGCGGCGCTGCCGATCGCCTCTACGGCCAACGGCGTCGATAGCTATACCCTTTACGGGCGTATAACGGGCGGCGGCAACAGCGTCAGCGTTTTACCGGGGACCTACACCGACACCATCAACGTTAGCGTGAACTACTAGTCCCGCGCCTGCCATGAAGGCACTTTTTGCAGGTCTGCGCCGCGGCGCGGAGGGACGCGTACACCCTTTTTTTCTCCTGGCGGCGGCAATCGTGATGATGCCTCCGGCCGGAGCGGTGACGTCGCAGTCGTTTAAGGTCAGCGCGACGATCGTTCCGGGCTGCTCGGTCACGGCCGGAACCGGGGGAATTTTAGGCACGCTTAACTTTGGCACGCATACGGGCGTGGAAAGCGCGCCCGTCAGCACCAGCTTTGTGCCCAACGGCGCGCTGTCGATTGCCTGCACGCCGGGCGTGGCGCTTAGCATGAGCATTGACGGCGGGAAGTATTACTCCTCCGTGCGGCGTATGCAGATAGCGGGCGGAACCAGCGTGGTGGGGTATCGGCTTTACAGCAATAGCTCGCTGGCGGCGAACAGCGAAATCGGGGTCAACCAGCCGGTGGCCGTGACCTATACCAACAGCAACAATATTGCGCTGCCGCTGTTTGGCGTCGCGCTCCTGACGGGGTTTAGCCCCGCAGGCACGTATTCAGATCAGCTCACCGTGACCTTGTCATGGTGATTAAGGGAGAACGTTCATGAAGCCATCCTTCACATCCGTCTGCCTGATAGGCGCGCTAGGGGCGACGGGCTATGCGCACGCCGCCGCGACGATCCTCCTGTGGCCCATCGATCCCTGGCTCGCGCCGGACACTCGGGCCACGGAGCTGTGGATCCAGAACCAGGGCAACGCCGCCACGACGATGCAGGTGCGCATCGTGCGCTGGCGCCAGGAAAATGGCTTCGAGCGCTACGCCGCCCAGCAGGAGGTGGTGGCCAGCCCGCCGATCGTCACCATCGATAAAGGGGCCAAGCAGCTTATCCGGCTGATCAAGCAGGGCAACGTTGCGCCCGGCGTTGAACAGGCCTACCGCATTATCGTGGATGAGATCCCCCAGCCCGCGTCCACGGCCGAGCCCGCTATTGGCCTCAAGCTCCAGATGCGCTACTCCATTCCGCTGTTCGCGTACGGGCAGGGGATCGAAACCCTAAAAGAGGGGGCGCACCACGCGCTGGTGGAAACCCGAAATCTGAGCTGGCGGGTGGCGCAGGAGGACGGTCATCCGGTGCTGGAGGTCCGCAACCAGGGGGATGTCCACGTTAAGCTGAGCCAGGTGTCGCTCACGCAGAACGGGCAGACGCGCACGGTGGCCGAGGGGCTGCTCGGCTATGTCCTGCCGGACAGCACCCGCCGCTGGCCGATACCCGCCGGGATCCGCCAGCCCAGCCAGCTGAGTGCGCAAATTAATGCCAGGGATACGCTATGGCAGTCGCCCCCCGTCAACTGAAGCCGGCGATGATGATCCTGCTCTGCGTCAGTACGAGTGCCTGGGCCGAAAGCGGCGACGACAGCTTACCGCCGCCGCCGGGCGCGCAGGCGATGAACGGCGAGGCCGTTTTCCAGCTCGGCATCGTGCTGAACCACTACGATACGGGCCTGGTGGTGCCCGTTACGCAGCGCGACGGCGCATTCTTTATCTCCAGCGCCGACCTGCTGCGCGCCGGGCTGCCGCCGGAGCATATTCCTGCCGGAGAGGTCAATCTTTCCACGCTATCGCCCGTGCGGGTGGAGTATGACAGCACCGCGCAGCGCCTGCTGTTGACCGTCCCCCGCGACTGGGTGGCCTCCCGCGTGACCTCCTTTAACGGACAAACCGCCCAAAGTAAGCCCCACTTCGGCACCGGGGCGCTGCTAAATTACGATTTCTATACCAACCATACCGAGCACGTCGGCGGACAGGCGTCCCTGTGGCATGAGTTTCGCTACTTCAACGAAAGCGGCTCGCTCTCCTCAACCGGCTACGTGCGTCAAAACTTTACCGGCAGCCAGGGGCAGCAGGAGGGGTACGTACGTTACGACACCACGCTGCTGATCACCAACGAAGACGATGCCGTGACCTGGAGCGCGGGGGACGTGATCAGCGATGCGCTAAGCTGGAGCTCCAGCGTGCGCATGGGCGGCATCAGCTACGGGCGCGATTTCTCCCTGCGACCGGATCTGGTGACCTGGCCGCTGCCGGAGTTTTCCGGTGACGCGGCGGTGCCGACGTCGGTCGATCTGTTTATCAACGGCTACCGCTCCGGCTCAACGCAGCTTCAGCCGGGGCCGTTTACGCTGACCAACCTGCCTTACATCAACGGCGCGGGCGACGCCGTCCTGGTCACCACCGACGCGCTGGGCCGTCAGGTCAGCACCACGCTGCCGTTTTACGTCACCAGCGATCTGCTGAAGGCGGGGCTGAGCGACGGGGCCGTTACCCTTGGGAGCCTGCGGCGAAACTACGGCATAGACAATTTCGACTACGGCCCGGCGGCGGCGAGCGGGTCGTATCGCTACGGGCTGACGGACTGGCTAACGCTGGAAGGGCACAGCGAAGCGGCGGAGGAGCTGGCGCTCGGCGGCGCGGGCGGCGTCGTAAAGCTTGGCCACTTTGGCGTCGTCAATTCATCCTACACCCGCAGCCGGATGCGCGGAGACGACGGCGGCCAGGTCAACTGGGGCTATCAGTACAGCACCAGCGCCTTTAGCCTCGCCACCCAGCACAGCCGGCGCGACCGCGGGTTTGGCAACCTCGCGCTGTACGATCAGCCAACGATCTATGATGAAAACAACGACCCGATCGCCAGCCTGAGCCGCAACACCGATCAGTATTCACTAACCTTTAACCTCGGACAGTACGGAAACATCGGCGCGGCCTGGATCGGCGTCGAAAGCTTCGACAATCAGAAAACCGAGCTGCTTAACCTCTCCTGGAGCCGCAGCCTGTGGGGGGCCAGCAATATTTACGTGGCCGGCAGCCGCGACCAGCAGCGCGGCGACTGGACCGTCGCGCTCTCTATTCAGGTGCCGTTTGGCGAGCGCGACAGCGCCGCCGTGACCGTTGAGAATACCCCCAGCGCGGGCAACACCCAGCGTATCAACTATAACCACGCCATGCCGTCCGACGGCGGCTTTAGCTGGAACATGGCGTGGGCCAACCAGTCGCGCGCCAGCAACTACCAGCAGGGGACGCTGGGCTGGCGCAACAACAACGTTGAGCTACAGGGCGGCGGTTACGGCGAGCAGGGCATGATGACCTGGTGGGGCGAGGCGATGGGCTCCCTGGTTCTCATGGACGGCGAAATGTTTGCCGCCAACAAAATCAACGATGCCTTCGTGGTGATCAGCACCGACGGCCATCCGGACGTGCCGGTGAGCTATGAAAACCAGCCGGTGGGTAAAACTAACCGCAACGGCTACCTGCTGGTCAGCGGCGTATCGGCCTATTATCCGGCAAGCTACAGCATTAATACGCTGGATCTTCCCGCGGACACGCGGCTGAAAGAGACCGAGCGGCGCGTGGCTATCCGCCGCCACAGTGGCTACCTGGTGGACTTCCCGATGGAGCAGGAGCGGGTGGCCAGCGTGATCCTGCATGACGCGAACGGCGAAGCGATCCCCGTTGGCAGCCAGGTGCGTCGCGCCTCGCGCCCCAGCGCGGTGGTAGGCTACGACGGCATCGCCTGGCTGGAAAACCTTAGCGACGTCAACGCGCTGGAGATCGCCACGCCGAAGGGGAAACGGTGCAAGGCGACGCTGACGGTGGGGGCCAACCCCGAGCACAAGCTGCAAACCTACGGGCCGCTGACCTGCCGGGAGGCCCCGTGAGGCGCCTGCTGCTGCTGCTGGTGCTTCTGCTGGCCTCCGGCGGAAGCTGGGCCGCCTGCACTGTCAGCACGGTCAACGCGTCGTTTGGCAGCGTGACCTCCTTTGCGCTGAGCGGTACCGGCGAGGTGGAAACCACCGGCACCCTGGTGGTGGCCTGCGATACGGTGCTCAACCTGCTGACCAACGATTCCATCACGCTCACCTACACGGCGGCGTCGGTGTCGGCCAACGGCCGCGCCACGATGAAGCGCACCGATAACGCCACCGTTCCTGACGTCATTCCCACCCGGCTGTGCGGCCTCTCCGGCTGCGCGAGCAGCAGCGAGGTGCAAATCAGCAAGACCTATACCTGGGGCGGCAGCACGCTGCTGGGGCTGCTCGGCTCAAAGCAGTACAACATCCCGCTCTACTTCAGGACCGTCGCCGGGCAAAACGTCACCGCCGGGCCGTATCAGGTGCTGCTTACCTTCAACATCAACTATAACGTCTGCGCGGTGGGCGCGGCGGGGCTGTGCCTGACGCCGCAAACCGGCACGGCGACCACCACCATCCTGCTCAATCTGACCGTAACCAACGACTGTAGCGCGATGACTACCCCGGACATCAACTTCAACAGCGCGCCGCTGGTGCAAAACTTTCCTACCGTCTCGCAGGCGATTGCCGTGACCTGCACCAAGGGCAGCACCTACACCATCGGCATCAACAACGGCGCGAACGCGCTGAACAACGTGCGGCGCATGGTGAGCGGCAGCAATGCGATGAGCTACGACATCTATAAAGAAGCCACGACCAACCGCTGGGGCGGCAGCGGGGCGGAGCGCTGGACCAGCGCCACCTCGTCGCAGGTCAGCACCGACGGGCTGCTGCGCACCTACAACTATACCGCCAAAGTGCTGACCGGCCAGACAACCCCTCCTGCCGGAACCTACAGCGACACGCTGATCGTTGACGTCGCCTTCTGACCCCGCGCTTTTCCCTTTCGCAAATGTAAAGTTCCTGTGGCCTGTGCCGATAATACCGTTAATAAACCTATAAGAAGGTGTTGTATGTTGAACCGTATACGCGTTGTCACCCTGCTGATGATGGTGCTGGTCATTTTCGCACTTCTTCAGCTCATTTCCGGCGGGCTGTTTTTCTCGTCTCTTAAGCAGAATCAGGATAGCTTTGCCGCGTCTAACGACCTGCGCCTGCAGCAGGGCGAACTCACCTCGACCTGGGACCTGTTGCTGCAAACGCGCATCAACCTCAGCCGCTCCTCCGCGCGGATGATGATGGACCCGGCGAACCAGCAGAGCAGCGCCAAAACCGATCTGCTGAAAAACGCGCGCGCCACGCTCGCCGACGCCGCGAAACACTACGACGCCTTCAAAAAAATTGCTCCGCAGCCCGCCATGGCGCAGGTGAGCGCCAGCATAGATGAAAAATACAACGCCTACTTTGCCGGGCTGACGGAGCTTATCCAGTTCCTGGAGAGTGGGAATATGGACGGCTATTTCGCACAGCCCACGCAGGGAATGCAAAACGCTCTCGGCGCGGCGCTGGGCGAGTACGCCAACGCCAGCAGCCAGCTTTACCACAGCGCCTTTTCGCAAAGCCAGAACGACTATCGCTTCGCCAAATGGCAGATGGCGGTGATGGCCATTGCCCTCGCCGTCGTGCTGCTGGGCGTGTGGTACGGCATTCGCCATATCCTGCTTAACCCGCTGGGGCGCGTCATTGCCCATATTCGCGACATTGCCAGCGGTGACCTGACCAAAACGCTGGCGGTGTCCGGGCGCAACGAAATTACCGAGCTTGCCGGCAGCGTCGATCATATGCAGCGCGCGCTGGTGGAAACCGTCTCTAACGTGCGCAGCGGGTCGGACGCCATCTACACCGGCACCAGCGAAATTGCGATGGGCAACAACGACCTCTCTTCACGCACCGAGCAGCAGGCCTCCGCCCTCGAAGAGACCGCGGCGAGCATGGAACAGCTCACCGCGACGGTGAAGCAGAATGCGGATAACGCGCGTCAGGCCTCTAAGCTTGCCGAAAGCGCCTCCGACACGGCGCAGCGCGGCGGACGCGTAGTGGACGGCGTGGTGAAAACCATGCACGACATTGCCGACAGCTCGAAGAAAATTGCCGACATCATCAGCGTCATTGACGGCATCGCCTTCCAGACCAACATCCTCGCGCTCAACGCTGCCGTGGAAGCGGCGCGCGCGGGCGAGCAGGGGCGCGGTTTTGCGGTGGTGGCGGGGGAAGTGCGCAATCTCGCCAGCCGCAGCGCCAACGCGGCGAAAGAAATTAAAGCGCTGATTGAAGACTCCGTCTCGCGCGTGGATACCGGCTCGGTGCTGGTGGAAAGCGCGGGCGAAACCATGAATGACATCGTGAATGCCGTGACCCGGGTGACGGACATCATGGGGGAAATCGCCTCTGCGTCGGACGAGCAGAGCCGGGGTATCGACCAGGTCGCGCTGGCGGTATCGGAAATGGACCGCGTGACGCAGCAAAACGCCGCGCTGGTGCAGGAATCCGCGACGGCGGCGGCCGCGCTGGAAGAACAGGCGAGCCTGCTCAGGCAGGCCGTCTCGGCCTTCCGCCTGACCTCCACCGTTAACGCGGCCAGCGCGCAGGCGGCGTATCGCGAACCGGCCTCCGCACCAGCGGCAGCGGGCCCCCGCCATGCCGCGACCGGACAAGAAGAAAACTGGGAAACATTTTGACTGACTGTTAAACCGCGGCGGCTGCCGCTTGATGGGAGCGTGGATGTTAAATCGTATTCGTATCTCGACCACACTGTTTTTGATTCTGATTATGTGTGGGGTATTGCAGGTTGGCAGTAACGGGTTGTCTTTTTGGGCGTTTCGCGATGGTTATCAGAACTTACGGGAAGTCGAGGCGAGTAATCAGCAGCGCTCCGCGCTGGCGCAAACGCGCGCCGTGCTGCTGCAGGCAAGCACCGCGCTGAACAAGGCGGGGACGTTAACCGCGCTGAGCTATCCGCCGGACGACATCAAGGGGCTGATGGCGACGGCGCGTACCAGCCTGAAGCAGGCCGACGCGCAGTTTAAGGCGTTTATCGCGCAGGAGGCGGTGAGTGAAAAAGGGAAGGCGCTAAAGGCCGCCATGGAGAAAAACTATGCCCGGTGGCACACGGATCTGGAGCATCAGGCCACCTGGCTTGAGAACAACCAGCTTTCTGATTTTCTGACCGCGCCGGTGCAGGACTCTCAGGCCGCGTTTGACGGCAGTTTAGACGCCTGGCAGCAGGACATTAACCAGTTCGTCCAGCGCGCGGGTGACGACAGCCGCAAAAGCTACCGCATGTCGGGCGTGGTGTTCGCCGTGATGGTGATCCTTGCCGCGCTGCTGACCGGCGGCGCGCTGCTCTGGTCGCGCCGGATGATTGTGCAACCGCTGGCGATTATCAGCAGCCACTTTGACAGCATTGCGAAGGGCAACCTGGCGCGCCCGGTGGCGGTGTACGGCAAGAACGAGATTTCCGCCATTTTTGCCAGCCTGAAGGCGATGCAGGGCGCGCTGCGCGAGACGGTCAGCAACGTGCGTCAGGGCAGCTACGCGATGCACACCGGCATTTCCGAGATTGCGGCGGGCAATAACGACCTTTCTTCGCGCACCGAGCAGCAGGCGGCATCGCTGGCGCAGACGGCGGCCAGCATGGAGCAGCTTACCGCGACGGTGAGCCAGAACGCCGACAACGCGCGTCAGGCGTCGGACCTGTCGAAGCAGGCGGCGCTGACGGCGAAGAAGGGCGGCGACCAGGCGTCGCACGTGGCCAGCACCATGCAGGCGATTGCCGCCAGCTCGCAGAAAATTGGCGACATTATCAGCGTAATTGACGGGATCGCCTTCCAGACCAACATTCTGGCGCTCAACGCCGCGGTTGAGGCCGCGCGGGCGGGCGAGCAGGGGCGCGGGTTTGCCGTGGTCGCGGGGGAAGTTCGCAGCCTGGCGAGCCGCAGCGCCAACGCGGCGAAAGAGATTAAGGGGCTGATTGAAGAGTCGGTCACCCGCGTACAGCAGGGGTCGGCGCTGGTGGACACCGCCGCGCAGACCATGACGGAAATCGTCACCTCCGTCACCCGGGTCAACGACATTATGGGCGAGATTGCCTCCGCCTCCGACGAGCAGCGCCGGGGCATTGAGCAGGTCGCCCAGGCGGTGAGCCAGATGGACCAGGTGACGCAGCAGAACGCCTCGCTGGTTGAGGAGGCGGCAGCCGCCACCGGACAGCTGGCGAATCAGGCGGACCATCTTACGGGACTGGTCGCCGTGTTTAACGTGAAAGAGCAGGTCGAAGCAGTAACAGAAGTTGGTCGGCCGCAGGCCGTGCCAGTTGTATCCTGAATGTGATTGAGAAGGCGCTATGACATCACCTATGCCCTCAGGGCAAACGTCATTATTGCAGCAGATGACACAGCGCCTCGCGCTGTCCGACGCGCATTTTCGTCGGATATGTCAGTTAATCTACCAGCGTGCGGGGATCGTGCTTGCCGACCATAAGCGAGACATGGTTTACAACCGTCTGGTACGGCGTTTGCGTACGCTGGGACTGGATGATTTTGGCCGCTACCTGAGCATGCTCGAAGCGAACCAGAACAGCGCCGAATGGCAGGCATTTATCAACGCGTTGACCACCAACCTGACCGCGTTTTTCCGCGAGGGCCATCACTTTCCGGTCCTGGCGGAGCACGCGCGTCGTCGCACCGGGGAGTATCGCGTCTGGAGCGCGGCGGCCTCCACCGGGGAAGAGCCCTACTCGCTGGCAATCACCCTGGCGGATACGCTGGGCATGGCGCCGGGACGCTGGAAGGTTTACGCCAGCGACATCGACACCGAGGTGCTGGAGAAAGCCCGCAGCGGCGTGTATCGCCAGGACGAACTCAAAACGCTGTCGCCCCAGCAGCTGCAGCGCTACTTCATGCGCGGCACCGGCCCGCATGAGGGGCTGGTGCGCGTGCGCCAGGAGCTGGCGAACTGCGTCGAATTTGCCTCGCTCAACCTGCTCGACAAGCAGTACAGCGTGCCGGGCCCGTTTGACGCCATCTTTTGCCGTAACGTGATGATCTATTTTGATAAAACGACGCAGCAGGACATTTTGCGTCGCTTTGTGCCGCTGCTCAAACCTGACGGTTTACTGTTTGCCGGGCACTCGGAAAACTTTAGCAACCTCGCGCGCGAGTTTAGCCTGCGTGGGCAGACGGTGTATGCGCTGAGTAAGGAAAAAGCATGAGTAAAATCAGGGTATTGTCGGTCGATGATTCGGCGCTGATGCGCCAGATCATGACCGAAATCATCAATAGCCACAGCGATATGGAGATGGTGGCAACGGCGCCCGATCCCTTAGTTGCGCGGGATTTAATCAAAAAATACAACCCCGACGTGCTGACGCTGGATGTCGAAATGCCGCGCATGGACGGCATTGATTTCCTCGAAAAGCTGATGCGCCTGCGCCCGATGCCGGTGGTGATGGTCTCCTCCCTGACCGGGAAAGGCTCGGAAATTACCCTGCGCGCGCTGGAGCTGGGGGCGGTGGACTTTGTGACCAAGCCGCAGCTCGGCATCCGCGAGGGAATGCTGGCCTACAGCGAAATGATTGCCGAGAAGATCCGCACCGCGTCGCGGGCGAAGCTGGCGGCGCATAAGCCGATGGCCGCGCCGGCCGCCCTGAAGGCGGGGCCGCTGCTCAGCTCGGAAAAACTGCTGGTGATTGGCGCGTCAACCGGAGGAACAGAGGCAATTCGCCATGTACTCCAGCCATTGCCGCTCTCAAGCCCGGGTATTCTGATTACCCAGCACATGCCGCCGGGCTTTACCCGCTCGTTCGCGGAGCGCCTGAACAAGCTGTGCCAGATAAGCGTGAAAGAGGCGGAAGACGGCGAGCGCGTGCTGCCGGGGCATGCCTACATCGCGCCGGGCGATAAGCATATGGAGCTGGCGCGCAGCGGGGCTAACTATCAAATCAGAATTCATGACGGGCCGCCGGTTAACCGGCACCGTCCGTCGGTGGATGTGCTGTTTCATTCGGTGGCGAAACACGCGGGGCGCAACGCCGTTGGGGTGATCCTGACGGGGATGGGCAACGACGGCGCCGCCGGAATGCTTGCAATGCACCAGGCCGGGGCCTGGACGATTGCGCAGAATGAAGCAAGTTGTGTGGTGTTCGGCATGCCGCGCGAGGCCATCAATATGGGTGGCGTGAGCGAAGTGGTCGATCTTAGCCAGGTAAGCCAGCAGATGCTGGCGAAAATCAGTGCCGGACAGGCAATACGTATTTGACTCAGGAGTAGAATTAGATGGCGGATAAAGAGCTTAAGTTTTTGGTTGTGGATGACTTTTCCACCATGCGCCGCATCGTGCGCAACCTGCTGAAAGAGCTGGGCTTCAACAACGTTGAAGAGGCAGAAGACGGCGTTGACGCGCTTAACAAGCTGCAGGCGGGCGGGTTTGGCTTTGTTATCTCTGACTGGAACATGCCGAACATGGACGGCCTGGAGCTGCTGAAAACCATTCGTGCCGATGCGGGCATGGCCGCGATGCCGGTGCTGATGGTCACCGCGGAAGCGAAGAAAGAGAATATCATCGCGGCCGCGCAGGCGGGCGCGAGCGGCTACGTGGTGAAACCGTTCACCGCGGCGACCCTCGAAGAGAAGCTCGGCAAAATCTTCGAGAAACTCGGCATGTGAGGTGAAGGTCATGATGCAACCTGCAATGAAACCCGTTGAAGAACATTCGCCCACCGACATCATCGTCCGAATCGGCAGCCTGACGCGCATGCTGCGCGACAGCCTGCGCGAGCTGGGGCTGGACCAGGCTATCGCCGAAGCGGCGGAAGCAATACCCGACGCGCGCGACCGTCTGGACTATGTGGTACAGATGACCGCGCAGGCGGCAGAGCGCGCGCTGAACAGCGTCGAGGCCTCGCAGCCGCACCAGGACGCGATGGAGAAGGGCGCGAAGGCGCTGAGCAAGCGCTGGGATGCGTGGTTCGAAAACCCTATCGAGCTGGCCGACGCCCGCGAGCTGGTCACCGATACGCGGCAGTATCTCGGCGACGTGCCGGGGCACACCAGCTTCACCAACGCCCAGCTGCTGGACATCATGATGGCGCAGGATTTCCAGGACCTGACCGGTCAGGTGATCAAGCGCATGATGGACGTGATTCAGGAGATTGAGCGCCAGCTGCTGATGGTGCTGCTGGAGAACATGCCGGAGCCGGCTGCCCGTCCGAAGCGCGAGAACGAAAGCCTGCTCAACGGGCCGCAGCTCGACGCGTCTAAAGCGGGCGTGGTGGCAAGCCAGGATCAGGTCGACGACCTGCTGGA
This sequence comes from Enterobacter sp. RIT418, assembly GCF_003057745.1. Taxonomy (GTDB): domain Bacteria; phylum Pseudomonadota; class Gammaproteobacteria; order Enterobacterales; family Enterobacteriaceae; genus Enterobacter. Next base: position 305,495 of record NZ_QBJD02000005.1, read on the forward strand.
CAGCCTCGGCTTCTGACGCACAGCGGCTACCCTCAGGTTGGTTGTTCAACCTGAGGGTAGCCGCGTTAGCGAAGATCCATCTTCACCGTCACGTTCCCTTCAAAACTGCCCGGCTCGGGCGTCGCCTCCGTCGTGCTCACCGGCACGGCCTGAATTTTCACCACGCCATTTCCCTGTTCATCCATCGTGACCGGAAACTCGAAGCTGCCGTCCAGATCGACGTTTTTGCCGTTTTCATCATAAATGCGCACCCCGAGGTCGTTTCGGTTAAGCAGCTTTGCGATATAGGGCGCGCTGCTGTCCGCGACCCCCTGATCGGCCGAGAGGGTAAGCTTTATGCGATCGGAATTGCCCACCGCGTTATCGTCGCAATGGTAGGCGATATCGACGTTCTTTAGTGCGAAGCCCTGAGGCGGCTGCCCTTTACTGACGAACTGCTTGCTGACGATAGAGCCAAACTCGACCTCAATGGTGCTGCCTTCGTTGATGGTGCAGCTGAGGGGAGCCGAAAGGGTGCCGCCAAACCAGATATCAGAAACGTGTTCAGCCTGCGTGGGATCGCAGGCTGAACCGCTGCCAAACTGAAGGCACGCATAGTTCTGGGCGATGAGCGTTGGCGGAATGACCTCTTCCCCCAGGATGGGCTTCTTGATGTGGAGCAACATCGCCACGACGTTCCAGCGGAACTTGCGCTTAATCTCGCTGGCCCCGTCGGGCTGCGTATCCGCGCTGCAGACGCTGGCTTCACTCACGGGAACCGACAGGACCGTTTCCAGCACGCTGGACATATTTCCGCGCGACGTCGGGTACTGGTTGATATGAATGGGGACCAGATAGCTACCGTCCGGAGAGTGAATGGCGTCCGAGTAGCCGGTGATATCGGCGTCTATTTTATCCGTAAGATAGCCGTAACCGTTTATTCCCGAGCTAAGCGGACTCCCGGCGTAGGTGACTTCGTAGACCCGGCTTGAGGAGAAAAGATTCCCGGGGCAGGAGCAGTTTGCCTCAACGGATCCGCCTGCTCCAACCAGATGATCGGGAATATCGTAATCGCGACCCGCTTTGTTTTCGGTGGACGAAATCGCGTGATCGTATGAGATGGTATAGGTTTGCGGTACGCTGAAGCAGTTTTTTAGCAGGGTTGCGGCCCGGCAGGCGTCCAGCGGGGCCTGGCTTAGCGCGGCACCGAGGAGGCAGGTTGCCGCATGTTTCTTAACGTTTTTCATCATGAATGGGTTCCTGCTGGCAAAGCGCGCTGACCGAATAAATACCGTTAGGGCTGACGCTTTGCCGTGTTGTCTGAGGTGAAATGAGGGCCGTACACTGCTGGCTGGGCGCGTTGCCCCACCGCACCGCAAGCCGTGACGACTCCCCGACGCCCGCCAGATAGACGGTGCCGGTATCGTCCACAATCCCGCTTGTCGCCGCGGCCTCGCAGCTGGCGACGGCGCCAAAAGGTACGCGCTGTCCGCCCGGGCGCGACAGGGCGATCAGCATCCGATAGCCCACGTGCGCATCAAAGCGGGCAACCACCGCGGCGTTACGTGAGGGAATGACGGTGGCCGCCGTATCGCTGCTGTCAACGTCGTCCGGCAGGGTAGCGGTGTCGATACGAATGGTGTTCGCCTGATAAGGCGTCAGCGAAGGGATCACGGCGTTGCCCAGCCAGTCCGTCTGTACGCCACGCTGGTTTTGAAAACGAACCCCGGCGGCGTCGTTGGCCGTTACGATGGCAAACTGGCTGCCGAGCGGCTGTGAAAGCGTGACGCCGTGCGGATGGGCCACAACCCCACCGCTGATGCCGTAACTAAGCTGCTGAGAGCCGTTGGTGGCGGTGTAATACCCGGCGTTGAGGTTGGCGTACTGCGAACGGTAGCTCCCGTAGAGGCTGCTGGTATCGTCTTCGCCGTGGTTGGCGTAGCTCTGCTGCAAAGAGTAGCTCAGGCGTTCGTCGTCCAGCAGCGTGCCGCTAAGACCGATATTTTGACGCGTTGAGCCGTGCTGGCTATTGCTGATGTTATAGCTGCTCCAGGCGCGGGGTAGCCATTTTGACAGTGGGACGCTGAGGCCGAACGACACCATCCGATCGGTCGCTTCCCCATCGGCTTTACTGTAGCTGTAGGCCATGTGGTAGCTGACGCCGCTGATAACGGTGTTAAAGCCTGCCGACAGGCTGCGCTCTGTTTTCGACGTTCCCCAGTAGTCCTGCTGATAGCCGTTGAGATAGAGACTAACGCCAGAGACGGTCTGGCTTAGGCTCGCCTGGATGCGGCTGCGCTTGTTGTATCGAAACAGCAGATCGTCCTCATGCTCGTCCATTTTCTGATTGGCGTCAGTAAAGCTGTAGTAGCCGCGGCTGGAGTAGCGGTAGCTGCCGAGCGTGAGGTTGGTGTCGGTGGCGTCTATTTTTCCGGTGTAGAGCACGCGCAGGGAATGACCCGTGTGCTGACTGTCGTTGTCGAGATGAGTGCGTGCAAGCGTGACGTCCGCCGAAAGCGATCCTAACGGGCCGAGCGACACGCCTGCGCCCGTATTGGCCGCATTGTAATCCTGGGAGAGCGTCAGCCCGCCAAACCAGGTCATGAAATTATTGAAGCCGTAAATGGCGCTGCCCTGCAGGAACTCGGGCTCCTTTTGGCTGCTGGCGCTGTCGGCGCGATAGCGACCGGCCGTCATCTCAAATTTAACGTGCCCGGGGCGCTGCATAACGGCGATGCTGGAGTAGGGCTGCGTAAAACGGTGCTCGGTACCGTCGGCCTCTTTGACCGTGACCTCCAGATCGCCGCTGTTGGTGGTCGAGTAAAGATCGTTAATCTCAAACGCGCCCGGCGCAACGTTCTGCTGATAGATGAGATAGCCGTTCTGGCGCACGGAAACTTCCGCATTTGAACTGGCAATCCCGCGAATGACGGGCGCGAAGCCCCGCTGGCTGTAGGGCAGCATCTCCTCATCGGACGCGAGGTTGACGCCGCGATATTGCACGCTATCAAACACTTCGCCCCGCGTGCTGCTTTCGCCTGCGGTGAACTGCGCCTTAAGTGCATCGACGTCGTGCTGCACGTAGGTGCTGAGGTTCGCCCACTGACTTTCGGAGTCAGACTGGCTCCACGTGCTGTAGTTACGCACCCGCCAGCCCAGCAGGTTTGCCCCAGTGCGGACGTTCAGGTAGCGATTAGCCGTGCGGTCGCTGCCGTCGCTCCGGTTTTCCGCGCCGGAAAGCGTATAGTCGCTGAATAGCACGGGCACGCCGTCGTCCCAGCGCGACGGATCGATATAGTCAGGACTGGCCTGGCCAACTGCGGCCTGCGGAATGCTTAGCGCCAGCGTCATCGTCGAGAAATCCAGCTGAGCGAACGCCAGAGGAATATAGTGGCCCAGCGGTTCAGGCAGCGTCTCGTCGGGCGCAATCGCCAGCAGCGAGGGATAGCGATCGACGTTAATCCCCCACGCGCGAAGCATGTCTGGCGTGAGCTGTGGCGCCAACGCTCCGCCTGGCGAGCTGACGTAGGTGATTTTGGCATCGGCGCGACGGCGCGTATTGATCGTCACTTTTGACGCGTAGGTGCCCGGAAGCTGCGCGTTCGATTTTGAAAACAGGGAAAGGTCAATTTCCTGCTCGCTCAGCATGTCGCCTTCCAGAGAGGAGGGGGAAAAGCGATACTCTCGTGCCTCAAGAGAGCAGCTTGCCACGAAAATAACGCCTCCCAGGCAGCGCAGTAGCGGGTTGAGCGGGAAGGCCCTGCTGTATGACCGTGCGTTACGTCCTGTAAACATGGTGGTTTAGTCATCCTGCACAAGGGGAGAGGTAAATTTGTCGGATGCATTGCCGTAATCCGTGATGCAGCGCCAGCTGACGTTTTTACCCACCGCGACGTCCGGGAGGGAAAGCGTGACGCTGGACGCGGGCCCGACCATATCCGCTTTTTCTATTTTCGTTGTCCCAAGGGACAGCGAGTCAAACACGCTGTAAAACGCGCCGTCGTTAATGACGGTGAGCTGACCCGCGCGGCGGACGAAGCGCAGGCGTTGGCAGGTTTCTGACGGCGAGCCGACAAGCCCTGTCGGGCGCCAGAACAGCTTCAGACGCGTTTTGTAGATCAGGCGCAGGACGTTTTTATCTTCATCATCCGCGCTGGTTGCGGGAACGGTGCGCACGTTCAGGTAGAACAGCGTCTCTTTATCCGTGGGAAGCGGCGTGCCGTTCCACGTTATGCGCAGGCTTTGCTCTTTTTGCGCGTCGAGACGAAAAAGCGGTGGCGTCACAATAAACGGCCCGCGCGTTTTTCCGTCACCGGTATCTGTCCAGGATTGAATAAGCCACGGCAGCTCTTTTTCATTATTCTGCAAAGGCAGGGACACTTCTTTTTTCGCGGCATCGTAGATTATGCGCGTACGGCCAATTTGCACGCCCGCTGCGTGACAAAACATGCTCGCCATGACGGGAAAGCATAATAATATTTTTACTGATGTGCGCATGGGGAAACCTTAAATAAAAAGGAGAAAGGAGATAATAGTCCGGAAATGAACCGAACTATTATCTTGTCAATTCTCCTCAAACGGCATATTGCGATAATCGAGAAGTATAAATTACGCGTGAACGGCGTTAACGATAGAGAATATTAACCGTCATATCGGCATCGGCCGCACCCGCTGTCACGTCAGCAGCAAAGGATTTATACCGGGCATTAAAATCGGCTTTGATGGTGTCCGAGGTGCGAGTTGCCAGCTCGATATAGACCTGTTCTTCCGCGCCGTCCATGGTAATAAAGCGGTCGTTTTTGCCTGCCGGGCTAACGGCGACGCCGATGCCCGTTGCCGCTTCGTCGCGCGCGGTGGTGATTTTACTCACGTCAAGCAGCGTGTTTGAACCGGTCAGCGCCGTTGGGCCGTTGAAGGTGAGCTGTATGGCGGGCAGTCCGTCGCTTTTTAACGGGCAGTTGGCGAGAATAATGGAAAAAGGAACGAGCGTGGACTCTTTACCAACTTCGGTAAAGAACGTCGTAGGAAAGGTGCCTAAAGGAACGGTGCTGTCCGTGCCGCTGTCACCCTGAATGGTGCAGCTTGGCTCGATAATTTCCCCGGTGAAGTGAATGGTGCCCGCATTCATTTCCGCTGCGAAGCCGCTCATCGACAGCGTTGCGAATATGGCACCCGCAATAATGTTTTTTGTAAAATCCATCTGAATAATTTCCTGAGTTGAAAAACATTTTAGTTGGCGATAAAAAAGCTGAAGGATTATCGCCGCAGGGAAGTATAACGATTATTTATATCGAGGTAACGAT
>NZ_QBJD02000006.1 GCF_003057745.1 Enterobacter sp. RIT418
TCTTATAAATTAACAACAATGCCATTTAACAATTTGACTTTCCGTTACTCAGAGTATTAGACCATTTTAGTTAAAAGGTGTTCTGCAAGAGCCTCCTCTTGATAGCATCGACTAACCAACATTTCAAAAAAAGGTTTTACATCACGATAAGCCACTGTTTTTTTTAATGGTAAAACGGTTTGTATACTTTTAAGAACAGTCGAAAACTTCATTCGATTGAACCCTCTGCCATCACACTTTTGGCATTTTTTAAACACCGGAATTTCTTTCAGTAAGGTTTCTCTTCGATTCAACACTTTCCCCCTGCCTCGGCACTGGCATTTACTTGGAATAGTTCCCTTACCATTACATTTTTTGCATAGTATTTTTACCACTTCACGCCTATGTAGATCATTTTCATGAATAACATGATCATTTTTGATAGTAGAATCGATTGATTCTGGAGAAGGGGAGGGCTTCCTGTTGGTAAAAACTTCTGCCTCAATAAATCCGGTGCTGTTACAATTCTCACAGTCACGCACATTTGAAGCACTTTTAGAGTAATCTTGATAGGCATAAGTACAAATTATTTTTATTAATTGCCTACATGTCTCAGGGGGGTAACATTGAAAGACAGGATACTTCTTAGTATTCATCATTGCTACAGAATAAAGCTTAGTCAAAGCTTTCTCCGGTGAAATAATATCTATTTTAGCCAAAAAAAGCTCGACGCCAAAAATACCTTTATTATCAAGGTAGCTGATTGCTGCTAACAGATCACTCTTTCTAAGATTATTGCCCGATGGAACTGATGGAACACCATTCAGATGAACATTCTGAGGTGAAAAAGAACGGGCGATTTGCTCAAGATTCATATAATCTCTCCATAATCAGATTATCCATTATACCCATAGTTATGTACAAGATAGCTTTTCCCTTTCTAAAGAAAGCATAATGACCTGATGCTCAATTCACATCACCACTCATCCCATACGTGAAAATAAAAAAACACTCACTATAACTCTGAGAATGATCATATAATATACAGCTACCTTAACTACTCCATCTTCTTGCTTAAGCTGTAAGATTAATTTACAGGCATATATCAAGAAATACAAATGGTTATTTGCATTTTTTTATTGCCCCCCATACAATGAAATAGCCACAAAACTGCCATCAAATTAAAGGATAGATTGTATTTATGATTGAATTTGGAATTCGATTAAAAAAACAACTTCATGAAATGGGCCTAAGCCAATCCGAATTCGGTAGGCGAATAGGCACCACATCTCAATCTGTTAATGGCTGGTGTCTTTCCGGCACTCTTCCACGCCATGATGTTTTAAACAAAATATCAGAAATGACTGGCAAACCTCTATATTGGTTTTTTATGTCCGAAAATGAAGAAAAGGAATTGATGAATACTATCAAACTATACTTCAGAAATAACATTTTACAACACTCTGATCACCCAAAGGAAATCAGAATATCACCCAGCATTCAAAAAGATTTTTCTTTGAGAGTACTAAATTCGAGATTAAGTAACGATGAAATATACTAAATACAACAAAATTACATTCCACCAAAGACGTTAAAATGAATAGCATATAAACAAAAATAAAGAGCACATTACAGAAATTTCAATAAAACATTTAGTCACCCGTTCCCATTTAAACAAAAATATTTACCATAATTACCCTACAATATTTCGTAATGGCTCTTTATACTTCTCAACTATGATAATGTCTATCTCAAGCATTGCTCTCGAATATATTGCTGCAAACCGCTAATCATTTTCTCAGAAATCAAAATTTCTCTCCTGAGGGAGAAATAAGCCCGTTGAGCGTCTCGTGTAAGTTCGGGGCTGGCTGCATCAGCCACGCGGGTGGAGGTGGTGGGGATAGACATGCGACTCGGGCAGGTGGCGGCGATACGCAGCCGCTCAGCATCAGACTCAACACGATACTCAAGCTGGTTAATCGTATTTTTTGCTTCCCTGAGCTCAGTTGTAAGTTTTTCATCTAGTTTCCGTACCTGTCTTGAGTTCTGTTGAAGATTAGTTATCTGGGATTTGGCCAGCGCCAATTCGAATGTAGAAGCCTCCAAGTGTGATTTGCTATTTTTCCACAAAACAAAAAATATAATCGCACATGTTAATAACAATAACAATATAGTAATAACAAATGTAAAAAGGATATTTTTTGAAAACAAAGCCCCCCCTTGACACTTTGAATTGAACAACACTGAGGATTCTGGAAACAGCACCAGGTTATAGTCATGTTCAGAAAATGGAAACTATGTACTTCGTTGTTTATACAAGATGATACTGACAGCGATAGAATACGTGGGAAGTGGATTCATATCCACTCATGCTATTTACTCCTTGATTTTCTAGTATTTAGGATGGGCATTCTACGAGCATCGCCCCACATGAAAGATAGCTGGATGTGGTTTAAGATTGATAAAAAAAAACGCCCGATTAGTATCAGGCGTTTTGTATCAAACAGCTAAACTGTAAGAATCAACTAAATTAATAAAATCAGATTTAATGTAATTGCTTCAATGTTTGAAGGTCACAAATATCCAGTGTTGTAATAAACATAAGTAAAATTTCCTTTGAGTGCAAGTGTGGTTTCATATTTTTTTTAAAAAAAATCATAACCTAATGAATTTTAATAAAATTCCCCCCCCCTTCACACTTAACATTGTTCGTTCACAGACAAAGAAAATACGTTGAAAACAGGAAGCCCGACAGCCCAAATGGTGAGTAGTACTAAAAGGATTATACTCCCTCTTACACTTCCCTCTAAATCTCCGCCACACTCTCAACAATCTCGCCTGCCGAAGAATCGTCATCGGCATCCCGTAACCCCTCCAACTCCCTAAAGCTCCCCTCTCCAGATACACAACCCGATCCGCAGAGGCGATGGTTTACGGGCGATGGGCAATCAGCAGGGCTCTGTCGCGTTAAAGAATGGAAGATGAAGAAAACTGCGCAGCCTGTTTTTCAGACAGCCAGCAATAAAATTGTTCTGCCGATGATAATCCGTCTCCGGCTGGGTGATGACATTGTCCCTTACGTATCATGTGGATTAACTCAACTCCTGCCAGTACCGTCTGCGCACGCCGGAATGATTTGAATCCCATCATCGAGCGTATCCGGCGTTTGATGTTTCGGTGATCCTGCTCAACCAGATTGTTCAGGTATTTACTCTGCCTGACGGTAATAGTTTCTTCTTCAGGTTTACCGGCGTTGAGTGTAGTCAGCGCTACCATGTTGACGCCGCTTTTATCAATAGTCACCACCTCAGGTTCATCATGGTGTCGAATGGCTTTGCGAAAGAAGCCTAATGCCGCGGCAGCATCCCGCGTGGCGGTCAGCAGGAAATCAATGGTCTGGCCCGCAGTATCGACCGCGCGGTACAGATATTTCCACTGCCCCCTGACCCTGATGTAAGTTTCATCCATTCGCCAGCGGCGACCCACGGCACGTTTATGCCGACGAAATGCCTTATCCAGCAGTGGGACAAGACGAATGATCCACCGGTGAAGCGTGGAATGGTCGACGGTGATACCGCGCTCAGCCATCATCTCCTCCAGATTGCGCAGGCTGAGTGAGTACGCCAAATACCAGCGGACACATTGCGCGATGATATCAACGGGATAATGCAGGCGTCTGAAGGCGTTCCGGATCAAAGTCATGGTCAGGTAATATCATAAAAAAACAGAAGATTACCCGACCTCGCCTTAATGCGACAGAACCTCTGAAAGGGGGCGCGATGCGCAGAGAATCGCTCGATAATGTCTTTATTCAGGCGGCTATTATTGCATTAATCATTATTCTGCTGGCAATCTGGATTAGATAAGAGACTTTTTGTCTCGCCTGTTTGCCGGGCTGCGGCTAACATCTTGCCCGGCAAACCGTTCACGCATAGGAAATTGAAATTCTTCCAGCTCTGGAATGTGATGGTTGAAATTAAACTATTGCTTGATTGGTACGCCATCGAGGCTCTGAAAGATCACTAAAAAAAAACAGGCCGGAAATTTCGGCGGTTCCGGCATAAAACCCCTATTTCTGCCTTTCCGGGCATCAAGGCAGCTATACCCGGCAAAAAGCGCAGCACACCGGGAGAAGCGCAATACAGGCAAAATACCTGATTTTACAGGCTGGCAAATACAGACATGAGAAAGGGTTTATCGACACATGATGCCCATAAACAGGTACACACTAAGTTAAAGCCCCCGGAAATTATTCCTCCAGTAAGACCCCGAACATGAGGCCATTTCAGCAAATTGCCACTCATCAGGAAAAACATGTGGACTATGCTTTCTCTCCCCTCTTCCCGGAAGCGGTAACAGACGACACAATGGTGGTAAAAAAACAAATTATGTAATTAGCATACATTCCGCTGGTTAATCAATGAATAGGCAATGATAGCGCGAAGTTATTTTTTATCCTGGTGTAAATAACAGGGAAATAATGAAAATGAATATACTTTCATGCCGTCCAGCGAGGATAACCCCGGACATTCCCGTCAGACACACCATGCAGGATATGGCAGGAAGGGATCGTGAAAAGCAACCGAAAAGACCAGTTGCTGCTCTTATTATATCCCCTGCACTTCTGAAGCGCAGGATTCCAGCCAGCAGAGCGTGATGGCTGAGCCTCAGGTGATGCAGAATAACATAAGGAGAAAAGGATGTTGCATAGTAAAAATGTTGGTGGTACAGAAATTTTCCGCGCGAGTGAAGCGCATGAGAGGAAAGTCTATAACAGAGTGAAAGAATGCGTTTTCAGGCATTTCAGTCCGGGACTCTACACCGATAAAACCGACATTGTTAACATCGTTAATCTGATGTACAGGGAGTATTATGACATTCTCGATGAATACCTTCCTGCAATCCCTCCCCGGGAATTTGTGGCTTTCCTGACTGAACAGTATGAGCAATACGGGAAAGTATCAGACGCTCACAAACTCGGCGAACTCTCAGATGAAGACGAAGTCTTCTGGTCATCCTGGGCAATTTATGCCAGACGGGGCATCAAGCACATTCTGGAATTACTTTGTCGCTCCCGAATGGAATCGGGTAACGCTTGCGGCAGACAGGCCGTGGAGGAGGAGGCTATATCCATGGTTTTCATCGCAGCAGAAGAACTGGTGAGTCTCTACATGCGAAGTGATAATTACAGAAACATACTGGACGAAGTGACCCTGAGGTTAGATCCTGATGTGTACACCTACTTCCATGTTGCTCAGGACAGCAGTCATCAGTTTGACAAACGTCAGGCCTTCCGTGAAATCTCAAAATATGTTCCGGTACCCATGTTTCTTCAGGACACGACCGCACACGCGGAAGTGTTAAATGTGAGCTTTACGGAAACAACCGGCATCAGCTATATGGATACGCTGGGTGTGATCCAGTGGCTTATCGATACGTACAGTGACAGAGAGCAGCCCGGACTGCCCGGAAGTTTTGTATGGAAGGACGCCATCAGAAAATTGACACACGCTTTCAGCATAACCGCCTCGCAGGCCGAATTAATCATCGGTGGATTCACTCTGAGTGCTGACAATATGGAAGACCGCGAATTATTTCGTCCCAAACAGGAGTACCGGGCATATAAACGGGGATTCTTCCGGGATCAATCCCATGGCGTGGACCAGGTCTTTTTCTCGCGCCGCATGGCTTTAGAGTGCCTGACACTCCTCGTGTCTGATGTGCCATTCCGCAAGCTTCCACCCGAGTGGCGCTCCCGGAGTGTGAATAACGCGCTCAATACGTTGTCCCTTAAGGCCGGACGCTGGTTTGAAAACGTGATTGCGAATAATCTGACCGCCGCCGGCATCGTCGGGTCGACATCAGTGAAGGCGATAAGCCTTAATAAAAATGAACGGCTGAAAATCCCGGCCGACACCGGCGAGATAGACTTCCTCGGTTTTCATGAGGAGAAAAAATTACTGGTGATTATCGAGGTAAAACAGGTCGGTTTTGCCACTGAGCCCAGAATGCACCTGGATGATTTATCAAAATTCACAGGCGGTCAGGACAATTACAGTACCCGGTTTATAAAAAAATATCGCTGGGTACTTGAGAACATTGACAGTGTGAAAAAACACTTTCATCACAAATTCGGCTTAACCACCGAACTCAACACAGCCGGCTACGCAATGGTTACACTCTACCCCACAATCGCCGCGACAAAAATAGAGGAGTTTACCTGCATTTCAGTTAGCGAGTTTATGCATGAATACCTTGAAAATGAGACATGGCCATTCAGTCAGACATCCTTGCGCTGATTCTGCACGCTTATGCCCACGTATCCCTGGGATGTTTTCACTTGCGAAATCAGAACAAACCTTAAAACGGTGCTCCATGCGATGAAAAAATGTAAACCAGGAACTTAATGCTTTTAGCTGCCGGGTTGAGTTCCGCTACGGCAAAATGACGCCGAAAAATTCGTACCCGGAGTGGCTGACTGTGCGGCCAGGCAGACTGACAGGAGGAGCTGCTGATATCCTCCCGTCAGACTCCCGTATCCGGATTATTGCTGCCGTCACCAATATGCGTAAGTTCTTCAATGACCAGTACCAGTAGTGCGGGAATCTGTAATACGCTGCTGTACCCATACCTCCACTTCACTCCTGAGCCAGCGTGAACTGCGGCCGAGTTTAATGGGTTTAGGAAACAGTCCGTCCTGAATGAGTTTATAAAACCACTTATCACTCAGTCCCGAAATTCTGTAATGAATGCCATATCCACAAGTCTGTCATTCAGCAGGTCAGCCGTAGTATGCATTTTTGTCATGACGATTTCTCTCTGTCTGAAGGGAATGAACGACAGGAGCACCAGAATGATTGATTTATCGTTAATCAGGTACTCCGCCATAACATTCCTTTCACCAATAGAAAAATACTTTCCCGTAATCAGAACTGACTACAGCCAAAGTTACGCTGACCATCGGTACTATCCTTACTGTACTCTTTTGCCAGATAATTGACCCGGTTAGTTATTTCGGTATATTTCTCAGTAAACTTTTCGCTGTTCCGGCTCAGATGGTAATAACAGTTTTCAGGAAATTCTGTCAGGACATAATATTGCGTATGGTTTTTCATGGTATGGAGCCCCAGCGCCCTAACCCAGGCCTCCATAATCATCAGAGCCAGATTATGCGAATACCGACCATTTATGGCTGTATAACGCCCTGGATAGGCATATGCTTCTCTGTTAAGCAATAACGTAACATGGTAATGTTTTTTACCGGACTGATTGAATTCACGTACCCAGATATAACGTATCCGGCTGGGATGAATACGCTTGCCCTCATTATGCTTTTTCAGTAAGTCTGCAATAAGCTGTGAATTCAGGGATGCAAAAAACCGTGTAATTAGAGATGAATCCGTATTGCATGCAGTAGTATCAGTATCAGGTAAACGCAGATCGATTCTCAGTACCAGTATTCTTGGGTATTCCTGAATGGCTTTATCAATGATGTTCTGGATACGTTTTACATAAACGGACTTTAGCATGCCATAGCTGGCTGTATTAATAATCATTAGTTCATAACCTTTAAACGTGGGTTTATCCAATAGAATAATAATCAGCAGTATTAAATTGATATATTTACAGAGCGTTTCGCCCTGATACATTCTTAACCACTCTATGCATTATTCACACTAAATCAGAAACGCTTATCACACTGAGTAAATGACAGTATTACATCTCACTTAGTTACACACTCAATATAAATAAACAAACCAAAATGTACACAACATAAAACACCCTACCAACATGACATCCATATCTTGATTAACACCTATGTGATGATTAATGCCTGTTTAATATCTAATATCTAATATCTAATATCTAATATCTAATATCTATACAATATATTACCAACCCGACAACAAGAACCCGGTAAAAATGAGAAATGCAATAAAAGAAGAAAAGTGGTTTTTCGCTGTTTAAATTCGGCCTTCCCTTTAAAATTCACTCTCAAGTTAGCACCAGATTATTGTCTTCACCCTTCTCATTACGGACTGGAGTTCCACCCGCGTATCACTTGCATCATATTGCACGAAAAAGCGGTCTGGTATTTTTCATCGCGGCCATAGTCATGCCTTATCCGGTAACATACCCTTATCCACGATGAACTACGTTCTCATTACGTAAACACATCCAGTTAACCTCATACCACTACGTAAAAACTACTACTTACAAATTAGTGCTACGTATTCACTACAAAAAGGTGTCATAATGATACGACAAAACGAGTAATATATGTACAATCACTGCCAGCAAGGGACATTCGTGACGGACAACACCCGACTGAACATCAGAACAAAAGACATTCGCACCTGTCGTTTTTACTTTCACTATATTCATGCGAATATCCCCGAAAGCAGAAATCATGCGTTTGACGGTAATAACCCGGATGTCGCCCGTTCATGCCGGATTATTAATGATGTTCTGGAGGCCTATCTCCCGGCGTATCAGGAGCGACTGATATTTATCCGGAAAATGGAACTGGCGCTCAGCACAACGCTCCTTCCTGAGAAAAACTTTTTATGGCTGGATAACGACACCCGGGCAACATACTGGTTATGGGGAAAAGCATGTCTGGATCCGGAATGCAACCAGAGCATCAGTCAGGCGCTGAAGAATGTGGCTTACTTTTCATGGTATAAAGGATCCGGACTGACCTTATCTCCGGCCAGTCATCATGAACGTCTGACGGCACTAATTGCTTTTGTGGATTATCTCTGCGTCAGCACGAATAATTCGCCCGCGATCCGTAGTTGGCTGACGCACAATCTTGATATCTGGCGAAAATATGCCATCCGACTTACCCGATTTAAATGGCTCACTCCTGACGATGCGGACACCAGTGTGTGGGCATACCGCTCCCTTGTGAAATATCAGCAGGCTTTTACTTCTGAAACTGATAACCCACTTTGTCCCGTGATGCTTCCTTCCCCTGTTAACGCGGAAGAGGCATTTAATACCTTTTATGCACTGCTGGATTTATGGGAAATAAACAATAAAATACAGCAGGACACCATCAGAAAGCTGAATAAAGCGTTTTATCAGAAAACTTTCCGCAAAAAACAGGCCGCCCGTAAAGGCAGGGATACGCTCAGTGAAGAGCATGCCGACAAACTGGCATTTCTGGTGGAATTTTACCGGACGGATAATATGTCCGTTCTTGAGATGCTGATAGACGATCGTTTCAGGGGACTGGACACACGTACAAAGGCCATACAATCGTTCCGCCGACGGCCCTGAGAAAGGGCTGTATTTCTGTCGTGACGGCAGGAAGACAGTTCAGAATTTAAGTTGTAAATATTTTCAGCCCTATATTACCACCGTGATAACCCGTCCTTTTATCACTGGTGAAATATGAATAATGAATCCCCGACACAAACGCCACTGACGCAGCTCCTGTCCGGACTGCCTGGTGAGGTAGCCGGTATAATCAGCCATAAACTCAGCAGTATTATTAATTATGAACCTGTCATCGGGCTGATGGGAAAAACAGGCGCAGGTAAATCCAGCCTCTGTAATACCCTGTTTCGCAACTCTCCGGCGAAGGTGAATGCCGTCAGGGGATGTACGCGACGTATACAGCGCTATCAGGTACGCCACGACAGCCGTATTCTTCATATTCTTGACTTTCCCGGTATCGGGGAAACGCCGGAACTCGACCGGATATATTGCCGCCTTTACCGGGAAGAGTCACCCGGACTGGAGCTGGTTGTATGGGTACTTAAAGCAGACGACCGGGCATGGAAGGATGACCTCCGTTGTTACCACGAACTGCTTGCTGCCGGAGCAAAACCGGAGAGTTTTCTGTTCGTACTCTCCCAGGCCGACAAGACAGAGCCCTGCCGGGAATGGGATCTGCTCAGCAATCACCCTTCACCCCAACAGGCCATAAACATCAGCACCCGCGCTGAGCTTGCGGCCGCACTGTTTGCCGCTGTCCATCCGGTCATTGCCGTTTCAGCTGCAGAACGCTATAACCTGGCACGATGGGCCGAAGCGCTACTCAGGGCGCTGCCCGTACGAAGCAGCAGCACCGTTACCTGCCACCTTCATCCTGATTTACGTACTGAATCAGCTGAAAGGATTGCCCGGGACAATTTTGTCAGCGTGGCGGCAGAAATTTTTGACGACGCCACGGTGGTCCTGCAGCGTTCAGGGACGCTCATCCGTCATTTTCAGCACCTGCGCCAGCAGTTCCTGTCCGTTATCCGTGCCGTCTGGCGGTTTCTGTTCTGAATTTCTGTGCCAGCCACTGCCGTTTCGATCTGTTTCGACGATCGAATAAGCCCATTAAATAGCCTTAGGCTATCAATAGCAAAGAACTGATCGTTTTTATTGATAGATATAGACGATCAGTTTACGCATATCGATCTGAATTAACAATTATCCCGCCTTCTGATAAGCCAGTACGATCTGTGCTGCATGTGAAGATACCCCTGCCATTAATAATATTTAATCAATTGTTTATAAAGGAATATTCTATGATTTACTTTGTCTGCATCCTGTCCTCCGGTACGATTCAGCGGGAGGCAAAACCATGAAATCATACCCGTTTGTACGCCCCGACCTGTTCGCCTGGTGCCTGGCGGTTGTTCTCCCGCTTCTCTGGATTGTGCTGTTCCTGAATTTCCCTCAGCCTCTCGCACTGACCATTTATATGATTGTTGCCCTGTCTGGGTGTTGCTGGACCGGTCAAACCTGATGAAGCAGGGCATTACGCCACCGTCCTTTATCTGGTTCTGGTTCCCGGTGGTGTATCTCCGTCAGCGTGACCAGATGCAGGGTAAACCCTGGCGACTGATGCAGGTCTGTCTGCTGTGTACGGCACTGTCATTCGCAGGGATATATCTGCTGAACAAATAGTCCGGGACGGCAAATCTGGCGCAGAATGCCTGTCATGCAGTGACAAAAATCCTGCACGGCGAGGGATTTGACGAACGCTGTATCCGCGTGACAGAGATGCGTGAAGAAGTGAGCGGTCGTTTCTGGCAGGCACAGGCGTTGCTGAGCACCGGCGAAAGTGAGCCCGTGACCATTGAGGTCAGGGGGCAGAATATGTACGTCGTCCTGCCAGAAGCAGGATAATGAACGCAATGAGGATCGTAATAACTGTCGCCAGATTTCTGATTATCGTTGCCGTACTCTGGACCCAGGCGGGCCGGACAGCAGCATACGACCCGAAACCGTTCAGCCACACGGGCGTGGAGGCAGAAAACATACAGGTCACGCACGACCACATCATGGAGGGCGTGGATGATTTTATCATTACCGCCACGAGGGGGAAGGAATCGCAGAAATTTATTCTGACCTGCAGTGGACCGGATAAGCACCTGAACATCCTCTACTGGCTGAAGGACATCACCGGAGGAAAGGCATCCGGCGCAACCGGCATGACCATCCAGTATTACCCGGCGGGAGAGCATCAGATGAAGGCTCATGCGGATCAGCCACTGACACTGTTCGACAGCCAGCTCTCACTGGATCTGACACGCGCAGCGTCACGCATGCTGGATTATAAAAAGGGAAGCTTTGTTTTCCATTTCTATGAAAATGACGGCATATCCGATCACGGTCCACTGGCATGGAGCTGGCAATATCCGGCTCCGAAACTGGCTCCGGCGCTCGCTGGCGCCCTGGTATCCGCCAAGGCCAATAACTGCAGCCTGGCGCAGGGTGAAACCCGTATTGCCTCCCTCGCGCGTCTGGCCGACCATCAGTAAGGATACTGACATGATAGCAGGCGTTATCTATGTGACATCCTGCATTGTTTATGTCCTGGTTCTTGTTCTGGGTTATAGCCTGCTCGTCTGGCATCCCTGGTACTAACAGTATTCTCCCAGGTATTAACCCCGTTATTTTTGTTCACTAAAAGGCCGTACTTCCTTCGGGAGGTATGGCCTTTTTTATTTATGTAATCAAAGGAGTTACCCATGCGTTTAGCCAGCCGCTTTGGCCGGATTAACCAGATACGCCGTGACCGTCCGTTAACCCGTGAAGAACTGATGCAGCATGTTCCCAGCGTTTCAGCGAAGACAAGCACGCGTCACGCTCTGAGCGTTACAGCTATATACCGACGATTACCCTGCTGGAGAATCTGCAGCGAGAAGGATTTCAGCCGTTCTTTGCCTGCCAGACCCGCGTGCGTAATCCCGATAAACGCGACCACACAAAGCACATGCTGCGTCTGCGGCGTGAGGGGCAAATCACCGGTCAACAGGTCCCCGAAATCATTCTGCTTAACAGTCACGACGGCTCCAGCTCATACCAGATGCTGCCGGGGTTGTTTCGCTTTGTCTGCCAGAACGGACTTATCTGTGGCGAAACCTTTGGGGAGGTGCGCGTGCCGCATAAGGGTAATGTGGTGGAGAAAGTCATTGAAGGGGCTTATGAGGTACTGGGGATATTTGACCGGGTCGAAGAAAATCGGGATGCGATGCAGTCGCTGTTACTCCCCCCGCCGGCACAGCAGGCATTTGCCAGAGCCGCGCTGACGTACCGCTTTGGGGAAGAGCACCAGCCGGTAACGGAAGCACAGATACTGATGCCCCGCCGCTATGAAGACCGTCAGGACGACCTGTGGTCAGTTTTCAATCGTTGCCAGGAGAACCTGCTGAAAGGGGGTCTGCCAGGACGAACCGCCAGAGGTAAACGCAGCCACACCCGCGCGGTTAAAGGCATAGACGGCGACGTTAAGCTCAATCGCGCCCTCTGGGTGATGGCGGAAGAACTTCAGCAAGCGCTGAGCTGATGCCACCGCTACCTGATAACGCCCACCAGGCAACCCTTTATCCGACCGCCCTGGAGAACACTCCCTGCAGCCGCTCCATCTCCGATGACGACCTGTGCGCCTGGTGCTCACACCTTCTTTATCGTCCCGGCGAACTCAGCCTGTGCAGCTTAAGCCTCCCGGAGGGGCACTGGCCATCACGCTGTGATGAGGATGGCTATGCGCAGTCCTGCCCGTCACTCCGGCTGAACCAGCATCCCCAACCCGATAAATAAACAAGGAAAAACTAACATGACCGATATTATTAACCTTAACGATACCCTCCCGTTACCGCCACAACCTGCCAGTTCTTCGCCAGCGCTGACCGCCACACTCGTACAGGACGAGCAGCGCATCAGCTTCTGGCCAGGGCACTTCGGCAGCATCCCGCAGTGGATAATCCTCGAACCGACAGTCTTCGCGTGGATGGACCGCTTCTGCACAGACTACCACGGCGGTATCTGGCAGTTTTACACTCTCAGCAACGGCGGCGCGTTTATGGCCCCGGAAGCGGAGAGCGATAAACTCTGGTCGCTGTTCAACACCCTGAACGGTAACGGCGGTGAGCTCAGCGCCGGGGCTGCCGGGATCGCGGTCTGCCTGATGACTTACAGCCACCACGCCATGCGCACCGAATGCGACGCCATGACGGAGCACTATTACCGCCTGCGGGACTACGCGCTCAGCCATGCGGAATGCAGTGCGATCATGCACATCATCGACTGAGGTCAGCCGCCATGGAACAACAGTTACCGCTGTTTGCCCGTGAATTACCCTCTGCCGACCAGCTGACGGTCAGGGAAGCCTTAACCCTGCTGGAAGGGCAGCTTCGTGAACCCGGTGCGTCATTTACGTCCAGCAATGCCGTGCGCGACTGGCTGCGCCTGCATCTAGCCACGCAGGAGAGGGAGTCGCTGATGGTGCTGTGGCTGGACAACCAGCACCGCCTCATCGCCTGCGATACGCTTTTTCTCGGCACCATCAACAGCATCACCGTCCATCCACGGGAGGTCGTGAAGGCCGGACTTCACCACAACGCTGCCGCCGCGCTACTCGCGCACAATCATCCTTCCGGAGAGACTGAACCCAGTCAGGCCGACCGGCTGATTACCGGACGCCTGAAACAGGTCCTGGAGCTGGTCGATATTCGCCTGCTGGACCACCTGGTGGTTGGCGGGATGGATATAGTGTCTTTTGCCGAACTAGGCTGGCTTTAAGGAAAAAAACAACGATGAAGATTATCAGCAAACGCCAGGCTATGACGATATACCGTCAGCATCCGCAGTCCCGGCTGTTCCGCTTCTGTACAGGGAAATACCAGTGGTCCGGTAGCATCTGCCACTACGCTGATCGTGAGGTCCAGGATATCAGCGGCGTGCTCGCGGTCTTTGCAGAACGCCGTCAGGACCACAACGGCCCGTATGTTGTCCTGCGCAGCGTTACCCTGAATTAACACCTAGTTAAGGATTACTTAAATGCAAAGCTCAACAAATGTAGCAAACCACGATATTGCCGCCCCCTAGTGGGGACTTAAGCCTGCAGCTGTCCCGTGTTTTGGCGCACGACTGGTACAGGAGGGCAACCGGCTGCATTACCTGGCTGATCGCGCCAGCATCACCGGCACCTTCAGCGAATCAGACCTGCGCCATCTGGACCAGGCATATCCACTGCTGTTGAAACAACTTGAGTTAATGCTCACCAGCGGTGAACTCACTCCCCGACATCAGCACGGCGTCACGCTCTACGCAAAAGGACTGACCTGCGAGGCAGACACCCTCGGCTCCTGCGGGTACGTTTATCTTGCGATTTATCCGACGCCACCTATGGCACAACCCGCAGGAGAATAGCCATGCCACACGCCTGTAAAATCAGTGAGGTCATTGAACTGCTGCAACAACATCAAAATGGCGACTTCGTATTGTGTTCACTCTGGTACGAAGACGATGTACACAATGTGGATGACTCTGTGACGACAGAAGCGGCCAGAGCGGCATTACGCCATGCTGCCAGCCATCACGACGCAGAGCAGGGTATTAACTGGTTCATACTGGAGGCCACACCTGACGCCATCCGGCAGTAAGTGGTTTTCCAGAAAAAAATCTTAACTCACCGGCCACCTTCATCGTAATACGTCCCCTGTCATCAGCTCCTTATTTAACAGAGATCACCTTTATGCAAACCTTACCCACCATCCCGACGCGGAAGGCACAGTCACGCCCGACGCCCGTTGAAATCTGGCAGCAACTTCTTACTTATCTGCTGGAAAGGCATTACGGCCTTTCGCTTAACGACACACAGTTTGGTGATAGTAATGTGATTCAGCAGCATATTGACGCCGGGATTTCACTGGCAGATGCACTCAATTTTCTCGTTGAAAAATCTGAACTGGTACGAATTGATCGCCCCGTTTTCTCCATTCAGCATCAATCTCCGTTCATCAGCGCTATTGATATACTCCGGGCCAGAAAGGCCACCGGCCTGATGCAACGTACCGGCTATAAGGCGGTGACTTGCGCCATCAGTGGGCAGTCATCCAGGGGGCAGCAATGAAGCTGTCCCTGACGGTGGAAGCCGATACCGTTAATGTACTGGCCCTTAATGGGGGCCGGATCGCCGTCGATATCGATGGTATTTAGCTGGCTGCGCTGATTGATGTGTTCAGTGATAACGGGTATTCGCTTCGTGTTGCTGATACCGCCGGGAAGTTGGTTGTTGAAGATCAGCTACCACGTACCGCCCGTCTGAATGGGATCCAGTGCAGTACCGCCCATATCACGTGTGAGGATAACGCCATTCTCGACCAGGTCACTCTTCAACGCCACGACGGCGGCAACAGTGACTGGAAACTGTACACCGGCTACGGTTACCTGCTTAGACTTAACGCTCGCTTATACCCAGTGCTGGAACTAAAGAGATTGGGGCTTTCAAAGGGCTGCCGTCGGTTAGTGAGCACACTGATACGACGTTACGGGATCGATATGCTACATCTGGATGCAGCGGGTGACCTGTTGCCGGGTTTTAGCACCTTCAACTGGTAGTCTCTCCTTCCGACATGCTCAGTCTCTGCAACACATCCGCTCACAATAATCACAGCCCTGTATTCACCACACGCATAAACGCCAGCCCTCACCGACTGGCGTTTTGCTTTATATAAAGGACATAAACTATGTCAGAACTTGCTCTCACCGAATCCGAAGTGTTAACCGACAATACCGATGTAATTTGCTCGACCAGCATTGAACGTATCGTCACCGGACGCAACGCGGCGCTGGCGCAAATTGAAACGCTGATACAGCAACTCGACGATATCTCGACACTGACCAGCAACATCGGCGGTGGTAAAGCAAATAAATGGGGAGTACGGCAATACCGTTATGACTGCTGGTTGATGGATAAACCAGAAACAGCGATAAAAGCCATCACCCAAAATATCGATCGCAGCATCTGGAAAGACCTGATGAATAAGTCGGGAATACTGGCGCTCATGGACGCACAGGCACGCAACGAGTGGTACAACAGCCTGGAAAAGGACGATATTTCCGCTGTCAGTGAAGAGAATATTCTCAGCACCTTTGAGCAACCACATCAGAGTAAAGCGGAGGTGTTCGAGCGGGGGATCATTACGTGTTTAAGGGACTAAGCTGGGATTACAAGAGCAACAGCCCCTGCAAGTTCGGGAAGAAGATCATCGTTGATGGTCTGGTACAATATGACCGTTGGGGATTTCACTTCCGTCATGGGCGCAGACGTGAGCAGTTAGCGGATTTAGATCGTATGCTGAATCTGCTGGATGGTAAACCTGTTCCGGAGAATCGCAACGATCTTTCCGTCAGGCTGGATGCTCATATCCGCAAACAGCACGCTTCCGTTTTCGAAGACGAGTGTGTTGAGATACGTTACTTCCAGAAAGGGACTGTGCATATCATCTTTATACGCTTTGATTTGATTGATAAGATGAACGGAATAGTTGCCCGCTATTTTCCTGCAACCCTACCACCTCGTACCTGAACCCAAATTCGAGTCACCAGAAACAATGCAAACGGACCGAGGGTACAAATGAGGGCACAAAAATCACCAAATTAAAAATAAACCATATATATCAAAAACATAACAACAAGAATCGATTCCGAGTCCGGCACCACTATTTAGAAAAACCAGCCTTAGGGCTGGTTTTTTGCTTTTGTCTCCCGCTCAACTTAGGGATCGTTCCCATCTAAGTCCAGCAGTTTGTTTTTAAAGATGAACAAACACGCCTCGTTGAAGTTCTCCGCGCCCAGCCGTTCGGACAGCGCCGTTCTCTTCCGGTAGAGGCCTTTGACCGACGTCCCCAGCTCTCTGGCCGCCTCCTCCATCGTCTTTCCCGCTCTAAGCAGCTTCAGCATAATCGCCTCATGCGTGCATAGCCTCAGGTTAAGCAGCCACTTTGTCGTCACGCGCCTGCCCTTCATGTTCAGCACCAGGCTGAAGAACGACGCCGCATCAGACGTCGTGAACGACGTGTCCATCAGCAGCTTCATGCTAAGTAGATTCTCATCGCGGTGCCGCATATCCAGCATCACGCAGTTGATCTTTTTTTTCGTTCTTGCCGAATGGCGTATCAGGTAGCTATATAAACTCAGCGGTGAACGGCTATCAATCAATACTGAGTACTCATCGGCACCGCTATCAAATATGTTTCTGTCAATCGAATCCAGCAGGATTATATTCGGAAAAAACATCCTCATTCCCCAGAAGAGGTAGCGATCCTGCGTCACTAACACAATTGAAGTTGCCACGAGCCATCCCTTTTTGATTTAAGCCAGAATGTTCCTTCAGAAGAAGACCGCATTTGTTCTATAGCGCGCTTACAATAAAGATAAATGTTTTCAGGCTTTGTTTATCCCTTTACTACACGACGACTCGAAAAGCTGTCAAAAGACTACTCGTCAATATCCGACATTAATTATAAGTAAAAAAAAATCTCAGAAAAGTGACTTTTATTGATATTGAGAATTTTTGTCAGGAAACTTCCCAAACATCTCCCAGAAAGTACTTTGATTCACTAAAAAAAAATACATTAAAAATAGTTATTCAATTCATAAAAAGAAGATAAATGAATTAAAATCAAAGAGATAAATCAACTCATTCAACTTGATATCATCATCATGTTTCTCGCCATCCAGAATTATCTCAAAACACAAACCACCCTTTTCGCCATATTTATCTGGCAACATATCAGGTGTACATTACCTCCCATCGATACCCAGACGTTAAGGAACCATAATTACCTTTAGGTAAGTACCCCCATAACAAAATCGTATTTGGATAAAACATTCTCATTTATGGCCTTTAACGCACCGTTAAAGGTAGCCGTGTTATGCAATGGATTCATGATAAATAAATGGCAAATAGATATGGAAAGTTCACCGCGTTTCAATACGTCATTCTCATGTCGCACACCAAAAATATTGCTTCTGTTATTCCTTTTCCCGATTATGGGTCAGGCCGCAGAAACCGTATATGAACAGCAGATTAATCAGGCCCGTAACGGTAATTACACGCCGTTTCTTCATTATCTGCAGCATTATCAACAGCAGCACGCCCTAACGCCTGAACAGGTTGCGGACTGGCTGCAGGTGGCGTCCTGGGCAGGACGTGATGATGAGGTGATTCAGGTCTGGCGGCGCTACAGCGTTTATATGCCCCTCCCTGCCCGGGGCGTGGCCGCTGCCGCGCAGTCCAGGCGAAACCAAAGGGCGTGGCAATCCTCACTTGCTCTTTGGGTGCAGGCCTTGCGCCTGGCGCCAAAGCGCGACGATTACCGTATCGGCTATATCAAAACCCTTGCCGATGCCCGTATGGATAAACAGGCCCTGCGGGAAGCCCGGAAGCGGGTGGCGGAGGATCCTTCCCAGGCACACCTCCAGACGCTCTCGTATGTCTACTTGCGTCAGGGGAAAAGCTGGGATCGGCTTCTGGCAGACACCCGCGCGCTGAATCTTGCGCCTGAGAATGAAGAGAGCCTGAACGCGCTCGTCCATTCGCTAGCGGATAATCGGATCGGCACGCCCGCGCTTGCGCTGTCGCAAAAGGTTACCTTGTCGCCCTCCCAGCGCCGCCGCCTGGAGCTTAACGCCGTCGCCGAAATAGTGCGTCTTGCCGATGCTCCCGCCCGCTCGGAGCAAGAGCGCTTTAACCTCGCGCAGGCGGCGCTCGTTCGCTATGACAGCCTGCTTTCCCGCTGGCAAAAAGAGCCGCAGGCAGAGGAGGATATTACCCGCGCCCGCATCGACCGCCTCGGCGCGCTTTACGCCCGCGGCGATTATCCGAAGGTCATCCGCGAGTATCGCGCGCTCGCGTCCGCGCAACATCCCGTTCCCGAGTGGGCCATCGGCTGGGTTATTTCCGCTTATCTGGAAGAGAAAGACGCGGACGCCGCGCTCGCCCTCCTGCAGCGCTATCCCGGCTACGCGGCCGAGACGCAGGATGATGACCATGCGCTTTTTTTCGCCCTGCTGGACACGGGGCAGTACCGGGCGGCCCGCGAGTACGTTGAGCGCATCGCCCGCAGCGCCCCCTGGAGCCGCTACGACTTTGGCTCCCCCACCGCACAGCCTAACGATCGCTGGCTTACCGGACGGTCGCTCAGGTTTCATTATTTGCTAACGACGAATGCCCTGCCGGAGGCCCAGGCGCTGGCACAGCGGCTGGCGGCAACGGCGCCGGGAAACCAGGGATTGCAGATTGACTATGCCAGCCTGCTTCAGGCCCGGGGCCTGCCGCGCGCGGCGGAGCGAAAGCTAAAAATGGCGGAGGCGCTGGAGCCGTCCAGCATCGAGCTGGAGCAGCAGCAGGCTTACGTGGCGATGGATCTGCAGGAGTGGCGACAGATGGATCTTCTGGCCGACGATGTTCTCGCCCGCGCGCCCGCCGACGGCAGCGTGAAGCGCCTGGACAGGCTCAGAAACGTTCATCATATGTCCGAGCTGCGGATCAACGCGGGCAAGGGATTGCACTCCGATAGCCCCGTCAGCGGCACGCACGATTTGAGCTGGGACGCGACGCTCTATAGCCCTCCCATTGCGGACAGCTGGCGGCTGTTTGGCGGCACCCGCTTTGCCCAGGGCAATTTTGACGAGGGCAAAGGCACCAGCCGCCATCTGTTCGGCGGCGTCGAATGGCGGCCCCGCGATCTTCTGGTCGAGGCGGAACTTTCCGGGAACCGCTATCACGGCGCAAACAGGCCCGGCGCCCGCCTTACCGCCGCCTACAGCCTGAACGACGGCTGGCAGACCGGCGGCAGCCTCGAACGGCTGTCGCGGGCAACGCCCCTGCGAGCGCTGCGCAACGGCATTCGATCCGACCGGGGAGAGGGCTGGGTGCGTTGGTATCAAAACGAACGGCGCGAGTACCGGCTCAGCGCGGCGGCCAGCCGTTTTTCAGACCATAACCGCCGCCAGGAATACGCGCTCACCGGCAAAGAGCGCCTTTGGCAAACGCCTTCCCTGACGCTGGATCTCGAACCCGGCGTATCGGCCAGCGCCAACAGCCGTCGGGACACGCTCTACTACAACCCCGAACGGGATTTGTCCGTTACGGCAGCTCTGTCCGTCGATCACGACATGTACCGTCGCTACGACACCCTCTGGAGCCAGCAGATCGTTGCGGGCGGCGGCGGCTATTGGCAAAAAAATCAGTCCGCGAGGCCCATCACCCTCCTCGGCTACGGGCAACGCGTTCAGTGGAACAACGTCATTGATACCGGCGTGATGCTGAACTGGGATAAACGCCCCTATGACGGCAAGCGCGAAAGCAATCTTTCCGTCACGTTTGACGCGAACATACGTTTTTAAGGATGAATATGCTGACCAAACGTTTTCATATTGGCCTGATCGTCATCGGCTGGCTGTGCCTGAGCGCCGGCGCGTGCGCCCAGACTATCCCGTTTATTGCTCCGAAAGAGAGGCCGTTAACGGAGGCGAATAAGCCCTGGCCGGAGAACCGCTTTTTGGTGCTGGCCTACCACGACGTTGAAGATGATGCCGCCGACCAGCGCTACCTCTCCGTTCGCACCAGCGCGTTAAACGAGCAGATCGCCTGGCTGCTGCACAACGGCTATAACGCCATCAGCGTGCAGGATATTCTGGATGCCCATAACGGTATTAAGACGCTGCCGCCGAAGGCTTTTTTGCTCAGCTTTGACGACGGCTACAGCAGCTTCTACACCCGCGTCTGGCCGCTGCTTGAAGCCTGGAAGGTCCCTGCGCTGTGGGCACCTGTCGGCAGCTGGGTGGATACGCCGGCGAATCAGGCGGTCAATTTCGGCGGGCTGATCACGCCCCGCGAGCGCTTTGCGACCTGGGATAACGTGCGGGAGCTCAGCCGCTCTCCGCTGGTTGAGATAGGTTCACACACCTGGGCCTCGCATTACGGGATACCGGCTAACCCGCAGGGGAGCCGCGAGCCTGCGGTGGCGAATCGCTTCTACGACAGCAAAACGGGACGTTACGAAACGGACGCGCAGTTCAGCCAGCGGATCGGCGAAGACGTCCGAAAAGTGACCGACAAAATCACCCGCGTGACGGGGAAAGCGCCCCGCGCCTGGGTCTGGCCCTATGGTGCCGCCAGCGGCACGTCGCTGGCTATCGCCAAAAAGCAGGGTTATCAGCTTGCCTTTACGCTTGAGGACGGGCTGGCGGACGTGCGGCAGCTCGACAGTATTCCGCGCCTGCTGATAGCCGGAAACCCTTCCATCAAGAGCTTTGCCCGCGCGGTCACCGGCATTCAGGAACGCGACCCCGTGCGCGTGATGCACGTCGATCTTGACTACGTGTACGACCGCGATCCGGCGCAGCAAACCAAAAACATCAACGCCCTCATCCAGCGGGTTTACGACATGAAGATTAGCCACGTTTTTCTGCAGGCGTTTTCCGACCCGCAGGGCGATGGCAAGATCAAAGCGCTTTACTTCCCCAACCGCGGGCTTCCGGTCCGGGCCGATCTGTTCAATTTTGTTGCCTGGCAGCTGCAAACCCGCGCGGGCGTCAAAGTCTACGCGTGGATGCCGGTGCTCTCATTCAGTCTTGCCCCTTCCCTGCCGCGCGTGCAGCGCCGGGATCCTGAAACCGGCAGGCTGCGCGAGGCCACCGAGCCCTACGTTCGTCTCGCGCCGTGGAGCCCGCAGGTTCGCCAGCAGGTGACGGAAATCTATGAAGATCTGGCCCGATACGCCAGCTTCAACGGGATCGTGTTCCATGACGACGCGGTGCTGACGGACGTTGACGATGCCGGGCAGGAGAGCGTGCGGCAAAAGAGCCAAATGCTGATCGGGTTTACCCGTGCCCTGAGCCAGGCGGTGAAGGACATTCGCGGCCCGCAGATAAAAACCGCGCGCAATATGTTCGCCTTGCCCATTCTGCAGCCCGAAAGCGAAGCGTGGTTTGCCCAGAATCTCGATGATTTTCTGGCCGCCTACGACTGGACGGTGCCCATGGCGATGCCGCTGATGGAGTCCGTTCCGGCGCAAGAGAGCAATGCCTGGCTGACGCGGCTGGTTAAGGCCGTCGCCGCGCGCCCCGGCGCGCTCGATAAAACCATTTTCGAGCTGCAGGCCAGGGACTGGGCGCAAACACCACCGCGCGCCGTGTCCGATAGCCAGCTCGCAGAGTGGATGCGCGTGCTTCAGCTTAACGGCATCAAAAACTATGGCTACTACCCCGACGATTTCATCAACAACCAACCTGATATTTCACGCATCAGGCCTGAATTTTCCTCGTACTGGTATCCGGACAATGACTGATCGCATTATCGCCTTCTCAATTTTATGCCTGGTATTCGGGCTGCCGCTCGGCGTGGCCGCCATGTTTACCGGCGAGCTGATTCTGGATTTTGTGTTCTTTTGGCCGCTGTTCATGTCCGTGCTGTGGATAACCGGCGGGCTCTACTTCTGGTATCAGCTTGAACGACGCTGGTCATGGGACAGGCAAACGCCCGCCCCTGCTCTCGCCGGCGAGCCGTTAATTTCCATCCTGATCCCCTGCTTCAACGAGGAGCGGAACGCCCGGGAGACCATTACCGCCGCGCTGCATCAGCGCTACGAGAATATTGAGGTTATCGCGATCAACGACGGTTCATCCGATAACACCGCGCAGGTGCTGCACAAGCTGGCCCAGGAAGAGCCGCGCCTGCGCGTGATAAACCTCGCGGAAAACCAGGGCAAAGCGCTCGCGCTCAAGGCGGGCGCGGCGGCGGCGAGAGGCGACCTGCTGGTCTGCATCGACGGCGACGCCCTGCTCGACAGGGATACGGCCGCTTATCTGGTCGCGCCCCTGATTCAGTACCCTCACGTCGGCGCGGTCACGGGAAATCCGCGCATCCGCACGCGCTCCACGCTGATTGGCCGCATTCAGGTGGGTGAGTTTTCATCGATCATTGGCCTGATAAAGCGCACGCAGCGGATCTACGGCCGGGTCTTCACCGTGTCAGGCGTCATCGCTGCCTTTCGCCGCCAGGCGCTGGCGGACGTGGGGTACTGGAGCCCGGATATGATCACCGAAGATATCGACATTAGCTGGAAGCTTCAGCTTCGCCACTGGGATATTTTTTTCGAGCCGCGCGCGCTGTGCTGGATCCTGATGCCCGAGACGCTAAAGGGCCTGTGGAAACAGCGATTGCGCTGGGCGCAGGGCGGCGCGGAGGTTTTTCTGGTCAATCTTCGCAAGATCGTGCGCTGGGAACATCACCGCATGTGGCCCCTGTTTCTGGAGTACGCGCTTTCCACGCTGTGGGCGTTTGCCTACGCGATGACCGTGCTGCTGTTCATTTTCAGCCACACCGTTACGCTGCCTGCGAACCTCGCCGTCGAGAGCCTGTTTCCCCCGGAGTTTACCGGGCTGCTGCTCGGGGTTATGTGCCTGCTGCAATTCCTCGCCAGCCTCTACATCGAGCGGCGCTATGAAAGAAAGATCGCGGGCTCGCTGTTCTGGGTGATCTGGTTCCCGATGGTGTACTGGATGATTGGCCTGTTCACCACCCTCGTGGCATTTCCGAAAGTGATGCTTAAGCGCCAGCGCTCGCGGGCGCGTTGGATCAGCCCCGATCGCGGAAAAGGAAGCCTTCAATGAGCGAAAATACGTTAATTTTGACCGAGCATCGGCTGTTGCCCCGCCTCTTCGATGCGGCGCTCACCCTGCTGGCGTGGGGAGGATTTCTCTTTTTCTTCTATGCCAACTTGTGGATACAGTTTACCGACGAGAGCAACCACCGCTGGGGGCTCATCATTGCCTCCTTTAATACGGTGCTGATCTATTTACTGATCGCCGCGCTAAACGGCTGGCTGCTGATCCTCTGGTATCAGTACAACCGCCGTCGGGCGCACGTGCGGCGGCACCGGCGGCAGGAATCGCTTCGCCACGAGGAGCTTGCCCGAAGCTTCAACGTTTCACCGCAGATCATCTCAGAGATGAGCCAGTACAACCTGCTGACGGTTTATCATGACCAGATCGGCCGCATCATTGATTTAAAGATTAACGAGCAGCAGGACGAGGAAGAACGGTAAAAAAAGCCCCCGCAGGATCGCCCGCGGGGGCTTGTATTGCGCTGATGCCTATTTATCCTTCAGTACGATCAGCGGCTCAATATCGCTCTCTTTTTTCACCACCAGCGAATCATCCCCGCGCAGGCACGTTCCGCCGTAGTTTCCGCCAACGGTAAAGGTACACACCTGAATGTACTTCCCGTCCACCTTCGGTAAACACCAGAGCTGCTGGTAGATGTTTTTGCGGTCGACAAACCTGCCGCTGGATTGATCCAGCAGTTCATCTTTGGCGCTAATCAGATCGATATTGCTGCCGCAGCGTCCGGCAATAGGCTTCACGGCGTAGCCGGTCTGCTTCAGCAGGTCGTTAACCTCAAAGTCGGTGTCCAGCAGATAGCGGTGGTTCGGGAACAGCTGCCAGAGCACGGGCAAAATGGCCTTGTTGCCGGGGATCACCGTCCACAGCGGCTCAAAGACCAGCACTTCCGGGCGCAGCAGCACGTCAATCAGCCGCACCTCGCCTGCCGGATGGCCGGTGCGGATCGGCACGGCGGCGTACTCGGTTTCGCTCACCTCGCGGATCTGCTCGATCGCCGTCTCCCACGCCCAGGTTTTCCACACGCAGTTAACGTGGCGGCCTTCGTCGTCGATCAGCTGCCCGGCGGCGTCCCAGCTGAGCGCCCCCAGCCCGTGGAGGATTTTGGTTTCAAACCCGGCCTGCATCAGCGAGCGCTGGATAAAGAGCGCGTGGTAGTCCTCCTCCACGTCGTTGTCCTGCATGATATGCACGAACGGACGCGCGTGGCTGTGCTTCCACGCGCCGGTCAGCTCTTCCAGCAGCCCTTCCGCGGGGTTATGCCCGTTCCCGCGATAGCCGTTTTTCACCCACTCTTCAAGGATCAGGCCGCCCTCGGTGTGGCAGGAGGCGGAGTCGGCGTTGTACTCGTAAACCTTGATGCCGCGCTCGTCCATGCAGAAGTCCATACGGCCGGTGATCATATGGTGGCGACGCCACTGCCAGGAGAGGCGCAGGCGCGGCCAGAGGATTTTCGGAATGTCGAACAGCGCCAGCAGGTTATCGTCCTTCAGCACCTTGTCCGTCGCGTGGAGGTACATCAGGTGCAGCTCGTTGGTGGCCTTGATCAGCTCCTGCTCGGCGCTTTCGGTGATGGTGAAATACTGGCAGGGATCTTTATTGATCGCGTGGCCGTTGGCGCGAACGTACGCCTGCTGAAGGGCATCGTTTTCGTTCAGCCATTTACCGTCGAACTGCCGTTTATTCTCAAGGCGCGCGCCGCGGATTTTCAGCAGCTCGCCGTCCACTTCCGGCTGCGGAAGGCCGTGTTCCGTATCGCTGGTCTGGATCATCCAGCCCAGAATTTCCGTGTCGCTGAAGGTGTCATGCAGCGTGTAGCAGCCGTTCTCGACGGTCATGCGCAGCTCGCGCGTCCACTGCTGGCCGAGCGGAAGCGGAGAGTGGATAACGTTCTGCTCCGCCACGCGCACCTTGTCGCCGCAAAGCTGGGTAATGACGGCCACGTGCCCGGTTTCGTGGAACTCGCCGCCCTTTTGCCAGATCAGCAGCGCCCCGGCCCGCGGCGCGCGCCTGGAGCCGTTAGCAAACGCCTGCAGCGGCAGAATATTGTCGTTCACCACCTCGCGCAGGAAGCGCAGGGAGAAGATTTCCCACGCCATGCCGACGTCGGTGAAGACACAGCCGTAGTTAAGGAACAGGAAACGGCGCGCGAACTCTACGCACTGCCACTTATGCCCCATGTATTCGTTGCCGATATAGCTGCGAAATTCCGCCTCTTCCGGGTAGTGACGCGGATCGAGGCTGTCGTAATTCGAGGAGTAGATTGCCACGCCACCCGGCGCATAGCCTAACAACGTCCCAAACGGGGCGTCACTGCTTAACTTTCCTTTACGCATGTGTCCAACCTGAAGCTGGCAGGCGGCAATTTTTGTAAGGTTGTCGTCGTCTGCACATTGAGATTAACCTGACAGAGGTGGACTTATCATACACCTGCCTTCGGAAAAATATCGAGCCGCTTCGGATAACGCCTCTCAACGTTAAACCGATCGTTTATCTCCTGCTACACTCCCTCAACACATCACTCAAAAGGCAGGCCAACATGTCAGACAACACTTACCAGCCACCGAAAGTATGGGAATGGAAAAAGAATGCCAACGGCGGCGCGTTCGCCAGTATCAACCGTCCAATCTCAGGCGCTACGCACGATAAGGACCTGCCCGTCGGCAAGCATCCGCTGCAGCTTTACTCCCTGGGCACGCCTAACGGCCAGAAGGTCACTATCATGCTGGAAGAGCTGCTGGCGCTGGGCGTGACGGGCGCGGAGTACGACGCGTGGCTGATCCGCATCGGCGAAGGGGATCAGTTCTCCAGCGGTTTTGTTGAGGTAAACCCAAACTCAAAAATCCCTGCCCTGCGCGACCATTCCACCACGCCGCCAACGCGGGTCTTTGAATCCGGCAGCATCCTGCTGTACCTGGCGGAGAAGTTTGGTCACTTCCTGCCGAAAGATCCCGCTGGGCGCACCGAGACGCTGAACTGGCTGTTCTGGCTGCAGGGCGCGGCCCCGTTCCTCGGCGGCGGCTTTGGTCACTTCTATAACTATGCCCCGGTGAAGATTGAGTACGCGATCGACCGCTTCACCATGGAGGCCAAGCGCCTGTTCGACGTGCTGGACAAGCAGCTGGCGCGCGGACGCTACGTGGCGGGTGAAGAGTACACCATCGCCGACATGGCCATCTGGCCGTGGTTTGGCTGCGTGGCGCTGGGCAGCGTCTATAACGCCGCAGAGTTCCTGGACGCGGAGAAGTACGTCAACGTCCAGCGCTGGGCGAAGGACGTGGCGAATCGTCCGGCGGTGAAGCGCGGGCGCATCGTCAACCGCACTAACGGCGAGCTGAACGAGCAGCTGCACGAACGCCATGCGGCGAGCGATTTCGATACCAACACCGAAGATAAGCGTCAGGCTTGATCCTCTAGCGGGCGGTTTGCCGCCCGCATTAATCGCCTACCGGGTATATGAGCGCGCTGGCAGACTTCGCCTCGTCGTCAGATCTCTCATTACAAGGAACGGTTATGAAATACCTCAAAACAACGCTTTTTCTGAGCGCATTTATCGTATCAACCTCCGGCATGGCAATGGACAAAACCGCAGCAGGCGCGGTCGCAGGTGCTGCTATAGGCGCGGTTGCGGGTAAAGATGTGAAATCAACCGTGGGCGGCGCGGTTGTCGGCGCGGGGACGGGCGCAATGTTTAAAAACGGTGAGAAGGGTAAAGCGGCGCGTAAAGGCGGCGCGATTGGGGCCGCCGTTGGCGCAGGCGCGGCGGCAGTGACCGGCAAAAGCGTATTGAAAGGCGCAGCCGTCGGCGCGGGTTCAGGTGCGCTGATTGGTGAAGCGACGCACTAATGTCCTACGCCGGGCAACATCATTTTCGCCCGATTGAATACGAACTAAAAGAATGAGGGCCGCCTCGTGCGGCCCTTCGCAGACGCTACGCGGTAAGGCGGAACTGCTGAACCGAGCGCTGAAGCGCTTCGGTCTGGCGCTCGAGCGCCGTCGCCGCGGCAGAGACCTGCTCCACCAGCGAGGCGTTCTGCTGGGTGACCCCGTCCATCTGTGCGATCGCGATGCCGACCTGGGAAATCCCCTGGCTTTGCTCCTCGGACGCGGAGGCGATTTGCTTCATGATCGTCGTCACTTCCGTCACGTCGCGCAGGATGGCCTCCATGGTGCTGCCGGTATCATTGACCAGCCGGGCGCCCTGCTCGATGCGCGAAACCGAATCGGCAATCAGGCCCTCGATCTCTTTTGCCGCATTGGCGCTGCGGCTCGCCAGATTGCGTACTTCACCTGCCACCACGGCAAAGCCGCGCCCCTGCTCACCGGCTCGCGCCGCTTCTACCGCCGCGTTGAGCGCCAGAATATTGGTCTGGAACGCAATGCTGTTGATGACGTTGGTAATTTCAGCAATTTTCTTCGAGCTGTCGGAAATGCCGCTCATGGTGGTCACCACGTCTTCCACCAGCGTGCCGCCGCGGCTGGCCGTCCCGGAGGCCACGTCCGCCAGCTGGCTTGCCTGCCGCGCGCTTTCCGCGTTCAGCTTCACCGTCGCCGTCAGCTGCTCCATGCTGGCCGCGGTCTCTTCCAGCGCGGCAGCCTGCTCTTCGGTGCGCGACGAGAGGTCGTTATTCCCGCTGGAGATTTCCGTCGCGCCGCGCCAGATGTTTTCACTGCCCGAGCGGATGGTGCTCACCGCTTCGCGCAGGCTGTCCTGCATCGCGCTTAAGAGCGGGACCAGCTGGCCGACGCAGTTGCGCCCGAACGGTTCGATCGGCTGGCTGAGATCGCCCTGCGCAATCTGGCGGAACTGATGGCGGATGCGGTCCAGCGGCTTAACCAGCATGGCCACAAGATAGCGATCGGTGAAAAGCAGGATTAGCAGGCCAATAATCGTGGCGCTGATGATGATCGTCCGGGTCATGCTGGTGAGCGCATCCACCACGACGCGCGTGCTGTCGAGCCTGTCCCCTGCGGCCTTGTTGAAGCGCTCGGCGGCGGCGCCAAACGCGCGGCTCAGCGGCGGCGTGACGTTATTGGCCTGCTGGCGATAGCCGTCCAGAGACGTTTTAGCCTGCTCCATCTGCGGCGTAATGCCCTGCTCCAACAGCGCCTGCCAGGTGCTGATAACCTGCGCGGACACCTGCGCGTCCATTGGGCCTGGCGAAATGGCCTTCATCTGCTCAAACTTTTGCCGCATATTGTCCAGCGCCTGCTGGGCAGAGGCCAGATCCGGCGTGCCGCCAGCCGCTTTGGCTTCCATGGCGCGGCTCAGGCGCGTGACGAAACGGAAGTATTGATCGTTGCCCTGGCTCAGCACCGTCATTTGCTGAACCAGCTGGCGGTCTACCTCGTTGCCGTCGGAAACGCGGGAAAGTGACCAGGTGCTGTACAGGCCAACGCCGGCCCACATTAAACAAAAGATCCCCAGTATCGTCAGCATGACGAAGCGGATAGTAAAATTACGAAGCATCTGCATAGAGTATTCCTGGTCGTGAGGGTGAGTTCGCCCTGCGGCGAGTACTACCCTCGTTATCGGCAGGAAATGACGAAGTTCTACTTTTTCGGGACGCTTTTGATAAAAAAAAGGGCTGTCCTTTCAATTAGCGGAAATTGTTCATCGCCGCGCGGGAAATTCCCCTATAAAACGCATGAGTTAATATTGCTCAAGATGTAAAAATGTAAAACTCGCAAAGTTTCAATTTCTCGCCTCAACGACGATAACAGCTCAGAACATTTGCACATCAGATTGTTTGCACCCCAATCATTCATGACAAATAAAGTTAGCACGCTAATTGTGCATTAAAATTCACAGAGCAAATGCATTTTGCTTTATCCATCCATCTTGATAATTAAAACACACTTAGAATTACTTAATTCGCCTTTAAGTTTAATTACATTCACAAAGACTAAGAACGTTCTTATATCCTTATTTTTCTTTTAAAAAGAGGGCCACTTTTTTTGATATCTCAGAGTTTTAAAAATGCGCAAACTAATGAAAAAGTCGTTGATCTCACAGTGTGTCCTATTGGCTTTAGCTTCGTTTGGTACGCAGGCGGCCGCAAAACCCACCGGGAGCGCAACCGCATGCCAAAATGGCTCAACCTCCCAGACCTGCGGCTTAACGAAATATACCGATAACAACTATTATCAGGATAGAGGCGTTACCAATGCGGTAATGGCCGATGCTACTTCAACCAATATTTATATGGACGGCGCGCGCAAGAGCAGCGACACGCAGTCATTAACCGTCTCCGGCACCAACATGAACGGGCACTATATTCAGGGCAGCAGCGGCGGGACGGCAAATATTACGGTCAATAACGGCGCGAGCGTGGATATGATCGAAGCCGGGAGCGCAGCACATAAGACGAATACCACCGTGACGGTGGATAACGCCACGCTGAACGGGGAGAACGACAGCGTCTATTACGATACTCCAGGAAAAAAGGCGGGTGATAAAGCCTATATGATGGGCTCGGCGATATACCTCGACCCGCTGGACAACGGCGATCACGCCGTGAATATTACCAACGGCAGCAAGCTGCACGGCAGCATCGTCAGCGCGGGCGAAGGTAAGCAAACTATTTCCATGAGCAACAGCAGCATGGATAAAGGCGGTATTTACGCCGGCAGCCTGAAGGCTGATACCCAAATTTCACTGACGAATTCGACCATTGACGCTTCCCAGAGTGAAATATCGCAAAATATCGATACCCTCGCGGCAAAAATTAAAGCGAAATATCCCGATAAGAATATCAACCTTGACGCTTTCGATGATGTGGCCGTCGGCGTTTACGGCACCACCAACACCGGCCTGACGTTGAATAACAGCATTGTCACCGGCGATATCGGCGTAATTAATGAAAAAGGCACAACCAACCTTTCGCTGACCAATAAAAGCGTGGTGAACGGCGACGTCACGCTTCAGGGCAATTCGTCGAATACCCTTCTGGTAGATAACAGCACCGTTACCGGCAACATCGATGCCAGCAAAAACAGCGGCAACACCACGATTACCCTGAATAATAACGCCACGGTGAACGGCGATGTGAAAACGGGCGCCGGGGATGACACGCTGGTGTTGACCAATAACTCCCACGTTGATGGAAACGTGGACGGCGGCAGCGGCAGCGACACGCTCTCCATGGATGCGGGCAGCTCCATTACCGGGCAAATCAGCGAGTTCGAAACGGTGAATACCACCAGCGATAACAGCATCAGCATTGATACCATTAACGATTCCACCACCTGGAGCCTGCAGGACGGTTCTTCCCTGGTCGCCACGTCTACCGGCAGCAACGCGCTTGTCACCATGAGCACCGACAGCTTCGTTAACTTTGGCAAAATCACCGGCGCGAACAACGCCATCGTGGTGGCCAGCATTACGCCGACGGCGCAAAGCAAAAGCGGCGTGGTTCTGGGGACGTTCAGCACCTCCAGCAGCAGCGCGCCGCAGAACTACGCTGCCGCGACCTTCACCAACGGCCAGGGTAGCGTGGAAAACCGCAGCGGTGCCTATAACTACGATAACAGCCTGGATATCGTGGCCGCGGACGACGCGCCGCAAACCCTGCTGACCGCCGACAACAGCTACAGCTGGAACGTGGTCTTTAACAGCGAGCAAGGCTCCCTGGCAAGCGACGTGCAGGGGCTGGTTGCCGGCCTGGACGCGGCCGAGCAGGCGGGCCATCAGGTTGCTGACGACATCACAAACCATATGAATCAGGTTCATCTGGCAAATCTGCTGGGCGTCCAGCGGGACGGCGCGCAGGTATGGGGCGACTTCCTGTATCAAAACGGCAACTTCAGCAACGACGTTGACTACAAGAGCATCACCCAGGGCGCACAGGGCGGCGTAGACTGGACGGCGCACACCGCTAACGGCGACAGCGTTACCGGCGGTATCGCGCTGGCCTGGACCCGCAGCCGCGTGCAGGACACCAACAGCGGTGCCGACGGCTTCAACGACACCGTTTACGGCAACTACTACAGCCTCTACGGCGGCTGGCAGCAGGCGCTGAACGGCAAAGGCTGGGGCCTGTTCGCCGACGGCAGCTTCAGCTATGGCGACATGCGCTATACCCTTTCCGCGAACAACGTGACGGGCGACACCAGCGGCATGACCGAAGCGCTGCACGGCTCAACCGACGGCAGCCTTTATATTGCCCAGGCCCGCACCGGCGTGAACGTGCTGCTGCCTGACGAAACGCTACTGCAGCCGTACGCGACCCTCGGCTGGGATCGCACCAGGGCGAACGGCTTCTCCGACAGCGAAGTGACCTTCTCCGACAGCCAGGTTTCCTCATGGAACGGCGGCGCCGGCCTGCGCCTGACCACCACCCTGAGCGATCTGCACAGCAACGTGAAGGTGATGCCGTGGATTGACGCCCGCTTCCAGGCGGAGTTCAGCGACGATACCGACATCAAGGCGGCGGATTATCACAATACCTCCGGCCATAACAACACGATGGGTATCTTCGGTGCCGGGGTTAACGCAACCATCGCCCACAACTTCACCCTCAATACCGGCGTGTATCTGGGCACCGGCGATGTGGATAACGACGCCAGCGTTCAGGCGGGTATGAGCTACAGCTTCTGATCGTGAATGCCGGGCGGCGGCACCCTGCCCGGCCTACCGCTTCCCGCGCTCGCGGAAAATGCCTTTGCCGTCGGGCGCGTCATCGCATCTCTCCCCAATTTGTGATTTGATAAGAACAGAATGAAAACGCTGTTTCGAAAATTCATCGACAAAAGGAGACATCATGTCCTGGCAACCCTACGCTGGCCGATATGAGAACATGCAGTACCGCTACTGCGGAAAAAGCGGGCTTCGCCTGCCCGCGCTCTCGCTCGGCCTGTGGCACAGCTTCGGCCACGTTCAGCCGCTGGATAACCAGCGCGCCCTGCTGCGCAAAGCGTTCGATCTCGGCATTACCCATTTCGATCTCGCCAATAACTACGGCCCACCGCCGGGCAGCGCGGAGGAAAACTTTGGCCGCCTGCTGCGCGAGGACTTCGCCGGACTGCGCGACGAGCTGATTATTTCCACCAAGGCGGGTTATGACATGTGGCCTGGCCCGTACGGCTCGGGCGGCTCGCGTAAGTACCTGCTCGCCAGCCTCGACCAGAGCCTGAAGCGCATGGGCGTCGAGTACGTCGATATTTTCTATTCTCACCGCGTGGATGAAAACACGCCCATGGAAGAGACCGCCGCCGCGCTGGCGCACGCCGTACAGAGCGGCAAAGCGCTGTACGTGGGGATTTCGTCCTACTCCACAGAGCGCACGCGCGCCATGGCCGACCTGCTGCGCGAGTGGAAGATCCCGCTGCTGATCCACCAGCCTTCCTATAACCTGCTTAACCGCTGGGTTGATAAAACCGGCCTGCTTGACGCGCTGGAGGAAAACGGTACGGGCTGTATCGCCTTTACGCCGCTGGCGCAGGGGCTGCTGACGGGAAAATACCTGAACGGCATTCCGGAGGGATCGCGCATGCAGCGCGAAGGCAAGAAGGTGCGGGGCCTGACGGAAAAAATGCTCACCGATGCCAACCTGAATAGCCTGCACCTGCTCAATGAAATGGCGCACGCGCGCGGGCAAACCATGGCGCAGATGGCGCTGAGCTGGCTGCTGAAGGACAATCGCGTGACGTCGGTGCTGATCGGTGCCAGCCGACCGGAGCAGCTGGAAGAGAACGTTCAGGCGCTGAACAACCTGCGCTTTACGGAAGAGGAGCTGAAGCGGATCGACCAGCACGTCGCGGACGGAGAGCTGAATTTATGGCAGGCGTCGTCGGATAAATAGAAAAGGAATTTCCCCCTCACCCCGGCCCTCTCCCCATAGGGGAGAGGGAGAAAGGCCGCACCGAGCAGTCCCCTCTCCCCTATGGGGAGAGGGTTAGGGTGAGGGGTAATAATTGTAATTCACTTACTTCTTACTGATCTTATCCAGGTACCCCATCACGAATGCCGACAGCACAAACGTCAGGTGGATAATCACGTACCACATCAGCTTGTTGTCCGGGACGTTCTTCGCATCCATAAACACGCGCAGCAAATGGATAGACGAAATCGCCACGATCGACGCGGCAACTTTGTTTTTCAGCGACGAGGCGTCCATTTTGCCCAGCCAGTTGAGCTTTTCTTTACGCTCGTCGATATCCAGCTGGGAGACGAAGTTTTCATAGCCGGAGAACATCACCATCACCAGCAGCCCGCCCACCAGCGTCATATCAACCAGCGACAGCAGCACCAGAATTAAATCGGCTTCCGCAATGGAGAAGATGTTCGGCAGGACGTGAATGATTTCCTGGAAGAATTTGATCGTCAGCGCGATCAGCGCCAGCGAAAGGCCAAAATAGACGGGGGCAAGTATCCAGCGCGAGGCGTACATTGCATTTTCAAAGAAGCGTTCCATAAAGTCCTGTCAGCAAACGAAACCAGTGCGCAGTATATCTCAACGGCGCTCACTGTTTGCAACAACTAACCAACAAAGACCCTACACATCGTCAGGATTAACCTCCGGGCGCGCATACTCTGGCCACACCAGCGCCACCAGCTCCGGATAAGCCTCAAGGCTAAACTCGCGAAAACACTGGCGCAGGTTTAATACGTCCAGATCGGAGTGGGATACCTTTTCTCCATTCAGACAGCGCTTTTTGATATTGTCATAATATTTATAGACCGCTGAATTGAGATCGCTACAGCGACGCTGCGCGTCAAACAAGCCCGGCGTGTCATTAATGTCTGACATGTTCATACGCTTTATTGTTGCGTGTAAAAAATCAATATATTCGTGATTAACCCGCCAGTACCAAACGGGTGTAACCGCGTTCATCAATAAGGAGAAATGGTCTTCACCTTCTTCTTTTGACATCGGCTCCGGTTGCGGCGTCGCGTGGGGCGTTTTTGATATCTGAGTTTTATTGAACTCATGCATCAAAAAAAGCACGCCTGCGGTCAATAATAGTAACGTTATGACCGTAAAGAAAATGCTGTTCATGGGTAGGCTCCATTTTTTTTGATTTTAAAATTGCCTCATGATATTGTCAACGAATCTCACGCCTTTATCAATCCCACCCTGTTGAAATTAAAGGAAATTAAAAATGTTGCCCGACAATCTTGTTCCGGCTAAGTACCACATCACGTCTGTGGAACAGCTTTCGACGGAAGCAGAAAAAGAGGCTAATTTCACTCAGGGGAAAAGAAAACTCTCCGATTATGAATCCGACATATTAATTGGCGTATCCCGAACGGGTAAGTCGCGTAATATGTTGCTGGAAGAGCATGACCGTCATATCAAAGAGCGCTTATTTCGCGCCATAAAAATTGAGGCCTTCGTCCACCTGCTTAACGATCTTCAGGCCGAGGGCGAAATAGATGCGCAAAAACTTAGCCAAATAATGACTGAAAAAACCCGAGAAATAAATGAAGCGGGCAATGAAATTTGGCTTAATCTAATTACGCGAGAAAAAAACACCCCCATTTTTTATCACCTGGGTGATGATTAAAATGAAACAAGCGCCAGATAATAATGACCATTTAACTTTAGATAACAAAAAAAGTGATGAATTTATCTTAAAGCAAAATCTTGAGGTATTACGAGACGCCAAAAATGCCGAAATGGCGCGCATCGCTCAGGATTTGATTTCGATTCCGGCGGCCCTGGTGCGTTTGAAATGGCAGCATCGCCATGAAGTTTATGCGCTACAGGTGAAAGAAGAAATTTACGGCGCCGTGATGAACAGCATCATCGAACAGCGCCCCGAGCTGAAAGAGAAAATTTTGGGGCGGCTGGAGGCCAATTACCAGTATCTGCTGGCGCGAGAGACGGCCACGCTGCGCCTGACGCGCAAGCTCGCTGAGGGTAAGCACCGCACGTCGAACGTCACCTGCGTCGCGCTGGATGAGGACGCGCTGTCGAATAGCGGAGAAGGAAAGGATTTAAAGTAAGGCAAACAAAAAAGCTGGCTTTCGCCAGCTTTCGTGATTATTTCGCGGCCGCTTTCTCTTCGCCGACTAAACCAATTTTCAGGTAACCCGCCTGGTGTAGCGTATCCATCACCTTCATCATGGTTTCGTAATCGACGGTTTTATCCGCGCGGAAGAAGACGGTGGTGTCTTTCTTACCGCCGGTAAGCTGCTCCAGCGCAGGAATAACGGACGCATCGGTGACCGGGTCATTGCCCAGGAACATCGATTTATCCGCTTTTACCGACAGGTAGATCGGCTTTTCCGGGCGCGGCTGCGGCTGGCTGGAAGAGGCCGGCAGATTGACCTTCACGTCAACGGTCGCCAGCGGCGCCGCCACCATGAAGATAATCAGCAAAACCAGCATGACGTCGATAAACGGCGTCACGTTGATTTCATGCATTTCGCCGTTATCGTCCAGGTTTTCGTTAAGACGCATCGCCATAGTTCATCAACCTACGCGCAGTTTAGACGCCGCGTGCACCGGCTTAACGGAGCTGGCGTTGAGGTCCAGATCGCGGCTTTGCAGCAGCAGAACCTGCGCCGCAACGTCGCCCAGCGTGGCTTTATAGCTGCCGATCATCCGCGCGAAGATGTTGTAGATAACCACGGCCGGAATAGCGGCCACCAGGCCAATTGCCGTTGCCAGCAGCGCTTCCGCGATGCCCGGCGCAACGACGGCCAGGTTAGTGGTTTGCGTTTGCGCAATACCGATAAAGCTGTTCATGATGCCCCAGACCGTACCAAACAGGCCGACAAACGGGGAGATGGCGCCGATGGTCGCCAGATAACCGTTGCCGCGGCCCATGTGACGGCCCACGGCGGCAACGCGGCGCTCCAGGCGGAAGCCGGTACGTTCCTTGATGCCTTCGTTATCTTCACTGCCTGCGGAGAGTTCCAGCTCGTTCTGCGCTTCGTTCACCAGAAGAGAGGTCAGGCTTTTCGCGTGGAAGGATGAGGTCATGTCCGATGCCTGATCCAGAGAGCGGGCTTCGGCCAGCTGCTGCTGTTCGCGCTTGAGGCGGCGCTTCTGCGAAATAATCTCAACGCTCTTGCTGAAGAAGATAGCCCAGGTGATCACGGACGCCAGAATCAGGCCGATCATCACAATCTTAACCACGATGTCAGCATGCTGATACATGCCCCAAACGGAGAGGTCCGTCTGCATCAAATTATTACCCACTCTGTATCTCCAGGACGCAAATCACAAATTCTGAGCTAATAATATCAAAACGTCGCCGAATTGATAGTAGTTCTCATTAGTATTTGCATACTGCCGTAATTTTCGCTCACTTTCCTTGCGCTTACGCAGTAAAAATTTCTTATGCGGTTTTTTCATAACATTTTCTGCTTATTCGATAAGCATCCAGGTGCAGATTTTTTCAGTCGTGGTAGTCTGGACGTCCAGACGTATAAAAAAGGGTTGGCGAACATGACTAAGAAGCAGCTTGATACCACGCTGGTGCAGGCCGGACGCAGCAAAAAATACACTCAGGGATCGGTCAATAGCGTGATTCAGCGCGCCTCCTCGCTGGTGTTTGATACCGTTGAAGACAAAAAAATCGCCACGCGCAACCGTGCAAAAGGCGGGCTGTTTTACGGCCGTCGCGGTACGCTGACCCACTTTTCGCTGCAGGAAGCCATGTGCGAGCTGGAGGGCGGCGCGGGCTGCGCGCTGTTCCCCTGCGGCGCGGCGGCGGTCGCCAATACGATTCTGGCATTTGTCGAACAGGGCGACCATATCCTGATGACCAATACCGCCTACGAGCCAAGCCAGGACTTTTGCACCAAAATTCTCAGCAGGCTCGGCGTCACTACCGGCTGGTTTGACCCGCTCATCGGTGAAGACATTGCCGAGCTGATTCAGCCGAACACGCGCATCGTGTTCCTGGAATCCCCCGGCTCCATCACCATGGAAGTGCACGACGTGCCCGCTATCGTGAAGGCCGTGCGCAGCAAAGCGCCTGAAGCCATCATCATGATCGACAACACCTGGGCGGCAGGCGTGCTGTTCAGGGCGCTGGAGTTCGACATTGATATCTCAATTCAGGCCGCCACCAAATACCTGATTGGCCACTCTGACGGCATGATTGGTACTGCGGTTTCCAACGCGCGCTGCTGGGATCAGCTGCGTGAAAATGCCTACCTGATGGGGCAGATGGTCGACGCCGATACCGCCTACATGACCAGCCGCGGCATCCGCACGCTGGGCGTGCGCCTGCGTCAGCACCATGAAAGCAGCCTGAAGGTGGCGCAATGGCTGTCGCAGCATCCGCAGGTTGAGCGCGTTAACCACCCGGCGCTCCCCGGCAGCAAAGGCCATGCGTTTTGGCAGCGCGACTTTACCGGCAGCAGCGGGCTGTTCTCCTTCGTGCTGAAAAAGCGGCTCAGTAACG
Organism: Enterobacter sp. RIT418; assembly: GCF_003057745.1. Taxonomy (GTDB): domain Bacteria; phylum Pseudomonadota; class Gammaproteobacteria; order Enterobacterales; family Enterobacteriaceae; genus Enterobacter. The sequence continues at coordinate 38,266 of NZ_QBJD02000006.1, forward strand.
ACGAGCTGGCAAGCTATCTGGATAACTTTGCCCTTTTCAGCATGGCCTATTCCTGGGGCGGGTTTGAGTCGCTGATTTTACCTAACCAGCCGGAGCAGATCGCCGCCCTTCGTCCGGATGGCGAAGTGGACTTCGACGGCACGCTGATTCGTTTACACATCGGTTTAGAAAATGTTGACGATCTTATTGCCGATTTAGCAGCAGGGTTTGAGCGTATCGTGTAGAGTGCAGCCTGAAATGTATTCTCTGGACGCTTTTGTGGACACTATTATCCAAATCCCCTGCGCGAGTTGCGCATGCGATCAATCCCAGAAGCGTCAACAGGGTGTACAATAGCGTCATATCCGCTGTTCCACAGGAAAGTCCATGGCTGTTATTCAAGATATTATCGCTGCGCTTTGGCAACACGATTTTGCCGCGCTGGCGGACCCGCACGTGGTGGGTATCGTCTACTTCGTGATGTTCGCGACCCTTTTTCTGGAAAATGGACTCCTGCCAGCCTCATTTCTGCCCGGCGACAGCCTGCTGCTGCTGGCGGGTGCGCTGATCGGTAAAGGCGTCATGGACTTTACGTCAACCATGGTGATCCTCACCTCCGCCGCCAGCCTGGGCTGCTGGCTGAGCTATTTGCAGGGCCGGTGGCTTGGCAACACGCGCGTGGTGAAGGGCTGGCTGGCGCAGCTGCCGCATAAATATCATCAGCGCGCGACCTGCATGTTTGACCAGCACGGCCTGCTGGCGCTGCTGGCCGGACGTTTCCTGGCGTTTGTTCGCACCCTGCTGCCAACCATGGCGGGCATTTCGGGCCTGTCTAACCGCCGCTTTCAGTTCTTCAACTGGCTGAGCGCCCTGCTGTGGGTTGGCGTGGTCACCACGCTCGGCTACGCGCTGAACATGATCCCGTTCGTGAAGCGTCATGAAGACCAGGTGATGACCTTCCTGATGGTGCTGCCGATTGTCCTGCTGGTGGCGGGCCTGGTGGGGACTATCGCGATGGTGATTAAGAAAAAGTACTGCAGCGCGTAATCCCCTCACCCTGACCCTCTCCCCGCTGGGGAGAGGGGAAAAAACCTACGCTCCCTGCATCGTTCTGATACGTGACGCATCTTCCCCCGGCGTCACGCCGAAGTAGCGCTTAAACTCCCGACTGAACTGCGACGCGCTTTCATAGCCGACGCGCATCGCCGCCGCGCTGGCCTTCATGCCGTCGTGGATCATCAGCATCCGCGCCTTGTGCAGGCGATAGGTTTTCAGGTATTGCAGCGGCGAGGTGCTGGTGACCGACTTGAAGTTATGGTGGAACGCCGAAACGCTCATGTTCGCTTCCGCGGCCAGCTGGTCAACGCTGAGGTTCTCCGTGTACTGGCTCTCGATACGCTTCAACACGCGGCTAATCAGGCTGAAGTGGGTCTGACGGCTCACCAGCGCCAGCAGCGCCCCGCCGCCCGGCCCCAGCAGCACGTGGTAGAGGATCTCGCGGATAATCTGCTTGCCCAGGATACGGGCGTCCAGCGGCCTTTCCATGACGTCCAGCAGGCGCTCGATGGCGCACAGGATCTCATCCGAAAGCGTCGCGGAGTTGATCCCGCTCGCCGCCATCGACGGCTGAAAAAGCTCGTCCTCGCCGATCTCCATCAGCAGCTCCTGCAGCTGGAGAATATCGACGTTAACGCGAATGCCCGCCAGCGGCACCGCCTCTGTCGCAAACGTTTCACATTCAAAGGGTAAAGGGACCGTCAGCAGCAGGTATTCATTGGTGTCGTAGCGGAACACGCGCTCGTTGATATAGCCAATTTTATGGCCCGAGAAGAGAAAAACGATGCCCGGCTGGTACATCACCGGCGTGCGCGTACCCGGCTGCGTGCCGTAAAGCAGACGAATATCCGGCAGCACGCCTTCAGCGCCATTTCCATTATCTATCAATCGCTTAATTTGAGAGGTGAGCTGTAAACAGATGTCATCGCGGTTCATTACGGGCTACTCCGGATACGGTTTTCGACCCATGCAGTGTGCGCAATTTACCGCACTTTCTCCAGCCCTCTGTAGAAATGGGCAAGACATCGGCAGGAATGTGCATTGAGGGGATAGCGCCCTGCGCCCACAATGTGCAGCATCAGGTTGCCCTCTGCGGCACCGCGGTTTTTCACCCACTAAAGGGAACGAGCAATGAACAACTTCAATCTTCACACCCCCACCCGCATTCTGTTTGGTAAAGGCGCTATCGCCGATCTGCGTGACCAAATCCCGGCAGACGCCCGCGTGCTGATCACCTACGGCGGCGGCAGCGTGAAAAAGACCGGCGTGCTGGATCAGGTTTACAGCGCGCTGGACGGTCTGGACGTGCGCGAGTTCGGCGGCATCGAGCCTAACCCGTCTTATGAAACGCTGATGAACGCGGTCAAGATTGCCAAAGAAGAGAACATCACCTTCCTGCTGGCCGTTGGCGGCGGTTCCGTGCTGGACGGCACCAAGTTCATCGCCGCCGCGGCGCATTACGCGGACGGTATCGACCCGTGGCACATTCTGGAAACCCGCGGAAGCGACATTAACAGCGCGATCCCGATGGGCTCCGTGCTGACGCTGCCTGCGACCGGTTCCGAGTCCAACAAAGGCGCGGTGATCTCGCGTAAAACCACCGGCGACAAGCAGGCGTTTATGAACGAGCACGTTCAGCCCGTTTTCGCGGTGCTTGACCCGGTTTACACCTACACCCTCCCCGCCCGCCAGGTCGCGAACGGCGTGGTCGACGCGTTTGTTCACACCGTTGAGCAGTACGTGACGTATCCGGTGGACGCGAAAATTCAGGATCGCTTCGCGGAAGGTATTCTGCTGACGCTGGTCGAAGACGGTCCGAAAGCGCTGAAAGAGCCGGAAAACTACGACGTGCGCGCCAACGTGATGTGGGCGGCCACCCAGGCGCTGAACGGCCTGATCGGCGCAGGCGTGCCGCAGGACTGGGCAACGCACATGCTGGGCCACGAGCTGACGGCGATGCACGGCCTGGATCACGCTCAGACGCTGGCGGTCGTGCTGCCCGCGCTGTGGAATGAGAAACGTGACGCCAAGCGCGCCAAGCTGCTGCAGTACGCAGAGCGCGTGTGGAACATCACCGAAGGTTCTGACGATGCGCGTATCGACGCCGCGATCGAAGCGACCCGCAGCTTCTTCGAAAGCCTGGGCGTTCCCACTCGCCTCTCCGGCTACGGCCTGGACGGCAGCTCTATCCCTGCCCTGCTGGCAAAACTGGAAGAGCACGGCATGACCCAGCTCGGCGAGAATGGCGACATCACCCTGGACGTGAGCCGCCGCATTTACGAAGCGGCGCGCTAAGCGTTTTTAACCTCGCGCCTTTCGTTTTTTGACATTTCGTCCAGACTTAATGCAAACCAACATCGTCGGAGGCCCCCTCCGACGATGCGCACTTGAAGGAGGAAAAATGGCAAACCAAACCGTAATCAAGCTTCAGGACGGCAACGTGATGCCCCAGCTGGGGCTGGGCGTATGGAAAGCCGGTAACGACGAGGTCGTCTCCGCCATTCATAAAGCGCTGGAAGTCGGCTATCGGTCGATTGATACCGCCGCCGCGTACAAAAATGAGGACGGCGTAGGCAAGGCGCTCGCCAGCGCAGGCATGCCCCGCGACGATCTTTTCATCACCACCAAGCTGTGGAACGACGATCAGAAACGCCCCCGCGACGCCCTGCAGGAGAGCCTGGACAAGCTCCAGCTCGATTTTGTCGATCTGTATCTAATGCACTGGCCGGTTCCGGCCATCGATCATTACGTGGATGCCTGGAAGGGCATGATTGAGCTGCAAAAAGAGGGGCTGGTGAAGAGCATCGGGGTGTGTAACTTCCAGGTTCATCACCTGCAGCGCCTGATCGACGAAACCGGCGTCGCACCGGTGATTAACCAGATCGAGCTGCACCCGCTGATGCAGCAGCGCCAGCTTCATGCCTGGAACGCCACGCACAAAATCCAGACCGAGTCCTGGAGCCCGCTGGCGCAGGGCGGCGAAGGCGTTTTCGATCGGAAAATTATCCGCGAGCTTGCGGATAAATACGGCAAGACCCCGGCGCAGGTGGTTATCCGCTGGCATCTCGACAGCGGCCTGGTGGTGATCCCGAAATCGGTCACGCCGTCGCGCATCGCCGAGAACTTCGACGTCTGGGATTTCCGCCTGGACAAAGACGAGCTGGGTGAGATTGCGAAGCTGGATCAGGGCAAGCGCTTGGGGCCGGATCCGGATCAGTTCGGCGGTTAATCCCCTCACCGGTATTCAAGTCCCTCTCCCCTTCGGGGAGAGGGGTGAGGGCATCATCGTTATCCGATCTTACGTTTTCCCGCTTTTTTCGTTCCCGTCGCCCCGCCGTTCGAACGCTGATGCACAATCGGCGTGTGCTTGGTAAGCGCCGGGCGCGTATGGCGGTTCTGGCGGCGCGCTTCGCGCATCTCCTCCAGCGTTGGCGCAGGCACCAGGCAGTCGCGGCGTGAGCCAATCAGGTGCTTTTTACCCATCTCTTCCAGCGCCTGGCGGATCAGCGGCCAGTTTGCCGGATCGTGATAGCGCAGCAGCGCTTTATGCAAACGGCGCTGCTTATCCCCCTTCGGCACCACTACGTCTTCGCTCTTATAACCAATCTTACTCAGCGGGTTCTTGCCGGTGTAATACATGGTCGTCGAGTTGGCGAGCGGCGACGGGTAGAAGTTCTGCACCTGATCGAGACGGAAGCGACGCTGCTTCAGCCACAGCGCCAGGTTCACCATGTCTTCATCGCGCGTGCCGGGGTGGGCGGAGATAAAGTATGGGATCAGATACTGCTCTTTGCCGGCCTGCTTCGAATAGGTGTCGAAAAGCTGCTTAAAGCGATCGTAGCTGCCCATGCCCGGCTTCATCATTTTCGACAGCGGGCCTTCTTCGGTGTGCTCCGGGGCAATCTTCAGATAGCCGCCAACGTGGTGCGACGCAAGCTCTTTAATGTAGCGCGGATCTTCCACGGCGATGTCGTAGCGCACGCCGGAGGCGATCAGGATCTTCTTGATGCCTTTCAGATCGCGCGCGCGACGGTACAGGTTGATCGTCGGCTCGTGGTTGGTGTCCATATGCTCGCAGATGCTCGGATAGACGCACGACAGGCGGCGGCAGGTCTGCTCCGCGCGCGGTGACTTGCAGCGCAGCATATACATGTTGGCGGTGGGGCCACCCAGATCGGAGATCACGCCGGTAAAGCCCGGCACCGTATCGCGAATGGCTTCGATCTCGTTAATGATCGAGTCCTCTGAGCGGCTCTGAATAATGCGCCCTTCGTGCTCGGTGATCGAGCAGAAGGAGCAGCCGCCGAAGCAGCCACGCATGATGTTGATCGAGAAGCGGATCATCTCGTAGGCCGGGATGCGGGCGTTGCCGTACGCCGGGTGCGGCACGCGCTTGTAGGGCAGCGCGAAGACGCTGTCCATCTCTTCGGTGGAGAGCGGGATCGCCGGCGGGTTAATCCAGATAAAGCGCTCGCCGTGCTTTTGCATCAGCGCGCGGGCGCAGCCCGGGTTGGTTTCATGATGCAGAATGCGGGACGCGTGGGCGTAAAGCACCTTGTCGGCTTTGACCTTCTCGAAGGACGGCAGCAGGACGTAGGTTTTTTCCCACGGCTTCGGGCGCGGCGGCTGAACGACAATGGCTTTTGCTTCGGCCTTTTTCGGCTCGACGGGCTTGTTATCCGCGCACGGCAGATCGTCTCCGTACGGGTGCGGAATTGGGTCGATCTTGCCCGGTCTGTCAATGATGCGCGAATCCACGCCGCTCCAGCCCGGCAGCGCCTCTTTCACCATGATCGCGGTGTTGCGCACGTCGCGAATGCTGCTCACCGGCTCGCCCTGAGAGAGGCGGTGCGCCACTTCCACCAGCGGGCGCTCGCCGTTGCCGTAAATCAGCATGTCGGCTTTCGAATCCACCAGCACCGAGCGGCGCACGGTGTCGGACCAGTAGTCGTAATGCGCGGTGCGGCGCAGGCTCGCTTCAATGCCGCCCAGGATCACCGGCACGTCTTTCCACGCCTCTTTACAGCGCTGGGTGTACACAAGCGTCGCGCGGTCCGGGCGTTTACCCGCCACGTTATCCGGGGTATAGGCATCGTCGTGGCGCAGCTTGCGGTCCGCCGTGTAGCGGTTGATCATCGAGTCCATGTTGCCCGCGGTCACGCCGAAGAACAGGTTCGGTTTCCCCAGACGCATAAAGTCGTCTTTGCTGTTCCAGTCCGGCTGGGCGATGATCCCCACGCGGAAGCCCTGCGCTTCCAGCATGCGGCCACAGATCGCCATGCCGAAGCTTGGATGGTCGACGTAGGCATCGCCCGTCACCAGAATGATATCGCAGCTATCCCAGCCCAGCTGGTCCATCTCTTCCCGGGACATCGGCAGAAACGGCGCCGGTCCAAAGCAGGCCGCCCAGTACTGGGGCCAGGAGAAGAGGTCGCGATCCGGCTGGATCAGGGAAATTGCGCTCATAATGCTTCCGAAGAAAAAATAGACAAAAGGGCGGGGATTATACGCTGGATCGCTGGGGGAATTGAAGGGGTATTGTGCGGGCCGTTGTCCCCTCACCTTAACCCTCTCCCCAAGGGGGAGTGGGGACTGCCAGGAGCGGTCTTTCACCCTCGCCCCTCTGGGGAGAGGGCCGGGGTGAGGGGTGAAATTTACGGTGCCGGATTCACCAGCATCTGCCCTACGGAACCCCGGTCCATCATCTCCAGCGTCTGGCTGTGGAACAGGAACGGGAAGTGCGGCCACGAGGGCTGGCCGTAGTAGACCAGCAGCTCAACCTGCCCGTCCACCCAAACGGTATCTTTCCAGCCGCGATCTTCCGGGAACGGCATCGCGCCGTTCACGTTGCGGATCAGGAAGCTCACCCCTTCGATATGGAACGACTGAGGCATATCCGAACGAACCGTCCAGCGCTCCCAGGTGCCCTGCTGCGCGGTAATATCAATGCGGTTGACGTCCCACAGCGTGCCGTTGATGCCGGGATCGTCTCCGAGGCTGATATCGCGGCTGCGCACCGCCGGGCCGCTCAGGATCTCCTGCGGAAGCAGGCGCATCGGCAGGCTGTCGGTCACCAGCGGCAGCAGCCCGGTTGGGCGCAGCGTCAGGACCAGCGTCGACACCAGAATGCTCGACGGCTCGAAGAACCCGCGAATGCGGTCCACGATGCTCGCCGCTTCGCCGCAGGTGACGGACACTTCATCGCCGTTGGTCATATCGACCAGAATTTCACGCCGCTCGCCCGGCGCCAGCGACAGCTGCTTAACGGAAACCGGTGCCGGTAAAAAGCCCTGATCGCCCGAAATGACGTGCAGCGCGCGGCCGTCGCTCATCTGCAGCTGGTAGCGGCGCGAGTTCGAGGCGTTGAGCAGGCGCAGGCGCACCCAGCCGCGCGACACTTCGACATACGGACTTTGCGCGCCGTTCACCAGCAGCGTATCGCCCACAAAGCCGCCGCTGCCCGGCTCGCTGTACTCCGGCGTGCCGAAGTTATCCAGGCGCTTGTCCTGGATAATGACCGGGAAATCATCCACGCCGTAGTGGTTTGGGATCGGCAGCGATTTACTCACCTCGTCCTCAATCAGCCACATGCCCGCCAGGCCGTTATAAACCTGCTGCGCGGTGCGGTTAGGCGTATTCGCGTGATACCACAGCGTGGCGGCACTTTGACGGATGGGCAGCACGGGCGCCCAGTCGGCGCTGGCCGACATCATGCGCGCCGGGCCGCCAATCAGCGGACCGGGCACCTGTAAGCCGCTAACGGTCATCGCCACGTTTTCAGGGGTGCGGTTACTGTAAATCAGCTTAACGTCATCCCCGTTCCACACGCGGATCGTCGGCCCCAGATAGCGGCCGTTAATGCCCCACACCGGCGCGCGCGTGCCCTGGGTAAAGGACCAGTGGCTGCGCTGGAGGGTAAGGAAAAGCGGCTGACCGCGACGGGATTCAATCAACGGAGGAATGGGCAGCGGCGGCTGCTGCCCGGCGGCGCTGGCTGTCGAGGGTATCGCGCCCGCACAAAGGGCGATCCCCGAAGCCTGAATAAATTGACGCCGACTGAGTGACATATAAGCTCCATCTGAAACGATTAACAACGCGGGAATCGTTTTCCCTGATCTCATGGCCGGATTAGATTTTACCGGCGGCTTCTCTCTCTGCGACTTCTTTGTCGAGGAGCGCAATGTGCTGAGCCATTATCTCGCGGCAGTGTGCTGCCAGCTCGCGCACCTGGTCTTTACCGTACTTGCTGGTATCCACCGGCGGCAGCATTTCAACGATCACCAGCCCGTTGTTCAGGCGGTTAAGATTAATCTTATTCGAAGTATTTGAAACGCACACGGGAATAATTGGAACGCCTGCCGCAATTGCGGCATGAAACGCGCCCGTTTTGAACGGCAGCAGGCCGCGACCGCGGCTGCGCGTCCCTTCCGGAAACATCCAGATAGAGATTTTGCGCTTCTTAAAGTGATTAACCACTTCCGCAATGGTGCCGTGCGCCTTTGCGCGGTTGTTGCGGTCAATCAGCAGGTTTCCGGTCAGCCAGTACAGCTGGCCGAAGAACGGGATCCACAGCAGGCTCTTTTTGCCCACGGTGACGGTCGGCGGCAGCACAATATTGGAAGCCGTGACCATATCGTAGTTATTCTGATGGTTGGCGATATAAATGGCGTTACCGAAGTTCTCTGCCCCTTCCGGCAGACGCTTTTCAACCTTCAGGCCGAACAGCGGCGCAAGGCGGCCAAACATGTGGCCAAACGTCGCGACATGCTTCGGGTTACGCGGGCTGAACAGGCAGTAGATGCAGCCGAAAACACAGACCAGAATGCAGTAGATGACGGTAAGAACGAGACGAACAATGTATAGCATAGCGACCTCTGAAGCCCCAACAGCTGACAATTATACTTCACCTGTGGCCAGGTAAGGACTTTATTACGAGCGCGTATTGTTAATCGCAACGCACGAATTAACAATGATTTTACGGGAAATTTTAATGATATCCCCCTCCCGGGCGGAGGGGGACAAACCGCTTACTCTTCGCTGTCGCCCGCGCTGCTGCGCGCAGGGGAATCCACGTCGATGCGGTCAATACGCTGCAGCCCGCGCATCAGCGAGCCGCGGCGACCGCGCTCACCTACCACTTTCTGCAGCTCTTCCGGACGAAGCTTGATCTTACGCTTGCCGACGTGGATGGTCAGCGTGCTCTGCGGCGGCAGAATCAACAGGTGCGCAAGGCCATCCTCGCCTTTTGCCGCTTCCGCGGACGGAATGTTAATGATCTTGTTACCCTTGCCTTTAGACAGCTCCGGCAGATCGCTGACCGGGAACATCAGCATGCGTCCGGCCGCGCTGATCGCCAGCAGCATGTCGCTGTCGTTCTCGATCACCAGCGGCGTCATGACGCGGGCGTTGTCCGGCAGGCTGATCAGCGCTTTGCCCGCGCGGTTGCGCGACACGAGGTCGTTAAAGGTGCAGATAAAGCCGTAGCCCGCGTCGGAGGCCATCAGCAGCTTCTGCTCATCGGCTTCCATCAGCATATGGTCAACCGTCGCGCCCGGCGGCAGCGTCAGCTTGCCGGTCAGCGGCTCGCCCTGGCCGCGTGCGGAAGGCAAGGTGATCGGATCGATGGCGTAGCTGCGGCCCGTGGAGTCGATAAACGCCACCGGCTGGTTGCTCTTGCCCTTCACCGCCGCCTTGAAGCTGTCGCCCGCCTTGTAGCTCAGCCCCGGCGCGTCGATGTCGTGGCCTTTGGCGCTGCGCACCCAGCCGCTCTGAGACAGCACGATCGTGACCGGCTCGGACGGCAGCATGTCGTGTTCGTTCATCGCCTTCGCTTCTTCACGCTCGTGCAGCGGAGAACGACGGTCGTCGCCAAACGCGTCGGCATCCGCCTGCAGCTCTTTCTTCAGCAGGGTATTCATCTTGCGCTCGGACGCCAGGATCGCCTGCAGCTGATCGCGCTCTTTTTCCAGCTCGCTCTGCTCGCCGCGGATCTTCATCTCTTCCAGTTTGGCGAGATGGCGCAGCTTCAGCTCGAGGATCGCCTCGGCCTGGGTTTCGCTGATGCCAAAGCGCGACATCAGCGCGGGCTTCGGTTCGTCCTCGGTGCGAATGATCTCGATCACGTCGTCGATGTTGAGGAACGCCACGAGCAGGCCTTCGAGGATGTGCAGGCGCTTAAGCACTTTTTCCAGGCGATGGTTCAGACGACGGCGCACCGTATCGCGGCGGAAGGCCAGCCATTCGGTGAGGATCTCCAGCAGGTTTTTCACCGCCGGGCGGCCGTCGAGGCCAATCATGTTCAGGTTGATGCGATAGCTTTTTTCCAGGTCGGTCGTTGCGAACAGGTGGTTCATTACCTGCTCCATGTCGACGCGGTTGGAGCGCGGCACGATGACCAGACGGGTTGGGTTCTCGTGGTCAGACTCATCGCGCAGGTCGTCCACCATCGGCAGCTTTTTGTTGCGCATCTGGGCGGCGATCTGCTCCAGCACCTTCGCGCCGGAAACCTGGTGCGGCAGCGCGGTGATCACCACGGCGCCGTCCTCTTTATTCCAGACGGCGCGCATGCGCACGGAGCCGCGGCCGTTCTGGTAAATTTTGCGGATTTCCGCACGCGAGGTGATGATTTCGGCTTCGGTCGGGTAGTCCGGCCCCTGCACGATATCCAGCAGCTCGTCGAGCGAGGTTTTCGGCTGTTCAATCAGGGTGATGGCGGCTTTTGCCACTTCACGCAGGTTGTGCGGCGGAATGTCCGTCGCCATGCCCACCGCAATACCGGTGGTGCCGTTCAGCAGGATGTTCGGCAGGCGCGCAGGCAGCATTTTCGGCTCCTGCATCGTGCCGTCGAAGTTTGGCACCCAGTCGACCGTTCCCTGGCCCAGCTCGCCGAGCAGCACTTCGGCGTATTTGGACAGGCGGGATTCGGTATAACGCATCGCCGCGAAGGATTTCGGATCGTCCGGCGCGCCCCAGTTTCCCTGCCCGTCTACCAGCGGGTAGCGGTAGGAGAACGGCTGCGCCATCAGCACCATTGCTTCATAGCAGGCGCTGTCGCCGTGCGGATGGTATTTACCCAGCACGTCCCCGACGGTACGGGCGGACTTCTTAAACTTGGCGCTGGCGCTCAGCCCCAGCTCGGACATCGCATAGACGATGCGGCGCTGAACGGGCTTCAGGCCATCCCCGATGAACGGCAATGCCCTGTCCATGATGACGTACATGGAGTAGTTCAGGTAGGCATTTTCCGTGAATTCATGTAGCGCGAGGCGCTCTGCCATATCGCTCATTACGTGTGATTCCTCAACTCAGAAACCGATGGGTTTCAGGCAATATTGCCGCAGATACTACCCTATCTGGCGAGTTGAGTCACAAAGAAAAAGGGCCGCATCAGCGGCCCTTTCCGGGTTATTTGTTCAGCTTGATAACCTGCTTCACGTCGATTTCAAACTCGTTCCAGTCTTTATCGACTTTACCCTGCAGTTCTAACTTATCCTGCGGGCTGACGGTCACGCCGTTCCAGCGCTTGTGGTCGATCTCAACCACCACCGTGCCGGTTTCGTCGCGGAAGGTGTAGCGGTCGTCGGACAGGCGCTCGGTGATGTTCCCGCGCAGCTTAACCCAGCGGTCATCAGGCAAATCCTTCGCTTTCACCGCCGTGGTAAGGTTCGCGTCGTTATCAACAAAACCGCCCTGCTGGGTTTGCGTCGGCGCGGCGGTGGCGGACGGGCCGTTAAAACCGCCCTGCGCAGCAAAAACGGGGGCCGTGGTCATCATCATGATGGCAGCAATTGCAGCGTATTTTTTCATCTTAACTCTCCCTTTAATGTCGTTTCGCAGTCCATTAAACAGGGTAATCCTTAACAACTTCTTAAGGGGAAAATTTATTTATTTTTTCTGTACAGCGCAGGTAAACAGAAGGTTTACTGGCGGCATCAAGGAGGGAACATGCGCATTTTACTGGTAGAAGACGACAGGCTGATTGGCGACGGCATCAAGGCCGGGCTGACTAAAATGGGGTTTAGCGTGGACTGGTTCACCGACGGCAAAACCGGCCGCGCGGCGCTCTATTCCGCCCCCTACGATGCCGTGGTGCTTGACCTGACGCTGCCGGAAATGGACGGTCTCGACATCCTGCGCGAATGGCGCGAAGGCGGGCGCAGCGAGCCGGTGCTGATCTTAACGGCGCGGGATGCGCTGAACCAGCGCGTCGACGGGCTGCGCCTGGGCGCGGATGACTACCTTTGTAAGCCCTTCGCGCTGATTGAAGTGGCGGCGCGGCTAGAAGCGCTGGTGCGCCGCAGCCACGGCCAGACGCGCAGCGAGCTGCGTCACGGCAGGGTAACGCTTGACCCGACAAGCCTGGTCGCCACGCTGGACGGCGCAACCCTCACCCTCAAGCCCAAAGAGTTTGCCCTGCTGGAGCTGCTGATGCGCAACGCCGGACGGGTGCTGCCGCGCAGGCAGATTGAAGAAAAGCTCTACGGCTGGGATGACGACGTCTCCAGCAACGCCGTGGAGGTCCACGTTCACCATCTTCGCCGCAAGCTCGGCAGCGGGTTTATCCGCACCGTACACGGCATCGGCTATACCCTGGGGGACGCATGAAGCTAAGCCTGAAGCTGCGCCTGACGCTCCTCTTCCTTTTGCTCTCGCTGGCCGCCTGGTTTGCCGCCAGCATCGTCGCCTGGCAGCAGACCGCACATAAGCTCGATAAATTATTCGATACCCAGCAGATGCTGTTTGCCAAGCGCCTGCTGACGATGGATCTGGACGAGATCCGTGCGCCGGAACGGATGCGCGAGGTGCCGAAAAAGGCCAAACACGGGCATCTGGACGACGACGCGCTGGCGTTCGCCATCTTCGACACCGACGGCAAAATGGTGCTCAACGACGGTGAAAACGGGCGCGACATTCCGTATCACTATCGCCGCGACGGGTTTGACGACGGACGGCTGATTGACGATAGCGACGAATGGCGCTTCCTGTGGCTAACGTCTCCGGACGGCAAGCACCGCGTGGTGGTCGGGCAGGAGTGGGAGTACCGCCAGGAGATGGCGCTGGACGTGGTCAGCTCGCAGCTGACGCCGTGGCTGGTCGCGCTGCCCGTGATGCTGCTTCTGCTGATCCTGCTGCTGAGCCGCGAGCTCAGGCCGCTGAAAAAGCTGGCGCAGACGCTGCGCTGGCGCTCGCCGGACGCCACGGACAGCCTGCCCACCGACGGCGTGCCGACGGAGGTGCGCCCGCTGCTCGACGCGCTCAACCATCTGTTTGCGCGCACGCAGGAGATGATGGCCCGCGAGCGCCGCTTCACCTCAGACGCCGCCCACGAGCTGCGCAGCCCGCTGGCGGCGCTGAAGGTGCAAACCGACGTGGCGCAGCTGTACGTGGACGATCCGCAGGCGCAGGCCAGGGCGCTGGCGCAGCTGCACGCGGGCATCGATCGCGCGTCCCGGCTGGTGGATCAGCTCCTGACGCTCTCCCGGCTGGATTCGCTGGATAACCTTGACGACGTAGAAACCGTGGCGATGGCGGATTTACTCCAGTCGGCGGTGATGGATATCTACCATCCGGCGCAGCAGGCGGGCATTGAGGTCCGGCTGAACGTCAACACCCCGCACGTCACGCGCGCCTGCCAGCCGCTGCTGCTCGGCCTGCTGGTTCGCAACCTTCTGGATAACGCCGTGCGCTACAGCCCGCGCGGCAGCGTGGTCGACGTAACGCTCGACGCCCACGGCTTCACCGTTCAGGACAACGGCCCCGGCATTGCCCCCGACGCGCTGGCCCGCATCGGCGAGCGCTTTTACCGCCCGCCGGGGCAGGATGAGACCGGCAGCGGGCTGGGCTTATCCATCGTGAAGCGGATTGCCGCCCTGCACGGCATGCGCGTCGCCATGAACAATGCCCCTGACGGCGGCTTCAGGGTGACGGTAAGCGGATAGGGATTATTGCGCCACACGCAAAAGACTTTACACATTTTGCTCATTTTTCCGGTCCGCTCTCGCGCGTACAATGCCCGGCATACTCTCCCCATCGAGGACAAATAATGAGCAACATTCTGATTATCAACGGCGCAAAAGAATTTGCGCACTCTAAAGGCCAGCTGAATGACACCCTGACCGAGGTCGCGGACGGCTTCCTGCGCGACGCCGGGCATGATGTTAAGGTCGTGCGCGCGGACGGCGATTACGATGTTAAGGCGGAAGTGCAGAACTTCCTGTGGGCCGATACCATCATCTGGCAGATGCCGGGCTGGTGGATGGGCGCGCCGTGGACGGTGAAAAAATACATCGACGACGTGTTCACCGAAGGCCACGGTTCGCTGTACGCCAGCGACGGCCGCACCCGCTCCGACGCGTCTAAAAAATACGGCTCCGGCGGCCTGATTCAGGGCAAAAAATATATGCTCTCCCTGACCTGGAACGCCCCGCTGGAGGCCTTCACCGAGAGCGATCAGTTCTTCGAAGGCGTGGGCGTAGACGGCGCGTATCTGCCGTTCCACAAGGCCAACCAGTTCCTCGGCATGGAGCCGCTGCCGACCTTTATCGTTAACGACGTGATTAAAATGCCTGACGTCCCGCGCTATATCGCAGAATATCGCAAGCATCTGGCGGAAATTTTTGCTTAACTGTTAGGCTGGAATTAGAAGGAGTTAATTATGCTTACCGTTATTGCTGAAATCCGTACGCGTCCGGGCCAACATCACCGTCAGGCCGTGCTGGATCAGTTCGCGAAAATTATCCCGACCGTGCTGAAAGAAGAAGGCTGCCACGGCTATGCGCCGATGGTGGATGCTGCTACAGAGGCGAGCTTCCAGGCCACCGCGCCGGACTCCATCATCATGGTTGAACAGTGGGAAACCGTCGCGCATCTTGAAGCGCATCTGCAAACCGCGCACATGAAGGCGTGGGGCGACGCGGTGAAAGGCGACGTGCTGGAAACCCACATCCGCATTCTGGAGCAAGGGGTTTAAGTTTCCCCTCCCCCTCTCTTCAGGCCCGGCAAGCGTTAGCGCTACCGGGCTTTTTTTATCGCCTTATCGCCCAACTGCTATGCTTATTCTGACGTCATGTCTAACAGGAGGAAGGAATGGGACTTTTTAACTTCGTGAAAGAAGCGGGCGAAAAGCTCTGGGACAACCTGACTGACCACAAGGGCCAGTCCGACAAGGTCACGGAACACCTTAAGAAACTCAACATTCCCGGTGCAGATAAAGTGCAGGTCAACGTGACCGACGGCAAAGCCAGCGTCACGGGCGACGGGCTGACCCAGGAGCAGAAAGAGAAAATCCAGGTCGCGGTCGGTAACATCGCAGGCGTCAGCGAGGTGGAGAACAACATCACCGCGACGGATGCCAAAGACGAAGCCACCTACTATACGGTGAAATCCGGCGATACCCTGAGCGCCATCTCGAAAACCGTATACGGCGACGCCAACCAGTACAACAAGATTTTCGAGGCCAACCGCCCGATGCTCTCCAGCCCGGATAAAATCTATCCGGGGCAGACGCTGCGTATTCCTAAGGCGTAACCTGTGCGTCGGGGTTCGCCCCGACTTTTACCAGTACGGCTTCCAGCTCTGCGTTAACCGCATCAGCGCCTCTACGTAGAAGTAATCTCCCCAGCTTGCGCATTCATCCACGCCTTTATTGCTTGCGAGATGGTAAACCGAGTGCTTCAGCAGCCCGGTACCGCTCTCCTCTTTGCCCATCAGGTAATGCTTCGTCAGCGAAGAGACGATCGCTTTCGCCCAGTCCAGATAGCGCTCGCGATCCGGATCGGTCACCGGCAGATGCTTCACCAGCTCCAGCAGGCCGCACGCGGCGATCGCCGCAGAGGAGGCGTCGCGCAGGGCGTCGGTACCCACCAGCGCCAGATCCCAGTGGCAAACGTAGTCCTCCGGCAGGCGGTTGAGGAAGTAGTTCGCCAGCCGTTTTGACAGAACAATCATGGTGCTATCGCCGGTGTAGATATAGCTCAGCAGGAAACCATAAATCCCCCACGCCTGCCCGCGCGACCAGCAGGAGTCGTCCGCGTAGCCCTGCTGGGTATTGCCGTAGCGCGCCGCGCCCGTGGCCACGTCCATGTAGTAGGTATGGAACGTTGAGGCGTCGTCGCGGACCAGGTACGTTGCCGCCTGCATCACGTGCGCCTTCGCGGCGTTGGCAAAGCGCGGATCGCCCGTCTGCTCGGTCGCCCAGTAGAGCAGCGGCAGGTTCATGTTGCAGTCGATGATCATTCGCCCGGCCTGCTCGGGATCGGCAAGATCGCCCCACGCCTGAACGATCTTCGCCTTCTCGTGAAAGCGCTCCAGCAGGGCTTCCGCCGCCAGCAGCGAGAAGCCGCGCGCTTCGCGGTTGCCCGTTAATCGCCAGGCCGCCACGCAGGAGAGCGTGTACAGGAAGCCTAAATCGTGGGTGTTGGTGTCATGACGCCCGGCGATGCGCAGGCCAAACGAGCGGACGTGCTTTTCCGCCATCGCGCGGAATTTTTCCTCGCCGCTCATCTCCCAGGCGAGCCAGAGCTGTCCGGTCCAGAAGCTGGTGGTCCACTCTACGTTGTCGGTCAGCGGATAAAAACCGTTCTGGCAGGTTTCCGCCGGGAATTTGTCGCCGAACTCCGTTAAATGACGGCTAATCAGGTCAAGAACGTGTCTGCGCGCCGAATTCAGTTCATCGCTGAATGCGCGGGAGTCAACGGGCGCAGCGATAACAGGCAGACGTTCTTCTTTGATACGACTTAACATATTTCGGTTCCTTCTTTGACGGCGTAATTTATCGTGTTGACGTTTCTGCTACGTTCAGCGCACGAGCCCCGCGCCATTTGCTCTGACAGGCGGATAACGTAAAAGCAGAAATAAGGGTAAAGGTCAGCGCCGTTGCGCCCATGATGATATAGGTGTGCTCAAAGCCAATACGGTCATACATATAGCCGGCAGGGGAAGAGACCACCACGTTGCCAAGGTAGAGCATCGCCTGATAGCCGAGTAAATACATGGTGGCATTGACGCGCTTGTCGAAATGCTCGGCGATATATTTAAATACCGACACCAGCAGGAGACAAATTTCCAGACCGTACAGCGGCTTAAGCACTGAAATTAACAGGTGTGAATCACACATGCCGGAAATAATCAGACGCGCCCCAACCACCAGCCCGACAATTAACAGCCCGCGTTTGGCGCCAATAAAGTTCACAAACAGCGGGACCACCATATACATGACAAATTCCATGCCCGACTGTACGGTCCCGAGATAGCCGAATACGGCGTTGCCCTCATGAATATCATCGAAGAAGGTGACGAAATAGCGCGAGAATTGCTGCTCGGCGATAAACATCATCCATGCCACGCCCGCCACGTACAGGCAGAAGGCCCAGAATTTGCGGTTACGCAGCAGGGCGTAAACGTCAGACGGGGCTATTTTCTCTTTCGTCAGCACCTCGCCTGCGTGAGCAGAGTTAGTGTTCACTTTCAGGCTCAGAAGGACAATCAGCATCACCACCGACGCCACGCTGCCGAGAATAAAGTTATACGCCGGTGAGAGGTTGAACAGCAGGCCGGAGAAAGATGACGCCACCGCCCAGCCGAGCGATCCCCACATACGGATCTGCCCGAACTCCATGCCATTCAAACGGCTAAAGCGGTCGGAATAAGATTCACACGCCGCCACGCCCGCGTACCAGGCAAAGCTCAGGTACAGCGCACCCACGATAATGCCGATCGGGGTGTGGGACATGAGCAGCGGCTGATAGACATAAATAAAGAACGGCGCCATCAGGGCGGA
Organism: Enterobacter sp. RIT418; assembly: GCF_003057745.1. GTDB lineage: Bacteria > Pseudomonadota > Gammaproteobacteria > Enterobacterales > Enterobacteriaceae > Enterobacter. Next base: position 56,078 of record NZ_QBJD02000006.1, read on the forward strand.
CATCGCCACCACAAAATAGAGCAGGTATTTGCTCATGCCGATCTTATCGAGAATATAGCCGTAGATCGGTTTGAGAATAACCGAGAAAACGCCGTTAACCGCAAACACGGTGCCAATCACCGACCCGCTAAGGTTGGCCTTTTGCCCGAGCCAGATGGCCAGCAGGCCAATACTGGCGGACCAGGTAAAGAAGTAGAGAAAGATAAAGCTGCTGATTTTGTAATATTCGGTTCTGCTTGTTGTAGATGACGTTTTCATACCATCCTCGCCGACGTGTAGGGGTCAGGTTTTTTATAATGTGAACGACAGCAGGCGCTCGCTTTCGGGATCGCGAATCACGGCCTGGCCGCGGGTGATGCTCAGTATCGGAGTCGCCGCAGCGCGCTGTTTTTCGCTGGCCGTCACGGCGCAGCAGAGCCAGCTTTGGCCCTGCGGAATCTCGGTTTTTAGCAGCGGAATAGAGGCGCACTCCGGGAACATGATGCTGCTGTTCGGCGGGGTGACGATGCTGTCCGGCTCTCGCGCCAGCTCCGGCGAGAGATCGACAATCGCGCTGTAGCCGTTCTCTGCGGCCAGGTAGCAGCCGCGCTCGCGAAGCCGGTGCTCCGCTTTCATGACGGCAAACCCGCCCTCCGCCGTTTGCAGGCGGCGCGCGCTGTGGATGCGGTGCAGCCGCAGGTGCCACTCCCCGAACGGGATCTGCCAGGTCGCAATCTGCACGTCGCGCCACGGCGACCAGCGCGAGAAAATGTAATTTTCATCCACCCGAACCTCGTCGCACTCGCGACGACCGCGGAAATAGTCATCTCCGTCCGCCAGCAGCAGCATGGAATCGCAGGCGGCATGCTTCAGGCCAAAACGCCCGCGCTCAAGGGTGAATCCGAAGCGGCTGGAGTAGGCAAATTTGGTGTATTTCGCTTCGGTGTTGACGTAATTGTTCAGCTCCAGCTGACCGGCGGTGAGCATGACGACGTGCTGAGAATCTTTCGAATGCATCAGGATCTGCTGCGCATGCGGAATCACATGTTTTTCAGCAAGCGTGGGCAGCGGTTGTTCTTCCGCCAGCCAGAACGGATGATCCTCCGGCAGCGCCAGGATCAGGTAGGTTTTCAGCGCCCAGTACGGCGAGCCAGGCGAGTTGTAGTCTTCGCACATCGCCAGGTTCGGGTAGGCAAACCCGAGGGTCAGAATGCCGTCGCGGTCGGCTATCGGCTGTTGCTGCCACCAGCGCAGGTGGCGCAGGATAATGCCCTTCACGACGCCCGGCGTGAACGCGTCCAGCCCGGAGAACGCGACCGCGCTCCAGAAGGCAACCATCGCAAAGCGGTAGGTCAGGCTGCGGCCAAACGGCACCGACGCGCCGTCGGCGGCGGACCAGTAGATAAAATCCCGTGCGAACAGCCGCGCGCGCTCGCGCAGCACCGCCGCCCTTGCCTCGTCGCCGCTGAGGGTGGCGTAAATCAGGCCGTAGAAGTGGAACGCCATCGAGATGTAGTAATCCCTCGGCCTGCCGGGGCCGTCCGAATACCAGCCGTCGCCGAGGTAGTAGGCTTCCATCATCGCAAAGCGACGGTCGATGGCATGCTGGTCAAACGGCAGCCCGGCGCGCTTAAAACCGAGCTGGACCATAATGGCGAAGTAGTTCCAGTTGCTGTCCGGCATCTGCGCGTCGGTGATTTGGTTGAGCCACGCGTGCAGGTTTTCCAGCTCGCGCTCGCTAAACCGCTCGGCGAGCGTATTCCCCAGCAGCGCCAGCCCGAGCCCGTAGGCCGCCATCTCCACCAGCCGCTGGTCGTACGGGCCGGTTTCGCCCCAGTAGCCTTCGCCGTGCGGATCGGTACCAAGCTTAATGGCGGTAAGGTACTTCTCGCTAAAGGGCTCGGATTCGCCGGACGCCATCAGCGGAAACAGCCCCCACAGCGCGCGCGAAAGCCCCTCCATCTGCGCAATGTCCGTCGCGTAGTGCGCGCAGGTTTCCCCCAGCGAAAAGCGCGAGCTGCCTGCCGGAAACTGCGCATCCAGCGCCTCCAGCATCGTCTTCAGCGACGCTGCCACATCCCGTCGCGAAGACAACGGATTTGATTTTTCGTTATTTAACGCCCACATAGGTTCGCCCTCGTCGTCAACTGCGGCCAAGCATAGTGAAAGCATGAGGTGGAGAAATGTTAGCCGCGTCACAGGTGGGAGCGTTTAATAAACCTCCAGTTGATAAAATTTAAAATGGTGGTTTATAAATGGATTTTGACGGGAAAAAGTTGAGTTTTATTGCACCATGCGCGACACGCCAACGTCGGAACATCTCGAGTTGATTACGCTGAACAATACCGTTGCCTCCTTCAGCCGCCTGTATGCCAACACCGTGCGCTATCACCACTGGCACCAGTGTCTGGAGATCCTCTACGTCGAGGAGGGGTTTGGCGTGGCGATTGTCGATAATCAACACTTCACCATGCGCCCCGGGCGGCTGTTTTTCTTTCCGCCGTTTACGCTGCATAAGGTGAGGGTGGACGAGCGGGCGGAGGCCATCTATCGGCGCACGATTATTCATCTCGATCACCATGCGGTGATGAACGTGCTGCGTGATTTTCCGCACGCTCAGCAGCGGCTGCGGGCGCTGTCACGGCGCGGAGGCGCGGCGTGGGTGGCGGACATGGCCCATTGCCACAGCCATATTACGCACCTGTTTAGCTGCTACCAGCCGCCGATGACCGGCGAGCGCATCGCGGGGCTGCTGATCGGCCTGTTTGCCATGCTGCCGGACGTGGAGGACGGCGCGCCGGGCAGCAGCCAGGGGGTCGCCAGCCGGGCGATGTTCTGGCTGGAAGAGCACTATCAGCAGAAGTTCCGCCTGGACGCGCTGGCGGCCGAGCTGGGCATCTCGCGCAGCTACGTGTCGCGGAAATTTCATGCGGAAACGGGGGAGAAGATCCACGACTATCTGAATACGCTAAGGCTGCGCAAGGCCTGCGAGTGCCTGCTTCACTCGGACACGAGCGTGCGCGACATTGCCGCGCAGGTAGGGTTTTCCGACGTGACGTGGTTTATCAGCGCGTTTAAGAAAGGAATTGGCGAGACGCCGCTGCAGTACCGGAAGAATCATCGGGCGGTTTGATGCTCTCACCCTCAGGGGCTGAGGGATCCGCACATATTACAGCAGGCACAGAATACTCCCTCTCCATTCAGGGAGAGGGCTGGGGTGAGGGTGAACATACGGCTGTGGTGGTAATTCCGTTCACTTTACGAGCCTTGCTACTCTGAAATCACAATACTTGTGAACGTGTTAAGGGGACTCGCCGCGCATCCCTGCGCGGCGCCCCGGCCTGCAGGAAACGCCTCAGCGATTTTCAGCCAGACCAGGGTGTCGCTTTAAGCTATTAATTCTCTTGATAAAACCTTAATTGCTTCTGGTTAAAAATTTCCTGGGGGATACCTGAGCCTTTTGGGAAAGGGCGAAAATCACCCACTCTTCTTCCCCGGCTTTAGCCCACGGTGAAACTCGTTGATGCGCTTCATCGACTTAATGGTGCGCTGCGGCTCGGTGGAGGCGACGGACAGTATCATCATCTCCAGGCACACGAGCACCGTGCCGTGCAGCGGAATTTTGCCCTTCTCGCCGCCGCGCGGAACGTGGATCACCACGCTCGCCTCTTTGCTAAAGCGCGAATCCAGCGCGTTGGTCAGCAGGATGGTGGGAATGCCGAGCCGCCTCGCTTCGCGCAGCGTCGTTTGGCCTTCGCGATGCGCGGATTTCTGCGCCATCATCACCAGCACGTCCCCGCGCTGCAGGGCGATCAGCTGCTCCGAAAGCCCTATCCCGGTGCGGTTCAACACCGTCGCGGGCAGGCCAATGCGGCTGAACAGCCGCGCGCTGTACTCGGCCAAAATGCCGGACGCGCCGATGCCGAAAATCGCCACCTGTCGCGCCTGGGACAGCAGCGCCACCGCCTGCGCCAGCGCGTAGCGGTTGGCGGGCTCGGAGAGAACCGCGCAGGTATGCTGGTGGCCCTCAAGCACAAAGTCGATGCTGGCGTTGACGTCGCTGGTCAACGAGCCCACGGTGCTGGACATCTTTTCGCTGGAGGTCACAATTGGCCCAAACCACTGCTCCAGCGTCTGTTTTAAATCGCGCAGACCGGCAAAGCCGAGGGCCTGAATGGCGCGCACGACGGTGGCATCCGACGTTTTGAGCACGCTGGCAATCTCCATCGCCGTTTGCTCGAGTACCGCTTCCCGGTTTTCATTGATATAGCGCGCCACCAGCAGCAGGCGCGGCGTCAGCTGGTGCCCGCGCGTGCGAAAGCGATCGCCGTAAATATCCACCCGCGCTTTGTCTTTTCGAATCACCGCGACGCCCCCGGCAGCGGACGACCCGCAATCTGCGACTGCACCTGCGCGGCCATCAGCCCCAGGGAGGCAAACGAGTTCGAGATAGCCTCTTCGCGGGAGATGAGCACGTAACGCCCGGTACGGCAGGCGTTGAGGAACTGGCACCAGCCCGGCATCACCGCCTCCATGGCCTTCAGCTCGTCCTGCGGCGTTCCGCCGGTATCCCCGCGCCAGGTGGCAAAGACAAAATCGGCGTCCAGCTCCGGCAGGCGCTCGGCGCTGACGTCAATACGCCCGCCGTCGGGAATGCTGTCAACCAGGGGCGGGAACCTGAACCCGGCGTCGCGCAGCACGCGGCCAAGCGAGTGGTAGCTGTGCATCACGGTAATTTTTCCCTGGTTCGCCTGAATCACCGAGACGGCGATCCTGCGGGTGTCGACCGTCGCCTTCAGCGCCTTGATTTGTTCCTGATAGCGACGCTCCAGGATCTTTAGCCGCGCCTGCGTGCCGGTCAGCTGCGCCAGCTTGCGGTAAATCTCCGGCGCACCGCCGTCGAGGTGATCGATGCTCACCGTCGGCGCGATTTTTTCCAGCTGCGCGATCGGCGTGTTGCGGGTGGGCTCGGTGATAATCAGATCCGGCTTAGCGGCGGCGATGGCTTCAATGTCGATATCGGCGGTGCCGATGAATTTTATGTCGGAGTTGTCAAAGTCTACGCCCGTCAGCATGCCGCTGGAGCGCAGGAAATGGCTGCCGTCCGGGCGCGTGCGGCCGTGGCTGGCGACCGGCGGCACGCCAAGCTCAATCAGCGGAATGGTAATGTCCAGATCGTGCAGCGAAACGATCCGCTTCGGGTGAAGCGGCACCACCACCTTGCGATGGAGATCGTCCGTAAAGGTCTGCGTCGGCTCCGCCGCGCTTACCGCAAAGCCCACCAGCAACAGCACAGAAATCAGTATGCGCATCAGATACCTCTAGAATCGGTCACGGCGCTGCCAGAGCAGCAGCAGGAAAAAGGGGCCGCCAATAAGCGAAATCACGATCCCGGCGGGAAGCTGGAGCGGTAAAAAGGCCAGCCGCCCGACGTTATCCGCCAGCAGCACCAGCAGCGCGCCCAGCACGGCGCTTCCCGACAGCAGCGCGGCCTGCCCGCCGCGCAGTACCAGGCGGGCCATGTGCGGCGTAATGAGGCCGACAAAACCGATGCTGCCCACGCACGAGACGCAGGCCGCCGTCAGCATCACCGGAGCGAATACCCGCAGCAGCGCCAGGCGCGAGGTTCGCACGCCCAGCCCCGTTGCCGCCGGGTTGCCCAGCAGGGCGACGTCCGCCGCGCGGGCGGTTAAGAGAAGCAGCGCGAACGCCGGGAACGCCCATGCCGCCGCCATGCCGACCAGCGGCCAGCTGGCCGCATGCAGGCTGCCCGCCAGCCACAGCATCGCCGTTTGCACGTCGCGCACGTCCGCGGTGGTCATAAAGACGCCCATCGCCGCCGCCAAGGCCCACGAGACGCCGATGCCGATCAGAATAAACCGCGGACGCGAAATATCGCGCGCCAGCACGACCACCAGCAGCGCGGTCAATACGCCTCCGGCCATGCCCATCAGCGGCCGCCAGAACAGGCTCAGCGCCGGAAACTGGAACATCATCAGCAGCACCGCGGCGCTACAGCCTTCCCTGACGCCGATAAGCCCCGGATCGGCCAGCCCGTTGCGGGCGATCGACTGCATCGCCGCCCCCGCCATGCCGAGCATCGCGCCGCAGAGCGCCGCCATCAGCAGGCGCGGCAGGCGGATATCCATGACGATGTAGCGCGCGTCAGCGCTCAGGCTCTCCGGCATGAACAGCGCGCGGCCAATAGCGGAACCGGGGATCGGCAGCGAGCCGTGGATCAGGCCAAAGCCCATCAGCGCCACGCCCGCCATCGTCAGCAGCCCGAGCACGATCATCGCCCTGGGGCGGATCAGCGCCGAGAACGCGCCCGCGCGGATCGCCCGCAGCCCGGCGCGATTCATTTGAACATCCTCGCCGCAACGAGGATAAATACGGGCGCGCCGGCCAGCGCGGTCACCACGCCCGTGGCGAGCTCGTAGGGCGCAAACAGCGTGCGGGCCGCGATATCGGCCACCAGCAGAACCAGCGCCCCGCACAGCGCCGAAAGCGGTATCATCAGGCGTAAATCCACCGACACCCGGCGGCGGATGAGCTGCGGCACCACGAGGCCAATAAAGCCTATCGGACCGGCGAGGGAGACCGCCGCGCCGCACAGCAGCGCCGTCGCCAGCAGCGCGAACAGCCGGGTTTTGAGCAGCGAGACGCCCAGCCCCTGCGCCATCCTATCCCCGAGCGCCAGCATGTTCAGCGACGGCGACAGCCAGACCGCCAGCATGAATCCCGCTCCGGCAGCCCAGGCCGCAGTGCGAACCGCGTCGACGCTGACCCCGGCCAAATCGCCCGCCAGCCAGGTTCGCATCGCCAGCAGGGTCTGCTCGTCCAGAATCAGCACCGCGGCGGTGATGGACGACGCGAACGCCGACATCGCCACGCCGCACAGCGTCACCTTCATCGGCGTTAGCCCGGCTCGCCCGGCGGAGGAAAACGTCAGCACCAGCAAAAACAGCGCGGCGGCACCGGCAGCGGCAATCAGGGGGCGACCAAACGGCAGGGTGAGCCCCAGCGCGCTGGTCATAACCACCGCCAGCGCCGCTCCCGCGTTCAGCCCGAGAATGTGCGGCTCGCCCAGCGGATTGCGGATCACCGATTGCAGCAACGCCCCGGCCACGCCCAGCGCCGCACCCGTCACCATCGCCGCGCAAAGGCGGATCAGGCGCAGCCTGATAATGATGCTGTGGTCAAAATTACGCGGGTCGAAGTGGAGAAACGCCTGCACCACCGTTTGCGGCGCGATGGCGCGCGCGCCGATCCCGAGATGCGCAACCGCCCCCGCTAACAGCAGGAGCGACAGCAGCAGAAAAGCCAGCGGGATGCGGATCATGATGCTCTGGACGCCTGGCGAAACGGCATAAAGAACGGTTTGCCGGTCATCGGGTTTGTCGACATATGCACGTCAACGTCAAAGACCGCTTTGATCAGCTCCGGCGTACAGCTATCGCCCTCGTGAATAACGCCCTCGACCTTGCCCTGGCGCAAAAAGACCAGCGAATCGCCGTAGTTGACGGCGAAATTAAGATCGTGAAGCACCACGACCACGGTGCGCCCGTGGCGGCGGGTGAGATCGTGGAGCAATTCGAGGATCTCCACCTGATAGCGCAGATCTAAAAAGGTGGTTGGCTCATCAAGCAGGATGTACGGCGTTTGCTGCGCCAGCGCCATGGCAATCCAGCAGCGCTGGCGCTGGCCGCCGGAGAGGCTTTCAACGGGCAGATCGGCAAACGCCGCCGTGCCCGTCAGGCGCAGGGCTTCCTCGACGGCCCGTTCGTCATCGTCGCTCCACTGGCGCATAAAATTCTGCCAGGGGAAACGCCCGCGGGAGACCAGCTCGAACACGGTTAATCCCTCCGGCAGAAGCGGCGACTGGGGCAAAATGCCAAGCTGCCGCGCGACGTCCCGGGTGGGCTGCGCGTGGATAGATTTGCCGTCCAGCACGGCGCAGCCCCCGAGCGGATGCAGCAGGCGCGCAAGGGTGCTCAGCAGCGTGGATTTGCCGCAGCCGTTCGCCCCCACCAGCACCGTCATTTTCTGCTGCGGGATGGCGAGGGAAATATCATCGACGATGATTTTTTTGTGGTAGCCCGCGGACAGGTTCTCCAGAACCAGGCCAGGATTTTTGAGGTTGTGCGCCACGTGAATGCCAACGTAATAAAATCAAATAAATAAAAATAAAACTCATTCTCTTTTGAGAAGTTTGCCGCTGCGCCATGTAGTAGTCAAGCGGATAAATACCTTGCTCATACCAGGGATTACAGCGGAAATATAGCCCTACCACCTTCACAATAAATTATTTATTTTCAATAAATTAACCCACAAAAGCAGAAGGCCCTTTTTGTGAAACTTCGCTGTAGTCAATTTTTTCCGTTTCCCATTTACTACTACATAGCCTCATGATTGAATGATTCTCAATTACAAGTTCGAGGCCCGCCGCGGCTAACGAACGGACCGTAAGGGCAATGACTCACACACGCTTGCGCGAACCTTTCTTCGCGGGTTATTTGGGAAAACAGATGTAATGGCTACGTTCACACCTTTTCATGCAGGGGTAAAAGGGCGCGCGCTCTTTTCACTCCTCTTTTTAGCGCCTCTGGGACACGCGGCGGAGAAAACGACGCAGGATGGCGAAACGCTCACCGTGGTCGCCAGCCCAAACGCGGCGCCTGACGCAACCAGCGGCTATCAGCCGCTCAATACGTCCACGGCCACGCTGACCAACATGCCGATGCTGGATATCCCGCAGGTGGTGAATACCGTCAGCGATAAGGTATTGGAAGATCAGCACGCCACCACGCTTGACGAAGCGCTCTATAACGTCAGCAACGTGGTGCAGACCAACACCCTGGGCGGCACGCAGGACGCGTTTGTGCGCCGCGGCTTTGGCGCGAACCGCGACGGATCAATCATGACCAACGGACTGCGCACCGTGCTGCCGCGCAGCTTTAACGCCGCAACCGACCGCGTCGAGGTGCTGAAAGGTCCCGCCTCGACGCTCTACGGCATTCTCGACCCGGGCGGGCTGATCAACGTTGTGACCAAACGCCCTGAAACCACCTTCGGCGGCTCGATGTCGGCGACGTCGTCCAGCTTTGGCGGCGGCACCGGCCAGCTCGACCTCACCGGCCCGCTCGAAGGCACGCGCCTGGCGTATCGCCTGACGGGCGAGGTGCAGGATGAAGACTACTGGCGCAACTTCGGCACCGAGCGCAGCACGTTCATCGCGCCGTCCCTGACGTGGTTTGGCGATGACGCCACCGTGACCGTACTCTATTCACACCGCGACTATAAAACGCCGTTCGATCGCGGCACGATCTTCGAACCGAATACCAAAAAGGCGGTCAACGTCGATCGCAAAACCCGCTTTGACGAGCCGTTCAACGTGACGGACGGCGTCTCGGATCTGGCGCAGCTCAATGCGGAATACCGCCTGAACAGCCAGTGGACGGCCAGATTTGACTACGGCTTTAGCCAGGACAAGTACAGCGATAATCAGGCGCGGGTAATGGCCTACGATGCCAAAACGGGCAACCTCACCCGCCGCGTGGATGCGACGCAGGGATCGACCCAGCGAATGCACTCCACCCGCGCTGATTTGCAGGGCAACGTGGATATCGCCGGGTTCTATAACGAGATCCTGACCGGCGTCTCCTATGAGAATTACGATCTGCTGCGCACGGACATGATCCGCTGCAAGAACGTGAAGGATTTTAATATTTACGATCCGTCCTACGGCAATACCGGCAAATGCACGACCGTGTCAGCCTCCGACAGCGATCAAACCATCAAGCAGGAGAGCTATTCCGCCTACGCGCAGGACGCGCTCTATCTGACCGACCGGTGGATCGCCGTTGCCGGGCTGCGCTACCAGTATTACACCCAGTACGCCGGAAAAGGCCGCCCGTTTAACGTCAACACCGACAGCCGCGACGACCGGTGGACGCCGAAGCTGGGGCTGGTTTACAAGCTCACGCCGGCCGTGTCGCTCTTTGCCAACTACTCGCAAACGTTTATGCCGCAGTCGTCGATTGCCAGCTACATCGGAAACCTGCCGCCGGAAACGTCAAATGCTTACGAAGTGGGCGCGAAATTCGACCTGTTCGACGGCGTTACGGCCAACATCGCACTGTTTGATATTCACAAGCGCAACGTGCTGTACACCGAAAGCGTGGGCGATGAAACCGTCGCCAAAACCGCGGGCCGCGTGCGCTCGCAGGGCGTGGAGGTGGATCTCGCGGGACGGTTGACCGAAAACACTAACCTGATTGCCAGCTACGGCTATACCGATGCGAAAGTGCTGGAAGACCCGGACTACGCGGGCAAGCCGCTGCCGAACGTACCGCGCCACACCGGCTCGCTGTTCTTGACGTACGATATTCACAATGCGTTTGCCGGGAACACGCTGACGGTTGGCGGCGGCGGGCACGGCGTGAGCCGCAGATCGGCGACCAACGGAGCGGATTATTATCTGCCGGGCTACTTCGTGGCGGATGCCTTTGCGGCCTATAAGATGAAGCTACAGTATCCGGTGACGCTGCAGGTGAACGTGAAAAACCTGTTTGATAAGACCTACTACACCTCTTCTATCGCGACCAATAACCTGGGCAACCAGATCGGCGATCCGCGCGAAGTGCAGTTTACGGTGAAGATGGAGTTTTGATGTCAGAGTGGGGTTTTCCCCCTCACCCAGGCCCTCTCCCCAAAGGGGAGAGGGTGTTTTAAGTTCCCTCTCCCCTTTGGGGAGAGGGTTAGGGTGAGGGGTAAAGCATCAGGCCTCAATATCCGCCATATCGCCTTTCTCTTGCAGCCAGTTGCGTCGGTCTTCCGAGCGCTTCTTGGCAAGGAGCATATCCATCATGGCGTTGGTCTGCTGTTCGTCTTCATCGCTGATCGTCAGCTGCACCAGGCGGCGGGTGTTCGGATCCAGCGTCGTTTCACGCAGCTGCATCGGGTTCATCTCGCCCAGCCCTTTAAAGCGCTGCACGTTCGGCTTGCCCTTCTTGCGCTTGAGCTGTTCCAGCACGCCCGCTTTCTCTTCTTCCGTCAGCGCGTAGTAAACCTCTTTGCCGAGGTCAATACGGTACAGCGGCGGCAGCGCCACGTGGACGTGACCGTTTTTCACCAGCGTGCGGAAGTGCTTCACAAACAGCGCGCAGAGCAGCGTGGCGATGTGCAGGCCGTCGGAGTCCGCATCCGCGAGGATGCAGATCTTACCGTAGCGCAGCTGGCTCAGATCGTCGCTGTCCGGATCGATGCCGATCGCCACCGAGATATCGTGTACCTCCTGCGAGGCCAGCACTTCATCAGACGACACTTCCCAGGTGTTGAGGATCTTACCCTTGAGCGGCATGATCGCCTGATATTCACGATCGCGCGCCTGCTTGGCCGATCCGCCCGCCGAGTCCCCTTCTACGAGGAACAGCTCGGTGCGGTTGAGATCCTGCGCGGTACAGTCCGCCAGCTTGCCCGGCAGCGCGGGGCCGCTGGTGAGCTTTTTACGCACCACCTTTTTCGCCGCGCGCAGACGGCGCTGGGCGCTGGAGATCGCCATTTCGGCCAGCATTTCCGCGGCCTGAACGTTCTGGTTCAGCCACAGGGTAAATGCATCTTTCACCACGCCGGAGACGAACGCCGCGCACTGGCGCGACGACAGGCGCTCTTTGGTCTGGCCGGCAAACTGCGGGTCCTGCATCTTCACGGAGAGCACGTAGGCGCAGCGGTCCCAGATATCTTCCGCCGACAGCTTCACGCCGCGCGGCAGGATGTTGCGGTATTCGCAAAACTCGCGCATCGCATCCAGAAGGCCCTGACGCAGGCCGTTGACGTGCGTCCCGCCGAGCATGGTCGGGATCAGGTTGACGTAGCTTTCGGTCAGCAGTTCGCCGCCTTCCGGCAGCCACAGCAGCGCCCAGTCCACCGCTTCGGTATCGCCGCTAAAGTTACCGACAAACGGTTTTTCCGGCAGGGTCGGCAGGCCGTTAACGGCCTCGCACAGATAGTCGTTCAGGCCATCGGCGTAGCACCAGGTCTGCTCGGTGTTGTTAACGTGATCCTTAAAGGTGATTTCCACGCCCGGGCACAGCACCGCTTTGGCTTTCAGCAGGTGCGTCAGGCGCGAAACGGAAAAGCGCGGGCTGTCGAAGAAGCTCCCGTCAGGCCAGAAGTGGACGCTGGTGCCGGTGTTGCGTTTGCCGCAGGTGCCGACGACCTGTAAATCCTGCACCTTTTCGCCATTTTCAAACGCGATGTTGTAGATCTGACCGTCGCGACGAACGTTCACTTCCACGCGTTTGGACAAGGCGTTGACCACGGAGATCCCCACACCGTGCAGACCGCCGGAGAACTGGTAGTTCTTGTTGGAGAATTTACCGCCCGCGTGCAGGCGGCAGAGGATCAGCTCAACGGCGGGCACGCCCTCTTCCGGGTGGATATCCACCGGCATGCCGCGACCGTCGTCGATAACCTCCAGCGACTGATCGGCGTGCAGGATGACGTCAACGCGTTTGGCATGTCCTGCCAGCGCTTCATCCACACTGTTATCAATAACTTCCTGGCCCAGGTGGTTTGGGCGCGTGGTATCCGTGTACATCCCCGGGCGGCGGCGAACCGGCTCAAGCCCGGTGAGTACCTCAATGGCATCAGCGTTATAGGTTTGCGTCATGATTTAACTAGCAATTCGCATTGATTGTCAGAGGCTGTGCAGTCCAAGAAAATCGACAATCTGGGTGAAATGATTCTCAAAGCCCGTGAAAGCATGGTTTCCGCCCTCTTCTATAGTCTGGCGGCAGGATGCGTAATACGCCACTGCCTGGCGGTAATCCAGCACTTCATCTCCCGTTTGCTGCAGCAGCCAGATAAGATCCGGCGCTTCAAGCGGGTCGACCTGCATAACTTTGAGATCGTAAATATGGCGTGACTCTAGCACATATTGCTGCCCGGTGTAGGGGTTCTCGTTTTGCCCGAGAAAGTCCCGCAGCAGCTCAAACGGCCGAACCGCCGGGTTGACCACCACCGCAGGCAGCATAAAGCATTGCGACAGCCAGGTGGCGTAGTATCCACCCAGCGATGACCCCACAACGCCAAACGATTCTCCACCGTGTTCAAGCACGATGGATTCAAGCATTTCCGCCGCATCCGCCGGGTAAGGCGGGAGCTGGGGAACGATCATCTGCACCTGCGGATGATGTTCGCTCAGCCACTGGCGAAACTGCGTCGCCTTCGCGGAGCGCGGCGAGCTGTTGAATCCGTGTAGATAGAGGAGCGTCGACATTAATAGCCTTCTGAAGCGGTATCAGGACGGAACTGGCTGCCGCTTAAGCGACAGACCTCAGTGGTCAACGTGCCATCGGCATGCAGTTCAAGCCAGCGCCAGCCGGGTGCGATAGTGTCCAGGGTAAAGTTGGCGCAGTGGGGCTTAAACTGAACGCAGGTCGAAGGCGTGGCCAGCAGGCGGCGGCCGTTCCAGTCGAGATCCTGCTCCTGGTGAATGTGCCCACAGAGCAGATTTTTCACGCGCGGATATTTCACCAGCACGCGGTCCAGCGCGGCAGAATTGCGCAGGCTGTGCTGATCGAGCCAGCTGCACCCTGCCGGCAGCGGATGATGGTGAAGCAATAGCAGCGTATGTCGCGCCGGTTCAGCACTCAGCCTTTTCTCCAGCCAGTCGAGCTGGTATTCACTCAGCTCACCGTGTGGAACGCCATACACCTGGCTGTCGAGCAGCAGGATCTGCCACTGCTTGCCCACAAATACGCACTTCGCGGCAGAAATCCCCGCATCGTGTAGCGAACTGAACATGGCGGGCTGAAAGTCATGGTTGCCCGGCAGCCAGACGCAGGGCGCGCTGAAGCTCGCAATCCCCTCAGCAAAATGCTGATAGGCCGCGGAGGATTGATCCTGTGCGAGATCGCCTGTTGCGACGATCAAATCACATGCGCGATTCTCGGCGTGAATCGCGCTAAGTACAGCCTGATAACTCTCCCAGGTGTTCACACCCAGCAGCGTTTCATGCTTTTCGGCAAAGAGGTGAGTATCGGTGATTTGTAATATCCTGACTGGTGCCCCACCAGCAACAGTCAGGTTCAACAGGCTTTCCAAATGGTGTCCTTAGGTAGGTTTATGACGCTAACAAACCGGAATCGCCATTGCTCCATGTGCTAAACAATATCTTAGCCAGTCGGCTAAAAACTGGTTAATTTGATGCTTTTCGTCGCGTTGATGCAACTTTTTATTCGGGTAATCATATCGCGCTTTAAAGCGAAAGATCTGCTGACTCGAACACACTTCAGCGACCATCGCGTCGTGGTAAAGTCGCACCGTCATCGACGGCAGGCTCCAGTAGCTGATGCTGGGCGCCGTTTGTTCAATCTCCACCAGGGTAGTGTAGCGCGTTGATTCTGTTATCGTTAACCGATACTGCGCGTTGCTCACCTGATAGCTTACCGTTTCGCCGGGTGCGTCGTTTCGCGGCAGCAGGCGGCGCAGCTGGGCGAAATTGGTTTCGCACAGGCGCATCATTTCGGGAAAGTCAGGTGTATAGCGCTTCATTTTGTCCACTCGTTTCGTAATGTTTGATAATGCAGCTGCAGCCATTGCAGGGCGATGACAGACGCAGCGTTGTCGATTTTCCCCTCTTCTACCCACTGGTAAGCCTGCTCCCGGCTCACCACATGAACACGAATATCTTCGTTTTCGTCTGCCAGACCGTGAATGCCTTCCGCGGTCGTGGCGTCCACTTCGCCAACCATAATAGATAAGCGCTCGCTGGTGCCCCCCGGGCTTGCCAGATAGCTCAGCACGGGTTTCGTTCGCCCAACAACCAGACCCGCCTCCTCCAGCGCTTCGCGGCGGGCAACGTCTTCAACCGTTTCGCCCTCTTCGATCATCCCGGCCACCATCTCCAGCAGCCACGGGCTTTCGCTTGAGTCATACGCCGCGATGCGAATCTGCTCAACCAGCACCACTTCGTCGCGCACTGGGTCAAAGGGTAGCAAGACTGCCGCGTGCCCGCGCTCAAAAATTTCGCGTTTAATTTCGCCGCTCATTTCACCGTTAAACAGGCGATGCCTGAAACGGTAAAGATCCAGCGAAAAAAAACCGCTATAAAGCGTTTCTCGTGCAATAATTTCTACATCGTTTTTGGCGAAGGTCACTGGCAACTTTTCTGTTTTTTGCATGAATCGAGTCCCGGTAGCAATGGTGATGAAATTGTGAATTTCAAGGCTGTTTGGCTGCTGTTTGCAAGGCTATATGGTAGATTGGTGCAAATTACCGCCAGATGGCACGTAACGCCAACCTTTTGGTGTGGATGATTCTGTTAGAATCGGCAATTATTTTTAATTAGATCAGCGCTAATACTGCTTCACAACAAGGAATGCAAATGAAGAAATTGCTCCCCATCCTTATCGGCCTGAGCCTGACGGGCTTCAGTGCATTGAGCCAGGCAGAAAACCTGTTACAGGTCTATCAGCAGGCGCGTCTGGGCAACCCTGATCTGCGTAAATCAGCGGCCGACCGTGATGCTGCATTTGAAAAGATTAACGAAGCGCGCAGCCCATTGCTGCCGCAGCTGGGCTTAGGTGCTGATTATACTTATAGCAACGGTTTTCGCGATAACAATGGCGTTAACTCCAATGCCACCAGCGCATCGCTGCAGTTAACGCAGACCCTGTTTGATATGTCCAAATGGCGTGCGTTAACGCTGCAGGAAAAGAGCGCGGGCATCCAGGACGTGGCGTATCAAACCGACCAGCAGACGCTGATCCTGAACACCGCTACGGCCTACTTCAACGTGCTGAGCGCCATTGACTCGCTCTCCTACACCGAAGCGCAGAAACAGGCGATTTACCGCCAGTTGGATCAAACCACCCAGCGCTTTAACGTAGGCCTGGTAGCCATTACCGACGTGCAGAACGCCCGTTCACAGTACGATAGCGTGCTGGCCAACGAAGTCACCGCGCGTAATAACCTCGACAACGCCTTAGAATCGCTGCGTCAGGTCACCGGAAACTACTATCCCGAGCTGGCGTCTCTGAACGTCGATAGCTTCAAAACCGATAAGCCGCAGGCGGTGAACGCGCTGCTGAAGGAAGCGGAAAACCGTAACCTGGCGTTGCTGCAGGCGCGTCTGAACCAGGATCTGGCTCGCGAACAGATTCGCCAGGCACAGGATGGCCACCTGCCGACCCTGAGCCTCAGCGCATCTACCGGCGTATCTGACACCAGCTACAGCGGTTCGAAGACAAACAGCGCGCAGTACGACGACAGCAACGTCGGCCAGAACAAAGTGGGCCTGAGCTTCTCCCTGCCGCTGTATCAGGGCGGAATGGTGAACTCCCAGGTGAAACAGGCGCAGTACAACTTCGTTGGCGCGAGCGAGCAGCTGGAAAGCGCGCACCGCAACGTGGTGCAGACCGTACGTTCCTCCTTCAACAACGTGAACGCCTCGATCAGCAGCATCAACGCCTATAAGCAGGCGGTAGTTTCTGCACAGAGCTCACTGGACGCGATGGAAGCAGGCTACTCCGTTGGTACGCGTACCATCGTTGACGTGCTGGATGCGACTACCGCGTTGTACGAAGCCAAGCAGCAGCTCTCCAACGCGCGCTATCAGTACCTGATCAACCAGCTGAACATTAAACAGGCTCTGGGTACGCTGAACGAGCAAGATCTGCTGGCGCTGAACAATGCGCTGGGCAAACCGGTCTCGACCTCACCAGAAAACGTGGCACCGGAGAACCCGCAGCAGGTTGCAGCGGTAGATAACTTCAACGGTAACGACAGCGCACCCGTTGCGCAGCCAGCGGCAGCGCGCAGCACTGCGCCTGCCAGCACCGGCACTAATCCGTTCCGTCATTAAGAGCGTCATCAGGCCTACTGCGGCCTGATACCCTCACCGGCCCTCTCCCACAGGGAGAGGGTTTATCGTTATCACACTTGAACGTAAGCCAACGTAAAGATCCCCACTAATCCCCCTCTACGCTTCATTTTCAACCACTCATCCTCTATCCTGAGCGTTATTACCACTGGGTCCTGGAAGACAAAGATGAAACGGACAAAAACGATTAATCACGCATCGTTCCGCAAAAGCTGGAACGCTCGCCACCTGACGCCGGTTGCGCTGGCCGTCAGTGCGGTGTTTTTCCTCGCGGGCTGTGAACAAAGCGATGAAACGGTCTCGATGTATCAAAACGCGGAAGACTGCTCTGCCGCCACCGGCAACGCCGCAGAATGTAAAACCGCGTACAACAACGCCCTGAAAGAAGCAGAACGCACCGCGCCGAAATACGCTACGCGCGAAGACTGCGTGGCGGAGTTTGGTGAAGGCCAGTGCCAGCAGACGCCTGCTCAGGCGGGCATGGCACCGGAAAACCAGGCGCAGGCGCAGTCCAGCGGCAGCTTCTGGATGCCGCTGATGGCGGGCTATATGATGGGTCGCCTGATGAGCGGCGGCGCGGGCTACCAGCAGCAGCCGCTGTTTAGCTCCAAAAACCCAAACAGCCCGGCGTATGGAAAATATACCGACGCCAGCGGCAAAAATTACGGTGCAGCCACGCCGGGACGTACCGCGACCGTGCCGAAAACGGCCATGGCGCCGAAACCTGCGACCACCACCACCGTAACCCGCGGCGGGTTCGGCGAATCCGTGGCGAAACAATCCACCATGCAGCGCAGCGCGGCAGGTTCCTCTACACGCTCAATGGGCGGTTGATCATGGAACGAGTCAGCATTGTTGAGCGCCCGGACTGGCGCGAAAAAGCGACCGAATACGGTTTTAA
The DNA here is from genome assembly GCF_003057745.1 of Enterobacter sp. RIT418. Taxonomy (GTDB): domain Bacteria; phylum Pseudomonadota; class Gammaproteobacteria; order Enterobacterales; family Enterobacteriaceae; genus Enterobacter. The sequence continues at coordinate 73,846 of NZ_QBJD02000006.1, forward strand.
CTTTCACACCATGTACGGCGAACCGTACTGGTGTGAAGATGCTTACTACAAGCTCACGCTTGCCCAGGTTGAAAAGCTGGAAGAGGTGACCGCCGAACTGCACCAGATGTGCCTGAAGGTCGTGGAAAAGGTGATCGACAGCGACGCGCTGATGACCAAATTCCGCATTCCGAAACACACCTGGAGCTTCGTGCGCCAGTCGTGGAAAACCAGCCAGCCGTCGCTGTACTCGCGCCTCGATCTGGCGTGGGACGGCGTGGGCGAGCCTAAGCTTCTGGAAAATAATGCCGATACGCCCACCTCGCTGTACGAAGCGGCATTTTTCCAGTGGATCTGGCTCGAAGACCAGGCCAACGCCGGAAACCTGCCGGAAGGCAGCGACCAGTTCAACAGCCTGCAGGAAAAGCTGATCGATCGCTTTGCCGAGCTGCGCGAACAGCACGGATTTAACCTGCTGCACCTTGCCTGCTGCCGCGATACGGAAGAAGATCGCGGCACGGTTCAGTACCTGCAGGACTGCGCGGCGGAAGCGGAGCTGGCAACCGAGTTTCTCTATATCGAGGATATCGGCCTGGGTGAAAAAGGTCAGTTTACCGACACCCAGGATCAGGTCATCAGCAACCTGTTCAAGCTCTACCCGTGGGAATACATGCTGCGCGAAATGTTCTCCACCAAGCTGGAAGACGCTGGCGTGCGCTGGCTGGAGCCGGCGTGGAAGAGCATTATTTCCAACAAAGCGCTGCTGCCAATGCTGTGGGAGATGTTCCCAAACCACCCTAACCTGCTGGCCGCGTACTTCGCCGAAGACGATTTCCCGCCGATGGAGAAATACGTCGTGAAGCCGATCTTCTCCCGCGAAGGCGCGAACGTGTCGATTATCGAAAACGGTAAAACGCTGGAAGCGGTTGAAGGGCCTTATGGTGAAGAGGGAATGATCGTTCAGGAGTTCTATCAGCTGCCGAAGTTTGGCGATAGCTACACGCTGATTGGCAGCTGGCTCATCAACGATCAACCGGCCGGGATTGGCATTCGCGAAGATCGCGCGCTAATTACGCAGGATCTGTCACGGTTCTATCCGCATATTTTTGTGGAGTAGCGTGAGGGCTAAAAACGGCAACCTCGTTGCCGTTTTGCTTTTGTTACCCTACCTGCACCGACAGCATACTCAAGCTGCCCATCTCAATACCGTCGACCGGGATCGTAACCGGCTCCTGACCATCCCACGCACCCAGCACGTACAACAGCGGCAGGAAGTGTTCCGGCGTCGGGTTAGAGAGCGAACCGCCTTCATGATCCAGATAGTTAACCAGCGGGTGCTGTTCCACCGGCCCTTGCCAGGTCAGGTTCGCTTTAACATAGTCGTTAAAGGATGTCGCCCACGGGTACGGCGTATTTTCGCCGTGCCAGCGCGCGGTACGCAGGTTATGCACTACGTTGCCGCTCGCCACCAGCATGATGCCTTCATCGCGCAGCGTCGCCAGCCTGCGGCCCATGTCAAGGTGCCAGGCTGCCGGTTTGGTGCTGTCGATGCTCAGCTGTACCATCGGAATATCCGCATTTGGATACATTTTAATCAGAACACCCCAGGAACCGTGGTCAAAGCCCCAGGCCTCTTTATCCAGCGCAACCGGCACGGGGGCAAGCAGCTCAACCAGCCGCTGCGCCAGCGCTGGCGAACCTGGAGCAGGGTAATGCGTGTCGTACAGCGCCTGTGGAAAGCCGCCAAAATCATGAATGGTTTTCGGGGTTTCCATTGCGGTCACGCCGGTTCCGCGAGTGAACCAGTGTGCAGACACCACCACAATCGCCTTTGGACGCGGCAACGTCTCGCCCAGATGACGCCACGTGCGGGTATAGACGTTATCTTCCAGAACGTTCATTGGGCTACCGTGGCCTAAAAACAGTGCTGGCATACGAGATGAAGACATGGTGATATCCTTACAGAAGGTGTCAATTTGATGGTTCTACACTACGCGCAATCCGGCCAGGATGAACGCTGATAAGCATGAAGATCATCATCAGGAAATTTGAACGTAGGGATTAGGTGAAGGAGAGAAGAATGTCGGCCCCCTTGATTCTGACCATACTGGCAGGCGCAGCGACCTTCATTGGCGCAATGCTGGGCGTGCTGGGCCAGAAACCGTCCAACCGCGTGCTGGCCTTTTCGCTGGGCTTCGCTGCCGGAATTATGTTGCTCATCTCCCTTATGGAGATGCTGCCCGCCGCGCTGGGTACGAAAGGCATGTCTCCAATGCTAGGCTACGGCATGTTTGTTGTCGGCCTGCTGGGGTACTTCGCGCTGGATCGCATGCTGCCGCACGCGCATCCTCAGGATTTAATGCAAAAGCGCGTTTCACCGCTTCCGCATAACATTAAGCGCACCGCGATTCTGTTGACGCTGGGCATTAGCCTGCACAACTTCCCCGAGGGTGTGGCCACCTACGTCACCGCCAGCAATAACCTGGAGCTTGGCTTTGGCATTGCGCTGGCCGTGGCTTTGCACAATATTCCTGAAGGACTTGCAGTGGCTGGGCCAGTGTATGCGGCGACGGGGTCGAAGCGCACGGCGGTGTTCTGGGCCGGGATTTCTGGCCTGGCGGAAATTCTCGGCGGCGTGCTGGCGTGGCTCATTCTGGGAAGCCTGGTATCCCCCGTCGTGATGGCTGCAATTATGGCTGCGGTGGCCGGAATTATGGTTGCCCTTTCCGTCGATGAGCTCATGCCGCTGGCCAAAGAAATCGACCCGAATAATAATCCTAGCTACGGCGTTTTATGTGGAATGTCGGTCATGGGGTTAAGCCTCGTACTCTTGCAAAGCATGGGCATTGGCTGAAAATACCATTAAAGAAAAGGAAGGAATATAATATTAAACCTTCCTTTTAAATTATCCTTTAATAATAGCCCTTCAGAAAACACTCACGCACCGAGCCATCAACGCCACAGCAAAGTGATAAATAATGAACACGAAAACGCTAATAACGTTCCTGTAAGCAATGATATATTAGATGCATAATTCAATATCGCCATCCTAATCAATAATCATCATCAATATATTAAATCGCCCTTAAGGTATCTTTCAGATTGCCTAATCGCTCGAAAATATCATCATGGATATAATCCTGGCGGAATTCTAAAAAATAATATTTAGAATGCACGATTATTTGATAAGGATATTTCCCATGTACGCAGGAAAAAAAGCGCTGTTGGCCATTGCAATGGCAACCGTCATTTCTGGTTCTGCTTTCGCTGATGAGCAGGGCTCTGGAAAAATCACCTTCAAAGGAACCGTTATCGATGCGCCTTGCAGCATCGCTCCGGACAGCGTAGACAAAGAAGTCGACCTGGGTGAAGTGACCACCGCAGTTATCAACGCCAATAAAAAAGCCACTGCAGTTCCGGTAGAAATCAATCTTCAAAACTGCCAGCTGGAAGCCGCTGATGAAACCCCAACAGCCATTACTAAAGTTGATGTCACCTTTAGCAGCACGGCAACGGAAGCCGCCGATAGTAGCCTGATGACCAACACCTATGCAAATGGCGCGCAGAACGTTGGCGTACGCCTGCTCGACAATGCAGAAAATCCAATCGTTTTGGGCGCCAAGAATGAGCTCGCGCTTTCCGAGGGCTCAACAACGCAGACCCTGCACTTTAAAGCGCAGATGGAAGTGGCGAGCGGTCAAACGGCTACCGCAGGCCAGGTAACCGCGTCGGCTAATTATATCCTCGCATATAAATAAATTCACGCCATATAAACCGGCTGGCAGTCATTGCCAGCCGGCTATTTCTTTTTTTGAGTAACGGGATAATGAAAAAATATACATATGTGGTTATTTTCTTTTCATCCCTGTTAACGGCAAAAGTTTCATTCGCTACAGAGTTTAACATCGATGCTATCGATCGGGATATGCGCAACGGTGTCGATCTGACGTTATTTAAAGACAAATCCACCATCGCCCCCGGCAGCTATTTTGTTAACGTATCGATAAACGACCACGTTATGCAAAACGGCTGGCAGCTGACCTGGCAAAAAAAAGACGATGCGGTCGACGCCTGCATCCCTCCTGAGCTAGCCGATACGTTTGGTTTGCAGGAAAAATACCGCCGTATGCTCGTCGAGGAAAAGGGCTGTGTCAATCTTACCCCCCTGCCGGACATCACGCTCAACTTTGAGCAATCCAGCCAGACGCTCAAGATAACGATCCCGCAGGCGTGGCTGCTGTACAGTCAGGCGGACTGGATGCCGCCCTCAACCTGGGACAACGGCGTGTCCGGCGTGCTGCTGGACTACAACCTGTTCGCCAGCCGCTATCAGCCGGAAGAAGGCAGCGACAGCAACAATATCAACACCTACGGTACGGCTGGCGCTAATCTCGGCGCGTGGCGCTTGCGCAGTGATTACCAGTATTCGCAAACCCGCACCGACGAAGGCGCGGACCACAGCGGTCGTTTTTCCCGCGTTTATCTGTTTCGCGCGCTTCCCTCAGCGGGTGCCAGGCTAACGCTTGGCGAGAGCGACCTGCAATCCTCTATTTTTGAGTCGTTTACCTATACGGGCGCATCGCTTGTGAGCGATGAACGCATGCTTCCGTGGTCGCTTCGCGGCTACGCGCCACAGATTTCTGGCATTGCGCAGACGAACGCTACCGTCACCGTTAGCCTGGCCGATCGCGTGATTTATCAAACAAAAGTGCCGCCGGGCCCGTTTGTTATCCAGGATCTGAACCAGTCCGTGCAGGGGATGCTTGACGTCAAAATCACCGAAGAGGACGGCCGGGTAAGCGCCTTTCAGGTTTCCGCCGCCTCCGTCCCGTTCCTGACGCGCCAGGGTCAAATGCGTTATAAACTTGCCGTCGGGAAAGCCCGCCAGGATACGTCTCACGCGCTGGAAGGAAATGCCTTTGCGAGCGGAGAGTTCTCCTGGGGCATGCTGTCTCAAACCTCGCTGTACGGCGGCACGCTTGCCGATGGCGATCGCTATCGCTCAGCTGCGCTCGGCCTCGGGCAAAACCTGTCCGTGCTCGGCGCCATTTCCTTTGACGTCACCCAGGCGACCAGCCAGCTTTCCCATCAGGACCCGCAAACGGGCTATAGCTACCGCGTCAACTACAGCAAGCGGTTTGATTCCACCAACAGCCAGATTACGCTGGCGAGCTATCGCTATTCGGACAACCAATTTCTCAGCTACTCCCGCTTCCTGGATGATGACAACGACGCTCGGGAAACGGAAAAGCAGACGCTGAGCGTGACCGCCAGCCAGTTCATTGCGCCGCTGTCGCTGAATCTGTACGTCAGCCTGCTGCGTCAGACGTGGTGGGACCAGGCCCCCTCAACCACCGGAAGCATCACGGCAGGCTATAACGTCGATCTTGGGCGGTGGAAAAATCTTGGGATCACGGCCTCGTTTAGCAAAACGCATTATGAAGACGAGCGGGACGATACTCAGTTCTACCTCTCGCTGAGCGTTCCGCTGGATAGCGATCACCGCCTGAACTATGACCTGCGAAACAGCAGCACGCTGAGCCAAAACGTCTCCTGGTATGACTCTACAGATGTGGATAACACGTGGGGCGTCTCGGCAGGAACGGAAAGCGAGAAAAGCGATGCGGGGGCCCAGGTCAGCGGCAACTATCAGCACTACTCGTCGCTTGGCGACCTGAACGTCTCGGGTAGCCATAAGGCCAATGAATACACTTCACTCAGCGCAAGCTGGAACGGCTCGTTTACCTCCACGCTCAACGGCGCGGCGTTCCATCGTCGAAGCTACGGTAACGAGCCCCGCGTGATGGTCAGCACCGACGGCATCGCCGATATCCCGCTGAACGCCTCCCGCGATCGCACCAATTCGTATGGCATCGGCGTTCTGCCGTCCTTCTCCAGCTACGCGCCGTCCAGCGTGCAGGTGAACATGAATAATCTGCCGGAGGGCGTTGATGTGGATAACCGGGTGGTGACATCGACCTGGACAGAAGGCGCGATAGGTTACCGGCAGATCACCTCGCGCGAGGGGAAAGATATTCTCGGCGTTCTGCGCACCACCAGCGGCATGCCGCCTCTTGGCGCTCTGGTCACGCTTGAGGAGAACGGGCAGCAGGTCGGCATGGTGGCAGAAGAGGGTCACATCTGGCTTGGCGCCGTGCGGCCTGAGCAACAATTTAAGGTGACGTGGGGGGCTGAGAATCAATGTCGCTTCTCCTTGCCTGCGCGTCTGGACAGCAGTATGCAGCTCATACTGCCCTGTAAGTAAGAAACAATGATGAAACTGAATACACTGAAATGCCTGAGCCTGTTATTACTCAGCACCACTTTTGCCGCGCAGGCGGCGATCAACCTCGATCGCACGCGCATTGTCTTTCCTGAAAAAGATAAGGCCAGCAGCCTGCGCATCGATAACCAAAGCAAATCCCTGCCCTATCTTGCGCTCTCCTGGGTCGAGAACGATCAGGGGAAAAAAGACGATAGCCACTTTATGGCGCTACCGCCCTTACAGCGCGTTGAGCCAGGCGCGTCCACGCAGGTGAGGATCGTAAAGCAAACGGCGGCCAGCCAGCTGCCGAAAGACCGGGAGTCGCTTTTCTATTTCAACCTCCGGGAAGTGCCGCCTAAAAGCACCGCCGCTGGCGAAGAGCGAAGCATCATGCAGGTCGCCATGCAAAGCCGCATCAAACTGTTCTGGCGCCCTACCGGCATCGCTAAAAAAGCGGGCGATGATACGGAGCTTAAAATGGAGATCGCACCGAACGCGAAAGGCCTGACGATCCACAACCCCACGCCTTACTACATCACGCTCGCCTGGCTAAGCAAAGATGGTAAAACGATGCTTCCCGGCTTCGACAGCCTGATGATTGCCCCTTTTGCCACCGCCACAGCGCCGACCGCGGGCTATCACGGAGACGACTACAGCATCGGCTATATCGATGACTATGGCGCGCTGAAAAAAGTGGATGTCCGCTGTTCCGGTACGGCCACATGCCAGCTACGCGCAAGCAGAGGTAAGCAAGATGGCAAAGCGCAGTAACTTATTCATCTTAATTATATTTTGCGCGCTGCCGCTGAAGGAAGCGCTGGCGCTGAACTGCTATATGGGGCCCTCCGGCGGGCCCGTCGAGCAAACGCAAACCGTCTCTCCCTTTGCCATCCCCAGCAATGCAAAGGTTGGTGAAAAAATCTGGGAATCTAACGATATAAAAATTATCGTGACCTGCGATCACGATGTGGCCGGAAGCTTTGAAAAAGAAGACGTTTACGCGTGGGTGAATCCCTATCCCTCAGCAACCGATCCTTATTACGATCTGGGCGTAACCTATGAAGGCATCGACTATGACGCCACCGGCCAACCTAACGGTGTCGATACGCGCCAGTGCCTGGATAACAACAAGATCACGATATATACGCCCGAGCAGCTAAAGCAAATGGGATGGGAAAACCGCCTTTGTTCAGGCAACGCGGATGACATTCACACGTCGCGAACGTTTGGCGTCCGCTTTCGTTTATACGTCAAAATCAAAGCGATGCCGCCGCACGGCTACGTGAGCACCCTGAGCGATTACGTTGTTGTCCAGTTTGACGGAAAAGGCGGCGTGAACCAGATGGCCGATGCGCAGAACCTTAAGTATCACCTCAATGGCCTCAACAACATTACGGTTCTTGACTGCGGCGCAACCTTCAGCATTTATCCTGAGAACCAGGCGATCGACTTCGGCACCTTTAGCGCGAGAGACATTACGCTCCAGAAAACCCGCAACCGAACGTTTACCGTGAAGACGACTAAAGTGCAGGACGCGCAGTGCTCTGACGGTTTTAAGATGGACTCGTCTTTCTACACCACGCAAAAACTTGACGAAAATGACACGGCCCTGCTTATCGGAAACGGCCTCAAGCTGAGAATACTTAACGGCACTGCGCCCTACACCTTTAACCAGTATAAAGAATACGCGGACTTTACGGGTAGCACCTTGCAGTTCTCGCAGGAGTACACGGCAGAGCTCTCCCCCGTCGCCGGAAAGGCTATCCAGTCTGGACCGTTTGAAACCGTCGTGCTGTTTAAAATCAACTATCACTAGAGACAAAAAAGCCGGGTTTCCCCGGCTTTTTCACATCAGCAATGTCAGCTGGCTTTACGCTCGTGCGTCTGGCGATATTCCACCAGGTCTTCAATCGTCACCACCGGCATATTGTGCAGACGGGCAAAGGTGATGCACTCCGGCGCGCGCGCCATGGTGCCGTCATCGTTGGTCAGTTCACACAGAACGCCTGCAGGCTTGAAGCCTGCGAGGGTGACCAGATCGATGGTTGCTTCCGTGTGGCCGCCACGCGTTAACACGCCGCCCGCCTGCGCGCGCAGAGGGAAAACGTGGCCGGGACGATGCAGGTCTGAAGGTTTCGCACCGTCGGCAATCGCGGCTCGCACCGTGGTCAGGCGGTCAGCCGCGGAAACGCCGGTGGTCACGCCGTGCGCCGCTTCGATGGTCACGGTAAAACCGGTGCCAAAGGCGCTGGTGTTGTTTTCAACCATCATTGGCAGATCGAGCTGCTTGCGGCGGTCTTCATTAATACACAGGCATACGATGCCGCTGCCGTGACGGATGGTCAGCGCCATCTGTTCAACGGTCATGTTTTCGGCGGCGAAAATCATGTCGCCTTCGTTTTCACGGTTTTCATCGTCAAGCACCATCACACCGCGGCCTTCGCGCAGCGCATCCAGTGCCTGTTCAACACGTTGAGTTGAAGTACCAAAAGAGGAAAGTAGCGTCTGATTCATGGTAAAAAAAACCTCATTAACATTATGGTTACCAGAATCAGGGCAGTCTTAGGAGCGCCGTATAAGCGGCAAAAAGATAACGTGAGCGGGCCCATGCCCGACTGGATCGTTACTCTCTCCCATCCGGACTCTAACCGTCGGCCCCGGAATTACACCGGATCTGCTGACCTTTGAATTTTCATTCAAAGCGCTCGCGGGCTTTCAGCATGACGCTGATTTACCGCCGGTGGGGAATTTCGCCCCGCCCTGAGAATAAGCGAGATAACTATAACGCTATTGATTATCCTGGGCAATGCATAAGCTTCAAACAATTCTGCTTTATCCTGGGTCACGACGCGCTACAATGTCATCAACACCGACTTATCAAGGGAAGCCATTATGATTGACCCGAAGAAAATTGAGCAAATTGCGCGTCAGGTTCATGAATCCATGCCAAAAGGCATTCGTGAATTTGGTGATGACGTAGAAAAGAAAATCCGCCAGACGCTGCAGGCGCAGTTGGTTCGCCTTGATTTAGTCAGCCGCGAAGAGTTTGACGTGCAAACGCAGGTGCTCCTGCGCACCCGCGAGAAGCTGGCGCTGCTGGAACAGCGTTTGAGCGAGCTGGAAAACCGCAATGCGCCGGAAGAGGTGAAGCCGGCTCCGGCTATTCCACCGGTGGACGACCAACCATAAGTGCGGCCTTTTGCCCTCACCCCAACCCTCTCCCACAGGGAGAGGGTGAAAAACGAACGGGCCATTCGGCCCGTTTTTTACTGACTGTCTTTCTGGATCTTCCTGATGATGTTGGTGGTTGAACACCCGTCCTCAAAGTTGAGCACCATCACCTCGCCGCCGTTGGCCCACACCTCTTCGCTGCCCGCGATCTGTTCCGGCTTGTAATCGCCGCCTTTCACCAGCAGGTCCGGGAGAATACCGGCGATCAGGCGCTGCGGAGTATCTTCTTCAAACGACACCACCCAGTCCACCGCTTCCAGCGCGCCGAGCACAATCATGCGCTGCTCCAGCGGGTTCACCGGACGCGTTTCGCCTTTCAGCCGTTTTGTCGAGGCATCGCTGTTGACCGCCACGATCAGGCGATCGCCCAGCTTGCGCGCGTTCGCCAGATACGAGACGTGGCCCGCGTGCAGGATGTCGAACACGCCGTTGGTCATCACCACTTTCTCACCGCGTTTACGCGCGGCGGCAACGGCGGCCTTCAGCTCGTCCTCGCTCATCACGCCAAACCCGGTCTCAGCGCGACCGCGCACCGCGTTTTCCAGTTCGATAGGTGAAACGGTGGAAGTCCCCAGTTTGCCCACCACAACGCCCGCGGCCGCGTTCGCGAAGTAGCACGCCTCTTCCAGAGAGTTGCCCGCCGCAAGCGTAGCCGCCAGCACGCCAATAACCGTGTCCCCAGCACCGGTCACGTCGTACACTTCCTGCGCCTGGGTTGGCATATGCAGCGGCGCTTTGCCCGGCTGCAGCAGCGTCATTCCCTGCTCTGAACGGGTGACCAGCAGTGCGGAAAGCTCAAAATCAGCGATGATTTTCATGCCGCGCTCAACCAGCTCTTCTTCGGTTTTGCACTTGCCGGCCACCGCTTCAAACTCAGAGAGGTTTGGCGTCAGCAGCGTCGCGCCGCGATAGCGCTCAAAATCGGTGCCTTTCGGGTCGATCAATACAGGCACGTTGGCTTTACGCGCCAGCTGGATCATCTGCTGCACGCTGGCCAGCGCGCCTTTCGCATAGTCAGACAGCACCAGCGCGCCGATATTGCCCAGCGCCTGGTTGATGCGCTCGTGCATCGGCTCGGGATCGACGCCCTCAAACCCTTCTTCAAAGTCGAGGCGGATCAGCTGCTGGTTGCGTGACAATACGCGCAGCTTGGTGATGGTTGGGTGAGTCGGAACGGAGACGAAATCACACTTTACGTTTACGTCCGCCAGGGCCTTGCTCAGCGCGCGCGCCGCATCGTCGATGCCGGTTAAGCCCACCAGACGCGAGCTCGCGCCCAGCGAAGCAATGTTCATCGCCACGTTTGCCGCGCCGCCCGGGCGCTCTTCAATGGTATTGACCTTCACCACCGGGACGGGGGCTTCCGGAGAGATACGGCTGGTTGGCCCATACCAGTAGCGATCCAGCATCACATCCCCGACAACCATTACTCCAGCACGTTCAAACTCTGGCAGTGTTACTTTCATTCCTGACTCCAGAAAGATTCACAATTTGCGCGCGATAATATCACACTTGATTTGTTACGCACGGCTCCACCAGCCATTTCTGCCAGCTTGCCGTCACCTGGGTGCGCTCTGCGGCAAAACAATCCAGCGCGACATGTCCCGGCTGCTCCTGCAACGCCAGGTGATGAAGTTCATCGCGCAGCGTGGTGTAGGCGCGGGTTAAGGCCTGCGCCTCCTGCTCGTCCATAATGTCGTTTTGCGCCAGCAGTTCCAGAATGCGCACATTGTCCGACCACCGCGTCAGCTTCGGCCTGTCGTGGGCGTGGCGCAGCACCAGATACTGGGTAATAAACTCAATGTCCGTGATGCCGCCCTCGTCGGCCTTAATATCAAAGCGATCGCGATGCTTATTGCCGAGGTGCGCGCGCATTTTTTCGCGCATCTCGCGCACATCGGTTTGCAGCGTACTGCCGTCGCGCGGGGTCATCATCACCTCCTTGCGAATGGCATCAAACTGCGTTTTCAGCTGCGGGTCGCCGTACACCACGCGGGCGCGCACCAGCGCCTGATGCTCCCACGTCCAGGCCTCATTCTTCTGATAATCCGCGAACGACTCCGTCGACGTTACCAGCATCCCCGCCGCGCCGGACGGGCGCAGGCGCGCATCCACTTCGTACAAAATGCCCGACGAGGTGCGGGTGCTGAACAGGTGCATAATGCGCTGCGCCAGGCGCAGGTAGAACTGACGCCCGTCGATTTCCCGCTCGCCGTCGGTCATCACGTCCATCGGGCAGTCGTGCAGGAAGATTAGGTCCAGATCGGAGCTGTAGCCCAGCTCCCAGCCGCCGAGCTTGCCGTAGCCCACCACCGCGAAGCCGCGGCCTTCGCGGTCAGCGAGGTGTTTCGGCTGGCCGTAGCGCGCCACCATCTGGATCCATGCCTGATGCACCACCGCATCAATCATCGCTTCCGCCAGCCAGGTTAAGTGATCGCTGACCTTCATCACCGGCAGCGTGCCGGCGATATCCGCCGCCGCCACGCGCAGCATCTGCGCCTGCTTAAACTGGCGCAGCGCCTCCAGCTGCTGCTCTTCATCCTCTTCCGGCACGCGCAGCAGATACTGGCGCAGCTCGTCGCGGTAGGCGTCGGTCGCCGTCGGCTGATACAGGGTATTCGGGTCGAGCAGCTCATCCAGCAGCAGCGGGTAGCGCGCCAGCTTGTTCGCCACCATCGGCGAGGCCGCGCAGAGCGTAATCAGGTGCTTGAGCGCGCCCGGAAACTCGCTTAGCAGCTCGAGATAGGTGGTACGGGTGATGATGCCGCTCAGCAGCGGCATCATGCGCGACAGCGGTATCGGCGCGTCCTCCCGCGAGCATACGTCGCTCAGCAGGTGCGGCATCAGGTGATCGAGCACCTGCCGTCCGCGCGGACCAATGGCGCGCTTGTTCAGCTCAAGCCGGAAATCGGCAATCAGCGCCACCACGCGGTGACGATCGTCATCGCTCAAGTGCGCCAGAACCGGCGTGGTGTCATCTTCCTGGAGCGCATCCTGCCACAGCTCGCGCCAGTGCTCGGAGAGCGCATCCTCCTGAGACTCGCTTTCATCGTCGCCGATCAGGTCGTTAAAGATGCGTCGCACGCCCGCCATATTGGCATCCAGCTTTTCGGTCAACGCCGCCCAATCGTCCACGCGCATGCCCCAGGCCAGGCGCGCCCGGTTAAGATCGTCGCCCGGCAGGGTTTGCGTTTGCTCGTCGTTAATGCTTTGCAGCAGGTTTTCCAGACGGCGCAGGAACAGGTAGGCCTCGCGAAGCGTTGCCGCGTCGCCTTCCGGCAGCAGGTGCAGCTGTTCAATGGCCGCCAGCGTCGGCAGCAGCGAGCGGGACTGCAGAGACGGCTCGCGTCCGCCGCGGATCAGCTGGAAAACCTGAACGATAAATTCAATTTCGCGGATGCCGCCCGCGCCGAGCTTGATGTTGTCCTTCAGTCCTCGGCGGCGCACCTCGCGGGCGATCATTCCTTTCATGTTTCGCAGGGACTGGATGACGCTAAAGTCGATGTAGCGGCGGAACACGAACGGGCGCAGCATGGCGCGCAGTTCGTTGGCGTAGGCATCGTCGCTGTCGCCCATGATCCGCGCTTTGACCATCGCGTAACGCTCCCAGTCGCGACCCTGCTCCTGATAGTAGTCCTCCAGCGCCGCAAAGCTCAGCACCAGCGGGCCGCTATCGCCAAACGGACGCAGACGCATATCCACGCGATAGACGAAGCCGTCCTGCGTCGGCTGGTCCAGGGCTTTAATCAGGCGCTGGCCGAGGCGGGTAAAGAACTGGGCATTGTCCAGCTCGCGACGACCGCCGCGCGTAGAGCCCTTCTCCGGCCAGGCAAAAATCAGATCGATATCGGAAGAGAAGTTAAGCTCGCAGCCCCCCAGCTTCCCCATTCCCAGAATCAGCAGCGGCTGCGGAACCCCGTCTTCGCTGCACGGCGTTCCCCACTCGCGACAGCAGGCGGCGTACAGCCAGTCTCGCGCGGCAATAATCAGCGTTTGCGCCAGCGCGCTCAGCTGCTGCAGCGTGCTCTCTTCGTCCACCAGCGCCAGCGACTGCGCCCACGCGATGCGCACCATGATCCGGCGGCGAAACTGGCGCAGCGCGCGCATCAGCGCGGCTTCGTCGGACACGTCCGCCAGCGCGGCCTGCAGCCAGCTGTCGTAATGCCTCCACTCGTCGGCCCGCGGCGGCGCGCTTTCCAGCTCCGTCAGCCAGCCAGGATTCGCCGTTACGCTTTCCTGCACAAAATCACTAAAAGTGAGCACACACTTAGCCTGCTCACTCAGGGATGACGCCGGTAAAGATTCAGGCAGACGTTCGCAGACGGTCTGCCACTGCTGCTGTAGCTGTGAAGAGAGCGGCATGTTTGGGGTTCCTTGCCAGAGTTAACGTTTTCCGCTGTGCAGCCAGAACGGCTCCTGCGAAATAGCCTCGTTTCGGAAATGCTCAATTTCAATGTGCTGGCGAGTTTCGATGGCGTGCTTTAGCCCCTGCCAGTTCTCGATCCAGGCCTGCGCCCCGGCGCCGTCATACGCCCCGGACAGCAGCAGCATACTGTCGATATTGCGCGCCAGGCGAGGGAGCTGATCGCCATACTGGTCGCCCAGCGGGTGCGCAAAGGTCGTTTTCAGCTCGGCCGCATGGCGAGACAGATGGATATCCGCGAAGCGCTTGAACGATTCGCTGATTTTGGCCTGCGCCTTCGCGTCCAGGAACGGGCGCCAGCCGCGGGTAACCAGGAACTCGGTCAACGCCAGCTTTGCCGCCGCGCCTTGTGCGCTATAAATCGCCGTTTGGGCGGAAACATCGGAGAGCAGCAGCGCTTCGGTTTGCGTCAGCAGGTCACGTAAGTGAGCACTCGCTTTGCGAGGAACGATGCCGCCGAACAGCATCAGGGTATGGCGGACCAGCCCCATTGCCGCCAGCACGTGGGTCTTCGCGTTTTTCACGTTACGCGCCCACAGCTCTTCATGATACAGCCACTGGGAAAGCGCCAGCTCGAGCGCCGCCTCCATGCCCTGTTCAACGCTGGCCTTCGGCGCAGCGTGCAAAATGGTCGTCTCTTTCAGCGCGCGCGGTGCATCCCCGGCGGCCAGATGATAGCCGCGAGCGGCTTTGCTCAGGCTGCCCTGACGCAGGCCGGACTGGCTCACCAGGCGGCGCGCCAGCTTCAGCACGTCGTTCACATCGCCTTCCAGAAGCTCAAGCTCCAGCTCGCAGATCGGCTCCTGGCTTTCACCCGCTTTGACTTCGCCCTGGTCCAGCGCAATTTCGATGCGGCTTTTTCCTTCCGTTACCTGCCATTTTTCGCGCCAGAAATCGGTGCTGAACAGCGGCTGCACCTGTTCCGCGAGCGTTGAAGGCAGCTCACCTTCAGGCCAAACCTCTGCCGGGAAGCGTTCCAGCTCAAGTTCTGGCTTACTGATGTCGATATTGTATTCCGGACGCTGATGCAAACCGCCGACCACGCGACCGGCAATTTTCATCGTCATCTCATAACGTCCGCTCGCGCCGCGGATGCGCAGCCCCATATCGTGGCGGCGCAGCCAGTTGTCCGGCGTTTCGTAATAGATGTTGAGGAGCTGTACCGGTTCATGATGTTCGCCGGAAAACGTATTGATATGCTGACGCAGCGCGTCCACGCTGTCTTGTTCGACGATAAACTTTAATTCGATTTCTTGAGCCATAGTCTTGTACTTTTGCGTGCGTCACAGACGCGTCAATGAAGGCGAACTTCCTCGCCATTTGTTTGTCAGTACATAGTATTTTGCGACAAATTGCCACGCAATGCGCATTTTGACGGACTTAAAAGTTTAAAGCAGTGGAAATCAGGACACAGATGATTCCGATTGATGATGAATCCTTTGCGTAGCGACACTGATGCCACTACTATCGTTCCACTTTTTATGAAAATAACGACTAATATGCTTAAATTACGCCTGATTGGACTGACTTTCCTCGCTTTTAGCGCCGCAACCACGGTCCACGCTGAAGAGAAGCGTTACGTTTCTGATGAACTGAATACCTGGGTCCGCAGCGGCCCTGGAGACAATTATCGCCTCGTGGGCACGGTAAACGCCGGCGAGGAAGTGACTCTGTTACAAACCAACGCGGACACCAACTACGGCCAGGTTCGCGACAGCACCGGCCGCACCTCCTGGATCCCCATGAAAGAGCTGAGCAACGTGCCTAGCCTGCGCACCCGCGTGCCGGATCTGGAAAACCAGGTGAAAACCCTGACCGATAAGCTGAACAACATTGACGGCACGTGGAACCAGCGCACCGCAGAAATGCAGCAAAAGGTGGCGCAGAGCGACAGCGTGATCAACGGCCTGAAGGAAGAAAACCAGAAGCTGAAGAACGAGCTGATCGTCGCGCAGAAGAAAGTGAACGCGGCCAATCTCCAGCTTGACGACAAACAGCGCACCATCATCATGCAGTGGTTCATGTACGGCGGCGGCGTGCTGGGCGTTGGCCTGGTGCTGGGTCTGGTGCTGCCTATGCTGATCCCAAGCCGCAAGCGCAAAGACCGCTGGATGAACTAATTCGTCTTCTCTGCCAGACTTACGTATCATTCTGGAAAAGAGAAAACGGGAGAATCAGGCGTGAAGAGTTATCTGGTCGGTGGTGCGGTTCGTGATGCGTTGTTAGGTCTGCCGGTCAAAGATAAGGATTGGGTCGTGGTCGGCGCCACGCCAGAAGAGATGCTTAACGCGGGCTACCAGCAGGTAGGCCGCGATTTTCCCGTGTTTCTTCATCCGCAAAGCCGCGAAGAGTACGCCCTGGCGCGCACCGAGCGTAAATCAGGCTCGGGCTACACCGGCTTTACCTGCTATGCCGCGCCGGACGTCACGCTGGAGCAGGATTTGCTGCGCCGCGACCTCACCGTTAACGCGCTGGCGCAGGACGAGGACGGCCACATCATTGACGCCTACGGCGGGCAGAACGATCTGCGCGACCGTATTCTGCGCCACGTCTCCCCCGCGTTTTCCGAAGATCCGCTGCGCGTGCTGCGCGTGGCGCGTTTTGCCGCCCGCTACGCCCACCTGAGCTTCCGCATCGCGGACGAAACGATGGCGCTGATGACCGCCATGACCGACGCGGGCGAGCTGGAACATCTGACGCCGGAGCGCGTGTGGAAAGAGACGGAAAACGCGCTGACTACGCGCAACCCGCAGGTCTTCTTTCAGGTGCTGCGCGACTGCGGCGCGCTGAAGGTGCTGTTCCCGGAAGTGGACGCGCTGTTTGGCGTACCCGCTCCGGCAAAGTGGCACCCCGAAATCGACACCGGCGTTCACACGCTGATGACGCTAAGCATGGCCGCCATGCTTAGCCCGGACGTCGACGTGCGTTTTTCCACTCTGTGTCACGATCTCGGCAAAGGCTTAACGCCGAAAGAATTCTGGCCGCGCCACCACGGCCACGGCCCGGCGGGCGTAAAGCTGGTTGAAGGGCTTTGCCAGCGCCTGCGGGTGCCGAACGAGATCCGCGATCTGGCAAAGCTGGTGGCCGAGTTCCACGATCTAATCCACACCTTCCCGATCCTGAAACCGGCGACCATCGTCAGGCTGTTCGACAACATCGACGCCTGGCGCAAGCCGCAGCGCGTGGAGCAAATCGCGCTGACCAGCGAGGCCGACGTGCGCGGGCGCACCGGGTTTGAAGCCAGCGATTATCCGCAGGGGCGCCTGCTCCGCGAAGCATGGGAAGTGGCCAAAGCGGTGCCGACGAAGGACGTGGTGGAGGCGGGTTTCAAAGGGCCAGAAATTCGGGAAGAGATGACGAAGCGACGAATTGATGCGGTAGCCGCGTGGAAGGAACAGCGCTGCCCTCAGCCGAAGGACTGAGGGCAATCGGTTATCAGAAGAAGACCACGTACACTGCGGCAGCGACGATAAAGCGGTAGATCGCGAACGGAATGAACGAGATCCGCTTAATCAGCTGCAGGAAGGTTTTGATGGCAATCAGCGCCACGATAAAGGCGGTGATAAAGCCCACCGCGAACATCGGAATATCGCCTGCGGTCAGGAAGTGGTAGCTCTTATAGAGGTCCAGCACGGTCGCGCCCATCATCATCGGCACCGCCAGCAGGAACGAGAACTCAGACGCCGCGTAGCGGCTCACGCCCATCAGCATCCCGCCGGAAATCGTTGCGCCCGAACGAGAAAAGCCCGGCCACAGCGCCAGACACTGGAAGCAGCCGATCATGAAGGCCTGACGATAGGTCATGTCGTCCAGCCCTTCCGCGCGCGGCGTTTTCGGCTTTAGCAGCTCTGCCGCAATCAGCAGGAAACCGCCGACCACCAGCGCGTACATAACGTTAATCGGGTTGAAAAGCGATTTGATGACGTCGTGGAACACCAGCCCCAGCACCACCGCCGGGATCATCCCGAGCAGGATGTGGATCAGCGTCAGGCGGCCCGTGCCTTCCCCTTCACGCTGCGGCAAACGGCCAAAATGGATGCCAATCAAACCAAACAGACGGCGCCAGAACATCACGACAACTGCCAGGATAGAACCAAGCTGAATCACCACTTCAAACGTCTTTGCGGTATCACCCTCAAAGCCCAGCAGATGGCCAACGATAATCATATGGCCCGTACTGGAAACCGGTAAAAACTCCGTCAATCCTTCGACCACACCCAGTATTGCCGCCACCAGCAGCGAGTGCATATCGCTCATCTATAAACCCCTAAAAAGATATAAAAAACGGTCGCCACAACGGCTTCCGTGAAAGATACAGCGTTAAGACCTGTTTAACCGAAAATGGTTTAGCAATTATGACGTTAAATCTTACCTTTCAGATTTGTGCCACGCTCAATTATGACCCCAACGTTGGCCGCGCGCGCCACCGCTCCCGGTTTGCTCAGCTTGATGCGCACCCACGGCGAGTTAAACTTGTTCAGCAGCAGCTCGGCCACCTCTTCCGCAACGCGCTCAACCAGCGCAAAACGCTGCCCTTCCACATGGCCGACGACCGCTTCGCTGATGTCGGCATAGCTCAGACAGTCCTTCACATCATCGCTTTTCGCTGACGCGCGGTTATCCCAGCCCATTTCGATATCGAACACCAGCTTCTGCTCAATGGTCTGTTCCCAGTCGTAAACACCAATGGTGGCGATTACCGAAAGTTGCTCTATAAATACAATATCCATCACGACCTGCCTGCTTTTTGGCTAAACCGGATACCACTCCCGGCGAATTATGCGTATTATCCACAGATGCCGAGAATACCGATACCTTTTCAAAATGGAACAGCGTTATGAGTGCAATCGCGCCTGGAATGATACTCCTCGCCTACCTTTGCGGCTCAATCTCCAGCGCCATTCTGGTCTGCCGCATTGCCGGGTTGCCTGACCCGCGCGAAAGCGGTTCCGGGAATCCGGGAGCGACCAACGTATTACGAATTGGCGGCAAGGGAGCAGCCGTAGCGGTTTTGATTTTCGATGTGCTGAAAGGAATGCTTCCCGTCTGGGGTGCCTATGCGCTCGGCGTCACGCCGTTCTGGCTCGGGCTGATTGCTATCGCCGCCTGCGTCGGCCATATCTGGCCCGTATTCTTCGGTTTCAAAGGCGGAAAAGGCGTCGCGACGGCATTTGGCGCCATTGCCCCTATCGGCTGGGATTTGACGGGCGTGATGGCGGGCACCTGGCTGCTCACCATCCTTCTTAGCGGCTACTCCTCGCTGGGCGCCATCGTCAGCGCGCTGATCGCGCCGTTTTACGTCTGGTGGTTTAAGCCTCAGTTCACCTTCCCGGTGTCGATGCTGTCCTGCCTGATCCTGCTGCGCCACCACGATAATATTCAGCGGCTGTGGCGCCGCCAGGAGACCAAAATCTGGACGAAGCTGAAGAGAAAGAAAAAAGAGCCGAAAAACGGCTCCTCCTGATTTACGCCTCCGGCAGTTCCGCCAGCGGCCAGCGCGGACGAACGGAGACGCTCAGGTCTGCCGTTGCTCCCGCGTTCATACGCACCATGCCCGCATAGGCAATCATCGCCCCGTTATCGGTACAAAATTCCGGACGCGCGTAGAACACTTCCCCACGACGCTTTTGCATCATCTCCGCAAGCTTCGCGCGCAGCGTGCGGTTAGCGCTCACGCCGCCCGCCATTACCAAACGTTTGAAGCCGGTTTGATCCAGCGCGCGCTTGCACTTGATCATCAGCGTGTCCACCACCGCATCTTCGAACGCACGAGCGATGTCCGCTCGGGTTTGCTCGCTATCGTCATTATTACGAATGGTGTTGGCGGCAAAGGTTTTCAGGCCGGAGAAGCTGAAGTCCAGCCCCGGGCGGTCGGTCATCGGTCGCGGGAATACGAAGCGCCCTGCCGTCCCCTGAGAGGCCATTTTGGACAGCATCGGCCCACCGGGATAATCCAGCCCCAGCAGCTTGGCGGTTTTGTCGAACGCTTCACCCGCGGCGTCGTCAATCGACTCGCCCAGCAGCTCGTACTTACCAATGCCCGTCACGCTAATCAGCTGGGTATGGCCGCCGGAAACCAGCAGCGCCACAAACGGGAACGCAGGCGGATTATCTTCCAGCATCGGGGCCAGAAGGTGCCCTTCCATATGATGCACAGGAATGGCGGGAACATCCCACGCGAACGCCAGCGAGCGGCCCACCGTCGCGCCGACCAGCAGCGCGCCGACCAGGCCCGGCCCTGCGGTATAGGCCACCGCATCAATATCGTTGGACGTTAATCCAGCCTCTTTCAGCGCCGCCTGGATCAGAGGAACCGTTTTACGCACGTGGTCACGAGAGGCCAGCTCGGGCACAACGCCGCCGTAGTCAGCGTGCAATTTCACCTGACTATACAGTTGGTTGGCCAGAAGCCCTTTTTCATCGTCAAAAATAGCGATGCCGGTTTCATCGCAGGATGTTTCAATACCCAGTACACGCATGACTTGTTTTACCTCGTTTCAATACCGCGCAGTGTAGGGCCAATGCGGGTTGATGTAAAACTTTGTTCGCCCCAGGACATCCGCTCGTGTATACTCCTCCTCCTTATAAAAGTCTCATTTCAAAATCGCATCGGTGCTTTACAAAGCAGCAGCATTTGCAGTAAAATTCCGCACCATTTTGAAATAAGCTGGCGCTGATGCCAGCGGCAAACCGAATTTATTAAAGGTGAGAGTTACATGCCGGTAATTAAAGTACGTGAAAACGAGCCGTTCGACGTAGCACTGCGTCGCTTCAAACGTTCATGCGAGAAAGCAGGTGTTCTGGCTGAAGTTCGTCGTCGTGAGTTTTATGAAAAACCAACGACCGAACGTAAGCGCGCTAAAGCTTCTGCAGTGAAACGTCACGCGAAGAAACTGGCTCGCGAAAACGCACGCCGTACTCGTCTGTACTAATCTGTTGAGAGCACGCGCTCTCAATTGACAGACAGAGTAGTAGTCGTAAGGCCGTGCTTCCGGAAGGAATGCGCGGCTTGTTTTCGTTTATAAGTCGCTTAAATTTTTGGGGCATATGGCCGGAAGAATCCCACGCGTATTTATCAATGACCTGCTGGCCAGAACCGATATCGTCGATCTCATCGACGCGCGGGTAAAGCTAAAAAAGCAGGGCAAGAACTACCATGCGTGCTGTCCGTTCCATAACGAAAAAACCCCCTCTTTCACCGTAAACGGTGAAAAACAGTTTTACCACTGCTTCGGCTGTGGCGCCCACGGTAACGCGGTCGATTTCCTGATGAACTACGACAAGCTCGAGTTCGTTGAGACCGTCGAAGAGCTGGCGGCGATGCACAATCTCGAAGTGCCGTATGAAGCAGGCAGTGGGCCAAGCCAGATCGAGCGCCATCAACGGCAAACGCTGTACCAGCTGATGGACGGTCTTAATTCGTTTTACCAACAGTCTCTTAAGCACGCTGCTGCTGAGCCTGCGCGTCAGTATCTGACAAAGCGCGGACTGAGCGACGATGTGATTGCGCGTTTCGCTATTGGTTACGCCCCTCCCGGCTGGGACAACGTGTTAAAGCGTTTTGGCGGCAATAGCGAAGATCGTAAATCGCTTATCGATGCGGGCATGCTGGTCACCAACGACCAGGGACGAAGCTACGACCGCTTCCGCGAACGGGTGATGTTCCCAATCCGCGACAAGCGTGGCCGGGTGATTGGTTTTGGTGGTCGCGTGCTGGGTGACGGCATGCCGAAGTACCTCAACTCCCCGGAAACCGATATTTTCCATAAAGGCCGCCAGCTTTACGGGCTTTATGAAGCTCAGCAGGATAATGCGGAACCTCCGCGCCTTTTGGTCGTCGAAGGCTATATGGACGTCGTCGCGCTGGCGCAGTACGACATTAACTACGCGGTTGCGTCGTTAGGCACGTCTACGACCGCCGACCATATCCAGCTGCTGTTCAGAGTGACGAACAACGTCATCTGCTGTTACGACGGTGACCGCGCGGGGCGCGACGCCGCCTGGCGCGCGCTGGAAACGGCGCTGCCGTATATGACCGACGGACGTCAGCTGCGCTTTATGTTCCTGCCCGATGGTGAAGACCCGGATACGCTGGTACGTAAAGAGGGCAAAGCGGCGTTCGAAGCGCGGATGGAGCAGGCGCAGCCGCTCTCCACGTTTTTGTTTAACATCCTGATGCCGCAGGTTGATTTGAGCACTCCTGACGGGCGCGCTCAGCTCAGTACGCTGGCGCTGCCGTTAATCAGCCAGGTTCCCGGAGAGACGCTGCGCATCTATCTGCGTCAGGAGCTAGGCAACAAGCTCGGCATTCTCGATGACAGTCAGCTTGAACGTTTAATGCCTAAACAGGCTGAAAACGGTGCGGTTCGCCCCGCGCCACAGCTAAAACGCACAACCATGCGTATACTGATAGGATTATTGGTACAAAACCCGGAACTTGCGCCGCAAGTGCCCTCGCTGGCGGGTTTGAACCACGAAAAGCTGCCTGGTCTGAGCCTGTTTTCAGAGCTGGTGAATACCTGTTTATCGCAGCCAGGCCTGACGACCGGACAGCTTTTAGAGCACTATCGCGGCACAAAAGAGGCCGCAACCCTTGAAAAACTGTCGATGTGGGACGATATAGCAGATAAGGATATCGCAGAAAAAACCTTCACCGACTCACTCAACCATATGTTTGATTCGATGCTTGAGCTGCGCCAGGAAGAGTTGATAGCTCGCGAGCGCACACACGGTTTAAGCAGCGAAGAGCGCCGGGAACTCTGGATGATTAACCAGGAACTGGCAAGAAAATAAGTCAAAGACAAAAGAATTTAACGGCTTAAGTGCCGAATATCGATCGGGAAGCCCCCGGCAGCCGCACTGAGAGGCAGCGGCAAAAATATAAGTACGCCCTCGCTTTAAAGGTTGGCAGCCCCATCGTCAACACCAATCAAACGAATTAAGTGTGGATACCGTCTTATGGAGCAAAACCCGCAGTCACAGCTGAAACTTCTTGTCCAACGCGGTAAGGAGCAAGGCTATCTGACCTATGCCGAGGTCAATGACCATCTGCCGGAAGATATCGTCGATTCAGATCAGATCGAAGATATCATCCAAATGATCAATGACATGGGCATTCAGGTGATGGAAGAAGCACCTGATGCCGATGATCTGTTGCTGGCTGAAAACTCCAACAGCACTGATGAAGATGCTGAAGAAGCCGCTGCGCAGGTACTGTCCAGCGTTGAGTCTGAAATCGGGCGTACCACCGATCCGGTCCGCATGTACATGCGCGAAATGGGTACCGTTGAGCTGTTGACCCGCGAAGGCGAAATCGACATCGCAAAACGCATTGAAGACGGTATCAACCAGGTTCAGTGCTCCGTTGCCGAATACCCTGAAGCCATCACCTATCTGCTGGAGCAGTACGACCGCGTTGAGGCTGAAGAAGCTCGCCTGTCCGATCTGATCACCGGTTTCGTCGATCCGAACGCTGAAGAAGACCTGGCGCCAACCGCCACTCACGTCGGTTCCGAGCTGTCTCAGGAAGAGATGGATGACGACGAAGACGAAGATGAAGAAGAAGACGACGACAGCAGCGATGACGACAACAGCATCGATCCTGAACTGGCGCGCGAGAAGTTTGCTGAGCTGCGTACCCAGTACGAGCTGGCCCGCGACACCATCAAGGCGAAAGGCCGCAGCCACGCTGCCGCTCAGGAACAGATCCTGAAGCTGTCTGAAGTGTTCAAGCAGTTCCGCCTGGTGCCAAAGCAGTTCGACTACCTGGTGAACAGCATGCGCGTGATGATGGATCGCGTGCGTACCCAGGAACGCATCATCATGAAGCTGTGCGTTGAGCAGTGCAAAATGCCGAAGAAGAACTTCATTACGCTCTTCACCGGCAATGAAACCAGCGAAACCTGGTTCAACGCCGCTATCGCGATGAACAAGCCGTGGTCTGAAAAACTGCACGATGTGAAAGAAGACGTGCAGCGCGGCCTGATGAAGCTGCAGCAGATCGAAGAAGAGACCGGCCTGACCATCGAGCAGGTAAAAGACATCAACCGTCGCATGTCCATCGGTGAAGCGAAAGCCCGCCGCGCGAAGAAAGAGATGGTTGAAGCGAACCTGCGTCTGGTTATCTCTATCGCTAAAAAATACACCAACCGCGGCCTGCAGTTCCTGGATCTGATTCAGGAAGGCAACATCGGCCTGATGAAGGCGGTAGATAAGTTCGAATACCGTCGCGGCTACAAGTTCTCCACCTATGCAACCTGGTGGATCCGTCAGGCAATTACCCGCTCTATCGCGGATCAGGCGCGCACCATCCGTATTCCGGTGCATATGATTGAGACCATCAACAAGCTCAACCGTATCTCCCGCCAGATGCTGCAGGAGATGGGTCGTGAGCCAACGCCGGAAGAGCTGGCCGAGCGCATGCTGATGCCGGAAGACAAGATCCGCAAAGTGCTGAAGATCGCCAAAGAGCCAATCTCCATGGAAACGCCAATCGGCGACGATGAAGATTCGCATCTGGGTGATTTCATCGAGGATACCACCCTCGAGCTGCCGCTGGACTCTGCGACCACCGAGAGCCTGCGTGCCGCCACGCACGACGTACTGGCTGGCCTGACCGCCCGTGAAGCGAAAGTCCTGCGTATGCGTTTTGGTATCGATATGAACACCGACCACACGCTGGAAGAAGTGGGTAAACAGTTCGACGTAACCCGCGAACGTATCCGTCAGATCGAAGCGAAGGCGCTGCGCAAGCTTCGCCATCCAAGCCGCTCTGAAGTGCTGCGTAGCTTCCTGGACGACTAATCCGTCCTGCGTTGTGAAAAAGCTCCCTTCGGGGAGCTTTTTTTTGCTTAGCCCCTCTCCCTGTGGGAGAGGGCCAGGGTGAGGGCATCAGACCGCAGAGGCCGCTAAAGCCCGCGCACCACCAGCGCTTCATCCAGCTCGCGATATGCCTCCACCAGCTTGTCCAGCGTCGCCCTGTTCAGTCCGCTCGGGTTAGGCAGCACCCACACCTGCGTGACGCCAATCGTGATGCTCTGCTTTCCCCACATCGCGCCGCGCTGGCTAAACGCCTGCTCGTAAGCCTGTTTCCCCAAAATCGCCAGCGCTGCCGGCTGATAGTCTTCAATCTTCTTAATCAGCTCGCGCCCGCCGCTGCGCAGCTCGTGCAGATTTACCTCGCTGGCCTGCACCGTGGGGCGTTCGACCAGCATGGTGATCCCGCAGCGCGTGTCCAGCAGATGCTGTTCCTCTTCCGGCTTCAGCAGCCTGTCGGTAAACCCCGCCTGGTGGATAACCTTCCAGAAGCGATTGCCCGGATGGGCGAAGTGAAAACCCGTATGCGCCGAGGACTTACCCGGATTGATACCGCAAAACACCACCCGCAGCCCGGGGGCGAGAATATCGTTGATCATGACTACTCCGCTCTATACATCGTTATAGAAGTATAAAGGATTGATTATGCGTTGTTTATAAAAACAGCAGGCAGGTTTGAATGGCTGGATTGCAGCGGGGAGTTACTCTATAATTCACCGCCACGGCCCCTTAGCTCAGTGGTTAGAGCAGGCGACTCATAATCGCTTGGTCGCTGGTTCAAGTCCAGCAGGGGCCACCAAATTTTAGCTTTAAATACATAAAGTTAGGCCACTCTCGCGAGTGGCCTTTTTTGTTGCCTCGTTTTCGAGTGGCGATAGAATGGCGGTGGATTTTTAACTGCCAATTTGTTGAGGTCATAAAAAACTTACTTTCTGATGGACTTTGGTTGATATTGAGGGGGCTACCAGCATCAGAGAATTGACGCTCCGACCGGGTAAAAAGTTACACGTTGCGGGTGGCAAAGTGCCGTTTGAGTGCGGGATAGAAGAGATAAAAACGATTGGCCGTGTAGTGGGTGTATACAGCGAGGTTAATCGATGACTGTCCGTAAAAATCCGGCTGGCGGTTTGATTTGTGAGCTCTACCCAAACGGTGCAAAAGGCAAACGTATCAGAAAGAAATTCGCTACAAGGGCGAGGCTCTGGCGTTTGAGCAGTACACCGTTCATAACCCGAGGTAGGAAGAAAAGGAAGACATGCGCACGTTAAAAGAGCTGGTTGATTCATGGTATAGCGCTTATGGCATTACGCTGAAAGACGGCTTGAAAAGCCAGTTAGCCATGCACCATGCTTTTGAGTGTATGGGCGAACCACTCGCACGCGATTTCGATGCTCAAATGTTTTCACGCTACCGAGAGAAGCGATTAAAAGGTGAGTATGCCCGATCAAATAGGGTTAAGGAGGTTTCGCCCCGCATGCTTAATCTTGAGTTGGCCTACTTCCGAGCAGTCTTCAATGAGCTCAATCGCCTCGGTGAGTGGAAGGGTGAAAATCCGCTGAAAAATATGCGCCCTTTCTGCACGGAAGAAATGGAAATGGCCTGGCTAACTCACGATCAGATTTCGCTACTGCTTGATGAGTGCAAACGGCATGACCACCCTGATTTAGAAACCGTGGTAAGAATTTGTCTAGCCACTGGCGCACGGTGGTCTGAGGCCGAGAGCCTGAGTAAAAGCCAGCTCGCGAAATACAAAATCACATACATCAACACGAAAGGCAGAAAAAACCGTACCGTTCCAATTAGCAAAGAGCTCTACGAGTCTCTGCCCGATGATAAAAAAGGTCGGTTGTTTGGGGATTGTTATGGTGCGTTCCTGTCTGCTCAGGAAAGAACCGGCATCAAACTACCGGCAGGACAGCTTACCCACGTTTTACGCCACACCTTCGCCAGCCACTTTATGATGAATGGTGGTAATATATTGGTTTTGCAGCGCGTCCTTGGTCATACGGATATAAAAATGACTATGCGATCTGCCCATTTCGCCCCTGACCACTTAGAAGATGCGGTCAAATTGAATCCCCTAAGAAAAATGGAAAAAATCGATGGCAACGACTGAAAAATTAAGCCAGCACAGTAACGATCTGAAAAGAAATTTAAGTGCATCTCTAACACTGACACTGAGTGTTTTATTGAGTTTATATGTTATTAATTTATTCAGAAATCCGAAAGAAAATAGATCCTCATTAGAAACATTAAAAACAAAAGACTATTGGAGTGAGTTTTATTTTCGCCACTTAACGATGCTTTACCAAGAACACACAACTGTAGTTTTAGAGAAAAACAATTTATCCTCAGATTATATTGAAAAAATTATTGAGGATTCCGATAATGATATTTACACTTATAATAAAGAAGTATTGAATGATGTACTGAATGCATTAGAACGAGATATAATGGATGATATAAAAAATGATTTTATTATCGAAAATAGCATAAGTAATGATTCAATAGACATATATTCCGGGGTGCTTAATTTTCTTTTTGACTATCAATCCGTAATGCTTGAAGTGCTTGAATGCATTGAATCTACAAACTCAGAAAACAAACAAGCAATGTTATACATGACAAGATCTTCATTCGCCAGAACACTAGCAAGCTATGTCGAAGACTGCTCGAAACCCTTGATTCGTGAAATAACAAAATTAAGCAGTTTGAAATTTTTACGTTTATTAAACAAGAATAAAAATGTAACTACAGAATTAGATGAAAATATTAAATCAATATCCAAGCAAGGCATGGGTGATTTAAGTCTGCTACTTAGAATAAACTTAGATTTCTCTTCCAGAATCACCCCGAAAATATATAATAAGCATAGAAAAGGAATAAATAAATTCAAAAAATTTGTAGAGTCAAGAAACAGAATTATTCATAATTTCAAATGTCAAGACAACGACATAAACTTCATTATTGAGAATTGGAAACCATGCCTGGACTTCTACTCTGCAATTTTTACTGAATTTACACAAAAGGAAGGGTTTGAAATATTTTTCAACAGATTATATGACGAGGCAAAAAAATGTGCATTAAACCAAAATCTGATGGTTAAGCATGCGCTCCCTATGATTGAAACTCACATGTAAATGCTCCATCTAAATCTGAGCATGCTCAATGGCGATAAAGTGGCGGTAGAAATGACGAATAAGGGTAATCATTGGCAAACGCTGTCAATCTATGTCAATGATAAATATCGTAAAAAAATGATTTACGGTTATCTCTGAAGGAACTCATAATCGCTTGGTCGCTGGTTCAAGTCCAGCAGGGGCCACCAGATACAGCAAGGGCTGGAGAGAAATCTCCGGCCCTTTTGCTTTTTTGCTTGCCACACGATTGCTCCTCACACACCGCTCCCCTTTCTCCCCCCACCAAAAACAGCTAAAGAAATCCCCCGTCGCGCCGATCATCATCCGTGTGTATTATTTCCTGTAGCGTTCTCAACAACTAACCTTTACTCAACGACTTAAGCGTCAAAAGCGAAAGGCATCATGAGCACACCGATCAAACGGCTAGAGATCATCAAAAATGCCATCGAGCTGGAGGATGACGACATCATTCAGAGCCAGCTCGCGCGCCTGAAGAATGAAGCGTTTGACGATGAGCTAAGGGCAATCGTCGCCGCGCTTGAGCATAAGCGCTACACCGACGCGCTCGCGGCCATTATTGCCTGGCTGCAGGGCCAGCGCGCCGTTACGCCATGGCGTGACCCGCAGGTGGCGGCCAGCAAGCTTGAGCTAAAGGCGCTGGAGGAGCGGCTGCGGGACCTGATTGACCGCCGCAACGCGCGCGTGCAGCAGCTTGATGAATTTAACGATCTCTACTTCGCCCGCCTCGGGCCGCTGATGCAGCAGATCCTCGGGCTTCGCAAAACGCTGGCGGAGCTGAACCTGCGCCGTCAGCGGGCCGAAGCGCAGCGTCGGGAAGAGGACTACCGCCGCTGCCAGCGCTATATGGCGCAGGCGGTGGAGGTGCTGAACACGCTGACCCAGCGCTGGCGCGACTTGCCCGCAGATTCCGTGCAGGCCGCGGGCGCGCGTAAGCACCTGCAGCAGCAAAGTAACCTGATCGCGAACCTGCTGGCCGAGGCGCTGGAGCTGGAAAACGGACTCACGCGTGAGGAAGAGCCGGCGCGCCAGGCGCGCGACGAGGCCAACGACGAGTATGAGAAATACCGCGAACAGCATCACGATGCCGAAGTGCGCCTGCGTAAAGGGAAAAATCTGTCGGAAGAGGACAGGAACGAGCTGAAGCGCCTCTGGCGGCAGGCGAGCAAGCTGTGCCATCCGGATCTGGTCGCGGACGACCTGAAGGAAGAGGCCAACGCGATGATGGTCCAGCTCAACCAGGCCAAACAGCGTGGGGACGTAAAGGCCATTCGCTCGCTTGTCGCCCGCCTTCAGCAGGGATTCGAGCCGCTGATGGCGAGCGACAGGCTGAACGATCTGGCGCGCATTCGCAAAAAAATGGATCAGGTGCGCGAGCAAATCAACACGCTGGTGAACGAGCTGGCCGAGCTGGAAAAAGAGGAGTCGTGGCTGCTGGTCTCCTCGCTGAGCAATATGGAAGCCTACTTTGCCCAGCAGGAGAAAGCGCTGAACGAGGTCCGCGCCTCGCTCGAAAATCAGGTGAGCGAAGCGCAGCTGGACTCGGCTGCGTAGTTATTTGGCGTGCCAGTACGCGCTGGCACGCACCAGCTGCGGGTCAATTGCGTCGGTTTCAAACATCCGGCTCAGGTTTTTTACCACCTTCCCCTCCCCGGTCAGCCAGATAAAGTAATCCTCTTGCGGAACGGTAAGCGCGGCCAGATGGTCTGCTACCGCCTGCTCGCTGTGGCCCACAACCCACGTGATGTTGAACGCGCTCAGGTGCGCCAGATAATCCTGACAGGATCCGTCCGCCACGGTCACAACCGCATGTATCTCCGGGCGTACCGGCAGCTTAGCGATCCCCTCCAGCCGGCGGCGCAGCGCGGGCATGCCGGACTCGTCGCACACGTACAGCTGCCAGGCGTAATCTTCCGGCACCACCAGCGAACCGCGCGGCCCGCCTATGGTCAGCCTGTCGCCCGCTTTTGCCTCCATCGCCCAGCGGCTGGCAACGCCGCCGTCGTGAATAAAAAAGTCGAGCGCCAGCTCGTGGTTCACCTCATTGTAGAGCGGCGTATAGTCGCGCGACTGCGGGCGTACGCCCTCGCCCCAGTCGATACCTTCCTCCGTGACGACGGGCGGCACAAAGGTCGCGCCCGGCGCGGGGAAAAAGACTTTAGTGTGGTCGTCAAAGCCGCGGGAGCTAAAGCCATCCAGCGCCTCGCCGCCGAGAACAATGCGCTGAAAGCCCGCGCAAACGCGCTCAGCGCGCAGGACGTTTAGCTCGCGAAAGCGCAGGTCGTTACGAACGCGCTGAGGGTAACGGGTAGTCGTCATTTTTATGCCTTCATGCTGTGAATACGATATATCTAAATTGCGTTTTAAATGATAATGATTGCTAATAACGCAAAATGCAAGATCTTTTAGATTGCATCTAAATATATCTTAGATACACTTTAGATATATCAATTTAGAGAGATACCATGCGACACGAACACGGCGGACGCCGACAGCGCTTCTTTGGCCACGGCGAGCTGCGGCTGGTCATTCTGGAACTTCTGACCCGCAGCGCGAGCCACGGCTATGAGCTGATCAAAGAGATTGAGAACCTGACGCAGGGGAACTACACCCCGAGCCCCGGCGTGATCTATCCCACCCTGGATTTTCTACAGGATCAGGCCTTTATCACCATCACCGAAGAGGAAAATGGCCGCAGGAAGATCGCGATCACCGTTGCCGGGCAGCGCTGGCTCGATGAGAATCAGGAACAGATGGAGAGCATTCACGCGCGAATCAGCGCGCGCTGCGTCGGGTTCCAGCTGCGCAAAAACCCGCAGATGAAGCGGGCTTTGGACAACTTCAAAGCGGTGCTGGACCTTAAGGTCAATCAGGGAGAGCTCAGCGACGCGCAGCTTAAGCAGATCGTGGGCGTTATCGACCGCGCGGCGCTGGAGATCTCCCAGCTGGATTAGGCCAGCGCGCGTTCGCCCACGCGGAACACGTTGACCAACGCCTTGAGGTGCATCGCCTGATCGTTAAGCGATGCCGCCGCCGCGACGGACTCCTCCACCAGCGCGGAGTTCTGCTGAGTAGTCGAGTCAATCAGGCCAATCGCGCTGTTAATTTGCGATATCCCTTCCGTCTGCTCGTGGCTGGCCTGGCGGATCTCGCGAAGTATCACGTCCATCTCCTCCACGTTGCCGACCATGCCGTTGATTAAGCCGCTGGCTTTCTCCACCAGGTTCATCCCGTCCTGCGTCTGGCTGGTCGAGCTCTCAATCAGCTGGCGGATTTCGCTGGCGGACGACGCGCTCTTCTGCGCCAGCTGGCGCACTTCTCCGGCCACTACGGCAAAGCCCCGGCCATGCTCCCCGGCGCGTGCCGCTTCTACCGCCGCGTTCAGC
Organism: Enterobacter sp. RIT418; assembly: GCF_003057745.1. Classification (GTDB taxonomy): domain Bacteria; phylum Pseudomonadota; class Gammaproteobacteria; order Enterobacterales; family Enterobacteriaceae; genus Enterobacter. The sequence goes on from NZ_QBJD02000006.1 coordinate 105,103, forward strand.
GCCAGAATATTGGTCTGGAAGGCAATGGCGTCGATCAGGTCGATAATGTCGGACATCCGGTTAGACGTATCGTTGATCAGGCGCATTTTGCTGGTCACCTGCTTCATCATCTCGCCGTTGTTTTTCACGGCGGCCGCCGCGTCGGCGGAAAGAAGCGTTGCTTCGCCGGTGTGGGAAGCGGTGTTTTTCACCGTTGCGGTAATCTGCTCCATCGACGCCGCCGTTTGCTCTACCGAGCTGGCCTGCTCCTCGGTGCGCGCGGCGAGATCCTGGTTGCCCGCCACAATCTGGGCGGCCGCGCTGGAAATGTTCTCCGAGCCGGTCTGCACCTGCTGTACGATCTCCAGCAGGCGCGTTTTCATCTCCATCAGCGCGTGCAGCAGCAGGCCGGTTTCATCCTTGCCGTGCGGCGTGATGCTGGCCGTTAAATCACCGTCCGCGATGGCTTCGGCAAAATGCACCGCCTCGCCCAGCGGACGGGTGATGGAACGCACGATGTACCAGCCCATCAGGCTGCCCGCCGCCACGCTGAAGAGCGTAATGAGGATCAGCAGCATGCGGTTGGATTTGAAATCGCCGTCGACCTGCGCGCCCGCGCTTTGCATCTCGCCGTTTTGAATCGCAATCAGCTCCTGCACTTTCGCCTTGTAGGCCTGCTGGAGGCCCAGCGTGGTGGTGGTCATTTCCTCAACGGCAGCGGCGCGGTCGTTGCGCTGAACCGCCTGCAAAATTCGGTAGCGGGAGTCGAGATACTGCTGGCGCACGCCGCGGATATCCGCCAGGACCTGCTGAGACTGCTTATCCTGCAAGGCGTTATTGAGATCGCCCAGGATCAGCGTGATATGCTCGCTGATCTCTTTTAGCCGCTGCTCTGACCGCGCGGTAGAGGTTCCCCGCTCGTCCAGCAGCATCAGCTGTTGGGTGCTCACAAACTCCTGAAAGTTTTCGATCAGCTGGTTCGCTTTCACCGTTGTCGGATAATCGCGGGTAAGGATGGTTTGCATTCCGTCGTTCGCCCGGTTGAGGCTCATCAGAGACAGGCTTGCGCTCAGCACCATCAGAACAATAAAGAACCCAAACGCCAGAAATAATTTCGTGCCGATCCTTACGTCATGTATGAACATATATACTCCATCGATGTGATTATTTCTCAGACGATCATCGTTATCGGTAACGAATTCGCTAACTTTATGACTTTGATCGTTTTTTTCTGTAACACCAATGATTGAGCGTTGAGGAAGGAATAAAAAAACCGGCGTTTTTTTAGTCATTTAATATTTATTTAACATGGTGGCTTATTCAGAAAAACAAAAAGCCGTTTACCCTCAAATGGAATAAACGGCTGTGTAAATCCAAAAATAACTTAATGCAGCACGGTCACGGCGTCCTCAAGACGCCCCGCGCGGTGCTTCACCATGGCGGAGATCTGCGCGCTCTCTTCCACCAGATCGGCGTTTTTCTGCGTAATGCTGTCCAGCTCGGCGACGGCCCGCGTCAGCTCGGACAGCCCCGTCGCCTGCTCGGAGGTGGCATGGCTTATCTGGGCGATAAGCTGCGTGACGTTTTTCACCTGCTCGACAATGTCGTCCATCGTGCGGCCCGCGGCGTGAACCTGCTCAGAGCCGGACTGCACCTTGCTGGCACTGGCGTCGATCAGCCTGCGAATGTCGTTGGCGGCATTTGCGCTGCGGCTGGCAAGATGGCGCACTTCACCGGCGACCACGGCAAAGCCTTTGCCCTGCTCGCCCGCCCGGGCCGCCTCCACCGCCGCGTTCAGCGCCAGGATGTTGGTCTGGAAGGCAATGTCGTTGATAAGCTTGGTAATAGAGCCAATCTGCTGCGTGCTGTCGGCAATGTCGTCCATCGTTTTGACCACGGTGTGCATCGCATTTCCACCCTCGGTCGCCGCGCTGCTGGCGGCCACGGAGAGCTTATCCACCTCGGCGGCAGTGGCCGAATTGCTTTGTACCGAGGCCGCCATCTGGTTCATCGTTGCCACCGTCTGCTGCACGTTGCTGACGGTCTGGCGGGTGCGATCGTTAAGATCCTCATTCCCCTGCGCCAGCCTGTCGCTGCCGTCGCGCACGCTCACCACCTGGCTTGAGACGTCATTGATCAGCCAGCGGCACATCAGCCCGAGCTGCCCGATCGCGCGGAGCGTTAGCCCCAGCTCGTCGCTGCGGTTCAGATGCTGCACGCTGTTACGCTCGCCCGTTGCCACCTTCAGCGCCTGGCGCGCCACGTTTTCCACCGGGCGAACAATCTGCTGCTCGAAGATAAGCGTGCCCGCCAGCACCGCAACCGCGCTCGCCGCCAGCGCCGCCCAGCCCGCCGAGGTGGCCAGCAGCGCGGCGGCCAGCAGCAGGAAGAGAACCGCCATCACGCCGCGAACGCGCCAGCGCAGCGGCATGGCGGGCAGCTTGCCGAGCCAGCTTTTGCCCACCACCAGCCCTTTGTGGATGCGCTTTTTGCAGCGACCTTCATTCAGCGCCTTGTAGAGCGGCTCTACGGCGGCAACCTCTTCTGCCGTCGCTCTGGTGCGAATCGACATGTATCCCGTCATCTGGCCGTTGCGCACCATCGGCACCGCGTTCGCGCGCACCCAGTAGTGGTCGCCATTCTTGCGGCGGTTTTTGACGATCCCGCTCCAGGGCTCGCCCTGCTGCAGCGTGTACCACATGTCGGCAAACGCGGCTTTGGGCATGTCGGGGTGGCGTACCATATTGTGCGGCTGGCCAAGCAGCTCCTGGAGCGAGTAGCCGCTTACTTGCACAAAGGTGTCGTTGGTGTGGGTCATGTAGCTGTGGAGATCGGTGGTCGACATTAAGGTGGTGTCAGCGTCCAGAGGATATTCGTTCTGTGTGACCCAGGATGAAGAGGACATGCGGGCATTCCTTGCAGGTTATTTGAATGTTAATTTTGTGGTTTATTGTTTTTTCGGCGATAACGAATTTATCTTTAGTTGTTAAACACGATAGAGATCGCAAATTTCAGTTAAACCGCACTTTTTGCACGCCTTTTTAATTAATTGATTTTATATACTTTCATCCTGAAACTACTCACAAAGCATTATTCACCGCTGCCCGCTTAAGCGGCAGGCCCTGCACCACGCGGGGGCAAGCCCGCGTACTCCCTATAACGCTGCGGCGTTTTCTTCTGGCCCGTTACGCCGTTTCGGCCAGCCCGGCATGATTAAATTTTGTGCAACATTATATTCCCCTGGCGTTTATCCCGATTTTTGTTAAGGGCGCTGAGGTGGCGTAATCCCTGCAATACTTAAATCAGTATCATGTGATACGCGATCCCCGGGAGCATATTTTGAACAGGTTACCTTCCAGCGCCTCGGCTCTTGCCTGTACCGCGCACGCACTGAATCTCATCGAGAAGCGAACGCTTGACCATGAGGAGATGAAACAACTTAACCGAGAGGTGATCGACTACTTTAAAGAGCATGTGAACCCGGGTTTTCTGGAGTATCGCAAATCTGTTACCGCCGGCGGGGATTACGGAGCCGTAGAGTGGCAAGCGGGGAGCCTGAATACGCTTGTCGACACCCAGGGACAGGAGTTTATTGATTGCCTGGGTGGTTTTGGCATTTTCAACGTGGGGCACCGTAATCCAGCTGTGGTTTCCGCCGTACAGAATCAACTTGCGAAACAACCTCTCCATAGCCAGGAGCTGCTCGACCCGCTTCGCGCCATGCTCGCGAAAACGCTGGCGGCCTTAACGCCCGGCAAGCTGAAGTACAGCTTCTTTAGCAACAGCGGCACGGAGTCGGTCGAGGCGGCGATCAAGCTCGCCAAAGCGTACCAGTCGCCGCGCGGCAAATTCACCTTTATTGCCACCAGCGGCGCGTTCCACGGGAAATCGCTGGGCGCGCTGTCGGCAACCGCCAAATCCACCTTCCGCAAGCCGTTTATGCCGCTGCTGCCGGGCTTCCGCCACGTGCCGTTTGGCAATATTGACGCCATGCGCACCGCGCTCAGCGAATGCCGTAAAACCGGTGACGACGTGGCGGCGGTGATCCTGGAGCCGATTCAGGGCGAAGGCGGCGTGATCCTGCCTCCGCAGGGCTACCTGCCCGCCGTGCGCCAGCTGTGCGATGAGTTTGGCGCGCTGCTGATTCTGGACGAAGTGCAAACCGGGATGGGCCGCACCGGCAGGATGTTCGCCTGCGAGCATGAGAACGTGCAGCCGGATATTCTCTGCCTGGCGAAAGCGCTCGGCGGCGGCGTAATGCCGATCGGCGCGACGGTGGCGACGGAAGAGGTGTTCTCGGTGCTGTTCGACAACCCGTTCCTGCACACCACCACCTTCGGCGGAAACCCGCTGGCCTGCGCGGCGGCGCTGGCGACCATCAACGTGCTGCTGGAGCAAAACCTGCCCGCGCAGGCGGAGCAGAAAGGCGACATGCTGCTCGACGGCTTCCGCCAGCTCGGTCGGGAATATCCCGATCTGGTGCAGGAGGCGCGCGGCAAAGGGATGCTGATGGCGATCGAGTTTGTCGATAACGAAATCGGCTACACCTTCGCGAGCGAGATGTTCCGCCAGCGTGTGCTGGTGGCCGGAACGCTCAACAACTCAAAAACCATCCGCATCGAACCGCCGCTGACGCTGACGATCGAGCAGTGTGAGCAGGTGCTGAAGGCAGCGCGTAAGGCGCTGGCGGCGCTGCGGATAAGCGTGGAAGAGGCGTGATATTCCTCCCCCTTCTTATGAAGGGGGATTTTCTCCCGTGAAGCCATTCTCAAGATCTCTGCTATAAAACCAAAACGCTAAATGGGGTATCTCAAGAAAAATATTGGGAGAAAATTGACTTTTCGACCGCCAGGTAAAATTTACATACAAATAGACACAATACCGCCGCCCCCCCGAAATAGCATTTATTGCTTAAGAATATTCCAGGTTATAACAACATGAAAAATATGACTTAACTTAATGGAAAATAAGTAAATTCCTGGTAAAAACCCCATACCTACGTATGAATAATTTTACACCCCTGTATTCAAATCGTTACTCAATGAATTGCGTGTGAACTTGAGGTTTTATAATATGAGTTGAATGAAATTCTTACCGATGCATAATTGCGGCTCTTTTTGGACCTCGGACCAAAATGCCAGTCATTGATTATTGCTTGCAGGAACATTTATGAATTCCACATTCGACATCACTGGCAACGGATTGCATGCGTATCGTTTTTCTCAGGATACAAAACCGCTAAAGGCCATTGAGACACTTTTTGCTCATCTCAAACCAGTAAGTTCGCCGTTCTCTCTTGAGGCAGAAAAAGTATTTAACCTAAGTCCTAAAAGAGACAATAGCGGGATTATTCTTCTCGATGATGGGATCTGTTCCATCTGCCATGAAGAAAATGATTTACACATATATTCTTTCTTTGCAAAAAGCATAATTGGATTTATCGACGGGTATAGCCTTTACTATGACGTTCCCGCACGGCCACAGCATAAGCTGTGTGCCGAAACGGATTGCACTGGCTATTTCGTTAAGGTGGATGATTTTGTCAAGGTAGCAGATGAATATGATCTTTGGCATGACGTCGCCCGCGTTCTGGCCCATCGACTGATGGTCATGAGCGCACGAGAAAACGAGCTGGTCGGCGTAGACTCTTATCGAAAGGTTCGCTCACTCTTAATTGAGCTGTGGGCTTATCCAGAAGAGTACCGACGAAAAATCAATGTCCAGAACTTTATTCAACGCCGAACGATGATGTCGCGAAGCCGAACGCTAAAAATACTGTCCGAACTACGCAAGGGTGACTTCATTAGCATTGACAATGGAAAGTTGACCTCAATTAAGAAGCTGCCAGAAGCGTATTAATCGCTATATATCTCTGGGTTATCCCAAGCATATAATATTATATCTTACTAAAATTTCATTCGGTCCTTTTCAGGACCGTTTTGCCGTGCGCGTAATTTAAACTCGAAAAACACATCAAATTCCCGGGTCCTTTGTAGGACCTTATTTTTGCTTCAAATCAAAAAAAACGTCAGTAACAATATGTCTTGAGTTGATAAGGACATCCTCATATCCGAACGTATTTAATGGATAAGAGACAAACGACGGAATAATCCAAATAAACTAAAAGCACTTCGAGTTTAATTATGAAAAAAACAGTAATGGTTAAAAGTTTAGCAGTAGCGGTTCTCATGGCAGCAGGCATCGCTTCTGCATCAGCAGCAACGAGCGGCGCAACGTCTTCCACCGTACAGGGCGGCACCGTTGAGTTCAAAGGTTCTGTTGTTGACGCAGCCTGCGCAGTGTCTTCCGATTCCGTAAACCAGGTGGTAACCCTGGGCCAGGTGCGCCTTGCCCAGCTGACCGGTAAAGATGCCGTTGCTAATCAGAAAACGCCTTTCGCGATTACGCTGGCTGATTGTGATTCTACTGTTTCTAAGCAGGCTTCAATTACGTTTGACGGTACTGCTGCAGCGGGTGAACCCGGCGTGCTGGACAACACCGCTGGCGCAGGCTCCGCGTCTGGCGTGGGTATTCAGATTTATGACAAAGACGGTTCCACACTGGATCTTGGCACCCCGTCTCAGGCCGTTAACCTCATTGATGGTAACAACAGCCTGAACTTCTCTGCGGACTATATCCAGACTGCAGATACCGCTACCGCGGGTAGCGTGGACACCACCGCCACGTTCAACATTACTTACCAGTAATTCCCGTCAGGATGAAACCTCTGCCAGGGAGGGCAGCTTTACGTTCACAGGGGGAAGAAATGATTAAAAATAGCGTTGCCATCGGATTACTCGGTCTTGCGATCGTTCCTTCGCTGGCGTTTGCGGAGTCTCACGTCACCGTAAAGGGGGGAGATGTTGAATTTCGCGGTGCGGTGGTGAATGCCGCCTGCGTGGTCGATGTAGGAAGTGAGGATCTTACCGTCCAGATGGGGGAAATTCGCACCGATGAATTTCACGGTCTCGGCAGCTGGACCGATCCTCAGGCATTTACTCTGGAACTCAAAGACTGTGATTCTACCGTCAGCCAGGACGTTGGCGTAACGTTCCGGGGACAAACGGATAAAAAAGACCCCGGCGTTTTGGCCGTTATTGATGGCGCACAAAGTGCTCAGGGCGTTGGGCTTGGTCTTTTTGACGGTCAGGGGAATCAAATTATTCCCAATGAACGCCCTCTCACCTTTACGTCGATCCAGGATGGCACAACAACGCTGCATTTTACCGCGCGCTATCGCGCGACCTCAAATGAGGTTATCGCCGGTGATGCAAATACAGAAACCTGGTTCACTTTGACCTATTTATAAATTCAACGCCCTCGGTGGCAATAATTAGCAAGGCTCATCATGTCCGTCATTTCTTCTCTACGCTCCTCTCTGGCCATTTTACTGATGGTTAGCACAGGATTTTTCACATTCACTGCAAATGCTGCGGAGCCCGGCGGCGTATCGTTGGGTACAACCCGGGTTATTTACCCTGAGGGAAATACTCAGGCGTCACTGGCAATCAATAATACCGATCCTAACGCCGTTTTTTTGATTCAGGCGTGGATGGAGAATGCGCAACAAGCCAAAAGCAGTGATTTTGTTTTAACGCCACCGCTCTTTGTTATCCAGCCAAAGAAAGAAAATACGCTGCGAATTATGTATGTAGGGCCGAATACCCTGCCAGCCGATCGCGAAACGCTGTACTGGGTTAACGTTAAAGCCATTCCGTCAGTCAGCAAAGATACGAACAATAAAAATACGCTGCAAATTGCGATCCTGAGCCGCATAAAGCTTTTTATGCGCCCGAAAAATTTATCCATGTCTTCTGTTGAAGCACCATCGCATTTGCAATTCCACAAAAGTGGAAACACGCTAACCATTACTAACCCAACGCCATATTACCTGACGCTGGTGCAATTCCACGCGGGTATTGCCAACCTGCCAACCACCATGGTGGCACCGATGTCCAAAGCGGATGTGAAACTCCCGGCGAATGCACAGGGGGATATTAATTTCCAGACCGTAAATGATTACGGCGCCAATACGCCTACGCAGAAGGCACATTTGAGCTAATTAAATCAAGGTGGGTCAGCAAGGATATGACAATTAGAATGCGCACTGTCTCTTGTGCCATCATGCAGGTGTTATTCTCACGACGTAGAAAGCAGCGCTTTATCCTGCCGGCGTCATTTGCACTCCTGCCGCTGGTTGCCCATGCAGATAATTACTTTAATCCGGCATTTTTATCTGACGATCCCAGCGCCGTGGCTGATTTATCGCATTTCGAAAAAGGCGGTAATCAGGCGCCGGGTAACTATCACGTTGATATTTACCTTAACGATCAATTTGTCGCTACCGAAGACGTTAAATTCAATGCGGCCCCAAAAGGGGAAAAAGTCGATTCAGGTCTGGTGCCCTGCTTCACTCGGGCACGCCTGCAGGCAATGGGTATCAACACTGACGCATTTCCTCAAATGGCAAAACTGGCGCCGGAACAGTGCGTGCCCTTTGAATCCATACCGGACGGTAAGACAGAGTTCGATTTTGAACAGCTGCGGCTGAACGTCAGCGTCCCCCAGGCGGCATTGAAGCAGAGCGCGCGCGGGTATATTCCACCGGAAAATTGGGATCAGGGCATTAACGCGCTGCTGGTTAACTATGACTTTTCCGGCAGCAACAGCGGCGGTGACGGCAACAGCGAAGACAACTATTTTCTTAACCTGCAGAGCGGTCTTAACCTCGGCGCGTGGCGGCTGCGCGACTATTCAACCTGGAACTATACCAGCAGCGATGACGAGTCCGAAAACAAGTGGGAGCACATTAGCACCTATGTTGAGCGCACCATTGCGCCGCTCAAGGCCGAACTGACGGTAGGGGAAAGCTATACGCCATCGGACATTTTCGACAGCCTGAGCTTCCGCGGGGTGCAAATCGCCTCTGATGACAACATGCTGCCCGACAGCCTGAAAGGGTTTGCGCCAACGGTACGCGGAATTGCGAAAAGCAATGCCAAAGTCACCATCAAGCAGAACGGCTATGTCATCTATCAGACCTACGTTTCGCCGGGCGCATTTGCCATTAACGACCTCTTTCCGACCTCATCGAGCGGCGACCTCATTGTCACGGTGAAGGAGAGCGACGGCAGTGAAAATAGCTTTACGGTTCCCTATTCAGCCGTTCCCTTGCTACAGCGCGAAGGCAGGCTGAAGTACGACTTCACCGCGGGAAAATACCGCAGCAACAACGATGAACAGAACGATGACAGCTTCGTTCAGGGCACCGCGCTGCTGGGCATGGCGCACGGCATTACGGCCTACGGCGGTACCCAGTTCACTAATGACTATCGCGCGTTCGCGCTCGGCCTTGGGCTGAATATGGGCGACATCGGCGCCATTTCGATGGATGTCACCCAGGCGAACAGCACGCTGGTTGACGGCAGCCAGCACGACGGTCAATCGCTGCGCTTCCTCTACGCAAAAGCGCTTAACGAGGTGGGGACCAACTTCCAGCTGCTGGGCTATCGCTACTCAACCGAAGGGTTTTATACCCTCGATGAAACAACCTACAAACACATGAGCGGCTATACCGGCAGCGATGACTGGAAGGACGACGATCATGACGGAAAACAAGACGCTCCGGACTGGAACGACTTCTACAACCTGTACTACAGCAAAAAGGGCAAAATTCAGCTTAACGTGTCCCAGCAGATCGGGGAGTTAGGATCGATCTTCGTCACGGGCCAGGAGCAGAGCTACTGGCATACGGATGAAAAAGATCGTCTGCTCCAGCTGGGTTACAACGGGAGCTGGCACGATATCTCCTACAGCCTGACCTGGAACTACAGCAGATCGCCGGATGAAGACGAAGCGGATCAGATTTACGCCTTTAACATTTCGCTGCCGATCGGCAAATGGCTGTCCAGCCATGGTAGCGAAGCCCCATCCGTTACAACGAATACGGCCAACGCCACCTACAGCATGAATACCGACCAGCACGGCAAAATGACGCAAAGCACCGGTATCAATGGCACGCTGCTGGCGGATAACAACCTGAGCTACAACGTGCAGGAAGGGTACGGCAACCACGGCGAGGGGGATAATGGAAATGCCAGCGTTAACTACCAGGGTACCTACGGCAACCTGAAGGCCGGTTACAACCACAGCGACGGCTACCATCAGGTCAACTACGGCATGAGCGGCGGCGTGGTGGTACATCGCAACGGCGTAACGCTGAGCCAGCCGCTGGGCGACACGAACATTCTGGTGAAAGCGCCAGGTGCGGCAGGCGTAGCGCTTGAAAACGCGACGGGTATCAAAACTGACTGGCGCGGCTATGCGGTCATCCCGTATGCCACCACCTATCGTCAGAACCGCGTGGCGCTGGACACCAATACCCTGGGGCAAAACGTTGATATTGACGACACGGTGGCCAACGTGGTGCCTACGCAAGGGGCGATGGTGCGGGCGGAATTTAACGCGCACGTCGGCATTCGCGCGCTCATGACGTTATTGCATAACGGGAAACCGGTGCCTTTCGGTGCCGTAGTGAGCCAGGACGCGGGAAACAGCACGATCGTCGGCGATGACGGGCAAACGTATCTTGCCGGTTTGCCGTTGGCTGGGCGGCTGAACGTGCAGTGGGGCAACGGCCCGAATCAACGCTGCCAGGTAAATTACCAATTACCGGAAAGTGCAACAAAGCAGCCGATAAATAAGATAGGTGAAAGGTGTCAGTAATGAAGACATGGTTAAAATTCAGTTTGATTTTGCTTTGCACAGGTTTTTTGTGGGGTAAATCGACCCACGCCATGGCGGCTACTTGCAAAATGGATAAGGCTGATCCGCTCGCTCTCGTAGAACAAAATTATACCTTCTCCTCAAACAGCAATGGCACATCCAGCAAAGAGCGTCCAATGAGCACGTCATTCTGGCCAGGCAATGCGGATACTAACTACATTTGCACCACCCCCCCACAGGCCATGTGGTTGTGCGGTACGGACACCACGCTCGTTGCAGGAAGCACGTCATCGCAGCTTGCGCCGGGCATTAGTGGAAACGCCTATGTGTCAAACGGCGCAAGCACAAGCGGAGACTATGGTGGGTGTTATGGCACCACCTTCTCTTCAGCCGCGGTGACCAAGGGTCCCATGCCCAGTGCATTGTGGCAGTGGCATTATGTCGGGGTACGTCTCAACATCACCGACTCCAGCGTGGCGAGGAACATCACGCTCAATTCCAAGCGGGTGGGGTATATCTATTTAGCGGATCAAAACATGTCCGGCAAGGCTCTTTCCGGAGGTCAGGAGATAACGGACGTAAACGTTTCAGGCACTGTCACCATTCCGGCCTCGTGCAAGCTCGCCTCCAATTCGGTGGTGGTGCTGCCCGACACCTATGCGGTTGATTTTGGCAAAGCGGGCGCTGGCGGTGAGGTCGGTACGGGGACGAAACAAACGATGACCATCAGCTGCCTTGGCGGAAGCGATGAAGCCAGCATCGACCTGCACGTCACCTCCAGTAAAACCTCCGGCACCGATATCGTGACGTCGAACCCGGACATCGGCGTACGCGTTCTGAACCCCCGCGGCGAAACGATTTCAGCCAATAACGGTGAATATACCGCCTCGCAATACCAGGGGGCCTCACATATTGATTTCACCTACGTCCCCGTTGCGCTAACCGGAAAGAACCCGGAAGCCGGTGATTACTCCGCGATCGAAACCATCACCGTGACCCAACCTTAAGGCAGGAAAGAGATATGAAACGCGTCGTTTTATTACTGCTGCCGCTCTGCCTGTTAAGCGGCACATCGCGAGCGGACACGCAGATTGGTACCTGGAATATGACCATTAACGGTACGGTACTGCCCTCTTCCTGCGACGTGGACGCGGACAGTCAAAACCAAACGGTTCAGTTGGGCAAAATTTCCTCGTCGGTATTTAGCAGCGTTGGCGCAACCAGCCCCAACACTCCGGTGAGCATAAAGCTCACCGGCTGCACAAACGCTACGGGCGTGAAGGTCACGTTTAGCGGTAATGCGGATGCCGATAATCCGCAGCTGCTCGCCTTGTCCGATACCGGCGGCGGCGGAACGTTGGCCACGGGCGTGGGCGTGGAAGTGATGAACAGCGATAACACCGCCATCCCACTCAACAGCCCTTCGCCACAGTTCACCCTGAAAGATGGCGATAACACGCTCTCCTTCCTGCTGCACTACAAGGCAACAAAAATGCCGGTGACTGGCGGCAGCGCGACCGCCGTTGTTTACTTCGACATGAGCTATCAATAATGATCAAAGTTACTCTTAGCCTGCTTTTGCTAAGCTGGACGCTGTCGGCTGCGGCCCACGACGGCACCATTAACATCGACGGCAGCATCGAAGAACCCGGCTGCACCGTTAGCTCCGATTCGGTCAACCAGACGATTTCACTCGGGGATATCGCCTCAAGCCAGCTGAGCCAGCCGGGAGAAACCTCGCAGCCGATAATGTTTAAAATCAGCTTCGAAGATTGCACCAGCGTCACGAAAACCCTGTCGCTGCGCTTTAATGGCACCAGCGATAGCACCAATCCCGATCTGGTGGCAATTGACAGCGATCCTGGCGCAGCCTCCGGCATCGCAATTGCGATTAAAGACAGTACTTCCTCGCTGCTGCCGATTAATACCAATACGGTAGCTTACTCGCTTCCCTATAGCTATGGCTCGCTGACCTACTATGCGCAGTACATGGCAACGAAAGATAGCGTTACGGCAGGGACGGCAAACGCAACGGTAACGTTTAGCATGACGTATGAGTAATCCATTAATCATGCGTATCGTTACGTTCTGTTTATTAGTGCTTTATAGCGCGTGGGCTCAGGCGGGCATTGTCATAGGCGGAACGCGGTTTGTTTTTCACGGCAGTGAAGACACGCTGTCGCTCCACGTGCGTAACACCTCCTCGTTGCCCTATCTGATTCAGACAAAAATCATGCCTTCAGAGGCTCAGCCGATGGAGAGTGATAGCGCTTTTATGCCGACCCCGCCGCTTTTTGTCCTGAATGCGGGCCGGGAAAATGCGGTGCGAATTGTCAATATCAGTGAACGCTTGCCTCAGGACAGGGAGAGCCTGTTCTGGCTGGTGATTGCCGGTATACCCGCCGCCTCGAAAAGCGGGAACACGAATACCGTTCAGTTTGCGGTGCGTAATCGCATGAAGCTGTTTTATCGCCCGGCGGGCTTATCGGACGCCGCTGCCAAAAAAGCCCCTTCGCGGCTGCAGTGGGCCCGCAGCGGCGCAGCGGTACAGATAAACAACCCAACCCCTTATTACGTCACGCTGGTCAACGTGACGGTTAATGGCCATTCGATTGAGGACGCAACCATGCTCGCCCCGTTTGCCACGGAATCGCGGCCCTGGTGTGACGCATCTCGCTGTGAGATCAGATGGCAGGCGCTCAACGACCTGGGCGTGGCGCAACCTGCTCGCCGTGTTGAACCGGGCGAGCAGCCCCGGAAAGGTTCGCCGCGATGACCCACAGGCTATCGACCACAAAAGCCTCGCGCTGGGCGGTGGGGATGCTGACCTTAATCCTCCTCGGCCTTACGCATGTCGCCCTCAGTAATACCGGCGGTAGCGGCGCAGACCTGCCGGAACCGCTGCTGGTCTGGTGCGGCATCACCGCCACGATCGCGGGCTGCGCCTGGGCCATGGCTCGTCAGACGATCGCGCTCTCCTTTAGCGCCCGCCTTATGCTTGCGGCTGCGATCCTGCTGACGCTCCCGCTGTTCTGGAGCCCTTCGCCGGACTGGCAGCGTGACGCCCTTCCCCGCCTGGCGGGGCTTTGGGCGGGCATGACGCTCTATATATTGTTGCTGAACTGCCATTTCAGCGCCAGACAGCGCCAGTACGTCCTTTGGCTCATCGCCGCGGCGGCCACGCTGCAAACGGTCTATTCGCTGGCCGGGCTTTGGGCGCCGTTCCTGCTTCCGGAAGCGGGGCGCACGGCGGCGATGCTGAGCCCGCACATCGGCATCGGTGTTTTTCAGCAGCGCAACGTTACCGCCTCATTTATCGCCACGGGTGCTGCGGTATTGCTCTGGCTTGCTGCAGATAGTCGTTTTACGCTGATGCACGAAGCGCGGGAAAAAAGGCGACGGATAGCGATCTTTACCGCGATCGTCCTTCTGTTTATGACGCTGACGCTGCTTGAGTCGCGAACGGGCTGGCTGGCGGGGCTGGTCATCTGGGGAATGTTTTCCGGCATTTTTTTCCGCACCGAAGAGGCGGCTTCCGGTTTGGGAAGATGGACGGTACGCTGCGCGCCAGCGCTGGGCATCGCGGTTGGCTTAGGCCTAATGAACGGCACCATTACCCGCGCGCTGCAGGACCATTCGGACAGCACCCTTGACCGGGTATTTATTTTGCAACAAACCTGGCAGATGATCGCCCTGCATCCCTTTTCAGGCTGGGGCTACGGCGGCTTCCCATGGTCTTTTGCGCATTTCATTGCCGATCGCGCGCAGCCTTTATATCTGGAAATGAACGAGCTGACGCATCCCCATAACGAACTGCTGTTCTGGTGGGTTGAAGGCGGGATAGTTGCGCTGGCGGGCATACTGCTGCTGCTCGCAGCGGGCGTCATGCTCTTTTTACGCCGCCCCACCCGGCATAAGCTGGCGCTGCTCGGCTGCCTGCTGCCTGTTCTTCTCCACATGCAGCTGGAATATCCGCTCTATCAGTCGCCCGCGCACTGGCTGGTGGTGATTATTTTGCTGAGCTTTGCCGACAGGCTGGATGCGCATGAACGCCCTCATCCTGACATGTTCAGACGTTCATCCTTACGGCTTCTTCCCTGCGCCCTCACCGTACTGGCCCTCTGCGGCACAGGGCTTGTGGGCTTCACATTCTGGCAAAACCAGGTCCTGATCCACTTTCAGCAATCGCCACAGCAGTACGCCAGCCGGGTGCTGCGACTGTACGATACGAGGATTGGCAGCGAGCGCTTGCTCAAGGATCGGGCGCTTAGCTGGATTGTGCGCTATCAGGCCAGCGGCAATCCCGACGATCTGCAACGGTTCTGCCGCCTCGGCAGACGCTGGATCGCCACCTGGTCCGATCCGGATATCTATCACAACCTGATTAACGTAGAGCAGTTTTTGGGTAACGGAACCTACGCGCGCCAGCTTCGCAGCGAGGCGCAGCGCCTTTATCCTGAAGATCCTCGCTTTAGCTGAAAGCGTCTGGCGGCACAGGATGCCGCCGGGCCGTTAGCCGACAGCCGCCCCACAACGCTGCGCTTACTGCGCGGGTCCTGAATAGCCCTTTCATGATGGCCGCCAAATCTCTTCAGAAATTCGGCCACCCGCTGGGTTTTGCGCATTTCATTACCGCGCGCACACGGCCATGATATTCGGGAAAGAGCAAGCTGACGCCCCCGTATTTTAGAGGGGGCCTCACGTTCCTATTTTCGTCATAATCGTTCTTTTCTCACCTATTTTCCCTCACCGCATTCTTTGAAATGCGTCGGTATTTCAGAAGCAGAACGTAAGAATACATTTCTTTAATTTTAAATATTAGCGATATATCCTGCTCTTTCTCTTGATAAGAAGCGCTAACAGATGAATACCTGATTTACTTAACAAAAAATGTTATGTGCGGAAACAGACCATAACATTCACGTCGCGTATATATCAGGCCAATTAAAGAGATATTTACCTTAAAATCCTTCGCAATTCACTTGATTACAATCACCATTTTTATAAATTAGAGCTACATGTTTATTTTAGTAAACATAACGTCTAACGCTAGCCTAATTCATTGCCACACTCACACCTCACCACTAGAATAGCGCCGCTGAATCGTTATTTAATATTGCGTCATGAATTCCATTCATTAACGGTTCCTCTCTTTAAAATAAAGGCGCACGTAATAATATTTATTTTTGACAACATAGTGTTCTACTAAAAGGATTTGTATGAAAAAGCACATTATAGCAATGGTAATATCGTCCCTGATGGCAGGCGGCATGGCAATAAACGCTCAGGCCGAAACGACAACGGTTAACGGCGGTACAGTTGATTTCCTGGGTCAGGTTGTGAATGCGGCCTGTTCTGTATCCGCGGATTCCGTTGACCAGACCGTTATTCTGAGCCAGGTTCGTACCGTGAAGCTGACGACTGCTGGCATGCTGGCAAACCAGAAAGAAGATTTCCAGATTAAACTGGAAGATTGCGATGCCACCGTAAGCCAGAACGCCGCCGTAATCTTTAACGCGCAGCAGGAAGAAACTCAGCCTGGCGCGATGGCAAACACCGCAGGTGCAGGGGCTGCATTAAACGTTGCGCTGCAGCTGTTTGGGCCAGACGGAAAAGCGCTGAATCTGGGGACGACCTCCTCCGCCGTTAAGCTGATTAATGGTGAGAACATCATTCCACTGAGCGTTGACTACATCTCTACGGGTGCAGCAACTCCGGGCAATGTTGCCTCCACCGCAACGTTCCAGATGGTTTATTCCTAATCCAGATGTTTATAGCCCTTTAAGTAGGGCTATTTTCACTGCAATAAACGTTAGTAACGTCATTAATGTTTCAGGTAAGAGACCTAATCATGAATAAAATTATCAGAATAACCAGCACACTCTTATTTGTGTCATCAATGATTACAAATGCGTATGCAGGCGGCATTGCGCTGGGCGCCACGCGAATTATTTATCCACAGGGCGACAAGCAAATATCCCTGCCGATCATTAACTCCTCAACGACAACGGCGTTTTTGATTCAGTCATGGATAGCGAATGCCGATCAGACAAAATCTTCCGATTTTATTCTGACGCCCCCCCTGTTTGCCATGCATCCCAAAAAAGAGAATACACTGCGTATAATGTATATCGGCCCAGATTTGCCTAAAGACCGTGAAAGCGTATTTTATTTGAACAGCAAAGCGATACCTTCGGTTGATAAGAACAAATTGCAGGGTAATACGTTGCAAATTGCGACGCAGAGCGTCATCAAGTTATTCATTCGCCCAAAAAAATTGCCAACACCGTCCATCGATGCGCCTAAAACGCTTCGCTGCCAGGTTGCAAATGGAAAAGTTACCCTCACCAACCCCTCGCCGTACTACGTGTCTCTCGTCAAGTTTAAGGTCGGCGCAACGCTGCTACAAAACAATATGGTTTCTCCCAAAAATAGCCTCACGGTTGACGTACCGGGTAGTGCCGGTGGGCAAGTCAGTTTCCAGACGGTGAATGATTTCGGCGCGACAACGCCGGTTCAGTCATGCCCTGCCGCTTAAGGACATCCATATTCATTTATTGAAACGCAGGCATAAGGGACAATGCACCGTAATCACAGTGAACGTATCATTGAAGGGAGGCTATCGTTAGCACCGCTCGCGATAGCCGTATCGAGCATGTTTGCATCCTATGATGCACGTGCAGACTATTACTTTAACCCTGCGTTTCTCTCCAGCGACCCCTCCGCGGTTGCCGATTTGTCACGCTTCAACGTTGCTGGACAAGCTCCCGGTAGCTATCGCGTCGATGTATGGCTGAACGACACCTTCCAGTCAACGCGAGACATCACCTTTAATGCACGCCAAAAAGAGGCCCCGGAAAATGATGATACCGGCCTTATCGCCTGCCTGACCTTAAAATCACTGGATGATTTAGGGGTCAATATTGAAGGTATACCGGCGTTAAAAGGGGTCGACCCCAATCGCTGCATTGATATTTCAGCCACAATTCCTGCCGCTACCGCGCGTTTTAACTTTGAGCAACAGCGGCTGGACATTAGCGTTCCTCAGGCCGCCATTCGAAGTAATGCGAAGGGCTATATCCCACCTGAACAATGGGATAGCGGCATCAACGCGCTGTTTTTAAACTATAACTTTAGCGGATCAAACAGCCGCACTCAGGCCAATAATAGTGCGAGTACCAGGAACTATTTCCTCAACCTGAACAGCGGGTTGAACGTGGGGCCCTGGCGCCTGCGTGACTACTCAACCTGGAATTACACCCATTCTGGTTCTGATAGCTATCGTGAATGGCAGCACATCTCAACCTACGCGCAGCGGGCCATTATTCCGCTGAAGAGCCAGCTGACGGTTGGCGAAAACTACACCCCGTCGGATGTTTTTGACAGCCTCTCGTTCAAAGGGATTCAGCTTAATTCTGATGACAATATGCTGCCTGACAGCATGAAAGGTTTCGCACCAACCATCCGCGGTATCGCTCGCTCCAACGCGCAGGTCACCATCAAGCAGAACGACTATACGATCTATCAGAGCTATGTTCCGCCCGGCGCATTTGCTATTAACGACCTGTTCCCAACGTCATCGAGCGGTGACTTAACGGTCGAGGTTAAAGAGGCGGATGGCAGCGTTAACGCCTACTCCGTCCCCTATTCTGCCGTGCCGGTGTTACAGCGTGAAGGCCGGATAAAATACGCCGCCACTGTCGCTAAGTATCGCAGTAACAGCAGCCAGCAAAACGAGCCGAACTTCGCCCAGGGAACCCTCATCTGGGGGCTTCCGAAGGGTTTTACGGCGTATTCAGGCGCTCAACTGTCGTCAAACTACTCCGCCTTCGCCCTGGGTGGCGGGGTGAATATGGGAAACGTTGGCGCAATTTCACTGGATTTGACCCATGCAAGGAGTCAGCTTTCGGATGACTCGACCCACTCCGGCCAGTCGATACGCTTTTTATATGCAAAATCGCTGAACGCACTGGGCACTAACTTCCAGCTGCTGGGCTATCGTTATTCAACATCAGGTTTCTATACCCTGGATGAAACGACCTATAAGCAGATGCAGGGTTACGACACTGATAACGATACTGAATATAACGATGATGGCCCCCCCATCTGGACTCAGTATTACAACCTTTACTACACCAAACGCGGCAAGCTGCAGTTCAACATTTCCCAGCAGTTTGCGGAATATGGTTCTATTTTCCTGGCGGGGAGTCAGCAGACGTACTGGCATACCGACAAGAAAAGCTCGTTGATGCAATTGGGCTATAGCGGAACCGCCTCTGGCGTGACGTACAACCTGAGCTACAACTACAGCAAATCCCCGGGGATGAGTGGTAGCGATAATATCTACTCCCTCACGCTCTCCCTGCCGCTGAGTTTATGGATGCATCCGGGCGGCGATGTCACTAAACGCCTCAACAGCATGTACGCCACCGCGGGGATGAGCACCGATAACCACGGCAAGACGTCAAATACGGCCGGGTTAAGCGGTACGCTGCTTGAAGACAATAACCTGAGCTACTCCATTCAGCAGGGTTATCAAAATCAGGGCAGCGGGGCCAATGGCTCGCTGAATACCGAATACGACAGCGCCTACGGTAACGTTAATGCCGGGTACAACTACAGCAATAACGGTGACTATCAGCAGGTTAACTACGGTCTTGACGGCGGCATTGTCGTCCACCGTGATGGCGTAACGTTAAGCCAGCCGCTGGGCGAAACGAACGTCCTTATTGCCGCGCCGGGTGCCGGTAATATTAAAGTCGAGGAAGGTCAGGGCATTCACACCGATGCCCGGGGCTACGCCGTCGTGCCTTATGCAACAGCGTACCGTCGTAACCGACTGGCGCTCGATACCAACACGCTGGGTGACGATATAGACATTGATGAATCTGTCGCCCACGTTGTGCCAACGCAGGGCGCGCTGGTACGTGCAACCTTCAAGGCCCGCCAGGGCGCACGCGTGCTCTTTACGTTAACGCATAACGGCAAACCTGTACCGTTTGGCGCCATCCTCGCGCGTGAGGATGACGGCGGCGATACCATCGTGGGTGAAAACGGTGAAGCCTATTTATCCGGATTGGATCCTGCTGGCCACCTCCACGTTCAATGGGGTGAAGGCGAGCAAAATCAGTGTGACGCGAGCTACCAGATCCCCGAAACAAAACAAGCGCTGGTGCGTCTTAAAGCGGAGTGCAAATAAGTGAATTTACGTATTGCTGTATTATTAGCTGCATTATTAGCAGCTTCCAGCGCCCTGGCGGGCGTATGCCACAATGTCACTGATGCCATCTCGATCGTTAACTATGACTTAACCACCACGCTGACCAAAGAACAGAACCAGCTGGGGCAGGCTGTAGAATTGAACAAAAGTCAGGATGTTGGAATTGAGGCAATATGCCCTGATGAAGATCTTACCAATACTGACAGCCGTACCTACCGTTCGTACAGAACCGTATTTCCTGTCGTTTTGACCGAAGGACAATGGAAATATCTCATACTTGATCCCGATTATATTATGGGAGCCATGAGCATTACCGACTCGGACATCGGGGTTTTCTACCCGCCGGGAGATTACATCCATATGGGGCGTAACATTGCCGTTGAAAGAGGGAGACAGTTTAACATTTATGATTCAAATTTGATTTTTAGATTAAAGATAATTAAGCCATTTATTGGGACTATTGCTATTCCTTTACGGACCATGTTTGATGTCTATGTCACAACGAACAATCAAGACCCGCTCAGTACAATCGTCTACCAAATTACCTATAGCGGCACCGTTACGGTACCGCAAAACTGTACGATAAACGGTGGGCAGACCATCATGGTCGATTTGGGAAAATTCAACAGCGGAGCGTTCACCACCGCGGGTCAAAAGCCTTACAACGTGCGGGAAAAAACGTTCAATGTCCCTATCGAATGTAACGCCGACGTTCTTTCACCTGCACATCTGACATTACGTATGCAGGCCACGGCCAGTAGCGCTATTCCAGATGCTATTTCAACAACCAACAGCGATGTGGGAATTATCATTACCGATCCGGCAGGCACCATTCTAAAACCGAATGATATTTCCAGCAGCACGGATTTTATGACGGATACATCAGGCAAGGCGGATGTCACGTTAAAAGCGTATCCGATCAGCACGACGGGCAAACAGCCGCAGGAAGGCATTTTTACTGCGCTGGCCTGCTTACGCGTGGACTTTGCTTAAATGAATGCATTACTGAAAATACTCATCCTGACGATGCTAACAGGCTGCGCCTTTGCTGATACCGGCGTCGTTTATAACCTGCAGTTCACTGGCACGATTATTAATGAATCCTGCGAAGTTGAGACTGCCAGCGAGGAGCAAAGCGTCAATTTGGGTGAATTCACCACCAGCGAATTCAGGTCAGCTGGTGCTACAACGCCGTCCGTTCCGTTTTATATCGAACTAAAAAATTGTTCACAGTTAATTAAAGGTACCAAGGTTTGGTTTAACGGAATAAGCGATTCGGATAATCCATCGCTGCTGGCGCTGAGCAATACGGGCAAAGGTCAGGAAGGAACTCTGGCGACGGGGCTGGGCATTGAGATTTTGGATGTCGATCAGAAAACGATCGCGATTAACAATACCGACTCGCTGATTTACCCACTCGTACCGGGAACCAATAAGCTCACGTTTAACCTACGTTATAAATCTACAAAACAGGCCGTCACGCACGGTGATGCCACGGCCGTCATGTATTTTGACCTTCTGTACCAATAAGAGCCCGCAATGAAAACTGTACTCCACTGCCTTTCTTATCTCATCGCGTTGTATGCGTTGGCTCCGGCAATAACGCATGCCCACGACGGAACGGTTTATATCAACGGTAAGATCAATGAGCATACCTGTACGATCTCGCTCGATTCACAAAAGCTGATCGTCAAAATGGGGACTGAGCAAAACCATTTCTTTACCCAGGCGGGTGACGGCGGTGCATATCATCCTTTCGCCATTAATCTCGAAAGCTGCGCAACGTCAAAAGACACATTGAGCATCACGTTTGAGGGCACACCAGATAATGCCAATCCGTCTCTGCTGGCAATAACGACGGAAGCCACAAGTGCGACAGGGGTTGCCGTTGGCATTTTTGACATAAATAAGACGCCGATCGTACTGGGCGATGCAAGCGCCTCGATCTCTTTATCCGGAAACGACGATACCGTCACATTCCACTTCTTCGCCCGCTACATTGCTACCCGCAGCACGGTCACAACGGGTACCGCTAACGCCGCCTCAACATTCATCCTGAACTATGCATGAGATCGTAAAAGCCTTTCTTATTAGCGCTCTCTTGCTGACAGACATGGCAACCGCGCGGGCTGGTGTGGTTATTAGTGGGACGCGTTTTATTTTCCCCGAAGGGGAAAAATCCATCACCTTTACGGTACGCAATCCTTCAAACACGTCCTGGCTGATCTATCCGAAAATCAGCCGCGGCGGCATTTGGGCGGGGGCAAACGAGCCGGAAAAAGAGCAGCGTGAGTTTATCGCCTCTCCTCAGCTGTTCACCCTTCGCCCCGAACGTGAAAACAGCGTCCGCCTGCTGTATACCGGCGGCGCGCTGCCACAGGATCGGGAAACGCTGTTCACCTTAAGCGTGGCCTCAATACCTTCCGGCAAAAACGCGACCCACAGCGTACAAACGGCGATCCGCTCCCGTTTCAAACTCTTCTATCGCCCTAAATATCTGCCTGGGAATCCGGAAGAAGCAGGCCTGGCACTGCTCTGGGCGCCGACGAAAACGGGTGTGAGCGTGGAAAACCCTACGCCTTATTACGTCACGCTATTCAACCTGAAAATGAACGGTATAGAGATCCCAGAAGGCGGGATAGTTGCCCCCTTTTCCAAACGAGATATTCCGGGCTGCCTGGGGGCAAAAAGCTGCCTCATAGGCTGGCAAAGCATTAATGATTACGGGCGGATCATGCCCGCACGTTCACAACTTTTTGAGGTAACACCATGAAGCTCACAGCTCTCCCCTTCGCACTTCTTGCGCTCTGCGCAGCGTGGCAGGCAAATGCAGAACACACTCCGGCGCAAATCGAACAAACGGGAAAAGCCGCCGAGCGTTATTTTCAGGATCATCCCGAGGTGCTGGGTGAAACCATCGCAACCTGGTTGGCCGAGCATCCTGAATTTCTGGTCGCCGCAGGCGAAAACCTTCGACAGCGTCAGCAGGTCGCTCAGCAGCAGGGCCAGGTTCAGGCGGTATTACACCAGCGTGGTGCGCTGCTTGCTGCCGGTAAGGTTGAAAACGGCCCGCGGGATGCGAAGGTCGCCGCCATTGTATTCGCCGATGAAACCGATCCTCAGTATCAAACAACGAAAACGATGGTAGAAAGCGTGGCCCCGTCCAACCCCGATATTCGCTTCATCTACAAATTCGTGAAGGCGAGGTCTGACACGCTTACAGCGTCCGAGCAGCAGGCCAACGTCGATCTCGCGGGAAAAGTCGCGCTCTCAGCCCTGCCTGCCATAGTCGTTATGCCTCAGGAAAAAGATCCGGAGATTCGACGCGTTACGGTCCTTAACGGAAATACCTCGTCTGAAGCCCTGATCATGGCGATTCAGAAAGCGAAAAAATAAGCGTATTGCCCGGCAGCCGCCGGGCCATCGCTCACTCCGGCAGTAACCCCACAAAGCTGCGCTTCTTGCGCGGCTCCGACATCAGTTCCTCCAGCTTATCCCCGCACGCCAGATAGTGCGGCGTCTGCTTGTGCGCCAGCACCGCCTCATCGTCCTTATAGGCTTCGTAGATAAAGAACCGGGTTTTCACGCGCGGGTCCTGCAGTACGTCAAAGCGCAGGTTGCCCGGCTCCTGAATCGCCCCTTCGTGGTTGGCGCGAAACACCTCCAGAAACTCGCCCACCCGCTCGGGCTTGATGTTGATTTCCACCAGCGTCACGTTCATTTTGCCTCTCCCTGTTTTTCTTCCTGCCAGAACTGGAACGCCTCTCGCGCCTTCCAGTTTTCATGCACCACCTTCTTCACCGCCTTCAGCATCGCCAGCGGCGCGCTGGACTGGAAAATATTGCGCCCCATGTCCACGCCGGACGCTCCCTTCTCCCCTTTGGGAAGAGGGAAAAAACCAGATCGCGCCAATTCTTTAAGGCCGCACCGGCCAGTCCCCTCTCCCCTTTGGGGAGAGGGTTAGGGTGAGGGGCGAAGTTCTTTGAGATCTATCACAATCATTCGATCCCGCTTTTACCTTTCTTCTGCCGCTGGCTACAGTAGTAACTCATCCGACCACATAACAATAAATTAACACTGGAAGAGACTATGAGCCGCTACCCGTCGTTATTCGCCCCCCTCGATCTGGGGTTTACCACGCTCAAAAACCGCGTGCTGATGGGCTCGATGCACACCGGGCTGGAGGAGCGGCCGGACGGGCCGGAGCGCCTGGCGGCCTTCTATGCCGAACGCGCGCGGCACGGCGTAGCGCTGATTGTCACCGGCGGCGTAGCACCTGCGTCTTCGGGCGTGACGATGGAAGGCGGCGCGGTGCTGAACGATGCATCACAGCTTGCCCATCACCGCATCGTCACCGACGCGGTGCATAAAGAAGGTGGCAAAATCGCCCTGCAGATCCTGCATACCGGCCGCTACAGCTATCAGCCACATCTCGTTGCCCCTTCCAGCATCCAGGCGCCGATTAACCGCTTTACGCCGCACGCGCTCAGCCACGACGAGATCCTGGCGCTGATTGACGACTTCGCCCGCTGCGCCGCCCTGGCGCGCGAGGCGGGCTATGACGGCGTCGAGGTAATGGGCTCGGAAGGCTATCTAATTAACGAATTTCTCGCCGCCCGCACCAACCAGCGCGACGACGAATGGGGCGGCGATTATGCCCGCCGCATGCGCTTTGCCGTAGACGTGGTGCGCGCCGTGCGCGAACGCGCGGGGGCGGACTTTATTATCGTTTTCCGCCTCTCGATGCTCGACCTGGTGGAAGGCGGCGGCACGTTCGACGAAACGGTGCAATTGGCGCAGGCGATAGAGGCCGCTGGCGCGACGATCATCAACACCGGCATCGGCTGGCACGAGGCGCGTATTCCGACCATCGCGACCCCTGTTCCGCGCGCGGCGTTTAGCTGGGTGACGCGCAGGCTAAAAGGAAAAGTGGCCATTCCGCTGGTCACCACCAACCGGATCAACGATCCGCAGGTCGCAGACGATGTGATCTCGCGCGGCGACGCCGATATGGTGTCGATGGCGCGCCCGTTCCTGGCGGACGCCGAGCTGCTGTCAAAGGCGCAGAGCGGCCGCGCGGATGAGATCAACACCTGCATCGGCTGTAACCAGGCGTGTCTGGATCAGATCTTCGTCGGCAAGGTCACCTCCTGCCTCGTTAACCCGCGCGCGTGTCATGAAACCAAAATGCCAATCGTGCCGGCAGCGACGAAAAAACGCCTGGCCGTGGTCGGCGCGGGCCCGGCGGGGCTGGCGTTTGCGGTTAACGCCGCCGCGCGCGGGCACAGCGTGACGCTGTTTGACGCCGCGGCCGAGATCGGCGGGCAGTTCAACATCGCCAAGCAGATCCCCGGTAAAGAAGAGTTTTACGAGACGCTGCGCTACTACAGAAGAATGATCGACCTGACGGGCGTCGAGCTGCGGCTGAATCAGGTTGTGTCCGCGCCGGATCTGATCGGTTTCGACGAGACGATCCTGGCAAGCGGGATCGCCCCGCGCACGCCCGCGATCGAGGGCATCGATCATCCGAAGGTATTGAGCTATCTGGATGTATTGCGCGACAAAGTGCCCGTCGGCGAGCAGGTGGCGATTATCGGCTGCGGCGGGATCGGCTTTGATACCGCCATGTATTTAAGCCAGCCGGGCGAAGCCACCAGCCAGAACATTGCCGAATTTTGCGTGGAATGGGGCATTGATACCAGCCTCAGCCAGTCCGGCGGCCTGCGCCCGGAAGGGCCGCAGCTGCCAAAAAGCCCGCGCCGGATCGTGATGCTTCAGCGCAAGGCCAGCAAGCCGGGCGAAGGGCTGGGCAAAACCACCGGCTGGATCCACCGCGCCACCCTGCTCGCGCGCGGGGTAAAAATGATCCCGGCGGTGAACTATAGCAAGATCGACGACGACGGGCTGCACGTGACGATCGGCGGCGAGCCGCAGCTGCTGGCGGTGGACAACGTGATCTTATGTGCCGGGCAGGAGCCAAAGCGGGATCTGGCCGATCCGCTGCGCGAAGCGGGCGTTACGGTGCATTTGATTGGGGGGTGCGACGTGGCGACGGAGCTGGACGCGCGGCGGGCGATTGCGCAGGGGACGAAATTAGCTCTGGAGATCTAGAGCAGTGCCCGGTGGCTACGGTAAAAGCAAAACGGCAACCCAGTTGCCGTTTTTAGTGTTTGCTCCCTCTCCCTGTGGGAGAGGGTTGGGGTGAGGGCATCAGACCGCGCCGTTTTTAACGTTACCGACGACGCCCCAGCTTAACCGCCTTCAGCACCACGAACTTATTGTTCGTCGCAATGGTGACGCAGTTGCCGAAAATCTTCTTCAGCTTGTGGAAATAGTCCAGGTGGCGGTTGGCCACGATGTACAGCTCGCCGTTAATTTTCAGGCAGCGGCGCGCGTGGTGGAACATCTCCCAGGCGACGTTATCCGTCAGGGCGTGCTTCTGGTGGAACGGCGGGTTGCAGAACACGGCGTTAAAGCGGAACGGCTCGACGCCGGACAGCGCGTTATTGATCATGAACTCGCAGCGGTCCAGCGCCTCCGGCATGTTGGTTTCTACGTTCAGACGGCTTGATGCCACCGCCATCGGCGACTCGTCGCTAAACACCACGCTGGCGTCCGGGTTCTTCGCCAGCAGCGTCAGGCCAATCACGCCGTTGCCGCAGCCCAGATCGACGATTTCGCCTTCCAGGTTCTCCGGCAGATGTTCAATGAAGAAACGCGCCCCGATATCCAGCCCGGTGCGGGAGAAGACGTTCGCGTGGTTGTGGATGGTCCAGTCGGTGCCTTCCAGCTTCCAGCTGAGGGTGTCTGGCGCATCGGCCAGCTCCGGCGCGCTGAAGGTACAGTTGATCAGGCGCGCTTTTTTCCAGGCAAGCGTAGTGGTGGTTGGACCGAGGACCTTCTCGAACAGCTCCAGCGTCGAGGTGTGAATATCGCGCGCCTTGGCGCCCGCGATGATGCGGGTTTCTGGCGTCACGACCTTACGCAGCGCGCGCAGCTGCTGCTCCAGCAGCGCCATGGTTTTTGGCACTTTGATCAGCACCACGCCCGGCGCCTGCGGGTAATCTGCCGTGCTGTCGAGGAACTTCACGCTGCCTTCATCGATATCGTTATGGCGCAGGTTTTCACGCGTCGCCAGCTCGCTCAGGTAGGAATCACCGATGCTGTAAGGCGAGTGTTCCGCCAGGGCACAGGCCAGCGCGCCAAAGGCGTCATTCAGGATCAGAACCGGGCCGCGGATTTCAGTGTCATCCAACTGCTGCAGCAGATAGTCATCCGCCGCTTCCCACGCCTGAAGCGGGTTAACGTCGTCCGTTTCCGGGAAACGTTTAAGGTTGAGTGAACGGAAACCGTTGTCTAAGTGGCTCATCGGCCCTCCTGAATGGTAAAATTTGGCGTATCCCTGAAAAGGGTGCGTGAGTATACCTGTTTTCACACTATTTTGGGGTTTTGATGAACCAGCTGACTTATCTTCAGGGCTACCCGGAGAACTTACTGACTCAGGTTCGCAGCCTGATTGCCGAGCAGAAGCTGGGCGCGGTGCTGGAAAAACGCTATCCCGGCACGCACGATTTCGCGACGGACAAGGCGCTCTGGCAGTATACGCAGGATCTGAAAAACCGTTATCTCAAGAGCGCGCCGCCAATCAACAAGGTAATGTACGACAACAAGATCCACGTGCTGAAAAACGCGCTTGGGCTGCACACCGCCATCTCCCGCGTGCAGGGCGGCAAGCTGAAGGCCAAGGCCGAGATCCGCGTGGCGACCGTTTTTCGCAACGCGCCGGAAGCCTTTCTGCGGATGATCGTCGTCCACGAGCTGGCGCACCTGAAAGAGAAAGAGCACGATAAGGCGTTCTACTCCCTGTGCTGCCACATGGAGCCGCAGTACCACCAGCTGGAGTTTGATACCCGCCTGTGGCTTACGCATTTATCGTTAAATGGTAATGCGCAGTAGCGCACTGGTTTTGCAATAATCCCGTGCTACAGTGGCTAAAGGTTCCCCGCTACGGAGTACGTAAACGTTTATGATACGTTTCGCAGTTATTGGTACGAACTGGATCACGCGCCAGTTCGTCGACGCCGCCCACGAAACCGGCAAATATAAGCTTACCGCAGTCTATTCCCGCAGCCTCGAGCAGGCGCAGAGTTTCGCTAACGACTATCTGGTCGAACATCTGTTCACCTCTCTCGACGAGATGGCGAAAAGCGACGCCATTGACGCGGTGTATATCGCCAGCCCGAACTCCCTGCACTTCCCGCAGACGACGCTGTTCCTCAGCCACAAAAAGCACGTGATTTGCGAGAAGCCGCTGGCCTCGAACATTCAGGAAGTGGAAGCCGCCATTGCCCTGGCGCGCGAAAACCAGGTGGTGCTGTTCGAAGCGTTCAAAACCGCGAGCCTGCCGAACTTCCTGCTGTTGCAGCAGTCCCTGCCGAAGATTGGCAAGGTGCGTAAGGCCTTTATCAACTACTGCCAGTATTCGTCGCGCTACCAGCGCTACCTTGACGGCGAGAACCCGAACACCTTCAATCCGGCCTTCTCTAACGGCTCGATTATGGACATCGGGTTTTACTGCCTGGCCTCGGCGGTGGCGCTGTGGGGCGAGCCGCACGGCGTGACGGCCACCGCCAGCCTGCTGGAAAGCGGCGTGGACGCACACGGTATTGTGGTGCTGGATTACGGTGATTTCAGCGTCACGCTGCAACACTCCAAGGTGAGCGACTCGGTGCTGCCGAGCGAAATTCAGGGTGAAGACGGCTCGCTGGTGATCGAGAAGATCTCCGAGTGCCAGAAGGTCAGCATCGTGCCGCGCGGCGGTAAAGCGCAGGAGCTGACGCAGCCTCAGCATATCAACACTATGCTGTATGAGGCAGAGGTCTTTGCGCGTCTGGTGGAAGAGAACGAAGTGAATCACCCTGGGCTTGCGATCAGCCGCACCACGGCGAAGCTGCAAACGGAGATCCGCCGCCAGACCGGCGTGGTGTTCCCGGCAGACGGCTTGAACGCGGAAGCGATCGCGTAAAACAGTGTAATGAATGCGTGCAGACCATTGACGAAACCGATGGTCTGACATATTTTGTTACCTGCAAAGGGGAGTAACTTCCTTGCCGGTGGATCGTCATTACGATGCGTTAATCGCGCATCCGGTCGCCGGGCAACCTTAACGGTTGTAAGTGAGACCTTGCCGGAAGGCGAGGTCTATGCATAAAACGCTAGCGGCTATCGTCTTCTGACCATAGCCGTTTTTGTTTTTTATGCGTAAGGAAAAAGTATGAATACTGTCGGTACTCCGCTGCTGTGGGGCGGGTTCGCTGTCGTGGTACTCATCATGCTGGCGATCGATCTCTTCCTCCAGGGGCGTCGCGGTGAGCATGGAATGACCATGAAGCAGGCCGCCGCCTGGTCCCTGGTGTGGGTTACGCTCTCACTGCTGTTCTGCGCCGCCTTCTGGTGGTATCTGGCCTCGACCGAAGGCCGCGCCGTTGCCGATCCTCAGGCGCTCGCCTTCCTCACCGGCTACTTAATCGAAAAAGCCCTTGCGGTCGATAACGTCTTCGTCTGGCTGATGCTGTTCAGCTACTTTGCCGTGCCTGCGTCGCTTCAGCGCCGCGTGCTGGTGTACGGCGTGCTGGGCGCGATTATCCTGCGTACGATTATGATCTTCGCGGGCAGCTGGCTGATTACCCAGTTTGAATGGCTGCTGTACGTCTTCGGCGCGTTCCTGCTGTTTACCGGTGTCAAAATGGCGCTGGCAAAAGAAGATGAGACGGGTATTGGCGAGAAGCCGCTGGTGAAGTGGATCCGCGGTCATCTGCGCATGACCGACAAGATCGAGAGCGAGCACTTCTTCGTGCGCCAGAACGGTCTGCTGTTTGCTACTCCGCTACTGCTGGTGCTGATTCTGGTTGAGCTGAGCGACGTGATTTTCGCGGTAGACAGCATCCCGGCGATCTTCGCGGTGACCACCGACCCGTTCATCGTGTTGACCTCAAACCTGTTCGCGATCCTCGGCCTGCGCGCAATGTATTTCCTGCTGGCGGGCGCGGCGGAGCGCTTCTCCATGCTGAAGTACGGCCTGTCGGTAATTCTGGTGTTTATCGGTATCAAGATGCTGATCGTCGACTTCTACCATATCCCGATCGCGATTTCGCTCGGCGTGGTGTTTGGCATTCTGATCGTGACGCTGATTATCAATACCTGGGTTAACCGCCAGCACGATAAAAAGCAGGTGGAGTAATACCCTCACCCCGGCCCTCTCCCAAAGGGAGAGGGTGAAAAAAAGCGCCGCCCGGCACTCTCGTTAACTAATAGTTAAAAAATATGACGCAGCACGTAAAATCCAGCATTTTACGCTTCCCTCCTTTCGCACATTCCCTATACTCGACCAGGCAAACATTTTCTTACATCCGGACATAAATGTGACTTAGAGCACATCCGGAATGGAACATAATTTCACTCAGGAATATTGTATGAGCACACAATCAACGGGGCTTTTTGCGCGCCTGGCGCAAGGGAGTCTGGTTAAACAAATTCTGGCAGGGCTGGTGCTGGGCATTCTGCTGGCAATGGTGTCAAAACCTGCAGCAGAGGCCACGGGACTCCTCGGCACCCTTTTCGTCGGCGCCCTGAAAGCCGTCGCACCGGTTCTGGTTTTGATGCTGGTCATGGCATCGATTGCCAACCACCAGCACGGACAAAAAACCAACATTCGCCCTATTCTGTTCCTGTATCTTCTGGGAACCTTCTCTGCAGCCCTAACGGCCGTGGTGTTCAGCTTCCTGTTTCCGTCCACGCTGCACCTGACCAGCGCGGCCGGTGATATCACGCCGCCATCCGGCATTGTCGAAGTGCTTCGCGGCCTGCTGATGAGCATGGTCTCTAACCCCATCACGGCGCTGATGAACGGTAACTACATCGGTATCCTGGTCTGGGCGATTGGTCTGGGCTTCGCGCTGCGTCACGGTAACGACACAACAAAACACCTGGTCAACGATTTGTCGAACGCCGTCACCTTTATGGTGAAACTGGTGATTCGCTTTGCGCCCATCGGGATCTTCGGGCTGGTCTCCTCTACGCTGGCCACCACCGGTTTTGACGCGCTGTGGGGTTACGCGCAGCTGCTGGTTGTTCTGGTCGGCTGTATGCTGTTGGTTGCGCTGGTGATCAACCCGCTGCTGGTGTTCTGGCAGATCCGCCGCAACCCGTATCCGCTGGTGCTGACCTGCCTGCGCGAGAGCGGCGTGTATGCGTTCTTCACCCGCAGCTCTGCGGCAAATATTCCAGTTAACATGGCGCTGGCGGAGAAGCTGAACCTGGATCGCGATACCTATTCCGTCTCCATTCCGCTGGGTGCAACCGTGAACATGGCGGGCGCGGCCATTACCATTACCGTGCTGACCCTGGCGGCGGTGCATACGCTGGGCATTCCGGTCGATCTGCCAACCGCGCTGCTGCTGAGCGTGGTGGCGTCGCTGTGTGCCTGTGGCGCATCCGGCGTGGCGGGTGGTTCGCTGCTGCTGATCCCGCTGGCGTGCAATATGTTCGGTATCCCGAACGAGATCGCCATGCAGGTGGTGGCCGTCGGCTTTATCATCGGCGTATTGCAGGACTCCTGCGAAACGGCGCTAAACTCCTCTACCGACGTGCTGTTTACCGCAGCTGCCTGTCAGGCGGAAGACGCGCGATTAGCGAAAAACGCGCTGCGAGGTTAACAGCAAAACGGCAACCCTGAGGTTGCCGTTTTTAGTGTTTGCCCCCTCTCCCCGTGGGAGAGGGCCGGGGTGAGAGCATCAGGCCGCACCGATTAAAGCGTCACACCGCTCTTAAAGATCGCCAGCTCGCGGAAATCGTTCTTCTCGTTGCACGTCTGCCTGCCGTTGGCAAATTCGACGATGGCATCCACAAACTCCGCCAGCAGTTCCGGCATCGCTTTGCCGTGGATCAGCTGCCCCGCATCGAAATCAATCCAGTGCTTTTTCTTCGCCGCCAGCTCGCTGTTGGTGGCGATTTTCACCGTCGGCACAAAGCCGCCGTACGGCGTGCCGCGCCCGGTGCTGAACAGCACCATGTGGCAGCCCGCGCCCGCCAGCGCGCTGGTGGCGACCGCATCGTTACCCGGCGCGCTCAGCAGGTTGAGGCCGTGCGTTTTCAGCCGCTCGCCGTAGCGCAGCACGTCCACCACCTGGCTTGCGCCGGCTTTCTGGGTGCAGCCAAGCGATTTCTCTTCAAGCGTGGTGATCCCGCCCGCCTTGTTGCCCGGCGATGGATTTTCATAAATCGGCTGGTTGTGGGCGATAAAGTACTGCTTGAAGTCGTTGACCATCGTAACGGTCTTTTCAAACGTCTCTTCGTCGCGGCAGTGGCTCATCAGAATTCGCTCTGCGCCAAACATTTCCGGCACTTCGGTCAGCACCGTGGTGCCGCCGTTGGCAATCATGTAGTCCGAGAAGCGGCCCAGCATCGGGTTGGCCGTAATGCCGGACAGCCCGTCCGAACCGCCGCACTCCAGGCCAAACTTCAGCTCGCTCAGCTTGCCCGCTTCACGCTGGTCGTGGCGCATCACCTCATACAGCTGGTGTAGCTGCTCCAGCCCCGCCTCCACTTCGTCATCCTGATGCTGACACACCATAAAGCGCACGCGCTCGGGGTCGAACTCGCCCAGCGTTTCGCGGAAAGCATCCACCTGGTTGTTTTCACAGCCCAGGCCAATCACCAGCACCGCGCCCGCGTTCGGGTGGCGAACCATGTTTTGCAGCATGGTTCGCGTATTAATATGGTCATCGCCGAGCTGCGAGCAGCCGTAGGTGTGGCTGAAAAGATGAACGCCGTCGGTGCCTTCGGCATCCCGAGTCTCTTTCAGGAAGCGCGTCTGGATCTGACGCGCAATCCCGTTCACGCAGCCTACGGTCGGCAAGATCCACAGCTCGTTGCGGATCCCCACCTCGCCACCGGCGCGGCGGTAGATCTGCACGTCGCGATCCGCCGCCTGCCCCGCTTCAGCCTGAACGTCAGGTTGATAGCTGTACTCGTCCAGGTCGCTGAGGTTGGTGCGGGTATTGTGCGAGTGAATGTGTTCACCCGGCGCAATATCCTGGAGCGCGTGACCAATGGGCAAACCGTACTTCACGACGTTTTCCCCTTTGGCGATGGGGCACACGGCAAATTTATGCCCGCGCGAAATCGCCTCGCGCAGGGTGACCGTATGGTTCTCAACGGTCACCACCGCGCCTTCGGTTAAATCGGCCAGCGCAACGGCCACGTTATCCAGCGAATGGATCTTAATGTAGTGCATATCAACCTCAGACGGCCTTAGTTCAGTTCAATGGCGAAGTAGTCACGCGCATTGTTAAAGCAGATGTTTTTCACCATGTCGCCCAGCAGCTGGATATCCGCCGGAGCTTCACCCGCCTGCACCCAGCGGCCAATCATCTGGCACAGAATGCGGCGGAAATATTCATGACGCGTATAAGACAGGAAGCTGCGGCTGTCGGTCAGCATGCCGACAAAGCGGCTCAGCAGGCCAAGCTGCGCCAGCTGCGTCATCTGACGCTCCATGCCGTCCTTCTGATCGTTAAACCACCAGCCGGAACCGAACTGCATCTTGCCCGGCATGCCTTCGCCCTGGAAGTTGCCGATCATGGTGCCCAGCACTTCGTTATCGCGCGGATTCAGGCAGTAAAGGATGGTTTTTGGCAGCAGGTTTTGTTCGTTCTGCTTGCTCAGCAGCTTAGACAGCTCTTCCGCCATCGGGCGGTCGTTGATGGAGTCGAAGCCCACGTCCGCGCCCAGCAGCTTGAACTGACGCTGGTTGTTATTGCGCAGCGCGCCGATGTGGTACTGCTGCACCCAGCCGCGACGGGCGTATTCCGCGCCGAGGAAGACCAGCACCGCCGTTTTAAACTGCGCCACCTCGCGCTCGCTCAGCGTTTCCCCCGAGAGACGGCGCGCCAGAATGCTGTCCAGCTCCGCCTCGTTTGATTCCGCAAACATCACCACGTCCAGCGCGTGGTCGGAAACTTTACAGCCGTGCGCGGCGAAGTGGTCCAGGCGCTTCGTTAGCGCGGACTGCAGGTCAGCGAAGCGACGGATGTCGGTATCAGAGACTTCGGCAAGCTTCGCCATATAGTCGCTGAAGGTCGCCTGCTCAATGTTAAAGGCTTTGTCAGGACGCCAGCTCGGCAGCACCTTGATGTCGAAAGAGGCATCCTGCGCCACGACCGCATGGTGCTCCAGCGAGTCGATGGGATCGTCCGTGGTGCCGACCATCTTCACGTTCATCTGCTGCATGATGCCGCGCGCGGTGAAGCGATCCTGCGCCAGCAGCGCGTTGCACTGGTCCCAGATTTCATCTGCGGTGGCCGGAGAAAGAAGCTTGCCGGTGATGCCGAACGGACGGCGCAGCTCGAGGTGCGTCCAGTGGTACAGCGGGTTGCCGATGGTGTGCGGCACGGTGGCCGCCCAGGCGTCAAACTTCTCGCGGTCAGTGGCGTCGCCGGTACACAGGCGTTCCGCCACGCCGTTGGTGCGCATAGCGCGCCACTTATAGTGATCGCCCTTCAGCCAGATATCATACAGGTTCTTAAAACGGTAATTTTCGGCAACCTGCTGCGGCGGCAGATGGCAGTGGTAGTCGAAAATCGGCTGATCTTTTGCGTAGTCGTGGTACAGACGGCGGGCAAATTCGGTATCTAGCAGAAAATCTTCGGTCATAAACGGGGTCATTATCGTCTTCCTCTGTAGCGGGAGCGTCAGAAAGCTTGATGTTCAGATGCTGCAAAGTTATCACACCAATTTCCAGAGCCCGTAGTTTTTTTCGTGAGTCAGATCAATAAACGCTGACAAATAATTTACCATCAAAGAGGTAAACCCGCCTGAAAACCGCGCCGTTACTGGCTTCTCTCGCCAGTCAGAATGCCCCTACAAAGATTCCAGCAATTGTGATGTCACTCACCTTTTAAAGTTGTATGACAAGTTATCTTTTTCGCCGTCGCATCAATAAGCCGACGGAATGCATTCCCGGTGTCAGATACACCGGAATTAACGGTATGGATACCCATTTAAGCACGATGACTTTTGGCAGGGTTCGGGCCGGACCGGAACGTTTTCTGGTGATGCCCCTCCCGTTAACAATCGTTCCCGTAGACGGTTGAGCGGTTGCCGCACCCGGTGCGGAAATCACATAACGATGAGGTTTTACATGCGTAAAATTAAAGGGTTACGTTGGTATATGATTGCACTGGTGACGCTCGGCACCGTGCTGGGTTACCTGACGCGTAATACCATTGCGGCGGCTGCGCCAACGCTAATGGAAGAACTGCACATTTCGACCCAGCAGTATTCGTACATCATTGCGGCCTACTCCGCGGCTTATACCATCATGCAGCCGGTTGCCGGCTATGTGCTTGACGTGTTGGGCACCAAAATCGGTTATGCCTTCTTCGCCGTCACCTGGGCTGTTTTCTGTGGCGCAACCGCGCTGGCAGGCAGCTGGGGCGGCCTGGCGCTGGCGCGCGGCGCGGTCGGTGCGGCCGAGGCAGCGATGATCCCGGCGGGGCTGAAAGCCAGTTCCGAATGGTTCCCGGCGAAAGAGCGCTCCATTGCCGTCGGCTACTTCAACGTCGGCTCGTCGATTGGCGCAATGATTGCTCCGCCGCTGGTGGTGTGGGCAATCGTGATGCACAGCTGGCAGCTGGCGTTCATCATCTCCGGCGTGCTGAGCTTCGCCTGGGCCATGGCCTGGCTGATTTTCTACAAACACCCGCGCGATCAGAAAAAGCTGTCTGAAGAAGAACGCGAGTACATCATCGGCGGCCAGGAAGCACAGCACCAGACCAACAACGGCAAAAAAATGTCCGTCCTGCAGATCCTCGGCACCCGTCAGTTCTGGGGTATCGCCCTGCCGCGTTTCCTGGCCGAGCCCGCCTGGGGGACGTTCAACGCGTGGATCCCGCTGTTCATGTTTAAGGTGTACGGCTTTAACCTGAAAGAGATTGCGATGTTCGCCTGGATGCCGATGCTGTTTGCGGACCTCGGCTGTATCGTTGGCGGCTACCTGCCTCCGCTGTTCCAGCGCTGGTTTGGCGTGAACCTGATCGTCTCCCGTAAAATGGTGGTGACGATGGGCGCGCTGCTGATGATTGGCCCGGGGATGATCGGCCTGTTCACCAGCCCTTATATCGCTATCGCCCTGCTGTGCGTCGGTGGCTTTGCGCACCAGTCCCTGTCGGGCGCGCTGATTACGCTCTCATCCGACGTCTTTGGCCGTAACGAAGTGGCCACCGCCAACGGCCTGACCGGCATGGCCGCCTGGACCGCAAGCACCCTGTTCGCGCTGGTGGTGGGCGCCCTGGCAGATACCATCGGCTTTAGCCCGCTGTTCGCCGTGCTGGCCATTTTCGACCTGATGGGAGCCGTGGTGATCTGGACGGTGCTGAAGAGCAAATCCGCCGAGGAGCTGGAAAGAGAGTCCCTCCGGGGGCCGGCGACGCAGAGTTAGCAACCTTTTTACCGCCGGGTATGTAGAAGCCGCCTCCGGGCGGCTTTTTTGATGGCGAAATCTGGAGACTGGCCTGCAAAAGTGGTATAACAAATACTCCGCCGTACCCTGCCTGGAGCGCATATGGAAATCACCGAACCCCGCCGTTTATATCAGCAACTTGCCGCTGAGCTGAAAGATCGCATTGAGCAAGGCGTCTATCTTGTTGGTGACAAACTCCCCGCCGAGCGCTTTATCGCGGATGAAAAAAGCGTCAGCCGCACCGTAGTGCGTGAAGCGATCATCATGCTGGAAGTAGAAGGCTATGTCGAAGTGCGCAAAGGTTCCGGCATCCACGTGATCTCCAACCAGGCCAAACACTCGCCCGTCCCGGACGAAAGCCTGGAATTTGCCAGCTACGGTCCGTTTGAGCTGCTCCAGGCTCGCCAGCTAATTGAAAGCAACATTGCCGAGTTTGCCGCCACCCAGGTGACCAAGCAGGACATCATGAAGCTGATGGAAATCCAGGAGAAAGCGCGTAAGGAAAAATGTTTCCGCGATTCAGAGTGGGATTTGCAGTTCCACGTTCAGGTTGCGCTGGCAACCCAAAATACGGCGCTTGCGGCAATCGTGGAAAAAATGTGGACTCAGCGCGTTCACAACCCGTACTGGAAAAAACTGCACGATCATATCGATTCACGCACCGTGGATAACTGGTGTGACGATCACGATCAAATTCTTAAAGCGTTGATTCGCAAAGACCCGCACGCGGCAAAGCTGGCAATGTGGCAGCACCTGGAAAATACCAAACAGATGCTGTTTAACGAAACCAGCGACGACTTCGAATTTAACGCTGACCGCTATCTTTTTGCCGATAATCCTGTCGTTCACCTCGATACGGCCACCAGTCAGGCAAAATAGCGCCCCGCTTCGCTGACAAAGCCCATCGCTGCGCACTCCTGCGCCGGTGGGTAAGCAAAACATATATTGTGTCAGCCTTTGTAAAATCCCTCGCTCACTTCCGGGGCTTACGCCAAAATCAGTTTGCTCATGCAATTTCTGTGACGAGAATCGTTGGGCTTTGTTACAATTGGATTCAATTTGCTTTCTAGTAAGTTAGTGCTTGCTTACCAGCCAATTAACAGGGAACAGTTCTGGCCACCACCCATGTGTCCGCGAGCGACCATAATGAAATCACTAGAATGTCGCCGTACTGTTTTTCCCGGATAACAGGCGTGACGTTAACCGATTTCCAGGAACACTGAATGGAACTTTTGACCCAACTACTGAATGCCTTATGGGCTCAGGATTTCGAAACGCTGGCCAACCCGTCCATGATTGGCATGCTCTATTTCGTTTTATTTATGATTCTGTTCCTTGAGAACGGACTGCTGCCTGCCGCGTTCTTACCGGGCGACAGCCTGCTGGTGCTGGTGGGCGTCCTGTGCGCGAAAGGGGCGATGGCCTTTCCGCAAACTATTCTGCTGCTGACGATTGCCGCCAGCCTGGGCTGTTGGGTGAGCTATATCCAGGGACGATGGCTCGGTAACACGCGCATTGTACAAAACTGGCTCTCGCATCTTCCCGCACATTACCACCAGCGCGCGCACCACTTATTCCACAAGCACGGGCTCTCCGCGCTGCTGATGGGCCGCTTTATTGCCTTCGTGCGAACGCTGCTGCCAACCATTGCTGGCCTTTCCGGCCTGAGCAGCGCGCGCTTCCAGTTCTTCAACTGGATGAGCGGCCTGCTGTGGGTGCTGATCCTCACCACGCTGGGCTACGCGCTGGGCAAAACGCCGGTGTTTATGAAATACGAAGATCAGCTGATGTCATGCCTGATGCTGCTTCCGGTGGTGCTGCTGGTCTTTGGCCTGGTCGGCTCGCTGGTGGTGCTGTGGAAGAAAAAATACGGGGCCAAGGGCTAACCATGGCTATCTCACCGCGCGCGCTTCGTCGTTTTTCCTGGGCTCTTGCTGCGCTGATTATGTTCAGCACGCTGGTTCTGCTCTGGACTGCGCTGCAGCATCAAGAATCTACGCTGGCGATTCGTCCCGTGAACCAGGGCGCCAGCGTGCCGGACGGTTTTTCCATCTGGCATCACCTGGATGCAAACGGTATCCGCTTTAAAAGCATCACGCCGCAGGACGACGTTTTGCTGATAAAATTTGACTCCAGCGCGCAAAGCGCCGCCGCAAAAGCGGTGCTGGACCGCACGCTGCCGCAGGGGTACATCATTGCGCAGCAGGATGATGACAGCCAGCCAGCGGCGTGGCTGTCACGCTTACGCGACACATCGCATCGGTTTGGTTAATTACCAGGATTCCGAATCTTTTCACTGACTTTGGTGAATATGCCGTTTACTTACTATGCTTAAGTACGCGGAGCACCCCTCAAATGTTCTCCGCATGACTTTGGAAAACGGCAATACCTCCAGGTTTGCCGTCACACAATGGAAGGTTTCAATAATGAAATACCGCATCACTCTGGCTCTGGCCCTTTTTTCGTTAAGCACAGCATCCTTCGCGAACTCTCTTTGTCAGGAGAAGGAACAGGATATACAGCGTGAAATCAGTTATGCCGAAAAGCATCACAACCAGCACCGGATCGACGGGCTGAAAAAAGCGCTGAGCGAAGTAAAAGCCAACTGCACGGACAGCCAGCTGCGTGCCGACCACCAGAAAAAAATCGCTGAACAGAAGGACGAGATAGCCGAGCGCCGTCAAGACCTGCAGGAAGCGAAAGAGAAAGGTGATGCGGATAAAATTACCAAGCGCGAAAGAAAGCTGAAAGAGGCGCAGGATGACCTGAAAGCGCTGGAAGCTCGCGATTATTGAGTTAACGGAAATCTCAACAGGAGAGAATCATGTCAAAAGATACGACTTCAGAAAATCTGCGCGCTGAACTGAAATCCCTGGCCGATACGCTGGAAGAGGTGCTGAACTCCTCGACCGATAAATCGAAAGAAGAGCTGAGCAAGCTGCGCAGCAAAGCGGAAAGCGCGCTGAAAGAGAGCCGCTATCGTCTGGGTGAAACCGGCGATGCGCTGGCAAAACAGACCCGCGAGGCCGCGGCGCGTGCAGACGAATACGTGCGTGATAACCCGTGGACCGGCGTAGGCATTGGCGCCGCGATTGGCGTCGTGCTGGGCGTTCTGCTGACGCGTCGTTAATTATGGAAGATCCTCGTCACGCACAAGGGCCTGCTAAAAACGTCCTCGGCATCGGCCAGCGTATTTTGACCACGCTGGTCGGCATTGCCGAAACGCGAGTTCGTCTGGCGGTGGTAGAGCTGGAAGAGGAGAAAGCGAACCTTTTCCAGATGCTGCTAATGCTCGGGCTGACCATGCTCTTCGCCGCATTTGGGCTGATGAGCCTGATGGTGCTGATCATCTGGGCCATTGACCCGCAGTATCGGCTGAATGCGATGATTGCCACCACCGTTGTCCTGCTGGTCGCCGCGCTGATTGGCGGTCTGTGGACGATGCGTAAAGCGCGCCAGTCCACGTTCCTGCGCCATACGCGCCAGGAGCTTGCCAACGACCGCGCGCTGCTGGAGGATGACAAGCCGTGAGCAGCACAGCCGAACGTCAAAAGCGAAAAGCATACCTGCTAAGCCAGATCCAGCAGCAGCGGCTGGATCTGTCCGCCAGCCGCCGTGACTGGCTGGCGCTAACGGAGCGTTACGATCGCGGCTGGAATACGATCCTGAGCCTGCGCTCGTGGGCGCTGGTGGGCAGCAGCGTGATGGCGATTTGGACCATACGTCATCCCAATCTGCTGGTCCGCTGGGCCCGCCGCGGCTTTGGCGCCTGGAGCGCCTGGCGTCTGGTCAAGACAACGCTGCGCAAGCAGCAGCTACGGTGATAAAAGCAAAACGGTAACCCTGGTTACCGTTTTTTGTTTTTGCACCCTCTCCCTGTGGGAGAGGGATTGGATGAGGGCGCCAGCCCGCACGCCTCTTTACTCAATTTCTTTGAAAAAGATTGACAGTTTTCCTTGCTAACAATTGCCAACCGCCCCGTTTACACTCCTCTCCATCGACAGCAAATACGCGGTATATCACCGAATTTGCACATAAAAAATAATTAGCCGTAAAAGCGGTTTCCTGGAGAGTAAAATGAAAAAATTAGAAGATGTTGGTGTTCTGATAGCGCGTATTCTGATGCCAATTCTGTTTATCACCGCGGGCTGGGGCAAAATCACCGGCTATGCGGGTACCCAGCAGTACATGGAAGCGATGGGCGTGCCGGGGTTCCTGCTGCCGTTGACCATCCTTCTTGAGTTTGGCGGCGGACTGGCCATTCTGTTCGGCTTCCTGACCCGCACCACCGCGCTGTTCACCGCAGGCTTCACCCTGCTGACGGCGTTCATCTTCCACAGCAACTTTGCGGAAGGCGTGAACTCCCTGATGTTCATGAAAAACCTGACCATCGCGGGCGGCTTCCTGCTGCTGGCTATCACCGGTCCTGGCGCATTCAGCATCGACCGCGTTCTGAATAAGAAGTGGTAAGCACGCTATACTGACTGAACATAAAGCGAGGAGATCTCTCCTCGCTTTTGCTATCTGACGGAGGAGAAAAAAATGGGACAACTCGTAGACGGCGTCTGGCAGGATGTCTGGTATGACACCAAATCCACCGGTGGTCGCTTTAAGCGCTCCGTTTCGGCCTTCCGCAACTGGCTAACCGCCGACGGCGCGGCCGGTCCGAGCGGCGAAAGCGGCTTCGCGGCCGAGAAAGACCGCTATCATCTGTATGTTTCCCTCGCCTGCCCGTGGGCGCACCGCACGCTGATCGTCCGCAAGCTGAAGGGGCTGGAGTCGTTAATCCCCGTTTCGGTGGTCAACCCGCTGATGCTGGAAAACGGCTGGACCTTTGACGATAATTTCCCGGCCGCAACGGGCGACGAGCTCTATCACCACGATTTCCTCTACCAGCTCTATCTTCGCGCCGATCCGCACTACACCGGACGCGTGACCGTCCCGGTACTCTGGGACAAGAAAAACCAGACTATCGTCAGCAACGAATCGGCTGAAATCATACGCATGTTCAACACCGCGTTTGACGCCCACGGTGCCCGGGCCGGGGATTACTACCCGGTTGAACTGCGCGATGAAATTGACGAGCTGAACGGCTGGATCTACGACAACGTGAACAACGGCGTCTATAAGGCCGGGTTTGCCACCAGCCAGGAAGCCTACGACGAAGCGGTGGGGAAGGTGTTTGAATCACTGGAACGCCTGGAGCAGATCCTCGGCCAGCATCGCTACCTGACGGGCGATCGCCTGACGGAAGCCGATATTCGCCTGTGGACCACGCTCGTGCGGTTCGATCCGGTGTACGTCACCCACTTTAAGTGCGACAAGCACCGCATCAGCGACTATCTGAACCTGTACGGCTTCCTGCGCGACATCTATCAGATGCCCGGCATTGCCGAAACGGTCGATTTTGACCACATCCGCACCCACTATTACCGCAGCCACAAGACCATTAACCCAACGGGCATTATCTCCATCGGCCCGTGGCAGGATCTGGATGAGCCGCACGGGCGCGACGTCCGTTTTGGATAAATATTCTGTATATATACCCTAAATAATTCGTGTTGCATGAAGGCGGCTCCGCAGCAAATCCCCAGGAGCGTACATAAGTACGTGACTGGGGTGAGCGAGGACAGCCAACGCACAGGCAACGTGAAGTATGAC
Source organism: Enterobacter sp. RIT418 (assembly GCF_003057745.1). Taxonomy (GTDB): domain Bacteria; phylum Pseudomonadota; class Gammaproteobacteria; order Enterobacterales; family Enterobacteriaceae; genus Enterobacter. Next base: position 147,207 of record NZ_QBJD02000006.1, read on the forward strand.
GGGTAGATGCCCTTTTTTAATTCACCATCTCCATCTATCCTTACTTTGATCGCTTAAAAAACAAGTGATTGACTGACTATTGAGGCAAGGAAAAATGGACTGGTATTTAAAAGTACTGCGCAACTACGTTGGATTCGGTGGCCGCGCCCGCCGCAAAGAATATTGGATGTTCGTTCTGGTGAACTTCGTCCTCATCATGGTGCTGGGTATTGTCGACAGGATCCTCGGCTGGGAGCGCGCGAGCGGTGAAGGGGTACTGACGACGATCTATGGCCTGCTCGTGCTGCTGCCGTCATGGGCCGTGCTGTTTCGCCGCCTGCACGACACCGATCGCTCCGCGTGGTGGCTGCTGCTGGTGCTGATCCCGATTATTGGCTGGCTGGTGATCCTGATCTTCAACTGTCAGAGCGGAACGCCGGGCGAAAACCGCTTTGGTCCGGACCCTAAGCTCAACGCATAAAAATAGCCCGGTGGCGCTTACGCCTACCGGGCCCACATGCTTATTTATTGTAGTGCGCAAAGAGCTTCGGAATTTCGCGCAGACACCACGATTTTGCCTCGCCCATGCTGTCGCGCCGCCACGCCATAATAATATCGACTTCGCTGGTGTATTCCGGGCTCACGACGCGCAGCCGCCCTTCGGCAATATCCTTTTCGACGAACGGGTACGGCATCGTCGCCACGCCCAGTCCCGCCAGCAGCGCCTGGCGCTTATCTTCCAGCGAGGTCACCGTGAGGCGCGGCTGCTTGTCCAGCAGCTGCACCGTTAACACCGGACGCTCGCGCGCAGTATCGGCCACCGCCACGCCGCGATACTTCACGCGGGTCACTTCAGAGAGCGGCTCCGGCTCCTGGTGAATCGGGTGATCCGGCGCGGCAACGTAGACGTTCATGATGCTGTAGAGCTTGCGCGAGTTGATTTCTGACGACGAGCGAAAGTGCATATCCGGCGCAATAACGATATCCGCCCTGCCCGTTTCCAGGCGCTCCCACGCGCCTGCCAGCACTTCGGTGATGATCGACAGCTGGGTGTTCGCCTTAGCCGCAAGGCGATCCACCAGCGGGAACAGCGCCTCGGTCGGCACCAGTGCTTCCGTGACCAGCGTCAGATGCGTTTCCCAACCGCGCGCCAGCGCTTCGGCATCGGTCGTCAGCTTGTCCGCCGCTTCCAGCAGCACGCGCCCGCGCTCCAGCAGCATGCGGCCAACATTGGTGAATTTTGTTCGATGACCCGAACGGTCAAAGAGCACTACGTCCAGTTCCTCTTCCAGCTTTTGCATGGTGTAGCTCAGGGCAGACGGTACGCGCCCCAGTTCATCTGCCGCTGCCGCAAAGCTGCCACGCCTGTCAATGGCGTCCATCACGCGGAGCGCCTCAAGCGTCAATGCTCTCTCTTTAGCCATCTCGTTCTCATTCAGGAAATTTGAACATACCGGGCAGAATATCTGGCTAACAATGAAGCGTCCATACCTTTACCATTGTTTTAGTGTAAAGAGAGGTCAAGTTTATGATTACGACAAGAACGGCAAAAGAGTGCGGACAAGCCGATTTCGGTTGGCTGCAGGCCCGCTACACCTTTTCTTTTGGACACTACTTTGACCCTAAACTCCTCGGGTACGCCTCTCTGCGCGTGTTAAACCAGGAAGTGCTCGCGCCGGGCGCCTCCTTCCAGCCGCGCGCGTATCCGAAAGTCGATATTTTGAACCTGATCCTGGAAGGCGAGGCAGAATACCGCGACAGCGAGGGCAATCATGTCCAGGCCAAGGCGGGCGAAGCGTTACTGATTTCAACGCAGCCCGGCATGAGCTACAGCGAGCATAATCTCAGCAAAGATAAAACGCTGACCCGCATGCAGCTGTGGCTGGATGCCTGCCCGGAGCGGGAAAACCCGCTGGTGCAAAAGATAGATCTCACGGGTGATAAGCAGCAGCTGATTGCGTCACCGGACGGCAGCAAAGGCAGCCTGCAGCTGCGCCAGCAGGTATGGCTACACCATATTGAGCTGAAGCAAGGCGAACAGGCGAGCTTCCAGCTTCACGGCCCGCGCGCTTATCTGCAATCGATACACGGTACGGTGCATGCGGTCACGCACGCGGAAGAGAAAGAAGCGCTCACCTGCGGCGACGGCGCGTTTATTCGTGATGAAGCGAATATCACGCTGGTTGCCGACACGCCGCTGCGCGCGCTGCTGATTGATTTGCCGGTGTGATTAAACCTTACCCCTCACCCTAACCCTCTCCCCAAAGGGGAGAGGGAACGATCGAGCCCCTCGCCCCTTTGGGGAGAGGGGTTGGGGTGAGGGGAACGAACTACACCTTACTCGCCATAATCTCGATAATCTGCGTATCCGTCGCCTGCATTGAACGACACGCCAGCGCGCACAGGTTGGCGATAGATTGCTCTACGTCATGCGCCACAATGCCTTCGTTACCCGTGACAGCCGTATCGTCCAGCGCCATCATCACCGCTTTCCAGGCGCTGCCGACGCTGGTCGAGACTTTCATCGCGCAGCTGTTGGACGCGCCGTCGCAGATCATTCCGCTGACGTCGCCGATCATGCTGCCGATCGCCATGGCGATCGTCCGGTAGCGCCCGTCCAGCAGCCACGCCATGCCCGCCGCTGCCCCCATCGACGCCGTCGTGGCCGCACACAGCGCCGACAGGCGCGGAAGCTGGTAGTGGATATAGATCGCCGACAGATGCGAGAGCATCAGCGCCCGCGCGAGGCGTTCATCATCGGCCTGGACGTGCTCCGCCACCACCACCACCGGCATGGTGGCGGCGATCCCCTGATTTCCCGATCCCGAATTGCTCATTGCCGGAAGCGTTGCGCCGCCCATTCTCGCATCCGAGGCCGCGCTGGTGCGGATCACAATGTCCGAACCCAAATCCTGCGCCACCCATCCGCGCGAGCGCTGTTTATTCAGCGTCGCACCCACGTGCAGGCCCCAGCTTCCGCTGAGCCCCTCGCGGGAAAGCGCGTCATTTAACCGCCCCGCCTCCAGGATAAAGCGTATCGCCTCAAGCGGAACCTGCTCAATAAACTCCACGATCTGAGACAGCGTGGCGTTCGCGAGCGCCGCCAGCGGATCGTCGTTCACCGCATTTCGCTGCTCATCAAGCGTAAAGCGCGTTTCGCCCTCGAACACCACCTCCACCACGCGCGTATGGCCACCGGCGATGGTTACCATTGCGGACGCATCACCGGCGTGCACGCAGGCGCGGGAGTAGAGGATCTCATCGCACGGCTCCTGCAGCTTCACCTGCACCTGCCCGGCCTCAAGCAGCGCCCTGGCGCGGGCCAGCGCGTCGGCGGAGGCATCTTTTAATACCTCCAGCCCGGCTTGCGCGTTACCGCCAACCGCCCCCAGCGCCGCCGCAATCGGTAGCCCGACCATTCCGGTGCCGGGCACCGTCACGCCAAGGCCATTTTTCATCAGGTTTGGCGAAACCCACGCCTCGATCTTCGTGACCTCTCCCGTCAGCTGCTCTGCGGCCATCGCGCAGGCCAGCGCCAGCGATACCGGTTCCGTACACCCCAGCGCGGGCTTAACTTCTTCCCGCACCGCACGAATAAACGACTGCCAAAAAGGATTCATTTGCTCAGACATCGTTACGACCTTATTTACTCCTCAGGAAAACGCGAGGAAAGGAGAAACACAAAGCAGCAGCCCGGTGATGATAATAATCACCAGCGACGCGCCCTTATATTTATGCAGCGCCGGGACTTTATAGACCAGCCATGCCGGAATTAAGCAGCCCACCATCCCAAATATCGGGCTGCATATTGAGGTGAAACTTAATACGGGCGCATTGAGAACAATTGCGCTCCAGGCCAGCAGAATGGCAAACAGCATGATGCCGCGCTGGACGGTGGTTTCATTAATTTTCTCTGCAGGCATTTTGCGGCGCAGGATATTCATCACAATGCCCTGCGTCGCCTCGCGAAAGCCGAGATAGACACGCCGAAGAAGGCGGTCATGACGGCGAAAATATTGAGAATAACGCTGACGATTTTGACCCAGCCCGCGCCGTCGCCGCTGATAAACTGCGCCGCAATCGCCAGCGCGGAGATATTCTGCTCGTAGGCTTTGACCGCCTCATCGTGCCCCATCGCCAGGGTAAAGGAGACGGCGTAGAAAAAGACCGTTACAAACAGAATGCCAAAGGCAATATTCATCGCGCGCAGGGCTTTATGCCGCGCCACCTCGACGGATTTCTCCCGCGAACGGTAGGAGATCACCATCGGGCTTAGCGTCTGAATAAACAGAATGGAGGTTAAGGTAAACGGCAGCGTAATAATGGCGTTCTTGATCAGCAGCCCCATCGGCGGCAGCATGCCGACGTTGGCTAAATGCCAGAGGCCAATCATTGACAGCCCCAGTGCCGCAACAACGAATAATTTGGTCAACACCATCAGGCTGGAGACTTTGAACAACAGCTTCTCGCCGCGCGACGAAATCGCCACCAGAATGCAGATCAGGAATAAGCCGTAAAACGGGTTTTCGGAGAGCAATCCATCCGTCACGCCGAAGGTATGCAAATAGGAGGCGCTGTCGTTGGTGATCGCCGTTGAATAGACGAACATCCAGATCACCAGCATCACGAAATAGAGCGCGCCCAACAAAATGCCCCAGTTTTTACCCAGATAGCCGCTGATCACGCTCGGGTAATCTTTGCATTCCGGTGATTCCGCCAGCGTATTAATAAACAGACGCTGGAAAAGATACATCGCCGGGTAGCCGATTATCGACGAGAGTAAAAAGACCCATAACCCCATCAGGCCAACCTGTACCGGGAGAAAAACGATCCCCGCGCCGATGGCCATTCCGATACTCATAATGATCCAGCCGGTATCGGTGCTGTCGAATTTAATGGCCTCTCGCCATTCACTTTCACTCATTCCCGCCCGCCGTGCCGCGGGGGAATCATTCACAACCACACTGCCGTTTGTTGCCGTATCCATAAGACACTCGCTTATTTTGTAGGGTAAGTATTTAATTTTTATAGGTTCAGGCTGCCAGCGATAGCGAGCCAGACGGATGCAGGCGGTTGTTATTGGTGTGAAACGATCATAGCGAGAGCGCGGGAGAAAAAAGTCACAATATTTGTGCGGATTTAGATTGCCAGGAGGAAATTTTACTTCTACTGAGGGGATAAAATCATAATTTTTCTAAAAGTGACGGCGATCAAGGAATAAAACCCGCGCCAGGCGCGGGTGGGACATCACTCAGACAGCGCCTTCGCCATATCGGCCTTCACCTGCTTGCGCTGGTCCGGCGTCAATACCTGGCTGACGTCGAAGTAGTATTTCACGCGGTAGTAGCGCGCCTGCTGTTCAATTTTGCTGAAGGCAGAAAGCTGGCTTTTTACCGTGCTTTCATTCCATTTTCCGGCATGGAACATCTCAATCAGCGCGCCGTCCTTAACGCCGGTCATCGGGATTTTGCTGACGTTCTGTTCCAGCGTCTGGTGGAGATTTTCAATCTTCTTCACCTGATCTTTACTCAGCTTCAGGTGCTGCACCAGCGGATCCTGCGCCGGAGCCGGGGCAGAATCTACGTTGGCAGCCTGGGCCGCAAAGCTGCACACCGTCAGGGACGCAGCCACCAGCGCAATACGGGTCATTTTCATCATCTTACTGTCCTTACATTTTGTTGTAGTGAAAAGCAGGCACATTGTTTTGCAAGAGCGGATGAATATGTGTGATTAATTATATAAACAATTTTGTATGTTCTTCGGGCACAAAAAAGCCCCCTCGCGGGAGGGGGCTTAGGGTCTGGCTGGCGTCACATCGCGTGCGTAAACGTTCTTGAAATTACGTCCTGCTGCTGCTCGCGGGTGAGCGCGTTAAACCGCACCGCATAGCCCGATACGCGAATCGTCAGGTTCGGGTAGTTCTCAGGGTGCTCGATGGCATCCAGCAGCATCTCCCGGTTCATGACGTTAACGTTCAGGTGCTGGCCGCCCTCTATCGTGGCTTCGTGGTGGAAATATCCATCGAGCAGCCCCACGAGGTTGGTTTTACGCACCGGCTCATCCTTGCCCAGCGCCTGCGGCACGATCGAGAAGGTGTAGGAGATACCGTCCTTCGCGTAGGTAAACGGCAGCTTGGCAACGGAGGTTAGCGACGCCACCGCCCCTTTTCTGTCGCGCCCGTGCATCGGGTTTGCGCCCGGCGCAAACGGCGTGCCGCCGCGGCGTCCGTCCGGCGTGTTTCCGGTCTTCTGGCCGTACACCACGTTCGAGGTGATCGTCAGGATCGACTGGGTCGGCACCGCGTTGCGGTAGGTCGGCAGCGCCCGAATTTTTTTCATAAAGCGCTCAACCAGGTCGCAGGCAATGCTGTCCACGCGATCGTCGTTGTTGCCGTACTGCGGATAGTCCCCTTCAATCACGAAATCCACCGCCAGCCCGTTATGGTCGCGCACCGGCTTCACGGTGGCGTATTTAATGGCGGACAGAGAATCCGCCGCCACCGACAGCCCGGCGATGCCGCAGGCCATGGTGCGATAGACGTCGCGGTCGTGCAGCGCCATCAGCGAGGCTTCGTAGCTGTACCTGTCGTGCATGTAGTGAATGAGGTTCAGGGCGCTAATGTACTGCACCGCCAGCCAGTCCATGAAGTGGTCCAGGCTTGCCATCACGGCGTCGTACTCCAGCACGTCGTCCAGCAATGGCGCGGTTTTCGGCCCGACCTGGATTTTCAGCTTCTCGTCCACGCCGCCGTTGATCGCATACAGCAGCGTTTTCGCGAGGTTGGCGCGCGCGCCGAAGAACTGCATCTGCTTGCCGACGATCATCGGGCTTACGCAGCAGGCAATCGCGTAGTCATCGCTGTTGAAGTCCGCGCGCATCAGATCGTCGTTCTCATACTGCAGGGATGAGGTATCGATCGACATCTGTGCGGCGTATTTCTTAAAGGCGATCGGCAGCTGTTCTGACCAGAGGATCGTCAGGTTCGGCTCCGGCGCGGGGCCCATGGTGTGCAGCGTGTGCAGATAGCGGAAGCTGTTTTTGGTGACCAATGTGCGGCCGTCCAGCCCCATGCCGCCGATCACCTCCGTCGCCCAGATCGGATCGCCCGAGAAGAGCGTGTCGAACTCCGGCGTGCGCAGGAAGCGCACCATGCGGATCTTCATGATGAAGTGGTCGATCAGCTCCTGCGCCTGCTGCTCGCTCAGGCGTCCGGCCTGCATGTCGCGCTCGACGTAGATGTCGAGGAACGTCGCCGTGCGCCCGAGCGACATCGCCCCGCCGTTCTGGGATTTCACCGCCGCGAGGTAGGCAAAATAGAGCCACTGCACCGCTTCCTGGGCGTTCATCGCCGGGCGGGAAATATCAAAGCCATAGCTCGCCGCCATCTGCTGGATCTGCAGCAGCGCGCGCCTGTGCTCCGCCAGCTCTTCGCGCAGGCGGATCGTCGCTTCCAGATCCTCACCGCGCTCCAGCCTGCCCTGAAGATCGGCGAACTGAAGCTCGCGCTCGCGCACCAGGTAGCTGATGCCGTACAGCGCCACGCGGCGGTAATCGCCGATGATGCGCCCGCGCCCGTAGCCGTCCGGCAGGCCCGTCAGCACGCCGGATTTACGGCAGCGCATCATCTCCGGCGAGTAAACGTCAAACACGCCCTGGTTGTGGGTTTTGCGCAGGTCGGTGAACAGGTATTCGAACTGCGGGTCCATCTCGCGGCCGTAGGCTTCGAACGAGCTGCGGATCATGTTGATCCCACCGTACGGATGCAGCGCGCGCTTGAGCGGTTTGTCCGTTTGCAGGCCGACAATCGTCTCCAGATCCTGGTCGATGTAGCCCGGCCCGTGGGCGGTGATCGTCGTCGCGATATTGGTGTCAAAATCCACCGGCGCGTGGGTGGCATTCTCCCGGCGAATGCCGACCATCACCTTCTGCCAGAGCGCCGTCGTTGCAGGCGTCGCCTGCGCGAGGAAAGCTTCATCGCCTTCATAAGGGGTGTAGTTATGCTGAATAAAATCGCGCACGTTAACGGCGTTTTTCCATTCTTCACCGCGAAACCCGGCCCATGCGTCGCTGTAGGGCGCGACGCCCGTATCGATCGTTACTTTCATGAGATTCTCGCTTTATCAGGCGTAAGCCGCAGCCGACGCAACCTTCCCAAGGCGGAGGGCGTCGAGCGCGATCATTTTTTCTTCATTGGTCGGGATTGCCGCGCAGGCGACCCGGGAGGATGCGCTGGAAATCACGCGCTCGGCCGCGCTGCCCGGCAGGGCGTTTTGGGCCTCGTCCAGGGTGATGCCAAAGACCTGAAGGCGTTCGGCCACCAGCGCGCGGATTAGCGCTGAGTTTTCGCCAATGCCGCCGGTGAATATCACCGCGTCGAGACGGTGCAGCGACGCCGCGTGCCCGGCAATATGCCGCGCGATGCGGTGGACAAAGGTCTGGATCGCCAGCTGGGCGCGCGCGTTCCCCGCGTGCCACGCCTTCTCCAGCGCGCGCAGATCCGAAGAGATGCCGGAGATCCCCAGCAGCCCGGACTCCTTGTTCACCACCCGCTCCAGATCCTCAAACGACTGCCCCGTCTGCTGGGCGATCCACGCCATCGCGCCAAAATCGACGTCGCCACAGCGCGTGCCCATCATCAGCCCTTCCAGCGGCGTCATGCCCATCGAGGTATCCACGCTTTCACCGTTGCGCACCGCGCAGATGGACGCGCCGTTGCCCAGGTGGGCAATCACCAGCCCGCTGTCGTCAGGCGACAGCCCGAGCAGCGCGTGCGCCCGGCCCGCCACGTAGCGGTGAGAGGTGCCGTGGAAGCCGTAGCGGCGCACGCCCAGCTCTTCGAAGTAGCGGTACGGCAGGCCGTACAGATACGCCTCCGGCGCCAGCGTCTGGTGGAAGCTAGTGTCGAAAACCGCCACCTGCTGCACGTTCGGAAACAGGCGCTCCGCCGCCTCCACGCCGCTCAGGTTGGCGTAGTTGTGCAAAGGTGCCAGCGGTGAAACCTGGCGGATCTGCTCAATAACCTCATCGGTGATCGGGGTCGACTCGCTGAACAGCGCGCCGCCGTGGGCAATGCGGTGGCCTATATAGGCCACGCTGCTCATCAGGTCGCGTTTTTCCAGCTCAAGGGCGATGGCGGCCAGCGCCCCTTCGTAGTCCTGGCGAGCCAGCTTTACCGGCTCGCCCCCGTTCACGGAAATAAAGGCCTCTGCAGTGTTAATACCGTCTGCAAGCCCCGTCACCAGGGCCTCGCAGCTTGTGGCGTCCAGCACCGAAAACTTCACGGAGGACGATCCGCAGTTAATAACCAGTACTACCGGAAACTCAATCATGGTGTTGCTCCGCTCATCCTGAGCCTTGGTTTAGAACAGTTTGTAAACGATATTCAGAATGGTCAGCAGGCCGACAACGGTGACGAAGATGTTCTCCGTTCTGCCTTTGTATTTCGCCAGCGCGGGCGTTTTGCGGATGGCGTACATCGGCAGCAGGCACAGCAGCGAGGCGATAATCGGCGCGCCCATCGCTTCAATAAGGTCAAGAATGTTCGGGTTGGCGTAGGCCACCACCCAGGTGGAGCCCATGATGAAAATCATGCTGATAGTGTTCAGCTTGCCCACCGACACTTTCTTCTTGTCGCCCTTGTAGCCGAACTTCAGCACCAGGCCGTTCAGCCCTTCCAGCGTGCCCAGGTAGTGGCCGAAGAAGGATTTGAAGATCGCCACCAGTGCGATGATGGACGCCCCGTACTCCAGCACCGTGGCAAACGTCGACTTGCTGCCCGACATTGACGCAAAGTGGTTGGCCAGGTAGGAGAGCACCGGAATGTTCTGCGCCTTGGCCTCCGCCATGTTCTGCGGGGAGAGCGTGAACAGGCAGCTAAAGGCGAAGAACATCACCACCGCCACCATCAGCATGCTGGCGCGGCTGATGATTTTGGAACATTTCTGCTCGGTGAATTCCTTCCCGAACTCTGGCTCATACTCTTCGCGCTTCGAAACCACGAATGAGGAGACAATCGGCGAGAAGTTAAAGGAGAAGACCATGATGGAAATCCCCAGCCAGACCGTCACCAGAATGCCGTCGTGGCCGGTGAAGGCGATATCGCTCAGGTTCACCTGGTCAATGACCGCGGAGTTCCAGTAAGGGATGAGCGACAGGGAGATCAGCACCAGGCTGGCGATAAACGGGAACACCAGGAAGCTCATCACCTTCACCATCAGGTCTTTACCGAACCAGATAACGAAGGCCATCAGCAGCAGCAGGAACAGCGCCACGAAGCCACGGTTCAGCGCGGGCAGCTGGAGCTGGTTTTCCCAGAAGGTCATAAAGGTGTTGGTAATGGTGACGCCGTAAATCCACAGCAGGGGGCAAATCGCAAAGAAGTAGAGGAAGGTGATCACCACCCCGCCGGTCTTGCCGAAATGTTCTTCCACCGTTTCCGTAATGTTCCCGGAGACGTTGCTGCCGGACAGGCACAGGCGCGCCAGCGCGCGGTGGCAGTAGAAGGCAATCGGGTAGGCGAGTAACAGCATCAGCAGGATGGGGATCAGGCCGCCAAACCCTGCGCGGATCGGGAAGAACAGCACGCCTGCGCCAATGGCGGTGCCAAACAGGCCGAGCGTCCAGGTGGTATCAGACTTACGCCAGGTGGACGTTTTTGTCTGGCCAACGGTAATGCTTTCAGTGTTGCTCATAGGTCATCCTTACGCGTCAACGAAGCCGGTAATTTGGGAAACACGGGAAAGATCGATATTGCCGCCGGAAATAATGCTGACGGTTTTTCGCCCCTGAATGTAGTGGTCAAGCTTGCCGCTTAATAGCGCCGCGCAGGCCAGCGCGCCTGCGCCTTCGGTGATCACTTTATTTCGCTGAATTAAGGCAATCATGCTGTCGCGAATTTCGTCTTCGCTGACCAGCACAATGTCATCAACCAGTTCACGAACGATCTGGAAGGTTAAATTACCCGGGCGAGAAACATCGCATCCGTCCGCGAGCGTGCCGGTGACGCGATGGTTCATTATTTCGCCGGCATAATACGATGCCGCCATGCCGTGCACATTTTCAGACTGCACGCCGATGATATTAATCGTCGGGTTAATGGATTTAATCGCCGTGGCGATCCCGGCGATTAATCCGCCGCCGCCGATGGGCACAATCACGTTATCAACGTCGTAGAGGTCTTCGAGAATTTCGAGGCCGATGGTGCCCTGCCCGGCTATGACTTTGGCATCGTCGTAAGGCGGGATGAAAATGCGCCCTTCCGTCTCGACGATTTCGCTCACTTTGGCGATAGTGTCGTTGAAGTTCTCGCCGTGCAACACCACTTCCGCCGAGTAGTCACGCGTGGCGGCGACTTTAGATTTTGGCGCGCCCATCGGCATCACCACTTTTCCGTCAATGCCGAGCATCGCGCAGGAGAGCGAAACGCCCTGGGCGTGGTTACCCGCCGAGCAGGCGACTACGCCCTTGCGTTTTTCCGCATCGGTCAGCGAGCTTAATTTATTAAACGCGCCGCGGATCTTAAACGAGCCGGTACGTTGCATATTCTCAAACTTGAGGAAGATTTCCCCCTTGCAGCGTTCGCTGAGGTAATTCGAGCGCGGCATGCCGGTTTTATATATTTTTCCTGCCAGGCGTTTTCTGGCGTCCTGAATATCGTCGATGGTTACCGGGAGGTCGTAGGTAATGTGCATAATATCCTCGTTATAATAATTCATTGTTTTCGGGCAAAGCCTGGATTTCAGAGCCTCAATAATGCCGCTCTGGGTGTTTTAAAAACGTTCTGATGGATTAACGGATCAATTCAACATCGTCGTCGCGCGTCGTTCTGGGATGAATATTGTTTAGCCAGCTCGACTAATACGGAAGCCGATTTTTTTATGCGGTAATTTTTTGACCACACGGCGGCGTAGCGCGCCACGGGCAGCTCGTCCTCAACCGGCAGCACGATAAACTGATCGGAACCGAACGGCGCAATCATGTCGCGAGGAATAACCGTCAGGTAGTCGGCATTGAGGACAAGGTTATAAATGGTAACGACCGAATCGGTCTGGACGATATTTTCAATGCTGATGTGGTTGTCTTGCAGGGTGGTCAGAAGTTCTTTGTAGTAGCCCATATCGGTTTGCGGCATCACCCAATGTTCATGCGTGAGCGATGCCAGGGTTGTCGATCCGGTGCACGTTCGTGATTTGCTGGCCACCAGCACAAACTCGGATTCAAACAGCGGCTCGACGTGAAGGTCCTGCAGCAGCATCTCATCGCTGAGCGTGCCGATGGCAAAATCCAGACGTCCGTCGCGGATGGCGGGCAGGAACGAAGAGAGCTGGGCTTCGTACATCGAAACGCGCGCCTTCGGGAACACTTCCTTGAACTTTTTGATCATCTCCGACAGGAAGGTGAAACCAATCAGCGACGGATAGCCAAACGAGACGTCCATGACGGTGCTAAAGCTGAGGCTGTTGATCTCGCTCACCATGTTTTTCATTTCGCGGGTGATCGACTCAGAGTACGACAGCAGCACCTGACCTGCGGCGGTCAGCTTCACGCCGGTATTTTTGCGGACCATCCCTCTACGCCGAAGTAGGATTCAATATCGTTGATGATTTTGCTGACGGCGGGCTGCGTCAGGCCAAGTTGTCTTGCAGCAGAACCTATGGAGCCACTTTTAATGACTTCCTGAAATACCACGAGGTGCTGTGTTTTCGGTAGAATAATAGTGTTCATAATATTCTGCGCTTATTTCCCTATGACGCCGTGGATTCTACTCAATATTGTCGTGAAGGGTATGTGCTGTTACTCACAATTCGTCTTTTCGCACTAATTACACACCCTACAAAAACCAATAAAAAACAAATAATATCAATACGTTAGCTTGCACTCTTAATGACTTTTCGCTGATATACGTCAATAAAAATAGCAGTAATAAATTTATTTTATGGCGATAACCTTAAATATTTCCTTCCTCAACAGAATATCAATAAAGACTAACTTTCAATCAATTAAAGGTGAATAAACAACCAAATGTTGCCTAAAACATTTTTGTAATTTATCAAATAAGGGAATAATAATAAGTGCAGCGCAGCATAAACAGTGGAACAGGTCACACATTCATCAGGTAAATGTTTTGATATTCAATATTTATTTATCAAATAAGAAAACATTTCACCCCAATGAATCAACATCGCCAACAAATTGACAACACTAAAAATCAGCACCTTTTCAGCGCGAAATTTTGTGATTGCGATCGTATACAGGCAGGGTGAGCGCATCGACGAAAGGAAAGCAGTGAAATGTGCTTAGCGTCGCAAAAATGAGAATTGATGTCGTTTGTGGGGTTGTCAGGTGGCGCGGCGCTTACCCGACCTGCACTCCCTGAAGCAAAAACCCCGCCGGAGCGGGGTTCTGGAAGAAGTTGAAGCTGACCGATAAGCCGGGTTCTGTCGTGGACAGTCATTCATCTAGGCCAGCAATCGCTCACTGGCTCAAGCAGCCTACCCGGGTTCAGTACGGGCCGTACCATGTGAACCCCTATTTGGCCTTGCTCCGGGTGGAGTTTACCGTGCCACGGACTGTTACCAGCCGCGCGGTGCGCTCTTACCGCACCCTTTCACCCTTACCTGATCCCGCTTGCGCGGGCCATCGGCGGTTTGCTCTCTGTTGCACTGGTCGTGGGTTTCCCCCCCAGGCGTTACCTGGCACCCTGCCCTATGGAGCCCGGACTTTCCTCCCCTCCGCCCGTCTCCCCCGAAAGGGACGACGACGAAGCGGCGACTGTCTGGTCAGCTTCGGCGCGCAGTATAGAGGGTTTGCGCCCCGCTGTCACCCTTGGGTATGCATCCTTACGCGCGGGAGACTTCCACCTTCGCCAGCTTCTCGTAGTAGCACGCCAGCGCGCTGTGGTCCGCGGTGCCCATGCCGTCCGCGCGCAGCGCCTGCATCATCTCCATCACCGCAGCCGTTAGCGGCAGCTGCGCGCCCACGCCGTGGGAGGTATCCAGTGCGTTCGCCAGGTCTTTAATGTGCAGGTCGATGCGGAATCCCGGCTTAAAGTTGCGATCCATCACCATTGGCGCTTTCGCATCCAGCACGGTGCTGCCCGCCAGGCCGCCGCGGATGGCTTGATACACCAGATCGGGGTTAACCCCGGCCTTGGTTGCCAGCGTCAGGGCTTCCGACATCGCCGCGATGTTCAGCGCCACAATCACCTGGTTTGCCAGCTTGGTCACGTTGCCCGCGCCGATCTCGCCGGTATGCACCACCGAGCCGGCCATCGCTTTCATCAGATCGTAATATTTGTCGAAAATAGCCTTATCGCCACCCACCATCACCGACAGCGTGCCGTCGATCGCTTTTGGCTCGCCTCCGCTGACCGGCGCGTCCAGCATATCCACGCCTTTCGCCTTCAGCGCCTCGCTGATTTCGCGGCTCGCGAGCGGCGCAATGGAGCTCATGTCGATCACCACCAGGCCCGGCTTCGCGCCCTCAATAATGCCGTTCTCTCCCAGCGCGACCTCTTTCACGTGCGGAGAGTTCGGCAGCATGGTGATAATCACGTCGCACTGCTCGGCAATGGCCTTCGCGGTGGACGCCGCTTCCGCACCGGCGGCAATCACCTCAGCCACCGATTCAGGGTTACGATCGGAAACCACCAGCGAGTAACCGGCTTTGATGAGGTTTTTGCTCATTGGTTTGCCCATGATGCCCAGGCCAATAAAACCCACTTTCAGCGTCATAATCTGTTTTCCTCAAGGATGGTTATTTTTTAAAAGCGTCCGCAAGCTTCTGCGTGGCGGTGCGAAACACGCCCAGGTCGCTGCCGACGGCCACAAAGGTCGCGCCCCACTCAAGGTAGCGGCGCGCGTCCGCCTCAGCCGGGGCCAGAATGCCGGACGGTTTACCGTGCGCTTTGGCACGCGCAAAAATGTGCTGGATCGCCCGCTGCACCTCGGGATGACCGGCATTGCCCAGGTGGCCTAACGCCGCGGCCAGGTCGCTCGGCCCGACGAAGATACCGTCTACGCCGTCGGTGGAGGCGATGGCGTCAACGTTATCCACGCCCTGCTGGCTCTCAATCTGCACCAAAATGGTGATGTTCTTGTTCGACTGCGCAAAGTAGTCCGGCACGGTGCCGAACATATTGGCGCGGTGAGAAACGGAAACGCCGCGAATGCCCTCCGGCGGGTAGCGGGTTGAAGCCACGGCCCGTACCGCCTCTTCCTCGGTTTCCACAAACGGGATCAGGAAGTTATAAAAACCGATATCCAGAAGGCGTTTGATAATCACCGGTTCGTTGGTCGGCACGCGCACCACCGGCGCGCTGCTGCTGCCCTTTAGCGCCATCAGCTGTGGAATGAAGGTGGTGATGTCGTTTGGCGCATGTTCTCCGTCCAGCACCAGCCAGTCGAATCCGGCCAGGCCGAGCACTTCGGTACTGACGGGGTTCGCCAGCGCGGACCAGCAGCCAATCTGGACCTGGTGTGCCGCCAGCGCAGCTTTAAACCTGTTCGGGAAGATATCGTTATTCATCGCGTTTACCTTTTTAATTCCGCAGCCGTATTCGGTATTTATATTTGCCCGCTTTTTTATTCTCTGACGTAATTTCAGCGTGATAAAATCGACATTCAGTATAATGCCCGCTTCCCGGCGGCACATTGTTTTAATGCTCAAGCATCACGCCGCATTTTTATAATATTTTGAGCATATGCACGAACCACTGGGCGCTGATGCACAGAATCAGACATCGCGGGTTCGGGCGCGATCGCTATCACATTTTCTCGTCTATTCTCCTGACATGCTTTATTTCTGAAAGCCGCGTATTTATTTCTGCCATAAGAAAATTGGCTGCAATGATTATCAGACTCTTTGCTGGAGAATAGTGAGCAATGGCCGACATTGAAATTCGACAATCGCCGCTGACGGCGTTTTATATAAAAGTTCACGACACCGATAACGTGGCGATTATTGTTAACGACAATGGCCTGAAGGCCGGAACCCGCTTTCCCGATGGGCTGACGCTGATTGAGCATATCCCGCAGGGGCATAAGGTTGCGCTGGTGGATATTCCCGCGGGCGGCGAAATCGTGCGCTATGGCGAAACGATCGGCCACGCGGTGCGGGCTATCTCACGCGGCAGCTGGGTAGAGGAATCGCTGGTTGAACTGCCCGAAGCCCCGCCGCTGAACACGCTGCCGCTGGCGACGCGCGTGCCGGAGCCGCTCCCGCCGCTGGAGGGCTATACCTTCGAAGGCTACCGCAACGCCGACGGCAGCGTGGGCACCAAAAATCTGCTGGGCATTACCACCAGCGTGCACTGCGTGGCGGGCGTTGTGGATTACGTGGTGAAAATTATCGAGCGCGACCTTCTGCCGAAATACGCGAACGTCGATGGCGTGGTCGGTCTTAACCACCTTTACGGCTGCGGCGTGGCGATCAACGCGCCCGCCGCCGTGGTGCCTATCCGAACCATTCACAATATCGCCCTGAACCCCAATTTTGGCGGTGAGATTATGGTCATCGGGCTGGGCTGCGAGAAGCTTCAGCCTGAACGCCTGCTCCAGGGCACGGAGGACGTGCAGGCTATTGCGGTGGACAGCGCCAGCATCGTGCGCCTGCAGGACGAGCGTCACGTGGGCTTTAGATCGATGGTCGACGACATTATTCAGGTCGCGGAGCGCCATCTGGAGAAGCTCAACCAGCGCCAGCGCGAAACCTGCCCGGCCTCCGAGCTGGTGGTGGGAACGCAGTGCGGCGGCAGCGACGCGTTTTCCGGCGTCACGGCCAACCCGGCGGTCGGCTATGCGTCGGACCTGTTTGTGCGCTGCGGCGCCACGGTGATGTTCTCCGAGGTGACCGAAGTGCGCGACGCCATTCACCTGCTCACGCCCCGCGCCGTCAACGAAGAAGTGGGCAAGCGCCTGCTGGAGGAGATGGCCTGGTACGATAATTATCTGGATATGGGCAAAACGGATCGCAGCGCGAACCCGTCTCCGGGCAACAAAAAGGGCGGCCTGGCGAACGTGGTGGAAAAAGCCCTCGGCTCGATTGCCAAGTCCGGCCAGAGCGCGATTGTCGAAGTGCTCTCGCCGGGCCAGCGTCCGACGAAGCGCGGGCTAATCTACGCGGCGACCCCTGCCAGCGATTTCGTCTGCGGCACGCAGCAGGTGGCGTCCGGCATTACGGTGCAGGTATTTACGACCGGGCGCGGCACGCCGTACGGGCTGATGGCGGTACCGGTGATCAAGATGGCGACCCGCACCGAGCTGGCAAACCGCTGGTACGATCTAATGGACATTAACGCGGGGACCATTGCCACGGGCGAAGAGAGCATTGAGGACGTGGGCTGGAAGCTGTTCCACTTCATTCTGGACGTGGCGAGCGGGCGTAAAAAAACGTTTTCCGACCAGTGGGGATTGCATAACCAGCTGGCGGTGTTTAACCCGGCTCCGGTGACGTGATGATTCCCCTTACCCTGCCCTCTCCCCTTTGGGGAGAGGGTGAAAATCGCACCGAACGGTCCCCTCTCCCCTTTGGGGAGAGGGTTAGGGTGAGGGGTAGCACTCCCTTACACCAGCACCACCTCAATTCCGCTCTTACGCAACCCTTCCAGGCTTTCAACCGGTATCCCTTCATCAACGATAATCATATCAATGCGCTGCGTATCGATAATCTTGTGCAGGCTTGAGCGGTTAAACTTGCTGGAATCGGTCACGACGATAATGCGTTCCGCCACCTCGCACATCTTGCGGTTTAGCCGCGCCTCGTCTTCGTTGTGGGTGCTGACGCCGCGATCGAGATCGATGGCGTCGACGCCGAGAAACAGCAGGTCAAAGTGGTAATTTTGCAGCGACTGCTCCGCCTGGTCACCGTAGAAGGATTGCGACTGACGGCGTAAGTGTCCGCCGGTCATCAGCAGCTCCACCCCTTCCGCCTCCAGCAGCGCATTCGCCACGTTCATGCCGTTGGTCATGGCGATCACGTCGGTATGCTGGCGCAGCATGCGGGCGATTTCAAACGTCGTGGTACCCGAGTCCAGAATGATGCGATGCCCCGGCTTCACCAGATCGGCCGCCGCCTGCGCAATGCTGCGCTTCACCGCGGTGTTCAGCGAGCTTTTATCTTCAACAGAAGGCTCCGCGCCTGGCGCATTGCCTTCGCAAATCAGCGCGCCGCCGTAGGCGCGAACCGCAATGCCCTGCTTTTCAAGAAACGCCAGATCGTTACGGATCGTCACGGTGGAAACGCCATATAAATGAGAAAGATCGTTAACCTGCACGCTTCCCTGCGCCCGCAACCGCTGAATAATCTGCTCTCGCCTTTCGCTGGTGCCGGTGATGCGCTTTTCCGCGGATGAATCGGTGCTGCTCATACGAGCTCCTTAATCAATAAACTTTCGTTTCATTTCGTTTTGCCTATTAACGCCTTTCTTTTACGCAAATGCAAGTTATCCCTCACCCCAGGATGACAACAATACGGGCGCTGAAACCTTTCATTATGTTTCTTTTGTGAAACAGATCGGAAAACTATTATCTTTCGTTTTATTTTTACCACACCATAATGCAGTATCAAATGAAACAAAACGAAAGATGAATGCCGTCACCATCCGAAATGGAGAGGAAAGTGAAACATCTGACAGAAATGGTGGAACACCATAAACGGGGGAATACCAACGGGATCTACGCCGTCTGTTCCGCGCATCCGCTGGTTCTTGAAGCCGCAATTCGTTACGCCCATACGCATCAAACGCCGCTGCTGATTGAGGCCACCTCCAACCAGGTGGATCAGTTTGGCGGCTACACCGGCATGACGCCCGCCGATTTTTACGGGTTTGTCTGCCGGCTGGCCGAGTCGCTCGGTTTCCCAACCTCGCAGCTGATCCTCGGCGGGGATCATCTTGGCCCGAACCGCTGGCAAAACCAGCCGGCGCAGCAGGCGATGGCGAACGCGGAAGATCTGATCAAAAGCTACGTCGCCGCCGGGTTCAAAAAGATCCACCTCGACTGCAGCATGTCCTGTGAAGACGATCCGATCCCCTTAACCGACGCCATCGTCGCCGAACGCGCGGCGGGTCTGGCCAGGATTGCCGAAAAGACCTGCCGTGAGTGCTTTGGCATATCCGACCTGGTCTACGTCATCGGCACCGAGGTTCCCGTCCCCGGCGGCGCGCACGAAACGCTGACCGAGCTGGAAGTCACCACGCCGGAGGCGGCACGCGCCACCCTTGAGGCGCATCGTCACGCCTTCGAAAAGGAAGGGCTAAGCGACATCTGGCCGCGCATCATCGGCCTGGTGGTGCAGCCCGGCGTCGAGTTCGACCATGCGAACGTCTGCGACTATCAGCCGCAGAAAGCCGTCGCGCTCAGCAGGATGGTGGAAGCCTACGACACGCTGGTATTTGAAGCGCACTCCACGGACTACCAGACGCCGCAGGCCCTGCGCCAGCTGGTGAAAGATCACTTCGCGATCCTCAAGGTCGGCCCGGCGCTCACCTTCGCCCTGCGTGAAGCGCTGTTTTCGCTTGCCGCCATTGAAGAGGAGCTGCTGCCCGCCAAAGCCAGCTCCGGCCTGCGCCACGTGCTGGAAAACGTCATGCTCGACCGCCCGGAATACTGGCAAAGCCACTACCACGGCGACGGCAACGCGAGGCGGCTGGCGCGCGGCTACAGCTACTCTGACCGCGTTCGCTATTACTGGCCCGACGCGCAGATTGATGACGCGTTCGATCGGCTGGTGCGCAACCTGGCAGACGAGCCGATCCCGCTGCCGCTGATCAGCCAGTACCTGCCGTTGCAGTACGGAAAAGTTCGCGAGGGCGCTCTCAACTCCACGCCGCGGGAACTCATCATTGACCACATTCAGGACATACTCCGGCAGTATCACACCGCCTGTGAAGGCGTAACGGCTCAAAACGCATAATTAAAAACGAGGAAAACGCTATGCCAAACATTGTTTTATGCCGCATCGATGAACGCCTGATCCACGGTCAGGTCGGCGTGCAGTGGGTGGGGTTTGCGGGGGCAAACCTGGTGCTGGTGGCCAATGACGAGGTTGCAGAGGATCCGGTTCAGCAAAACCTGATGGAAATGGTGCTCGCGGAAGGGATCGCCGTGCGCTTTTGGTCGCTGCAAAAAACGATCGACAACATTCACCGCGCCGCCGATCGGCAGAAAATTCTGCTGGTCTGCAGATCGCCCGCGGATTTTCTCCGGCTGGTGGAAGGCGGCGTTCCCGTCACCCGTATCAATGTGGGAAACATGCACTACGCCAATGGCAAACGGCAAATTGCCAAAACGGTATCTGTAGACGCTAACGATGTTGCGGCCTTTAACGGTTTGAAGGCCGCCGGTGTGGAATGCTTCGTTCAGGGCGTTCCAACAGAAACTGCTTTGGATCTCTTTACACTACTCTGAGGGATTCACAATGGAAATCAGTCTATTGCAGGCATTCGCGTTAGGCATCCTTGCCTTTATCGCGGGCCTGGACATGTTTAACGGGTTAACGCATATGCACCGCCCGGTGGTGCTTGGGCCGCTGGTCGGCCTGATACTGGGCGATCTGCACACCGGTATTTTAACCGGCGGTACGCTGGAGCTGGTCTGGATGGGGCTGGCCCCGCTGGCGGGCGCGCAGCCGCCGAACGTCATTATCGGCACCATTGTTGGCACCACGTTCGCCATCACCACGGGCGTTAAGCCGGACGTCGCCGTAGGGGTCGCCGTGCCGTTCGCGGTGGCGGTACAGATGGGGATTACGTTCCTGTTCTCGGTGATGTCCGGGGTGATGTCCCGCTGCGACCGCATGGCGGCCAATGCCGATACCCGCGGCATCGAGCGGGTTAACTACCTGGCGCTGCTGGCGCTCGGCCTCTTCTACTTCCTGTGCGCTTTCCTGCCGATCTACTTCGGCGCGGAACACGCGAAAACCGCCATTGACGTCCTGCCGGAGCGCCTGATTGACGGCCTCGGCGTGGCGGGCGGCATCATGCCCGCGATCGGCTTCGCCGTGCTGCTGAAGATCATGATGAAAAACGTCTATATCCCCTATTTCATTATCGGCTTTGTCGCCGCGGCCTGGCTGAAGCTGCCGGTGCTGGCGATTGCCGCCGCCGCGCTGGCCATGGCGCTGATCGACCTGATGCGAAAATCGCCTGAACCGTCTGCTCCCGCTGCGCAAAAAGAGGAATTTGAAGATGGCATCTAATCACACCGTTCTGCCGGGCGCGTCCGAGAGCGAGGAAACCCTGCTCACCGGCGTCAATGAAAACGTCTACGAAGACCAGGGCATCGGCGCCGAGCTGACGAAAAAAGACATCAACCGCGTGGCCTGGCGCTCCATGCTGCTGCAGGCCTCGTTTAACTACGAGCGTATGCAGGCCTCCGGCTGGCTTTACGGACTGCTGCCCGCGCTGAAAAAGATCCACACCAACAAGCGGGACCTCGCGCGCGCCATGAAAGGCCACATGGGCTTCTTCAATACCCATCCGTTCCTGGTGACGTTTGTGATCGGCATTATCCTGGCGATGGAGCGCTCCAAGCAGGACGTGAACAGCATTCAGAGCACCAAGATTGCCGTGGGCGCGCCGCTCGGCGGCATCGGCGACGCCATGTTCTGGCTCACGTTGCTACCCATCTGCGGCGGTATCGGCGCCAGCCTGGCGCTTCAGGGCTCCATTTTGGGTGCCGTGGTCTTTATCGTGCTGTTTAACGTGGTCCACCTCGGCCTGCGGTTTGGCCTGGCGCACTACGCCTACCGTATGGGCGTGGCGGCGATCCCGCTGATAAAAGCCAACACCAAAAAGGTTGGTCACGCGGCGTCCATCGTCGGGATGACGGTCATCGGCGCGCTGGTGGCGACCTACGTGCGCCTCAACACCACGCTGGAGATTAAGGCCGGTGATGCGGTCGTCAAGCTGCAAACCGACGTCATCGACAAGCTGATGCCCGCCTTCCTGCCGCTGGTCTACACCCTGACCATGTTCTGGCTGGTGCGCCGCGGCTGGAGCCCGCTGCGCCTGATTGGCATCACCGTGGTGCTGGGCGTGGTCGGCAAGTTCCTTCACTTCCTGTAAAGCAAAGAGGTTGCGATGTTAGGCATTATTTTGACGGGTCACGGCGGCTTTGCCAGCGGGCTTGAGCAGGCGATGAAGCAGATCCTCGGCGAGCAGCCGCAGTTTATCGCTATCGATTTTCCCGAGACGTCCACCACGGCGCGGCTCACCGAACAGCTTGAGCAGGCGGTTAACGGCCTGGACGCGCGGCACGACATTGTGTTTCTCACCGATCTGCTGGGCGGCACGCCGTTTCGCGTGGCCTCGACGCTGGCGATGCAAAGACCGGGTAGCGAAGTAATAACCGGCACCAATCTTCAGCTCTTACTGGAGATGGTGCTGGAGCGCGACGGGCTCAGCAGCGAAGCGTTTCGCCTGCAGGCGCTGGCGTGCGGACACCGCGGGCTGACCAGCCTGGTTGACGAGCTGGCGCGCTGTCGCGAGGACGCTCCCGCCGAGGAAGGCATATGAGCCAGCTGCTGCGCGCGCGCCGCCTGCTCACGGAACAGGGCTGGCTTACCGACCACCAGCTGCGCATGGATAACGGCATCATCACGGCGATCGAACCGATTCCTGCGGGCGTGACGGCCCGCGAGGCCGAGCGGCTTTGCCCGGCCTACATCGATATCCACGTCCACGGCGGTGCGGGCGTGGACGTGATGGACGATGCGCCCGGCGTGCTTGATACCTTAGCCATGCACAAGGCGCGCGAAGGCGTGGGGGCGTTTCTGCCCACGACCGTCACCGCGCCGCTGGCGGCCATTCATGCGGCACTTGGGCGCATCGCCCAACGGGTGAAGTCCGGCGGTCCCGGCGCGAGGGTTCTCGGCAGCTATCTGGAAGGCCCGTATTTTACGCCGCAGAACAAAGGCGCCCACCCGCCGGAGCTGTTTCGGGAGCTGGACATCGCCGGGCTGGACGCGCTGATTGCCGTCTCGCGGAACACGCTGCGCGCGGTGGCGCTGGCACCGGAAAAAGCGGGCGCGCTCGCGGCAATTCGCCACCTCAAGCAGCGGGGCGTGCGCGTTATGCTCGGGCACAGCGCCGCCACGTGCGAGCAAACCCGCGCCGCGTTTGACGCGGGAGCGGACGGGCTGGTGCACTGCTACAACGGCATGACCGGGCTGCACCATCGCGAGCCGGGCATGGTGGGCGCAGGGCTTACCGATGCGCGGGCCTGGCTGGAGCTGATTGCCGACGGTCATCACGTTCATCCGGTCGCCATGCGGCTTTGCACCTGCTGCGCGAAGGATCGCGTAGTGTTAATCACCGACGCGATGCAGGCCGCAGGCATGCCCGACGGGCGGTACACGCTGTGCGGTGAATACGTTGTTATGCAAAGCGGCGTGGTGCGCACCGCGTCCGGGGGGCTGGCGGGCAGCACGCTTTCGCTGGATGCCGCCGTGAGGAATATGGTCGAGCTGGCAGGCGCAGCGCCTGAAGAGGCGATACATATGGCTTCGCTGCATCCGGCCCGCCTGCTGGGCATTGACGGCGAGCTTGGCTCGCTGAGGCCGGGCAAGCGCGTAAACCTGATCGCGCTGGACGACGGTTTACACCTGCAAAATATCTGGATTGAAGGTCAGGCTCTCCCCCTGTAGACCTTTCATTGTCTGTCCATTTGGCCTTGCGACGTCCAATCGCAAGGCCTTTCTTTTCCTTTCCTTCGTTGTTCGCATTTCCTTTGCGATCACACTTTTCGTTTTATTTCCTTTCTTTCATTGAACTTTCGATTTCTTTTCTATAGATTTTATTTAACTGCTGAAGTGAATAAGTGAAACGAAACGAAAGATAGCAATACGTTTGCCTGCGTCTGAAGTGACATTCACGCGACTAAGGACTGAGTTATGCCTGAAATGAATACCGCCGCAACCGGCACATGGACAGAAAGCGAGATCCGCCAGCAGCCCGACAGCTGGCTCCGCTCGCTCAACAACATCGACAGCCTGCGTTCCTCGATCGACGACTTCCTGACGCCGCTGCTGCGCAAAAGCGACCTGCGGATCGTGCTGACCGGCGCGGGAACCTCCGCATTTATCGGCGACATTATCGCGCCGTGGCTCGCCAGCCACACCGGGAAAAACATCAGCGCCGTGCCCACGACGGATCTGGTCACCAATCCGATGGATTACTTCAGCGCGGCGCACCCGCTGCTGCTGGTCTCGTTTGCCCGGTCCGGCAACAGCCCGGAAAGCGTCGCGGCGGTCGAGCTGGCAAATCAGTTCGTGCCGGAGTGCTACCACCTGTCTATCACCTGCAACGAAGCGGGAAGCCTGTACCAGAACGCGATCGATAGCGATAACGCCTATGCCCTGCTGATGCCCGCCGAGACGCACGATCGCGGCTTTGCGATGACCAGCAGCATCACCACCATGATGGCGAGCTGCCTGGCGGTTTTCGCGCCTGAGACGATCAACGCCACCACCTTCCGCGACGTGGCCGATCGCTGCCGGGCGATCTTGACGTCGTTAGGCGATTTCAGCCAGGGCGTGTTCGGCAGCGAGCCGTGGAAAAGGATTGTTTACCTCGGCAGCGGCGGGCTGCAGGGCGCCGCGCGCGAGTCGGCGCTGAAGGTGCTGGAGCTGACGGCGGGCAAGCTGGCCGCGTTTTATGACTCCCCTACCGGCTTCCGCCACGGGCCGAAATCGCTGGTGGACGGCGAAACGCTGATCGTCGCGTTTGTTTCCAGCCACCCGTATACGCGCCGGTACGATCTGGATCTGCTGGCCGAGCTGCGCAGGGATCGCCAGGCGATGCGCGTGGTGGCGATTGCCGCAGAAAGCGATCCGATTGTCGAAGCCGGGCCGCACATTCTGCTGCCGCCGTCACGGACGTTTATCGACGTGGAGCAGGCCTTCTGCTTCCTGATGTATGCCCAGGTCTTCGCGCTCACCCAGTCCCTGAGCGTGGGCAACACTCCCGATACGCCGTCCGCCAGCGGCACCGTAAACCGCGTCGTACAGGGCGTCATTATTCATCCGTGGCAGGCCTAAGAGGACCGCATCATGAGCATTATCTCAACTAAGTACCTTCTGCAGGACGCGCAGGCCAAAGGCTACGCCGTGCCCGCGTTCAACATTCATAACGCCGAGACGATCCAGGCGATCCTCGAAGCGTGCAGCGAAATGCGATCGCCGGTGATCCTCGCCGGCACGCCAGGCACCTTTAAGCACATTGCGCTGGAGGAGATCTACGCCCTGTGCAGCGCCTACTCGCAGACGTACGACATGCCGCTGGCGCTGCACCTCGACCACCACGAGTCGCTGGACGACATTCGCCGCAAGGTGAACGCGGGCGTGCGCAGCGCGATGATCGACGGCAGCCACTATCCGTTCGAGCAAAACGTGAAGCTGGTGAAATCGGTGGTCGATTTCTGCCACCTCAACGACTGCAGCGTAGAGGCCGAGCTGGGCCGCCTGGGCGGCGTGGAGGATGACATGAGCGTCGATGCCGAAAGCGCGTTTCTGACCGATCCGCAGGAGGCGAAGCGCTTCGTCGAGCTGACCGGCGTTGATAGCCTGGCCGTCGCCATCGGCACCGCGCACGGGCTCTATACCAGGCGTCCGAAAATCGATTTCCAGCGGCTGGCGGAAATCCGCGAGGTGGTCAGCATTCCGCTGGTGCTGCACGGCGCGAGCGACGTACCGGACGAGGACGTGCGCCGCACCATCGAGCTGGGCGTGTGCAAAGTGAACGTGGCGACCGAGCTGAAAATTGCGTTTGCCGACGCGGTGAAAGAGTGGTTTGCCGAAAACCCGCAGGGCAACGATCCGCGCTACTACATGCGCGTCGGCATGAACGCCATGAAGGAGGTGGTGAAAAGCAAAATCACCGTTTGCGGCTCGGCTAACCGACTGCTGCTACCGGCAGAAGCCTGATCCCATCGCGCATTACGTCAGTACCTAAAAAATAACTATAAGCCTCGCAAATATGAAGGCGCGTTCTTATTCACGACCGCGCCTTCCATTACCATAAAAAAATTCCGAGGAGTACCCTACATGACACAGGAAAAGTCATTTAAATCGAAAGCGTGGGCGTTTTTTCAGAGCCTGGGAAAGACCTTTATGTTTCCGGTCTCCCTTTTGGCGTTTATGGGCCTGCTGCTGGGCATCGGCAGCTCGGTAACCAGCCCTTCCACGATTAAAAGCTTTCCTTTTCTCGGCGGCGAACTCACGCAGCTGACCTTTGGCTTTATCGCGATGGTGGGCGGCTTCGCCTTTACCTATCTTCCGCTGATGTTCGCCATGGCGATCCCTATGGGCCTCGCCAAACGCAATAAGGCCGTGGGCGCGTTTGCCGGGTTTGTTGGCTACATGCTGATGAACATGAGCATCAACTATTACCTGACCGCCACCCACCAGCTCGCCGATGCCGCTACCATGCGCCAGGTGGGCCAGTCCATCGTGCTCGGGATCCAAACTCTGGAAATGGGCGTGCTGGGCGGCATCGTCGTGGGGGTAATCACTTACTTCCTGCACGAGCGCTTTCAGGACACGGTGCTGCACGACGCCTTCGCCTTCTTTAGCGGCATCCGCTTCGTGCCGATTATCACCGCCCTGACGCTCTCCCTCGTGGGCCTCTTTATTCCGCTGCTGTGGGAATACGTTGCGATGGGCATCGCCGGAATCGGCCACATCATCCAGAGCACCAGCGTCTTTGGCCCGTTCCTCTACGGCGTCGGCGTGCTGCTGCTCAAGCCGTTTGGCCTGCACCACATCCTGCTGGCAATGGTGCGCTTCACGCCCGCGGGCGGCATCGAGATGGTTAACGGACACGAAGTCGCCGGGGCGCTGAACATCTTCTACGCCGAGCTGAAGGCGGGCCTGCCGTTCAGCCCGCACGTCACCGCGTTCCTGTCGCAGGGCTTTATGCCAACCTTTATCTTTGGCCTTCCGGCGGTCGCCTACGCCATCTATCGCACCGCGCGGCCGGAAAACCGCCCGGTGATTAAGGGCCTGCTGCTCTCCGGCGTGCTGGTGTCGGTGGTGACCGGCATTTCAGAACCGATCGAGTTTCTGTTCCTGTTTATCGCCCCCGCGCTGTACGCCTTCCACATCGTGATGTCCGGCCTGGCGCTGATGGTGATGGCGCTGCTGGGCGTGACCATCGGTAATACCGACGGCGGGATCCTCGACCTGCTGATCTTCGGCGTGATGCAGGGCATGTCCACCAAATGGTACCTGGTGTTCCCGGTCGGCATTGCCTGGTTTGCCATCTACTTCTTCGTCTTCCGCTGGTACATCCTCAGGCACGATATCAAAACGCCGGGACGCGAGGTGGATCCTCAGGGCGCGCTGCAGGCCGTGGAGGCCAACACCCGGGCAAGGGGAAAATCAAAATACGATCACGGGCTGATCCTGCGCGCGCTGGGCGGCAAAGAGAACATTGAGTCGCTCGACAACTGCATCACCCGCCTGCGCCTGGTGGTAAAGGATATGGGGCTTATCGACCAGCAGGCGCTGAAGGAAGCGGGCGCCCTGTCGGTGGTGGTGCTGGATGCGCACAGCGTGCAGGTGATCATTGGTCCGCAGGTGCAGAGCGTGAAAACCGGCATTGAAGCGTTAATTTAACAGGGGGTTGGTGTGTTTGATTTCGACAAAATCATTGAGCGCAAAAGCGACAAGTGCCGCAAGTGGGACCACGCGTTCGTCTGCTCGCGCTTCGGCAGCGTCCCGGAGGGGTTTATCCCGCTGTGGATTGCCGACATGGATTTCACCTCGCCGCCCGCGGTGATTGAGGGCTTTCAGCGCATCGTGGAGCACGGCACCTTCGGCTACACGTGGTGCTTCGACGAGTTTTACGACGCGGTGATTAACTTCCAGCAAACGCGCCATCGGGTTGAGGTGGAGAAATCGTGGATTACCCTCACCTACGGCACCGTTTCCACGCTGCACTACACGGTGCAGGCGTTCTGCGCGCCCGGCGACTGCGTGATGATGAACACGCCGGTATACGACCCGTTCGCAATGGCCACGCAGCGCCAGGGCGTGCGGGTGCTCGCGAATCCGCTGCGCGTGGAAGAGAACCGCTATCACCTCGATTTTGACCTGGTTGAAGAGCAGCTCAGGACGCAGCGTCCGACGCTGTGGTTCTTCTGCTCGCCGCACAACCCTTCGGGCCGGATCTGGCGCGCCGATGAGATCCGCCAGGTCTCCGATCTTTGCCAGCGCTACGGCACGATCCTGGTGGTCGATGAGGTTCACGCGGAACACCTGCTGGACGGCGAGTTTGTCAGCTGTCTGGCATCGGGCTGCGCCGCGCGGGAGAACCTGATCGTGCTGACCTCGCCGAACAAGGCCTTCAACCTCGGCGGCCTGAAAACGTCCTATTCGATGATCCCCGACCCGACCCTGCGCCAGCGCTTTCGCCAGCAGCTGGAGAAAAACTCCATTACCTCGCCCAACATTTTCGGCGTATGGGGAATTATCTTCGCCTACCGGCACGGCCTGCCGTGGCTGGACGCGCTGAACGACTATCTGCGCGGGAACGCGCGCTATCTGGCGGATGCCATCCAGACCCACTTCCCCGCCTGGAAAATGATGAACCCGGAATCATCGTACCTGGCGTGGGTAGACGTCAGCGCGGACGAGCGCAGCGCGACGCAGCTGACGGAACACTTCGCCCGCCAGGCCGGCGTGGTCATTGAAGACGGCAGCCACTACGTGCAAAACGGCGAAAACTACCTGCGCATTAATTTCGGCACCCAGCGCTACTGGCTGGAGCAGTCCATTCAACGAATGCTGACGCATTATTAAATAAGGATCTTGCCCTGATGAAAAACGTGCTCACACTCTCGATGCTTGCCCTGCTGGCTTCACACGGCGCGCTGGCGGCGAACTACGCGCTGGAAAACGACAAGATTGCCCTTTCGTTTGACGATGCCAACGCCGCGGCGGTGGTGAAAGACAAGCTCGCCGATCATCCGCTTGCGCCGCAGGAGCTGTTTTTCCTGACGCTGCCGGATGAAACTAAAATCCACGCCGCGGATTTTAAAATCGAAGGCGTGGAAAAACGCGACAACGCCATCGTCATCAACTTCACCCGCCCGGATTTTAACGTGACCGTGGCGCTGAACCTGGTGAAGGGAAAGTACGCCAGCATTGATTACACCGTCGCGGCCGTTGGCCAGCCGCGCGAGGTGGCAAAAATCACCTTCTTCCCAACCAAAAAGCAGTCTCAGGCCCCTTACGTTGACGGCGCGATCAACAGCTCGCCGATCGTCGCCGATTCGTTCTTTATCCTGCCGGATAAGCCGATCGTGAATACCTACGCCTACGAGGCCACCACCAATCTGAACGTGGAGCTGAAAACGCCGATCCAGCCCGAGACGCCGGTCAGCTATACCACCTACTTCGGTACCTTCCCGGAAACCAGCCAGCTGCGCCGCAGCGTGAATACCTTCGTCAACGACGTGCGACCGCGCCCGTATAAGCCGTACCTGCACTACAACAGCTGGATGGATATTGGCTTCTTTACCCCCTACAGCGAGCAGGACGTGCTCGGGCGAATGGACGAGTGGAATAAGGAATTTATCACCGGGCGCGGCGTGGCGCTGGATGCGTTCCTGCTTGACGACGGCTGGGACGATCTTACCGGCCGCTGGCTGTTTGGCCCGGCGTTCAGCAACGGCTTTGGCAAGGTGAAGGAAAAAGCCGACAGCCTGCACAGCTCGGTCGGCCTGTGGCTCTCGCCGTGGGGCGGCTACAACAAGCCGCGCGACGTTCGCGTCTCCCACGCCAAAGAGTACGGTTTTGAAACGGTGGACGGCAAGCTGGCGCTGTCTGGCCCGAACTACTTTAAGAACTTTAACGAGCAGATCGTTAAGCTGATTAAAAACGAGCACATTACCTCGTTCAAGCTGGACGGCATGGGGAACGCCAACTCGCACATCAAGGGCAGTCCGTTTGCCTCCGATTTTGACGCCTCAATCGCACTGCTGCACAACATGCGCAGCGCGAATCCGAACCTGTTCATCAACCTGACCACCGGTACCGACGCCAGCCCGTCCTGGCTGTTCTACGCCGATTCCATCTGGCGGCAGGGCGACGATATCAACCTGTACGGCCCCGGCACGCCGGTGCAGCAGTGGATGACCTACCGCGATGCCGAAACCTATCGCTCCATCGTGCGCAAAGGCCCGCTGTTCCCGCTGAACTCGCTGATGTACCACGGGATCGTCAGCGCTGAACACGCCTATTACGGGCTGGAGAAAGTACAGACGGATAGCGATTTTGCCGATCAGGTGTGGAGCTATTTCGCCACCGGCACCCAATTGCAGGAGCTGTACATTACCCCGTCAATGCTGAACAAGGCGAAGTGGGACACGCTGGCGAAAGCGGCGAAGTGGTCGCGGGATAACGCCAGCGTGCTGGTCGACACCCACTGGATTGGCGGCGACCCGACGGCGCTTGCGGTTTACGGCTGGGCATCGTGGAGCAAGGACAAAGCTATCCTCGGCCTGCGCAACCCGTCGGACAAACCGCAAAGCTACTATCTGGATCTGACGAAAGACTTTGAGATCCCGACGGGAGAGGCGGCGCAGTTCAGCCTGAAGGCGGTGTACGGCAGCAATTCAACCGTGCCGACCGAGTATAAAAAACCGGTGGTCATTACCCTGCAGCCGCTGGAGACGCTGGTGTTTGAGGCGCTGCCATTGAAATAGACAGGAAGGCCGGGTAACGCGCAGACGCTATCCGGCAAATCGACAGCAGGGGACTTACTCCCCCTGCTGCTCCAGTGCATATTTATACAGCGCGTTCTTCTTCACGCCGTGGATCTCCGCGGCCAGCGCGGCGGCCTTCTTGAGCGGGAGTTCAGCCTGCAGCAGCGCCAGCGTGCGCAGCGCGTCGGCTGGCAGGGCATCCTCCTGTGCTTTATGACCCTCAACGATCAGCACCATCTCGCCTTTGCGGCGGTTTTCGTCTTCCTTCACCCATGCGAGCAGCTCCCCTACCGGCGCGCCGTGGATGGTTTCCCAGGTTTTGGTCAGCTCGCGCGCCAGCACCACGTAGCGGGATCCGCCCCAGACCGTCACCATATCTTCCAGGCTTTCCAGCAGGCGGTGGGTGGATTCGTAAAAAATCAGGGTGCGCGGTTCGGCTTCGAGCGCTTTTAACACGTCGCGACGGCCTTTGGATTTGGCGGGCAGGAAGCCTTCATAGCAGAAGCGATCGGACGGCAGGCCCGCGGCGCTTAGCGCGGCAATGGCGGCGCACGGACCCGGCAGCGGCACCACGCGGATGCCCGCTTCGCGGCAGGTGCGCACCAGATGATAGCCCGGATCGTTGATCAGCGGCGTTCCGGCATCGGAAACCAGCGCGATGTTTTGCCCCTCTTTCAGCTTTGCCACCAGCGTTTCGGCTTTTT
The DNA here is from genome assembly GCF_003057745.1 of Enterobacter sp. RIT418. GTDB lineage: Bacteria > Pseudomonadota > Gammaproteobacteria > Enterobacterales > Enterobacteriaceae > Enterobacter. Next base: position 178,594 of record NZ_QBJD02000006.1, read on the forward strand.
GTTGCTCATTGTGATCGTGCAGGGCAAACAAGCGGGCGTTAATTGCGAAGTGTTGGAGGAGTAAACCTGTGTGGCGGGTATCTTCAGCGGCAATTAAATCAACAGCTTGCAGTACGGTGAGCGCACGTTGGGTAATATCAGACAAATTCCCGATAGGAGTAGGTACAATATAAAGCTGGCCTTGAGAATTATCTGCCGATTCGTGTTGTTTCATTGTTTCGTCCGTATTGCCGATTTAATATTGAGCATTGCGTAAAAAAAATCACTGGATACAGTATGGTACCGTTAACGTTTCTTCGAAAAAAAGCCGCGCGCAGCGTGCCTGTTCTGCTGGCAGCCCTGATCTTTGCAGGCTGTGGCACCCAGGCGCCGGACCAGAGCGCTGCCCATATGCAGGGCGCAGCCCAGGCTGACTCCGGCTATTACCTGCAGCAAATGTCGCAGAGTTCAAATGATACCAAGACCAACTGGCAATTACTCGCCATTCGTGCACTGCTGAAAGAGGGCAAGACCGCGCGGGCCGCTGAGCTGTTTAACCAGCTTCCGCAGGATCTGAACGATACGCAGCGCCGCGAGCAAAGCCTGCTCTCCGCCGAGCTGAAGGTCGCGCAGAAAGAGTATGACGGGGCGAAGAAGATCCTCGGCACCATCGATATTAGCGCGCTGGATAAAAACCAGCAGGCCCGCTTCTGGCAGGCAGGCATTACCGCCGAGCAGGGCCGCCCTTCCCTGCAGCTTCTCCGCGCGCTGATCGCGCAAGAACCGCTGCTCGCGGGGAAAGACAAGCAGCAAAACATTGATGCCACCTGGCAGGCCCTCTCCTCCATGACGCAGGAACAGGCGCAGGCGCTGGTGATCAACGCTGATGAAAACGTCCTGCAGGGCTGGCTGGATCTGCAGCAGATGTGGTTTAACAACCGCAGCGATCCGAAGATGCTGAAAGCCGGGATTACCGACTGGCACACCCGCTATCCGCAAAACCCTGGAGCAAAAATGCTGCCGACGCAGCTGGTGAACGTGCAGAACTTCAGGCCTGCCTCCGCCAGCAAAATCGCGCTTCTGCTGCCGCTGAACGGCCAGGCGGCGGTATTTAGCCGCGCCATCCAGCAGGGTTTTGAGGCTGCCAAAAACGGCACCACTGCCGTCACGGGCAGCGCCGTACCGATGCAGGCCGCGCAGGCGGCCAACGTGAACGACGTGGTAAGCCCGTCCGCCGCAGAAACCAGTGATTTGACCGCCGCTCAGGCTCCGGCGCAAGGAACGATGCAAAACCCGGTCACCGCGCCAACGACCCAGCCGTCGACAGCCCCGACGCCTGCTGCTCCGGTTCAGGCTCAGGCTCCGGCTAACACCCAGGCCGCACCGGCCGCCGAGCCCTCCGCAGCGGAACAACCTCAGCCCGCGGCACAGCCTCAGGCGCCGGTCACCACCAGCGCCAACCCGGGTGCCGAGCTGAAGATCTATGACACCAGCGCTCAGCCGCTGGATCAGGTTCTCGCCCAGGTTCAGAAAGACGGTGCCAGCATCGTCGTTGGCCCGCTGTTGAAAAACAACGTGGAGGAGCTGATGAAGAGCAATACCACGCTGAACGTGCTGGCGCTCAACCAGCCGGAACAGGTGCAGAACCGCGCCAACATCTGCTACTTCGCCCTCTCTCCGGAAGACGAAGCCCGCGACGCCGCGCGCCATATCCACGAGCAGGGCAAACAGGCTCCGCTGCTGCTGTTGCCTCGCAGCGCGCTGGGCGATCGCGTCGCCAGCGCCTTTGCCGACGAGTGGCAGAAGCTGGGCGGCGGCATCGTGCTGCAGCAAAAATTCGGCTCGGCCAACGAGCTGCGCGCGGGCGTGAACGGCGGCGCGGGTATCGCGCTGAACGGCAGCCCGGTGACCGCCAGCCTGCCGCAGCAGCAGAGCGTGACCATCGGCGGCCTGACCATCCCTGCGCCACCGTCCGACGCGCAGATTAGCGGCGGCGGCAAGGTGGACGCGGCCTACATCGTCGCCACGCCGGAAGAGATTGCCTTTATCAAACCGATGATTGCCATGCGAAACGGCAGCCAGAGCGGTGCAACGCTCTACGCCAGCTCCCGCAGCGCGCAGGGCACCGCGGGCCCGGACTTCCGTCTGGAGATGGATGGCCTGCAGTACAGCGAAATCCCGATGCTGGCAGGCAGCAACCCGCAGCTGATGCAGCAGGCGCTCGGCGCGGTACGTAACGATTACTCGCTGGCGCGCCTGTACGCGATGGGCGCCGACGCGTGGGCGCTGGCCAACCACTTTAGCCAGATGCGTCAGGTGCCGGGCTTTGAGCTTAACGGCAATACCGGCGATCTGACCGCAACCCAGGACTGCGTGATCAACAGGAAGTTATCATGGCTCAAATACCAGCAGGGGCAAATCGTCCCGGCCAGTTAAGCCGTAAAGAGACCGGCGACGCGTGGGAGCTCAAAGCGCGCCGCTGGCTTGAAGGCAAAGGACTGCGCTTTATCGCCGCCAACGTCCGCGGGCGCGGCGGCGAGATTGACCTCATCATGAAGGACGGTCGGGTGACCGTGTTTGTCGAAGTACGCTACCGACAGTCGTCCCGTTTTGGCGGTGCTGCCGCCAGCGTGACGCTCGCCAAACAACATAAATTATTACAGACTGCCCACTTGTGGCTTGCCCGCCATAATGGGAGTTTTGATACTGTGGATTGCCGGTTCGATGTGGTAGCCTTCACCGGAAATGAGATCGACTGGCTTAAAAACGCTTTTGGCGAAGACGCATAAATAAGATTTAAAAGGGATAACGTGCTCGAACGAATTAAAGTGTGCTTCACAGAAAGCATTCAAACGCAGATTGCCGCAGCGGAGGCGCTTCCAGACGCGATCTCGCGCGCGGCCATGACGCTGGTACAGTCTCTGCTGAACGGTAACAAAATCCTCTGTTGTGGCAACGGTACGTCGGCCGCCAACGCACAGCATTTTGCTGCCAGCATGATCAATCGTTTTGAAACAGAACGTCCAAGTTTACCCGCCATTGCACTTAATACCGATAATGTGGTCTTAACAGCGATTGCAAACGATCGCCTGCACGACGAAATATACGCAAAGCAGGTGCGCGCCTTAGGCCATGCCGGAGACGTGCTGCTGGCGATTTCCACTCGCGGGAACAGCCGTGACATCGTCAAAGCCGTTGAAGCCGCCGTGACCCGCGATATGACCATCGTTGCCTTAACCGGCTATGACGGCGGCGAGCTGGCGGGCCTTTTGGGGCCGCAGGACGTGGAGATCCGCATTCCGTCTCACCGCAGCGCGCGCATTCAGGAAATGCATATGCTGACGGTGAACTGCTTATGCGATTTGATCGATAACACGCTTTTCCCTCACCAGGATGATTAAGGAGTTCTCATGAAGGCTTTATCGACCCTCGCGGTCCTCACGTCTGCGCTGTTACTTCAGGGATGCATCGCTGCGGCCGTTGTGGGCACCGCGGCCGTGGGCACCAAGGCCGCGACCGACCCGCGTACCGTGGGTACCCAGGTGGACGACGGTACGCTGGAGCTGCGCGTTAACAGCGCGCTGTCGAAAGACGAACAGATTAAGAAAGAAGCGCGTATCAACGTGACGGCTTACCAGGGCAAAGTGCTGCTGGCGGGCCAGGCGCCGAACATGGATCTCGCCAGCCGTGCGAAACAGATAGCCATGGGCGTAGAGGGCACCACGGAAGTGTTCAATGAAATCCGACAGGGCCAGCCGATCAGCCTGGGCACCGCGTCATCTGATACCTGGATCACCACCAAAGTGCGCTCCCAGCTGCTGGGCTCCGACCAGGTGAAATCCTCTAACGTGAAGGTGACCACCGAGAACGGTGAAGTGTTCCTGCTGGGTCTGGTAACCGATCGCGAAGGGAAGGCGGCGGCGGATATCGCCAGCCGGGTGAGCGGCGTGAAGCACGTCACCACCGCGTTTACCTACATCAAGTAATCAACACCTGAACGCAGGCCCGGTAAGCGCTCGCGCTACCGGGCTTTTTTTTACAGCAGCGCAATACTTCCCACAATGACTCCGCTTAACGCCACCAGCCCCGCGGTCAGCCACAGCGCTTTTGCCGGGAATGACTTGCGCAGCATAATTAGCGACGGCAGGCTTACCGCAGGCAGCGTGATTAACAGCGCTAGCGCAGGCGCGGTGCCCATTCCGGCTAACATCATGGTCTGTACAATCGGGATTTCCGCGGCGGTCGGGATCACAAACAGGCAGCCCGCAACCGCCATTGCCACCACCCACATAAGCGTATTGTCGATAGCGCCGTCCGCGTGCGGGAACAGCCACACGCGCGCGGCCCCAAGCACCAGCACCGCCAGGATATAAACCGGGATCGTGCTCCAGAAAAGCTGCCACAGCGCCTTACCCCAGCGCGCGAAGAAGCCGCCCTGCGGTTCGCTGATGTCCAGCTCAACGGTTGCAGGCTCCGTTGGGCTCTCCTTCACCAGCTTTTGCACCAGCGACGCCACGATAAGCACCGTCAGCAGCCCTGCTACCAGGCGAATAAACGCGAAATACCAGCCCAGCACAAAGCCCATAAACACCAGCGTTGCCGGGTTGAGCAGCGGGTTACCCATCCAGAACGCCAGCGCTCCGCCCATCGAGACGCGCTGGCGGCGCATGCCCGCGGTGACGGGCGCGGCGCAGCAGGAGCACATCATGCCCGGAAGCGAGAAAATCGTGCCCAAAAGCGTGCCCTGAAAGCGCGGCTGCCCAAGGGTTTTAATCAGCCAGGTGCGTGGGATCAGCACCTGAATCAGGGATCCTAAAATCACGCCGAGCACGGCCGCCTTCCAGACGGCAAGGAAATAGACCACGGCATAATCCCACGCCGCCTGCAGCGGGCTGGAATCAGACTGAGCGAGAATGGATTTACCGATGCTGTGGGTGTCGGCGGCGGTGAAGGCTTTGCCGTAATACGGCTGCCATTTCACGTACCAGAGGCCAATAATGACCACAAGAAAGAAGAGCGCGGGCTTCCACCATTGAACAGGTGTTGCCGCCTGAGATGAAGACTGACCAGTCATAGCATTCCCCGGAGAGTGTTGTTTAATTAGCCGGGGGGAGTTTACGCCTCGCCCTGCGCGATTTCACGCAGTTTTGCCGACGGGATAATATTCACCCCTTCCTGCGACGGCGAAAGCGCCTCTTTCAGCATCGCGCGCGCTACGTCCCGGGCTTCGATGGATTTCCAGTTGCCGGGGAAAATGCGAAACAGCGGGGCAAAAATAGACTCGTTAACGCGCCGCTTGTCGCGGTGCCCAAGAAGCATCGACGGGCGCACAATCGTCAGGCGCTCCCACTTCTGGGCGATCAGCGCCTCTTCCATTTTGCCTTTCACCTTGTTGTAGAAGAACGGCGAGCTGGCGTTGGCCCCCATGGAGCTGACCACGAGGAAATGCTTCGCGCCGAGCCTTTTCGCCGTCAGGGCCGTATCCACCACCAGCGTGTAGTCCGCGTGGACAAAGGCCTCTTTGCTGCCCGCCTCGCGTCGGGTTGTTCCAAGGCAGCAGAACGCAATATCAATCGGGTCCTGCACCTGCGCAAGCGCGTCGGTAAGCTGGGGATCGTGCGGGTTGAAAACGCCGGACACGTCGGCCAGCGGGCGACGCGTGGGGGCCGCAATAAAGTTCACCCGGCGATCCTGAATCAGCAGCCGCAGCAGGTGATCGCCCACCAGCCCGGTGGCACCCGTTATTAATACCTGGCTCATGTTATCTCCTTTACAGAATTGTCCGTTTGCGATTTCAGCCTGCTCTACCACACTTAACAGTCTGTTACCGGTAAGTATTTACCACAAACGGGAAAAAAACAGTCTGAAGCGAAAACAACGGAGGAACCATGGGTAAAAAAATCGCAGTCTTGATTACCGACGAGTTTGAAGATTCAGAATTTACGTCGCCAGCCGAGGCGTTTCGCAAGGCGGGACATGAGGTCATCACCATCGAGAAAGAGGCGGGCAAAACGGTGACGGGCCATAAGGGCGAAGCGAAAGTCACCATTGACGAAACCATCGACAGCGTGAGCCCGTCTGACTTCGACGCCCTGCTGCTCCCTGGCGGCCATTCGCCGGATTCGCTGCGCGGGGACGATCGTTTCGTTACCTTTACCCGCGACTTTGTCGCGACCGGTAAACCGGTATTTGCCATCTGCCACGGCCCGCAGCTGCTGATCAGCGCTGACGTGGTGCGCGGGCGCAAGCTCACCGCCGTGAAGCCGATCGTAATCGATCTGAAAAACGCGGGGGCGGAGTTTTACGATCAGGAGGTGGTCAACGACAAAGATCAGCTGATCACCAGCCGCACCCCGGACGATCTCCCGGCGTTTAACCGCGAAGCGCTACGCCTGCTCGGCGCGTAGCCAGTGTAGCTTCTTGCCAAAGCCCAGGGTGTTGTCGGTAAATTTGAGCTCATCAAGGCGGATTTCCCACACCGGGGCTTTTAGCGCAGCGGCAACGGGGAAGCGGCGCGTGTAGCGTTTACGCGGCGCGTCGCTCTCTTCTTCGCCCAGACGGCGGATCTCACCTTTGAACTGCACGCCGCGGATCAACGCCACCGTTTTCGGCTGGCCGTTGACCGTACCCGCCACGTTCGCCTGCTGACCGGTCATCTGAGCATGACGCGTTTTGTCTTCGCTCATGACATAAAACGCGACGCGCTCCGGATCGTAGTAGTAGAACGCGTTCGCGCACCACATTTCCCCTTCATCGTACACGCACCAGGTCACAACGTGCTGCTTCGCCAGCCAGCGGCTAATGGCGTCAAGTGTTTCCATTTTTGCTCCCTCTCATGCTATGGTGCGCTCACCTTAACATACTGAATATGCCTACCGTGTGCTGGTTTCTCTATCTTGTCCGAACTGCTGATAATGCACTGTATACCGGAATAACTACCGACGTCGCGCGGCGTTTCCTGCAGCATCAGACGGGGAAAGGGGCAAAGGCGCTGCGGGGGAAAGGCGAGCTTCAGCTGGCGTTTTCAGCGCCCGCGGGAGACAGATCGCTGGCGCTCAGGCTGGAATACCGCATCAAGCAGCTGACGAAGCGCCAGAAAGAGCGTCTCGTTAGCGGAGACGGCACCTTTGAGGCGCTGCGCGAGAGCCTGGTTAAAAGCGATTGAAGTGGTCGTGATACTCAACGAGCCCGCTCACGCCGCTCAGCGCGTCATCCGCCAGACGATGCACCTGGAAGGCGGATTCGGTACCCGGCCAGCGGCAGCGCAAATCGTACTGCGCCGCCGGCTCAAAGCCTAAACGGCCATAGAACGCCGGATCGCCCAGCGCAACAACGGCCGCATAGCCAAACTCGTTGAGCGAATCCAGCCCTTCGAAGACCAGCTGGCGCGCCAGCCCCTGTCCGCGATAGTTTTCATCGACCGCCAGCGGGGCCATTCCGACCCACTGAAGATCCTCGCCCTGCACGAGCACCGGGCTAAAGGCAACGTAGCCGACCACCTGACCTTCGTCATCGGTGGCCACCAGCCCCAGCGTGATCAGACCATCTTCACGGAGATCGTGGACCAGTTGAGCTTCGGCATCGCTCGCGAAGGCGCGGCGCAACAGTGCATCGATACCCGGGGCATCAATCCCAATTTCGACTCGAATCAGCATGGCTCACCTACTGAAGTGTGTTTACCGTCCGGCGGGGTTTTCAGCCCGGCCTCAACAAAATCTGCCATTTGCATCAACATCATGCGCAGCGCTTTCGGCATCTGCTCCAGCTCAATGGCATCCATTAAATTCTTAACGTACAGGCCAAGCTCCGTATCGCCTTCAATGACCAGACGGCGCTGGAAGAAGAGCGTATCCGGGTCCTGCTTGCGCGCGGCAATCATCAGCAGATCGCTGGCGTTGGCGCTAAAGCTCACGTCCGCCTCGGCGGATTCGCGAACGATCAGCTGATCGTTTTCCACGGAGGTAAACCAGCGCAGCCCGATATCACGCATGTGAATACTCAGCCAGCGCCCTTCCAGAAACGCCAGCTCACCGTCCTGCAGCGCCTGGCGGAACTGCCAGCTCAGTACCTGCTCCAGCACCTGGCGTTTTAGCGCAAACGGCGCCAGCCTGACCGGCACGCTCAGCATTGATGGGCCAAATTGTACGAGACGCGAACGCAGTTTATCCAGCACGAGCTTTACTCCCTGATATCTATAGTCCCGTTATTTTGCCATATCCCCGGCGGAACATAGCGGCATAAATCAACAAACCGACGTCCGGCTTACTCCATTATTGGTGTCATCAATACGCCATTAGCTGCCTTAAATCAAAAATTGTCGCCTGGGGGTTAATTAAAATCCCAGCTCGTTAACAATTTTGCGATCGCTTCGATCGTCAACAGCAGGAAACATTATGGAGCTGCTCTGCCCTGCCGGAAACCTTCCGGCGCTTAAGGCGGCCATCGAAAATGGGGCCGACGCGGTCTACATCGGGCTAAAGGATGACACCAACGCCCGCCATTTTGCTGGCCTAAACTTTACGGAGAAAAAGCTTCAGGAAGCCGTTACCTTCGTTCACCAGCATCGCCGCAAGCTGCATATCGCCATTAACACCTTCGCCCATCCTGACGGCTACGCCCGCTGGCAGCATGCGGTCGATATGGCGGCGCAGCTGGGTGCCGATGCGCTGATCCTGGCCGACCTCGCCATGCTTGAGTATGCGGCAGAACGCTACCCGCATATTGAGCGCCACGTCTCCGTTCAGGCCTCCGCCACGAACGAAGAGGCCGTGCGTTTTTATCACCGTCATTTTGACGTGGCCCGCGTGGTGCTCCCACGCGTACTCTCCATTCACCAGGTGAAGCAGCTCGCGCGCGTCACGCCCGTTCCGCTGGAAATCTTCGCCTTTGGCAGCCTGTGCATCATGGCCGAAGGCCGTTGCTATCTCTCGTCCTATTTAACCGGCGAATCGCCTAACACCGTTGGGGCGTGCTCGCCTGCCCGCTTTGTTCGCTGGCAGCAAACGCCGCAGGGGCTGGAGTCGCGCCTGAACGACGTGCTGATCGACCGCTATCAGGACGGCGAAAACGCGGGCTACCCTACCCTGTGCAAAGGCCGCTACCTGGTGGACGGCGAGCGCTATCACGCGCTGGAAGAGCCGACCAGCCTTAACACCCTGGAGCTTTTGCCGGAGCTGCTGGCCGCCAACATCGCGTCGGTGAAAATTGAAGGACGCCAGCGCAGCCCGGCCTACGTAAGCCAGGTGGCGAAAGTGTGGCGTCAGGCGATCGACCGCTGCATGGCCGACCCGCAGAACTACGCCGCGCAGCCCGCGTGGATGGAGACGCTGGGCGCCATGTCTGAAGGCACCCAAACCACGCTCGGCGCGTATCACCGTAAATGGCAGTGAGATAACCATGAAATATTCATTAGGGCCGGTGCTGTACTACTGGCCAAAAGAGACGCTGGAAGACTTTTACCAGCAGGCGGCCACCAGCAGCGCCGACGTGATTTATCTCGGCGAGGCCGTGTGCAGCAAGCGCCGCGCCACCAAAGTGGGCGACTGGCTGGATATGGCGAAAAGCCTGGCGGGAAGCGGCAAGCAGGTGGTGCTCTCGACGCTCGCGCTGGTACAGGCCTCTTCCGAGCTGGGCGAGCTGAAGCGCTACGTTGAGAACGGCGAGTTCCTCCTGGAAGCGAGCGATCTCGGCGTAGTGAACCTGTGCGCCGAACGCAATCTGCCGTTCGTCGCGGGGCATGCGCTAAACTGCTACAACGCGGTTACGCTGCGCCTGCTGCTGAAGCAGGGCATGACGCGCTGGTGCATGCCGGTCGAACTCTCCCGCGACTGGCTCGTTAACCTGCTGGACCAGTGCGAAACGCTGGGCATCCGCGATCGGTTTGAGGTAGAAGTGCTGAGCTACGGTCATCTTCCGCTGGCCTACTCTGCCCGCTGCTTTACCGCGCGTTCCGAAGATCGCCCGAAAGACGAGTGCGAGACCTGCTGCATTAAGTATCCGAACGGGCGCAGCATGCTGTCGCAGGAGAACCAGCAGGTGTTTGTGCTAAACGGCATTCAGACCATGAGCGGCTATGTTTACAACCTGGGCAACGAGCTGGCGTCGATGGACGGCCTGGTGGACGTGGTGCGCTTATCCCCGCTGGATAATAGCGTGTTTGCGATGCTTGACGCCTTCCGCGCTAACGAAAATGGGGCGGCACCGCTGCCGTTAACCGCCAACAGCGACTGTAACGGCTACTGGAAACGCCTCGCCGGGTTAGAATTACAGGCGTAAAAAAAGCTCACTTTGTTAACAGCGTGTTTGCATTTTTAATGCACTATTAAAGATACGCTGTCGACAAAGTGAGCTGCTATGACTGATAAAACCATTCCATTCTCGGTGCTGGACCTGGCGCCGATCCCTCAGGGCTCCTCGGCTCGAGACGCCTTTTCAAACTCTCTCGATCTCGCTCAACTGGTCGAAAAGCGCGGCTATCACCGCTACTGGCTGGCGGAGCACCACAACATGGTGGGCATCGCCAGCGCCGCAACCTCGGTGCTGATCGGCTATCTGGCCGCAAACACCACGACGCTTCACCTCGGCTCCGGCGGCGTAATGCTGCCGAACCACGCTCCGCTGGTAATTGCCGAACAGTTCGGCACCCTGAATACGCTCTACCCTGGCCGTATCGATCTTGGACTTGGCCGCGCGCCGGGCAGCGATCAGCCGACTATGCGTGCGCTGCGTCGACATATGAGCGGCGATATCGATAACTTCCCGCGCGACGTGGCGGAGCTGGTGGACTGGTTCGACGCGCGCGATCCTAACCCGCACGTGCGCCCGGTGCCGGGCTACGGTGAGAAGATCCCGGTGTGGCTGCTGGGTTCCAGCCTGTATAGCGCGCAGCTTGCCGCCCAGCTTGGGCTGCCGTTTGCGTTTGCCTCGCACTTCGCGCCGGATATGCTGCACCAGGCGCTGCATCTGTACCGTACCCACTTCAATCCGTCCGCGCGGCTGGAGAAGCCGTACGCGATGGTGTGTATCAATATCATTGCCGCCGACAGCAACCGCGATGCGGAATTCCTGTTCACCTCAATGCAGCAGGCGTTCATGAAGCTGCGCCGCGGCGAGACGGGCCAGCTGCCGCCGCCGGTGGAAAATATGCATCAGCTGTGGTCTGCGTCAGAGCAGTATGGCGTGCAGCAGGCGCTGAGCATGTCCCTGGTCGGTGATAAGACAAAAGTGCGTCACGGGCTGGAAGCGGTGCTGCGCGAGACGCAGGCGGACGAAATTATGGTTAACGGCCAGATTTTCGATCATCAGGCGCGCCTGCACTCGTTCGATCTGGCGATGCAGGTGAAAGAGGAGTTGGTGGGGTAGTTTTTGCTTTTCTCCCTCTCCCTGTGGAAGAGGGAGAGGGGTTTAAACCGCACGTTTTACTGATACACAGGCAGCAGATTGAAACTCGACAGCACGTGTACCACCGCGTTGCCGATGCCGAACACCAGTATCAGCACAATCATCGGCTTACCGCCCCAGACGCGGAACGTCGGGCTACCGAAGCGTTTACGCGACTTTCGCGCCAGCAGCGCCGGCACAACGGCAGCCCAGACTGTGGCGGCCAGTCCTGCATAGCCGATGGCATACAGGAAGCCGTTCGGCCACAGCAGGCCCCCTAAAATCGGCGGCAGGAAGGTCAATAGCGCGGTTTTGAAGCGGCCCAGCGCGGAATCATCAAAGCCAAACAGATCGGCAAGATAGTCAAACAGGCCGAGCGTCACGCCGAGGAAAGAGCTCGCCACCGCAAAGTTGGAGAACACCACCAGCAGTAAATCCAGGCTGCGGCTGTTCAGCACGCCGCTCAGCGCCTGCACCAGCACATCAATGTTGCCACCCTTCTGCGCTATGCCGATAAATGCCGGACGCGGGATGTTGCCCATCGTCCCCAGCAGCCAAATCACATACAGCCCCAGCGCCAGCAGCGTGCCGTAGACCAGGCATTTCACAATGGTGCGCGGGTCTTTACCATAGTATTTCATCAGGCTCGGCACGTTGCCGTGGTAGCCGAACGACGCCAGACAGAACGGCAGGGTCATCAGCAGGTACGGCGTGTAAGAGGCGTTGGTCTCCGCCACGTTGAACAGCGTGGTCGGCGTGACGTGCCCCAGCAGGCTGCCGAAGGTCAGGAAGAAGGTAATCACCTTGGCGCCCAGCACGATCGCCGTCATGCGGCTGACCGCTTTGGTGCTCATCCAGACAATAAACGCCACGCCCAGCGCGAAGCATAGCCCGGCCAGACGCGCAGGGACGTTCAGCGACATCTCCGAGAAGGTGTGGTGCAGAATCGAGCCGCTCGCCGAGATATAGGCGTAGGTCAGAATGTAGAGCACAAACGCGATGGATATGCCGTTAATCAGATTCCAGCGTTTGCCCAGCAGGTCTTTTGTGATGGTGTCGAAGCTTGAGCCAATGCGGTAGTTCAGGTTGGCTTCGAGGATCATCAGCCCGGAATGCAGCATGCAGAACCAGGTAAAGACCAGCGCCGCCAGCGACCAGAAGAACCACGCCCCGGACATGACCACGGGCAGGGAGAACATCCCAGCACCAATGATGGTTCCGCCGATAATCACCACGCCGCCAAGCAGCGAAGGTGACGTTTGGGTGGTGGTAAGTGTCGCCATACAGCCTTTTCTCCAGTCAATAATGCGGTGACGCATGTTAATGTGCAGCACTGTACCAGTACAAGAGTACAAAAGAAATAAAAAAAGCCCCGATAGCGTTTATCGGGGCTGTATATTTTACTTTACGTCAGAAGCGTAAGGCTTACGCGTCACCGAAACGACGACGGCTGGTGCCTTCTTCGCGACGCGGGCCGCGGTTTTCACGGCGTTCGCCGGAGAAACGACGACCTTCTCCACCGCGACCTTCGCTGCGACCGCCTTCACGACGCTCGCCACCGAAGCTGCGGCCACCGCCACGACGTTCGCCACCGCGGTCAGGACGCGGCTGCGCATCGCCCATCAGCTGCATGTTCATCGGCTTGTTCAGGATGCGGGTGCGGGTAAAGTGCTGCAGAACCTCGCCCGGCATGCCTTTTGGCAGCTCAATGGTAGAGTGGGATGCGAACAGCTTGATGTTACCGATGTAACGGCTGCTGATGTCGCCTTCGTTAGCGATCGCGCCAACGATATGACGCACTTCAACGCCATCATCACGGCCCACTTCAATGCGGTACAGTTCCATATCGCCAGCGTCACGACGCTCGCGACGTGGACGGTCTTCACCACCACGCTCTGGACGGTCACCGCGCGGGCCACGGTCGTTACGGTCGCCACGACGTTCGAAACGATCGTCACGGTCACGGAACTCACGCTTAGGACGCATCGGCGCATCTGGTGGCACGATCAGGCTACGTTCGCCCTGCGCCATTTTCAGCAGTGCTGCGGCCAGAGTTTCCATGTCCAGCTCTTCGCCTTCAGCGGTTGGCTGAATCTGCGACAGCAGCGCACGGTACTGGTCCAGATCGCTGCTTTCCAGCTGCTGCTGTACTTTCGCGGCGAATTTCTCCAGGCGGCGTTTGCCCAGCAGCTCTGCGTTTGGCAGGTCGGCTTCCGGAATGGTCAGCTTCATGGTGCGTTCGATGTTACGCAGCAGACGACGCTCGCGGTTCTCAACGAACAGCAGCGCACGACCCGCACGGCCCGCACGACCGGTACGACCGATACGGTGAACGTAAGATTCGGAATCCATTGGGATGTCGTAGTTCACAACCAGGCTGATACGCTCAACGTCCAGACCACGTGCTGCCACGTCGGTTGCAATCAGGATATCCAGACGACCGTCTTTCAGACGCTCCAGAGTCTGCTCGCGCAGGGCCTGGTTCATGTCGCCGTTCAGCGCTGCGCTGTTGTAGCCGCTACGCTCCAGGGCTTCAGCCACTTCCAGAGTCGCGTTTTTGGTACGAACGAAGATAATCGCCGCATCAAAATCTTCCGCTTCCAGGAAACGAACCAGCGCTTCGTTTTTGCGCATGCCGTACACAGACCAGTAGCTCTGGCTGATGTCAGGACGCGTGGTAACGCTGGACTGAATGCGCACTTCCTGCGGCTCTTTCATGAAGCGGCGGGTAATGCGGCGAATCGCTTCTGGCATGGTGGCAGAGAACAGAGCGGTCTGATGACCTTCTGGGATCTGCGCCATGATGGTTTCTACGTCTTCGATGAAGCCCATACGCAGCATTTCATCTGCTTCATCCAGTACCAGACCGCTCAGCTTAGAGAGGTCCAGAGTACCGCGCTTCAGGTGATCCAGCAGACGACCCGGCGTACCGACAACGATCTGTGGGCCCTGGCGCAGGGCGCGTAACTGCACGTCATAACGCTGGCCGCCGTACAGGGCTACCACGTTTACGCCGCGCATATGTTTAGAAAATTCCGTCATTGCTTCGCCAACCTGAACAGCCAGTTCACGGGTTGGAGCCAGGACGAGGATCTGCGGAGCACGCAGGTCCGGATCAATGTTGTTCAGCAGCGGCAGCGAGAACGCCGCAGTTTTACCGCTACCAGTCTGGGCCATGCCCAGCACGTCACGACCAGAAAGCAGGTGTGGGATACACTCAGCCTGGATCGGAGATGGTTTTTCGTAACCCAGATCGTTAAGGGCTTCAAGGATAGGAGCCTTCAGGCCCAGATCTGCAAAAGTGGTTTCGAATTCAGCCATGTAGTACAAGTGCCTCGATATTAATGGCGGCCAGTCTACTTAGCTCATCGTGAAAATGATTAGCAATTTTCATTGAAAAGTGTGAACCGGCTCAAAGTAGGTGTATTGACGAACAACAACGCCCTCACCAGTTAAGGTGATGGCAATCAAAAGATTACGGGCTGATGTCTATGTCGTCAGCTATTGCTGGTCCGATTCTGCCAGGTCGTCTTGCTCCTGGCCCAAGAGCGATAATTCCAACAATGCATAACGGTGCTCAACGAAGTTGTGTACGTTGTTAGCAACCGCTAATTTGAACAGTGCCGTGGCGCTGTCCATATCCCCCAGACTTAGGTAGTACTTACCTAAATAGAAGTTGGTTTCACTGAGATGCTCAGCGAGCGAGGTGTTATCCGTTGCGTCCGCCTTGAGGCGTTCCATCAGCGTTGCTTCGCTAATGTTCCCCAGGTAGAACTCGACAATGTTCCATCCCCACTGTTCCTTGTCCGATTTGTCGAAGCGCTGCTTCAGTGCCTCTTTTGCCTGCTTCTCATTAAGCTTCTGCTCAACGATATAAAGCCACAGGCTGCGGAAAGGATCGTTAGGATCGTCTTGATAAAACGCCAGCAGATCATCTTGCGCTAACTTATCACGACCGCCGTAGTACAATGCGATACCGCGATTCAAGTGCGCGTAGTTGTAAGTTGGATCAAGCTCAAGTACAGAATCAAACGCTTCATAGGCAGCATCAAAATTGCCTGCCTGCGTTAAATAAATGCCTAAGTAATTGAATACTTCAGGCATATCAGGTCGAATTGCCAGCGCTTGTGAGAAATCATTCCGCGCTAATGCCCTCAGACCGAGACTATCATACAACACTCCGCGCTCATATAAAAGCTGTGCGCGTTCGTCATCGGTTAAAGCCCGACTGGCAAGAATTTGTTCCATGCGTGCCAGAATCACTTCCTGCTGTAGTGTCGGTTGCAAAGGCACTGCGAGGACTTCGCTCTTACGCCAGGCAGAGTTGCTGCATCCTGCCAGCGTTAAAGCTGTCGCAACGAAACACCAGCGCAAAAAAGGCTTCATTTCCCACTCCCGAAGACAACAATTGGATGAACGTCCTGTCCCCCGGCGGCTTAACAAGGCGTCCTGCCTGATAATAGGCCCTCCGCCGAAGCAGAGGGCAAATGGCAACTTACTCGCCCTGCTGTTCTGCGGCCGGTGCTTCTGGCGCAGCAGCTGACTGAGTCTGCTCGGTTGCTTCTTTGATGCTCAGACGGATACGGCCCTGGCGGTCAACTTCCAGAACTTTAACCGGAACTTCCTGACCCATCTGCAGGTAATCGGTCACTTTCTCAACACGCTTGTCAGCGATCTGAGAAATGTGGACCAGACCTTCTTTACCGCCACCGATGGCAACGAACGCGCCAAAGTCAACGATACGGGTCACTTTACCATTGTAGATACGGCCCACTTCGATTTCTGCGGTGATCTCTTCGATACGACGGATAGCGTATTTCGCTTTTTCGCCGTCGGTCGCTGCGATCTTCACAGTGCCGTCATCTTCGATTTCGATGGTAGTGCCAGTTTCTTCGGTCAGCGCACGGATCACAGAACCGCCCTTACCGATAACGTCTTTGATCTTGTCTGGGCTGATCTTAATGGTGTGGATACGCGGTGCGAACTGGGAAATGTCACCACGCGGCGCGTTAATCGCCTGTTCCATCACGCCCAGGATGTGCAGACGTGCACCTTTAGCCTGGTTCAGCGCAACCTGCATGATCTCTTTGGTGATACCTTCAATTTTGATATCCATCTGCAGCGCAGAGATACCGTCGCGGGAACCCGCCACTTTGAAGTCCATATCGCCCAGGTGATCTTCATCGCCCAGGATGTCAGACAGAACAACGAAGTTGTCGCCTTCTTTCACCAGACCCATCGCGATACCCGCAACGGCGGCTTTGATTGGCACGCCAGCGTCCATCAGAGCCAGAGAAGCACCGCACACGGAAGCCATTGATGAAGAACCGTTGGATTCGGTGATTTCAGACACCACACGTACGGTGTACGGGAACTTATCAGCTTCCGGCATAACGGCCAGTACGCCGCGTTTCGCCAGACGACCGTGACCAATTTCACGACGCTTCGGCGAGCCAACCATACCGGTTTCCCCTACGGAATACGGAGGGAAGTTGTAGTGGAACAGGAAGCTGTCGGTGCGCTCGCCCATCAGTTCGTCGATGTTCTGTGCGTCACGTGCGGTACCCAGAGTCGCGGTAACCAGCGCCTGCGTTTCACCACGGGTGAACAGCGCAGAACCGTGAGTACGCGGCAGTACGCCAGTACGTACGTCCAGACCACGGATCATGTCTTTTTCACGGCCATCGATACGCGGCTCGCCGGACAGTACGCGGCTACGCACAACGTTTTTCTCGATTGCGTGCAGGATTTCGCCAATCTCGTTAGCGTCCAGCGCTTCATCTTCAGCAACCAGGGTTGCAGTCACTTCAGATTTGATCGCGTCAACCTGAGCGTAACGCTCCTGTTTGTCGGTGATGCGGTACGCATCGCTCAGACGAGATTCTGCCAGTGCAGCAACGCGTGCGTTCAGCGCATCGTTTGCCGCTTCAGGCTGCCAGTCCCAGCGTGGTTTACCGGCTTCTTTCACCAGGTCGTTAATGTTCTGAATAACGATCTGCTGCTGCTCGTGGCCGAAGACAACGGCACCCAGCATCTGGTCTTCGCTCAGCAGTTCAGCTTCGGATTCAACCATCAGAACAGCTGCTTCGGTACCGGCAACCACCAGGTCCAGCTTACTTTCTTTCAGCTCTTCCTGAGTTGGGTTCAGCACGTACTGGTCGTTGATGTAACCTACGCGCGCCGCACCGATTGGGCCATTGAATGGGATACCAGACAGTGACAGAGCAGCAGAAGCACCGATCATTGCCACGATGTCCGGGTTAACCTGTGGGTTAACGGAAACAACGGTTGCGATAACCTGCACTTCGTTTACGAAGCCTTCCGGGAACAGCGGACGAACCGGGCGGTCAATCAGACGCGCGATCAGGGTTTCGCCTTCGCTTGGACGGCCTTCACGACGGAAGAAGCCACCCGGGATTTTACCGGCAGCGTAGGTACGCTCCTGGTAGTTAACGGTCAGAGGGAAGAAGTCCTGACCTGGTTTTGCTTTTTTCTGGCCAACAACGGTAACGAATACCGCAGTGTCATCCATGCTTACCATAACGGCAGCGGTCGCCTGACGCGCCATCATGCCGGTTTCCAGCGTGACGGTGTGCTGACCATACTGGAATTTACGAACGATCGGATTCAGCAAAATTCTGTCCTTTCTTAAATGAATGACAGCACACCACCGGTGTGCTGACGATTTAACCCGATCTTCTTCGCATCCTCGCGACTAATGACAACCAACACCCCCATGGGTGAAGCCTCTCATTAGCCGCGCGAACCTCTGCAATGAAGATCATTTATAGCAACAATACAATAGTTTCCATTGAATTGCTGCCGTCTGGTTGAAAAAAGGGGCCATCAGGCCCCCTTTTCTGAAACTCGCAAAACTTAGCGACGCAGACCCAGACGCTCGATCAGCGCGGTGTAGCGCGCAACATCTTTACGCTTCAGGTAGTCGAGCAGTTTACGACGCTGGGAAACCATGCGCAGCAGACCACGACGGCTGTGGTGATCTTTTTTGTGCTCAGAGAAGTGACCCTGCAGGTGGTTGATCTGTGCAGTCAGCAGAGCAACCTGAACATCGGTAGAACCGGTGTCGTTCGCGTCACGACCAAACTCAGAAACGATTTTAGCTGTAGCTTCAGTACTTAGAGACATTTTAAAACTCCAAAGTAATAAGAATGAAGGGATGCCGATCTCTAATTCAGCATTCCCAATGTGCACGCTCCGTCGATTGTTAAACAATTTTCGGAACGTTAAGCGGCAATATTCTACTCGTCTCCCCTGCTTACCGCAAGGTGAGCCGTTAAGCAGGATACTCCACTACCAGACGACGCGGTGCCACGCGGCCCTCGCCGTCCATTTCGCCCATCCCGATGAACTTACCGTCCTCACCTTCGGTGACGCGGACGAGGCCGTTTTGCGGCGCATCGGCGGTGCGAACCGGGTTTCCGTTCTTAAAGTACACGGACGAGGTTAAAGGAAGATTAACGATCGGAAAGTCCGCTGCCGGACTGTCCATCGGCATCAGTAAAGGGTCCAGCAGATCGGCCGGCGCGATCCCTTGCTCTTCAGCCTGTTCAACCAGCTCACGAAGATGCTCCAGCGTGACCATACGCTCTACCGGATATTTACTGACGGCCAGGCGGCGCAGGTAAATCACGTGCGCGCCGCAGCCCAGCTTTTCGCCCAGGTCATCGATGATGGTGCGAATGTAGGTTCCTTTCGAACAGTGAACCTCCAGTTCAAGCTCATCACCTTCGTGGCGAATAAAGAGCAGCTCATATACGGTAATCGGGCGAGCTTCGCGCGGCACCTCGATTCCCTGGCGCGCATATTCGTACAGCTTCTTGCCCTGGTATTTCAGCGCCGAATACATCGACGGCACCTGCTGCGTATCTCCGCGGAAGCTTTCCAGCGCGGCGTCGAGCTGTTCCACGCTGAAGGTTACCGGACGCTCTTCGACCACCTGACCGTCAGCATCGGACGTATCCGTGCGCTGGCCAAGCTTCGCGATAACGCGGTAGCGCTTATCGGAGTCGAGCAGATACTGGGAAAACTTCGTCGCCTCACCCAGACAGACGGGCAGCATGCCCGTCGCCAGCGGATCCAGCGCGCCGGTGTGTCCCGCGCGGTTGGCGTTGTAAATGCGCTTCACTTTTTGCAGCACGTCGTTGCTGGATGCACCCTGGGGTTTATCCAGCAGCAGCACGCCGTGCACGTCGCGACCGCGACGACGAGGACGACTCATTAGTCCTCCTTGCTGTCGTCCGCTGGGTTAACACGACGCTCATCGTCATGTTTCACCACGCTGGTCACCAGGTTGGACATACGCATACCTTCAACCAGCGAGTTGTCGTAGAAGAAGGTCAGTTCCGGCACGATACGCAGGCGCATCGCCTTACCGAGCAGAGAGCGGATAAATCCGGAGGCTTCCTGCAGGGCTTTGATACCGTTTTTAACGGCTTCTTCGTCTTTATCGTTCAGGAACGTCACGAATACCTTGGCGTAGGCCAGGTCACGGGACATTTCTACGCCGGATACCGTCGTCATCATGCCGACGCGTGGGTCTTTGATTTCACGCTGCAGGATGAGCGCAATTTCTTTTTGCATCTCTTGCGCCACGCGCTGCGGGCGACCAAATTCTTTCGCCATAATAAATTCTCCAGACAAAAAAGGGGCTAAAGGCCCCTTTTGAAATGATTGCCGGGTGGCGCTTCGCTAACCCGGCCCACAACGTGGATTAATCGATGCTGCGTTGAATCTCAATGATTTCGAACACTTCGATCATATCGCCAACGCGAACGTCGTTGTAGTTCTTCACGCCGATACCACATTCCATGCCGTTACGGACTTCGTTAACGTCATCTTTGAAGCGGCGCAGGGATTCCAGCTCGCCTTCGTAGATAACCACGTTGTCACGCAGTACGCGGATTGGGTTGTGACGCTTGATGTTGCCTTCGGTAACCATACAGCCGGCAATCGCACCAAATTTCGGTGATTTGAACACGTCACGAACTTCAGCCAGACCAATGATCTGCTGTTTCAGTTCCGGAGACAGCATGCCGCTCATCGCTGCTTTCACTTCGTCGATCAGGTTATAGATGACGGAGTAGTAACGCAGATCCAGGCTTTCCGCTTCGATCACGCGGCGAGCAGAGGCATCAGCACGCACGTTGAAGCCAACCAGAATCGCGTTGGACGCAGCAGCCAGGGTGGCGTCGGTTTCGGTGATACCACCTACGCCGGAACCGATGATCTTCACTTTCACTTCGTCCGTAGACAGCTTCAGCAAGGAGTCGGAGATCGCTTCCACAGAACCCTGAACGTCAGCTTTCAGAACGATGTTCACTTCGTGAACTTCGCCTTCAGCCATGTTCGCAAACATGTTCTCAAGCTTAGATTTCTGCTGGCGAGCCAGTTTAACTTCACGGAATTTGCCCTGACGGTACAGTGCAACTTCACGCGCTTTCTTCTCGTCACGCACGACGGTCACTTCATCACCAGCAGCCGGAACGCCGGACAGACCGAGGATTTCCACCGGAATGGATGGACCCGCTTCCAGCACTTCCTGACCCAGTTCGTTACGCATCGCACGCACGCGGCCATATTCGAAGCCACACAGAACGATATCGCCTTTGTTCAGCGTACCTTCACGGACCAGCACGGTTGCAACCGGACCACGACCTTTATCCAGGAAGGATTCGATAACCGCACCGCTCGCCATACCTTTACGCACCGCTTTCAGCTCCAGAACTTCAGCCTGCAGCAGGATGGCGTTCAGAAGGTCGTCGATACCGGTACCGGCTTTAGCAGAAACAGGGATGAACTGCGCTTCGCCGCCCCACTCTTCCGGCATAACGCCGTACTGAGACAGTTCGTTTTTAACGCGGTCCAGATCGGCTTCTGGCTTATCAATTTTGTTGACTGCAACAACCAGAGGCACCTGCGCCGCTTTCGCGTGCTGGATAGCTTCGATGGTCTGCGGCATCACGCCGTCGTCTGCTGCAACAACCAGAACAACGATATCCGTTGCCTGAGCACCACGAGCACGCATAGAGGTAAACGCGGCGTGGCCTGGGGTATCCAGGAAGGTGATCATGCCGTTGTCAGTTTCTACGTGGTATGCACCAATGTGCTGGGTAATACCACCCGCTTCGCCGGATGCCACTTTCGTGGAACGAATGTAGTCGAGCAGAGACGTTTTACCGTGGTCAACGTGACCCATGATGGTCACAACCGGTGCACGCGGTTCAGCCGCTGCGCCAGTGTCACGGTCGCTCATTACCGCTTCTTCCAGCTCGTTTTCACGACGCAGGATAACCTTGTGGCCCATCTCTTCGGCAACCAGCTGCGCGGTTTCCTGATCGATGACCTGGTTGATGGTGGCCATTGCGCCCAGTTTCATCATCGCTTTGATGACCTGAGAACCTTTAACCGCCATCTTGTTCGCCAGATCGCCAACGGTGATGGTTTCGCCAATCACAACGTCACGGTTAACGGCCTGCGCTGGCTTCTGGAAGCCCTGCTGCAGAGCGGAACCTTTACGCTTACCGCCTTTACCACCGCGAACGGCCGCACGTGCTTCTTCACGGTCAGCTTTAGATTCAGCGTGCTTGTTGCCTTTTTTCGCTGGACGCGCAGCTTTCGTGCTGCGAGTACGGCCACGGCCGCCTTCAACTTCACGGTCGTTGTCGTCTTCAGCCTGACGGGCATGCTGAGAAGTGGTCACGTGGTAATCGCTGGTGTCTTCAGTCGGCTCAGCGGTATTCACGCCATTCTTCTCATTTTCTTCTGCCATACGACGCGCTTCTTCAGCGACGCGACGCGCTTCTTCTTCAAGCTTGCGGCGTGCTTCTTCTTCCGCTTTACGCTTCAGCTCGGCAGCTTCATTTTCACGGCGGGCTTTTTCAGCCTGGGCGGTTTTTGTCATTTCGTCGGTCTGTTGATTGCTCACTTTGTCTTTTTCCGCAGCGTCACGCTTCGCCTTATCACCGGCATCGCGTTTCGCTTTTTCTGCGGCCTCACGTTCAGCTTTTAATTCTGCTTCACGCTTGGCAGTTGCTTCTGCCTCACGCTGAGCTTGTTCTTCCGCTTCACGCTGTGCCTGCTCTTCCGCGGCAAGGCGTTCTGCCTCTTGCGGATCACGTTTTACAAAGGTGCGTGTCTTGCGGACTTCAATTTGTACCGACTTACTTTTTCCACCGGTACCCGGGATATTTAACGTGCTGCGCGTTTTGCGCTGCAGCGTTAATTTGTCAGGCGTAGAACCGTGTTCACGGTTCAGGTGCGCTAACAAGGTTTGTTTTTCTTGCGCGGTCACCGAGTCTTCAGCGGACTTCGGGATCCCTGCATCAGCAAATTGCTGTACCAGGCGGTCCACGGAGGTCTGAATCTCAGCAGCCAGCGATTTTACAGTTACATCAGTCATGCTGTTCCTTCCTGCTACAGTTTATTACGCTTCGTCGCCGAACCAGCAAATATTACGTGCGGCCATGATGAGCTCGCCGGCTTTCTCGTCGGTTAAACCTTCGATATCAGCCAGGTCATCAACGCCTTGCTCAGCGAGATCTTCCAGCGTACAAACACCACGGGCAGCCAGCTTGAACGCAATCGCACGATCAAGACCTTCCAGATTCAGCAGGTCATCAGCCGGCTTGTTATCGCCAAGGCTTTCTTCCTGAGCCAGCGCCAGGGTGGTCAGTGCGTTTTTAGCGCGTTCACGCAGGGCTTCAACGGTTGGTTCATCCAGACCGTCAATTTCCAGCAGCTCTTTCATTGGCACGTAGGCCAGTTCTTCCAGCGTAGAGAAACCTTCTTCAACCAGAACGGTGGCGAAATCTTCGTCAATGTCCAGGTATTTGGTGAAGGTATCAATCGCGGCATGGGCTTCCGCCTGATGCTTAGCCTGCAGGTCGTCAACGGTCATGACGTTGAGTTCCCAGCCGCTCAGCTGTGACGCCAGACGTACGTTCTGACCGTTACGGCCGATCGCCTGCGCCAGGTTGCCCGCTTCAACAGCGATGTCCATGGTGTGCTTGTCTTCGTCAACAACGATAGACGCTACATCCGCTGGAGCCATTGCATTAATGACAAACTGCGCCGGGTTATCGTCCCACAGAACGATATCAATACGCTCGCCGCCCAGCTCGGTAGAAACCGCCTGAACGCGCGCACCGCGCATACCGACGCAAGCACCGACCGGGTCGATACGCTTGTCGTTCGTTTTCACCGCGATTTTCGCACGAGATCCTGGATCGCGCGCAGCCGCTTTGATTTCAATAACTTCTTCGCCGATTTCCGGTACTTCGATACGGAAGAGCTCAATCAGCATTTCGGGTTTAGCACGGGTGACGAACAGCTGCGCACCACGCGCTTCAGGGCGAACGGCATACAGAACGCCGCGAATACGGTCGCCCGGGCGGAAGTTTTCACGCGGCAGCATGTCTTCACGCTGAATCACCGCTTCAGCGCTTCCCGGCATCCCTTCGGATTTCAGTTCCAGAGAGATATTGTCGCGGTTCACTTTTTTCACCACGCCGGTGACGATTTCGCCTTCCTGATCGCGGAACTGATCGACAACCAGCGCGCGCTCGGCTTCACGGACTTTCTGAACGATAACCTGTTTCGCGGTCTGCGTGGTGATACGGTCAAAGGTGACAGATTCAATCTGATCTTCAACGTACTCGCCAACGTTCAGGCTTTCGTCTTCGAAACGCGCTGCTTCCAACGTGATCTCTTTGGTCGGCTGGGTCACTTCTTCTACGATAACCCAGCGACGGAATGTATCGAAGTCACCGCTTTTACGATCGATTTCTACGCGAACATCGATCTCTTGTTCATATTTTTTCTTGGTTGCTGTAGCCAGTGCACTTTCCAGCGCTTCGAAAATCTTCTCACGCGGCAGTGATTTCTCATTGGAGACGGCTTCAACAACAGCCAAAATTTCTTTGTTCATCGCGGGCTTTTCACCTCAATCCAGACTGTTAAAAGTGGGGAACCAGGTTCGCCTTCTGGATATTACTCAGCGCGAACACTTCATCTTTGCCTTCGACTGTTAACGTGATCATTTCACCATCAACGGCTTTGATTATTCCCTGCCATTTACGGCGGTTCTGTACGGCCATACGCAGAACGAGAGCCACTTCTTCACCGGTAAAGCGCACATAGTGCTCGGCCGTGAACATCGGACGATCGAGGCCAGGTGAGGAAACTTCCAGGTTGTACGCAACGGTAATTGGGTCTTCAACATCAAGAACCGCACTCACCTGGTGGCTAACATCAGCACAATCATCAACATTGATGCCATCTTCACTATCAATATAGATGCGCAGCGTCGATGTACGGCCGCGAACAAATTCGATGCCGACCAGTTCGTAGCCCAGTGCTTCGACTGGTGCAGTAATCATCTCTGTTAATTTTTGCTCTAATGTGGACAAGCCCACCCCCAAGACATAAAAAAAGGGCGTAAAGCCCAGTTATTCTGTAGTCAGATAACAAAAAACCCCGATAAATCGGGGCTTTAGATAACTGAACCCTATAGCCACAACTGTGGCCTGGAGCACTCTCCGTAAGCATTTTTTCAAATCCAGCTACGAAGGCTCAACGTCTTCACAGTATATTTGAAAAAGAACTTAATGGGAAAGTGGTTGCGGGGGCCGGATTTGAACCGACGACCTTCGGGTTATGAGCCCGACGAGCTACCAGGCTGCTCCACCCCGCGCCTGAAACGTGGCAAATTCTACGCGTTTTGGTCAGAATTTGCAAATAATGCTGGGATTTGGTACCGAAGACGGGACGTTAAATCGGCGTTCAGTATATTGATAGTGCCCCCTCTCTGTCAACCCAACTTCCGGGAGAGTAAACAGAGGGAAATTTTTACAAAAAACGCACGAGTCTCTTTCGGTCATCGATAAAAGATGATTAAATGAATACTCACTTATTTTGCATAAACATGCATCGAGAGCGAAAGCGGTCTCTTATCAGTCAATCAAGCAGGGTTTTAATTTATGACGACGATTCTCAAGCATCTCCCGGTTGGACAACGTATTGGCATCGCTTTTTCTGGCGGCCTGGATACCAGCGCTGCACTGCTGTGGATGCGCCAAAAGGGAGCGGTTCCTTATGCATATACTGCGAACCTGGGTCAGCCGGATGAGGACGATTATGACGCCATTCCTCGTCGTGCCATGGAGTATGGCGCAGAGAACGCGCGCTTGATTGATTGCCGTAAGCAGCTGGTTGCCGAAGGCATTGCGGCTATTCAGTGCGGTGCGTTCCATAACACCACCGGCGGCCTGACCTATTTCAACACCACGCCGCTGGGCCGTGCGGTAACGGGCACCATGCTGGTTGCGGCAATGAAAGAAGATGGCGTGAATATCTGGGGCGACGGCAGCACCTATAAAGGCAATGATATTGAACGTTTCTATCGTTACGGCCTGCTGACCAACGCCGAGCTGCAAATTTACAAGCCGTGGCTGGATACTGACTTCATCGACGAGCTGGGTGGCCGTCATGAGATGTCTGAATTTATGATTGCCTGCGGCTTCGACTACAAGATGTCCGTCGAGAAAGCGTACTCTACGGACTCCAACATGCTGGGTGCGACGCACGAGGCAAAAGATCTCGAGTTCCTCAACTCCAGCGTGAAGATCGTTAACCCGATCATGGGCGTGAAGTTCTGGGATGAAAACGTCAAAATTCAGGCGGAAGAAGTCACCGTGCGTTTCGAACGCGGTCACCCGGTTGCGCTGAACGGCAAAACCTTCGCTGACGACGTTGAACTGATGCTGGAAGCTAACCGCATCGGCGGCCGCCACGGTCTGGGCATGAGCGACCAGATCGAAAACCGTATTATTGAAGCGAAGAGCCGCGGCATCTACGAAGCCCCGGGAATGGCACTCCTGCACATTGCCTACGAGCGTCTGCTGACCGGTATTCACAACGAAGATACCATCGAGCAGTATCACTCTCACGGCCGCCAGTTGGGCAAGCTGCTGTATCAGGGCCGCTGGTTCGATCCACAGGCGCTGATGCTGCGTGATGCGCTGCAGCGCTGGGTGGCAAGCGCGATTACCGGTGAAGTGACGCTGGAACTGCGTCGCGGTAACGACTACTCCATTCTGAATACGGTGTCGGACAACCTGACCTACAAGGCAGAGCGCCTGACGATGGAGAAAGGTGATTCAGTATTTTCTCCGGATGACCGTATTGGCCAGCTGACCATGCGTAACCTGGACATCACCGATACC
This sequence comes from Enterobacter sp. RIT418, assembly GCF_003057745.1. Lineage (GTDB taxonomy): Bacteria > Pseudomonadota > Gammaproteobacteria > Enterobacterales > Enterobacteriaceae > Enterobacter. The sequence continues at coordinate 205,194 of NZ_QBJD02000006.1, forward strand.
CGTGAGAAGCTTTTCAACTATGTTGAAAACGGCCTGCTCTCTGCCAGCTCCGGTAACGGCCTTCCGCAGGTTGAAAACCTGGAACATAGCGATAAGAAGTAATCGCTAATGTGAAGTGTAAAAGGCGTCCGATGGACGCCTTTTTTATTGGGTATTTCGTAGGCCCGGTAAGCGCAGCGCTACCCCCCCTACTAAAGATCGAAAACACACCATATACAGACGAAAAAAAAGACGTCTTTCGACGTCTTTTTTCTGGAATATTGGTACCGAGGATGGGACTCGAACCCACAAGCCCGTTAGGGCACTACCACCTCAAGGTAGCGTGTCTACCAATTCCACCACCTCGGTACAGATACTTAGTGTGGGATATCGCTGGTCGGCTTAGCCGGTGCAGCTGGCTGAGTTTGCTCAGTTTTCGCTGGCGCGCTCAGATTTTCCCACTCGCTTCCTTTGCTGGTCTTGTTGCTGTTGATATTGCCAAGCACCAGACTGATGATGAAGAACAGCGTAGCCAGAATCGCCGTTGTGCGGGTCATGAAGTTCGCAGAACCACTTGAACCAAACAGCGTACCGGAAGCGCCTGCTCCGAAAGAGGCTCCCATATCAGCGCCTTTACCTTGCTGCAGCATGATCAGCGCTACGAGAGCGATGGCTACAATAAGGAAAATAACTAAAAGAGCTTCGTACATAATCAACCTGTTCCTTGCGGATTTGCCGCATACCAATGCTTCGACCAATTAGCAGGATTTCGTGTTTCCCACTGAAGCGGGTGTGAATACTAACCAAAGCGAATCACCTTCGCAAGGGCATTTTTGACGCATTGTATCAACTGCGGAAAAAAACAGCAAAAAGCCATTAAATGCTTAAAAATAAGGCGGCAAGCGCCGCCTTTTTAAACACTTAAAATGAAAACTTATGCAGCTTTTACCGCATCGGCAATGCGATGCGCTAATTCTGTCACCTGCGCTTCATCCTCACCCTCAACCATGACGCGGATGAGGGGCTCGGTGCCTGACTTGCGCAGCAGAACGCGCCCGCGTGAACCCAGCGTAGCTTCGACATCCGCCATCACTGCCTTCACATTTGCATCTTCCAGCGGATCGCCTTTGCCAGCGGTAAAGCGCACGTTAACCAGAATTTGCGGGAACATCTTCATGCCGCTGCACAGATCGTGCAGGCTCATGTGGTTGCGCGCCATCGCCGCGACAACCTGAAGGCCCGCCACAATGCCGTCACCGGTGGTGGTTTTATCAAGCAGGATCACGTGGCCCGAGTTTTCCGCGCCGATGCGCCAGCCCTTCTCCTGAAGTTTTTCCAGCACGTAGCGGTCACCCACTTTCGCACGGACAAACGGGATGCCGAGCTGTTTCAGCGCCAGCTCAAGGCCCATGTTGCTCATCAACGTGCCGACAGCACCGCCGCGCAGCTGGCCCTGACGCAGCCCTTCACGCGCAATGATATAGAGGATCTGATCGCCATCGACCTTATTTCCCTCATGGTCAACCATGATCACGCGGTCCCCGTCGCCGTCCAGGGCGATCCCCAGATCGGCTTTTTCCGCCAGCACGCGCGCCTGAAGTGCGCGAACGTCGGTTGCGCCCACTTCTTCGTTGATATTCAGGCCATCCGGCTCGCAGCCAATGGTAATCACTTTTGCGCCCAGCTCGCGGAACACGTTAGGGGCGATGTGGTAGGTCGCGCCGTTTGCGCAGTCCACCACAATTTTCAGGTGGGCAAGGCTAAGCTCGTTCGGGAAAGTCCCTTTGCAAAATTCAATATAACGGCCTGCCGCATCGACGATACGATTGGCTTTCCCCAGTTCGGCGGAATCGACGCAGGTAATCTCTTTTTCCATCTCGGCTTCAATGGCCTCTTCAACTTCGTCCGGCAGCTTGGTGCCGTCGATGGAGAAGAATTTAATACCGTTATCATAGAACGGGTTGTGAGAAGCTGAGATGACAATGCCCGCTTCGGCGCGGAAAGTGCGTGTCAAATACGCCACGGCAGGCGTTGGCATTGGGCCGGTAAACGAAGCGGAAAGGCCTGCCGCGGCCAGGCCCGCTTCCAGCGCGGACTCCAGCATATAGCCTGAAATGCGGGTGTCTTTACCAATGATAATCTTACGCGATCCGTGACGTGCCAAAACCTTGCCCGCAGCCCAGCCGAGCTTCAGAACGAAATCAGGGGTGATCGGAGCATCGCCTACGCGCCCACGGATACCATCGGTACCAAAATATTTACGATTACTCATAGCGTTTGTTTTCCTTCGCAGCCAGCGTGGCTTCCACCACGCGCATGGCTTCTACTGTTTCTTTGACGTCATGGACACGGATAATGTGTGCTCCCTGCATCGCCGCAATCACCGCACAGGCCAGGCTCCCGCTCAGGCGTTCGCCTGGCCCGACGTTCAGCAACTGCCCAATCATCGACTTTCTCGACATCCCCACCAGCAGCGGCAGACCGAAATGATGAAATTCTGACAGGCGCGCAAGCAGCTCATAGTTGTGAGAGAGATTTTTACCGAAACCGAATCCCGGGTCGAGCAGCAATTTCTCTTTTGGGATACCAGCACGCTCGCAGCGTGCAATATGGTCAATAAAGAAGCGATTTACGTCGGTGAAGACATCAGCATACTTTGGCGCTTCCTGCATAGTTTTGGGCTGCCCCTGCATGTGCATCAGGCAAACCGGCAGCCCGGTCTCCGCAGCTGCCTCAAGGGCGCCGGGCTCGGTGAGAGAGCGAATGTCGTTTATGATGTGAGCACCCACTCTCGCCACCTCACGAATCACTTCCGGTTTGGACGTATCGACAGAAATCCACACCTCAAACCGCTGTGCGATAGCTTCAACCACAGGCACCACGCGGGCCAACTCTTCTTCCACAGAAACTTCCGCCGCGCCTGGACGCGTTGATTCGCCGCCAACATCGATAATGGTGGCGCCCGCGTTGATCATTAAATTAGCGTGCTTAACCGCCTCGATGAGCGTGTTATGCGTGCCGCCGTCAGAAAATGAATCAGGCGTAACGTTCAGGATACCCATCACATGGGGATGTGAGAGATCGAGATGCGAATCCTGGGCGAATAGTTTCATGGCAAAATCCCTGGTAATGATATGGTTTTACAGAAATGAAAAACCCCGGAGCAAGCTCCAGGGTTTGAGGTACAGACAAACGTTTCAACAGCAGTGGCTTACTTATCGCCCAACTGTTCTGACATGGTGTTGCCCGGGTTTGGCGTACGCGGTTCATCAACCGGACGCGGCGCACGCGGGGTGCCATTATTGTCAGAATTGTTGGAAGCGCCTGGATCTTCCCAGCCTGCTGGCGGACGCACTTCGCGGCGAGCCATCAGGTCGTCAATCTGCGGTGCATCGATGGTCTCATACTTCATGAGCGCATCTTTCATCGAATGCAGAATGTCCATATTGTCGTTCAGGATCTGACGTGCACGAGCGTAGTTACGTTCGATAAGCGCTTTCACTTCCTGGTCGATGATACGTGCAGTCTCATCGGACATATGTTTCGCCTTCGCCACAGAGCGGCCCAGGAATACTTCGCCCTCTTCCTCTGCGTACAGCAGCGGACCGAGTTTGTCGGAGAAGCCCCACTGGGTCACCATGTTACGCGCCAGGTTAGTCGCCACTTTAATATCGTTGGACGCACCGGTCGAAACGTGTTCTACACCGTAGATAATCTCTTCTGCCAGACGACCGCCGTAGAGGGTTGAAATCTGGCTTTCCAGCTTCTGACGGCTGGCGCTGATTGCATCGCCTTCAGGCAGGAAGAACGTTACGCCCAGCGCACGACCGCGCGGGATAATCGTCACTTTATGCACCGGATCGTGTTCCGGCACCAGACGACCAATAATCGCGTGACCGGCTTCGTGATATGCCGTGGACTCTTTCTGCGCTTCCGTCATCACCATGGAGCGACGTTCCGCACCCATCATGATTTTGTCTTTTGCTTTCTCGAACTCAACCATGGACACGACGCGCTTGTTGCCGCGAGCAGCAAACAGCGCCGCTTCGTTAACCAGGTTAGCCAGGTCAGCACCAGAGAAGCCCGGCGTACCGCGCGCAATGATCGCTGCATCGATGTCCGGAGACAGCGGTACGCGACGCATATGGACTTTCAGAATCTGTTCACGACCGCGAACATCCGGCAGACCAACCACAACCTGACGGTCGAAACGGCCTGGACGCAGCAGCGCAGGGTCAAGTACGTCAGGACGGTTAGTCGCCGCGATAACGATAATACCTTCGTTACCTTCGAAGCCATCCATTTCAACCAGCATCTGGTTCAGCGTTTGTTCACGCTCATCGTGACCACCGCCCAGGCCTGCGCCACGCTGGCGGCCTACGGCGTCAATTTCATCGATGAAGATAATGCACGGCGCTGCCTTTTTGGCCTGTTCGAACATGTCACGCACACGAGATGCACCGACACCCACGAACATTTCAACGAAGTCAGAACCTGAAATAGTAAAGAATGGCACCTTCGCTTCACCCGCGATGGCTTTCGCCAGCAGGGTTTTACCGGTCCCCGGAGGGCCAACCATCAGCACGCCTTTCGGGATTTTACCGCCCAGCTTCTGGAAACGGCTCGGCTCACGCAAGTATTCAACCAGTTCGGCAACCTCTTCTTTCGCTTCGTCACAGCCTGCGACGTCAGCAAACGTGGTTTTGATCTGGTCTTCCGTCAGCATGCGCGCCTTGCTCTTACCGAACGACATGGCACCTTTGCCACCGCCGCCCTGCATCTGGCGCATAAAGAAGATCCAGACGCCGATCAGCAGCAGCATCGGGAACCAGGAAATGAAGATTGAAGCCAGCAGGCTTGGTTCTTCTGGCGGCTCACCGACCACTTTGACGTTTTTGGTCAGAAGGTTATCAAGCAGCTTAGGATCGTTCACCGGAATATAGGTCGTGTAACGGTTACTATCTTTCTTGGTAACGTTGATCTCACGTCCGTTGATACGCGCTTCGCGAACCTGGTCCTGGTTGACCTCTTGCAGGAAGGTAGAATAATCCACCTTGCGGCCATTCGACTCGCTGGGCCCAAAGCTCTGGAATACTGACATCAGCACAACGGCAATGACCAGCCAGAGTATTAGGTTTTTCGCCATGTCACTCAAGGGATTAACCTCATATTACAACTGTGTTAAAAACAGCGTCAGGATACTCTATATCCAGTTTCATTCAAACTTTCGTTTGAAATCTGCCGGTTATGGTTTACGCCCGGTCGCTACAATATACACTTCACGAGAACGAGCCCGGGAAGAGTCCGGCTTACGAACTTTGACCTTCGTAAACAGGGAGCGAATTTCCTTTAGATACTCCTCGAAACCTTCGCCCTGGAACACCTTCACTACAAAACTACCACCTGGCGCCAGTACATCTCGACACATTTCTAACGCCAATTCCACCAGATACATGGCGCGGGGGATATCCACCGCCGGTGTTCCGCACATATTTGGCGCCATATCGGACATGACAACCTGAACTTTATTGTCACCCACGCGATCGAGTAACGCTTTCAGCACTAATTCATCACGAAAATCGCCCTGAAGGAAATCAACGCCAACGATAGGATCCATTGGTAAAAGATCGCATGCGATGATGCGCCCCGCTCCGCCAATTTGTGTCACTGCGTATTGGGACCATCCTCCGGGTGCTGCACCGAGATCGACTACCGTCATCCCCGGTTTAAAAAGTTTGTCACTTTGCTGTATTTCATCAAGTTTAAACCAGGCGCGGGAACGTAACCCCTTTTTCTGCGCCTGCTGAACATATTTATCGCTAAAGTGTTCCTGAAGCCAGCGGCTGGAGCTGGCAGAACGCTTTTTACCTGTCATTTAACATTTCCGTCCTGGTTCATCGTTGCTTGCCTGTGACGTAAATTTCTACGCAGCTATTTGGCGATATAAGGGAGATGGCGGTAGAATGAACCGTTTTCAATCCCAACGTAAGCAAAAATATACGATGAATCTGAGTACTAAACAAAAACAGCACCTTAAAGGTCTGGCACATCCGCTCAAGCCTGTAGTCATGCTTGGCAACAATGGTTTGACCGAAGGGGTGCTCGCCGAGATTGAACAAGCGCTGGAGCACCACGAGCTGATCAAGGTGAAAATCGCCTCTGAAGACAGAGACACTAAAAACCTGATCGTGGAAGCCATCGTGCGTGAAACCGGTGCCTGTAACGTACAGGTCATCGGTAAAACGCTGGTGCTCTATCGCCCATCTAAAGAGCGTAAAATCTCGCTACCTCGCTAAGGATATCCTGAATTAAACACGTTTTCTGTGTAAAACGAGGGGTTTTTCTTTAGCAGGGGAGCAAAATGCCATGCTCCTTGAGTTGATAAAAGGCCGCTACGCGGCCTTTTTCTTTTCTTTACAATGTATCAACATCTTAGCAGAGAGGCGAATTACAGGTACTCAACCTTGATAATTTCGTACTCTACTTCGCCGCCTGGCGTGCGAATCACCACAACGTCGTCCTGTTCTTTACCGATCAGGCCACGCGCAATCGGGGAATTCACCGAGATCAGGTTTTGCTTAAAGTCGGCCTCATCGTCGCCCACAATGCGGTAAGTCTGCTCTTCGTCATTGTCTAAATTCAGCACGGTGACGGTAGAACCGAAGATCACGCGACCATTGTTTGGCATCTTAGTGATATCGATAACCTGCGCATTGGACAGTTTCGCTTCGATATCTTTAATTCGTCCTTCGCAGAAACCCTGCTGCTCGCGCGCGGCGTGGTATTCAGCGTTCTCTTTCAGGTCGCCATGCTCGCGCGCATCCGCGATAGCGGCGATGATTTCAGGGCGACGTACGGATTTCAGAAAATCCAGCTCTTCGCGCAGTTTTTCGGCACCACGTAAGGTCATCGGAATAGCTTGCATTTGTTATACCTCTTGAACATTCCTGTTGGGAGCAGCATCACCTGCTCCGGCCCCTGTTCCCACGTACATCGAACCATGAGCGGGCCAGAAGCAAAAAGAAAACCGACCCGGGAGCAAAGCCCCAGGTCAGCAGCAATTTTTCAATTTGATACGCATTTTACCGCGAAGTTCACTATGGGTCATCGTTTACTTTGCAGTGCCATGCACCGTAGTATGACGGTTTGTTTTCGGGTTGTTAGCGCGAGACTATGCGATTTTCCAGATTTATCATCGGATTGACTACCAGTATCACGTTCAGCGTTCAGGCCGCGAATGTTGATGAGTATATAAATCAGCTGCCCGCTGGCGCGAACCTCGCACTCATGGTGCAGAAGGTTGGCGCACAGACTCCGGAGATTGACTATCACAGTCAACAGATGGCCCTGCCTGCCAGTACTCAGAAGGTCATCACTGCGCTCGCCGCCCTGTTACAGCTCGGGCCCGACTTCCGTTTTACCACCACCCTTGAGACCAAAGGCAGCGTCGACGGCGGTGAACTGAAAGGCGACCTTATCGCCCGGTTTGGCGGCGATCCAACCTTTAAGCGCCAGGATATCCGCAACATGGTGGCGGTGCTAAAAAAATCTGGCGTACAGAGGATCGATGGCAACGTGCTGATCGACACCTCCATTTTCGCCAGCCATGATAAAGCCCCCGGTTGGCCCTGGAACGACATGACGCAGTGCTTTAGCGCACCGCCAGCTGCGGCTATTGTTGACCGCAACTGTTTCTCCGTTTCGCTGTACAGCGCACCGAAACCGAATGACCTGGCGTTTATTCGCGTGGCCTCCTATTACCCCGTCACGATGTTTAGCCAGGTACGTACGCTGGCAAAAGGCTCGCCGGACGCTCAGTACTGCGAGCTGGACGTCGTACCGGGCGATCTTAACCGCTACACGCTCACGGGCTGCCTGACGCAGCGCGCCGATCCGCTGCCGCTGGCCTTCGCCATTCAGGACGGTGCGGGCTATGCCGGAGCCATTCTGAAAGATGAGCTGAAGCAGGTGGGAATTACCTACTCCGGCTCGCTGCTGCGCCAGACGCAGGTTAATGAACCGGGCACGGTGATCGCGACTAAGCAGTCAGCGCCCCTGCACGATCTCCTTAGGATTATGCTGAAAAAATCGGACAATATGATTGCCGATACGGTGTTTCGCATGGTTGGACACGCGCGCTTCGGCGTGCAGGGAACGTGGCGCGCAGGATCGGATGCCGTTCGCCAGATCCTGCGTCAGCAGGCAGGGATCGATCTTGGCAATACGATTGCCGTCGATGGTTCCGGGCTGTCTCGCCATAATTTAATCTCTCCCGCCACCATGATGCAGGTGCTTCAGTACATTGCTCAGCACGACACTGAACTAAACTTTATTTCGATGCTGCCGCTTGCCGGACATGACGGTTCCCTTCAGTACCGCGCCGGGCTTCACGCCGCGGGTGTTGATGGCAAAGTCTCCGCGAAGACCGGCTCGCTGCAGGGCGTATATAACCTTGCAGGCTTTATCACCACGGCCAGCGGTCAACGCATGGCATTCGTACAGTATCTTTCCGGCTATGCGGTCGAACCGGCCGACCAGCGTAATCGTCGTATTCCGCTGGTACGTTTCGAAAGCAGGCTTTACAAGGACATCTACCAGAATAACTAGCGATGAAACTGCTTATCGTCGAAGACGACCTGTTATTGCAGGAAGGGCTAGCGCTGGCGCTAGCCAATGAAGGATATGCACTCGACTGTGCCGCCACGGCGGCAGAGGCGGATTCGCTCATCCAAAGCGGCGAGTACAGCCTGGTGATCCTTGATTTAGGCCTGCCGGATAAAGACGGCGCCACGCAGCTCAGCCAGTGGCGTCGGCGCGGCGTCGAAAATCCGGTGCTGATCCTCACGGCGCGCGATGCCATAGAAGATCGAATTAACGGCCTCGACTCCGGCGCGGACGACTACCTGGTGAAGCCGTTCGCCCTTGCGGAGCTTCAGGCACGCGTCCGCGCGCTGATCCGCCGATATCAGGGCCATAGCGATAACCTGGTCACTGACGGCGATATTACGTTGAATCTGCAAACCCAGCAGGTGCTACGCCAGTCCCAGCCTGTTGAAGTCACGCCAAAAGAGTTCGCCCTGCTCACGCGCCTCATCATGCGCAGCGGGCAAACGGTGCACCGTGAAACCCTACAGCAGGACATCTACTCCTGGCAGGACGATCCGGGCTCAAACACGCTTGAAGTGCATATCCATAACCTGCGCCGCAAGCTCGGTAAAGACAGAATTAAAACCGTGCGCGGCGTGGGCTATCGACTGGAGAGCCAAAAATGAACAGCATGCGTCGGCGATTGATGGTTTTGCTGGCGGTCATTCTGCTTTTTTTCCAGCTGATAAGCGTGATCTGGCTATGGCATGAAAGCCGAGAGCAAATTGGTTTTCTGGTGAACGAAACGCTGTCGGCTAAAGCGCGCAATAACCACGTAGAGAAAGAGATCCGCGAAGCCATCGCCTCGCTGCTGGTCCCTTCTCTGGTGATGGTTGGCTTTACGCTTCTCTTTTCGTTCTGGGCGGTGAGCTGGATTATCCGTCCGCTTAACAAGCTGCGCGCCAGCCTGGCGAACCGCTCGGCTGATAACCTGACGCCCCTTCCCATGTACTCCGATATGGAAGAGATTGGTGCGGTTACCGCGTCCCTCAACCAGCTTCTCGCACGGCTGGACCATACTATCCAACAGGAACGCCTTTTCACGGCGGATGCCGCCCACGAGCTGCGCACGCCCCTGGCAGGCATTAAGCTCCATCTGGAGCTCATGGCTCAGTCAGGAGTGAGTCAGGCCGCCCCGTTGATTAACCGCATCGATCAGCTCATGCACACCGTTGAGCAGCTGCTGATGCTTGCCCGCGCCGGGCAGGCGATGGCCAGCGGGTATTACGATACCGTCAACTGGAGCGACGACATCATTGCGCCGCTAGGCCTCGGGCATGAAGGCAAAGAACACACGGTGATTTGGCCGGGGAAAGTTCCGCTGACGGTTCAGGGAGACCCCGTACTGCTGCGGCTGATGCTGAGGAATCTTCTCGAGAATGCCGCCCGCTACAGTCCTGCCGGTACGACCATTGAGGTGAAGCTCGCTGAGCAGGAACAGGGTACGCTGGTGAGCGTCATCGATCAGGGACCGGGTATTGATGAAGCGCATCGACAGTCTATTACCGAACCGTTCCGCCGGCTCGATCAGCGCTACGGCGGCAGCGGCCTGGGACTGAGTATTGTTCAACGCATCGTACAGATCCATCGCGGCCGCTTAACGCTGGAGAACGGTGCTGACGGAGGCTTAATCGCCAGCTGCTGGTTACCTTCGACGCTGGAATAAAAAAAGCCCCTCAAGGAGGGGCTTTTTTACACGAAGTGATTAATGCTTGTAGATGAACTCGACGCCTTCTTCGTCGTCTTCATCCCAATCATCATCCCAGTCGTCTTCTTCTTCCGCTTCCAGCTCTTCGAGCTGCTGGCGGTGGTAGTCATCCCACATAAATTCGACTTTTTCTGGCTGTTTCGCCTCTTCTGCCTGAACGATTGGGTTCTCAATGATGAAGGTCATCACGTCCCAGCAGAGATCTTTCACGCCAACCTGGCTGGCTGCGGAAATCAGGTAGTATTTATCTTCCCAACCCATCGCTTCAGCAATCGCTTTGGCTTTCGCTTCAGCTTCCGCTTTATCCATCAGGTCAATCTTATTGAAGACCAGCCAGCGAGGTTTGTTCGCCAGTTTTTCGCTGTATTTTTCCAGCTCACCGATGATGATGCGCGCGTTTTCAACCGGATCGGAACCGTCGATAGGATCGATATCGATGAGGTGCAGCAGCACGCGACAGCGCTCAAGGTGTTTCAGGAAGCGAATACCCAGACCGGCACCTTCCGCTGCGCCTTCAATCAGCCCCGGAATGTCGGCAACCACGAAGCTCTTCTCGTTATCCATACGAACAACGCCCAGGCTCGGCACCAGCGTGGTAAACGGATAGTCCGCCACTTTTGGTTTCGCCGCAGAAACCGCGCGAATAAAGGTCGATTTACCGGCATTTGGCATACCCAGCATACCCACGTCAGCCAGCAGCATCAGCTCCAGCTGCAGGTCACGCTTATCGCCCGGCGTACCCATCGTTTTCTGACGCGGCGTACGGTTCACGGAAGATTTAAAACGGCTGTTGCCCAGACCGTGCCAACCGCCTTTTGCCACCATCAGGCGCTGACCGTGTTTGGTCATATCGCCCATGGTTTCGCCCGTACCCTGGTCAATTACGCGCGTACCGACCGGCACCTTAATGGTCACATCTTTACCGCGCTTGCCGGTACAGTCACGGCTCTGACCGTTCTGGCCACGTTCTGCACGGAAAGATTTTTCGAAGCGGTAGTCGATCAGCGTGTTGAGGTTTTCATCCGCCTCAAGCCACACGTCGCCGCCATCTCCGCCGTCGCCGCCGTCAGGGCCACCACGTGGAATATATTTTTCACGGCGGAAGCTGACACAACCGTTACCGCCATCACCTGCCACGACCAGAATCGTCGCTTCATCAACAAACTTCATTTTACTTCTCCGTAAATCATTCGCCTGAGCGGGGGATCGTTACAACCGCTTCATTTTTGCGCCAGCGCCCCCAGAGACGATGACCAATGGCGGAATACATCGCGCCCGCAACCACGACAAACGCACCGAGATAGCCCAACAGGTTGAGCATCGGTCTGACGAAAACATCGGGCCAGGCCATTGAAAGCAAATCTGAAAATAACAGCGTAAACAGCGGAGTCAGCGTGATTAATGCGCTCACCTGCGCTGCCTGCCAGCGCGCCATTGCTTCGGCCAGCGCGCCATAGCCGACCAGCGTGTTTACGCCACAAAAAATGAGGCACGCCAGCTGCCAGTCGCTGAGCTGGGTAATCACACCCGGCTTCGCTAACGGCAATAATGCTATCGTACACAAAGTGTACAGCAAAAAGAGGATCTGCTGTGAGGCCAGACGACGCAATAACACCTTTTGCGCGACGCCATAGCTCACCCAGACCGTTGCTGCACCCACCCCGAAAATTACACCCCAGGTGTAATCCGTCAGGCGGGTAAAAATCTCAACCAGGCTGGTGTTGAAAAACATCACCAGGCCGCAGAGCAGCATGCTCGCCCCGATAATCTGCGTTCCACGCATCTTCTCCTTGAGGATAAAGACGCTGGCAACCATCATGCCGACTGGAGAAAGCTGACCAATCACCTGAGACGCCGTAGGGCTAAGATACTGCAGGGAAGAGCTGAACAGAATGAAGTTGCCAAACAGACCGCCCGTCGCGATAGCTAACAAAACCAGCCAGCGCGGTTTACGAAAGAGACGTAGCGGCGGCAGCTTGCCTTTAACGGCGAGAATCGCCCCCAGACCGATGGTTGCCATCAGAAAGCGATAAAACACCACCGTAGGAGGCTCCATCACTTCCAGTACCTGCTTCATTGCAATTGGCAGAGCACCCCAGCACATTGCGGTGGTGAGCGCCAAAAGAATACCAATGCCGGCCTGCTGCTTCATGCCCGATTTCCCTACAGAAAATTTTCCGGGTTTCCAATGTAAAAAGCCCCGCAACGTGTTGCGGGGCTTTAATCCGTTACCGGACCGAGAAAACCTTACTCAGCAACGATGCTGATGTATTTACGGTTGTTCGGGCCTTTAACTTCAAATTTCACTTTACCGTCTGCTTTAGCAAACAGAGTGTGGTCACGACCGCAACCTACGTTGTTACCAGCGTGGAATTTGGTACCACGTTGACGAACGATGATGCTACCCGCCAGTACGGATTCGCCACCAAAACGCTTAACGCCAAGGCGTTTAGCTTCTGAATCGCGACCGTTACGAGTGGAGCCGCCAGCCTTTTTATGTGCCATTTAAATCTCTCCTCAGGTCTTAGGCGCTGATGCCAGTAATTTTCACATCAGTGAACCACTGACGGTGGCCCTGCTGCTTACGGTAGTGTTTACGACGACGAAACTTAACGATTTTAACTTTCTCGCCACGACCATGAGCAACAACTTCAGCTTTGATAACGCCGCCATCAACGAAAGGAACGCCGATTTTGACTTCTTCACCGTTTGCGATCATCAGAACTTCTGCGAACTCAACAGATTCGCCAGTTGCGATGTCCAGCTTTTCCAGGCGAATGGTCTGACCTTCGCTTACTCGGTGTTGTTTACCACCACTTTGGAAAACCGCGTACATATAAACTCCGCTTCCGCGCACATCCTCGTATGAATCAGAGTGCGCTATAAATATTCACAATAGGGCGCGAATATTACGCAAAACGCGAGCCTTTGACAAGTGCTACCATCAATACATGAAGAAAAAAAACACAACACGTACGGTAACGTTTATCTGCGCCATTTTTTCAGTACAATCATCACTACTATTGATAAACCGAAACCCTCAGTTACCCATGTGATGTGGGATAAACAGGATAAAAAGCCCGGCTTTTGCGATGAATCTAGAAAAAATCAACGAGTTAACCGCGCAAGATATGGCGGGTGTAAATGCAGCAATCCTGGAGCAACTCAACTCTGACGTTCAATTGATCAATCAGTTGGGCTATTACATCGTTAGCGGCGGCGGTAAACGCATTCGCCCGATGATTGCCATTCTGGCTGCGCGGGCGGTTGGCTATCAGGGCAATGCGCATGTGACCATCGCCGCATTGATCGAATTTATCCACACGGCGACGCTTCTCCACGATGACGTTGTGGACGAATCCGATATGCGTCGCGGCAAAGCCACCGCGAACGCGGCGTTTGGCAACGCGGCCAGCGTCCTGGTGGGTGATTTTATTTATACCCGCGCCTTCCAGATGATGACCAGCCTCGGCTCGCTCAAAGTGCTGGAAGTGATGTCTGAGGCCGTCAACGTGATTGCTGAAGGTGAAGTCCTGCAGCTGATGAACGTTAACGATCCGGACATTACCGAAGAAAACTACATGCGCGTCATCTACAGCAAAACAGCGCGCCTGTTTGAGGCCGCCGCGCAGTGCTCAGGCATACTGGCAGGCTGCACCGAGGCGCAGGAAAAAGGCCTACAGGATTATGGCCGCTATCTGGGCACCGCGTTCCAGCTGATTGATGACTTACTGGATTACAGCGCGGATGGTGAAACGCTGGGCAAAAACGTCGGGGATGACCTTAACGAAGGTAAACCGACGCTGCCGCTGCTGCATGCCATGCGCCACGGCTCTGCCGATCAGGCCAAAATGATCCGTGAAGCGATTGAACAAGGAAACGGTCGACATCTTCTGGAACCAGTACTGGAAACAATGGCAATCTGTGGCTCGCTTGAATGGACGCGCCAGCGCGCTGAAGAAGAAGCCGATAAAGCTATTGCTGCTTTGCAGGTCATTCCAGACAGCCCATGGCGTGATGCGTTAATTGGCCTGGCCCACATCGCCGTTCAGCGCGATCGTTAATCCCTTTCCTCACTCCCCGCAGCCTTGCGGGGAGGCTCCAATAAGCTCCAATAAAATACATATACGCGTTAATTAACCGGCTTACAGGCCGCATGAATAAAGGCATGTCTTATTCTGAATATTGCTTTTAGTTACTCGAACTTTTTAGAGCGAACGGACTAAATCGGTATAGTAGTCCTGTCATTTCATCAGAGATGGCGTGGACGAATACGAACACAAGGACAGCTTTATGGATATGAAACTTATCGACTGGCATTCAGCTGATATCATCGCAGCATTGCGCAAAAAAGGGACATCGCTGGCCGCTGAATCACGCCGGAGCGGGCTGAGCTCTTCAACGCTGGCGAATGCGTTAACCAGGCCCTGGCCAAAAGGTGAGTTGATCATCGCGACGGCGCTAGAGACGCATCCATGGATCATTTGGCCATCGCGTTACCACGATCCCGTTACCCACGAATTTATCGACAGAACGCGCATGATGCGTCAGAAGAAAACAAAGAAAGCGCCCCAGAGCTGACGCGCTTATTTGACAGGAACAGCAATCCCCCGGCCATTTCAGGCAGGGGGCTGCGGAACGCTTACTCGCCCTTCACCCGCTCGATATTCGCACCCAGCGCGCGCAGCTTGTCTTCAATGCGCTCATAGCCGCGATCGATGTGGTAAATACGATCCACCAAAGTTGTCCCTTCCGCAATACAGCCCGCCAGCACCAGGCTTGCAGACGCACGCAGATCGGTCGCCATCACCTGCGCACCGGACAGTTTTTCAACGCCATGGCAAATGACCGTGTTGCTTTCAATCTCCGCATGCGCGCCCATACGGATCAGTTCAGGAACATGCATGAAACGGTTTTCGAAAATAGTTTCGGTAATGAAGCCCGTTCCTTCCGCCACCAGGTTTAACAGGGTGAACTGAGCCTGCATGTCCGTCGGGAATGCCGGGTGAGGTGCCGTACGCACGTTGACCGCTTTAGGACGGTTGCCGTGCATGTCCAGGCTGATCCAGTCTTCACCGATTTTAATATCGGCACCCGCATCACGCAGCTTCGCCAGCACGGCGTCCAGCGTATCTGGCTGCGCGTTGCGGCAGGTGATTTTCCCGCCGGAAATCGCGGCGGCCACCAGGAAGGTGCCGGTTTCGATACGGTCAGGCAGCACGCGGTACACGCCGCCGCCCAGGCGCTCTACGCCCTCAATGGTGATGCGATCGGTGCCCTGACCTGAGATTTTCGCGCCCAGCGCCACGAGGAAGTTCGCGGTATCCACAATTTCCGGCTCGCGCGCGGCGTTTTCGATGATGGTGGTGCCTTCCGCCAGCGTTGCCGCAGACATAATGGTCACGGTCGCGCCCACGCTCACTTTGTCCATGACGATGTGCGCGCCTTTCAGACGACCGTTCACGGAGGCCTTAACGTAACCTTCTTCCAGCTTGATCTCTGCGCCGAGCTTCTCTAAGCCAAAGATGTGCAGATCGACCGGACGCGCGCCAATCGCGCAGCCGCCCGGCAGGGAAACCTGACCCTGACCAAAGCGCGCCACCAGCGGGCCAAGCGCCCAGATGGACGCACGCATGGTTTTTACCAGGTCATAAGGTGCGGAGAAATTATTTACCTTGCTGGCATCGATCCAGACGGAACCATTGCGCTCAACTTTAGTACCCAGCTGAGTCAGCAGCTTCATGGTGGTGTCGATATCTTTAAGCTTCGGTACGTTCTGGATCTCTACCGGCTCTTCGGCAAGCAGCGCAGCAAAAAGGATTGGCAGCGCGGCGTTTTTTGCGCCAGAAATAGTGACTTCGCCCTGGAGACGCGTGGGTCCCTGTACACGAAATTTGTCCATCTGATTACTCTCTTATAATTCAACCGTGCCGTGGGCGTTAGCCCCCGGCTCAAAAACCGTTTAGTTTGCGATCGCGTGCCCACTCTTGCGGGGTGAACGCTTTAATCGACAGGGCGTGGATGCGGTTGTCCGCAATGTATTCCATCAGCGGCGCGTAAACAGCCTGCTGTTTCTTCACACGACTCATTCCGTCGAAGATCTCACCCACAGCAATAACCTGGAAGTGACTGCCATCGCCAGAGACGTGGGCTTCCTGAAGGGAGAGTGCATTCATCAGCACTGTCTGGATTTCATTATTTTCCATGGGTTCTACATCATCTGATTGTGAAAACAAGCTCAACATCTTAGAGCAAAGTGGCGTCGTCTTAAACAAGCAAAAAGCCCCGACGCGAAAACAGTCGGGGCTTTAAGAAGTAACGTACTGAAAAAGTTAGCGCGGCAAAATGTCCTGCGGCAAATTGTAGAGCTGTGCAAGGGTCACGACGTTGTCGCTTGCGCCTAAAAGCGTTACGCGCATACCCTGCGTTTTACCTACGTCGACCAGGTGTGCCAGCAGCGCAATACCTGCCGTATCCACCCGCGTGATGCCGTTCAGATCAATCACGCTGACGCCCTGCATCGCTTCGTGGCGTTTATCCCACAGAGGGTTCAGCAGGTCCTGATCGAGCTCGCCAGAGAGCTTCAGGGCATCCCCCTCGCGTGACCAGCTAAGCTGCTGAGTCATTACTTTTTCTCGTCCAGGGAAATTTTCTGGCGAGAGATAGACTGCAGCTGCGCGGTCAGGCCATCAATGCCTTTAGTCCGCAGCAGATCGCTCCACTCATTTTGCTTGGTGGTGATCATGCTCACGCCTTCTGCGATCATGTCGTACGCCTGCCAGTTACCGGTCTGGCTGTTCTTACGCCACTGGAAGTCCAGGCGAACCGGTGGACGGCCGTTTGGATCGATAATGGTGACGCGAATCGGCACGATAGTGGCGTCGCCCAGCGGCTGCTCAGGGGCAATCTGGTAAGTCTGACCGTGGTACATCGCCAGCGCCTGACCGTAAGCCTGCTTCAGGTATTCACGAAACGCGGCGAAGTAAGCCTCACGCTGCGCCGGGGTGGCGTCTTTGTAGTAGCGGCCCAGCACCAGCGCGCCGGCATATTTAATCTGCACGTATGGCAGCAGTTCCTGATCGACCACATCGCGCAGATAATCAGGGTTAGCGCGAATTTGAGTCTGTTCGTTTTTAAGGCGGTCAAAGGTTTTCTTCGCCGCCTCATTCATCAGCTTATACGGGTTGCTCTGATCCGCAGCGTGCGCCGCAGTGAGAGGGGCAATGACCAACATGGCAACCATTAACAGTCGTTTAAACATGAATCACTTCTCCTGAAATTAATTCGTCGCGCCCGGGGCCGGTGCGGCGTTGCTATGATCTTCACTCTGCGCCGGGGCATCGTCAGATTTTTTATCATCACCTTTACTGTTGTAAAGGAACTGACCAATCATATCCTCCAGCACCATGGCGGATTTCGTATCCTGAATCACGCTACCGTCTTTAAGGATAGTCGTTCCCAGCTCTGGATCTTCAAAACCGACGTTAAGGGCCAGATATTGTTCCCCTAGCAAGCCCGACGTGCGGATAGAGAGCGAACTGGTATCAGGGATATGGTTATAGCGCTCCTCAATGTCCATCGCCACGCGCGGCAGATAGGTTTTCTCATCCAGGGTAATATCGGCTACGCGCCCGATGACCACGCCGCCAATACGCAAGGGCGAGCGCGCCTTCAGGCCGCCGATATTGTCGAAGGTCGCATAAACGCGATAGGTAGGCTCAGTGCGGACAGAGGTGATATCCGCCGCTCTCAGGCAGATAAACAGCGCTGCCAGCAGTGCCAGAAGCAGAAACACGCCGACCCAAATTTCATTTTTTCTCGTTTGCATGAACTCAATTCCCAAACATCAGTGCGGTGAGCACAAAATCCAGGCCCAGTACGGCCAGCGACGAATGAACGACAGTACGCGTAGTTGCGCGGCTAATGCCTGCCGACGTAGGGATCGCATCGTAACCATTGAACAGTGCGATCCAGGTAACCGTGATGGCAAATACCACGCTTTTAATCAGGCAGTTAATCAGGTCCATCCGCAGGTCGATAGCGTCCTGCATGGCGGACCAGAAGAACCCGGCATCAATACCTTTCCAGTGAACGCCCACCAGCGAGCCGCCCCAGATACCGACGGCCACAAAGAGGATCGTCAGCAGCGGCAGCGAGATAACTCCGGCCCAGAAGCGCGGTGAGATCACGCGTCGCAGCGGGTCGACGGCCATCATCTCCATGCTGGAAAGCTGCTCGGTCGCACGCATCAGGCCAATTTCCGCCGTTAACGCCGACCCTGCCCGCCCGGCAAACAGCAGCGCGGCGACCACCGGCCCCAGCTCGCGCAGGAGAGAGAGCGACACCAGCATGCCGAGGCTGGTCTCAGCGCTGTAGGTCGTCAGGACAAGGTAGCCCTGCAGCCCCAGCACCATACCAATGAATAGCCCCGAAACGATGATAATCACCATCGACAGCACGCCGACGTTATAGAGCTGACGCACCAGCAAAGGCGCATGCTTGCGGAATTCCGGTTTACCGACCAGCGCGTTGAACAACATCAATCCGGCTCGCCCGAACGTCCTGATGGTTTTTATGCCACGGTGTCCAAGAGCGGCCAACGCATTTAACAGCATGAGTGGCTTAACTCCCTATTCCCAGTAAATCGTCGCGATAGTCGCCGGAAGGATAGCGGAACGGTACGGGACCATCCGCAATGCCGTCCAGGAACTGCCGCACGCGCGGATCGCCATTTTCCTGCAGCGCCTGAGCGCTCCCGTGCGCGACGATCTTTTTATCTGCCACAATGTAGGCGTAATCTGCGATGCTCAACACTTCCGGCACATCGTGAGAGACCACGACGCACGTCACGCCAAGCGCGCTGTTTAGCTCAGAAATTAACTTGACCAGAACGCCCATGGTGATCGGGTCTTGTCCGACGAACGGTTCGTCAAACATGATTAAATCCGGCTCTAACGCGATTGCACGCGCCAGCGCCGCGCGGCGGGCCATACCGCCAGAAAGCTCAGACGGCATCAGCTTTGCCGCGCCCCGCAGGCCAACCGCTTCGAGCTTCATCATCACCGTGCTTTTCAGCAGCGCCGGCGGCAAGCGGGTATGCTCGCGCAGCGGATAAGCCACGTTGTCAAAGACGTTCATATCGGTGAACAGCGCCCCGGACTGAAAAAGCATACTCATGCGTTTGCGCACAGTATACAGGCGCGAGCGGGACATCTTCGGCACGTCTTCACCGTCGAAGAGAATTTCGCCGCTATCGGGGGGAATTTGACCACCAATAAGGCGTAGCAGCGTTGTTTTACCGATCCCTGATGGCCCCATGATGGCAGTGATCTTGCCACGGGGAACGGTCAACGAAATATCATCAAATATCAATCGGTTGCCGCGAGAAAAGCTGACACCACGGACATCGACCAAATTCGCCGTCGTTTGGCTCATTTATGGTTCCTTTCTTACCAGGTACACGTTAAGCATGGCGCTTAATTCAGCCCTAAACCCGATATTTTTACAGAATAATCACTATCGAGGTTAGCGAAAGCTGGCATTTGTTTTACTTTTCCGGCGCATAAAGTCAAAATTAGGAATTCGTTACGTTCAGACTGTATGCAGCGCCACACATTCAGCGTGGTGGACCGGCGAGTATACCTGAAGAAAGGACTTTTGATGCTTTTAGCGACAGCACTGTTAATAATCGGTTTACTTTTAGTGGTCTACAGTGCTGACCGTTTAGTATTTGCTGCATCCATATTGTGCCGCCTGATCGGTATGCCGCCCATGATTATTGGCATGACGGTCGTCAGCGTGGGAACCTCTCTTCCCGAAATCATTGTGTCAGTGTCGGCTTCGCTTCATGGCCAGGTCGATCTCGCTATTGGTACCGGGCTCGGCTCTAACATCGTCAATATTCTGCTCATTTTAGGCCTGGCGGCGCTGCTGCATCCATTTCGCGTACATTCTGATGTTCTGCGCCGAGAATTGCCGCTAATGTTGATCGTAAGCCTGCTGGCGGGCTGCGTATTGTATGATGGCGTGCTTAGCGTTGGGGATGGCATTTTCCTGCTGGCGCTGGCCGTGGTTTGGCTGTTTTACAGCGTTAAGATAGCGAGCCTGGCTGAAAAACAGGGCAGCGATAGCCTCACGCGCGAACATGTGGCGGAGCTCCCGCGAGAAGGAACATTGCCCGTTGCCCTGCTCTGGCTCGGCGTCGCGCTAATTATTATGCCGATGGCAACGCGAATGGTGGTGGATAACGCCACGGTGCTGGCGAACTACTTCGCGATGAGCGAGCTGACGATTGGCCTGACGGTTATCGCCATCGGCACTAGCCTGCCGGAGCTTGCTACCGCCATCGCGGGCGCGCGCAAGGGCGAAGACGATATCGCCATTGGCACCATTATCGGCTCCAACATTTTCAACATTGCCATCGTGACGGGCCTCCCTGCCCTGATATCGCCAGGCGCGTTTAATCCGCTGGCTTTCTCACGCGACTACGGGGTGATGCTGCTGGTCAGCGTGATTTTCGCCCTGCTCTGCTGGCGGCGTAAAAGACAGATCGGCAAAGGCGCGGGCGCGCTGCTGACGGGTGGTTTTATCGTATGGATGGCGATGCTCTACTGGCTTTCGCCTCTTCTCTCTGGGTAAACGGAAACGCATTATGTCGCAAATAGAATTGCAGCCGGGTTTTGACTTTCAGAAAGCGGGAAAAAACGTTCTGGAGATTGAACGTGAAGGTCTGGCGCAGTTAGATCAGTATATTAATCAGGATTTCAGCCTGGCCTGTGAGAAGATATTCCACTGTGCGGGTAAAGTCGTGGTGATGGGGATGGGGAAATCCGGCCACATTGGACGCAAAATGGCGGCCACCTTCGCCAGCACGGGGACTTCGTCGTTTTTCGTTCACCCTGGTGAAGCCGCGCACGGCGATCTGGGAATGGTGACGCCTCAGGATGTGGTTATTGCCCTGTCAAACTCCGGCGAGTCCAACGAAATACTGGCGCTGATCCCAGTCCTGAAGCGGCTGCATGTTCCGCTGATTTGCATGACCAGCCGCCCGGAAAGCAGCATGGCGCGCGCGGCGGATATCCATCTTTGCGTCAAAGTGCCGAAGGAAGCCTGTCCGCTGGGCCTGGCTCCTACCTCCAGTACCACCGCCGCGCTGGTCATGGGCGACGCGCTCGCCGTCGCGCTGCTGGAGGCCCGTGGCTTCACTCCCGAAGATTTCGCGCTTTCCCATCCCGGCGGCGCGCTTGGGCGCAAGCTGCTGCTGCGGGTTAACGATATTATGCACACGGGCGATGAGATCCCTCACGTCAGCAAAGAGGCCTCCCTGCGCGATGCGCTGCTGGAGATCACCCGTAAAAATCTGGGCATGACGGTAATCTGCGACGACCTGATGAAAATCCAGGGCATTTTCACCGATGGCGATCTGCGCCGCGTGTTCGATATGGGCGTTGACGTGCGTACGCTAGGCATCGCCGACGTGATGACTTCCGGCGGCATTCGCGTCCGCCCGGGTACGCTGGCCGTGGACGTACTGAACCTGATGCAGTCCCGACATATCACCTCAGTGATGGTTGCCGATGGCGACCAACTGCTGGGTGTGGTACATATGCATGATCTGCTGCGCGCTGGCGTAGTGTAATGAAGGATAAGACAATGAGTAATGCGGGTGCATCCCTTGCAACCTGTTATGGTCCGGTCAGCGCGAGCATGATGGCAAAGGCGGAAAACATCCGTCTCTTGATCCTTGATGTGGATGGCGTGCTCTCCGATGGCCTGATTTATATGGGCAACAACGGCGAAGAGCTTAAAGCCTTCAACGTGCGCGACGGCTACGGCATTCGCTGTGCGCTCACGTCCGGTATCGAAGTTGCCATCATCACCGGACGAAAAGCTAAACTGGTAGAAGACCGCTGCGAAACGCTGGGCATTACCCATCTGTATCAGGGGCAATCTGACAAGATGGTCGCCTTCAGGGATTTGCTGGCAAAACTGGCTATTGCCCCGGAAAACGTGGCCTACGTGGGGGACGACCTCATCGACTGGCCGGTCATGGCAGAAGTGGGGCTGAGTATCGCCGTTGCCGACGCGCATCCGCTGCTGATCCCGCGGGCTGACTATGTTACCCACATTAACGGCGGGCGCGGCGCCGTACGGGAAGTCTGCGATCTGCTGCTGCTGGCGCAGGGCAAGCTTGATGAGGCCAAAGGGCAATCGATATGAGTAAAACCAGACGTTGGGTTATCATTCTGCTAACGCTTGTCGCACTGATACTGATTGGCGTCAATCTCGCTGACCGTGACGATAGCCAGACGGAAGTCGTCAACACCAGCGAGCCTACGTATAAAAGCGATCATAGCGACACCGTGGTCTACAGCCCGGAAGGTGCGCTGAACTATCGCCTGATTGCACAGCACGTTGAATATTTCTCGGATGACAGCGTTTCATGGTTTACGCAACCGATCATGACCACCTTTGATACCGATAAAGTCCCGACGTGGTCGATTAAGGCTGACAAAGCAAAATTAACGAATGACCGTATGCTTTATCTGTATGGCCACGTTGAAGTCAACGCCCTGACCGCTGACGCACAACTGCGCAAAATCACGACGGATAACGCCCAGATTAACCTGGTGACTCAGGACGTGACGTCACAGGATCTGGTGACATTGTACGGCACTACATTTAATTCCAGCGGTATGAAAATGCGCGGGAACTTACGCAGCAAAAACGCCGAGCTGATTGAAAAGGTTAGAACCTCTTATGAAATTCAAAACAAACAAACTCAGCCTTAAAGTTGTTATTGCCAGCGCGCTGCTGGCGGCCAGCCTTCCCGCGCTTGCCGTGACGGGTGACACCGAACAGCCGATCCATATCGAATCCGACACGCAGTCGCTTGATATGCAGGGTAATGTCGTTACGTTCACCGGCAACGTTGTGATGACTCAGGGCACGATCAAAATCAACGCCGATAAAGTGGTGGTCACTCGCCCAGGCGGTGAACAGGGCAAAGAGATTATTGATGGCTACGGCAATCCGGCGACCTTCTACCAGATGCAGGATAACGGAAAGCCGGTCAAAGGCCGTGCCTCGCACATGCACTATGAGCTGGCGAAAGATCTCGTCATCCTGACCGGTAACGCCTATCTGGAACAGCTGGACAGCAATATTACCGGCGACAAGATCACCTACCTGGTGAAAGAGCAGAAAATGCAGGCCTCCAGCGAGAAAGGCAAACGCGTGACTACCGTGCTTGTTCCGTCTCAGCTGCAGGATAAAAGCCAGGCCCCGGCACAGAAGAAGAGTAACTAATTCGTTATGGCAACATTAACTGCTAAAAATCTCGCGAAGGCCTATAAGGGCCGCCGCGTCGTGGAAGATGTCAGTCTGACCGTGAATTCAGGCGAAATCGTCGGTCTGCTTGGCCCAAACGGTGCGGGTAAAACCACCACCTTTTACATGGTTGTGGGCATCGTGCCTCGCGATGCGGGCAATATCATCATCGATGATGAAGATATCAGCCTGCTGCCGCTGCACGCGCGCGCGCGTCGTGGCATAGGCTACCTGCCCCAGGAAGCGTCCATTTTCCGTCGCCTGAGCGTTTTCGATAACCTGATGGCCGTGCTCCAGATCCGTGACGATCTCACCAGCGAGCAGCGCACCGACCGCGCGAACGAGCTGATGGAAGAGTTCCACATCGAACACCTGCGCGACAGCCTCGGCCAGGCGCTCTCCGGCGGTGAACGCCGCCGCGTTGAGATTGCCCGCGCGCTGGCAGCCAACCCAAAATTCATTCTGCTGGATGAACCGTTTGCGGGCGTTGACCCGATTTCCGTCATCGATATCAAACGTATTATCGAGCATCTGCGCGACAGCGGGCTTGGCGTGCTGATCACCGACCACAACGTTCGCGAAACGCTGGCCGTTTGTGAACGTGCGTATATCGTGAGCCAGGGCCATTTGATTGCCCACGGTACGCCGCAGCAGATCCTTGAAGATGAGCATGTTAAGCGCGTCTACCTTGGGGAAGACTTCAGACTCTGATAGGGTAGAGGTAACGTAACGCCGGCGCGGAGAAAAATGCTCTGAATATGAAGCAAGGTTTGCAATTAAGGCTGAGCCAACAACTGGCGATGACGCCTCAGCTCCAGCAGGCAATCCGCCTGTTGCAGCTGTCCACGTTAGAACTCCAGCAGGAGCTCCAGCAGGCGCTGGACAGTAACCCGCTGCTGGAGCAAACCGATCTTCATGAAGAAGTAGACACTCAGCAAACGCAGGATACCGAAACGCTCGACACCGCTGACGCCCTTGAGCAAAAAGAGATGCCGGATGAGCTTCCTCTCGATGCCAGCTGGGATGAAATCTACACTGCGGGTACCCCTTCAGGCACGCGCGCTGACTATCAGGATGACGAGCTGCCCGTTTATCAGGGGGAAACCACCCAGTCGCTACAGGATTACCTGATGTGGCAGGTGGAGCTGACGCCTTTCTCCGATACCGATCGCGCCATTGCGACCTCGATTGTCGACGCCGTTGATGACACCGGGTATTTAACCGTCACGCTGGACGACATTCTCGAAAGCATCGGTAACGACGAGATCGAACTCGAAGAGGTGGAAGCCGTTTTAAAACGCATTCAGCGCTTTGACCCGGTGGGCGTGGCGGCGAAAGATCTGCGCGACTGCCTGCTGATCCAGCTCTCCCAGTTCGACAAGGGCGTGCCCTGGATTGACGAAGCCCGCCTGATCATCAGCGAACATCTCGATCTGCTGGCTAACCACGATTTCCGCTCGCTCATGCGCGTAACGCGCCTCAAAGAAGAGGTGCTGAAGGAAGCGGTAAACCTGATCCAGTCGCTCGATCCGCGTCCCGGGCAGTCGATCCAGACCAGCGAACCGGAATACGTGATTCCGGACGTGCTGGTGAGAAAGCATAACGACAGATGGATCGTTGAACTCAATTCCGACAGCCTTCCTCGCCTGCAAATCAATCAGCAGTACGCCTCCCTGTGCACCAGCGCGCGTAACGATTCCGATAATCAATACATTCGCAGTAATTTACAGGAAGCACGATGGCTGATTAAAAGCCTTGAAAGCCGAAACGATACGCTGCTGCGCGTCAGCCGCTGCATTGTTGAACAGCAGCAGGCCTTCTTTGAACAAGGCGAAGAGTTTATGAAACCGATGGTGCTGGCCGATATCGCCCAGGCCGTCGAGATGCATGAATCAACCATTTCTCGCGTGACCACGCAAAAGTATCTGCACAGTCCGCGCGGCATATTTGAGCTTAAGTATTTCTTCTCCAGCCACGTGAACACCGAGGGCGGCGGCGAAGCCTCGTCAACGGCAATTCGCGCGCTGGTGAAGAAGTTGATCGCCGCGGAAAACCCCGCGAAACCACTGAGCGACAGTAAGTTGACCACCCTGCTGTCCGACCAGGGTATTATGGTGGCACGACGTACCGTTGCGAAGTATCGAGAGTCTTTATCCATTCCGCCGTCAAACCAGCGTAAACAACTGGTGTGACACAACCGATAAGGAAGACACTATGCAGCTCAATATCACAGGACACAATGTCGAAATTACTGACGCCTTACGTGAGTTTTTGAACACGAAGTTCGCCAAGCTCGAGCAGTATTTCGAAAGGATCAATCAGGTCTATATTGTGTTGAAAGTGGAGAAAGTGACTCACATCTCGGATGCCACCCTGCACGTTAACGGGGGTGAACTTCATGCCAGTGCGGAAGGGCAAGACATGTACGCTGCTATCGACGGCTTGATTGACAAGCTTGCGCGACAGCTTAATAAACATAAAGATAAACTGAAACAACACTAATTGTCCGGGCAGTTAACGGGTGCAGGACGGCCTGTTGTGGAGCACAACGGGCCATTTGTACAGTTAGCGCTTAGGTGAAATTATGATGAACAACGATTCCGCTCTTCAACTGAGCAATGTCCTTAACCAGGAATGTACCCGCAGTGGCGTTCACTGCCAGAGCAAAAAACGTGCGCTGGAGATCATCAGTGAACTGGCCGCGAAACAGCTGGGCCTGCCGCCGCAGGTCGTGTTCGAAGCCATTCTGACCCGCGAAAAAATGGGCAGTACCGGCATCGGCAACGGCATTGCGATCCCCCACGGCAAACTGGAAGAAGACACCCTGCGTGCCGTCGGTGTTTTCGTGCAGCTCGAAACGCCAATCGCCTTCGACGCTATCGATAACCAGCCCGTCGATCTCCTCTTCGCGCTGCTGGTGCCCGCGGACCAGACGAAAACGCATCTGCATACCCTTTCGCTGGTCGCGAAACGTCTGGCGGATAAAACCATTTGTCGTCGGCTGCGCTCCGCGCAAAGTGATGAAGAGCTATATCAAATTATCACGGAATCAGAAGGCCGCCAGGAAGATGAGTAACCGGGAGATGACCTTCACATCTGTTGCCCTGAGGAGAAACGGAACATGGTGCTGATGATCGTCAGCGGTCGTTCGGGTTCGGGAAAGTCCGTGGCCCTGCGCGCGCTGGAAGATATGGGCTTTTACTGCGTAGATAACCTGCCGGTGGTGCTGCTGCCCGATCTGGCCCGCACGCTCGCAGACAGACAAATCTCGGCGGCAGTCAGCATTGACGTCCGTAATATGCCGGAATCACCTGAAGTTTTTGAACAGGCAATGAATAGCCTGCCGGAAGCCTTCTCGCCTCAGCTGCTGTTCCTTGATGCTGACCGCAATACGCTGATCCGTCGCTACAGCGACACGCGTCGTTTGCATCCTCTTTCCAGTAAAAATCTCTCGCTGGAAAGCGCCATCGACGAGGAGAGCGATCTGCTGGAGCCGCTACGCTCCCGCGCCGACCTGATTGTCGACACCTCCGAAATGTCCGTGCATGAGCTGGCGGAAATGCTGCGCACCCGGTTGCTGGGCAAACGCGAGCGCGAGCTGACGATGGTGTTTGAATCCTTCGGCTTCAAGCACGGCATTCCTATCGATGCAGATTATGTTTTCGACGTGCGCTTCCTGCCGAACCCGCACTGGGACCCTAAGCTGCGCCCAATGACCGGCCTCGATAAGCCCGTGGCGGCGTTCCTCGACAGACACACAGAAGTTCACAATTTTATTTACCAGACGCGAAGCTACCTTGAGCTATGGTTACCTATGCTGGAGACCAACAACCGTAGCTACCTGACGGTGGCGATTGGCTGTACCGGCGGTAAACATCGTTCGGTCTATATCGCCGAACAGCTGGCCGACTACTTCCGCTCGCGCGGGAAGAACGTTCAGTCCCGTCATCGCACGCTGGAAAAACGTAAAACATGACCGTAAAACAGACCGTTGAGATCACCAACAAGCTGGGCATGCACGCCCGCCCGGCGATGAAGCTGTTTGAGCTGATGCAGGGTTTTGATGCAGAGGTTCTGCTGCGTAACGACGAGGGCACCGAAGCCGAAGCCAACAGCGTGATCGCGCTGCTGATGCTGGATTCAGCCAAAGGCCGTCAGATTGAAGTGGAAGCCACTGGCCCTCAGGAAGAGGAAGCCCTGGCCGCAGTTATCGCGCTATTCAACGCCGGGTTTGACGAAGACTGATCCCTGTCTCCGAGGCGGGTTGCGCTGCGCTTCCCGCCCTACATGAGTGAATTTCTCTCCATAAATCCTTCTCCACCGAGCTGTCGCATCTGGCGCATAATCCACGCCTGGCGGCTTCGCACATAGCCCGAAGGCGCGTCCGCTTTGAAACGGATCGGATTCGGCAGGACGGCGGCCAGCAGCGCCGCTTCAGAAAGGCTCAGCCTGCTGGCGGGTTTATTGAAATAACGCTGGGATGCGGCTTCAACGCCAAAGACGCCGTCGCCGAACTCGGCGATATTCAAATACACCGTCAGAATACGTTTCTTGCTCCAGACGGTTTCGATGCCCACCGTCAGGCCAGCCTCCAGCCCCTTTCTCACCCAGCTGCGGCCATCCCAAAGAAACAGGTTTTTTGCCGTCTGCTGAGATAGCGTCGACGCCCCGCGCACGCGGCTCTCATTTCGCTCGTTGTGCGCCAGCGCTTTCTCTATCGCCGCGACGTCAAACCCCCAGTGTTCCGGGAATTTTTGATCTTCGGCCGCGATTACCGCCAGCCCCATCCACGGCGAGATATCATCCATGCCCGCCCAGTCTGAATGCGCAACGTAGCCGAAATCACCCGACAGCCATGCGCTAACCTGACGCTCAACCATCACCGCGGAAAAGGGAACGGGCATGACGCTGAACAGAGCAATCCCGCCGCCCCAAAAGACCGCCAGAATCACGATAGCGCGCAGCAGGAGACGTTTTACCCATGCGCCCGGAGCAAATTTCCGGCTCATTCAGTAAGAACCAACACTCTGTCCACCAGCTTATCGATCCCCACGGCCGCCTCGGCAATGTTCTGCGCCAGCATGTACGCGGGCGTCGTGACGATTTTATTGTCTTCATCCACCACGATGTCATCGACCGGACACGGCACGTGTTCCCCGCCCATCTCTTCAATCACCTCGGCGGTATCGATATCGGTTCCGATGGTCAGGCGCAGCGGGAAATCAAAGATTTTAGGCAGCATGGCAGGCGCAATACAGATAAAGCCCAGCGGTTTACCCGCCGCGTGCATCGCCAGCGACAGCGCCTTTAGCTCCGGTTCAACGCGACACTCCGCGCCCTGCGACGCAAAATTGCTCAGATTTTTCGCCGCACCAAACCCGCCCGGCACGATTAACGCATCCAGCGCTGAGGCATCAGCCTCCTTCAGAGGGCGGATATCGCCGCGGACAATACGCGCCGCTTCAGTCAGCACGTTACGCGTTTCCGCCATCGGTTCGCCGGTCAGATGATTAATGACATCGGCCTGATTTTTATCCGGCGCGAAGCAGACGACTTCCGCCCCGTGGCGGGACAGGGCCAGCAGCGTTAATACGGCTTCGTGTATCTCCGATCCGTCGTAAACACCGCACCCGCTCAGCACGACACCAATCTTTTTCATCATGACGATCCTTCTTTCCAACTCGCTGAAGCACATTAATAATTCTGATTAAAACGCTATGCTTCACACATTTCACTGATTCATGTAACAAACCATTTAAGATTTGCTATCTTATTTGCGTGCGGCCTCACATTAAGGCGGCGCCCATGCGAAAACAACACGAAAAATTCGGCGCAGCCACAATTTCCCTGGTGTTGGCGCAGTATTCGCGCACCCCGGTTAAGCCGGGGTCATTTTTTTCTGGCATCCACCCACGCTTTTAATACCGCCACGTCGTTTTGCCACTCCTGCTTCATTTCTTCAACCCATTCACCTACGTTATCTTCCCAGGCGGGTAAATCGGGAGATTGAATCTGCTGACCGAGCTGCTGCAGATGGCGCAGGCCTACTGATCCCGCTGCACCTTTAATCTTATGCCCTTCCTCCACGATGCCCTTTTTGTCACGCGCCGTCAGGTTGGATTCCAGCACGTTCAGGTAGCCCGGCATCATTTTTTCAAACACGGCCAGGCCGTCGGTAATCAGTTTTGGCCCCACCAGATCGATGTACTGCTCCAGCATGGCGGTATCCAATATCGTTTGAGCTTTTTCGCTATCAATAGACGTCATGGTGCTCTCCTCTTCATCACGGGTATCCCAGAACTTCTTGATCATGGCAGTCAGCGCAGGCACTGCCAGCGGCTTGCTGAGCACATCATCCATACCGGCATCAAGGTACTCTTTTTTATCCTTCAGCACGTTCGCCGTCAGCGCGACCAGCGGCGGCAGATCGTCGGCGGCGTATTTGCGGGTCAATTCGCGGGAAATGTCCAGCCCGGTCATATCCGGCAGCTGAATATCCAGCAGCACAAGGTCATATTCTCCCGGCGTAAACATCTCCAGAGCGGCTTTTCCGGTCATCGCCACATCAACGCTATTGCCCAGCTTCTCAAGCACCGAGCGCGCCACGATGACGTTAAGCTCAATATCTTCCACCAGCAGCACGTGCAGCGCCGGCAGCGGCATATCGTCATTATCGAAGGTATCCTCAACCTCTTCCGCCACCGCAGGCGCATGCACCGTCAGCGTAAAGGTTGAGCCTTTGCCCGGCAGGCTCGCTACGGTGATATCCCCGCCCATGCTCTTCGCCAGGCGTTTCGACACCGCCAGGCCAATTCCGGTGCCGGTAGCGGGCTTGCCGCCGTTGCTGTCTTTGACCTGATAATACATGGCGAAAATTTTGTCTTGTTCTTCCTGCGGAATACCGATGCCGGAGTCTTCCACCTCAAAGTGCAGCATATCGCCCTCATCGTAGCGAATACGCACCGCTACCCGGCCGCCGTTCTGGGTGAATTTCACGGCGTTGCTGATCAGGTTCCACAGGATCTGGCGCAGGCGCGTGCCATCCGTCACCACCTTATGCGGCAGCGGAAGCGTTGGCTCCATCAGGAAGCTCAGCCCCTTTTGCTGCGCCTGGAGGCCGGACAGGTTTTCCAGGTCGGCCAGAAAACCGGTGAAATCGACCGGCTGGTTATCAAGCTGAACCTTGCGGCGCTCCATTTTATCCATGTCGATAATATCGTTGAAAATATTGCCGAGCGTTACCGCCGAGACGTGGATGGTTTTAAGGTATTTTTCCTGCTCGCCGGTCAGGTCGGTATCCAGCAGAATGCGGCTCAAGCCGACAATGCCGTTCAGGGGCGTACGCAGCTCGTGGCTAATGGTGGAAATGAAGGTCGTCTTGTCGCGGCTGGCGCGCTCAAGCGCATCCTGATAGCGTTTGCGTTCGGTAATATCGCGGCCAAAGCCCATCAGGCCGTGGCGCTTGCCCACGCGGTCATAGTACGGCACCTTGCGGATCTCGAAGCAGGCTTTGCGCCCGTCCGGATAATCCAGCCACTGCTCGTAGGTCAGCGAGACGTTATGGCGGAAGACCTTCTCGTCCGTTTCCATTACCTTGGCGGCGGCCTCTTCTGAATAGACGTCCTGCGGCTTGAGGTGGATAAGCTGCTTCTCGCTCTTGCCGGTCAGCAGTTCCATCGCCCGGTTACAGCCGGAAAACTCTTTATCTTCATTGCGGTAGAAAACGAGATCCGGAGACGCATCCAGGAAGGAGCGCAGGAAAGAGGATTGCTGCTCAAGCTGGATCTGCGTCACCTCACGCTCTTTCATCTCCACCTTCAGCTGTTCCAGCGTCGCCTGACGCTCGGCCTCCGCCTTCTCGCGGTCCGTAATCTCCTGATTCAGCTGCGCAATGTTGTCCTTCAGCTGAACGTTGAGCTTAAGGTCGCGGTCGCGCATCTCCTCCAGCTTTTCAACCAGCTTCGACAGGCGCTGGCGGGACTCTTCCAGCTGTTCAACCACCACCGAGAGGAAGTAGACGGCCCATGGGGTGATCAGCAGGCCGAAGAAGATAGAGCGGATAACGTCGATGCTTTCGACCTGGCCGTGCAGCACCATGGTGACGGCCATCTGCACGACAATCGCCAGAACCACCAGGGCCAGCGCCAGCAGCATGGAGAAACGCACCAGCCCAAGCTTCATCATCAGGTCGACGTAGTACTGGGCGAGCATTCGAATTTGCTTCATAGAGGATCCCTTCACGACTATATCGCTCAATAATACTCAAATTCGCGGCGGGGCGTTGAAGGTTATGAGAAAAAGTGCGGGATGAAACAGGAGATTAGCTCGCTCCCGACGAACCGGGAGCGAGAAGACGAGCCGTCAGGAGCGCTTAAGCAGCAGCCAGAGGCTGATCAGGAAGAAGCTGGCGCTTGGCAGCAGCGCGCCAATAATCGGCGGAATGCCGTAAACCAGCGTCAGCGGCCCAAAGATCTGATCCAACACGTAGAAAACAAAGCCAAAGCTGATACCGGTCACGACGCGCACGCCCATCGGCACGCTGCGCAGCGGACCAAAGATAAACGACAGCGCCATCAACATCATGACGGCCACGGACATCGGCTGGAAGATTTTACTCCACATGTTGAGCTGATAGCGCCCCGCATCCTGGCCGCTCGACTTCAGATACTTCACGTAGTTGTGCAGGCCGCTGATGGACAGCGCATCAGGATCCAGCGCCACAACGCCCAGCTTGTCAGGCGTCAGGTTGGTTTTCCACGTTCCGGACACCGTCTGCGAGCCGGTAATTTGTTTCGGATCGGTCAGGTTGGACTCATCCACCTGCGACAGGCGCCACTGTTTGTTTTCAGCATCAAACTTCGCGGAAGAGGCGTGACGGACTGACTGCAGGCGGCGATCGCTGTTGAAGGCGTAAATACTCACTCCGCCCAGCTCGTCGTTACCTTTAACGCGTTCGATATACACGAAGTTGCTGCCGTCTTTCGCCCACAGGCCCTGCTGCGTCGACAGCAGCGAACCGCCGTACATCGCCTGGGCACGATAGTTACGCGCCATCTGCTCACCCTGCGGTGCCACCCACTCGCCGATTGCCATCGTCAGAATAACCAGCGGAATAGCCGTTTTCATCACCGAGAGCGCAACCTGCATGCGGGTAAAGCCCGACGCCTGCATCACAACCAGCTCGCTGCGCTGCGCGAGCATCCCCAGGCCGAGCAGCGCCCCCAGCAGGGCCGCCATCGGGAAGAAGATTTGCACATCTTTTGGCACGCTGAGCAGGGTATACATGCCCGCCCCTAGCGCGTCATAGCTCCCCTGTCCGGCCTTTTTCAACTGGTCGACGAATTTAATAATGCCGGAGAGCGACACCAGCATGAATAAGGTCATCATGATGGTGGTGAAAATGGTTTTACCGATATAGCGATCGAGAACGCCAAAAAGCTGCATCAGATGGCTCCTTTACGCGTAAATCGGGCACGAATTCGGCGCACTGGCACCGTGTCCCATACGTTCAATCCCACTGCCAGCAGGATATACAGGCTGTTAACCGCCCATGTCCAGACCATCGGGTCCAGCTTACCTTTCGCACCGTTGGAACGAATCGAGGTCTGCAACAGGAAATAGACCAGGTAAAGCAGCATTGCGGGCAGCATAGACAGCACGCGTCCCTGACGCGGGTTGACCACGCTGAGGGGAACCACAATCAGTGCCATCATAAATACGGTGAATACCAGAGTGAGACGCCAGTGGAATTCCGCGCGCGCTCTGTCGGTATCGGTATTCCACAGCGTGCGCATGTCCATCTGTTCCGTATCGGTTGGGTCAAGCGCGACGGCCTGATGCCCGATAATGGCCTGATAGTTCTGGAAATCCGTAATGCGGAAGTCGCGCAGCATCGCGGTGCCTTCGAAACGCGTGCCTTTGTTCAGCGTCACCACCTGAGAACCGTCTTTACGCTGTGAAAGCTGTCCGGAGTCAGCCACCACAACGGAAGGGCGGGCATTGCCTTTCGGGCGAAGCTGGGCAAGGAAAACGTCGTTGAAGCGGTTGCCGTTAACGCTTTCAATAAAGAGCACGGAATTGCCGTCGGTAGCCTGCTGGAACTGGCCCTGCGCGAGCGCAGCCAGGCCCGGGTTAGCTTTGGCTTCAGCCAGCACCTCATCCTGATGGCGCGACGACGCGGGCCCTGCCCACATCACATTCACGGCGGCAACAATCCCCGTGAACAGCGCCAGAATCATGGCGGCTTTGACCAGAACGGCTTTGCTTAAGCCGCAGGCATGCATCACCGTGATTTCACTTTCGGTATAGAGCTTACCCAGCGTCATCAGCAAACCGAGGAAAAGGCTTAACGGCAGGATAAGCTGCGCCATTTCCGGCACGCCTAGCCCGAGCAGGGAAAGCACCAGATTTGTTGGAATTTCGCCGTCAACCGCCGCACCGAGGATCTTGACCAGCTTCTGACAGAAGAAGATCAGAAGAAGGATAAAGAGGATCGCCAGTTGGCTCTTGAGCGTCTCCCGCACCAGATATCTTATGATTATCACTATTAATACGCCCGTAAAAACCCGTCTTTTTGCTGGAAAATCGCTTGTTTCATGGCTTAAACGTCATTTATTCTCTTGAGTCGTCGAAATCATCGCTAAGATTAAAAAACCCGGCGGATTCACGCTTCAGGACATTGTCTGACGTGTCGAAACCGTAATAACGTAAGATTAACACGAAGTCATCACAACAGCGGATATGAGTTACGAAAGGTTTCAATTCTATCTGTAGCGGCCGCCGTTGTCTTTAAGATTCAGGAGCGTAGTGCATGGAGTTCAGTGTAAAAAGCGGTAGCCCGGAGAAACAGCGGAGTGCCTGCATCGTTGTGGGCGTTTTTGAACCACGCCGGCTCTCCCCGATCGCCGAACAACTCGATAAAATCAGTGACGGCTACATTAGCGCCCTGCTGCGCCGCGGCGAGCTGGAAGGTAAACCGGGCCAGACCCTGCTGCTGCACCACGTGCCAAACGTGCTGTCCGAACGCATTTTGCTGATTGGCTGCGGTAAAGAGCGCGAGCTGGATGAGCGCCAGTATAAGCAGGTCATTCAGAAAACCATCAATACGCTGAATGATACCGGCTCAATGGAGGCCGTCTGCTTCCTGACCGAGCTGCACGTCAAAGGCCGTAACACCTACTGGAAAGTGCGTCAGGCTGTCGAAACCGCGAAAGAGAGCCTCTACAGCTTCGATCAGCTGAAAACCACGAAAAGCGAACCGCGTCGTCCGCTGCGTAAGATGGTCTTTAACGTCCCGACCCGCCGCGAGTTGACCAGCGGCGAGCGCGCGATCCAGCATGGCCTGGCGATTGCCGCCGGCATCAAAGCGGCAAAAGATCTCGGCAACATGCCGCCAAACATCTGTAACGCCGCCTACCTGGCCTCTCAGGCGCGTCAGCTTGCCGATTCCTACAGCAAAAACGTGATTACCCGCGTCATCGGCGAACAGCAGATGAAAGAGCTGGGGATGCATTCCTATCTGGCGGTTGGCAACGGCTCGCAGAACGAATCCCTGATGTCGGTCATTGAGTACAAAGGCAATCCGTCCGAAGACGCGCGCCCTATCGTGCTGGTCGGTAAAGGCCTGACCTTCGACTCAGGCGGCATCTCCATTAAGCCTGCCGAAGGCATGGATGAGATGAAGTACGATATGTGCGGCGCGGCGGCGGTATACGGCGTGATGCGCATGGTCGCGGAGCTTCAGCTGCCGATTAACGTCATTGGCGTACTGGCGGGCTGTGAAAACATGCCTGGCGGACGCGCCTATCGCCCGGGCGACGTCCTGACCACCATGTCCGGACAAACCGTTGAAGTGCTGAACACTGACGCCGAAGGCCGTCTGGTGCTGTGCGACGTGCTGACCTACGTGGAGCGTTTCGAACCTGAAGCCGTTATCGACGTAGCAACCCTGACCGGTGCCTGCGTGATTGCGCTGGGCCACCATATCACCGGCCTGATGTCGAACCATAATCCGCTGGCGCACGAGCTGATTGGCGCGTCCGAACAGGCGGGAGACCGCGCGTGGCGCCTGCCGCTGGGCGACGAGTTCCAGGAGCAGCTGGAGTCCAACTTCGCGGACATGGCGAACATCGGCGGCCGTCCGGGCGGTGCTATCACCGCAGGCTGCTTCCTGTCGCGCTTTACCCGCAAGTACAACTGGGCGCACCTGGACATCGCGGGCACCGCATGGCGCTCGGGTAAAGCCAAAGGCGCGACCGGTCGCCCGGTCGCCCTGCTGTCGCAGTTCCTGCTGAACCGCGCGGGTTTTAACGGCGACGAGTAAGTCAGAACGGCAGTAAACCGTAGGCCGGGTAAGGCGAAGCCGCCACCCGGCTTAAGCATTTAAAGTGAGCACAAGAAGCCCCATATATGAAGAATGCAACGTTCTACCTTCTGGACAACGACACCCATCAGGACGGTCTTAGCGCCGTTGAACAGCTGGTGTGCGAAATTGCCGCAGAACGTTGGCGCGCAGGCAAGCGCGTATTGATTGCCTGTGAAGATGAACAGCAGGCGATTCGCCTTGATGAGGCGCTTTGGGCGCGCCCGCCGGAGAGTTTTGTACCGCATAACTTGTCCGGAGAAGGCCCGCGCGGCGGTGCACCGGTAGAAATTGCCTGGCCGCAAAAACGCAACAGCAGCGCGCGCGATATCCTGATTAGCCTGCGGATAGATTTTGCAGATTTTGCCACCGCTTTCACAGAAGTGGTAGACTTTGTCCCTTACGAAGAATCCTTGAAACAGCTGGCGCGCGAACGCTACAAAGCGTACCGCCTGGCCGGTTTTAACCTGAATACGGCAACCTGGAAATAATGGAAAAGACATATAACCCACGCGATATCGAACAGCCGCTTTACGAGCACTGGGAACAGCAGGGCTATTTCAAGCCTAACGGCGACGAAAGCAAAGAGTCCTTCTGCATCATGATCCCGCCGCCGAACGTCACCGGCAGTTTGCATATGGGTCATGCTTTCCAGCAGACCATCATGGATACCATGATCCGCTACCAGCGCATGCAGGGAAAAAACACCCTGTGGCAGGCGGGGACTGACCACGCGGGTATCGCGACCCAGATGGTGGTTGAGCGTAAAATTGCCGCTGAAGAAGGTAAAACCCGTCACGACTACGGTCGCGAGGCGTTCATCGACAAAATCTGGCAGTGGAAAGCGGAATCTGGCGGCACCATTACCCGTCAGATGCGCCGTCTCGGTAACTCCGTAGACTGGGAGCGCGAGCGCTTCACGATGGATGAAGGCCTTTCCAATGCCGTGAAAGAAGTCTTCGTCCGCCTGTACAAAGAAGACCTGATTTACCGCGGCAAGCGCCTGGTAAACTGGGACCCGAAACTGCGCACCGCAATTTCTGACCTGGAAGTGGAAAACCGCGAGTCGAAAGGCTCCATGTGGCACATCCGCTACCCGCTGGCCGACGGTGCAAAAACCGCAGACGGTAAAGACTATCTGGTGGTTGCCACCACCCGTCCGGAAACCCTGCTGGGCGATACCGGCGTGGCCGTTAACCCGGAAGATCCACGCTACAAAGATCTGATCGGCAAATTTGTGGTCCTGCCGCTGGTAAACCGCCGTATTCCAATCGTGGGCGACGAACACGCCGACATGGAAAAAGGCACCGGCTGCGTGAAAATTACCCCTGCGCACGACTTTAACGACTATGAAGTGGGCCGTCGTCACGCCCTGCCGATGATCAACATTCTGACCTTCGACGGCGATATCCGCGAAAGCGCGCAGGTCTTTGACACGAAAGGCGAAGAATCTGACGTTTACTCCAGCGACATTCCGGCAGAGTTCCAGAAGCTGGAGCGCTTTGCCGCGCGTAAAGCGATCGTGGCTGCCGTTGACGCGCTCGGCCTGCTGGAAGAGATCAAACCTCACGATCTGACCGTGCCGTACGGCGACCGCGGCGGCGTGGTTATCGAGCCCATGCTGACCGACCAGTGGTACGTGCGCGCCGACGTGCTGGCGAAGCCGGCCGTTGAAGCGGTTGAGAATGGCGATATCCAGTTCGTGCCGAAGCAGTATGAAAACATGTACTTCTCCTGGATGCGTGACATTCAGGACTGGTGTATCTCCCGCCAGCTGTGGTGGGGCCACCGCATCCCGGCCTGGTATGACAACGAAGGCAACGTCTACGTTGGCCGTACCGAAGACGAAGTGCGTCAGGAAAATAACCTGAGTGCAGACGTCGCGCTGCGTCAGGACGAAGACGTGCTGGATACCTGGTTCTCCTCCGCGCTGTGGACCTTCTCTACCCTCGGCTGGCCGGAAAACACCGACGCGCTGCGTCAGTTCCACCCAACCAGCGTGATGGTTTCCGGCTTCGACATCATCTTCTTCTGGATCGCCCGCATGATCATGATGACCATGCACTTCATCAAAGATGAAAACGGCAAGCCGCAGGTTCCGTTCCACACCGTCTACATGACCGGCCTGATCCGCGACGACGAAGGCCAGAAGATGTCCAAGTCCAAGGGTAACGTTATTGACCCGCTGGATATGGTTGACGGTATCTCTCTGGAAGAACTTCTGGAAAAACGTACCGGCAACATGATGCAGCCGCAGCTGGCAGAGAAAATCCGCAAGCGCACCGAGAAGCAGTTCCCGAACGGGATTGAGTCTCACGGTACCGACGCCCTGCGCTTTACCCTGGCGGCGCTGGCCTCTACCGGCCGCGACATCAACTGGGACATGAAGCGCCTGGAAGGCTACCGCAACTTCTGTAACAAGCTGTGGAACGCCAGTCGCTTCGTGCTGATGAACACCGAAGACCAGGACTGCGGCTTTAACGGCGGCGAGATGACCCTGTCGCTGGCGGACCGCTGGATCCTGGCCGAGTTCAACCAGACGGTGAAAGCGTTCCGCGAAGCGCTGGACAGCTACCGCTTCGACATCGCGGCGGGTATCCTGTACGAATTCACCTGGAACCAGTTCTGCGACTGGTATCTGGAGCTGGCGAAGCCGGTGATGAACGGCGGGTCTGAAGCAGAGCTGCGCGGCACGCGCAACACGCTGATTACCGTGCTGGAAGGCCTGCTGCGCCTGGCGCATCCGGTTATTCCATTCATTACCGAAACCATCTGGCAGCGCGTGAAGGTGATTGCAGGCATCAACGCGGACACCATCATGCTGCAGCCGTTCCCGGAATTTGACGCTGCGCGCGTTGATGAAGCCGCAGCGGCGGATACCGAATGGCTGAAGCAGGCGATCGTTGCCGTACGTAATATTCGTGCGGAAATGAATATCGCGCCGAGCAAGCCGCTGGAACTGCTTCTGCGCGGCTGCAGCGAGGCTGCCGTTCGTCGCGTCAGTGAGAACAACACCTTCCTGAAAACGATGGCGCGCCTGGAAAGCATCACCGTGCTGCCTGCTGATGACAAAGGTCCGGTCTCCGTGACCAAAATCATCGACGGCGCAGAGCTGCTGATCCCGATGGCGGGCCTGATCGACAAAGACGCCGAGCTGGCGCGTCTGGCGAAGGAAGTGGCGAAAGTCGACGTGGAAATCGGCAAAATCGAAAGCAAGCTGGCGAACGAAGGCTTTGTCGCCCGCGCGCCGGAAGCGGTCATCGCCAAAGAGCGTGAGCGTCTGGTTGCTTTCGCAGATGCGAAATCCAAACTGATCGAGCAGCAGGCGGTTATCGCCGCCCTGTAATGCTTTTACCCCTTACGCTTCAGGGCGTAAGGGGTAACCTTCCTGAAAACTCCTCGCTTGCACTCCCCTTTCTGCGGTGCTATTAACACCAGCAATGTGTCATTTTTGTCATGAGTATGGCTATGAGCGTGATTACCCCCGCCGCGACGACGATGCGTCGTCTCATTGAGCAAGACAACCCGGCGATTGCCGCCGTCATTCGCCACGTTTCTGCGGAGTACGGACTGACCGCCGACAAAGGCTACACCGTTGCCGATCCGAATCTTGACGAGCTGTACCAGCTCTACAGCCAGCCGGGCCATGCCTACTGGATCATCGAGCAGGACGGTGAAGTCGTGGGCGGCGGCGGCATCGCGCCGCTCAGCTGCAGCGAGCCGGACATCTGCGAGCTGCAAAAAATGTACTTCCTGCCCAGCGTGCGCGGACAGGGGCTGGCTAAGAAGCTTGCGCTGCAGGCGCTCGAGCACGCCCGCACGCAGGGCTTCAAACGCTGCTACCTCGAAACCACCGCCTTCCTCAAAGAGGCAATTGGCCTGTATGAACATCTGGGCTTTGAGCATATTGACGCGCCTCTGGGCTGTACCGGCCACGTTGATTGCGAAGTCAGAATGCTGAAAAGTCTGTAAGTTTCGTTACCGCCCCCTTCTGCTAAGCGACCGTAAACTGAATGCTCTACACTTTTCATTTCACACCATAAAGGGGAAGGACGATGTCGAAGATAAAAAGCTACGCCGCACCGCAGGCGGGTGCAGAACTTGAGCTGTACGAGTACGACGCGGGCGAACTAAAAGCAGAAGACGTCGAGGTCCAGGTCGACTACTGCGGGATCTGCCACTCGGATCTCTCGATGATCGACAACGAATGGGGCTTTTCGCAGTATCCGCTGATTGCAGGCCACGAAATCATTGGTCGCGTCGTCGCGCTCGGCACAGCCGCACAGGACAAAGGACTGAAGATTGGCCAGCGCGTGGGCATTGGCTGGACGGCACGCAGCTGCGGCCACTGCGACGCCTGTATCAGCGGTAACCAGATCAACTGTCTGGAAGGCGCAACGCCGACCATCATGAACAAGGGCGGTTTTGCCGATAAGCTTCGCGCCGGCTGGCAATGGGTCATCCCGCTGCCGGACAGCATTGATATCGAAACCGCGGGTCCGCTGCTGTGCGGCGGTATTACCGTGTTCAAACCGCTGCTGATGCACCATATCACCGCCACCAGCCGCGTAGGCGTGATCGGCATCGGTGGCCTGGGCCATATCGCCATTAAGCTGCTGCATGCTATGGGCTGCGAAGTCACGGCCTTCAGCTCGAACCCCGCCAAAGAGAAAGAAGTGCTGGCGATGGGCGCAGACAAAGTCGTGAACAGCCGCGATCCTCAGGCGCTCAACGCGCTGGCGGGCCAGTTTGATCTGATCATCAATACCGTAAACGTCGATCTCGACTGGCAGCCGTACTTCGAAGCGCTGGCCTACGGCGGTAACTTCCATACCGTGGGTGCCGTGATGAAGCCGCTGCCGGTTCCGGCGTTTACGCTGATCGGCGGCGATCGCAGCGTTTCCGGCTCCGCGACGGGCACGCCGTACGAGTTGCGCAAGCTGATGAAGTTTGCCGGACGCACCAAAGTGGCGCCGACCACCGAACTGTATCCAATGTCGAAGATCAACGAAGCTATCCAGCACGTGCGCGACGGTAAAGCCCGTTACCGCGTAGTGTTGAAAGCGGATTTTTGATGTGAGTTTGCCGGGGAATGTGCGGCCTGCTGCCCGCATCCCAGCCCTCTCCCCTGGGAGAGGGCGCAAACACTAAAACGGTAACGGTTGTTACCGTTTTGCTTCTATCATGGCATTAAACACTTCTGCCACCGCAACTGCCCCCGGATCGGTCACCCCGTCCAGATTCTCTTTATTCACATACGACGAACGCCCCGCGCCCGCTTTTTCCATTTTCGCCGTCGCGTCAGCGCCTGCCTGTGCCGCCTTTGCCGCCGCCTTAAGATCGCCTTTCTGCAGCGCCTCAAGCGCCGGCTGCAGCGCATCGATCAGGGTACGATCTCCGAGATCGGCCCCACCGTAGTGCTTCATCTGCGCCAGCCCGCCCAGCAGCGCGTCCGCCAGCGGCTTGCCGTCTTGCAGCTTCTGCCCGGCCGCCGTAAAGAAGATCGACATCAATACTCCGCTCGATCCCCCCATCACGGTCGCCAGACGTTCGCCCACCAGCAGGAGCAGCTTTGGCAGGTCGTTAAGCGGCAGCTGCTTTTTCTCCAGCCGCTGCGCAATGTCCCGCGCGCCTTGCGCAAAGGTTGACCCCGTATCCCCGTCGCCCACTTTGGCATCCAGCGCGTTCAGCCTGTTCTCAAGATCGAGCAGCGTCTGCGTCACCGCCCGCACGCCTGCAGCAACCTGCGCATTCTCCGACGGCGTAAACTCCACGCTGTCGTGAATTGCGGTATGGGGCAGCGTTTTCACCGGCGAAAATGCAACGGGCTTTTGCCAGCCCAGCGTCTCAACGCTTTCAGTAAGCGCCTTCTCAAAGGCGTCATTAAGCTTCAGCAGGGAAAGCGAAAACCCTTTCATATCCAGCGAGCTCACCAGCGGCGCGGGGCCAATCAGGTAGGCGATCTGCTCTTTGAGGGCCGAATGCGCCAGCTCTTTGGTCAGCAGCGCCATCTCCAGCGCCGAAACGCCGCCCAGATTGTTAATCAGCACCGCGAAGCGACCCTTACCCGCCTGTTCCATAAGCGGCTTCACCAACGTCTCGATAATCCGCCTGCTGTTTTGCGTATCCACAACGGAAGCCCCCGGCTCCCCGTGGATGCCCAGACCAAGCTCAACGTGGCCTTTTTTGATGCGCCCCTCTTCATCATCGCTTCCTGGAAGATTGCAGGTTTGCATAGCCACGCCCAGGCTCCAGAGGTTATCGCACGCCTGCCGCGCGATATCCCGAACCTCATTCAGCGACTTGCCGCGCTCTGCCGCATCGCCCGCAATTTTATGCACCAGCGCCGTACCGGCAATGCCGCGCGGCTGCTTGTTGTCCGGCAGGGCAATATCATCCGCGACGATGACCATTTCGACCTTCAACCCGTAGCGCTTGGCTTTTTCAGCCGCCAGGCCGAAGTTAAGGCGGTCACCGGTGTAGTTTTTGACAATCAGCAGACAGCCACGGTCGCCCGTTACCGCCACGATGGCATTCAGCACCGCATCCACGCTCGGCGAGGCGAACAGATCGCCACACACCGCCGCCGTGAGCATCCCTTTCCCTACAAAACCGGCATGTGCCGGTTCGTGACCAGAGCCACCGCCGGAGATGACCGCCACGCGGCTTTTGTCCCAGTCGCCGCGCGCCACCACGCGAATTGCAGGGTCGATATCAAGCTTCACGAGATTACCGTGCGGCGCGGAGATCAGTATGCCTTCAATGGCGTCGTTGACCAGCTGTTTGCGGTCGTTAAAGAAGAATCTGGATATAGCTTTCCAAAATTTTGTTTACCGTATGCAAAAGCATAGCCTGCGCTGGATAACGCGCCGCAAAGTCAGGAATTTACGCAGACATTTTGCCGTCGGGTTGCCTATACTGCACCCATGTCAAAGTGAGGACGCGCATCATGAGTACACCCTTGTTAATTGCCCGGACGCGGGAAAAAGAGCTGTTTTTACTGCCCGCGATGGCAAACCGCCACGGCCTGATCACCGGCGCGACGGGGACGGGGAAAACCGTCACCCTACAGAAGCTGGCAGAGTCGCTTTCAGAGATTGGCGTACCGGTATTTATGGCCGATGTAAAAGGCGATTTAACCGGCGTAGCTCAGGAAGGCGCGGCGTCGGAAAAACTGCTCGAGCGCCT
The DNA here is from genome assembly GCF_003057745.1 of Enterobacter sp. RIT418. Lineage (GTDB taxonomy): Bacteria > Pseudomonadota > Gammaproteobacteria > Enterobacterales > Enterobacteriaceae > Enterobacter. The sequence continues at coordinate 248,405 of NZ_QBJD02000006.1, forward strand.
CAAAAACATTGGTATTACGGACTGGACTCCCCACAACAACCCGGTTGTGCTATGGGACATTTTTGGCGAGAAAGGCCACCCTGTTCGCGCGACCGTCTCCGACCTTGGCCCGCTTCTTCTCGCCCGTCTTCTGAACCTGAATGAGGTGCAGTCCGGCGTGCTGAACATCATCTTTCGCATCGCCGACGATCAGGGGCTGCTGCTGCTTGATTTCAAAGATCTGCGCGCCATTACGCAATATATCGGGGATAACGCTAAATCCTTCCAGAACCAGTACGGCAACATCAGCAGCGCCTCGGTGGGTGCTATTCAGCGCGGGCTGCTGACGCTGGAGCAACAGGGTGCCGCGCACTTCTTCGGCGAGCCGATGCTGGATATCAAAGACTGGATGCGCACCGACGGTAGCGGCAAAGGCATCATTAATATTCTCAGCGCGGAAAAGCTCTATCAGATGCCCAAGCTCTATGCGGCAAGCCTGCTGTGGATGCTGTCTGAACTGTACGAACAGCTGCCGGAAGCGGGCGATCTGGAAAAGCCAAAGCTGGTCTTCTTCTTTGACGAAGCGCATCTGTTGTTTAACGATGCGCCTCAGGTGCTGCTGGATAAGATTGAACAGGTCATCCGCCTGATTCGCTCCAAAGGCGTGGGCGTTTGGTTCGTTTCGCAAAACCCATCGGATATTCCTGACAACGTGCTCGGCCAGCTCGGTAACCGCGTTCAGCATGCCCTGCGCGCCTTTACGCCAAAAGATCAGAAAGCGGTGAAAGCCGCCGCGCAAACCATGCGGGCCAATCCCGCGTTTGATACCGAGGCCGCGATTCAAGCTCTGGGGACAGGTGAGGCGCTCATCTCCTTCCTGGACGCAAAAGGCAGCCCGTCGGTGGTCGAACGCGCAATGGTCATTGCCCCCTGTTCAAGAATGGGGCCCGTGACCGACGATGAACGCAACGGCCTGATCAACCACTCGCCGGTTTACGGCAAATACGAAGATGAAGTGGATCGGGAGTCGGCGTTTGAGATACTGCAAAAAGGGGTGCAGGCGGCTACCGAATCTCAGGACGCGCCGGCTGCCAAAGGTGAATCAGTGGCCGTGGACGACGGCATTCTCGGTGGGTTGAAAGATATTCTCTTCGGCACCACCGGGCCGCGCGGCGGCAAGCGCGACGGCGTGGTACAAACGATGGCGAAAAGCGCGGCGCGGCAGGTCACCAACCAGATTGTGCGCGGCATGCTGGGAAGCCTGTTAGGCGGCCGTCGTCGGTAAATGCGGACCCCACGGGCGGCCCAGCGCCGAGCCCTGAACGCCGTGTTCGTGCAGATAGCGGTCGATTTCCAGCATCCCCGTCCAGCGGTTTTCACACCAGAGCGGTGCCAGAAGCGTGGGGCGGCGGGCGCTGGCGGAGATGCGGTGATAGACGATCTCCGGCGGCGTGTGGCGAATCATCTCGCCTGCCGTCACGGTGTACTCATCGAGTTCGATGCCGCTTAGCCGCCCCGCTTCCCAGGCCTTCGCCATAATGCTGCCTTTCACAATGTGCAGCGGGTGGAGCTTGATGCCGTCCACACCGGTTTCGACCACTCTTTCCAGCGTGTCGAGTCCGTGCTGCTGTCCTTCGCCCGGCAGGCCGACAATCAGATGTGAACAGACCTTCAAACCTCGCGCGCGCGCAAGGCGCGTAGTGCGCTGGTAGCAGGCAAAGTCATGCCCGCGGTTGATGCGGTGCAGCGTTTTGTCATGCGCCGTTTGCAGGCCCAGCTCGAGCCAGATTTCGTAGCCCTGCTCTTTGTACTCGCTGAGCAGATCCAGCACGGCTTCCGGCACGCAGTCCGGACGCGTGCCGACGCACAGCCCCACGATATTGGCCTGGCTCACCGCCTGCTGGTACATCGAGCGTAATACCTGCACCTCCGCCCACGTGCTGGTGTAGGCCTGAAAATAGGCCAGATACCGTTTGGCGCGGTTTACCAGGCTGGCCTGATGGGCGAGCTGTTCAACAATGGATTTGTGCTGCTGGGCTTCGTCAGCAAAAGACGCAACGTTACAGAAGGTGCAGCCGCCGCGCCCGATGGTGCCGTCGCGGTTTGGGCAGCTAAAGCCCCCGTGCAGCGTCAGCTTGTGAACCTTTTGCCCATACCGCTGCAAAAGATCCCCACCAAACATATTGACTAATTTCTGTAACTGCATAATCTGATAGACCGTCCCGATGAAAGGGGACAAGCCTGCCATTTTTAGCCTCTGTCGGCGATGACCTGGATCAATCGCCATGGACGGCCTTTATCTATTTGAATAACTACTCAAGATTACCGCAATTTCATTCACGACATTCGTGATTACTTTTCCTTATGTTCTGATGGTTTTTTTTATTAATACCGCCCCCACGGAAAAACAGTGAGTTTATGCGGGTTTGCACTGCATACCAGAGGATTATCCTGCACTAAAAACACTATTCAGCACGCTGCATTGATAATACCGCTTTCATATAGTGAGTCAGATCACATTACGCTGCGTCTTTCCGAAGGCCAATACGCTTGTAAAAATCATTAAATGTCATTTAAATTCAATCAGATAAAACACTATTAGCACATTTTTTTATAAATAAGATTGCCATTTGACCTGTGTATCAATTCCCGATAAGTTGGAAATCCGCTGGAAGCTTTCTGGATGAGCGGCCTGCTCATCATATTTATGCAGTAATTGAGATTCCCTCTGAAGCAAGTCCTCAAACTTGTTTACCTGCGCGAAAGGATGAAAAAGAGGGCGAATGCGAGGTCCGCGTATGAAACGCAAACCCCGTCGCCATGCTCTTTCTGCGCCTGCGCGCCACGGTAAAGTTCAGTGGGAAGCCCGACGAGCCTGGGGAGGTTCACTGATATGTTGTACGATAAATCCCTTGAGAAGGATAACTGTGGTTTCGGCCTGATCGCCCACATAGAAGGCGAACCTAGCCACAAGGTAGTGCGTACTGCTATTCACGCACTGGCCCGAATGCAGCACCGTGGCGCTATTCTTGCCGATGGTAAAACGGGCGACGGTTGCGGCCTACTGCTGCAAAAACCGGATCGTTTCTTCCGCATAGTGGCGCAAGAGCGCGGCTGGCGTTTAGCCAAAAACTACGCCGTCGGCATGCTGTTCCTGAATCAGGACCCTGAAAAGGCAGCCGCCTCGCGCCGCATCGTCGAAGAAGAACTTCAGCGTGAAACCCTGTCGATTGTTGGCTGGCGCGATGTGCCAACCAATGAAGGGGTGCTCGGTGAAATTGCCCTCTCCTCGCTGCCTCGTATTGAACAAATTTTTGTCAACGCGCCTGCGGGCTGGCGTCCACGCGATATGGAGCGCCGCCTGTTTATCGCCCGCCGCCGCATTGAAAAACGTCTTCAGGATGATAAAGAGTTCTACGTCTGTAGCCTCTCCAACCTGGTGAACATCTATAAAGGTCTCTGTATGCCGGCTGACCTGCCGCGCTTCTACCTGGACCTGGCGGACCTGCGTCTGGAATCGGCCATTTGCCTGTTCCACCAGCGCTTCTCCACCAACACCGTGCCGCGCTGGCCGCTGGCGCAGCCATTCCGCTACCTGGCGCACAACGGCGAGATCAACACTATCACCGGCAACCGCCAGTGGGCGCGCGCCCGTACCTATAAGTTCCAGACCCCGCTGATCCCTGACCTTCACGATGCCGCGCCGTTCGTCAACGAAACCGGCTCGGACTCCAGCTCCATGGATAACATGCTTGAGCTGCTGCTGGCGGGCGGGATGGACATCGTGCGCGCCATGCGCCTGCTCGTGCCGCCGGCCTGGCAGAACAACCCGGATATGGACCCGGAGCTGCGCGCGTTCTTCGACTTTAACTCCATGCACATGGAGCCGTGGGACGGCCCGGCGGGCATCGTCATGTCCGACGGCCGCTTCGCCGCCTGTAACCTGGACCGTAACGGCCTGCGTCCGGCGCGCTACGTCATCACCAAAGACAAGCTCATCACCTGCGCCTCTGAAGTCGGTATCTGGGACTACCAGCCTGACGAAGTGGTCGAGAAAGGCCGCGTTGGCCCGGGCGAGCTGATGGTTATCGATACCCGCGGCGGGCGTATACTGCACTCCGCTGAAACCGATAACGATCTGAAGAGCCGCCACCCGTATAAAGAGTGGATGGAGAAAAACGTTCGCCGCCTGGTGCCGTTCGAAGACCTCTCTGATGACGAGGTTGGCAGCCGCGAGATGGATGACGACGCCCTCGCGAGCTTCCAGAAACAGTTTAACTACAGCGCGGAAGAGCTGGACTCGGTGATCCGCGTGCTCGGTGAAAACGGCCAGGAAGCGGTCGGCTCAATGGGCGACGACACGCCGTTTGCCGTGCTCTCCAGCCAGCCGCGCATCATTTACGACTACTTCCGCCAGCAGTTTGCGCAGGTGACCAACCCGCCAATCGATCCGCTGCGCGAAGCGCACGTAATGTCGCTGGCCACCAGCATCGGCCGCGAGATGAACGTCTTCTGCGAGGCCGAAGGCCAGGCGCACCGCCTGACCTTCAAGTCGCCGATCCTGCTCTACTCCGATTTCAAACAGCTCACCACCATGGAAGAGGAGCACTACCGCGCGGACACGCTCGATATTACCTTCGACGTGAACGAAGCGAGCCTCGAAGAGACGGTGAAGGCGCTGTGCGACAAAGCCGAGCAGATGGTGCGAAACGGCACCGTTCTGCTGGTACTGTCTGACCGCAACATCGCGAAAAACCGTCTGCCGGTGCCTGCGCCAATGGCCGTGGGGGCGATCCAGACGCGCCTGGTGGACAAGAGCCTGCGCTGCGACGCCAACATTATCGTTGAAACCGCCAGCGCGCGCGATCCGCACCACTTTGCCGTGCTGCTGGGCTTTGGCGCGACGGCAATCTACCCGTACCTGGCCTACGAAACGCTGGCGAAGCTGGTCGATACCCGCGCGATCGAGAAAGACTACCGCGCCGTGATGCTGAACTACCGTAACGGCATCAACAAAGGCCTGTACAAGATCATGTCCAAAATGGGCATTTCAACGATTGCCTCCTACCGCTGCTCGAAGCTTTTTGAAGCGGTCGGCCTGCACGATGACGTTGCTAACCTCTGCTTCAACGGCGTGGTCAGCCGCATCGGCGGCGCCGGATTTGCTGACTTCCAGCAGGATCTGGTGAATCTGTCGAAACGCGCCTGGCTGGCGCGCAAGCCGCTGGATCAGGGCGGGCTGCTGAAGTACGTTCACGGCGGCGAATACCACGCCTACAACCCGGACGTGGTGCGCACGCTGCAGCAGGCGGTTCAGAGCGGCGAATATAGCGATTATCAGCAGTATGCCGAGCTGGTCAATAACCGTCCGGCGGCGACGCTGCGCGACCTGATTGCCCTGAATCCAGGGGATGAAGCGGTCAGCATTGACGACGTTGAGCCTGCGTCCGAGCTGTTTAAACGCTTCGACACCGCCGCGATGTCCATCGGCGCGCTAAGCCCGGAAGCCCACGAAGCGCTGGCGGAAGCCATGAACAGCATCGGCGGTAACTCGAACTCCGGCGAAGGCGGTGAAGATCCGGCGCGCTACGGCACCAACAAAGTGTCCCGCATCAAGCAGGTCGCCTCCGGCCGCTTTGGCGTGACGCCGGCATACCTGGTCAACGCCGACGTGATCCAGATTAAAGTCGCTCAGGGTGCAAAACCGGGCGAAGGTGGTCAGCTGCCGGGTGATAAAGTCACCCCGTACATCGCCAAACTGCGCTACTCGGTGCCGGGCGTGACGCTGATTTCCCCGCCGCCGCACCACGATATCTACTCTATCGAGGATTTGGCGCAGCTGATTTTTGACCTGAAGCAGGTCAACCCGAAAGCGATGATCTCCGTGAAGCTGGTTTCCGAGCCGGGCGTCGGCACCATCGCCACCGGCGTGGCGAAAGCCTATGCGGATCTGATCACCATTGCCGGCTATGACGGCGGCACCGGCGCAAGCCCGCTCTCCTCCGTGAAATACGCGGGCTGCCCGTGGGAGCTTGGCCTGGTGGAAACCCAGCAGGCGCTGGTGGCTAACGGCCTGCGCCACAAGATCCGCCTGCAGGTGGACGGCGGCCTGAAAACCGGCCTCGACATCATTAAAGCGGCGATTCTGGGTGCGGAAAGCTTCGGCTTCGGTACCGGCCCGATGGTGGCGCTCGGCTGTAAATATCTGCGTATTTGCCACCTGAACAACTGCGCAACCGGCGTGGCGACCCAGGACGAGAAGCTGCGTAAGAATCACTATCACGGCCTGCCGTTCAAAGTGACCAACTACTTTGACTTCATCGCCCGCGAAACCCGCGAGCTGATGGCGCAGCTGGGCGTGAAGCGCCTGGTCGACCTGATTGGCCGTACCGACCTGCTGAAAGAGCTGGAAGGCTTCACCGCCAAGCAGCAGAAGCTGGCGCTGGGCAAGCTGCTGGAAACCGCGCAGCCTAAAGCTGGCAAAGCGGTGTACTGCACCGAGAACAACCCGCCGTTCGACAACGGCGTGCTGAACGCGCAGCTGCTGCAGCAGGCAAAACCGTACGTGGACGACAAGCAGAGCAAAACGTTCTGGTTTGATATCCGCAACACCGACCGCTCCGTGGGCGCCTCGCTCTCCGGCTACATCGCGCAGACGCACGGTGACCAGGGGCTGGCAGCCGATCCGATTACCGCGCACTTCAGCGGTACCGCGGGTCAGAGCTTCGGCGTGTGGAACGCGGGCGGCGTTGAGCTGTACCTGACCGGCGATGCCAACGACTACGTCGGTAAAGGCATGGCGGGCGGCCTGCTGGCGATCCGTCCTCCGGTCGGTTCCGCCTTCCGCAGCCACGAGGCCAGCATCATCGGTAACACCTGCCTGTACGGCGCGACCGGCGGCCGTCTGTTTGCCGCGGGCCGTGCGGGCGAGCGTTTTGCGGTGCGTAACTCCGGTGCCATCACCGTGGTGGAAGGCATCGGCGATAACGGCTGTGAATACATGACGGGCGGGATCGTGTGCGTGCTGGGTAAAACCGGCGTGAACTTCGGCGCAGGCATGACGGGCGGTTTTGCGTACGTCCTGGACGAAGACGGCGAGTTCCGCAAGCGCGTGAACCCGGAGCTGGTGGAAGTGCTGGACGTTGATACGCTGGCTATCCACGAAGAACACCTGCGCGGTTTGATTACCGAACACGTGCAGCATACCGGTTCTTCGCGCGGCGAAGAGATCCTGGCGAACTGGCCGGCATTCTCGGCGAAATTCGCGCTGGTTAAGCCAAAGTCGAGCGATGTTAAAGCCCTGTTGGGTCACCGTAGTCGTAGCGCAGCAGAGCTGCGCGTGCAGGCGCAGTAAGGGGTAGCAATGAGCCAGAACGTATACCAGTTTATCGACCTGCAGCGCGTTGATCCGCCAAAGAAACCGCTGAAGATCCGTAAAATCGAATTTGTTGAAATCTACGAGCCGTTTTCAGAAGGCCAGGCCAAGGCGCAGGCGGACCGCTGCCTGTCCTGCGGCAACCCGTACTGCGAGTGGAAATGCCCGGTACACAACTACATCCCGAACTGGCTGAAGCTGGCCAACGAAGGGCGTATTTTTGAGGCCGCCGAGCTGTCTCACCAGACCAACACCCTGCCGGAAGTGTGCGGCCGCGTCTGTCCACAGGATCGCCTTTGCGAAGGCTCCTGCACGCTGAACGACGAGTTCGGCGCGGTGACTATCGGCAACATCGAGCGCTATATCAACGATAAGGCGTTCGAGATGGGCTGGCGTCCGGATATGACCGGCGTGCGTCAAACCGACAAGCGCGTGGCGATTATCGGCGCGGGTCCGGCGGGCCTGGCCTGCGCTGACGTGCTGACCCGCAACGGCGTGAAGGCGGTGGTTTTCGACCGCCATCCGGAAATCGGCGGTCTGCTGACCTTCGGCATTCCGGCCTTTAAGCTGGAAAAAGAGGTCATGACCCGCCGCCGTGAAATCTTCACCGGCATGGGCATTGAGTTCAGGCTGAACGTGGAAGTGGGCCGCGACGTGCAGCTCGACGATCTGCTGAAGGACTACGACGCCGTGTTCCTCGGCGTGGGCACCTATCAGTCCATGCGCGGCGGGCTGGAAAACGAAGATGCGCCGGGCGTGTACGACGCGCTGCCGTTTCTGATTGCCAACACCAAACAGCTGATGGGCTACGGCGAAACCGCCGATGAGCCGTTCGTCAGCATGGAAGGTAAACGCGTGGTGGTGCTGGGCGGCGGTGATACCGCGATGGACTGCGTGCGTACCTCGATTCGTCAGAACGCGGCGCACGTCATCTGCGCCTATCGCCGTGACGAAGAGAACATGCCGGGCTCTAAGCGCGAGGTGAAAAACGCGCGCGAAGAGGGCGTAGAGTTCCAGTTCAATATCCAGCCGCTGGGCGTGGAAGTGAATGCTAACGGCAGGGTGAGCGGCGTGAAGATGGCGCGCACCGAGATGGGCGCGCCGGATGCAAAAGGTCGTCGTCGCGCGGAGATCGTCGCGGGTTCTGAGCACGTGATCCCGGCAGACGCCGTTGTCATGGCGTTCGGCTTCCGTCCTCACAGCATGGAGTGGCTGGCGAAGCACAGCGTCGAGCTGGATTCACAGGGCCGCGTCATTGCGCCGGAAGGCAGCGACAACGCCTTCCAGACCAGCAACCCGAAAATCTTCGCCGGTGGCGACATCGTGCGCGGTTCGGATCTGGTGGTGACGGCGATTGCCGAAGGCCGCAAGGCGGCTGACGGGATCCTGAACTACCTGGAAGTGTAGTCACAACATCAGGCGGAGGAAAAACGCCTCCGCCTGATGTGCAGCGCTATAGCTGTTCAAGAATATACTGGAAATTACAGGTCGCGCTGATCGTCCCTGAACCTACGCTCTTCGTGTTAACGGCAACGTTAATATCATGCAGCTCTTTGTCCGTTATCGGATGCGCTACCGCCGTGGTAGTGACAATCTGGTTATCACACCCCAGCACCGTTAGCGTTGTCCCGGTTGCAACATAACGGCACCCCGCACCGCGTTCGTCGAACTTGCTGCCGTCACACAGCATGCTGCTTTCCATCAGGTAGGTATGCAGCGTGGCGTTAACCGTTCCGCCATTTGGCACCACCTTTAGCACCTTCTCATGCTGCATAGCACTGGGCGACCAGGAGACGTCGTAGGTGGCAACCGGTACGGAACATCGTGAGTCACGTACCATCGGGCCGCGATAGGATCCGATATTCGTCGCCGTGGTGGGATAGCTGTAGGCGTAGGTCGTCGTGAGCCAGGGGCAGCCGTCGTTATCCTGTGAAACCGTAATATCAAAAATATTGTGGCGACAGCTGTAAAGGCTGCGGTCAATGCCTGGGCAAAGAGAATAATCAACGTTTTGGAAGCTTCTCAGCGTTAATACCGGCGCGGTACCAGGACCGCTCCATGATTTAAGCGTCGCATTTTGGTTTTTCTTAGGCGGCATACTGTAGACGCCGTAATACACACCCTTCGGGGTTGCCACCATAGTATTAATATCAACGGTTGTGGCGGCCATTTTCCCGGCGCCATAATAAATATTCACCCCCTGAAAGGTATTGCCTACTTTCTGCTTACTTTGCGCCATGCCGCCTGAACTGAAGCCTAAAGACAGCAGCAGGGCCGCCAGCACTATTTTTTTGTTCATCTTACAGATACTCAAAATTGACCGTTGCCGACGCGGAAAACGAGCCGGCAGAGATGCCGGAGGACGAAATCGCCTGCACCACCGCATTCAGCGCCAGCTGGTTGCTGCCCGCCACCAGCGTGAAGGTGGTCCCGGCGGCGTTATTAATATCTACCACCCTGCCCGTTAGCGTCCTGATGCCAATGGCCACGCCGCCCGCCGTCGAATTGGCATCCAGCGCCAGATACCCCTTTAACCCGGCGGCCTCCGTGCCGGTAAAGGTCACCCGCACGCCGCTGCTGAGCGCGCTGTCGCAGTCGTTAAGCTGCAGGGTAAAGGGCTGCGGCGCGGAGGGCGCACGCAGTAAATCACCTGCGCTAAGTACCGGAAAGGCCACCTCCGCCAGCGTGCCGCCGTTCACCACCACCGTGCAGGCGCTGGCGACCAGGTTACCGCGAAAGCGCAGGTTATCCACGCTGGCCTGCGCAGCGGAAAACGCCAGCATGCCGATGCACGCCAGCATCCGCCCTGCCTTTCGGCATACGATCATTGGTAATCCACCTGTAGCGTGGCCCACGCTTCAAATCCCCCTTCCTTCAGCGTCGCCCCGCTTTTCTTCACCGGGACCGCCGTCAGCGTCGGCCGGGAGGCTTCCTGAATGGTAATGTTGCTGCCGATCGTAAACGGCGTATTGTTCTGCCGTAGCTCAATTCCCAGCCCCTCGACGCTTGTCGCCACCGCCGCGTTGTTAAACTCCACCGGCGTGCCGCTCAGCGTCAACGTCATGGACATCGCCTCGTCGCGATAAGTGGAATCGCAGGTAATCGTGTAGGGAACCGGCTGGCTGTAATTGCTGCCGTCGATCTTCTCGATCAGCACGTTATTGAAATTCACGTCGATCGTTTGGGCGTTATCGATGGTACATTTTGGCCCCGCAATTAACGTGCCATGAAATTTCAGATTATCTGCTGCCTGTGCGGTGCCGCTGGCGAACAGCACTAGCGCGAGTGCGAATTTATTCATTGATACTCCACCACCAGCGTTGCCGCTGCATTGAACTCTCCTGCCGTAAGCGTTGTTCCTGCTGACTTCACGAGCACAGCTTCTAACACCGGATCCGTTCTGCCAGGCTGAAAGTTCCACCAGCTGGACGTCCCTACGGGCAACAGCGTTTTATCCGCCCGCGTTTGCAGGCGAATACCTAATCCATTCACATCCGTCTTTAAAACCTGTTCACCGTTTACCGTCATTGCCGTTCCCTGGATCTGCATTTTCAGATAATCGCTAGCGCCACCGGAACAAATCAGGTTGTAGGGCACCTGTTTTGCATTGCTACTGCCATCAACATTTGTCGTCATTATCGTGCCGAACTCTACCGTCGGGGCAGTGACCGTACAGGGCGGAGGTGCGTTTATGGCGATAATCAGCTTCAGGTTCACCGTTTTATTTGCCGCCCACGGCGAAGCCGCTACGCTGACCAGCAGCAGTAAAATGGCAGAGCGAATTGTCGTGTGTCGCGTCATCTCATGGCCCTTACTAACGCGTGTGCGCTTTTCGGGTCTGCTCTTCGTTCACGACGCACGGGTTGACGCTGCAGGTAAATACCAGCGGCAGGCGTGCGCCGTAGTCGTCAACGTAGGTCAGCACCGGCGACGTGCCGAGGTCGCTCACCTTCACGGCCATGCTCTGACTGCTGCCCGGCGCGACGACAAGCGGCGCGAATCCGGGTGCCGTTTTGCCGTTAACCTTGTCGGCGGCGTCGCTGACAATCACATACCACGCGGTAGGGTTGTTGACCTGCCATCCGTTGTCCCGGCGGGCCAGCGTAACCTTGTATTGCCAGGGATGCCGGGCGTCCACTTTCGCGATTGCCGCCGGACGGTAGAACAGCTTGATGCGGGTCTGCAGCGCAATCTGCAGCGTGTTCGGCTTATCGCTTTTCGGCGGAATTTCGCGCACGTTATAGAAAAACAGCGTCTCTTTATCCTGCGGCAGGGCGCTTAACGCCGGCATTCCCTGAATTTTCACCTGACCTATCGACTGCGCTTCAATGCGTTGTACAGGAGGGATCGCCGTCAGCGGCGAGGTGATTTTATTGCCCTTTTCGTCTTCTACCCAGGACTGTGCCAGGTATGGCAGTTTGTCGCTGGCGTTTTTCAGATCGATCCCGATCGATTTCTCATCGCCCTTGAATACCAGACGTGTACGATCGGGGGCGATAGCCGCTTGCGCGCTACATGCCCCAAGCGCCAGGCTGGCAATCAGCAGCGCGATTGCCTTTGGACGAAGGTGATATCCTTTCATGGTCAATTATTCTCCGTTATGCGTAACGCGTTGACGGGACGAAAGCCGTTCTGGCGCTTTGTCCGCCATGAGTCTGGTTTGTAGCTGCAGCATGGGCTGGGGCACGGGCTGCGTCTCCTGCGGCAGCGCACCGCCCTGGCACAGTAGCAGCAGGCCGCTGTAGAGATCGGCGGGCAACGGCGCGGGCAGCGTCACTTCACACTGAGGTTGATTGTCCCAACTCACCTGCATGGCTTCGCCCGCGTTCACGCCAATCAGGAATACGCTGCCGTCGCTGTCGACGATCCCCACCTGCTGCTGACGTGCATTCTTCACCTCGGCACCAAACGGCGGAGAGTCGCCGTTGCGCAGGCGGATCGCCGCCATCATCTTTTCGCCGCTGACCACCTCCAGATGACGGTAGCCGATGGCCCCTTCCGTCAGCGTTGCCTGGGTAACCGAGTTAATCGCCTCGGCGTTTTCCGGCAGTTTCGTGACGTCGATTTTCACCTGATTGCGGTAGTAATCGTTCACCTCGGTCAGCACCGCTTTCCCAAAGATGTTGGTATATACCGGCGTGCCGTAGCCGCCGACCGGCACATCCGCCTGCTGGTCAACGTCAACCAGCAGACGCGTACTGCCCGTGACGCCGCTGCGGTGCAGCGCCCCGCCTTTCGCGGTGAGCGTCGCACCGCCGCGCAGCGACAGGCCGCCAGAGGTATACTCGCCTTCCTGGTAGTTCAGGCTGGCATCCACGTCGGCGACGCTGGCCTGATGCCGGTAGTAGCCATCCAGCGTCGCGCCGGTGTCGCCGTGACCGGCGTTAATCTGGTAGTTATTGTTATCGTCCAGCCGCTCGTAGTAGCCCGCCTGGCTGCTGTTATTGCCCCCACTGAACGAGCCGTTATAGCTTAAGGTCCGCTCGGTGCCCCACGGCACGGTGAGCGAGACAAACACGCCGTCATCCGCCTCGTCGTCATATTCATTGCGGTAACCGTTAATGGATAAGCTGAGGTTGCGTATTTGCCCCACGGAAAAGAAGTGCGATAGCGTCAGGTTGTAGCTGTCCTGGCTCGGGCGGTTCCAGTAGGTGCGATGGGTAAAATTAATGTAGGCATTGACGTTCAAATCGCTGAAGCTCTGGCTGTAGGTCAACGTGTACATCTCTTTATCATGACCCGAGCGAACGCGTTCACCGTCGCCGCTGTTAGCGTCCAGGTACTCATCCATGGTCATGTAGTTCTCTTCTGAGAAACGGTAGCCGGCGAAGGTGATACGGCTGTCCAGTTCGTCAAAATCCTTCGCATAGCTGGCGCGATATGAGTTCCCCTGAAGCATGCCGTCGCCATAGTCGCTGCCCTCCGGTACGCTGGCCCGGGAGTGAGTAACATCGAACGACAGCGCGCCTAACGCCGCCATATCATGGCCGATACCGATCGCCAGAGCCTGATAATCCTGTTCACCAATCCCGCCGCCGTACAGCGACCAGCCGTTAGTCATCCCCCACGAAAGCTCAGCCGTGGAAAACGGCGAGCCTTCCATGTGGTGGTCCCAATCCTGAGGTCGGCCCACCGCAACTTTGTAGCGCAGCTGGCCTGGACGGGTTAAGTAAGGGATAGAGGCGGTGCTGACGTCATATTCCTGCACCTGGCCGTTCTGCTCTTCTATTCTGACGTGCAGATCGCCGGAGACGGTTTCGTTAATGTCCTGAATGCGAAACGGACCGGCCGGGACCTGAGATTCATAGATCACGCGCCCCTGCTGGGTGACCGTGATTTTTGCATTGGTGCGCGCGACGCCGGAAATTTCCGGCGCGTAGCCGCGAAGGTTTGGCGGCAGCATCCGATCGTCGGTGACCAGGCTGGCGCCAGCGTAGTTAAAACTGTCAAAAATATCGGAAACCAGCGCGTCTTCGCCCAGCTTCAGCTGCGCGCGCAGCGCCGGGATTGCGCGGTAGGCATAGTAGCGGCTCCAGTCCCAGCGTCGCTCAGTTTGCGACGAGGAAAACGCGTCGTCGTCCTTCTCATCCGCCTCTGCACGGAGGTAGCTGGCCTGCCAGTCGGCGCGCAAACGCCAGGCAGCGAGGTTCGCCCCCACGGTACCGTTGCCACTGACGTCGTAGCGGTCACCCGCATCATGCTCCGGGCGCTGCCACTGGCTGTTCACGCTGTAGTCAAACAGCAGACCGGAGATGCCTTCATCCCAGCGCGACGGCGGATCCCAGTCGGCATCGGCGTATTCCAGCCAGGCCTGCGGGATAATCACCGTGAGCGTGGATTTGCCCAGATCGGTTTGTGCCGCCATACCTTCCAGCTGATGAGGCTCGAGGCAGGTTCCCGCCTGTCCCCACCGCAGGTTTTCAACGAGTTCAGGCTTCAGGCCAAATAATGCCACCAGCTCGGGCGTCAGGCAGGGATCGCTTTCATCAGGATTGTCATTCAGGGCGGAGTAGGTAATTGCGCTGTCCTGGCTCACGACAGTCTGGTTAACCAGTACCGTTAGCGTATAGCGTCCGGGCATGACATAACCCTTGCGCGAAAAGCGGCCCAGATTGATTTTTGCGCCTTCTTTAATATCCAGAAACTGCGTATTAAATTGGATGGGCTGTTCAGCAAAACTATTTCCAATATCGCCGAAAAAGGTTAGGCCAGCAATAGTCGCAACGATGCTCAAACGATAAGAAGAATATTTAAGCATTGAGCAATTCATCCTTGATCACAGGCTTATTTATAATAATTTCTTACAAAGTAAAATCCGGCGCCAGGGTTCTTCAGTGCCCCCGGATTTTTTAAAAAGCCCCGCAGCGTCATGCTGCAGGGGACTCAGATATTACAGATAGCTGATTGCAAAATTCACTACGCTGCTGAACTCACCGGTATCAATCTTGGTGGCGGCGGCATCACCCTGTACCCATGCTTTAAAATTCAGCGTCTGGTTAGCCAGCGCAACGCCTGCGCCATCTAAGGTCATCGCCTGGTCAGAGTTAGCGCTCAGTGGAATACGGGTTCCCTTAGCATTACCGATCACAATGCTGGAGCCTGCCATTTCGCCTTTAGCGCCCATCAGCGCGACGTTGCCCGCGTTAGTAGTGGATTCATTACCCGTTGCGGAGAATACGGTGGACATATTCTTCTCCGTGGTAAAGGCACAGTTTTCCAGGCTGATATTAAAATCAACCATAGAAGAGCTTTTACCGCCGAGAAGAGACCCCGTACCGATGTGGCCCAGGTCAACGGTCTGATGTTCGTCACCCACCGCAATTGAGCATGGAGAATCTTCAATCGTACCGGTGAAAGTTACGGTGCCAGTATTCGTACCAGCAGCATTAGCAAAAGAGGCAAAACCCATTAACAGCGCAGCAGAAACCGTTTTTTTTACAGTAGAAATCATTTTTCATCCTTAAAGAAATAGACTGCACCTGACATTATTAAAACTTATCAGCGTGCAATGAAATTATATAATCCTGAATAGTGAAAACAGCGCCCATAATAATTAGCTTACAGAGAATAATCAGAAAACATCATATATCAATATAATCCTGCCATGGATTATTACTGGAGAGATAATGTCATTTAGGCGGGCAGCAGTATTCGTCTCTCCAATTGTAATATCAATAATTATTCGCTAAAAATCCTTTTAAGCCCATCTAATAAAATTAGGCCACTCGATCTTTCCGATCACTAAACCTACAAAATTGAGAGCATTAATTGAATTTTTAGATAAAAACGAGCATTTACAATGATGAAGATAATTAGCATCCAACTATGCATATTTAGGACAAATACAAAAACACGCATGCACTGGATATATCGAGGATAAAACAATCGCTACTTAAAATATTATTTAGAGAGAAATGAATTTTTATACTACCATTACCGCAAAGTAAAGGGCTGTTTAACGAGTTTACCATTTGATTTTTTCTCTATATATATAGAATCATTATTTATTGATCAATTATTCTGCGCATACCATAAATATGGCAAATTAAAAAGCTTACATTACAGCCAGTGATGATGTGCAACACGCTCGATTTACGAGCCTGGGGCCATAAAAAAAATTGTGACTAACCTTTACGAATTGGATATGAAAATAGTCGTTCAGGATCAATAACGCGCGCTGCAGTAAACACAGGGGATCGAAATCCCCCTCCCGGCGACAAGGGACGGCGCATTACGTTACCCTTTATGCTTAATCAGGCTATTCCTGATGCCGCTAAAGGGCACTGTGCCGCTCAGCGGTTTACCGTCAATGGCGTCATGCGTGCGCAGCGCTTCCGGCCTTATCCAGCGCTGAACGCGGGAAGGCATATCCAGACCGATGAGCAGAATAACCACAAACGTCAGGCCAAAGGAGAGCGACCCCAGCGCCGTGCCGAGCTGCATATTCTGTGATAGCAGAGCGCCAATGACCGGAGCAATTGCGCCCCCCAACGCGCCGACGTTGTAGGTAAAGCCCAGCCCCGCGGCGCGCTGGTCGGTATCGAAATAGCCGCCGATAAGCTTGGGTAAGATCCCGGAAATCCCCTGTCCCAGCATCTGCTGGAAAAAGAGCAGCAGACCCAAAATCCAGACGTTTGCACCGCCGATGGCAAAGACGGGGACTATAAGCAGCTGCGAGGCCAGCAGGCTACAGACGTAGGCCCTGCGGGTGCCCAGCCAGTCGCCGAGGAAGCCGCCGACGCAGCAGCCCACCGCCGCGCCAAATCCGCTAAAGAACAGGACTTTTGCCACGGTTGACGGGTCATACGCCAGTTCGGTTTTCAGGTAAGTCGGCAGTAGCGCCTGAATAGGCCACGAGTAGAGGAAGGCAAATAGCACAACAACCATCAGCGTAACGCCCGTCGGCCAGCGTTTGCCGCTGCTTTGCACCATAAAGCTGATGAAAACGATGGCGCACAGCAGGCCAAGAATCATAACCAGCCCCGCATTGTTAAGCTCGCCCGCAAAGCAGAGCCACAGCGCGGTACCGGCAAACAGCGTCATCATCATGTTTATCGCGCGGTATTTGCCGCGATAGAGAATGTCGACCATCGTGCGCACCGGGGCTTTACCCTCATGCTTCGCCTGCCAGTCTTCCGCCTCGGGAATGTTTTTACGCAGCCACAGCGCAAAGACGATGGGCAAAATGCCAATAAAGAACAGCGCTCGCCAGCCCCAAACCGGCACCACCAGGCTATAGATCTGAGCCGCGATGACGGCACCCACGGAGAAACCGGAGATCAGAAAACCGCTCGCCTTATTGCGCAGGTGCTTCGGCCAGCTTTCAATCACGTAGGTTGCGCTGGAGCCGTATTCGCCCGCCATCCCCATGCCGATCACCATTCTGGCAATAAACAGGGTTACGTAGCCCGGCGCAAAACCGCAGGCCAGCGTCCCGCAGGAAAACAGGACAATGCTGGCAATCATCGCCAGCTTTCGCCCGTAGCGATCGCCCATCGCGCCCAGCAGTAACCCGCCAAACCAGCGTGAAATAAACGCCGCGGAAATCAGGCTCGCGGCTTCAACCGTTGTCAGACCAAATTCACTTTTTACTTCTGTCAGCACTAAGGCAATTAAAACAAAATCGAAGCCATCGAGCAGATATCCCAGCCAGGCGGCGGAGAACGCGCGCCACTGAGGGCGGCTAAGATGGCGGTACCACGGGATGCTTAGGGTAGACTTACTCATTTCACTCTCCCGACGATTTCTCTGTCGTTTGCCGGACGGCATTGCGTTAGCGTTTTTCCGCCATTAGCTGCTCCGCCAGGGCCTTCAGCTCTGGCAAAAATTTTCCGTCCACGGGAGCAAACGGCTTGCGGCACAGTGGCACGGAAACCACGTCCATATAGTGCAGCACCGTTTTCAGACCGCGGAAAACGCCCGCCTGGATGAGAAGATCGATGACCTTGTTGCACTCGCTCTGTAAACGCTGCGCGGTAGCGCTATCCCCTTCCCGCACCGCCCTGGCGATCGCCTGGTAGCGCCAGCCCATGATATTGTACGTGCTGCCGATCCCACCGTCCGCGCCCGCAAGCAGGCCAGAAGCAAAGATCTCATCGTAACCGTTGTAGAGCACCAGATCCGGATGCGCGCGGCGGATCTGCTCCATCTGGAAGAGATCGCCGGAGGTTTGCTTCAGCGCCCCGACGCCCGGCAGCGTGACCAGAGTATTGATGTGATCCAGCGTCAGCTTAACCCCGCTCAGCGCCGGAATGTTATAGACCACCATCGGTAAACCATCAGCAGAATCAATGATTGCACGGTAGTGGTCGCAATGTTCTTCAAAGCTGAAGGGGTAGTAAAGCGGCGTGACGGCAGACACGGCATCGAAGCCGTAACGGGCGGCGGAGGTAGCCAGCCGCTGGCTTTCCGCCGTACTGACGCAGCCGACGTGGGCGATCAGGGTAATTTTTCCCTGCGCCTCTTCCGCCACGATTTCCATAACCTGTTCACGCTCGGAAAGGCTTTGTACAAAGGCCTCGCCCGTCGAGCCTCCCACGTACAGGCCATCAACACCCTGCGCAACATTGAACTGAACAAGCCGGCGCAGGCTCTCTTTATCAAGCGCCTGCTGTGAATTGAACGGTGTCAGGAGCGCGGCCATTACGCCGCGTAATTGCGTTGCCATAGTTACCTCAATCGGTCGCATGTTTGTAATAACGATATACCTTTATACCTGTTATACCAGACTAATTAAGCAGCAGTGGAATACAGAACGCCTATATTGCGATCTGCTTCACTAAAGGATCGTGACTATTGGGTTTTAGAGCTCTGGCCGAAGGCGTGCCAGGTGGCGAATACGCTGTTGAGATGGGTTTGCAGTGCCCGATCGGCTTCATCCGGATCGCGGCGGCGGATCGCATCGACGATCGCAATATGCTGCCGGTAGCTCGCTTCGTTATGCTGATAGAGCTCCGCGTCCGGAACGGTAGGACGCGCAGCGATGAGCCAGTCGAGCAGCGCCACATGGACCGCGTTAAAGATGGGATTCCCGGGGATCTCCGCCAGCACGCGGTGAAAATCAACATCGGATCGAATAAACAGCGCATTGTCGTCGAGGGACCGGCTGTTGATCTCCAGCGCCTTTGTCAGCTGCGCGATCTGATCGTCAGTGGCGTACTCTGCGGCGTAGCGAACGAGGCTGGATTCAAAGAACAGGCGGAGCTGCTCAAAATGGGCGATACCGCCGGGCTGGGTCAGAAAATCCTTCGCCATCCCTGATAGCTCGCTGATGATAGTATCAGCGGAAGGCATGGTGACGCGGGCGCGCTCGCCGTTATTGATCTGCACCAGGCCTTTGCGCTTGAGAGCCGCCAGCGCTTCACGCACCGAGGGGCGGCCCACGTTGAAAAATTCCATCAGTTCACGCTCGGAGGGCAGCTGCTCTCCCTGCGCAAATTCCTTTCGGCGGATCATCTGCTCCAGCTCTTCTTCCACCATTTCGGACAGTTTTTTGCGCGCCAGCGGTCGACGACGAAGGCTGCGTCCTGGAATGTCTTCAGAGTTTTCAGCTTTAAGATCAGTCGGTTTCATTGCAGTCCGGTGCTATTGAAGGAAAACAGTTCATCATAACACAGGAAATTAAAGGGAGGGGAAATGGCCTTATGGTGCACGGCGCTCCATAAGGCCAGGACATCAGTGAGTCAAAATTTTCCAGCTGAGATCGCTTTCCAGCTGCGTGACGTCCGCCGTGTTCCTGAATGCGTTATCCCTCAGCACCGGGAAGACCGTTACCCTAAAGCTCATCTGCTGCGCTGTCGGGACTTTGTTGTTTTCCACGGCAACAACGGTTTCGTTATTTTTAAGATATAACGATGACGCGGTTTCGCCCTCAGGCGTTAAGTTAACCTGGTCAAGGGTTTTACCGACGTTGTAATTTTTGCCGTCAATGATCATATTGTCGACTTTGACCGCAACGCCGCCCTTTTCACCGAACATAAAACGGCCTTTTTCCCCCGCCGCCCCCTGAAGAAGTACGCCAATCTGCTGCTGTTCAGGGCAGAAGACATTCACGTTAACTTCACGCTCCGGCATTTTGTGCCAGTTCTGCTGGGTGGTGACAATGTTGTCTCGCTGAAGCTGATGGTAATCCACCACGGTTTGCGACAGCGTGATCTGGCAGTCACCGGCAAAAGCTACAGCAGGTAAACAGAGCGCCAGCAGCCCGGCGAGGGTCATTTTTCGCTGAATGTTCATCGACATACTCCATTCACTTCTTCGTAGAATGCGTTTTCATCTCGCTTATCGCTGAGGGTGAAATCGATCTGACACAGTTGTTTGTTGTTGTCATCCATTGCATACAGCTTATCAAGCTGATCGGCGTCGCTCAGGAAGATGTGCCCATCGTCCACGCTGGTTACAATGTAATTTCCTTTACCATCAACAATCGAAAGGCCTTTTGCCAATGGCTTACCATCAGGATGCTTCACGCGCAGCATAACGCGGCGGCTGTTGAGCACTTTAAAGGTCACTTCACTGACGGACGCATGCGCCGCGGCAACATACTTAGTACCGTTTGCGAGGGACATACTCTGAGGCAGCTTATTCGCATTGATTTCCAGGCGTGAGTTGCGCCATTCGCTTAAGCCCGGCACAACGGCCTGCCCCCAGCGGTCCGTCCAGACGGTTCCCTGTGGGGTGGATATCTCGACGCCGCTCTTAGGCTCGCTGAGTTTAGCGATAGCAAAGGTGTCTTTGATCGCATAAGGCGAGAAGGTCACGCCATCCTTGTGCATCGCGATACCGCCCGACAGCGTCGCATTGTAGTTACGCTGGTGATCGCTGCTGGTGCCGCCACCGATCCCAAGCTGGGTATAGTGGAGGTTAGACGTGATATTGCCGTTAAAATTGTTTTCTTTAGACTCTTCATCCCGGTCAGCTGAGACGTAGTAATAGGTGTTATCACCAATCGCTCCGTTATTCGCAACGCCGTAACTGGTGCTGTCACCCTGCTTACGCATATAGGTGCTCAGGCTTTGAGACCCGCCGAGAGGAATGCTCAGGTTGACGTAGAGCAGATCGTCATCCTGCTCATCGTCATCATCATTGTTTCCTACCTCACTCTGCCAGTTCACCGTGACGGTTGCGTATTTGAACGTTTTCCCCCAGCTAAGCAGCAGGTAGCGCGAATCAGGCCCGTCACCCGCGCTCTGGTCGTAGTTGAAACCGGCGCTGAATGTCCCCGCAATCCCAGATGAGAAGCTAATATTGCCTGCGTAGGAGTTATCGTTAGGTTCAAAATCATCGTCCATCGCGTCAGCGAGTTCACGGTAGTCTTTGCTAAAGTGCGTTGCAGAGGCTGATAACCCTACGTTTTCGCCCAGCGCATAGTCGCTTGATAACTCCGTTTTCAAACCCTTGTAGCTCTCGCCAAAGTTCGATTTGCTGGTGGCTGCCGTTGCCGATACGCCCCAGCGGTCAGTGAGCATAAAGTCAGCTCTGCCCCCTACGGCCTGGTAATCTTCCGCAGCCACGCCGGATGCGAGAAGGTTCATCCACGGCATGATGCGCCAGCCGTCGGAAACGTTCACGACCATCGGATCGTCGTAATCACTGTCGATGTCACGCACCTGGCCTGCGGAGAACGTCAGGCCCTGTGGGCGCGCCAGGTTCTTCGATCGCAGGGAGGCGGCCGGCACAATAAAGTGGCTGCTAGAGCCATCTGTCTCAACCACGGTGACGTCAAGATCGACGTTGTTACGCACCATCGGCACGTCGTCAAGCGTGAAGGGACCTGCCGGCACTAACGTACTGAAGATGAGCTGACCGTTCTGACGCACCTCGACACGAGCCTGCGGGGAACGCGCGATGCCCGTTACCGTCACGCCGGAATTATCTTTTTGCAAACCAGGCGTTGGCATCAGTTGAACACCCGTAATCGGTACGCCGTTCAGGACATCCGACATGGCGTTAACTTCACCGACCTGCAACGTCAACCGCTGTGGGACAAACACATGCTCGGCATAGGTATAGATACTGTCCGCATTCCTTTCTCCGTTATCATCCGTCAGGATATATCGGCTGCGCAGCGACCAGTCCATAGCATTGAAGCCCGCTTCGAGGTTCGCCTGTGAATAGCGGCTATTATCAGAACCTTCATACTCATTACGGGTGCTAAACAGCGAATAGTTAAGCAGACCAGCGGTACCGCCATGCTGGAAGTTTTTGATGTCTGCCGTCAGGCTGTTAATAGCTTCCTGTGGAAGATAGAGCTCAACAGCTTCCTGGTTTGGCAGTGAGTTCACCACGGCCTGCGCATAATCGCTGTGAATATCGTGGCACGTCTCGCTGGCTTTCAGAGGAACAGGAATGAGGCCAGCAAACTCCAGGAAGTCATTATCAATACACAGTACGCCGTCTTCGTTGAAGCGCACTGCCGCAGTTCCACGATCCTGACCATTGACCTTAACCTGCACGGAGTGCGTTCCCGGAAGGAAGCGCGGCGCTTCGGCAAAGTAATGGTTAAGATCCATGCTTAAACCACGGGACTGAATGATGCCTGTATCAAACGTCACTTCCCTCGCCTGGAGGGAAGTGGAGTTCAGTAACACCAGAGGTAACGTGCCGCAAAGGATCGCGCGGACACAAAGTGCAAGGCGGCTTTTTTTACACACCGTCATTTCCCTATTTATTTATTTAAATCCGTTGTAAAACTTGGTACTTCAACCCCATAGCGGCTAGCCGGGAAGAATTGCACTTTGTTGTCGCTATTTGCCGATTTATCTAACGTGGCAGTGAGCGTTTCACCAGGCAGGATGTAGGTTTTAGAAAGCTTACCAACCGCGCCCGATGGCTTGGTCACCATTTTTTGCGCCAGACGAACAACGTATTTACTCGGGTTATTAACCTTTAATGAAGTGCCGTTAACACTCCATTTCAACTCTTTCCAGGCATCGGTGACCACTTCCAGGGACTTAGGCCGGATGAGCACAGGAAGATCCTGACGCAGGTTAATACCAATTTTGACCTTGTTGTCACTACTCTTCGGCGGAATACCTTCGAAGGTCACGCGCTTATAGTGTTCAACGCTCAGAGGCTCTTTTGTCTGCAATATGAAACGCAGCTGCTGAGTTTGACCCGGTTCCAGACGAACAACAGGCTGAGTGACAATTACTTTCACCCCCTTGTCATTCGGAAGATCCACAACGTTGGTGTAAAGAAGTGAAGGAAAACTATCGGTATTTTTAACGTTAATGGTTCCACTGTGCGTTGCTTCATCAATAACGAGCAGACTGGTCTCAGGGACCATACCGCCAGCATGCGCAGTAAATTGCACTGAGAATAACGCAGCAGTAATAAATGTTTTCAATAATACATTTTTAAAGCATGACATATGAGTAAATCCTTAGAAGCCTATTACATTACATTCCATGTTCATCGTGCTGTTAAAAAAGGAATAAACACGTTATGCATTTATCCCCTGGATTTATTTAACTCACGTTACTTTGAAAAAGATTGCTGGTACTTCA
Source organism: Enterobacter sp. RIT418 (assembly GCF_003057745.1). Classification (GTDB taxonomy): domain Bacteria; phylum Pseudomonadota; class Gammaproteobacteria; order Enterobacterales; family Enterobacteriaceae; genus Enterobacter. Next base: position 271,766 of record NZ_QBJD02000006.1, read on the forward strand.
GACTGAGGCTCTTCTCACCTTTCAACTTTACGACCGATTAACAGTCTTTCAACAGATCACGCTTTATGACCCAACGGCTAACGGTTATAACTGATAAAGTAGCTGAATTATTTGTACCGTATGTCACCCTGCCACGCTGCTTGGTTCTGGGGTGAATGCTGCGTTATTCAATAGACATTCGACTTTCAGCGCTGCGGTGTCTGCAGCAACGGCGAAAGTAACACAGAGAGGCAAAGCCGTGGCAAGTAAACCTTTTTCACGTGTTAATCCTTAACATATGCGAAAATTTTGTTGGCGGAAATGCACCACATTTATGTGACGCCCTTTACCACCAGCACTCATAATATTGCTTTAATAAAT
>NZ_QBJD02000007.1 GCF_003057745.1 Enterobacter sp. RIT418
TGTAAGGATTTCATGATCATTTTTATGAATCTTAGGGTATTCACTACATCTTTTAAAGAAAAATCCTTCACCTGGTGATACTTTTGGTACAACGTACCAGGCTTTTCTTCTTTGACATTTGTATCGCTGATGAATATTTAAAGATTCGCCAAGCTTCAAATACTCTTCGATTCGTTCACATGAACCTTTAACATAATTAGATAGGTCAACGAAAAAACTCGGTTTATTTAATTTGACTAGATATTCAAAATCATTTTCGTTGAAAATTATTTTCTTTTGAAAAAACTGACTTTTCTGAATTATAGGGAGTGTGTAATTATGTAAAGAATATTCCTCTATTTTCTTTTGAGAAACTATAAAGAAATTATTAGCGGCAGTTACTATACCTGGCCTAGATGTTACGTAACTCCCTATTTCTTTTAATTTACTAGATATTTTAGTTAAGAAAATCAATTCGGAATCAGATAGGCTTAATGAACTCCATTTAATATTACTATCTTGAGAAATTAGCTCTCTACACTCATCTTTTGAGTGATATATTAGGTTAGCTTTGTTCTTCTCATTTTCATCAAATGTGAGATCGTTTATAAATAATCCTTTATCTTTAGCATCCTTGTATGCAAATAGAATTATAGTGTCTTGCTCAGCCTTATCGAAAGCCAACTTGTTTGAAGTATAGATTTCGATTCGTGAGAAATTTGATGTAAGGTATGACTGTATATAACTACCGAACTTAACTTGTAATAAATCAAATGGAAGGACTAAAGCCATGATCCCATTTTTTTCAAGCATTTTAGTGCAGCGAATGATAAATGAAGTCCATATATTTTTATCTGCTAAGGTTGGTATTGATTCTGTTAAGAGTATATCACGACATTTCTCTATTTGCTCTTTTGTTAAATGTTTTTTGGAAATGTATGGTGGGTTACCTATGATAATATCGAAATTGTGATCATTCTCATAATATAAAAAATCATAGTTTATAATTTTAATGTTTTTTTTGTTGGTGAACTTTTCATTAAGAGATTTAGCAGATTCCTCATTTATTTCAACTAAAGAGGCATTTATAGTTGGCTGAGGTTTTTTTTTCATAAGGCTATCTATGAAACGCCCATCACCAGCACTTGGTTCGAGAACATTAATGCTCTTTTTTTTCGAAATCTTAGGTGAAATTTTATCTATAATAAAATCAATAAGAAATTGTGGTGTATAAAAAACCCCGAATTCTTTACTCATTATTTTTACAATTCTCGTTGTAGTTGTCGATATTTATCCATTTGTTCGATGACGTCTAGCAACAATGACTTTAACTCACCATGTAATGGATTGCTCTCGGGGGTCTCTTGAAGTTTTCGACTTATTCTTGGCACCAGTTCATAAAAGTAATCAGCTAACCAAAGTATTTCATGACGTCTTAGACCAAACTTTAGTTTGTCAAACATGTACTTTGCTGCTGAATTACCTTCTTTATATCGTATTTTACCTGATGAGTCTCTATAAAATGCCTCAGAGTATTGGATATCACAAGGCTCAATATATCCAATGCCGTTGCGGATAGACTCGCTTTCATTATTACCACACCAGTCGTTACTTTTGGCAATATTACAGGTGGGACAAGAGTAAACCAAATTACTATACTCATTCTCTAGATGTTTAAACTTGCTTTTGGGAGCAAAATGATCGATGTGAAAACATTTTCCTGAGCCGTAATATACATGATGAGTGCCACAGTAGCCACAACAGCAAAAAAAATCCTTTGATAAGGCTTCTTTATATAAATTATATTTACTTAATTTGCTTTGTGCCGTTCGTTTTGGATCATTTTTTCTCAGTGGGAACATATAAAGCATCCAGTTTCTCTAAAATATCTTCAGCACGAACGACTAATTCTTTTATGTTCCCAACATGCTGTAAGTTTTTTAAGTGTTTTGGTAATTTTACATCGTTGTTTAAACTAGACTCTAAAAAATCATCTAATTCAATGAGCCTGTTTTCTTGTTCTAATGTCAAATTATTTAATGACGTTAGCTCTGCAAATTCGCTAGATGCTCTTTGTAATTCATTAATATAATGTTCAATGCTTTTACGGATTTTAAATTCAAATAGCTTTTTACTTTCTGTGTCGCTGCCAAATGGAATGCTTTTGCTGTACACTATATGTGTATCGAAAGATTCCGAAATGGCGTCATCTGCAAATGATGTTAAGATAATACAAGGGAAATTTCTTCTCTTATTTCTAATGGAGTCAAATACTTTGACTCCATTATAATTAATATTAACATACTCATTGATTTGGAAATCAATAACTAATATATCCAGGTTGCTTGAATTTATCTCATCTATTAATTCTTCAATAGATGGCTTAGGTTTGAAATCAATAAATTCATATATGTCATATTTTTTTATAAAATCGTAGAAACGCGCTATATCTGACTCATCTTCATCAAGATATCCCATCCTAAATTTATTCATAAGCATCTCCTTTTCTTTACTTATGGGATTATTATTTCAAGTGAAAAGCCTGAACTACTTGATAAGACTTCACAAGTGGCATTATATTGTTCAAGTGATTTTTTCACTAACCACATACCCATACCAGTACCGACTTCTTTACCCGAATTATCTCGTTTTGTAGTATAGGTTGCTTGAAATATATCTTGTGCGTTTGTTATATCCTTGCTTAATCCGGGCCCGCTATCTTTATATTTAATATGGAACCCATCAGGTAATTTTTCAGTGGATATTTCTATATTCCGAAACTCACTCGATACCTCATTTCGAATGAAGACATCTAAAGAGTTTATTAGAAGATTGTTAAAGATACAATCTAAGTCAATTTCATATGACTTTAGTCGATACTCCGTACTTTTATTCTGTAATGTGAGATTGACACAACGCTCCTCTAATGTATCGCTCCACTCAGTTTTGAAATTTTCAAGATAATCTGAAATATTAATGTATTGTTGGTTTCGTTTATCTTTGCGTATGGTTCTAAGTGTATATTGCAACCACTGCTTTAATTTTTTATCTTCTTTTTCAAATAGTTCCAGTCGGTAATAAGGATTGTCATATTTATAGGTATTAGAAAGCGATGCCTCATCAATTAAGGGCGAGATTAATTGCCTTATCTCATCAAATCTACTTCCTAACTTAATCTGAAGGTTCTCTAATTCATGAGTAAAAGAGGCAATTGTCACTCCACTGGATGCGAATACTCGTAAAAGAGAATTCTCCTCACGCATTTCAGTTAGTTCTTGTTCTAATCCTTCTTTTTCCTCTTTTTCTTTTAAATAAACAGTAGCAATAGTTTCGTTATCTGTTTTTTTCGATTTTCGCTTTGAACCATCATTTTTATTTTTATATTTCTGATAGATTTCATTAGCAATTTGTGTAGCTTTTTCTATATCTCTCTTGGATATTTCTCCATCGCTTGGAGATGTAGAGTTCTGTTGATTAAATTTAAGTAGTTCACTAAAGAAAAAGCTACGATCATCTTCAAATATTTTTATTAACTTTTCAATGATATTTTTAAAGAATAGAAATGATTCATTCTCTTGAACACCCTCTCGACTGGATTTATCCTCTAGGTATGGATTGTCAATTCTAGAAATGTTGATTACACCAGTAATGTTATTAGGGCTTACTTTCCAGTGTCGATATCGACTAACCTGAGCAGGGTTAAGAGCTACTCTGTTACCTAGTTCTAACCAATCCCATGAAGAACTGCCTCTTTCTCCGTAAGGCCTGACTCTAAAATTATCTCTAAATAATTTTATGCCACCATAGCTGTCAAGCCATAAACCACGTTTAGTCGTATCAATTTTCTTTTGATAATATTTTTCAGTGTCTGATTTATTAGGTACAGCTCGTTTCATGAAATAGAGGGTGAAAGAAAATGGGCCTGTTTTACTTAACTCCATATCACTGATGCCCGGCATTAACTTTGATAAGGGAAAATTTAAATGTTTTACTTTATCTTTTAAACTTTGTGTTTCATTACTTTGGAAAAATATCGGAGGGATATCTTCTATTCGATATTCATTTCTAATTATACGTCCAGTCAAATTAAGTTTCTTATCTAAGCTAACTTCTAATTTGTAGTCATAATCTTCGCAAACTTCTGGTTGCAATAGTCCATTGTATTTGGATGTATGACTGCAGAATAGAAATAATTGAAATGATGTATCTTCGGATGGTGGAACTAAAGATTCTAACCTATCCTTTAAGTTTCGTATTGCGAGTTCATTCCAATGATCTCTGACGGACGATATTTTAATAATTGTACCAGTAGATAAAGTTTTCTCTAAATCTAATGGGTTTTTTCTTTTATTTAACCCGCTCTTTATTTGTTCTATGATTTCAAGAGGCAAAATAGACAATGTATTTATATTATTGTTTATGTCAGGAACTTCAATTGTGGCATAGATTTCATTTATGTTCTTTCCATTTTGCTCAAAACTTTCCCAATCAACCTTCCAAATGATCCCATTGGATTTTTCAGTTTTTGTTTTTAAAGTACAAAGCCGACCAAGACGGTCCAGAGCAAACCGACCAATTCCTTTTGCTCCCGATTTCGTTCTACCACCCTTAGATTTAATATCATAGGTTTTATTATCTGTGCCTATTGTCATCCAGTTTTTCTTTATCGTTTCAGAATCCATCCCCTCGCCATTATCAATAATATAAATATTTGTAAAAGAACCAAAGAAATTCTTTAATTTTTCATTTTCGGTGGCTCTTTCCTTTTTTAATCTTTCAATCTCTTCAGAGAGAATTCCTTTTGGAGGGTTAAATTCATGCCTTTCCCATTCAAATGTAATTTTATTTTGCTCATAAAAATCTTGTAAATTTAATTGTATCTTTAGTGCATATGATGATAATTGATTAAAACTCTCCTCTTGTATGATTTCAGGTGTTGTAGGGTAAGGTATATCAAAATAAACAATGCAATATTCTGAATCGGCATCATATGTATTTTTTACTAACTCTATAATAGCGCCGTCAGATGTCGCAACGTTCTCTCTTCCAATAAGACGGGCTGTCCGTGCTGAAACATTGAAATTAACAAGCTCTTTATTATTATCCATAAACGATACGAACCTTTTATTTGAGTTAGATATTGATGTTGTAAGTTAGATAAATTTCGCACAGATATTGCAATAAATGTTGTTTATTTTTAGGGGGTAGTGATGAACATAGTGTTTGTATGTTTTTGAACGTTGTTTATTACGCTTTAATTATGAGTTAAACCTGTATGTTTAATACTGATCGTATGCATGGGTTTAACATTTTTCTACAATATGGGTGTTTGTACGCTGTTATCTATTTAGATAGCCCTTAGTCACTTGTCAAGGTTGTGTGTAAAAACTTATTCGCTCATATACTTCGAAAGGAAATCATCACGTTGAGTTATTTTTCGGGCTGTTGTTTCTTAAATTTGAGTATAAATAACAGGGGCTATGCTTGAACTATAGAAAGGTCTTGAACGATAACTGAAACGAAAGTTACTTCATTTACTATGCAGGGTACCGATTGCTTAATCTTATGCCATTGAAAACACGCTACCGCCCGACCTTGGTTTTAGAACCTGCCCCGCGATATGTTACCAGCATTTGATGGTGTAAGCACACCCATGACCCCGTATATGACCCATTCATAATCAGGAATAACCGGCTTCATCTTTGCTGCATATTCTTGCAACCGGCAAATTCGGAGGGCGTCATCCAGCCCACTGCGGAATGGGAACGCCCCTGTTACAGTGTATGCGTCATGCCTCGCTTTTGCTCTATGCACCCTCCAGAGAAATGAGCCAGTTCTCGTTCAGGCATTCCTGACACAACCTACCGTTGAAGGACCCGACCGTAGCATCGTCCGTTTGTGTTCCCAGGAGTGACAAGTCGACTCTTATCCCTCTTTCATACACTCACCTGTCCAGCATTTTTTTGCAATTTCAGAACTATTATCGATTTTCAGAGACTACGATAAAGGGCGCCTGAGCACTATGCTGTTCAGCATTTCTGCCACTTCTGTTGTGTAGTGATGTGATGGACGCCCTTACCTGAAGCAGACAGTGCCATACTTTTACTGTCTGCGTTTGCTACGGGAGTAAATCACATGAGCACGATCAGAGTTGTTGGTATTGATATCGCCAAATCAGTTTTTCAGGTCTGCGTCTGGATGGTCGATGGCTCCGTCGCATGGAACAAAAAAATCTCTCGTTCTAAATTGCTGGATACTATCCGACAGTTTGAACCTGGAACTCTTGTTGCTATGGAAGCCTGCGCAACTTCGCATTTTTGGGGGCGAACCTTCACATCTATGGGCTATTGCGTCAGACTCATCCCCGCACAACACGTAAAAGCTTTTATCCGTTGCCAGAAAAATGATGCCAATGATGCGTTGGCAATTTGCGAGACAGCATTTCGCTCGGGTATTCACTTTGTTTCTGTAAAAATCACAGAACAGCAGGATATCAAGGTGCTTCGGAACACACGTCAACTGATGGTTGAGCAGAGAACGGCGCAGGCCAACCAGCTTCGTTCTCTGCTTGCTGAATATGGTTTCACTATTCCTGTCGGGATCCTGCGTCTCCAGCAACAGCTACCGGAGCTGATTGAAGATGCCTTAAACAGCCTGACATTCACTCTTCGTCGACTGTTGTCTTCGCTGCGGGAAGATAACGAAATACCGTCCTGCTCAGCGACAATGTCCTGCTGCCTGGCGTAAGCTCATGGCAAACTGCGCGGTCAGATAGCTGACCAGCTCACGTTTTATCGCTAGTGTTAAAGCTTTTTTTCAATAACGTCTTTCAGTGCTCGGCACTCGCGACTCAGGTCCGCAAACATCTGTTTGAGGCGACGGTTTTCATCCTCAAGGTCTTTCATCTTTTTGATATCAGAGGCTTCCATCCCGCCAAACTTCGCTTTCCAGTTGTAGTACGAAGCCTCAGAGATCCCGGCCTCGCGGCAGACATCCTTAACGGTACGTCCGGCTTCGACGGACTTCAGAATGGCAATGATCTGGTGTTCGGTGAATCGGGCTTTACGCATAGTGATCTCCTCAGGGGATCATAGTCAGTATGTCGGAAGCTCTCTGAAAGTGAATGGTTCGTTTAAGCGGGATACTTACACAACTACTGTGGGAGTGAGTTGAACAGTTTTTTTGCTCTCCAGCACATATTATTTTTCGTCAAACCCTCCCGCGACCTGTTATCTGGACTGCCTGATAAATTGTATATAAAACATGCAGTTAGGATACATGTGGAGATGTATGTATGAGCACCAGAAGAGAGATAAAGGATGGGGCACTGTTTGGCGTACTCGACAGAGGGATGGTCTACACCGAGACGTTGGGATGGATTGATAAGGGACATGCCCGTGGCAATGACGTGGTGGCGCACAAACGTCAATTCGTTGAGGGAGAGCGTAGCGTTAAGCCATCTTATTCCGTCATGTATCGGCAAGATATGGGTGTCTTAAAATTCAAATCGCGGTTCAGCATCGGGAAGTTCTCTCACTGGGAAATTAAGCATGACCGGAGTATCGAAGACATTAACAGAATCATGCTGGCCATGATGAACACCGCATCCAGATTCGAAGGGCTGCAAAGCTAGCGTTCCTTATCCTGGTATTCGGACAGTGGCTTTAGCGATGAGGATTTAGTGTCTTGCCTGTTCGGCTTCAATCGGGCAATTATGCCCGGCCGATATTGCTACCGTCTCAAGCCGGTGAGCTATGGTTCAGCCGTTCGCCGCTGGGATTACTACGGCGCTATCGGTTCCCATAAAAACTGTGGCTTTTGCCTGATTCTTTTCCCCGATCCGCAGGACCAGTGTGTGCGGAACCAGCCGTATGCGGTCAATCTTCCGCATTTTATGACCTGGCTCAGGCCGTGGGATGATTTCGCATCCGGAGTGGTGAAGGTCATTACAAACGATGAGGCATCGCTCTCGTTCATAGGGGCTAAGCTATGACAATCCTTTTAAAAATCCTGAAATAGTGCTTACTCTGTTGCCACCGTCTTTATCCTCGGATGGCTGTTAGTCTAGCTCTTGGCATCGGGTTCGGATGAAACCACGGTTTACACAGAAAATGACTTTTTCCACTACCACACCCTGACTGACAAGGATATTAAAAACGCCCCGCGTATCACGGACGACTAATATTTCGAGGCGCATCCAGCGATGGTTATGCCCCTTCAAATAGCATCATTTTTAAAGGGCTATCGGTGCTGCACCGTTGCGCTCGTATCTCGAAACGCTGGGATATACCAAGGAAAAGCGACGCCTGGGGATAAGGAAATCTGGTCAAAACCCGATCAGGTAAAAGGTAGCTTTTTCTATCTGTACTTTAATACCGCTACGGGTGAAGTCGAACTGACCAAAGTGATGATTGAGTTAACCTATCCCAGTCGATTAGCACAACATATTGATCACGCAGATTTTTTTCGTAATAACCCATTCAGCCATGTCTCATCTCTGTCCGGGCGGTTATCCTGAGTCGCCCAAAGCGAAGCTATCTCCATCCCCGGAACCGCCCTCAGCAACTCCCGCAATCCCTCTTCATTCAGATCCGTAAACCGTCTTTCACCCCGCACGCGTTCACCGTTGCCATACTTAAAGGACACATACCAAACGCCGCCAGGCTTAAGCGCATCCGCAAGCTTCTGCATCACCGCAGGCAGCTCAGAAGAGGGGACATGCAACAAAGAGGCACAGCACCATATCCCATCATACTGCGCTTTACCGTCGATCTCTGAAAAGGACATTAGCTGCACGGGTAACCCGGTATGTTGCCTTGCCAACTCTACCATCGCGGAAGAGGCATCAAAAGCATCCACCTGATAACCCATCTCATGAAATGCTTTTGCGTCCCGGCCTGAACCGCAGCCCGCATCCAGAACCCGAGCACCGTTAGGCAGATGCCGGGTAAATGCCTCGTATAGCGAAGTCATATCGACATTGACCGTGCCATCGAAGAAATCCTGTGCGTGGTTCTGATAGTAGTGAAGTGTCATTAAAACGTAGCCTCGCCTTCCGCGTTAGGTTTCCAGGTATGGATAAGTTTGTCCAGCGCGGCCTGCCAGTTACGCTGGAGAAAGCTTTTCCGTGCTTCAGGACGTTGCCCTGTCTGCAGAACAATCGTCTCATGTAACGGCAGTTTGCTCTGAATAAAATACTCATTGCGGGTGTGTAACCGCTGCAGGAGTCTGAGGTCGGGCAGCCGCGCAGATTTACCACGATTACAACAACGACAGGCCAGAACTAAGTTCCATACGCCGTTAACGTTAGTAACTTCGTTGCGGGCAGCCCAGGGAACAAAGTGGTCGACGTCCGCCAGAGCTGCGTCTCCGGGTACCAGGCTGACAGGTTTGAAGCAGTAAAAACACCGTCCTTTCTGGTAACCATTCAGGCTGTCGCGACAGCTGGTGATGCCTACGCGACGCGCGTTCACCTTCGTGAATAGCAGCTGATTATCTTCGTCGAACTCTACGCCCAAAATGTTACGCGAAATCCCCATCGACCAGGCCTGTTCTACCAGGTTCCAGCGAGCATTAGTTTCAAAAGCGAGGTTTTTATACTGTAGGCGTTCGCCCAGTAAATAGAAGTTATCCGTTAGGCGGATCCCGTTGCTGGTTTTGCGCTCATCAACGAAAAAACGTTTATCGATCTCGCCCTGATTAACGTAATGAAAGGCATCAATCACGTTGTTAAAGCCAAGGCGCACCGTTGCTTCAATGAGCTGAGCATGGGTGATTTCGCCCCTATTGAACTTCAGACAGGTTTCGAGAAATTTACTGCTGCGAGAGGTGATCTGTTTTGGCGCATGTTTCAGGTGCTCGCAAAGATGGCGGCTGAACGGCCCGGCAAGCTGGTCGAGCGTTATCAAATCGCTGCCCGTCTTATCCACTTCATACAACGCTGACGCCAGCGCAAATTTGTAAGATGCGACGTTCCTTCCAAAGAGGATCACACCACGCCAGTAGTTCTCAAGCGTCGGATCGGCCTGATAAAATTCCATCGATGAAGTCCTGTTACGGTTGGCTGGGGAGGGTGTTACTACAACCTGTAACAAGATCACATAACAAAATCAGAGTGATGTAAATCGTTAATCTATAGGTTTGATGAATTTTGAGAGGTCTGAGAGGAAAGGTGTGGTGACAGCCGATACGGCACTAGCGTTTGGTTTGCGAACGAACAGATATCTGGAAGAGATGAGTTGAACTGATTTCCAGCCAGGGTGTTGTTGTTTATCGAATTAGAAAACCTCTATTGTTATTTACTGAATCCTCCTCGCATTTTTCAAATTTACCCGTCGTGAAACCGCTGTACGTATATTCAGCACGGTATAATGGGCACCAGGAATTACGCCGAACGGCAAAGGAAGTATCAAAGAATATTTAAATAGAGAATTCGCGATATGAAGGTGCTGCAACACCCCCATACCGCTAACCACAAACAACTAATCAGGAGTTGAAAATGGCTGCGACGAATTTTATGCCAGAGTTTACCGTTTGCAAAACACAATCAGACGCTTTTACCGATATGATTGAAAACCGCGATCTGATGCGCAAAAACAGCGCCCGCCGCCTTCACGGTAACCGGCCGGAAAGCGCGCCCGTTCATGCCCGGGCAGATACGCCGGAAGGGAGCGCGGCCTGCTGCGAACTCTATTCCCGGATTGAGGGTCAATATCTTCCTCTCGGTGGCGGCTGGTTAACGCGGGCGGGGTTTATCGACGGCATGCCCGTTAAAATAAGAGTCATGAAGGACTGCATTGTCATTACGCCGCAGCATACAAGAGAATTATGGGGTTGCCTGGAAGGAATGAGCGTGGTGAATATTAATAAGCGACAGGTTACGCAGTGGCTAAAAACATTTCCGTGGGCGTTGAACGACACGGGGGATATTCCGGTCATCAAGCGCGTTAGGGTTATATCTAAATAAAACATGCAGGCAGCATAGCCATTAACGCTATACCGCCTGTTTCAGGCTATCGGGTCATCAGCGCAAATACGCCCCAGCCGAAGTATTCCCGTGCGTAGGTGACGTGGCGCACGGGCGCAGCCGTCAGCTCCGCCCGAACCTCCTGCGCAAAGTCATCGTCTGGGTTTGCCTCCAGCCAGCGGCGCATAGTCATCCATTTTGCCGCTTCGTATCTGTCCCAGCCTTCCCGATCGGCCAGCACCATTTCCACCAGGTCATAGCCCCGTTCGTCGAAAGAAGCCACAAGGTCGGGCAGGGTGAGAAAATCAGACACCGACGAAACGCCGCAGGCCTGGGCAATCTCATCGCTTGCGGGGACCTGAAGCCAGTAAGGTTCGCCGATGAGCATGATCCCGCCCGGCCGAAGGCTTTTGGCCAGCAGCGCCATCGTCCCGGCAACGCCGCCCGCGATCCAGGTGGCGCCCACGCAGGCCGCGACGTCACATTGCTCATCTGCGACGTATCCGGCCGCGTCGTTATGCATAAAATGCACGCGTTCGCTCACGTCGAGCTCCTCGGCGCGGCGCCTGGCCTGTTCGGTAAAGAGCGGGCTCATGTCGATGCCGGTGCCGCTGACGCCGTGATCGCGCGCCCAGGTGCACAGCATCTCTCCCGACCCGCTGCCGAGATCGAGAATGCGCGTGCCCGGCTTCATGCGTAACGCACGCCCCAGCGCGGCATATTTTTCCGCGGTGAACGGGTTGTGAATGCGGTGTTCGCTTTCGCTGACGGTAAAAATACGTGGGATATCCATCATCCTCTCCTTAGCGGTTATCAGGCTGGGCGCGAACGCTGTTCAGCCCGGTGGTATTAATGCGGTAGGGCTGACCGTTAACGGACTTAATCAGCTTTTTGGTTTTGAGCTTTTTAAAGACGGCGAGCGTGCAGTCGGTCAGCAGCAGCCCTTCGCGGCTGTAGCATTCAACAGAAGTGACGCGGCCTGAAGCATCGCGGACGTGCGCGATTCGGCCACCTTTGGCGAGAACGTGTAAGGTACGCTGTTCCTGACGGGATAAATTCATACTGGAAAACCTGTTTAATCATCATGTGCAAAACGTGCAAACACGCAGCGGTGTCCGCATTCGATTTCGGCGCATTGATAATCAGTCCGGCCTGAAAAGGTCGGGAAGCTGATTATCGGATGATTACATTCTCCAGCATCAAAGCCTCGGGTTGAGTTGATAGGTATTTACGGCGTGAATAATAACACCCGTTTTTTATAAGGGAATGTTTGAGGAGGAAAAGTGTGATCCAGGTCGAAGCCAGGCGGCGCCATCATCGGATTGCAGAATATGATGGCGCGCTGGCGTTAAGCCTCGGTTATCCCGTCAGGTCAAAACACTGGCACCCCCAGCCCAACCTTTACCTCCCGCAGCGTTTCCTGCGTCACGCCCTGCGCCCGCTCCGTCCCGCGCTTCAGCATCGCCATCAGCTCGCCTCTGTCACGAATGTACATCGCCCGGCGCTCGCGCATCGGCGCAATCAGCTCCTGCAGGCACGCCTCCAGTTCGTTTTTGCACGCCCGGTCCCCCAGCCCGCCCGCCTGGTAATGCGCCTTCATCGCCGCCACCTTCTCCTTGTCCGGATGAAACGCGTCGAGATACGTAAACACCACGTTCCCCTCAATCTGCCCCGGGTCGCTCACCTTCAGGTGGTTCGGGTCGGTGTACATGGCGCTGACCGCGCGGTGAATAGTCTCTTCGCTGGCCGAAAGGTGCAGCGTATTGCCCAGCGATTTCGACATCTTGGCGCTGCCGTCGACGCCCGGCAGGCGGCCGGTGTCGCTCAGCATCGCCCTACAGTGGCGCAGCACCGGGGCGGGCAGCAGGCTGTTCATCTTGTGCACAATCTCATTGGTCTGCTCAATCATCGGCAGCTGGTCGTCGCCGACGGGCACGCACTCGGCTTTGAACGCGGTGATGTCCGCCGCCTGGCTGATGGGGTAGGCCATAAACCCGACCGGCAGCGAGCGGGCAAAGCCCTTCTGCGCAATCTCATTTTTTACCGTCGGGTTTCGCTCCACGCGGGCAACGGTGACGATGTTCATATACAGCATCGTCAGCTCGGCGAGGGCGGGCAGGGCGGACTGTAGGCAGATCGTGGTCAGGTTCGGGTCGATGCCGGCGGCGAGATAGTCGGCCAGCACCTCGGGGATGTTGTCGCGGATCTTCTGCGGGTTGCTGCCGTTGTCGGTCAGCCCCTGCAGGTCGGCAATCAATACATACTGGTTATGCATCTGCTGCAGCGCCACGCGCTGGCGCAGCGATCCGACGAAGTGACCAAGGTGCAGCGGGCCGGTAGGGCGGTCGCCGGTGAGGATGGTAGTTTTAGCGTTCATAAAGACTCCTTAATGTGCAAGTGCCGAAAGGGGTCTTAAACGTGTGAAAGCCGCCTTTCGGCGGCTCTTTGAAATGGGGAAAAACGATTCCGTGCCGCCTTTAGGAAGGCAGCCACCAGCGGTTTACGGTGAGTACGGCGCGATTTGTGTTCATCGGGTTACCGTACCACGTCTGGCGCGGAATGCAAAAGGGCACGTCCTGCGGCCAGCAGAACGGATGCAGCCCGTTTTATTGCTATCGGCTCCCACCATCACAGGCTACACTCTGGGTTTGAGCGCGAAAAGCTGAGGAAACCACAATGCACTTCACACAGAAAAACGACAATACCGAAAAAGCGGACGGCAAAAACGTGGCGGGCGCCCTCCAGCAAAAACTGCTGGAATCCCGTTCGATCATCATCTCCGGTGAGATCGACCAGGCGCTGGCCGAAAAGGTGATCACCCAGCTGATCCTGCTGCAAAGCATCAGCAACGATCCGATCAAGCTGTACATCAACAGCCAGGGCGGCCACGTGGAAGCGGGCGACACCATTCACGACTTCATTAAGTTCATCCGTCCGGACGTGCACGTGATCGGCACCGGCTGGGTGGCCAGCGCCGGGATCACCATCTTCCTGGCGGCGAAAAAAGAGCACCGCTACGCGCTGCCAAATACCCGCTTTATGATCCACCAGCCGCTGGGCGGCGTGCGCGGCCAGGCGACTGACATTGAGATCGAAGCGCGCGAGATCATCCGCATGCTGGATCGCGTGAACAAGCTGATCGCAGACGCCACCGGTCAGCCGCTGGAAAAAGTGAAAAAAGATACCGACCGCAACTTCTGGATGTCTCCGGCAGAAGCGCTGGACTACGGCATCGTGGGTAAAATGATTACCCATTATGACGATCTGAAGCTCGATTAAGCGTTAGCGCGGTGTATGTGTCGGGTAGCGGCTTCGCCTTACCCGACCGACACCCGCAGGCTTTTTAACCTCGCTTGACCCACGACAAAGCAGCCCTCCACGCTCTCTTCCATAATCGCGCCTGTTTCCCTTCTCACTGGTGCTTACCATGGCGTATCAACTGAACCTGAACTGGCCGGAATTTCTCGAAAAATACTGGCAAAAAAAACCTGTTGTGCTGAAAAATGCCTTCGCAAATTTTGTCGATCCGATCACTCCGGACGAGCTGGCCGGGCTGGCGATGGAGCCAGAGGTCGACAGCCGCCTGGTGAGCCATTCCAACGGTAAATGGCAGGCCAGCAACGGTCCGTTTGAGCACTTCGACGGCCTGGGCGAAACCGGCTGGTCGCTGCTGGCGCAGGCGGTGAACCACTGGCACATGCCGTCCGCGGAGCTGGTGCGTCCGTTCCGCGTCCTGCCGGACTGGCGTCTTGATGACCTGATGATCTCCTACTCGGTGCCGGGCGGCGGCGTGGGTCCGCATATCGACCAGTACGACGTGTTTATCATTCAGGGGATGGGAAGCCGCCGCTGGCGCGTGGGCGACAAGCTGCCGATGCGTCAGTTCTGCCCGCATCCGGCGCTGCTGCACGTCGATCCGTTTGAGCCGATCATCGACGAAGATCTGGCCCCGGGAGATATCCTCTACATTCCGCCGGGATTCCCGCACGACGGCTTCACCCACGAAACCGCGCTTAACTACTCCGTGGGCTTCCGCGGGCCGAACGGTCGCGATCTGATCAGCAGCTTTGCCGACTACGCGCTGGAAAACGATCTGGGCGGCGAGCACTACAGCGATCCGGATCTCACCTGCCGCGAGCACCCTGGCCGCGTGGAGCAGTACGAGCTCGATCGCGTTCGCCAGATGATGATCGAGATGATTAGCAAACCGGATGATTTCACGAAATGGTTCGGCAGCTTTGTCTCCACGCCGCGTCACGAGCTGGATATCGCCGCCGCCGAGCCGCCGTATACGCCGGAAGAGGTGCTCGACGCGCTGCAGGGCGGAGAAACCCTGACGCGCCTGAGCGGCCTGCGCGTGCTAAACATCAACGGCACGTTCTTCATCAACAGCGAGCTGCTGGAAACGGTGGATGCGAAAGCCGCCGACGCGCTGTGCCGCTTCACGACGCTGGGCCAGGCCGAGCTTGGAAAGGCGCTGAATAATCCGGCGTTCATCGATGAATTAACCGGGCTGATTAACCAGGGCTACTGGTACTTCGAAGAGTAAATAAAGCGCGGCGTTTAGCCAGGCTAAACGCCGCGTGATTTAGACCAGCATATTGCAGGCTTTCCAGTAGTTCAGGAGCCGTTCATCATCACGCTCCCTCTCCGCTTTGATCTTCATAGCCTGCGCCAGATTTTCTCGTGAAACTTCATGGCCTTTTTGCACGATGTCTAAAACCGCTTCACCAAGAGCCAGCGAAATTTCCGTCCGATTATTTTGAATCGTCATGAATACCTCCTCGTGGTTTGCGATTATGTAATTATAAAAGATGTCTTAACCGGCGGGAATAATTCGTCTAATTCTTATTTTTTATTTTTTGAACACTCGCGCCCATATAGCTGTTATTTAATATTGTGTCAATGTTGTTTCAAAATGCTAATAGTCCTCTGAAACCCAAATTTATGGGCTACAGTTTGTTTCGTGCAACAGCCAAATAACCGAAACAGGAGAATCAACATGGTTAATAAAAGCGAAATTAAGGATCATACCCAGGTTGTAGCGAGCTGCGGAACGCACGTCGGCGTAGTCGACCATCTGGACGGCGAACGCATCAAGCTCGCGAAAAGCGACCCTGAATCAGGCGGCAAGCACCACTTTATTCCCCTCGGCTGGGTCGATAAGGTAGAGGATAATAAAGTCGTTCTCACCAAAAACCATAAAGAAGTTTTTGCTGAGTGGCAGGACGCGTAAATTTAATACCGTCGCTAAATGCCTCATTGCGCTCCGGTTATTACCGGAGCGTAATGCTGTTTAAGCGAATGTGTTCGTGAATATAAATCCGCAGGGCGACGCGTCCAGGTAGATAATCATCGCACCTCGCTTTTTTTCAGCCCATTATTTCAAGCGTCTGCTGCTTCGGCCTCTCCAGCAATTCAACTGCTTCTTGATACGTCCGCACGTTATTATATCCCATCACCAGCCCGTAGCGCCTGCCGGACCCGCGGTACCACTCCGAAAGCGCGTTGACCTGAAGCTGGTGCTGCTGCCAGCAGCGCGCCACTTCCCGGTCGGCGCTGCCGCGGGTGAGAAACGCCACGATGTGCATCCCGCCGTCGTTTTGCTCGGTGAAGAAACGATCCCCGTATACCTCCCGCAGGGCGGCAATCATCCAGTCGCGGCGGGTCTGGTACAGGGCGCGCATCTTCTTGAGGTGGCGGAAAAAATGGCCCTCGTTCAAGAAGGCGGTGAGGATTTTTTGCGTCAGGATCGGCTGGCCGCTGGCGACAATCTCCGCGCAGTCGGTGAACGCGTCGACGGTGCTGGCGGGCATCACCACGTAGCCTATCCGCAGCGAGGGCATAATGGTTTTGCTGAAGGTGCCCATAAAAATCACCCGGTCGTGCTGGTCCAGGCTCTTAAGCGACGGCAGCACCTTGCGGGTGTAGTGAAACTCCCCGTCGTAGTCGTCCTCGATAATCCACGATGCGTTCTGGCCTGCCCAGTCGAGAAGCTGCTGCTTGCGCGGCAGGGAGAGCGTCACCGCCAGCGGGCTCTGGTGCGACGGCGTAACGATGGCAAAGCGCGCGTCGCGATGGTGGCGCAGCAGGTAGTCGGTGTCGAGGCCGGACCGATCGACGGGGACGGTGTGCAGGCGCGGCACTATCCGCTTGAGCAGCTGCTGGCCCATAAAATAGCCCGGATCCTCAAACACCACCTTGTCGCTGCGGCTGGCGAGAGTATCGAGGATCAGGCGCAGGCTGCCGCTGTAGCCGCTGGTGATCATCACCTGTTCAGCGGTGCAGGAGAGCCCGCGCGAGATGTTGAGATAGCGGGCGATGGCCTGGCGCAGCGGATACCAGCCCATCACGGGCGGGTTGAGCATCTCCTCCTGACGCATGGCGCGCGTGGCCTGTCCCGCCAGCAGCAGCCATTTTTTATAGGGGAAGGCGTCGAGGGACGGAACGCCCGGACGGAGAAAACCGGCGCGCTCGCGCTGCGTAATCAGCGATTCCGGGAGCGTGCCGGTCGCCTGCGCCTCCGGCCCGCTTTCGGCAGGCAGCAAAAGGTCGGGATTCACCCGCGTGCCGCGCGCCCCGGCGCTCACCAGATAGCCTTCGCCGATCAGAATGGCGTACGCCGTCTCCACGGTTTTGCGCGCCACCTTCAGCTGCGCGGCCAGCACGCGAATGGCGGGAACCCTGTCGCCGGGCTTCAGCACGCCGCGCGCGATGTTGTCCCGATAGCGGCTGTAAATCTCATGGTAGCCGGGCTTCATGTCCTACCTCGTTTCACGGTTTTTGTGTCTTTTTACTATGTCATGAACGGCGTAGATTTGCTGCATCGCATGACATATGCCGCAAACAAAAAGAGGTAAGACGATGAGCACTCGCGTTAATCACCATAAAGCTACACCTGCACTCGCCAACGCGCTGTCCGCCCTGAGCATTGAAGTGGCGAAAACCTCCATCGACCCGGCGCTCAAGCACCTGATCGACATTCGCGTGTCGCAGCTGAACGGCTGCACCTTCTGCCTGGATATGCACTCGAAAGAGGCCAAAATTGCCGGCGAGCGCGAGCTGCGCCTGTACCACCTGGCGGCATGGCGCGAGTCCCCGCTGTTTAGCGCCCGCGAAAAAGCGGCGCTGGCGTTTACCGAAGCGCTGACGCACATCGGCGCGCACGGCGTGAGCGACGCGCTGTACCGCAGCGTGGCGGAGCATTTTTCGGACGTGGAGATTTCAGAGCTGAATTTTGCCATCGTGGCGATAAACGCCTGGAACCGTCTGGGGATCACCTCGCGTATGGAGCCCGGCTCGCTGGATGTGGCCTACGGCCTGAACAAGGCTAACCTGGAATAATTCCTCGTTCGACCGCCCGGTGGCGCTGCGCTGACCGGGCCTACGCGATCCCGTAGGCCGGATAAGCGCAGCGCTGCCTCGGCACAACGCTGCGCGCTTTGCCGAGGCAGCGTCGGCGGGGTGTACGTCAGAACGCCAGCCGGTACGTGGCGGTAACGCCCTGACGCGTTTCGTGATCCGAGGCATTGACGCTGTAGCCCACGCCAAAGGTCATGTTGCCTTTCTGGAATTTGACCCCAGCCTGGCCGGTAAAGGCGGTGTCGTCGAGCGTCTCTGCCGAGATAACGTCGCTGCCGCGAATGCCGACGGCGTGTAGCCTGCTGTCAATGTCCCGATCGCCCGTCACGGCGACCACTCCGGCATCCGCCTGCGCGCTCAGGTTCCAGCCGGAATCGAGCGCGAAGGTTTTGTTCACCTTCACCCCGACCGGGAACTGCCAGATATCCTGGCTGCCTTTGTCGGTATGGAAGACCTTCTCGCCGCTGCCGCTTTTGGTATCAAAGGCATCCGTTTTCAGCTGGCTGTAGCGCGCGCCGGCGTAAGGGATCACGTCTACCACGTCCGTCTCAATCCGGTATTCCCCCCGCAGCCCGGCGCTCAGCATCTGGGCGTCGACGTTCGCATCAAACCGGCTGCCCATTCCCAGCCAGCCCGGCTGCTTCTGATTGATGTCGTTGCTGCTTTGCGTCAGGCTGACGTTGCCCGTCACGCTGAGCTGGCGCTGCGTCCAGCTCTGGTACAGCGAAACGCCCCAGAAGCTGAAGTCATTATGCGTGGCGCTGAAGTCACCGCGCGAATCGCTGTCGCCGTTTCCGGCGTGGAACGCCGCGCCCGAGCGCATCTCCCCGAAATCGGTGCCGTACGCTTTATCCGCGCCGAGCATCAGGCCGTAGAAGTTGCTGTCCTGACCGTAGCGCAGGCTGCCCGCGCTCAAATCGCTGCTGCGCGCATTGCCGTAAAGCGCATGCACCCACACGCTGGCGTCAGGCAGATCGTTTTGCAGCGGCGCGTTGGCAAGAGACGTTCTGTCGAGCAGCGCGTCGATGGCCGCCATGCCCGCCGCCCAGGTGTTGCTCTGCGCGCCGCCCGCGATGGCCATCTGCGCCGCGCTGTTCACCGTCCGCACAATCTGCTGGTTGGTCACGTCTGGCGTATCGACGGCAATGGAGAGGAAGCGCTGTCCGGCGGCACTTGCCGTGCGGTCGTTTTCTCCGCTGGCGATCAGCGTATTCAGGGCGTTCGGCGTCGCGATGCCGGGCAGTACGTCCTGCGCGTCGCGGGCCTGCGTCGAGACCGTCACCTCGCCGTTACGGGCGGTGGTGGTGGCGCTGAGCAATCTGTTGAGGCGTAAATTATCGTTCTGCCAGCCGCCGCTGGCGATGTTGATATCGCTAAAACCTTTTGCCACCGAATAGCTCTGATTGGCCTTGGCGTCAGCCACGTAAAGCGCGGCGCCGCTGGCGACCTTCAGCGTGCCGTTTTCGGCGTTGAGCGCCGCCCGGCCTGCGGTTAACGCTGCGCCGTCGACCATCAGCAGGGAGCGGTCGGCAAACTCCGCCGTATTGAAGGCGGCGTCGCGGTTGCTCGCGCTTCCCGTCAGGGAGCCGTCCACCTTCAGGCCGCCCTGCGCGGCGTTCAGGGTTTGCGGAGCCTGAATGGCCAGCGCCGCGGTGATGGCGTCCTGGCCCCAGCGTGATCCCGAGTCGGCAAATTCCGCTTCCGCTGCCGCCGTGGAGGTATCTCCCAGCACCAGCAGCGAGTTTTGCCCCACGGTCAGGCGGCCGTTAACGTCGCTGCTGCCAACGACAACCGTTGAGGCCGAGGCCAGCGTGCCGC
This sequence comes from Enterobacter sp. RIT418, assembly GCF_003057745.1. GTDB lineage: Bacteria > Pseudomonadota > Gammaproteobacteria > Enterobacterales > Enterobacteriaceae > Enterobacter. The sequence goes on from NZ_QBJD02000007.1 coordinate 20,126, forward strand.
TCTCGCTCCACGCCGGGTCGATAAACATTCGTGCGCCCTGCAGGTTTAGCGCCTGGGCGATCAGGGTTCCGGCGCTGTCCGCGCTACCCACGGCGATCTGCGCGTCCTTGCTGGCGTTGAGCCGTTCCGCCATAAGCGCGCCGTTAACGGCCAGCTGCGCGGAGTCCTTCAGGTCAACGTCCGCGTGGAGCGCGGCATGCTGTGCGATCGCTATCTTGCCGCTGCTGACCACGCCCGCCTGCGCGCTGCCGGAGGCGATGGTGTGATCCCCGGCGAGGATATTAAGCGAGCCATCCGAAGAAAGGGTCAGCCTGCCGTTAAGGTGGTTGCTTTCGCTGCCCGCGACCGTCGAGCCGAGGTTAAGCGTGCCCTGATTTACCGCGATGTCGACGGCGGCGTTCGGCTGCCCGGCGACCTCAATCAGCGCGCCGCCCGCGGCGCCCGTCAGCGTCAGCGATTGATCGCCTTCAATCTCAATCTTCGGCGTGCCGGAGCCCTCAAAGCGCAGCTGCGACGCGCCAAAGCCGTTGGCAACGGCAATCGAACTCTCCGTCTGCGCATTGCCCGCGCCGATAACCAGGCGGTTTTTGCTGGAGGTAACCTGGGTTGTTGCCAGCGTCGCCTGGCTGGTGGAGGCATCCGCCACGCTTGCCGTTCCGCCCGTGCTCCCCGGATTTTCAATTTTGCCGAGCATCACCAGCGAGTTGCCGACGGCCGCGCCGATCAGCGCGTTGACCGCGGTCACGTAGTCCAGGCGGTAGATGCTATCCGTCAGGATCAGGGTGCTGTCCGTCAGCGACAGGTTTTTCCCGGTGGCGTTAAACCCGCCCGGAAGCGCGGCGGCGGTAGAGGCGTTAAACAGCCGGTCGGAGCGGGTCTGGAGCTGGCTGCCGTTGGTCATGGCAAGCGATGCACCGCTGCTGAGCGAGAGCGTATCGGCGATGATTTTTGTCCCGCTGAAGGTGAGCTTCCCGCTGCTGAGCTGCACGGGGGCGGTGATCGACCCTCCCGTCACGGTCAGCGCCGTGCCGACGTTTTCATTGCTAAAGCCGCCGGTGAAGCTCGCGCTATCCGTGAACGTTAACTGGCTAAAGTGGCTGAACTGTTTTCCGTCCAGCGAGGTGTTGCCCGCCAGGTGCAGGGTGCTGTTTTCACCGCTGCCGTACAGGTTTCCCCCGACTTTTGCGCTGGTCAGCCAGACGTCAGCGCGCTGGATGCTTTTGCCCGCGAGGTTGATGTCTCCTGACAGGGTACTGTCAGTGATCTTGACGTCCACCGTGCCGCTGCCGGTATGGGCATCCACGCTGCCGGTGAGGACTGAGCGGGTAATGTCCATCGCAATCTTTGCCGCGCCGTTGGCGGTGATGTCGCCCGTCACTTGGCTATTATCGATGACGGCGGTAATCGCTTCCGGGCTCGCCGCGTAAAGCGCGCCCGTCAGGCTGCTGTCTTGAAGGGTGATGCGGTGCGCCCCGGTCCCTGACGCTAAGATCCCGCCGTTGACCTTGCTGTCGTTGGCGATCGTCACGTCGATGCTGTCGTTCGGCGTCAGAAACAGCGCCCAGCCGCTGGCATACGCTTTACTGACTGGGGTTACGCCCCTTTTATCGTAATCCACCCCGGCGTTCGCGCCGTTCAGCGTCGAGCCCTCTACGAGGATGCGGGTATGGGTCAGGGTGTTTGCACCACCCGCTTCAATCCAGTCTACCGTCGCGTTATTCACCAGCGAAATCTCGGCGCTGCCGTTTTTGCTGGCGTTAATGTAGTAGCCGCTGAGATCCGCGCCGTCCACCAGCAGGCGCTGGATATCCTTGTCCTTACGCGATGAGGTGCCGCTGGCTAAATAGATATTCTGCGCTTTTGCCGTGCTATTGATGGCGGCATCCTGCGAGGGGGCGGTGAAATACCACGCTACGGGTTTCGGATCTAGCGGCGAGGTCATTTCATATTCCTCAAGCCCGCAGACGCCGGCTGCGGAATACGCGGTGCAGCTATTTGCCTGCGCAGCGAAAGGCATCAGCAGACTGCTCCCAAAAAGCACGCTCATGCGGGTGGCAATTTTAGAAAGTTGAAACGTTTTGTTCATTATTTATATCCCTCTATACATGCATTACGCTTAAGCCGAAAACGGCATTAAATTCGAACAATGCTTAATTCCTTGTTACATTTCGAAGCATAACAAAATGAGGGGGCGGTATTATTAGGATTGATCTTCGTGAAGTTGGAAAATTCTTATTAGAAATCTCATGCATATGTTATGTGAGATAAAATCAGCGTGCTTTTTTATTGAAATGTGATGAATAGCACGATCTGTTCTTGAGTGTTAAGAATTTTCCTATAACGTGCGGAAAAAAGCGTATTGATATTAAAAACATTTATGAGGATTATGAATTAATCCGCAGAGATGTTAGGGTTATGAGAATGGTAATTGTGATTTCATCCTGTAGGTATTTCAGGCAAGGGTTTGATTTATTGTTAAAAACCCTCAATCCTGAGGCGTCTATCTTTACTGACGTCACGTATGTGGATGATATTAAAAAAGCGCACAGGGACAATCTTGCGCGCGCCAAAGCTATCGTAGTGGATTATGGCCAGTCAGACATTAAGGCGCTGAATACTCTCCTTGAGGTTAAAGGTAAATATCCGAACGCTATGGTGATATTCATCACGCGGGAGGCCTGCTTCGACAGCACCATTGAAAATATATTGATTAACACGGCCGCAGATTTAACCATAGACTGTAAATCTTCTGTGAATAAAGTGACCCAGTGCCTGTCGCGCTTTACGATCGCCGACCAGCGGATCACCATTTTTAAAAATATGCGCTGGTGTAATATTGAACGCGAAAAAAGCCTGACCAAAATGGAATCGCTGCTGTTGCCCTATATTGTCTCCGGTAAAAAGAACAAGGAAATATCGCGCTGCGTTAACGTGACGGGAAAAACGGTAAGCCATCACCGCAGGAATATTTATAAAAAGTTCGCGGTAAACAATCTGACCGGATTATATAAAAAGTTCGACCACAGTGTATAAATGCGATCGCGGGTGAAACAATGGACAAAATGATTGCTGCTCAACGAAATCTGAAAGAAGCGCTGCTAGTGCTGGCACAGGACGCCGACTTTACCGAAAAACACCTGCGCGCGTATCGCCAGTGCATTAACCCCGCCACGGCGCAGGGGATACCCGCGGTGATCCGCAAAGACTATTACCGCCTGGCCGACCGCTTCGCGCCGCTGGTGGCGCGCAGCGATGGCGACAAGGCGGTTTTCGACGCGGCCACACTCAACGACATCGCCCCTGCGGTGATGGAGCTCTTCGTCCGCCTGACGGAGTGGATAACCCTTGAACACTATCTGTTAAACCAGCGGGTGCATTACGCCTGAGGGCCGTTTCCCCGCACGTCTTTCCGCGCGTTGTTACCAATTATTGCGCTTTACCCTTTTGTTTCTTGATACTTACCCTGATAACTATTATCTTGATTGGGTAATACGAGAGGGCTCCCCATGAGTGAAGATAATCTGTTCAGCCGCAGGCCGATGGGCATGCGGATGGCGATGATCGTGCGCCAGTGGCGCGCGGTGATTGACGACGCCATTCTTGATACGGGGCTGACCCAGTCAAGCTGGACGGTGATGATGCAGCTGCACCAGCTGGGGGATAACGTCTCGGTCAGCGAGCTGGCGGAGGTGCAGGGCATTGAGCTGCCGCCGCTGATGCGCACGATAGCCCAGCTTGAACTGCGGGGATACCTGCTGCGCACCACGTCGCCGTATGACAAACGCATCCGCCTGCTGGCGCTGACGCCGGATGGCCACGCCATTCTGCGCAGGCTAAACAGCGTTATTGAAACCTATCAGGCCCGCGTATCGCAAAACATCGCGCCGGAACATCTCGAGATTTTCAGCGCAACGCTTAATCAATTCGCCTGCAATTTGCGGACTATCCGCGAAGAAGATAACAAGACCGAAAAATAATGACCCCTGAACAAAAGTTTGCCCGGTGGGTAAGGGTAAGTATTGCCTCTTTCCTGCTGATGTTTGTCTACTTTATCGTCGCGGATATCTGGATCCCGCTGACGCCGGACTCCACCGTCATGCGCGTGGTGACGCCGGTCTCCGCGCGCGTGTCGGGCTACGTGGCGGCGGTGCATGTCCATAACAACAGCCAGGTGAAGAAGGGCGATCTGCTCTTTGAGCTGGACGCTACGCCGTTTCGCAATAAGGTCGAAGCCGCGCAAATCGCGCTGGAGCAGGCGCGCCTGTCGAACGACCAGCTGGATGCGCAAATCGCCGCCGCGCAGGCCAGCCTGAAAACCGCCGTGCTGACCGCGCGCAACGATAAAGTCACCTTCGAGCGCTACCGGAAGCTCAGCACCCTCCAGAACGTTTCGCAGTCGGATCTGGACAAGGTGCGCACGGCCTGGCAGAGCAGCGAGCAGTCCGTCCATTCTATAGAGGCGAACATCCACAACCTGCGCATCCAGCGCGGCGAGCGGGATGAGCACCGCAACGTGACGCTGCAAAAATACCGCAACGCGCTGGACGACGCGCAGCTCAACCTCGCCTGGACGAAGGTCTACGCCGAGGCGGACGGCACGGTGAGTAACCTGCAGCTCAGCCCGGGATTTTATGCCTCCTCCGGCTCCGCCGCGCTGGCGCTGGTAAACAACCAGACCGATATCGTGGCTGATTTCCGCGAGAAGAGCCTGCGCCATACCCATCAGGGAACCGACGCGGCCGTGGTATTCGACGCCTTCCCGGGCCAGGTTTTCCGCGCCCACGTCACCAGCAGCGATGCGGGTATCCTCGCCGGGCAGGAGTCGGTGAACGGCGAGCTGTCCCAGCCGGAGACCTCCAACCGCTGGGTGCGCGACGCCCAGCGGATGCGCATTCACGTGGCGCTGGACGAGCCGCTGCCAAAAAGCCTGCCGACCGGCGCGCGCGCCACCGTGCAGCTCTACAACAGCGAAGGGCCGTTCTCCCGCTTCTTCTCCGGGATGCAAATTCATCTGGTGAGCCTGCTGCACTATGTCTATTAACACGCTGGCCCGGGTCTTTACCCCGCACGGCAACATCGTCTACACGGCAAACGACTTTCGCCAGACCCTGCGCATCGTCTTCGCGGGAACGATCGCCCTGAGCATCTCCAGCTTCTATAACACCTCGTACGGGGTGTTTTTCGTAGTCTACCCGATCATGCTGCTGTCGCTGGTGCCGGTGTTTAACCGCCACGTGGCGAAGCAGTTCATCTTCAGCGCCTCGCTGAACTGCGTCGAAATGATCTTTATCATCGGCTATCTGTCGCAATGGCCGCTGATCATGACGATAGTGGTGTTTGCCCTGTACGTGATGCGCTTTCGCTTTATGAGCAAGGGGCCGCTGTTCCTGTTTGGCTCGATGGGCGTGGTGTGCCAGAGCGTGATGCTCAACTTTATGAGCTACCCCACGACCAACTGGCACACGCTGCTGTTTTCCAACATTGAGGCGAGCGTGATGGCGGTGTGCCTGAGCGCGCTGATGAACTACCTGCTGCCGGACGTTGAGCCGCGCAGGCCGCCGCCGCTGATTGAGAAAGACGATGCCCGCGTGCGCCACGAATCCCTGCTTTCCGGCACCGTCGCCACGCTGATTTTTGTGGTGTTTCAGGTGAGCGATCTCAGCGATTCCCTGTCGGCGCTGATGGCGGGCGTGCTGATCCTGTTCCCGATGCACTATCGCGGCGCGGTGATGAGCTCCATCTGGCGCGTGGCCGGGGTGGTGTTGGGCTGCTTATACATTCTGGTGGTGCAGCTTATTCTGTACGATCACAGCAGCCACATGCTGCTGATGATGCCGCTGATTGCCCTCGGGCTGGCGTTCGGCGCGCGGCTGCACGTGATGGAGAAGGTCGGCGCGGGGGTGGGCTTCGCCAGCATCACCACCATCGGCATCATGTTCGGGCAGAACATGCACCCGGACGGCGACCTGGTGTTTAGCGATCTGTACCGCATCACCTCGGTCACGTTCTCGCTGGTGGCGACGCTGACGCTGGTTTTCCTGGTGCACCGGATCCTCAACTGCTTCGAGCCGACGCGCTACGTCATCGCGCCGCCGAAGGCCGACTAGCGCGCGAGCAGGGCGGGCAGCTGCGACAGCAGGAACAGGATCAGGCCAATCGTCCCGCCGACCAGCGTGCCGTTGACGCGGATAAACTGCAGGTCTTTGCCGATGTTCAGCTCGATCTGGCGCGACATGTCTTTCGCATCCCAGCTTTTCACCGTGTCGCTGATGTGGCGCGTCAGAAACGCGGCAAAGTCGGGCGCGACGCGGTGCGCCGCCTGCTCCAGATGTTCGTTCAGGGACGCGCGCAGGCTGGCATCGGCGGCGAGCGTTTCGCCAAACCACAGCCCGGCGCTGGCGATGCGCTGCTTCACGCGCGAATCGTCGCTGTGCATGTCCGCCTTCAGCCAGTCGCGCAGGTCGCCCCACATTTCCCCCAGATAGCGGTTAAACGCCTCGTCGTTCTTCAGATAGTGCTTGATGCCGTCGGCTTTGGCCGCCATGTCCGGATCGTTTTTCAGATTGTCGATCAGCTTCAGCGTGGCGCGATCGAACGCCTGGCGGATCTGATGCGTGCGGTCGTGGCTGATGTCGTCCAGCAGGCTGTTGACCGCGTTCGACACCATCTCCGCGCTCTGGTCGCCCAGCCACTCGGTGGGCAGCACCATCGCCTTGCGCGGGTGCTCGGTCTTGAGCCAGTGGACAATCTGAGTGGCGATAAATTCTCGCGAGCTTTCGCGCTGAATCAGCGTAATCAGGCGGTTAATAATGGCGTCTAACAACACCTGGTGGCGGTTGTTTTTGGTCATGCTTTCCAGCATCACCGCGCTGGTTTCGGTGAGGTCCACCTTGTCGATGGCCTTATGCACCGCGCGCTTGAGCAGCCGCTGGATGCGCCCGTCGTCGGCAAGCTCGAGGAAACCGCCCATCACCTGAATCAGATGCTGGCCCACGCGCTGGGCGTTGTCGGGCTGGCTGAACCATGCGCCAATCATTTTCGCAGGCTCGTAGCGGCGGATCAGCGCCACCAGGGACTGGGTATCGAGAAACTTCTCCTGCACAAACTGGCCGAGGTTGTCGCCAATCCGGTCCTTATTGCGCGGGATAATCGCCGTATGCCGGGCGATAAACGGGATCGGCACCCGTCGAAACAGGGCGACCACGGCAAACCAGTCCGCCAGCGCGCCGACCATCGCCGCTTCGGCAATGGCCTTAACGCCGCGCACCCAGAAGGTCTGCGGCAGGAAGAGGGTGGCAATAAACGCCGCGGCGGCAACCAGCAGCAGCGACAGCGCTAGCAGCTTGGCGCGTTTCAGTTCGGTATGTTTTTCCATGGGGTAAGGATAGAGGGAAGCGGGGGGAAAGTGCAAAAAACGGCAACCGTTAGGTTACCGTCGGCCAGACATGGCTTAAGGCACGATGTCTTTATTGCGCCATTTGATGCTGCTTAAAATGTTCAGCCTGCGCCAGTACGCCCATATAGACATCATCATTCGCTACCGGCGGGAACTTATGCTTGTGCAGCAGCAGAATCAGTTCAACCTTCAGCTTCGCTTTAATATCATCACGCTTGCTCCAGTCCGGGTACTTCGACGTGTTATCGACCACCGCCTTCATCTCTTTCGCCAGCGCCAGCATTTTGTCGTCTTCATAGGTGAACTGATATTTATCACGCATATGCGCCAGAATGTCGTAGAAGGCTTTCTCTTCCATATCGATCCCCAAATCGGCATAGGTGCCCATCTCGGTCTTTATGTCGTAGATGATGTCCGTCATTTCTTGGCTGAATTCATCAAACTCTTCGCCATTAAGAATGTCATCTTCCCGGCGCTCATTATATTTATCCATAATGGACTGGAAGCGACGGGTGAAGTTGATCCCCTGTAGCTGGTTAACTTTTTTAAAGTCGCTGATGGCTTTTTCCAGCAGCTTTTGAAGCAGCTGGATTTTGGTGGCCGGCAGTTTGATCTTATTGATGCGATCCAGATAATCATTGTCAAAGATATCGATTGATTCGGCTTTCTTATCGCCGAGGAAAAACAGTTCTTCCACGCCGTCGGCCTTGAGCGCCTCGGCGATCATCTCGCGCACGCGGGCGTTCATCTGCGTGACGTCCGGCGCATCGCCTTTGGTCAGCTTGAAGACAATGGAACGTACGGCCAGATAAAAGTGGATATGATCGCGATCGGCCTGTGAAAGCGCTTCGCTACCGCAGCAAACGTCATAGGCGGCTTTCAGGCGTTTCACCAGGCCCATAAAGCGTCGTTCTACCTTTTGTGTGCGCATTACAAATTCTGCCGCGTTGTTCAGGCAGGCCAGCTGCGCCTGCGGCTCGCCGCTAAAGTAAGCTTCGCTGTCAAAATCATGGAAGGCCTGCGCCAGCAAATCGAGGTGGTTTTTTACCTCAATCACCGACTGCTGAATATCTTCAAAGTTATTGGCATCAATGCGCGAATACATTGCCAGCGCCTGGTTCATCTGACGCTTTATGCCGATATAGTCGACGACAAGTCCTTTGCTTTTGCCTTCCAGCTTGCGGTTAACGCGGGAAATGGTCTGGATCAGGTTGTGCTTTTGCAGCGGTTTATCGATATAGATGGTGTCCAGTTCCGGCACGTCGAACCCGGTCAGCCACATATCCACCACGATGGCGATCTTGAAATTTGACTTCGCGTTTTTGAACTGTTTATCAAGCTCCTTGCGGTACTCTTTGCTGCCGAGCAGTTCATACAGCGTGGCGTTATCATCTTTACCGCGCGTCATCACCATCTTCACCATTTCAGATGGCGGTAACTCTTTTTGCTCCTGCTCCGTCAGCGCGATACCGTCTGGCACCTGTTTGACCTCAAACCACGCCGGACGGAAAGTTTTAAGCTGACGATAGAAATCCCAGGCAATTTCGCGGCTGGCGCAGACGAACATCGCTTTGCCTTTTACCGTCGAGCCTTCTGCAACCCGTTTTTCATAGTGTTTGGCAAAGTCCTCGGCTAGCGCCTTCAGGCGGTCTTCATCGCCCAGAATGGCGTTCATGGTGGCGCTGGCTTTTTTGCTCTCGTCGATTTGCCACTCGTTGGTTCCGGCGCTGGCGCACTCGTCGTAATATTTTTCGACCTCTTCCAGCTTGCTGCTGTCGAGGATCACTTTCGCCGCGCGGCCTTCGTATACGATACGCACCGTGATCTCGTCCAGGACGGATTCGGTCATGGTATAGCTGTCGACCACCTCCCCAAAGACGTCGAGCGTGGCGTCGATCGGTGTTCCCGTAAAGCCGACGTAGGTGGCGCAGGGCAGCGAGTCGTGCAGATATTTAGCGAACCCAAAGGTTTTGCGTACCTTGCCGCTCTCTTTATCGACCAGCACTTTCTGATCCAGATTGACTTGGCTGCGGTGCGCCTCGTCAGAGATACAGATGACGTTGCTGCGTTCGGTAAGCAGTTCGGTATCTTCGGTAAACTTATGGATAGTGGTCAGGAAGACGCCGCCGCTGTTGCGACCGGCCAGCTTTTCCCGCAGATCGTCACGGCTGGTGACGGGGACAACGGTCTCGTCGCCAATATAGTTTTTGGCATTGCACATCTGCGTTGAGAGCTGATCGTCCAGATCGGTGCGGTCGGTGATCAGCACGATCGTCGGGCTGGCGAATTCGACGCTTTTCATCAGCAGGCGGGTTAAGAACTGCATGGTGTAGCTCTTGCCGCAGCCCGTGGCGCCAAAGTAGGTGCCGCCTTTACCGTTACCGTAAGGTTTTCGCGCCCGTTCGATGCTGTAGTAGAGCTTGCGCGCCGCATAGTACTGCGGGTAGCGGCAGCAGATTTTCACTTCATGTTTGGCTTTATCCGGGAAGCAGATAAAGTTTTTGATCACGTCCAGCAGGCGTACCGGGTGGAATAAACCCTGAATCATCGAGTGCAGGGAAGGGATGCCGTCCTGCTCGCGGTTTTCATTCCCGCTGACCTTGCGCCAGGAGTAGAAATACTCGTATGGCGCAAACAGGTTGCCCATGCGGTTATTGACGCCGTCGCTGATAATGCACAGCGCGTTATAGACAAACAGCTGCGGAATATCGCGACGATAGCGGGTGCAGAGCTGTTTATAGGCGTCACCAATATTGGCTTCCTGCTCGCGCACCGCGCTTTTAAATTCGAATACTACTAGCGGCAGGCCGTTGATATACAGGATGGCATCCGGAATGCGCGGCTGGTTTTCTTTGCCGGTGATGATCAACTGATTGACGATTTTCACGCGGTTCAGCGGCTGGATAAGATAGCCTGTCGGCGTTTCCGCGGCCTGTTGCAGCGGCACGTCAGCTTCAAACAGTTTACGCAGCGCAGCGGGCAGGTGCCGGGTATCGAGCAGTTCGATATAGAGATCTTTCTGCTGGCGATCGTCGCGTTTAAACAGGAAACCGTTAGCCAGCCAGGTGCAGAAGGTTTTATTGCTTTCGTAGAGATCGGAGGCGGGCAGGGTGGTGAACTGCTTGATCAACCGCTGGATCTCTTCTTCAGTGATGCCGTCGGCCTGATAGCGCGCGGCGAGGTAATGACGAAGATCATCTTCGATAATCACCTGCTCGAGGCTGGAACGCGGCACATTATCGCCTGTCAGGTGCTGGTAGCCCTGCTCCTGTAACAGTTCAATTATTGCCTGTTCTAACTTCGCTTCACTGAATGAGAGATGCATATCCCGCTCCGGCCCTGGCTGGTTTTCTGGTAAGGGTTCCTGTAACAGAGAAAACCTTAACAGAAAGCCCCTGATTTTTCAGGGGCAAAATGCGTTATGCGGGTTCGGTTTGAGCTACTAAGTTTGGCAGATCCTCTAGGGGCAGTTCGCCGGAGATGAGTTTGGGGAGCAGGGTGTCGCGGAGGGCGGTTAGATTCTCTGTTTCATTATGATTCGAATCCATTTTATGCTGGATTGTCTGGATTATATTTGTGAATTTGGCAATGATGGATTGTGTTGGTGTAACGACCTCAAGACGATAAGCATTGTTTCTGTTCAAGCCTGGGACTGCTGCATCGGTATTCATATTCTCTAATCCCAGTGTTTTCAACAGTTGATAGCAGTAAGCAAGAGAATAGTATTCTTTAGGTTTTACGAAAAATACCGTATCAATGGGGTAAAAATCTTTGTTTTCCCAATGTAATGAACCAACAGTACCTTTCCTCCCAACAATAACCCCAGGTCCTTTAACAAGATACTCATTATGGGTTCCATCAACACCGCCAGAACCATAAACAGGATAATCACCATTGGTTCTTTCTGTCTTTTTAAGTGCTTTTCCGTAAGCCAACTCTAAAATAATTTCCAGTCGATTTGTCACCCAGCCTTTTGGCACCCAACCTAACTCTGTTTCTTCAAATTCAGCCGGGAACAGTACACGAATATCCGCCGGAAGTGGTTTAAAATCTGCACTATTGCATACTTTTTGACGCAGTTCGGCGCGAGATTGCAGCGTTTCCGGGATTGGGTTTCCTGCATCCAGCGCGTTATCAATCACCGGATCGAAATCCACGAACCAGGATTTGAACAGGGTTTGGGACATTTGTTCGAGGGTTTGGTTTATGGATGTATTTATTATTATTTTTTTATCGAGATTTCTTAATTTTTCTATTACTGAGTCTTGCGCTTCTGGCAAAGGTACTACTACTTCAATATTCGATAGATCATTTATGGTTATTTGACTTTGAGCAGAGCCGCTATCAAGATAACGTAATGTGTTTTGTTTAAATAGATAATAAAAATATTCTTTTCTTATTATTTTATCATCCAAATCTATCTTGATAGGTAAATTTGTTAAATAGCAATCTTGATTTGCTATTTTTACATCACCAGTTCCGCCGACTCCTCGAGCGACAACAATTAAATCACCAACTGATAGGTTTTTCTCCGGGTAGTTATCAGTATATTTATACCCTGAAAAAACGACATATTTACCTAAGCCAATAAGTTCTTTTTTTGGCATTTTACCATAAGAAAAAGTTGCTATATCACCTAGACGATATTTCATCCACTTACTCCCCATAACCCAACCCCTCCAGGTTCTGGCGAATCGCTTTATCCAGTTCTTCCGCCTGCTTCATCTGCGCAAACAACGTCTGCGACAATTCACGCATTTTGGTCTCAAACGCTACGCCATCTTCTTCCTGCTCGGCGGCACCGACGTAGCGGCCCGGCGTCAGTACATAGTCGTTAGCCTTGATCTCTGCAATGGTGGCAACCTTGCAGAACCCAGCCTGGTCTTCATATTGCGCCAGCTTGCTGTCGCCACGCTTAACGCGTTCGGCCAGCTCTTCTGGCGTGCTGCGCCACGCATGGTAGGTGTCGGCGAGGGTGGCGATATCGTCCGCCGTCAGCTCTTTGGCGGTGCGGTTCATCATGGTACCGAGGTTACGCGCGTCGATAAACAGCGTTTCGCCCTGACGGTTACGGTAGCCTTTGGCCGGATCGGCCGCTTTCGACTTGGTCATAAACCACAGGCACACCGGGATCTGGGTGGTGTAGAACAACTGGCCGGGCAGGGCGATCATGCAGTCGATCAGATCGTTTTCGATCATCTGCGCGCGGATCTCGCCTTCGCCGCTGGTGTTGGAACTCATCGAGCCGTTCGCCAGCACAAAACCGGCAGTACCGTTAGCCGACAGCTTGGAGAGCATATGCAAAATCCAGCCGTAGTTGGCGTTGCCGGTTGGCGGCGTGCGGTACCCGGCAAAGCGCGGGTCTTCGGTCAGCTCGGCGTCGTTGCGCCAGTCTTTCAGGTTAAACGGCGGGTTGGCCAGAATATAGTCAGCTTTTAAATCCGGGTGCTGGTCGCTGAAGAAGGTGTCCGCCGGGCGCTCGCCCAGGTTAGCGGAAAGACCGCGAATGGCAAGGTTCATCTTCGCCAGCTTATAGGTGGTGGCCGTCAGCTCCTGACCGTACAGGGCGATATCGCGGCTTTTCCCCTGATGGCTTTCAACAAACTTCACCGACTGGACGAACATCCCCGCCGAGCCGCAGCACGGGTCATAAATTTTGCCCTGGAACGGTTCGAGCATTTCGGTCAGCAGCGTCACCACGCATTTTGGCGTATAGAACTCGCCGCCGCCTTTGCCTTCGGTGGCGGCAAACTTGCCGAGGAAGTATTCGTACACGCGGCCGACCAGGTCCTCTTTCGAAAGCGCTTCCACGTCGGTTTCGTGGGCCAGCGTTTCGATGTTATCGATGGTATCGATCAGCGACGCCAGCTTCTTGGTTTCCAGGTTCTGGCGGCTGAAGTAGTTGTCCGGCAGCGCGCCTTTCAGCGTCGGGTTACGCTTCTCAATAGTGGAGAGGGCGGTATCAATCAGCACGGCAAGGTTATCCTGCTTGGCGTTCTGCTTGATGAACGACCAGCGCGCCGCTTCCGGCAGGTAGAAGATGTTGTCCTGCTGATAGAAGACTTCCATTTCGAGGAAATCGCCCTGGCCTTCGTCCTTCATCTTTTGACGGCGGGCCTCGAACTTATCGCTGATAAATTTGAGGAACACGAGGCTCAGCACCACGTGTTTGTACTCGGAGGATTCAACGCTGCCGCGAAGCTGGTTGGCGGTATCCCATAACGTCTCTTCAAAGCCTTTCTTTGCTTTGGTTTTTTTTGCTGGTGCTTTGGCCATGATGAACTCAATCAGGAAAAATTTGGCGCCTATTGTAGCGATTTAGGCGTTACATTTCGCCTTTTAATCCTTCTTCCAGCTCATCAAAAAGCTGCAAATCCACGTCCAAAAGTTCTACCGCACTGCTGCGGCGAATCCCCACGTTATTCTCAATTAACAGTTCCAGCAGGCGAGCGCCATCTATCAGGGTAATAGGGGCCGCGCCAGGGTGCAGAGCCGCTTTTTCGCAGTTACCGGCAAAACGACCTGTCGTGATCAGCGTACCTCGTATCGCGCTGTGGTAAGGCAGTGCGCCGCGAAGCTGGTCGATGATAGGGCGAGTGATGTTGCTTTGCATACGCTTAACCTGAACCACTTCGGTAATCGTGGTGATACCGACCTGCACTCTGCCCACCACATCTACGCCTTTATCGCCCGAGGCTTTGGTCACTTCAACCTGCTCATAGCCCATTGCTTCCAGTAGCTGACCAATCAGGTGCTCAAACTTGTAGGGATTCATGGTGCTGATTTGCTCACGCAGCAGCTCTTTTTGCTGGTGGTTGTAGCGCTTAACAGCGTCCAGAAGCTCTTTACGCGGATCGCTTTTGCGGGCGGGAAGCGCTTTCCCAAGCCAGGCGCGGCCAGTATCGGTGATGTGATAGCTCATGCCTTCGCGAGCGACCATCTCGCGCTCAACCAGGTTATACAGCCGAGAATAGAGCGTGCTTTTTATCGAACTCGTTGAGGCAAACTTAGAGTGCTGATGTAGAAAAGCCTGCCATTCGGGCAGTAAATCGGCGCGGCGGGACATTTCACGTCCGGCAAGGAGCTCTAAAAGATGTAGCAGCCCCTCCCTGTCATCCAGCATACGCAGGACCGTTTCATCATTGGCAAGAAATTGTTCGCCACGTGTGGTCGGGGTCCAGCTCTCGTTTGGATCCGTCGTCATCAGTTCAAAAAGTGGATAGTTTAGGAACAGGTAACAGCCGTAGCTGTGGCGAGGATTTAATATGTGTTCGTCCTGATTCCAGATGCAGCGCGCAATTTCAGCATCTTCACCTTTCAAGCGTTCACTTATCCACAAATCGGGCTCGGACCAGTCTACCGGGTTTTGCGGCGTGCCGGTCTGCTCATGAATGGCATTAATCATATTGCGCACGGACTTAACGGAATAGCCTGAAACAGCTTTCATCATTGCTTTCACTTGCGCATAGGTGGGAAACAGCGGGGTGATGACTTTGTAATTTTTCACGTTGGTCCTTTAACGATTTGTAGCAGCGTAGCTGATGGCTTAAGAACGGAAATTCTAACGAGTATGTTAATTATCTTATAACTCAAACGTGTCATTACAGGATTGATATCTCATTCGTTCTTCATAGGCGCTGTTGCCATTACCCTTCAGATGCAATTGAGGCATCAAAGGTTGACTAAGAACCTTCCGGATATACCCAACTTTACGCCCGCGCTCTGCCACGTTGACTACCCTTAATACCCTAAGCGGTAAAACAAGGAGATTCGAAATGGCCTATCAGACAGTCAACCCTGCCACTAACCAGCTCATCAAAGAATACCCCTCGCATACCGATGCGGACGTCGAAGCGGCGCTCAAAGCGGCCGATACGCTCTACCATTCCGACTGGTCAAAGGGCGATATCGACCAGCGCCTGCCGGTGCTGCACAAGCTCGCGGATCTGATCGACGAGCGCGTGGAGGACCTGGCCAAAATCGCCAGCCGGGAGATGGGGAAACTCATTGAGCAAAGCCGCGGCGAGGTGAAGCTGTGCGCGCAGATCGCCCGCTACTATGCGGACAACGCGAAGCAGTTCCTGGCACCGGTGGAGTACAAAACCGAGCTGGGCGAAGCCTGGGTCGAGCATCATCCCATCGGCGTGCTGATGGCCGTTGAGCCGTGGAACTTCCCGTACTATCAGCTGATGCGCGTCCTGGCGCCAAACCTGGCGGCGGGTAACCCGGTCATTGCAAAACATGCCAGCATCGTGCCGCACTGCGCCGAGACCTTTGCGCACCTGGTGCGCGAGGCGGGCGCGCCGGAAGGGGCGTGGACCAACCTGTTTATCTCATCCGATCAGGTGGCGAAAATCATCGCCGACGACCGCGTGCAGGGCGCAGCGCTGACCGGTTCCGAAAAGGCCGGCAGCGTAGTGGCGGCGCAGGCGGCCAGGCACATCAAAAAATCGACCCTCGAGCTGGGTGGTAACGACGTGTTCGTGGTGCTCGACGACGCGGATATCGACAAGGCCGTGAAGATTGGCGTCAACGCCCGTCTGAACAACGCGGGACAGGTCTGCACCGCGGCGAAGCGCTTTATTCTTCATGAAAAAATCGCCGACGCGTTCCTGAGCAAGTTCACCGAGGCCTTTAAGCAGGTGAAGATGGGCGATCCGCTGGACGAAAGTACCACGCTGGGGCCGCTCTCCTCGAAGGACGCGCTGGAAACGCTGGCTAAACAGGTCGACGAGGCGGTGAAAAACGGCGCGAAGCTGCACTACGGCGGTAAGCCTGCCCAGCGCGACGGGAGCTTCTTTGAGCCGACGATCCTGACCCACATCTCGCGCGAGAACCCGGCGTACTTCGAAGAGTTCTTTGGGCCGGTGGCGCAGATGTACGTGGTGAAAAGCGACGATGAAGCGGTTGCGCTGGCGAACGACTCCCACTACGGCCTGGGCGGCGCGGTGTTCAGCCAGGACATTGCGCGGGCGAAGAAAATGGCGTCGCGCATTGAGACCGGCATGGTGTACATCAACTGGCTCACCGATACCGCGGCCGAACTGCCGTTCGGCGGCGTGAAGCGCTCCGGCTACGGACGCGAGCTGTCGGATCTGGGGATCAAAGAGTTTGTGAACCAGAAGCTGGTGGTGGTGCGCCGATAATCCACACGTAACGAGTTAACTATTTCACGCCGGGTCTGCCTTTGCCCGGCGTTATTGCATTTATTAATCATGCAGCCAGGCGTAATATTGAGATAAGAATTGACTGACTCAGTGAGAGAAAGCAATGAGCAATATTATCTTCAGAACGATTAATGGTGTGGTCAGGCCCATTAACGTCAGCGGTTCAACAAAAAAAGTTCACGCAGCGAAAAAAACGCCAAATTCTGACTATAAGCTTAAGAAAAATCATTACGCGAACTTCCGTGCCTTTACCGTTCCGAATGTGAAATGTAAAACCTGCCATCAGCTTGTCTATTATTATGAACATCCTTCAGGCTCACGCGTTTTATTTGATGAGCTCGGGCCCCCCTGGCCGCTCCATCCCTGCTTTATCGCCGGACAGCTAAAGAGGCAATCTGGTGTAAAAACACCCGCCAACTCGATCAGCAAAAAAGAGAAAGGCTGGTTCCCGTTGGTTATAGAACGGGCTGAACGGTATCAGGATAAAGTCAACGTTCACGCCCGGTCAGAAAATGCGGCGTATGTTTTTACGATTCCGTCAGCAACGCTTCGGGAAAGAATGATTGAGGTGGTGCAGGTTAAACTTCTCCTAGCGCAAGCAAGGCAACGTTCCGCGACCGACGTGCGGGTGCAGCTTCATGACGGCATGTCCAGCTGGGAGCAACAAGGTAAAGTTTTTATCGGTCCAACTGTCGCGGAGGTGCCAGCTTCCGGAGCGATGGTGCTGTCTGAAAAAAAACTGAAAAACCTCTCACTGCTGCAGAATTTTAGGATGTGTATTGATCAAAATAAACTTCACGTCGATTACTGGTTTCGCGATAAGCAGTACCACCAGGCGTTACGTCTGAAGAAATGGCGCCATTTTCGGCATAAAGTGGAGAGACTGCGGCTCTATTACCGCATAGATAAACAGGGTGCCAACCCTATTTTTTATGCCCTTGATCCTGCTTCGCGGGAGTATTTCAGCTTCGCGATGGCACCTGCCGCTGAGCCTGCATCGAGCATGACACCGCATGTGCAGGAAAGCCAGGTCATGCTGGAGGATATCTGGCTTGAGGATGTCGATTCCTTACAGGTCAAGCTGAGGGGGAAAATTGATACCAGCTATATCACGCTGTGTCTCCCCAGAGCCTGCTTGCGTGTCGGGGAAAGCATTGATTCCTTACTTCAGGGCGATATTGCGCTCTGGTTGTCGCATGCCGGCGGCGCGGAATGCCATGTTGCTATTGGTGCAGCATTGGATCCGCGCAATAAAACCGCTCGGGGCAAAATAACGGTCTTATCCTGCGTAAATGCAGAAAAAGTGAGTTTACCTGCGGCCGCAGATTTTAACGTCATCGATATTGATATACGTGAAGATGCGCATGTCATATTAACCCTCTCTTACCAAGGCAAAACCTGGCATATGCCATTATTTGTAAGCGATTATCAGCGTAATTGGCTTATTACCCGTTTCGCAATGGAAACGCAGTTGCTCTTTAAACAGCGGAGAAGCAACACTAAAAATATGACCCAGCTGTATGTTGATAACCGGTGCGTAGGTTACTACAAAAAAATGCTTCCGGAGGATAAGCCGACATTAACCGAGGTAGTGTTGGGCCGTATTTACGAAGAGACCGCTCTGGGACTGGCGTTCAGTGAAGCAATTAAGAAAAAAAGCGAATCCGAAAATCAGGCGTGATACCAGACTGCAGCGGATGGGGAGGCCTGAAGTCGCTGATAATTCGTAGGTAAAAGGGGGACCTAAAAAAACCTGCCGAGCGGCAGGTTTTTTTTTTAGGTATTAGAAGGTGATCCCGCCGCCGACATAGGCGCCGTCAATCAGCGTGTGGTTTGGACGACCGTCTTTGCCGTCAACGCTCACGTGGCGGTAGCCCACTTTCAGCGTCACCGGTGAGATTGGCGTCCAGCTTACGCCGCCGTTGGCTTCAACGTAGTTTTTCACGCTGTTGTTCAGCCCTTCCGGCGCGGCATAGCCTTCGCCGAAGACGTGGATGCTGTCGGTCAGGGCCACGCTCACGCCGCCGCCGATTGGGAACGCCACGCCGTTATCGCCTTTCTTTGGACCGATGTAGATCGCTTTAGCACCCGCGTTCAGCATCACCGGGCCCACTTCCAGGTTGTAGCCTGCGCCCACGCCGCCGGTCTGCGTACCGTCGTCGGTGTTTTTCAGCCAGTTGCTCTCAGCGTACAGGCCGGAAGAGGACTTACCCATTTCCAGATTGAGGTTGGTATAGTTTTTACCCTGCTCGATGCTGCCGCCCATTGCCAGTGCGGAACCCGATACGGCGGTCAGTGCGGCCAGAACCAGAACGTTGAGCTTTTTCATGTTTTATACCTCGTCATCAAGTTAATCTGGGCACACCCTAACAGGCGATTTTTATGACTGCAAATGTGATTTCGTTCGCGGTTTTATGCTGATTTTGTTGTGTTTTCGTGGTTTTGCTGTTGTGGAACTGTTTGTTTAGCGAGCCGTCAATGCCCAATCTGTTCGCGTTTAGAGAGCGTTTAAGGTTGTGGCTAAACGGGGAATGAACGAGGCGGAAAAAAACATTCGATATGCAATCGTTGAATTTCTAATAATTTCCTAAAGTGTTTCAGTTGTAACAGATAAAGGCAGAGGTTTACATTTCTGATAATTCATATACATTCGCCGGCGCCGCTCCCTTTCCCCGCGCGTGTCATTTTTCTGACACGTTTATTCATTACGTTGTTGGCTTAACCTCCTGGACGCTAACAATATGAAAAGAAACATTATTCCTGTGCTGATTGGCTGTGCGCTCTCTTTCTCTGGCGTGGCGGCAGAGCCCACCGCGGAGCGCTACGTCGTCAGCTTCCCCGAAGGCTCGCACGTGAAATACAGCGGTGCCTTTGCCAGCGCGTTTCCCAATGGGCTCCCCGTGGGGATCGGTTCTGGGTTACTGTTCACGGGCAGGCAGGGAGATGCCCTGACGTTTGCCACCGTGACAGACCGCGGCCCCAACGCGGATTCGCCTAAAGCCGGTAAAAACGATGCCAAAATCTTTGTTACCCCGAATTTTGCTCCGATGCTGATGACTATCCGCCTGCAAAACGGCCGAGCGGAGGCTATGGATGCGCGTCCGTTGCATGACGAAAAGGGCGAGATTAACGGTCTTCCGCTGCAAAGCGGCGTGGTTGGCGCCACCAATGAAGTGGCGTTCAGCGACACCTTAAAGACGTTGAAGGGTGACAACCGCGGGCTGGACGTGGAAGGCATCACGCCGGACGGGAAAGGCGGCTACTGGCTGTGCGATGAGTATGGCCCGTTTCTGATTAACGTGGACAGCAAAGGGAAAATTCTGGCGATCCACGGACCGCAGGCGGCGCAGGGGGAAAAATCCATCGCGGGTGGCCTGCCAAACGTGATCAAGTGGCGACAGGCAAACCGGGGATTTGAAGGCGTAACCCGGATGCCGAACGGACGCGTTATCGCCGCCGTGCAAAGCACGCTGGATATCGACGGTAAAAGCAAAAAGCAGGCGCTGTTTACGCGCCTGGTGAGCTTTGACCCGGCGACCGGAAAAACCGCGATGTACGGCTATCCTATCGACAGCGCGGCCTACAGCAAAAATAGCGACGCCAAAATCGGCGACGTTGTGGCGCTGGATGATCGGCATATCCTGCTGATTGAGCAGGGAAGTGATAAAAACGAGGGGATGCGCAACCTTATCTACAAGGTGGATCTCAGTAAGGCGACCGATTTAGCGGCATTCGACAGGCCGGGCGAGTACCCGGAGTTTGATGATGAGAAAAAACTGGCGCAGCGCGGCATTACCCTTGCTGCAAAAACGCAGGTTGTCGACCTGCGCGCGCTGGGCTGGCAGCAGGAAAAAGCCGAAGGGCTGGCGCTGATCGACAGCAAAACGCTGGCGGTGGCGAACGATAACGACTTTGGCGTGAAGGTGGCGATGCAAAACCCGGTTGAGGGCAAGAAGCTCAAGGATTACCGGGTAAATGCTGAGGGATCGCTGACGCTTGATGATAAGCCGGTTGACACCACGCTTCGCGTGGAGCCGCTGAAGAAGCCGGAATCTGAGAGCGAGCTGTGGATCTTGACGCTGCCAGAGGCGTTGAGGTAAACCCTGCCCCTCTCCCCAAAGGGGAGAGGGGATGTATGTTGGCGGGTTTCGCTAGACTCTCTTCGCGCAATACTTGTAAGTGCTGACAAGATGGTCGCGCAGGTTTCCGGCTCCGTGCATTGTTACCAGCAGGTTCTGGCGCGCGCGGGTAAATCCGACGTAAAGGCGCTTGATATCGTCACTCAAATCCTCCTCATCCCTTTCCTTTGCGGCATCCATAATCGCGACCGACTGAAACTCAAGCCCCTTACTGCTTGGCAACGGCATCACGCAAAGGAAATCATTTTGCGGCGACCAGTGCTTTTTATCATCGCTGGTGACGATCATCTGATAAGGGATCTTGCGGGCTTCGAGCCTTGGGCCAAGCATGCCCGAAATGCTGTAAGTCGAGGGGCAAAGTATGGCAATGTCTGACCATGCAACGCCCTGCTGTCGCTGTTCAGTGACCCAATCAAGAACGTGCGTGATCTCTTCGTCCTGATTATCAAAGCTGGCTAAGGTTGGGTAATGACCTGATAACCCTCCTGCGGCAGGCCGTTGGTATTTAAGGGCGTCTTCAATGTGATTATTGAGATAACTAAACGCAATGCTGCTGGCAAAATGGAGTATTTGCCGGGTATTACGATAGTTGGTATCCAGTATTGTTGTGCGCCCCTGAGCCTTTATATCGACGCTGGAGAGAGTGAAGTCGAGAGCTTTCTTTTTCTGGTATATCGACTGGGCGTCATCGTAGAGGAAAAGTAGGGCGCTATCTTTAGCGTCTGGCATCTGAGCGAGAATTCTTAACCATTCCGGTTTGAAATCGTGTCCCTCGTCGATAAGAACGGCACTGTATTGCTCCGGTTTGATAATCCCGTCTTCAAATGCCACCGTCAGCGCATTTTCCATCAGCTCAATAAAGTTTTTGCTCTTTGGGGGAATACGATGATGTGCGTGTAATTGCTGATAACACCAGGCGTGGAAATGGATGACTTCGACAGGCAGCCGCAGCGTATGCCGCTCGAGCTGCGCTTTGAGTTTTTTGGCCAGCGTGATGTTGTAGCAAATGACCAGGATCGGTTTGGTGTTTTCAATATTGTTGGCAAGCTCAATACACCGATGGTGCAAAATAAGCGTTTTGCCGGATCCTGCCACGCCGTGGATAACGCGGTGTCCTGCCCCCATGCTTCTGGCGAGCTGTTCCTGCTTTGTGTCCATCATGCAAACAACATCCGGCGTGTGGAGCGTAAAACTATCCACATCAACCTGCGTCACGGCGTGATTAATTCGTACATCGGGATAGAGATGCCATCGAATACGATCGAGCTGCTGGGGCGTTGTGTGATGTACGAAGCTATGTTTGAGGAGGGATTCAAGCCGGGCAGAGATGTGTTCCCTGGTCATAAACTCAGTGAGTTCATCTTTGCAAATGACCTGGCTGGCGGGAAATATTTCACTTAGCTCGTTTGGCAGAAAACTCTTTTCAAGCTGGGCTCGGGTGATGTTGCTCAAGTAGACGCCATATCCATACGGCATTATAAATCCTCCCTGATAAGCACCTTCTTGTTGACGTAGCAGAGGATCTTTTTTCAGGCTGTCGATGGTTTGGAAGGTATATTGACGAACCTGTTCAAGCGGGTTTTTCAACGGCTCAATGTCGTTTTTCGTTTCGTAATGAATGTGCGTTTTGTTGGCCGACTTAATTTTAGTGATAAACCAGTCTTTGACCTCCAGGAATAATAAGCCTTTATCCGGGGTCAATATCACAAAATCAGGATGATTTTGCTTTTCCCCCATTCGTGTGTCGTACCAGCAGGTACATTGTTCGCTCAGGCCGCCTTCCAGGATCCGTGCCAGTCTTTTCTCACCGGCGGTGATTTTATCGCTACAGCTGCTGACTGTGGGAATAATAATTGCCATGTTACGCCTACTTATTCGGGAAGCTTATATTTATCAGTTAAATCAAAATTAAGATAAATGTTTACTTATAGGGGGTTTCGTTATTTGAGAAACCTTAACAGACAATATTGTTCTCAGAAAGGATATAGCGAGGAATACAGGTCAAACGGTAGGTGCTCCCTTAAGGAAATAAAAGGGAGCATATATGCTATTTCTTTAAGCCAGCAAACGCCGCCCGAATCTCTTCTTCCGGCAGCTGAATTCCAATAAACACCATCACGCTGCGCGGTGCTTCCTCGCCCCACGGGCGATCCCAGTCGGCGCTATACAAACGCTGCACGCCCTGGAACAGCAGGCGGTTTGGCTCGCCGTCGATCCACAGCATGCCTTTATAGCGCAGGAGCTTATCCGCAAACGACAGCAGCAGGTTTTCCATCACGCGCGACACCTCGCTGATGTTTACCGGGTAGTCCAGCTCGACCACGATAGAGGAGACGTCGTTCTGCTTGTCCGCCATAAAGTGAAAGCGCGGCTTCGAGGTCACGTTCTCTTCCAGCATAAAGCCGTTGGTGTTGAACAGCTGCGACAGGTCGATATTGCCGTGCGTTACGGTGTAAACAGGCGCGCGGGAGTTGATGCGCGCCAGCCGCTCGCGGAGCTTTTCGGCTTCACCCGCGACGTCGGTTTTGGTCAGCAGGATGCGGTCGGCGTAGCCCACCTGCGACTGGGCAATCGTGAACTGGTTCATCTGCTCGTCGGCGTGAACCGCGTCAACCAGCGCAATCACGCCGTCGAGCAGGTAGCGCTGGCAAATGACGTCGTGGGAGAAAAAGGTCTGAATAATCGGGCCGGGATCGGCCATGCCGGTGCACTCAATCACCAGGCGGTCAAAGTCGATTTCACCGCGGTCGCGGCTGTCCAGCAGGTCGAGCAGGGCGTCTTCCAGCTCGCTGGAGCGGGTGCAGCAGATGCAGCCGTTGGTCAGGGTTTTGATCTGGGTGGCGCGATCGCCGATCAGCTGGTCGTCCACGGAGGCTTCGCCGAACTCGTTTTCGATGACGGCGATTTTGAAACCGTGCTGTTCGTTGAGGATGTGGCGCAGCAGGGTCGTTTTGCCTGCGCCGAGAAAGCCGGTGAGGAGGGTAACGGCAATCGGGGTCATGATCTCTCCTTTAGCAGCAGCGTACGCCGCCTTCGCCACTTCCGCCGTAGCGCGCTTCCTGGCGCTCGCGGAAGAATTCGTTGTAGGTCATGTACGGCTTATCCGGATGGTTGGTCTTCATATGTTCAACGTAGTTGTCATAGTCCGGGATGCCAATCAGCATCTTTGCCGCCTGACCGAGGTATTTTTTTGCTTCGCCTAAGTTACCAAACATTGCGGGTTCCAGACAGGAAAAGCCCCTCACCCTAACCCTCTCCCCAAAGGGGAGAGGGAATATTGACACCCTCTCCCCTTTAGGGAGAGGGCTGGGGTGAGGGGGGGCGTGTGGATTAATGGTGTGAAGAAGTCTTCACGCCGCCTTCCGGCACGGGCACGTACGGGGTTTCTTTATCCGTACGGCCTTCGGCGTTACGCACCTTCATCCAAGTTTTGATGCCGTAGAAGATGATGCTGTACACCACCACCAGGAACAGAATGCTCAGACCCGCGTTGGTGTAGTTGTTCACCACGATATGGTTCATGTTGGCAATCTGCTGCGCGGTCAGGTCACCGCCGCCAGCGGCGATCTTCTCTTTGTACTGGTTAGCCATGAAGAAGAAGCCTTCCAGCTGCGGGTTGGTGCTGAACAGCTTCAGTCCCAGCGCCCAGGTGGTGCAGAGCAGCAGCCACAGGGCAGGTACCACGGTTACCCAGATGTATTTGGTGCGCTTCATCTTCACCAGCACCACGGTGCCGAGAACCAGCGCCACGGCGGCCAGCATCTGGTTAGAGATGCCGAACAGCGGCCACAGGCTCTTCACGCCGCCGAGCGGGTCAACCACGCCCTGATACAGCAGGTAGCCCCACAGGCCTACGCAGCCCGCGGTTCCGAGAATGCCCGCCACCAGAGAGTCGGTTTTCTTCAGGAACGGCACGAAGTTGCCGAGCAGGTCCTGCAGCATAAAGCGGCCCGCACGGGTACCGGCGTCCAGCGCGGTCAGGATGAACAGCGCTTCAAACAGAATACCGAAGTGGTACCAGAAGCCCATGTCCGCCCACGGCAGCACCTTGTGGAACACGTGTGCGATACCCACGGCCAGCGTCGGTGCGCCGCCCGCGCGGTTCAGCACGGAAGGTTCGCCGATGTCTTTCGCGGTCTGCATGATCTGCTCAGGCGAAATCACGAAGCCCCAGGAGCTGACGGTCGCCGCGGCGTGCGTGCTCGCCTCTTTCAGCTGCGTCAGGATCATCGCGGTGTTTTCGCCACCCATTTCGTGCAGGTTTGGCATGGTAATGCCCAGGCCCGCCGGCGGGGTGTTCATCGCGAAGTACAGGCCCGGTTCGATGATGGAGGCCGCTACCAGCGCCATGATCGCCACGAAGGATTCCATCAGCATCGCGCCATAGCCGATAAAGCGCGCGTCGGTTTCGTTGGCCATCAGCTTCGGCGTGGTGCCGGAAGAGATCAGCGCGTGGAAGCCAGACACCGCGCCGCAGGCGATGGTGATAAACAGGAACGGGAACAGCGCGCCTTTCCACAGCGGACCGGTACCGTCGATGTACTGGGTCACCGCAGGCATTTTCAGCTCAGGGTTGATGATCACAATGCCGATCGCCAGGCCCACGATAACGCCGATTTTCAGGAAGGTCGCCAGGTAGTCGCGCGGCGCCAGGATCAGCCAGACCGGCAGTAGCGCAGAGATAAACGCGTAGCCAATCAGCGCGAAGGTGATGGTGGTGTCTTTAAAGGTCAGCGCCGGGCCCCAGTACGGGTCGTGGGCGATGATGCCGCCAAAGTAAATAGAGGCCACCAGCAGCACGATGCCGATTACGGAGACTTCACCCACGCGTCCCGGACGCAGGAAGCGCATGTAGATCCCCATGAACAGCGCGATCGGCACGGTAGAGCAGACGGTGAACACGCCCCACGGGCTTTCCGCCAGCGCCTTCACCACGATCAGCGCCAGCACCGCAAGGATGATGATCATGATCAGGAAGCAGCCGAACAGCGCGATGGTGCCCGGCACGCGGCCCATCTCTTCTTTGATCATTTCGCCCAGCGACGAGCCGTTGCGGCGGGAAGAGATAAACAGCACCATAAAGTCCTGTACCGCACCCGCCAGCACCACGCCCGCCAGCAGCCACAGCGTACCCGGCAGGTAGCCCATCTGCGCGGCCAGCACCGGCCCAACCAGCGGGCCTGCGCCTGCGATAGCGGCGAAGTGGTGGCCAAACAGCACGTAGCGGTTGGTTGGCACGTAGTTCAGGCCGTCATTGTTAATGACCGCCGGGGTGGCGCGCGTCGGGTCGAGCTTCATGACCTTCTGCGCGATGTACAGGCTGTAGTAGCGATAAGCCACAAGATAGACGGAGACAGACGCGACCACGATCCACAGGGCGCTGACGTGTTCGCCCCGGCGCAGTGCGACTACCGCCAGACAGAAAGCGCCGATAATCCCGAGTATTGCCCAGGGCACGTGCTTAAGTAGTTTTTTAGTATCCATAGTAAGACCTGGTTTTTTATGTGAAGAAAAAAGGGTCAGGGTTCGTTTTGAGGAGGTATTGAGTAATGCTGGAGCGATCGTGCCAGATCCTCGCGCGCGTAAAGGACGGTAAATGCGTGAGCGGTTGAAACCGATGAGTGAGTGGTCAAAGAACGGGGCGAGTGGTTCTAACGTCAGGTAAAGTAAAGAATATATGTGATGACGATCACGAAATATATCCTCCTCACCGCGCGGACGGGTGAGGAGGAGACGCAGCGTTACACGGCGGCTTCCATTTCCAGCATGACCGGGTGGAAGCGGCGCTTGAAGTAGATCAGGCCGTAGCCCTCGTCGCTGAGGATGATGTTTTTAATCTCCACCAGGTAAACCAGATGGGTGCCGATGGTCTGCACCTGACTTATTTCCCCTTCCAGGCAGGCCAGCGCCTCTTTGAGCGCCGGCTGCCCCAGCGGGCCTTTCTGCCAGCAGGAGAGGCCAAAGCGCTCTTCCATGGTCATGCCGGTCATGCCCGCGAAGTGGCGGGCCATGATCTCCTGCTGATGGTTGAGGACGTTCACGCACAGCCTGCCGTTGCCCTGGAAGACCGGGTTCATGGCGCTGTTGGCGTTGATGCAAACCATCAGCGACGGCGGGGTGTCCGTGACCGAGCAAACGGCGGTGGCGGTGATGCCGCAGCGGCCGGCCTCGCCCTCGGTGGTGACCACGTTGACCGCTGCCGACAGGCTGGCCATGGCTTCGCGAAAGCGCAGGCGTTGTTCATCTGTATGCATGATTATCTCCCGCTGCGCTATTTCAGCAGCTTGTCCAGCATGTTGATATCAGAGTTGTTGTGCAGGTGCGGCACGGTCCAGCCGTGCTGGTCGTACTCGGACATGCAGCGGTCGACCATCGCCATCATCTTGTCCATGTTGCCGGAGCTTTGCGCCTGGCGCAGGCACTGCAGGCGGATTTCGTCCTGGCTGCCGGAGTAGTTGATTTCGTACAGCTCGTGGCGACCGCCAAACTCGCTGCCGATGGCGTCCCACATCAGCTTCAGGATCTTGATGCGCTCGACGTGATCCATGCCGTTAGAGCCGCGCACGTATTTCGCCAGGTACTGGTCGATCTGCGGGTTGTTCAGATCGCGGGCGCTGGACGGCAGGTAGATCAGCCCGGAGGTCACGTTACGCTCGATGATGTTCTTGATCTTGGCGTAGGCCATCGGCGCCATCACGCGGTAGGTTTGCAGCGCCGCGTGGTCCGGCAGGTACGCGCCGTTGACCCACGGCGTGGCCTCAGAGCACATGGAATCGCTCAGCGCCCAGAACATGTTGCGCCAGGCCACCACCTCGCCGAGATCCGCCTGCACGCCGCGGAACTCCAGAGTGCCGGTACATTCCAGGGACTTTTTCAGCAGGGCGGTGATGAAGTCGAGCTTGACCGCCAGGCGCACGCAGGCCTGCAGCGGATACATGCGGGCAAATCCGCCCTCCATCGTCCAGCGGCGGCAGCGGTCGAAGTCACGGTAGATCAGCACGTTTTCCCACGGGATTAGCACCTTATCCATCACCAGAATCGCGTCGTTTTCGTCGAAGCGGCTGGAGAGCGGGTAGTCGTACGGCGAGCCGGTCGCACCGGCCACCATCTCGTAGGAGGCGCGGGAGATCAGCTTCACGCCCTCGGCGTCCATCGGCGCGACGAACATCAGCGCGAAGTCCGGGTTTTCGCCCATCACCTGCGCGGAGCCAAAGCCGATCATGTTGTAGTGGGTCAGCGCCGAGTTGGTCGCCACCACCTTCGCGCCGCTGACGATGATCCCGGCGTCGGTCTCTTTTTCCAGCTTGATGTAGACGTCTTTTACCTCGTCCGCGGGCTTATGGCGGTCAATCGGCGGGTTGACGATCGCGTGGTTGAAGTACAGGCCGGTTTCCTGAATGCGGGTGTACCAGTTACGGGCGTTTTGCTCGAACTGGCCGTAAAACGCCGGGTTCGCGCCGAGCGCGCAGCCAAATGCGGCTTTGTAGTCCGGCGTGCGGCCCATCCAGCCGTAGCTCAGGCGCGACCATTCGGCGATGGCGTCGCGCTGCTGGCGCAGGTCGTCGGCGCTTTTCGCCACGCGGAAGAACTTGTGGGTATAGCCGTCGCTGCCGGTGTCGGTGCCCCAGCACAGCGTGTCCTGCATCTCCGGCTTGTGCAGCGCGTCGTACATCTGCGCGACGGACGCCGCCGCGTTGCGAAATGCCGGATGGGTGGTGACGTCCTTCACGCGCTCGCCGTAGATATAAATCTCGCGGCCGTCCTGCAGGCTTTTTAAATACTCTTCGCCGGTGAGCGGGCGCTTGGCGTCAGCGCGGAAATCTTCAGGCTTCATAGGGACCTCGTTATCGGAATAGAGTTTGTTAAATTTATGTTTTGTATTTGTTGTTCAATTGAAGCCTGTGCGGGGCAGAACGTGAAGGGACGTTTGGGACAACGGCGGGTACTTTTCGCGAGAGATTGAGTTTTGTGATCGTTGTCCCCTCACCCCGGCCCTCTCCCCAAAGGGGCGAGGGTGTCATCGTTCCCTCTCCCCTTTGGGGAGAGGGTTAGGGTGAGGGGAAATTACGACACCGGTACTTTCTGCGCCCGATATGCGCTCGGCGAGCAGCCCTCCAGCCGGTTAAAAAAGCGGGCGAAATAGGCTGGGTCCTTAAAGCCTAGCTGCCAGGCGATATCGCTGACCGCGCTGTCGGAGAAAAGCAGCAGCCGCCTGGCCTCGCGCAGCTGCCTGTCGAAAATCAGCCGCTTCGGGGGGCGGTTGGCGAAGCGGCGGCAAATATCCGTCAGGCGGGATTCGGTCAGGTGCAGCTCGCAGGCGTAGTCCGGCACCGTCCAGTGCTGGTGGTAATGCACGTCAATCAGCTGGGTAAAGCGCTGGAACAGCTTCAGCTCGCCGCGCATGCCGCTCGCGGCGTGATCGTCGAGCTTTGCGTTGCGCAGCAGAAGGGTAAAGACCGCCTGCGCCAGCAGGACCAGCGTGTGCTCTCGTCCGGGCAGCTGCCCGGTCGATTCGCGCGCGATCAACTGCCAGTAGTGCTTCAGCGCCGCCAGCTCGTCCGGCTTATCCGCCAGCGACAGGCAGATCCCCGGCAGGCCAAAGGTTTCCCGCGTGCCGGGGTAGAGCACCTCCAGCAGCGGCCAGATCAGATCCTCGCGCACCGTCAGCACGTGCCCGTCGCTGTCGGACTCGGTGATAAACGCGTGCGGCACCGACGGCGGCGTCAGGACGAACAGCGGCGCCTGCACCGAGTAGCGGTGATCGTCGAGCTGAAGCTCAATCTGCCCGGTATCGAGAAAATGCATCTGAAAATACTGGTCGTGGCGGTGCGCCTGCATGTCGCGGCCAAAAAAGGCCGCCATGCGGGCGAACGACTGATAATGCACGTCGTCGGTGCCCAGGCTTTCGTCGTACTCCTTGCTGATATCAATGTTGGCGATAGGGCTCTGGCACATGGCGACTCCTTACGGCGTGGCGCGAGGACGCGAGGCGTTCATCGGGATAATCCAGATAATCACCGCGCCAATCACCAGCAGCGCGGCGACAAACCACAGGCCGCTGTTAAAGCTGCCGGTCACGTCTTTCAGCCAGCCGATCATAAACGGGCTGAGCGCGGAGCCAATGTTTCCGGTAGCGTTGATCGTAGCAATGCCGATCGCCCGTGCCCGCAGGCTGATGGACTGATCCGGCGTGGTCCAGAAGATCGCCATCGCGCTAAAGGAGCCGGTCGACGCCATCACGATCCCCAGCAGCTGGATCAGGTTGTGATCGGTCGCGGAGGCGAGCAGCCAGCCCGCAGCGGCAAAAAGATACGGCAGCGCGGTGTGGTGCTTGCGCTCCTGGTGCCTGTCGGAATGGCGGCTCCAGTAGATCATCCCCAGAATCGTACACACCTGCGGAACGGCGGCCAGCAGGCCGATGGTGATATTGCTGCTGCCTTCGTTGAAGCTTTTCAGGATCTGCGGCGTCCAGATGCTGATCGCGCTAAGCGTGTTGGTCAGGCAGAAGTAGGCCAGGGTATACATCAGCACAATTGGGGTGAACACCTCGCGCCACAGGCTGCGCTGCTGCATGGCGCGGTGGCTCAGCGTGCCTTCCGGCTGCACCAGCGACAGCCGGTCGTTCTCCATCATCTCGTGCAGGCACTGTTTATCCTCTTCCGTCAGCCACTTCGCGCTGGCGGGTTTGTCGTCGAGATAAAACCAGACCATGATGCCCAGTAGCACCGACGGGAACCCTTCCAGCAGGAACAGCCACTGCCAGCCGCGCAGATCCAGCATGCCGTCCATCGACAGAATATAGCCGGAGACGATCGAGCCGAGCGCGGTGGTGACCGGCATCGCGATCATGAACAGGGCGTTGGCGCGGGCGCGGAAAAAGGCCGGGAACCAGTAGGTTAAGTAGAGAAGGATGCCGGGCAGAAAACCGGCTTCGGTGATCCCGACCAGCATTCGCAGCACGTACAGGCTGTTGGGCCCGGTGGCGAACATGGTGGCGGTGGAGGCGATGCCCCACAGCACCATGATAGTGGCAATCCAGCGGCGCGCGCCAACGATGCTCAGCATGACGTTGCTCGGAATACCGAAAATCACGTAGGTGGCATAGAACAGCGTGGTGGCAAGGCCGAACATGGTGGCGTTAAGTCCGAGATCCTGGCCCATCGTCAGCCCGGCAAAGCCGATGTTGATCCTGTCCAGAAACGAAAAAATAAACAGCACGAACAAAAACACGATCAGGCGGCGGAACAGTTTGTTGATTACCGACTGCTGCCGCGCCGTCAGCTGCTTGTGCTGGTTCGCGGGATCGTGCCGATCCGGCAGTGCTGATGATGTGTCGCTCATTGTTGTTTCCTCTGATGGGAATTTTTGTAGGGTGAGGCTTGCTGCTGTTAATAGACGCTGGATTTCACCGCGCTGACGTGCGCGCCAAATCGTTCGGCGAGCGCTTCGGCGCTGCGGGCCAGCAGGGTGGTGTCGACGCCGACGGCGACAAACAGCGCGCCGAGGTCGAGATAGCGTTTTGCCAGCGCCTCGTTCGCCATCAGGATCCCCGGCGCTTTGCCCGCGCGGAGGATCTGCGCAATGGCGTGTTCAATGGCGTCCTGCACCTCCGGGTGCTGCGGATTGCCGGCAAAGCCCATGTCGGCGCTGAGATCCGCCGGGCCGATAAACACGCCGTCAACGCCATCCACGTCGAGGATCTGCGGCAGGTTTTTCAGCGCCTCGCGGGTTTCGATCTGCACCAGCACGCACATGGCGTCGTTAGCCTGCTGTAAATAGTCCGGAACGCGGTTCCAGCGCGACGCCCGGGCCAGCGCGCTGCCCACGCCGCGAATGCCCGCGGGCGGGTAGCGGGTGGCGCTTACCGCCAGCCGCGCTTCATCGGCGTTTTGCACCATCGGCACCAGCAGGGTCTGCGCGCCCACGTCCAGCAGCTGCTTGATCTGCACCGGATCGTTCCACGACGGGCGCACCACCGGCTGGCTGGGATAGGGCGCAATCGCCTGAAGCTGGGTTAATACCGTCTGCACGCTGTTCGGCGCGTGCTCCCCGTCGATCAGCAGCCAGTCGAAGCCTGCTCCGGCCAGCAGCTCCGCGCTGTAGCTGCTGGTCAGCCCCAGCCAGAGGCCGATCTGCGGCCTTCCGGCCCTGAGCGCGTCTTTAAATGCGTTTTGCATGGTCTTCTCCTAGACAAAGCGGCAGCTGATGGAGCCCATCGGGCCGTAATCCACGTGGAAGGTGTCGCCCCTGCTGGCGGGCACCGGGCGGGTAAAGGAGCCGCCGAGGATGATTTGTCCCGGCTCAAGCTGCACGTCGTACGGCGCGAGCTTGTTCGCCAGCCACGCCACGCCGTTCGCCGGGTGGTTGAGCACGCCTGCCGCAACGCCGGTTTCTTCGATGACGCCGTTGCGGTAGAGCAGGGCGGAGATCCAGCGCAGATCCAGCGCGTCGGGCTTAATCGGGCGGCCGCCGAGGATCACGCCCGCGTTGGCGGCGTTATCGGAGATGGTGTCGAACACCTTGCGCGGGCGCTGGGTTTCAGGATCAACGTTGTGGCAGCGGGCGTCGATCAGCTCCAGCGCGGGGATCACGTAGTCCGTGGCGTTGTAGACGTCGAAGATCGTGCAGTTCGGGCCGCGCAGCGGCTTTGCCAGCACGAAGGCCAGCTCTACCTCGATGCGCGGAACGATGAAGCGATCGACGGGGATATCGCCGCCGTCCTGGAAGAACATGTCGTCGAGCAGCGCGCCGTAGTCCGGCTCGCTAATCTGCGAGCTGGCCTGCATCGCTTTGGAGGTCAGGCCGATCTTGTGGCCCTTCAGCGTGCGGCCTTCGGCAATTTTCAGGCTGACCCACTCGCGCTGAACGGCGTAGGCGTCCTCGATGGTGATCTCCGGGTACTCCAGCGAGATCGCGCGGATCTGCTCCCGGGTTTGTTCCGCCTGATGCAGGCGCTGGGCGATCAGGGTGTGGGTGTGTTTGTCGAGCATGGCGATATCCTGTTGTAGTGTTTTCGCCCTCTCCCCGTGGGAGAGGGCCGGGGTGAGGGCATCTGGCCGCAGCGATTTTCCCTCACCCTAACCCTCTCCCAGAGGGAGAGGGGACAGATCGGCGCGATACGTTTTTCTCCCTCTCCCCATGGGAGAGGGCCGGGGTGAGGGCATCAGGCCGCAGCGATTTCCCCTCACCCTAACCCTCTCCCAGAGGGAGAGGGCCGGGGTGAGGGCAACCGGCCGCAGCGATTTTCCCTCACCCTAACCCTCTCCCAGAGGGAGAGGGGACAGACCGTGCGCGGTATGGTTTTCTCCCTCTCCCCGTGGGAGAGGGCCGGGGTGAGGGCAACCGGCCGCAGAGATTTCCCCTCACCCTAGCCCTCTCCCAAAGGGAGAGGGGACGGTTTTACTTAAACAACGCGTGCACGTTGTTCTGCTTAAAATTCAGCGTCGGGTGTAGCTCTTCGATTTCAAACGACAGCGCCAGATACCGGCTGTTCATCAGCGCTGCGAAATGATCTTTAATCAACGCAAACAGCATCTCGCCCACCTGCTGGCGGCTCTCCAGGCTGCGCCCGGCACCAATCTTCAGCGTCATATGCACGAAGGCGTAATCGTGCCTGCCGTCGGCCATCTGCCAGGTATCCAGCCAGTGGGCGCGGCTGCGGATGCCGCCGATGGGGAAGATGCCCGTTGCGGCCAGCGCCTCGTTCACTTTGGCGAACAGCCCCGGCAGGTCGGCCTGCTCGCGGATGTTGTCAGTACATTCAGCAATAAAGTGCGGCACGGTGGCTCCTTACGCGGGCAGCGGGAAAACGGCGTTGACCTGGCCGGTGCCGGAGCTGGCGAACAGCTCGGTGAGAAACTCGACCTTGCCGTCGTAGCGGTCCCAGCCGAGCATCCCCAGCAGCATCACCGTGTCGTGCATGTTGCCCTCGCCGTAGCAGTAGTCGGCGTACTCCGGCAGCATGCTGCAAAACTCCTTAAACTGGCCTTCGCGCCACAGCTTCACCACGCGCTCGTCCATCTGGCGGTCAAACTCGCGGGTGTAGCTGTTCATTCCTTCCTCGGCGCGCTGGTCGTCGATAAAGCGGTGGGACAGCGAGCCGCTGGCGAGCACCGCCACGGTGCCGTCGTATTTTTCGATAGCGCTGACGATGGCCTCGCCGAGCCTGCGGCTGTCGGCAAAGTCGTGAACCGTGCAGAACGCCGAAATGGAAACCACCTTGAAGTGCTTATCCGCGTTCATGTAGCGCATTGGCACCAGGGTGCCGTACTCCAGCTTCAGGCTCGGGATGTTGTGCGCCTTGGCGCGCACGCCGAGCTTCACCGCCTCGTCGGCAATCAGCTGGCCCAGCTCCGGGTTGCCGTCGTAGTCGTAGGTCATGTCGCGGATAAAGTGCGGCAGCTCGTTGCTGGTGTAGACGCCTGAAAAATGGTCCGCGCAGTTGATGTGGTACGCGCTGTTCACCAGCCAGTGGGTGTCGAAGACGATAATGGTATCGACGCCCAGCTCGCGGCAGCGCTTGCTAATCTCTTTATGCCCGTCGATGGCCGACTGGCGGCAGCCGTGGTTTTTGCCCGGCAGCTCGGAGAGATACATCGACGGAACGTGGGTGATTTTTGCTGCTAACGCTAGCTTGCCCATATCAGACTCCCCATTTTGGAATTGGATGGTCGCCCATGGAGATACAGACGTTTTTCATCTCCGCAAACACCTCAAAGCTGTACTCGCCGCCCTCGCGCCCGGTGCCGGAGGCCTTCACGCCGCCAAACGGCTGGCGCAGGTCGCGCACGTTCTGGGTATTCACAAACACCATGCCGGCTTCGATGTTGCGCGCCAGGCGCAGCACCTTGCTGACGTCCTGGGTCCAGATGTAGGACGCCAGGCCGTACTCCACGTCGTTCGCCAGCCGCAGCCCTTCCGCTTCGTCCTTAAACGGCAACAGGCAGGCCACCGGCCCGAAGATCTCCTCCTGCGCCACGCGCATGCGGTTGTCGACGTCCGCCAGCACCGTTGGGCGCAGGAAGTTGCCGCCGCGAAGGTGCGCGGGCAGATCGGTCGGTTTGTCCGGCCCGCCCGCCAGCAGGGTTGCCCCTTCCTCGATGCCGAGGCGGATATAGCCGGACACTTTCTCCCAGTGCTGTTGGCTTATCAGCGCGCCAACCTGGGTGTTCGGATCGGTCGGGTCGCCCACGCGCAGGCGGTTAGCGCGCTCGGCAAAGCGCCTGACGAACTCCGGGTAGATGCTCTGCTGGATGAAGATGCGCGAGCCCGCGGTGCAGCGCTCGCCGTTGATGGAGAAGATGGTGAAGAGGGCGGCGTCCAGCGCGCGCTCGATGTCGGCGTCTTCAAAAATCAGCACCGGGGATTTGCCGCCCAGCTCCATGGAATACTTCTTCAGCCCGGCGTTTTTCATGATGTTGCGCCCGGTGGCGGTGCCGCCGGTAAACGACACGGCCCGCACGTCGTGATGGCGCACCAGCGCGTCGCCCGCCGTCGCGCCGTAGCCCTGCACCACGTTCAGCACGCCCGCCGGAATGCCCGCTTCGAGCGCCAGCTCGCCCAGGCGGTCGGCGGTCAGCGGGGAGAGTTCAGACATTTTCAGCACCGCGGTATTGCCGAGCGCCAGGCACGGCGCGACCTTCCAGGTGGCGGTCATAAACGGCACGTTCCACGGCGACACCAGCGCGCAGACGCCGACCGGCTGCACCAGGGTGTAGTTCAGCATCTTGTCGTCGACCGGGTAGGTTTTGCCGTTCATCTGCTGGCACACCTCGGCGAAGAACGCGAAGTTGTGCGAAGCGCGCGGGATCAGCACGTTTTTGGTCTGGTGGATCGGCAGGCCGGTGTCGGCGGTCTCCATGGCGGCGATCTCGGGCACGTTCTGGTCGATCAGGTCGCCCAGGCGGCGCATCAGGCGCGCGCGCTCCTTCATCGGCAGGTTGGCCCATTTTGGAAACGCCTCTTTGGCGGCGGCAACGGCCTGATGGATTTCGGCTTCACCGCCGGAAGCCACTTCCGCCAGCACCTCGCCGGAGGCCGGGTTAGTGGTGTGGAAGTAGTCGCTGCCCGCGACGTTTTTACCGTTGATCCAATGGTTTATCTTTTTCATTTTGCCGTCTCCTCACTCACAATTCGGTTTACCAGGCGCCCCACGCCTTCCACTTCCACCACCACTTCATCCCCCGGCACCACGTCGGACAGCCCCTTCGGCGTGCCGGTGGCAATCATGTCGCCCGGTTGCAGGGTCATAAACGCGCTCAGGTATGAAATCAGGAACGGGATGCTGAAAATCAGATCCGCCGTCGTGCCAAGCTGTCGCAGTTCGCCGTTAACGAAGGTGCGCAGGGCGAGGTTGTGCGGGTCGGGAATGGCCGCTTTCGGCACCACGTTAGGGGTAATTGGCGTCAGCCCGTCGCGGCTTTTCACCCGCAGGTTCGGACGGTAGTAGTTTTCGAGATAGTCGCGGATGGCGTAGTCGTTACAGACCGTGTAGCCCGCGACGTAGTCCATC
Organism: Enterobacter sp. RIT418; assembly: GCF_003057745.1. Classification (GTDB taxonomy): domain Bacteria; phylum Pseudomonadota; class Gammaproteobacteria; order Enterobacterales; family Enterobacteriaceae; genus Enterobacter. Next base: position 56,339 of record NZ_QBJD02000007.1, read on the forward strand.
GCCTCGGCTTCACCGACGTTGCGCGCGGTTTTACCGATCACCACCACCAGCTCGGACTCGTAGTGCATGTAGTCAACGTTGTCCGGGCGGACCGAGGTCTGGTTATCGCCGTTGAAGGTATTGGGCGCTTTGATGAACACCAGCGGCTCGGTAGGCGGTTTGAAGTCCAGCTCGCTGGCGTGGTCGGCGTAGTTCAGGCCGAGGGCGAACAGCGTCGGGTGCGGATGCGGGCCCTGAACGATAGCGACCTCGCGCTCATCGACCACCGGGTTTTCCAGCGGCGGGAAGCCCTTCGCCAGCACGCGCACGCGATCGCCCGGGCGGATCTCAACGCGGCTTTGCGGGGTACCGAGCAGGATCGCATCGCCCGGATTGAGGGTGGCGAACTCGCTCAGGGCGCTCAGCAGTTCTGCGGCGTTGCGCTGTAGGTCGGCGGTGTTCCAGCGGTCGGCCTCGCGGCCGTTGATTTCGGTGATGAGGGTCAGGCTATCCACGCTGTCGACGGCGACCATCTCCCCTAACGGACAAAATCCGTCGCGGCATTTGGCCTTGATCGCCGGGCGATAGAAGCTCTCTTCCGGCAGGCTGATTTCGTTCGCCAGGGCGTATCCGGCGATGTATTCCGCCGCGTCCTGTGCGCGCACCTTGCTTGCCGTTTTACCGACCACCAGCGCGACGGTGGCACCGCTTAGCACCGTTTCTCCCTGCGGAAACGGAATAGGGTCACCCGCGCGGATCACGGTGTTATGGGGCTTGATAAACCAGACCGCCGTTTTCGGCGGCGCGTTGTAGGGGGCCTTTGTGAAAGCGTCACCCCACGCCGCCAGCTGGCTTTGATGGTTTAACGCAACGGCAAAAACGGTACCTTTCATCCACATACTCCTCAGCCGGTTATCCAGACTGTGATTTCATTAATATGTTAATGATCTGGTTTTAAGCTTTTGCTGGTTATTTCGCAATCAGAAGTAAAAAATTTGTGATATGAATAACAATAAATTTACATCATGTGTATTATGTCTATAAAAAACAGTAGTTTAATTAAAATGTGTGATTTCTGTTGGACTTTTTAGCGTAAAATGGGTTGTTTATAAAACCAGCGCTTATAGATTGTTTATGTATTAATGAATTTTGGGGTGACTATGCATGACTCTTTAACCATCGCGCTGCTGCAGGCGCGGGAAGCGGCGATGTCTTACTTCCGGCCCATCGTGAAGCGGCATAACCTGACCGAGCAGCAGTGGCGCATCGTGCGGGTGCTGGCGGAAAACCCGTCGATGGATTTTCACGATCTGGCGTTTCGCACCTGTATTTTGCGCCCCAGCCTGACGGGCATTCTTACCCGCATGGAGCGTGACGGACTGGTGCTACGCCTGAAGCCGGTGAACGACCAGCGCAAGCTGTACGTGTCGCTGACCAAAGCGGGCAATACGTTGTATGAGCACGCTCAGGCGCAGGTGGAAGAGGCGTATCAGCGCATTGAGGCGGAATTCACGCCGGAGAAAATGCAGCAGCTGACGGCGCTGCTGGAGGAATTTATTACGCTGGGGAATCGGCAAAATGCAGAGCCAGAAGAGTTGGATTAATCATCACTTTTAGTACGATTTTCGTAAAGTTTTCTCCTTCCAGGCCGAAAATTCTGTTATCTGTCTGATGGAAAGTGAAAACATGTTAAATCGTATCAAGATTGTCACCAGCTTGTTGCTGGTTTTGGCCATTTTTGGCCTGCTTCAACTGACATCCGGTGGTCTTTTCTTTAATGCACTCAAGCATGACAAAGAGAATTTCACCGTCCTGCAAACCATTCGCCAGCAACAATCCACGCTGAACGGCAGCTGGGTGGCGCTGCTGCAAACCCGTAATACCCTCAACCGCGCGGGCATCCGCTACATGATGGATCAGAGCAATATCGGCAGCGGCGCGACCGTTTCCGACCTGATGCAGATTGCGTCGGCGTCCCTTAAGCAGGCGGAGAAAAACTGGGCGGATTACGAAGCCCTGCCGCGCGACCCTCGCCAAAGCGATGCCGCCGCGCTGGAGATTAAGCGCAACTACGATATCTACCACGGCGCGCTGGCCGAGCTGATCCAGCTGCTGGGCGCGGGCAAAATCAACGCCTTCTTCGACCAGCCGACCCAGAGCTATCAGGACGGTTTTGAGAAACAGTACGTCAGCTACCTGCAGCAGAACGACGCGCTGTACCAGAAGGCGGTAGAAGACAGCAACAGCTCTTACAGCCAGGCTATCTGGGTGCTGATTAGCGTGCTGGTTGCCGTGCTGGTGGTGATTATCGCCGTCTGGCTGGGCATTAAGCAGGCGCTGATTTCGCCGCTGAACCGCCTGATCGACAGCATTCGCCACATCGCCAGCGGCGACCTGGTGAAGCGCATCGACGTGGACGGCAGCAACGAAATGGGCCTGCTGGCCGATTCTCTGCGCCACATGCAGGGCGAGCTGGTGCGCACCGTGGGCGACGTGCGTAACGGAGCGAACGCCATCTACAGCGGCGCGAGCGAAATTTCGATGGGCAACAACGATCTCTCTTCTCGCACCGAGCAGCAGGCCGCCTCTCTGGAAGAGACCGCTGCGAGCATGGAACAGCTGACCGCCACCGTGAAGCAGAACGCCGAGAATGCCCGCCAGGCCAGCAACCTGGCCCTGAGCGCGTCGGAAACCGCGCAGAAAGGCGGTAAGGTTGTCGATAACGTGGTGCAAACCATGCGCGATATCGCCGGCAGTTCCCAGAAGATCGCCGATATTATCAGCGTGATTGACGGCATTGCCTTCCAGACCAACATCCTTGCGCTGAACGCGGCGGTAGAAGCGGCGCGTGCGGGCGAACAGGGGCGCGGCTTTGCGGTCGTGGCCGGTGAAGTGCGCAACCTCGCACAGCGCAGCGCCCAGGCGGCGCGCGAGATTAAGAGCCTGATTGAAGATTCCGTGGGCCGCGTCGAGCTGGGCTCGACGCTTGTCGAGAGCGCCGGTGAAACGATGGGTGAAATCGTGAATGCGGTAACCCGCGTGACCGACATCATGGGCGAAATTGCCTCTGCGTCCGACGAGCAGAGCCGCGGCATCGACCAGGTGGGTCTGGCGGTGGCCGAGATGGATCGCGTAACCCAGCAAAACGCCTCGCTGGTGGAAGAATCCGCCGCCGCTGCCGCGGCGCTGGAAGAGCAGGCGAGCCGCCTGACGCAGGCCGTTGCGGTGTTCCGCATTCAGCAGGAGCAGATGAAGGCGCGCGAGCTGGCGGCTGCAAAAAGCGTTGTCTCTCCGGTGATGTCGCGTAAAGCGGCAACCGCCGACGCGGGCGACAACTGGGAAACCTTCTAATCCCGCGCGTTGTGCCGGGGGCGGCGATGCCTTACCCGGCCAACGATTCGGAGAAATGCTCTAACTAAGAGGCAGGCGCATGGCGCAGCGCGTTTCAAACGCGAAGCCGTGCGCGGCCTCTTCTTCCCTTTTCTGACGCAGCTCAGGCGTGAGCGCAGTGACGAATTCAAACCCCAGCCGCGCGTAAAACGGCGCATTCCACGGCACGTCACGAAACGTCGTCAGCGTGAGCGACGTCAGCCCCGCTGAGCGCGCATGGTCCGCCGCGCAGGCGATAAGCTGCCGGCCAATTCCCTGTCCCTGCCAGTCGAGATGCACCGAAAGCTCCACGATAAACAGCGACAAAGCGTGCGCTTCCGTGAGGATAAACCCAACGGGACGGTCGTTCGCCAGCGCCAGCCAGCTGTACCCCCGTTCGGCGTAGTCGCGATGCTGTTCAGCAGAGATGACGTCTCCGTCGGCCAGCCACGCCAGTTCAGGAGAGTCGCGAAAACGCTGGCCCGCCGCGCGCTCGATGGCGGGCAGGCAGGCAACGTCATGTTCTGTGGTGGGGCGGAATGTGATGTTCATGGCGCGAGTATAGCGTTACTCCGAGCAGATCAGCACCGGAGAGTAAAAATTGCTGATCACCAGCGCGTCTTCCGGGGTGCGCTCTATCGTCAGGAGCCTTTTATTGCCCTGCGCCAGGCCCGCGACGTATTTTTCAAACACCCCTGGCGGCATAGCGTCATGGCTAAAACGCTCCACTTTTTGAATCACAATCTCATACAGTTCGCCCTCTACGTGGCGCCATTTGAACATCTCCTGGCGGGAGACCTCCCAGCTGCGCTGCGCATTCACCACGCTGCCGTTTAGCGTGATGTATCCCGTTTTGTCGGGATGAAACCGCATGATGATCTCGCCGTCGAACGTGAAATCATGGCTGTCTCGACGGTCGGAAAAGGTCAGGTTTCCGTCGCAGGCCACCGACAGCGGAGGCGTGTGAAAGTACCACGCCAGCGCGGCGCCCAGCAGCAGCAGGTTGAGGATGAGGATTAGCCAAACTTTTTTGTATCTCATATCACCACTCGTAATAGTAAAGCGTACGACAGGCGCTGGCTTTACCCTCCGTGAGGGAGCATTGGGAGAGCACCACCCGCCCTTCGTGGCCGTAGAAAAGCGTTCTCTGAATGTGCATGTAGAAAATCGAGTTTTTTAGGCACGGAAGATGACCGTCCTGCTGAAGCGTCTGCGCCAGCCCAATCGCCCTCTCATGGAAAACGTCCGCCAGCGGCATAAAGGTGTAGACCGGACAGGCGCCAATATGGGTCAGCAGATGGACCTCGCGCTTCTGGCCTGCCGGCTTGATTGCCGCTATCCAGATGCACAGTGCAACGACCGCCAGCGTGAGCGCACCGCAGAACAGCACGTCCGGACGCACCCGCCGTGCGGATGTCGCCGTTTCGGCTGCCGGGCGCGGCTCGTCCAGCGCGGTGACCGTGACGTCTGCGCTGAGCATAAAGCCCGTTTTAGGCACGGTGACGATAAACAGCACGTCGGGAAGCAGGCTTGCCAGCAATTTGCGTAAAATGCTGACGTACTGGTTTAGCGAATTGTTCGACCCCTGCAGCCCGCGTCTGTCCCAGACCTCGTGAAGAAGCGTTTCTCGTTCGACCACGTTCCCATGATGCTGCACCAGCAGCTTCATGATGGTATTGGCCGTGCAGGTGAGGATCTGCGCATCCTCATCCGGCGCATTAATCAGAGAAACAGAACCGTCCTCGTCATTGTAGACGAGGGCGTCAGCAAGCAGGTATTTCATAATGTGTTGTAATACAGACAGAGATAACGAATAAAAGAACAGGCCTTTCGCCTGATGAAGCAGAGCTGTTGGCTATTTTAGCGTCATTGTTACCGATAACATTGATCCAGACGGGATTTTTCGCTGTTTAATAAGTCAGGGTGATTAGCACATCATCACTGAATTCCCCCGTGCCGCTCAGGGGCTGCGCCGGGACCTCTCCGTAGACGGTATAATTCTGCATGCCGCCTGCGGGGTTGATGACCTGCATCGCATCGCCGCTGCTTTGGTCGCCCCAGCGTTGGGTGGTCCCCGCATCCTGCCAGAGGCCGTAGCGCAGGCACTTGCCTTCATCGTTGCACAGCTGCCGCTGATTGCCGCTGGCATGATTGCCTTTTCCCATCGCGAGCGTGAACGCGGTTCCGGCTGGGCAGCGCGTGGTGAGGGTGGCGGTGGAGCGCGTCGGGCGCAGGGTAGCGGTGCTGCTCAGGGTGCCGAAGTTAAGCGGCGTCACGCGCTCGATGTAGCATCCCTGGCTGATTTCGGCCTGCGCGTTGGTGCCGCCCTGCACTTCTTCCCCTTCTGCGGAACCGTCCGAGCAGTTTTGCAGCGCATCCTGACGCATGGCGCTGTGCCAGGCGATGCGCAGATTCATGTTGTAGTTGTAATAGTGGTATGCCGGAAGCTGGCTTTGCCCTGACGGTATGGTGGCAATAAGCGGAAAGCTGCCGCTGACGTTGGCATTGCTATCCGCGGCCAGGGTCTGCTGAATCAGGTTCCCGCTGCTGGCTGGCCCCAGCTCCTGAGCGCGCGCTGTGCCGTTAAGCAGGCGGAAGAGAAGGGTGTACTGTTTCCCCTCCTGGTCCCCCGGCGAGATCATCTGAAAGGGCGGGGCGTCGATGCTGCTGAGGCAAACGTTGATGTACTCTGTCGCCCCGAGATTATCCGCCTGACAGCTAAATTTTACCTCGGTGTTGACGGAGGTGGTATTGCCCGCAACGACGTTGCCAAAGTTAATGGCGGGCGTGGAGGTTATCCAGCACTCTGCGGCCATCACCTTAATGGACAGGACGATCAGCAATAATAACGGCACTCTTAATGACACAGTTGTTCTCCGATATTCTGTATGGATGACGCGGTACGCGGCGCGGGAAGCGTGACCCGGCACTCTCCCTCACCGGTTTTCACCACCAGTTGACCCGGCAGGGGTGGGTCTTCAAGCCAGATAAACCCATCGCGTCCCACGATGGTGCTGCCGTGTGGCGTTGAAACGATGCTGCCCAGCGGGAGCGGCGTGCCGCGGCTGTCGACCAGCCTGGCCTGAACCGTCACGGCGTGATGGACGTTGAAATCGACTTTTACCGCGCTGCTGTTACCCGGCCTGGCATACATGTCGGTGACGGGGGCGATGACATCGGCAGGCAGGTCAAGCGGGTTAATGCTGACTTTGCTGTTGTGGTAGCGCGGCAGGTCGGTCAGTAGGATATAACCGTCCTCATCGGTTTCGCCTGCCGGGCGATTTTCCAGCATCACCGGCACGTGCCCGATACCGCGCGTTGAGACCAGCGCTAAGCCCTGCTCGCTGTAGCGCAGGGGGTGCAGGCTGTGATCCAGCAGCGTCAGGCTGCCTTCGGCAGAGGCGTACTGATTGCTCGCGTTTGCGCTTTTCTCCAGCCCAACATGCCACTCTCCGGCGTGGCTCAGATAGCCCACGTCACCATACGTTTCCCGGCGTTCGCCAACGTTTTGCCCAAGTTGCCACGACCAGCCGCCTGTCTGGTCGTCTGGCTGGTGGCGATAGTCCATTCGCGGCGAATCCTGGTTTGCCTGGAGTGAGAGGGTGTTCTGGCGCCCAAGAGGGACCGAGAGCAAAAGCTGAACGTTGCTCGACGAGTCCGTAAACGCGCGGGTATAGCTCAGCGTGGCGGAAATATGCGCCGGTAGGGTAACGGACCAGGAGGCGTTGAAATAGCGTTGTTTATTGCCCTGTATGTCTTGTTCCACCCAGCCCAGGCCTGGCGTACCCAGGTGTGAGAATGAATGGCTTAACCACACGCTATCGCTGCGCCTGACGGGCACGGCACCGCTCATGCGGGCATTATCGGCGAACGCAGGATTGGTACGCACGGTGCTGGCAGAGATGCTCGTCCCGCCGCCGTTCCATTGCCAGCCAAGACCCCACTGTGTCCCCTGACCGTATGGGCTGTCGCTCACCGCGACGTGTTGGCTGACAATGCCGGCGTTTGGGGATATCAGCCAGTCAATCCCCGTTCCGATATTGCGCAGTTTATGCTGCTGCTCCGTATGTAGCGCCAGCGTCAGCTGGTTGTTGACCCCATAGCGCCAGCCGGCGTCGAGCATCGGCGACGCGGCGTAGTCGTCGGAGCGCTGGGCGTAGTTTTGCCGCATCCAGCCGATGTCCAGAGAGCCGCTGCTAAGCCCTTCGGCCAGCATTCCCGGAGCCCCGTATACATCAAGCTGTACGGTACGACGCTGGCCGTTGATATCGGTAATGACCAGCTGCGCCTGTCCGCTTCCGGTGAAGGTGGGTAGAGCATCCAGCGTAAACGCCCCCGGCGTGACGCGCTGGCTGCTCTCCCTGAGCCCGTCAATGTAAAGATCGACCGTTGAAGGCAGGACCGCCGTGTCGCTGTAGCGGCTACGCGGTTCGGTGTTGAGATGGGGATCGAGTTCGAAATTACGCGCCCAGTGCAGGCCCCCAAAGCGGACCTGCCGACTCCAGCGCGTGCCCGTGGTGATGCTGTCTCCCAGCGCCAGGGTGGTCAGCGAATCGGTGTTGTCCCACTGCCAGCGGGATTCAAGACGCGTATGGGTGGGCCGGGCGGCGCTGTTTTCCTCTCCGGCATGGCTTGAAAAGCTGCTGCTAAGCGTCCCGGGCAGCACCCCGGACGCGGTCCACTGGGTCTGGGCATTCAGCTGGCGCTTTCCCTGAGCATTGCTGGCGTAGAGAGCGTAGCCGAGCGTAAATGCGCTGATGGGCTGGGCTTCGGGATAGGCGTATTGCTGGGGCGATTTTTCGAGCGTCAGATGCTGCTGCCCCTCGAGCGCCTTTGCCTCGGCCGTAATCGACACCTGCTGGGCAAGCAGGTCAATATCAACCTTCAGGCCCGGCAGGGCCGTCAGTTCAACCCATCCGCCGTGGTTATCTGGGGCGCGGAGCCCCAGTTTTTTGACGTCGCTGTCGCTAATCCACAGCGTATCTTCCACCACCCGGCAGGCCCATAGATCGCCCCGCGGGGCGCGATTAACGGTGATGGCCAGCCATTGCACGGTGTCGGCGGCACCATCAGCGCGGGCTGACAGCATCAACGGTAGCCAAAGCAGGAGCGCGATAAGCGAGAGGGCGCAGGGGTATCTGGCTGGCATGGAGATCATCGTTGAGGTAGACGCGTAACGCGCTGAGCGTATGGTGTGGTGCTTGCTTAAGTTTCACCAGAGCGGTCTGTCCGGGCAGTACATAGCCCGCCAGGCCTTTAACCGATCCCGCAACCTGCCCACTGGCCGTCAGGGCCTCAAGATGGCTTAGGCGAATATGGCTTTTTCCGGCGTTATAGCATCGGATAACCGCCGGGCTGTCTGCCTGTTCACAGCTCAGGGCATCGCGACCGGCGGGGCTATTCTGGGCACCGGCAATAAACACCGGAATCGAATAGCGCAGCAGGAAGTGCACGCCGTTGGGATTGGCCGAATGGGAAGGGCTATCCGGCAGCTCATCAATGACCAGCCGGTAGCTTTGCTCTTGTTCACGGATGTCTGGCTGCATGACGATAATGCGGACCAGCTGTTGCTGGCCCGGCGCCAGCGCGGTCATCGCCGGGCTGCTGACGACCTTATCGGTGGCGACCAGGACATCCTGACCGTTTTTCTGTGTCCATTCGTATACCCGTAACTGTGCATGAATGGCCGTTTTTCCGCTGTTGGTGAGGGTGACCGCTGCCGCTCTTTGATCGCTTTGCATACCAAGCGTGACGGGGGCCACCTGCAGCGTGGCGGCCAGCGCGTAGCGTGACAGCAGCGCCAGCGTCAGGATCCACAGAATGAGGCAGGGAAAATAACGACGCACGATCAGTACACCAGGTTTAAGGTGATGTCGTCGCTGTAGGCGCCTGCCTGTGCAGTCGTCAGGGCACCCGCGTCAATCACGCCATAGAGCGTCTCTTTCTGCTGCTGACCGTTGCCGGTGTCGGTTAGCCCATCGGTGCTGGTGATTTGCGTCTGCTTGCCCTCGTCAGCAAAGAGTTTCCAGGCGATCTTCTGGGCGCCCGTTTCGCCGTTTTCCGGCTTCAGCCAGAAGGTGCCGTTCTCGCTGCTGTCGTTACTGATGGCGGAGAGAGTGAACGGGGTACCGTTGGTACAGACAATATCGACCTGCGTGCTGGCCTGAATTTCGCCCGATTCATCCGAGCCGTGGCTCGCGAAATTGAGGTCGTTGGCTTTGAGAGTGCAGGACTTCACCACCTCAAGCGAGACGTGCATCGTCGCGCTTGCGGTATTGTCTGCGGCGATCGCGGCCGCAGGAAGCAGGAGAGCGGAACAACATACAGCAGTAGTGATAATTTTCATGATCTTATTTCCTGACATGAGTAACAGTGCAATTACAAAGAGAATGACCAAGCGTCCAGCAGGCAAAGTTTTCGATGAAAATCCGCCATGCTGCGACAGCAAAATTTGTTCATCGCGTTACGCTTGTGGGTGTAGATCGTTTTAGGTGATTTTTTCAGGATTTTTGCAATGCGGACCGGAGTGAATCCTTTATGCAACAGCATGCATACCCGCATCTCCTGATCCGAGAGCGTGGCGGCGTTTGCGAAAGCGAATGTCTTGTCGCTAAAACTGTGGCTCAGCTGCGCAAGAGATAGGTTATCCGCGACCACTCTGACCCGCGCGTTGCGCAGGCAGGCGTTAACGTCGCAGACTCGCGCGGCGTCCGTAAATACCAGCCAGTTCTGTCCGAGGTGGGTATTAAGCAGCCGTTCCTGTAGGCGCAGAAGCCCTTTAGGCGTAACGTCATCGATCCAGTACATCTCCGGACGGGGAGTGACCGCCGCTGAAATCATCGAATGTAGGCCAAGCCATAAAAAAGCATTGTCGCTTAGAATAATGACCTGATAGCCAGCGTTGGGAATGAATGGCGTCATGTTTTGTCCCACAGATAGCCCTGGCCGTAGTCAGCCACGCTGGCACGGGCCAGCTCGAAATCACCCACGGTTTCGATGCCTTCTATCAGCACCTTGCTGGCGACGCGCTTGCACTGGCGAGTGAGATGCAGGAACTTCGCCTGCTCGGTGCGTCCGCTCCAGAAGGTGTGTTTGTCAATTTTGATGCCGCAGAAGCGGATCTGGCTGGTCAGAAGGTTGGGAAGAATGTCTTCGCAGACATCGTCAGCCCACGCTTCGATCCCCCACTGATGGAGCGTTGCGATGCATATCCGCAGGGTTAGGCTTTGCGCATCGTTGAGCTGTACCAGCGCATGGAGATCGGTGACCTCGATCGCAAGCCTTTCCGGGTACGGCGTTTCTTCTTTTATCCTGTCGAGGAAGTCCGTTTCCAGCAGCAAATCCGATGTTGCGTTGAGATAATACTTTTCTCCCGCCTCGCAAAACATGGCATGACGAAGCTGCGCAAAGAAGTGCGCCTTACGCTGCGCCAAGGACATCGAGCCAAAGTAATCTTCGAGATCGACGTGGGGATTTGCCGTGGACAATACCTCCCAGGCAATCACATTTTCGCTGCGAAGTGCCCGGATGGATTCGAACTTATAGCCGGTAAGCATGATAAAAGTGCGTAATGCTCCGTTATGATTCATAGAGCAGCACATGTTATTTATTTATCTTTTTGCGGGATATTTATAAATTAAATCGGGAAATATAAAGTGTTTTTATCTAATTTATAATTGTTATATAGGATTATATATTTTCATAAGTGCCCGGCAGAATGCCGGGCACGGGCGCGTTAACCTTGTGCACTGACGATTTTGATTTCGACCATGCCAATCCCCAGCTTGCGCGGAGAATGGCCGAGAATATTCCCTTCGTTCGTCGACTGCGGCTGCGGCGGAACGATGACAACGGTATTGCTTCGGGAGGGATTGTCGAAGCGCAGCGTCGTGGTGCTGACGTCGTGTCCGAGCGTCAGGGTTTGTTCTTTATCACCAACGCGCACGGGAATAGGCTGGCTGGCATTAGGCCCAAACGCCTTAGCCGTAATCACCAGATCGAATTTTTCCGGCAGAGTCTGCGCGTACTCAATTTTCACCTCGTCCCCCAGCTGGGCGTTAGACCAACGCCCCCAGGATTCCGGGCGCGAGATCCCGCTGAACTGCTTCACCTCTTCCGGCGCGCCGGCCACGTTAAAGATAAAGCTGTCCGCCTTATAGCGAATATCGTTGTCGACAATTTTCAGCATATCCACGTTGCGCTGATAGCGGGCGGTATCAACGACCGTATCTCTGAACGCGGTTTTGCCTTTCCACTGCGGCTTATCAACGTGCTGAACGGTTTGTTCGCCCCCGAGCTGGCCCTGAGAAACGCACCAGTCGGTTGAAAGCGACAGCGGCTGCGACCAGAGCTGACCCATCTTGTAGCATCTGTCGACCCAGACGAAATTATCGCGCGGGGCAAAATCAGCGAGCTGGAAGCGCAGCGGCGCGGAGTATTCACTTTCCGGCAGCGGCTCGACGCGCTTGTCAGAAACGCGCAGCAGCAGCGGCAGGCGGAAGTGGCTGCCGGAGAAGGCAATCATGCTTTTATCCCGATCTATCGTGAAATCTTTCATCTCCTTCGGGAAGTTCCACAGGCGGATGATATCCGGCTTCCACGCGAGGATTTTTTCCTTCATGTTGAGGAACACTTCCGACAGCGACTGCCCCGACAGCGTGCTGCGCCCCAGGCCGATAAAGTTATCGCCCCCCAGAATATCCAGCACGGTGGCGCCGTTATCCATGGAGTTGCGCTTGGTGGCGATGACCTCCTGCTGAGGTTTGTCGCCGCGAAGGACGAAGAACAGATTGCTGCGATCGAGCTTGTTGAGATCGTCCCATGCGCTGTTTTTCATTGCCAGGTGGTCGGAAGAGACGACGATGACCGTATTTTTAAAGTACGGCGAGGCTTTGATTTTCTCGACCAGCGCCGCGATATGCTCCTGGCTACAGGCGACGGCGCTGAACGATTTATTGCTTTTACCGTTCACGTCGTAGCTTTTGCGCTGGCAGGTGCGCGAGACAAAGCCGTCCGGATGGTGGGTATCCACGGTCAGGGCAAAGAGCGAGAAGCGTTTGCCCGCGCGGGAGAGTTCCTCAAATTTCTTCCAGGTTTCGTCCAGCACCGTGTCGTCGTAAAAGCCCCAGTCGTTGCGGTAGGCAGGATCGGCGACCGTGGTCTTTAGCTCTTCCGAACCATACAGATGGTCAAACCCGTGGGATTTCAGGAACACGTCTTTTCCGGCGAAGCGCAGGTTCGCGCCCTGCATAAAGTAGTTTTCGTAACCGGAGTTTTTTAGGATATCGCCCAGACAAATATTCTGCGGGAAGAAGCTCGACATCGACGCCGAGGCGTTCCCTTCAAACGGCGCAAAGAGCGGGATGCCGCACTGGGAGACGACCATACCGGCGATAGTATAATCCGTGCCGGGCAGCTGCACGGTGTGGCTAAAGTCGAGGCCTTCGTTTTTTAGCGCGCCAAGTTCGGGCGTCAGGTTGGGGAAGGCGTCGTTATCAAAATAGGTACGTTCCAGGCTTTCCCCGTAGATATAGACGAGGTTGAGCTTAGGCTCGGCAATCTTTTTCGACGGCTCTTTGTAGTAGGCGACAAAATCCGGATCGCCATCGCGGGACTGGGATTTCACCAGTTCCGTAATTTGGTGAAATGCCGGGCTGGCATCCACTGACGCCAGCGCCAGAATAAGCGCCAGCACGCTGTAGCCGAAATGATAGGGATGGTGTCGACGACGGCGCAGCACCCAGGCCAGTGAGCCGAAGATGGCTACCAGCGCAACAACCAGGCCTAAGCCTGGAAGTATGTACTTACCAACTCCTGCGCCCGTCAGGCTGTTCGTCAGGGTATAGAGGACGGCATCGTTAATACCGTCACCGGTGAAGTAATCGCTGGCATATAAGGTAATGTTTAAAACAATAAAAATGCCGAGAACGACCAGCGTGGCGATAAACCACCAGGTGTTGCGGCCAGCTTTCCAGGCGTAAATGCCGATGGAAGCCATAAAAAGGACAAGGGACATTAACTCTGACAACAGCATATCCTCATGACGCCAGTTGCTTTGCTGGCTAAGCGTTTATTTTTTGGGTGATACAATGTAATCGCGATGTCGTTAAGCTGCAATTTTAGTGTCACAAAAGTGTGCTGTGGTTAGGATTTGGTTTAGAAAATCGTTTATTTGACGGCGGTCGCATCCAGGCATGAGGACGCTGAGAGAGGGCTTATGGGGGGAAACGCTCATTTCACGCCGCGTTGTAATGCTAATGCAATAAACACGGCATGTTGTGGCAGAAAATGGGGGGCGATCAGGAGAGGAAATTAACGCCCTGTTTTAACACCAGATCGCAGGCTTTGGTTTTCACCTGTTTACCCAGAGACGAGTTGCCGAGGGTGTCCAGGTTGAGCTGCTGGCCGTTTTTCGCGTTGAGCAGGCCCTGAATCCCGTCCATGTAGTTGGTGTCTTGCTTCTGCTCCTGGGTGTCCAGGCCCAGCTTGCCGAGCACCTGATTTTTCACGTTTTGCGCGTCGGTAACGGACGCCAGCTTTTGCTTCGCGCAGTATTCCAGAATCCCGGCCGCGTTGTTCATGGTGCCCGCGCTCAGGCTTTGCGAGCTGTTGCCGAGCAGGCCGGTCAGCGAAGACGCGGACAGTCCGCCCTGGCTTTTGCCGCTGTCTTTAGTGAGTTCATTCGCGGCGCTGGTCAAAGAATCCTGCCAGGATGCCGCCTGCGCCGTGCCTGCAACCAGCAGAACGCTAAAAAGTGTGCTGAAGAGAATCTGTTTTTTCATCGTGGCTTACTCAAAATAGGTCCGTTTTGGGCCGGAAGTCGAACCAGTATAACGCCAGGGTTCGACGCACATTCATAGCAAAAATCCTAATACTCTTTGCCGGTGACGCGGCTGCGATAGCTTTCCCAGTCGAAGATGACGTACAGGCTGTTGCCGAGCTTCATGCGGTCCATGACGCGCTCGCCGAGCAGGCGGGTCATCTCGTCAATATTATGGTTGGTCAGCATGCCCGTTGGGCGTTTTGAGGAGGAGCGGCGGTCGACAATCTGGTTGATGATCACCTTTTCATAGCGCGATTCGGTTTGCACGCCAATTTCATCGATGACCAATAAATCCACGTTGCTCAGGTCGTTGAGCAGCTGTTCTTCGCTGGTTTCACGGTTGCTGAACGTGTCTTTCATGGCGGACATGATGTCGGCAACGGTGATAATCAGCACCGACTTTCCGCGCAGCAAGAGCTCGTTGCAGATGGCGGCCGCCAGATGGTTTTTCCCGGTGCCGGGCTTGCCGCTAAAGATAAAGCTGGCGATGTTGCCGTCGAACTCGTCCACATACTGGCGCGCGGCGGCGAGAGCGTTCATCTGCCCGGTGGTTTCTACCTTGTAGTTATCAAACGAGCAGTTCTGGTGCAGCGGGCGGATGCCCGAGCGGTTGAAGGTGCGCTGCATTTTCATGGCGCGGTTTTCCCGGGCGAGCGCCGCCGCGCGGATTTCACCCTGTTCCTTTTGCCAGGCCAGCAGCTCTTCACCCGTGGTAAACGCGGGCTTGACGTTGGCGGGCATCATCTTCTGCAGACGTTTCATCAGGTCGCCGACATTTTTCATTTAGCACCTCGGAATCCGTTAGGGATCTGTTTATCCGGTTCTGAAAAAGCGTTGATATCCCGCTTAGGCTGGCCATTATTGCTGGCGCGGTTGATTTGAATGCTGCGCGCGAGCTTTTGCTGCCACTGTATATGATGGAACACTTTCCCTTCCGCCTGCCAGTACGCGGTAAATGCGGCAAGCTCTTCCGGGGTGACGGGCTGTGAAAGCGCGATGCCCCACAGTGCGGCCAGCCGCAGGAAGTCTGCATCCGGCTGCCAGCCCGCATACATGGCAAACTTGCCCATGGGAACGGCCACCGGCCCGCTCGCCGGCTCTTCGAAAAATTGCGTGTCCAGGCTTACGTCGCTCGGCGGGCGAGACAGTCGCGCTTCGGTTTCCAGTAGCTGTGCCAGACGTTCCGGCGTGATTGCATAGAACGCCGGAGCGTTATCGGCAAAAACCGCAAGCGTGCCTTTTTCGGCATGCGTCAGCATACCGCGCGGATCGCGCATAAAGGCATCAATGCCAGCGATGCTGGAGGTCAGGATTCTGGAGGACATAACACTTTCTCAACTGGGTTACTACGGGCGTGATTGGGGCTTATGGTAGCACAAGGAGGGGGAGGGAAGGAGAGGGATGATATCCTCTCCGGGACGGAGAGGATAGTGAACGCGACTAGGCGATAATGTTCAGCGTCACGTCGATGTTGCCGCGCGTGGCGTTGGAGTAAGGGCACACGATGTGGGCCGCATCGACCAGTTTTTTCGCTTCAGCAGGGTCCATGCCCTCGACGTGGATGTTCAGTTTGGCTTCAATACCAAAACCGGTAGGCAGCGGGCCGATACCCACTTCGCCTTCGATAAATGCTTCTTTAGGCAGGGCGAATTTATCGCGGGCGGCAACGAACTTCATCGCGCCCAGGAAGCAGGCCGAGTAGCCCGCGGCGAACAGCTGCTCCGGGTTGGTCACTTCGCCGCCCATGCCGCCCATCTCTTTTGGCACGCCCAGCTTCACGTCCAGTACGCCATCGGAAGAGGTTGCGCGGCCGTCGCGGCCACCGGTTGCTTTTGCTTTGGCTGTATAGACAACTTTTTCTAAAGACATGGCAGGTTCCTCATTTTATTTGAAGTGCGCTATTAAATAGCGTGCGATTTATGTGGGTAAATAAAGACGCGTAAAGTATAGCCCTACGCCCGCTGTAGCTGTTGTCGCAAAAACTCAAGCTGCTGCTTGAGCGCCAGCAGGGTGTCGGAATCACACTTCGCTGCGCACCCGACGGCATGCGGAATGTCGGCGGCCTGCTGCTGCAGCTGACGTCCTGCGTCACTCAGCGTAACGGCGACCTGGCGCTCGTCCCGTCGGGAGCGCTGGCGGGTGATAAGCCCGGCGCTTTCCAGGCGCTTGAGCAGCGGCGTCAGCGTGGCAGAGTCCAGGAACAACCGCTCACCGATGTCGGATACCGTTACGTCATCCTTCTCCCACAGCACCAGCATGACCAGATACTGCGGGTAGGTCAGGTTAAGCGGTGCCAGCAATCGCCGGTACAGCTTATTAAGCGCCAGATTTGCCGAGTAAAGGGCAAAACAGAGCTGGTTATCCAGCATAAGCGCTTCGGCAGGAGAGTTCGTTTTTGCGTTCATGAAATGAATATAGATAGTGCGCGATATAATTGCAAGCGATTTTATGGGCAGGTGTAGCGTAGGGCAACCTGTACCGCCATTTTACGGTAGTGTTCGCGCTGAGCCGCTTCGTTAGCCCCCTCTTCAAACAGCAGGGTAAAGGTGTAGCTGTTTGCGACGTAGTGGAAGCTGAAGCTGCTGATGAGCCTGTGTAGATCGCGGGCATCTACCGTATCGTTGAAGAGCTGCTTCGCTTTGCCGCGACGCAGGAGGTCTTCCAGAAGCTCCAGCGCGCTGCGGTTAACCTGGCGCAGGTAGCTAGACTGCTGCATAAAGCGGCCGCGCTGCATGTTCTCCATACAGATGATGCGAATGTAGTCCGGATGATCGGCATGGTAGTCAAAGGTGGTTTCAACAAGCTGCACCAGCGCTTCCACGGGCGGCATGCCGGCAAGACTCAGCTGTTTTTCGCTGGCGCGAATCTGGGTATAAACGTGCTCAAGCACCAGAAGGTACAGATTTTCTTTGTTCTTGAAATGATACACCACCATGCGTTTTGTCGTGCCTGCCTTCTCGGCGATTTGCTCCATGCGCGCGCCGTTTAGCCCGTACTCGGCAAACAGGGTAATGGCGCTCTGAAAAATTTTATCCTTCAGGCTGATGCTTTCATTATTGTCGAGATGTTCACTGTCAGGAGGAGCCACATCCTTTCCTTTTCATCACCAAACGGAGTCAGGGATTATTACCATGGCTGCATGAGAACACAAATCTCAAACGCGCGGGCGCTTACGATACAGCCACAGGCCGGGAATCGAAAGGCCGATGGACAGGGCCCCGACAATAGAAGACGCCTTCAGGAAATTACTGAGCAACAGAATCATCTGCGGTTCGCTATAGCCAAAGTGGCTGATTTTTACCGCTGAAATCATCGCCGTGTAGGCTGAAATGCCCGGGAACATGGGGATCACCGCGGCGACAGTGAAGACCTTAGGGTGCGCCAGATACCAGCGTGACCACTGAATACCAATGCTCCCCACCAGCATCGACGCCATAAAGGTTGACCATTCAATATTAAAACCTGCCGTCATCATCACCATGCGCGAACCGTGGCCAATGGCCCCCAGCAGCGCACACCAGGGCAGCGCGCGCTGCGGTACGTTAAACACCATGGCGAAACCGACGGCGGGAATGGCGGCAAGCAGCATGTCCTGAATCAGTGCGAGTAAAAATTCCATTATGCCCATCCGCGTAACCCCCACAGCGTCATCGCCATCACCACCCCGATGCAGGTCGCGAGCGTTAATAGACTCGCGATGGCCCAGCGCGCGAGGCCGGTGTTGATGTGCCCTTTAAACATATCGGCGACGGCATTAATTAATGGAAAGCCCGGCACCAGCAGCAGCACGCTGGCGGCCATGGCGATAGTGGGCGTGTTGACGAACGTGGGGACACGCAGCAGTAATCCCGACACCGTTGTTGCCACAAAGGCGGTGATGCAAAAGTTGATTTGAGGATGCATTTGCCTGTGGGTTAGCAGCTGGCGCACGTACATCGCAATGCTGCTGGCGAAAAACGTAATGGCCGCGCCGTCCCACCCGCCGTCGTTGAGTTTGCAAAAACAGGCGCACGACAGGCCCACCATGATAACAACCAGCCAGCGCGGGTAGCGTAACGGCTTGATTTGGTTGAACCGTTTCTCGACCCCTTTTAGGTCTAGCAGCTTATGTTCTGCCAGGATAACGATATGCTGAACCTCCGTCACAACGTGCATATTAATGCCGCGATCGTGGTTCTTGCGGGTAGAGGTCAGGCACTGCCCGTCTTTAATGGTGGTGAGCACAATGGCATTTGATGAGATGGCGCTTTCTACGCTGTCCATTCCCAGCGCCAGACCGAGGCGCGTGGAGAGCTCCTCAACCAGCGCGCTTTCTGCCCCGTGCTGTAATAAATAAAGCCCGCACTGAATACATAGCCGCGTTGTTGCACGTTGCCGTGACCGTTCTTCCAGCATGGATCTCCCTGACGATAAGAAAGTGAGCAGCCTTGCGGCCCGAATTGCTTACTTTTAGCACAAAGTGTGGTGCCTCTTACTCTGGGTCAGATCAAGAATTGTGCAAACAGCGATGAGGCAAGACGGCCGCGCGGGGGGGTATATGTAATAGTTATGTTTATGATGGAAATATAATAATAATAAATTAAGTTTTGCTAATTTTAATTTTTCATTCTTCTAATGCCACTTTAATTAAATTTAATTGTTATTTGTGCGATATTAGCCCTGTTTTGGGCGAATTTTAATTTATTAGGTTTGCCTATTTTTTCGCTCATGGATGAAAAATATCATACTTTGTTGAGTTTTAAGGTTATTACGTAAACGATAAAAGGACATGGAGGGCCTATGTTGCCATTGAATGGTAAACACGGAGTAGTAATCAGTAAGGTACCAGTGATGCAAAGCGGGCTTGGTGGCGTAATGACGCATCATTTTCCTGAATATGAACTGACCTATTGTCGTTCATTACAGGAATTGACGCTGCTTCAATTACGTCGCGCTTCGGTAATTATTGCGGATATTTCGGGCGATTACCGGAACCCTCGGGGAACGCTCGAGCATTATTACGGCTTGCTGAATCAGTACAGGGATATTCACTGGATATTTTTAGTTTCTCGCCCACTTTATCCCCTCGCCGTGGAACTTCTCATGCGTCCTGAAAGCACGCTGCTTTCAGATATGGAGCCTATTGAAGGCGTGGTAAAAGCGATTCGGGCCGGCAGTGAACGCGCGGAACGGATTAGCCAGACGTTATTAATGCCGGAAACACCTGCTTTAGAAGAGGAGCAAGAGAGTTTCGTTGCGCTAACGCACTCCGAACGCAAGGTCTTACGTCTGCTGGGAAAAGGATGGGGTATTAATCAAATCGCCACGCTGCTGAAAAAGAGCAACAAAACGATCAGTGCTCAGAAAAACAGTGCGATGCGTCGGTTATCTCTGCGAAGTAATGCCGATATGTACGCCTGGATCAGCAGTACACAGGGAATGCGAGAGCTGAGTTTAATGTCGGCCTATGGAGAGTTTGAGGAATGGAAAAAACCACAGCAGCAAGACATATCGCCGTCATTGAAAATTGCGCAATGAGTGCCGTCGGGCTGGAACATCTTTTTGCCCGATCTCCGCTCGATAATTACCAGGTACATGTATTCAGCAGGTTTGAAGGGTTTAAAAGTGCCTTATCCCATACGCCGTTTTTCTCATTGGTCTATTCATTGTCCGATGAACGGGAAGAGCGGCGTAACTGCCTGGCCTATTTGCGCGATCTTGCCTTTTCGCATAATCACATTCAGCGGATTGTGCTGGCGTCGGATGAGATGGAAGCGAAGCTGATAAGCCACCTGTCACCTTCTCGCCTGCACGGCATCATTAGCAAATCGGCGCCGCTTGAGCATCTTCTCGATGGACTGGTGACATTACTCAGCGAAACGCGCCGGGTGAATGACAACATGATTAACCACTGGTACGTTAGCCAGAATCGGATGCTCAGCCCGACCGAGCGCGCGATTCTGCGGTATATGTCATGCGGCTATTCGATCCCAGAGATCGCGGTACAGCTTGAACGCAATATCAAGACCATTCGGGCACATAAATTTAACGCGATGGTAAAGCTTGGGGTTAACTCTGATGTGGGGCTTCTTGATGCTGCTGATATTCTTACGCATCTGCCCGTAAGAGAGACGCATCGCTCGTTATTAAACGTTCCAGTATTTTCCGCCTAGTCATTTACAGCGCCAGCTCGTCACTGGCGCTGTCATTCAACTGCAGACGTCCACCCATTTTGCAGAGGTCAGCTCTGCCATTCTTTCCGGGGAAATACGCACGGCGCTATGAACGGCACCGGCTGCGGGCAGCACTTCGGGATACTGCTTTAACGACACATCACAAAAGACCGAAAGCGGGGTTTCCAGCCCGAAAGGGCACACGCCGCCGACGGGGTGCCCCGTAATCGTGACGACCTCATCGCTGCTGAGCATGCGGGCTTTCGCGCCAAACGTGTCCTTCAGCTTTTTGTTATCCAGACGCGCGTCACCTTTCGCTACCACAAGAATCACTTCATTCTTTACCTTCAGCGAAAGGGTTTTGGCAATTTGGCCCGGCTCGACACGGTGTGCGGCTGCGGCCAGGGCAACGGTCGCAGTACTTTGGCTGAGCTCAATGACTTCAATATCCGGAGCGTGGTCGGCAAAAAACTGCCGTACTGACTGCAAACTCATTGTTTCCTCCTGACAAATATCCTGCGTAATCTGTCATAAGAAATTATGCTCTGTAAATATCTCTTCAGTAACAAATATCCCACAGGCCTGATTTCTGGATCGCCTTCACATTCACAGAAACCGGTTACAGTAACCGGTTGCAGTACGTGATTCAGAGATGAATACTGAGTACGTAACGTTCCCTGTATCCAATAATAAGAGCCAATTATGAAACCATTCCGTTTAAGCAGTTCCGCTGGTGTACGAACCAGTCAGGTTGTGAAGCTGATTGATGGCACAACGCGTGGCGTAGATGCGCCCCAAATGAACGTCTGACAGGAGAGCCGCTATGTCTGCCAACCATGCTGCGTTTAATCTGATATTCCGCTTTGTTGAGAATTACGTTAGCCCAATTGCCGGGCGGATCTCCTCCCAGCGTCACGTTATGGCGATTCGTGACGGCTTTATTTCCGCCATGCCGTTTATGATTGTTGGATCCTTCCTGCTGGTGTTTGCCTATCCGCCATTTTCGCCGGATACCACCTGGGGCTTTGCCCGCGCCTGGCTGGATATGGCAAAGCAGTTTGAGGGCCAAATTCTTACGCCGTTTGATATGACGATGGGCATCATGTCTATCTATATCTGTGCCGCGATTGCGTACAACCTGGGCAAACACTACGTAAAGACTCACCAGCTCGATCCATTTATGTGTGCGATGCTGTCGCTGATGGCATTTCTGCTGGTGGCCGCGCCGAAAACCAAAGGAAGCCTGCCTGTTGATAGCCTTGGCGGGACCGGCATCTTCACCGCGATTCTGGTGGCCGTTTACTGCGTTGAGATGATGCGTTTCCTGAAGGCGCATAATATTGGCATTCGCCTGCCCGACCAGGTGCCGCCGATGATCAAAAACTCCTTTGATCTGCTTATCCCGGTGCTGGTGGTAGTGCTGACGCTTTATCCGCTGAGCCTGTTGATTCAGTCGCAGTTCGACATGCTGATCCCTCAGGCGATCATGTCTATCTTCAAGCCTCTGGTTTCGGCGGCTGACTCGCTGCCTGCAATCCTGCTGGCGGTGCTGATTGGCCATCTGCTCTGGTTTGCAGGCATTCACGGCGCCGCGATTGTCTCCGGCATGCTGCAGATGTTCTGGCTAACTAACCTGGGTGCAAACCAGACCGCGCTGGCTTCCAGCCTGCCGCTGCCGCATATCTTTATGGAAGCATTCTGGACGTTCTTTATCGTTATCGGCGGCTCGGGGGCAACGATGGGACTGGTAATCTGCTATCTGCGCAGCCGCTCGGCCCATTTGCGCTCGATTGGCCGCTTAAGCGTGGTGCCAAGCTTCTTTAACATCAATGAGCCCGTCATCTTTGGTACGCCGATTGTCATGAACCCGGTGTTCTTCATACCGTTCCTGCTGGCACCGATGGTGAACGCCGTGCTGGCATGGTCAGCCATGAAGTTTGATCTGATTGGCCGCGTGATTTCCGTTGTCCCGTGGACGGCGCCAGCGCCGGTCGGGGCGGCGTGGGCATTAGGCTGGGATTTCCGAGCCGCCATACTGGTCATCGTGCTGGCCTGCGTTTCAGCCATCATCTACTTCCCGTTCTTTAAGGTGTACGAGAAGCAGCTGCTGGAGCAGGAGGCGGAAGAAGCGCAGCGGAATGCTGAAGAGGAAAATCAGCAGGTAGCATGAGGCGTTTGTGCCGGGTAAGGTAAAGCCGCACCCGGCACACGACATCGTTACTTAAGGGTACAGTCCCCGCACTGCTGCACGTCCGGCAGGCGATAGCGCTGGCAGCAGGTTCGGCGTACCAGCAGCCCATCTCGCGGTACCACGGTGCGGAAAAGCGGATTATCGCGGCCGTCTGCCAACTGCCTGGTAAAGAAGCAGGACTGGCGAAGAGCCTCCACCATTTCGTCGCCGAGGAGCGGTTTCATCTCCGTTAAATACCAGTGAATCAAATAGCCGGTATTGCTCCAGATAAGTTTCCCGTTTATCTCCCCGGTCTCCTCCAGCGCATCCACGACGGGGATCAGCGCCTGAGTCACGAGCTTCTCCATGCGCGCCTGAGCGGTCAGGTGCCTTGCATTCCGGTCTTCGATAACATCGATCCAGAAACAGGCCGCCCGGCCGGTTTCATGGAACTCAACGTGGATATACTCCGGAGAGAGGTCGATCATGGTGTCCTGCGTCAGCAAAGCCACCATAAGAGGAGGCACCATCAGGCCGATATACCATTGCGCCCAAAGGGAGAGCAGCGGTTTCTTTTCCCGCTGAAGGGTTGGCTGGTTACGGTAAATATGGTCGGAATAGGCCGCCAGCAGCGACTGACGTTCTGAAGGGCGTTTCCACTGCGCCAGCGTCATCGCATGGTGCGGATGGGCTTCATCAAGCTTGATAAAATCCAGCAGGTGGGCGCGGGTGTCAGCAATTTTATCCCGAATGGCATCCGCAAGCGTCACGCTGCCCGAGGAGAGTGGAGCTCGCCAGAGGATAGAGTCAACAGCCTGTGCGGTATGTGTTGCCATAGTATGGATAGAAATCTAAATGATAATGATTGCCAATCCTAACTATAGATATTACCGATCGCAAGCCTTTTGTCGGCTCAGGGCTCTGTTTTCAGGCCGTCTGCAAGTCATCGCTTAGCAGAATGCTGTTGCGCCCCATATGCTTGGCTTCGTACAGCGCTTTATCCGCTTTCTCCAGCGCGCCTTCAATGTCTTCGTCCTCAAAAATGGCAATGCCAATACTGATCGTGACGTTTGTGGCAACGCTGAGGTTAAACATATGCGGGATTTTAAGATCGTAGACTTTCTGACGAATGTTTTCCGCCGTCTGGCGGGCGCGCTCCAGCGAGATATTGGTCAATAGCACCATGAACTCTTCGCCGCCAAAGCGCGCGACAATATCACGTGAACGCACCGCATCGCGGATGGCCGCCGATACGCGGATGAGTGCCTGATCGCCCATCATATGGCCATAGTGGTCGTTATAAGCCTTGAAGTGGTCAATATCCAGCAGCAGCACAAAGTTCTCACCGCCGTCGGGCGCTGGGAGGTTTTGTAGCCGACTTTGCAGGCCCCGACGGTTATACAGACCGGTGAGGGGGTCCATCATGCTGAGATCGGTTAGCGTTTCTCGTTCTTCAAGAAGACGTGAAAGCAGGTCCTGGGCAAAGATATCGTTGCGTCTTTGCAGCACGTGGTGGATGCCGATGGCGACCATGGGCAGGGCAAAGAAATAGGCCATGCGCAGCCAGTGTTCATGATTGCTTAACCAGAGACAGGCGATAAAAGAGGGCAATGAATGCAGCGTAAATGCTTTGATATTACTGGCAAAAGCCAGAGAACCAATGAACAGCACGGTTAATAACACCAGAATTAAATAGGACGCCTGGTCGTGAGTAATGAGTGAAAATTTAGAGACGATTTGCAGAGCCCATAAGCAGCCAAAGATCGTTGAAATAACGGGAATATTTATTTTCCGGCTACGGTGCTTCCAGTGCCAAACGAGTAGCCCGCAGCTCACGATAATAATGGTGATAAGCGGTACCGAGAGCACGCGTACGGAATAAAGCGGGTTAGTTATTGAAAATAACGCAGACGCTGCATTTAAGAACAGAAACAAACGTAAAGATAATTGATATTTGCTATTGACCAAAGACCGCCAGGAATGTGATGTCATAGTTGTGCGTTTTTATTTATATTCAATTAAAACAGGTAAATAAGCGTTGATGCGAATGGATATGTGCAAATCAGGTGATATGTAATTTTCAGAAAATCTTTATAAGACGTTAACGGATGTGCAATTTATCACCTTATAGATTCACTGTCATTATGGGAAAAGGTAAAGCAGTACAATTCGACTCCGTTGGATGACAACTGATAATTAATATCATATGATATTGGTTATCATTATCAGTGTGAGAGAGCGAATCATGTTGAGCAGGGCGCTGGGAAGTGGTTGGGGTGTTTTACTGCCTGGGGCAATCATCGGCGGTCTGATGTTTGCCGATCTCCCCATAAACGTATGGAAGGCGCTCATCGTGTCGGGGTTGCTGATGACGTCAGTGATGATCTGGCATAAGCAACTACGGCACTACGTTCTGTTGCCGTCATGCGTTGCGCTGGTCAGCGGTATTCTGGTGATATTGATGAGTTTGAAATAAAGGAAAAACGAGACGTACAGCAGAGGGGATGTAAGATAATTGGTGCGAGGGGGGGGACTCGAACCCCCACATCCTAAGGACACTAACACCTGAAGCTAGCGCGTCTACCAATTCCGCCACCTTCGCACAGTCATCTTACTTTTCGATATTGCCTCGTTGGTGCGAGGGGGGGGACTTGAACCCCCACGTCCGTAAGGACACTAACACCTGAAGCTAGCGCGTCTACCAATTCCGCCACCTTCGCCCAGTGCGAGCAATATCAACGTGATTTATGGTGCGAGGGGGGGGACTTGAACCCCCACGTCCGTAAGGACACTAACACCTGAAGCTAGCGCGTCTACCAATTCCGCCACCTTCGCATACCATCGACACTGTAAAAGTATCGTAACCACGGAGGCGCATTCTAGATGTTTTCAGCTTTACGTCAATAGAAAAATACGCATGCTGTTTTGATTGCTGCAAAAATGGGCGAAAGAGGCGGGAGATATTGCCGGCTGGCGCTAACGCCAGTCCGGCTTACGGAAGGGGGAATTACTTTTTAGCCTGACGTGTCATCACGGTGCGGTAAACCTTAAAGCGGCCCGTCTGGGCGATGACTTCGTGGAAGCCGAAGGTTTCATCCAACACTTTCGGGTACGCCAGGAAGGCGTTCGCCACGATACGCAGCTCACCGCCGCTGTTGAGGTGACGCGTTGCGCCCCGGATCAGCGTCTGCGCGGCCTCAAGGCTGGTTTCCATTCCGTCATGGAACGGCGGGTTAGAGATAATCATGTCAAAACGGCCGGTCACGTCGGAGAAGACGTTGCTGGCAATCACTTCGCCTTCAATGCCATTCGCAGCAAGCGTGGCGCGGCTGGCTTCTACCGCCGGGGCGCTGACGTCACACAGGGTTAAACGCACTTTTGGTGAGTGGCTGGCGAGTACCGTTGACAGCACGCCCGCGCCGCAGCCCACGTCCAGCACTTTGCCTTTAGTATGCGGTGTGAGAGTGGACAGCAAAAGCTTGCTGCCGACATCCAGATAGTCGCGGCTGAAAACGCCCGGCAGGGTTTTGATGGTTAAATCGTCAAGCTGATACTCGCCCCAGAATTTCTCTGCGTCGAACGCAGGCTGTTTTTCGAGGCGCCCGTGATACAGGCCGCAGCGGCGGGCGCTGTCGACTTTGTTCAGCGGCGCATACTCTTCAAGCATCTGTTCTGCGCTACGCACGCCGCTGCGGTTTTCACCGACGATGAAAATATCGCAGCCAACCGGCAGCAGGGAGAGCAGGTTCATCAGCTGGAACTGGGCTTCCGGCTTGTTTTTCGGCCAGTAGTAGATCAGCGTGTCGCAATCGGCGATATCGCTTTGCTCCGCCACCAGGCTGAAGCGCGCGCGCTCGCCCATCTGGCGGCTCAGCACCTGCCAGTGGTGGTAATACTGGGTGTGGGCACGGCTTTCAGCACAGTCGAAACGCGCAGGCAGGTCATCCTGCATATCTCCGGCAAACAGAATACGGCTTTGTTCGAAATCATCACTGTGACGCAGCAAGACTTCACTTGCCGGGGTAAATGCAGACATGAATTGTTCCTCAATAAACTCAGGCGGGGATTATAGTAGGTAGATGGCGCAGTTTCGACACATTTGCTATATTTGCGCGCCTGAGAGACAGGAGATTTCGCTATGACATCCCGACGAGACTGGCAGTTGCAGCAGCTGGGCATTACCCAGTGGGCCTTGCGTCGCCCGACGGCGCTGCAGGGTGAAATCGCGATCGCGATACCTGCACACGTGCGTCTGGTGATGGTGGCGGATGAACCGCCCGCCCTGAGCGAAACCGTTATTGGTGATGTGCTTCGTAGCCTAAAGCTCACGCCGGATCAGGTTTTGCAGCTCACGCCCGACCGCGTGGCGATGCTGCCGCCTGAAAGCCGCTGTAACAGCTGGCGCATGGGCGACGTGGGCGATATTTCTTTGGAAGGGAGCCAGATCTGCTCGCCAGCGCTGGAAGAACTTAAGGCCAACCCAAAAGCGCGCAGCGCGCTGTGGCAACAAATTTGCGATGACGAACATGATTTCTTCCCTCACGACGCCTGATCTCGCGCAAGCGTTCGCGATTGAAACCCGCGCCCACGCGTTTCCCTGGAGCGAGAAGACCTTTGCCAGCAATCAGGGCGAGCGTTATCTGAACTACCGTCTGGACGTTGACGGCACGATGGCGGCATTCGCCATCACGCAGGTCGTTCTGGACGAAGCGACGCTGTTTAACATTGCGGTTGATCCCGCGTTTCAGCGTCGGGGGCTCGGAAGAGCGCTGCTGGAGCACCTCATTCGCGAGCTTGAAACCCGTGACGTTTTCACCCTGTGGCTGGAAGTGCGCGCCTCGAACGTCGCCGCCATCGCGCTCTACGAAAGCTTAGGCTTTAACGAGGCGACAATCCGCCGTAACTACTACCCCACCGCAGAGGGACGTGAAGACGCCATTATTATGGCTCTGCCGATTGGATAACAAAAATAAGGTTGTAACGATGAAATGGGACTGGATTTTCTTTGATGCCGACGAAACGCTGTTTACGTTTGACTCGTTCGGCGGCCTACAGCGGATGTTTCTCGATTATAGCGTGACCTTCACCGCGGAAGATTTTCAGGACTATCAGGCGGTGAACAAGCCGCTGTGGGTGGACTACCAGAACGGTGCCATCAGCGCGTTACAGCTACAGCATCAGCGTTTTGACGTGTGGGCCGAGCGGCTCAACGTCAGCCCGGGTTTGCTGAACGAGGCGTTTCTGAACGCGATGGCGGATATTTGCGCGCCGCTGCCGGGGGCCGTTTCCCTGCTGAACGCGCTGAGAGGGAAGGTGAAGCTTGGGATCATTACCAACGGCTTTACCGCCCTGCAGCAGATCCGCCTTGAGCGTACCGGCCTGCGCGATTATTTCGACGCGCTGGTGATCTCGGAAGAGGTCGGCGTGCCAAAGCCGGACCCGCGAATTTTTGACCATGCGCTTGAGCTGGCGGGGAACCCCGACCGCGCGCGCGTGCTGATGGTCGGCGATACCGCCGAATCCGATATTCTTGGCGGCATGAACTCAGGTCTGTCGACCGTCTGGCTTAACGCGCACGGTCGCGCTCAGCCGGAAGGCATCCAGCCGACCTGGACCGTCACGTCATTGAACGAACTGGAGCAGCTCCTGTGTAAACAATGATTGCCTGCCCCCCGTTGATGGGTAAAATAGCCGCAATTTTGTATTCCATGATGCGTGGCGTGCTGCCGCGCTTATAAAAGAAGATTTAATTATGACGTTGTCTCCTTATCTGCAAGAGGTGGCCAAGCGCCGCACTTTTGCCATTATCTCGCACCCGGATGCCGGTAAAACGACCATCACCGAGAAGGTGCTGCTGTTCGGACAGGCCATCCAGACCGCCGGTACCGTTAAGGGCCGCGGCTCCAGCCAGCATGCCAAATCCGACTGGATGGAGATGGAAAAGCAGCGTGGTATTTCGATTACCACGTCCGTGATGCAGTTCCCGTATCACGACTGCCTGGTAAACCTGCTGGACACCCCGGGGCACGAAGACTTCTCCGAAGATACCTATCGTACTCTGACGGCGGTGGACTGCTGCCTGATGGTGATCGACGCCGCGAAAGGGGTAGAAGATCGTACCCGCAAGCTGATGGAAGTGACCCGCCTGCGCGATACGCCGATCCTCACCTTTATGAACAAACTTGACCGCGACATCCGCGATCCGATGGAGCTGATGGATGAGGTCGAAAACGAGCTGAAAATCGCCTGTGCGCCAATCACCTGGCCGATCGGCTGCGGCAAGCTGTTCAAGGGCGTTTATCATCTCTATAAAGACGAGACCTATCTGTATCAGACCGGTAAAGGCCACACCATTCAGGAAGTGCGCATCGTTAAAGGTCTGGACAACCCGGAGCTGGACGCGGCGGTTGGCGAAGATCTGGCGGCGCAGCTGCGCGATGAGCTGGAGCTGGTGAAAGGTGCGTCTCACGAGTTCGATAAAGAGCTGTTCCTGGCGGGTGAAATCACCCCGGTATTCTTCGGTACCGCGCTGGGTAACTTTGGCGTTGACCATATGCTTGACGGCCTGGTGGAGTGGGCACCGAAGCCTATGCCGCGTAAAACCGACACTCGCGAGGTGGAAGCGCAGGAAGAGAAGTTCACCGGCTTCGTATTTAAGATTCAGGCCAACATGGACCCGAAACACCGCGACCGCGTGGCCTTTATGCGCGTGGTCTCCGGCAAATACGAAAAAGGCATGAAGCTGCGCCAGGTGCGTATCGGTAAAGACGTGGTGATCTCCGACGCGCTGACCTTTATGGCCGGCGACCGCTCGCACGTTGAAGAAGCCTATCCGGGCGACATCATCGGCCTGCACAACCACGGCACTATCCAGATTGGCGATACCTTTACCCAGGGCGAAATGATGAAGTTCACCGGCATTCCGAACTTCGCCCCTGAGCTGTTCCGCCGCATTCGCCTGCGCGATCCGCTGAAGCAGAAACAGCTGCTGAAAGGCCTGGTTCAGCTTTCGGAAGAGGGCGCGGTACAGGTGTTCCGTCCGATTGCCAACAACGACCTGATCGTTGGCGCGGTCGGCGTCCTGCAGTTTGACGTGGTGGTTGCGCGCCTTAAGAGCGAATATAACGTTGAGGCGATTTACGAATCGGTCAACGTGGCGACGGCGCGCTGGGTTGAGTGCGCTGACGTGAAGAAATTCGAAGAGTTTAAGCGCAAGAACGAGGTTCAGCTGGCGCTGGACGGCGGCGATAACCTGACGTATATCGCCCCAACCATGGTTAACCTGAACCTGACGCAGGAACGTTATCCTGACGTGCAGTTCCGTAAAACTCGCGAGCACTAATCCCCTTCAGAGCACGGCAGCCGCCGTGCTCTTCTTTAATTCCTGTCTTATTAATCCCTTGCGGAATGTTCTTAATTCATCGCTTTTTATTATTGATTGCGCGTTTTTTCCGCAATTCTGAAAGCGGCTTCGGAAATGTGATCTATATTTAACTCAGTGTTTAACACCGGGCGTGGATGAATTAACTGTTCAATGCATGACTTTGGGTTCGCCATTTTGCCCACGTGTTTATTCGCAAAATATAAATCTAGTGATAAAGGAAGTTTGACGCCCGAATAACGGGCAAAACACAGGAATACATCGATGAATATGACAAGACTGAAGATTTCTAAAACTCTGCTGGCCGTAACGTTAGGTAGCGCCCTGGTAAGCGGTTCCGTTTTCGCGGAAACCACCACTATGGACAAAGCGCAGTCCTCAGCGAATAGCGCAGGGGAAAAAATCGATAGCTCTATGAATAAAGTCGGTAATTTCATGGACGACAGCTCCATCACAGCAAAAGTGAAAGCAGCCCTGGTGGACGATGAAGCCATCAAGAGCACCGACATTTCAGTAAAAACTGAGAAAAAAGTTGTCACCCTGAGCGGCTTTGTTGAAAGCCAGGCCCAGGCTGAACAGGCCGTGAAAGTGGCCAAAGGCGTTGAAGGCGTCGCCTCTGTGAGCGATAAGCTGCACGTTCGGGACGCGAAAGACTCCTCCGTGAAAGGTTATGCCGGGGATGCGGCTACCACCAGCGAAATCAAAGCTAAACTATTAGCAGATGACGTCGTGCCGTCTCGCAAGGTGAAAGTTGAAACGACCGATGGTGTGGTTCAGCTTTCCGGTACGGTGGATTCGCAGGCACAGATTGAACGTGCTGAAACCATCGCCAAAGCCGTTGATGGCGTGAAAAGCGTCAAAAACGATCTGAAAGCGAAGTAATCGACATAATTCGCCCTAACGGCTGAGGCCTGCGGGCGAAATAACAACGACACTTGAATACTGCGCCGGTGAGGTGCCTGAGCACTCACGTTTAGCGGCCGACATTAACTATGGTAAAGGAGAGGCTTATGTTTCGTTGGGGCATTATATTTCTGGTTATCGCGTTAATTGCCGCCGCATTGGGCTTTGGTGGACTGGCAGGTACAGCTGCATGGGCAGCTAAAATTGTCTTCGTTGTCGGTATTATCCTGTTCCTGGTCAGCCTGTTTACGGGTCGACGCCGTCCGTAGCGATACGCTCATTGAAAACAATACTTCAAAGCCAGTCCATGCGACTGGCTTTTCTTGTTTGAGTAATCGTACCTGAGTGCGGTACTGTGTCTTCACAGAACAATAAAAACAGGAAAGCAGAGGTGGGGCAGCGAATACCCGTTACGCTCGGAAATATTGCGCCGCTCGCGCTAAAACCGTTTCACGCAGGCCAGCTTGCGCTGGTATGTGAAGGCGGCGGACAGCGCGGCATTTTCACGGCCGGCGTGCTGGACGAATTTATGCGCGCGCAATTTAACCCGTTCGATCTCTATTTTGGCACCTCTGCCGGGGCGCAAAACCTGTCTGCCTACGTCTGCAACCAGCCCGGCTACGCCCGAAAAGTCATCATGCGCTACACCACGGCGAAAGAGTTTTTCAATCCAGTGCGCTTCGTGCGCGGCGGAAATCTTATCGATTTAGACTGGCTGCTGGATTCCACCTCCAGCCAAATGCCGCTGGCGATGGACACGGCGGCGCGGCTTTTCGATACCGGTAAAGCGTTCTGGATGTGCGCCAGCAAAGGCGATGATTACTCCCCCAGCTATTTTTCACCGCAGAAAGAGAACTGGCTCGATATTATCCGCGCTTCAAGCGCTATTCCCGGCTTTTACCGTACGGGCGCGCTGCTGGAGGGGATCAGCTATCTGGACGGCGGCATTAGCGACGCGGTGCCCGTGCAGGAAGCGGCGCGCCGTGGCGCAAAAACCATTGTGGTGATCCGCACGGTGCCTTCGCAAATGTATTACACCCCGCAGTGGTTTAAGCGCATGGAGCGCTGGCTGGGCGACAGCAGCCTGCAGCCGCTGGTGGACATCGCCCATCGGCACGAGTCCAGCTACGGCGAGATGCAGCGTTTCATTGAAAAACCGCCGGGCAAGCTGCGTATCTTTGAAATTTATCCGCCAAGGCCGCTGGTCAGCATGGCGCTCGGCAGCCGTTTACCCGCGCTGCGCCAGGACTATAAAACCGGTCGGCTGTGCGGACGCTATTTCCTCGCGACGGTGGGCAAAATGCTGGCAGCACAGCCGCCGATTCGCCGGCATAAAACGATCATTACGCCGCCCGCCGTCGTGGCCAACGACGTGCTCGACGTGCCGCTGGTGGATGTGGCACAGGCAAACGACACCGCGTTCGATAACGAGGATCTGGCGTAATGCACCGCTTTGTCGACACCCACTGCCATTTTGACTTTCCGCCGTTTACGGGAGATGAGCCGCACAGCATCGTCCGCGCGGCGCAGGCGGGCGTGCGGGCCATCATTGTACCGTCTGTTCAGGCCGACAGGTTCGAGCGCGTGCTCGATCTCGCCCGGCATCACGATGCGGTATTCGCGGCGCTGGGGCTGCATCCGATCGTTATTGAGCAGCATCGCGATGAGGATATCGACAGGCTGGATGACGCGCTGAAAGCGCCGAACGGCAAGCTCGTTGCCATCGGCGAGATCGGCCTCGATCTCTACCGGGACGATCCGCAGTTTGAGCGTCAGCAGGCGATCCTGGATGCGCAGCTTCGGCTGGCAAAGCGTCACGATCTGCCGGTG
Source organism: Enterobacter sp. RIT418 (assembly GCF_003057745.1). Classification (GTDB taxonomy): domain Bacteria; phylum Pseudomonadota; class Gammaproteobacteria; order Enterobacterales; family Enterobacteriaceae; genus Enterobacter. The sequence continues at coordinate 88,945 of NZ_QBJD02000007.1, forward strand.
ATCCTCCATTCCCGCCGTACGCATGACAAGCTGGCGATGCACCTTAAACGCCAGAACCTGCCGCGCACCGGCGTCGTGCACGGCTTTTCAGGCAGCCTGCAGCAGGCGCAGCGGTTTATTGAACTCGGCTACAGGATTGGCGTGGGCGGGACGATCACCTATCCCCGCGCCAGCAAAACCCGCGACGTCATCGCGCAGCTCCCTCTCTCGGCGCTGTTGCTGGAAACCGATGCGCCGGATATGCCGTTAAGCGGCTTTCAGGGCCAGCCTAACCGCCCGGAGCAGGCGGCGCGCGTGTTTGCTGAACTGTGCGAACTGCGAAAGGAGCCGGAGGATGTGATTGCCGATGCGCTGCTCGAAAACACCCGCGCAACGTTCGGCATCACGCTAGAGGTATAGCGCCGGACGAAGCACCGTAATCTGCTGTTTTTCAAGCGCCCGCGCCAGCGGCTCCACGTCATCCGGCGTGGCGCTGCGCCATGACGCCGCCTCGCCGTAAACCCCGTGCGCGTGAAAGGCGTTAATGCGCACCGGAATGCTCCCAAGCGCGCGGATAAACGCCGCCAGGGCGGGAAAATGGTCCATATAATCACACCGCTCAGGAATCACCAGCAGCCTCAGCTCGGTAAGGCGCTGACGTTCGGCCAGCCAGCGTATGCTCTGCTTAATCTGAGGATTGTCGCGCCCCGTCAGGAAGCGGTGATGCTCATTGCCCCACGCCTTGAGATCCAGCATCGCCCCGTCAAGCACCGGAAGGAGTTTCTGCCAGCCGGTTTCGCTCAGCAGGCCATTGCTGTCCACCAGGCAGGTTAAGTGGCGCAGTGCAGGGTCGGCTTTGATCGCTGAAAACAGGGCGATCAAAAACGGCAGCTGGGTTGTCGCTTCGCCGCCGCTCGCGGTGATCCCTTCAATAAAGGGCGAGGCCTTGCGGACCTGCGCGAGGATCTCCTCGACGCTGTAGCGCTGCGCCATGGGCGTCGCCTGCTGCTGGCACAGGTGCAGGCAAGTATCGCACTGGTGGCAGAGGCTCTCCTGCCACCAGACGCGGCCGGCCTGCACGTTTAGCGCATCGTGCGGGCAGTGGGGAACGCAGTCGCCGCAGTCGTTGCAGCGGCCGATCGTCCACGGGTTGTGGCAGGTTTTACAGCGCAGGTTGCACCCCTGCAGGAACAGCGCCAGGCGGCTGCCCGGCCCGTCCACGCAGGAAAACGGGATAACCTGACTAACTAAAGCGCATCTGCTGTTCATGGCTCACCACTCGCGGCTGTCGCTCCAGAATGCGGGTATTGCGCGCGGCCTCCTCGCCGAGCCAGGTGGTGTTAGTGCGTGACCCCGCCTCGCGGTACTTCTCAAGATCCGACAAACGCACCATGTACCCGGTCACGCGCACCAGATCGTTACCGGCGACGTTAGCGGTAAACTCGCGCATCCCGGCCCTGAACGCGCCCAGGCAAAGCTGGACGACGGCCTGCGGGTTGCGCTTAACCGTCTCTTCCAGCGTCAGAATGTCGCTGATCCCGGCGTGGTAATACTGATGGTGCGGCGCTACGGCCAGCAGGTGGCTGATGGGATCGGGCTCATCGCCATAGGGCAGGCGCGCGCCCGGCGTGGTGCCTGAGTCGGAGCTGATCCCCGACTGGGCGTGCAGCATCGCCCGCTGCTTCCAGCCGTGTTTTACCGGCGTTTTGTCGACAAACGTCGAGAGCTGTTCGCTGATGCGATAGCCCAGCGCGTTCGCCCGTTCGTCCTTGCCGTAACGTCCTTCGATACCTTCCTTTTCGCACAGCGTATTGACCGCTTCCGCGAGGCCGTACATGCCAAACATCGGCACGAAACGATCGGCGTCGATCAGCCCCTCTTTCACCAGGAAGCTATTCTCAAAGAAGCCGGACTGCTGATAGAGGAAATCGCAGCGGGCATCGATGATGGCAATCTGCTGCTGGCAGTAGTGCGGCAGGGCGCGAGTGAAGAAGTCCTCGATGGATTCGCTGCGCTCGGCAATCGCCTTCAGATTGAGGCGCACCAGGGTGCTGCCGCCGCCCGCGAGCGGCAGGGAGTTGTAACAGCTAACCACGCCGTAGCGTCCTTTTGTGAAAATTTTATCATTCACAGGGCCATTCGAAACGTGCGGTTTACTGCATTCACATATGTTATTAGCGACGTTTAGCAGCAGATCGTCCGGCGTGACCTGCGGGTCATAGATAAAGGTCAGATTGGGTGCAACCTGCTTAAGCTCAGCATCGGCGCGGAGAATGGCGCGCGTGACGGGCGTATCTTCCGGGCCGATGTTGGCGTGCATAAAGGCATCCGGCAGCGTGCGGTCCAGGTAGCGCCAGAAACGTTTTATTCGGCTATCGATTTCTTCTTGTGTTAGAATTTTAACATACGGTTGCAGCAGTGCATCCAGATGGCCCAGGTACACCGGCATGGAGGTAACGGAGGGAACATGGTGGTAGAGAATGGTGAGCAGCGACAGCGCGTCATCAAGATCCTGCGCCCCCTCCAGCTCAAGCCAGTCGGAACCGTTTGCGAGGAATTTGGCGTAGTCCGGCAGCACGTAGCGCGGCTTGTAGGGGGCGTGCCCCTCAAACATATCGCAGATAACGCCTTCGTCCAGCGCGGCGCGGGCTGCGGAGGGAAGCGCCGGGTAGGGGAGGTTGTTTTCCGCTTCCAGCGCCAGAAAATGACGCTTCTGCTCGGGGCTCAACACCGGGCTTGTCACAATTTGCTGGCAACGTTGGCGCATGTCATCGGGGCTGGCGTGGGACATATTCGCTTCCTTTATCGTTCTGCGGATGATGCTGAGAATTTTAAGAAGCGATCCCGCCAGGGCTATTGATCCCACAGGGGTAACCGCTGTTTTAGGCAGCCGTTATCGGGTTAAAATTTGACGTCGATCTCATTACAGTAATGCAAATTTGCACGAAGTTTTCATTAACTGTGATGAATGTCGAAGTGTGAGTGCGGCTGGATGTTAGAATAGTCACAGACCGCAAGGTGAAATTTATACGGCGATGCCGTTGGAGAATGTTATGACCGATTTAACCGCAAGCAGCCTGCGCGCGCTGAAGCTGATGGACCTGACCACCCTGAACGATGACGACACCAATGAGAAAGTCATCGCCCTGTGCCATCAGGCGAAAACCCCCGTCGGCAACACCGCCGCTATCTGCATTTACCCGCGTTTTATCCCTATCGCGCGTAAAACCCTGAACGAGCAGGGCACGCCGGACGTGCGTATCGCGACCGTGACGAACTTCCCGCACGGTAACGACGACATCGAGATTGCGCTGGCAGAAACCCGCGCGGCGATTGCCTACGGTGCGGATGAAGTTGACGTAGTGTTCCCGTACCGCGCGCTGATCGCCGGCAACGAGCAGGTAGGTTTTGACCTGGTGAAAGCGTGTAAAGACGCATGCGCCGCGGCAGACGTGCTGCTGAAAGTGATCATCGAAACCGGCGAGCTTAAAGAAGAAGCGCTGATTCGCAAAGCGTCTGAAATCTCCATCAAAGCCGGCGCGGACTTCATCAAAACCTCTACCGGTAAAGTGCCGGTGAACGCGACGCCGGAAAGCGCGCGCATCATGATGGAAGTGATCCGCGATATGGGCGTATCAAAAACCGTTGGCTTCAAACCGGCGGGCGGCGTGCGCACCGCGGAAGACGCGCAGCAGTTCCTGGCGATCGCGGACGAACTGTTCGGCGCCGACTGGGCCGATGCCCGCCACTACCGCTTCGGCGCATCCAGCCTGCTGGCAAGCCTGCTGAAAGCGCTGGGTCACGGCGACGGTAAGAGCGCAAGCAGCTACTGATTGTCAGCCAATGCCGGATGACGCTTCGCTTATCCGGCCTACAGGGTCGTAGGGCGGGTCAGCGTAGCGCCACCCGCCACAATTCCCCCGATTCCGCATGGAGGTTACCGTGTTTCTCGCACAAGAAATTATTCGTAAAAAACGTGATGGTCATGCATTAAGCGACGAAGAGATCCGCTTCTTTATCAACGGCATTCGTGATAACACCATCTCTGAAGGGCAGATTGCCGCCCTGGCGATGACCATCTTCTTCCACGATATGTCGATGCCTGAGCGCGTGTCGCTGACCATGGCGATGCGAGATTCAGGAACCGTGCTGGACTGGAAAAGCCTCAACCTTAACGGCCCGATTGTGGATAAACACTCCACCGGCGGCGTGGGTGATGTTACCTCGCTGATGCTTGGCCCGATGGTGGCCGCCTGCGGCGGTTACATTCCGATGATTTCCGGGCGTGGCCTGGGCCACACGGGCGGTACGCTCGACAAGCTGGAAGCCATTCCGGGCTTCGATATCTTCCCGGACGACAGCCGCTTCCGCGACATTATTAAAGACGTTGGCGTGGCGATTATCGGCCAGACCAGCTCGCTTGCTCCGGCAGACAAGCGTTTCTACGCTACGCGTGACATTACCGCGACCGTTGACTCCATCCCGCTGATCACCGCCTCGATTCTGGCTAAAAAGCTGGCGGAAGGCCTGGACGCGCTGGTGATGGACGTGAAGGTGGGCAGCGGCGCGTTTATGCCAACCTATGAACTCTCTGCCGCACTGGCGGAAGCCATTGTGGGCGTCTCCAACGGTGCGGGCGTACGTACGACCGCTCTGCTGACCGACATGAACCAGGTCCTCGCGTCCAGCGCCGGTAACGCCGTCGAAGTGCGCGAAGCCGTGCAGTTCCTGACGGGCGAATACCGCAACCCGCGTCTGCTCGACGTCACCATGGCGCTGTGCGTTGAGATGTTAATCTCCGGCAAGCTGGCCAAAGACGACGCGGAGGCGCGCGCCAAACTTCAGGCGGTGCTGGACAACGGTAAGGCGGCGGAGATCTTTGGCCGCATGGTGGCGGCGCAAAAAGGCCCAACCGACTTCGTTGAGAATTATGCGAAATATCTGCCAACCGCGATGCTCAGCAAGGCGGTATATGCCGACGCGGAAGGATTTGTCTCCGCGATGGATACCCGCGCGCTCGGCATGGCGGTCGTTTCCATGGGCGGCGGTCGTCGTCAGGCATCAGATACCATTGACTACAGCGTCGGCTTTACCGAGATGGCCCGTCTGGGCGACAGCGTTGACGGGCAGCGCCCGCTGGCGGTGATCCACGCGAAGGATGAGGCCAGCTGGCAGGATGCGGCGAAAGCGGTGAAAGCGGCCATTACCCTTGACGATAAAGCACCAGAAAGCACGCCTTGCGTCTATCGTCGCATCATCGAATGACTGTATACTGATCTGATCCCTATTTTTTAAGCACTGAGTACGGAGAACAATTATGAAACGTGCATTTATTATGGTGCTGGACTCATTCGGCATCGGCGCAACCGAAGATGCAGAACGTTTTGGCGACGTGGGTTCCGATACCATGGGCCACATCGCGGAAGCCTGTGCGAAGGGCGAAGCGGACAACGGTCGTAAAGGCCCGCTGAATCTGCCAAACCTGACCCGCCTCGGTCTGGTGAAGGCGCATGAAGGTTCTACCGGTAAAATCGCAGCCGGTATGGACGGCAACGCGGAAGTGGTGGGCGCCTACGCCTGGGCTCACGAGCTCTCTTCCGGTAAAGATACCCCGTCTGGCCACTGGGAAATTGCCGGTGTGCCGGTGCTGTTCGACTGGGGCTATTTCTCCGATCACGAGAACAGCTTCCCGCAGGAGCTGCTGGACAAGCTGGTGAAGCGCGCCAACCTGCCGGGCTACCTCGGTAACTGCCACTCTTCCGGTACCGTGATCCTGGACCAGCTCGGCGAAGAGCACATGAAAACCGGTAAGCCGATTTTCTACACCTCCGCTGACTCCGTATTCCAGATTGCCTGCCACGAAGAAACATTTGGCCTGGATAAACTCTACGAGCTGTGCGAAATCGCCCGTGAAGAGCTGACCGAAGGCGGTTACAACATTGGCCGCGTGATTGCGCGTCCGTTTATCGGCGACAAGGCGGGTAACTTCCAGCGTACCGGTAACCGTCATGACCTGGCCGTTGAGCCACCGGCGCCTACCGTGCTGCAAAAGCTGGTCGAAGAGAAAGACGGCCACGTGGTCTCCGTGGGTAAAATCGCGGATATCTACGCTAACTGCGGCATTACCAAAAAAGTGAAAGCCACCGGTCTGGACGCGCTGTTTGATGCGACCATCAAAGAGATGAAGGAAGCGGGCGACAAGACCATTGTCTTCACCAACTTCGTCGACTTCGACTCCTCCTGGGGCCACCGTCGCGACGTGGCGGGCTATGCTGCCGGTCTGGAGCTGTTCGACCGCCGTCTGCCGGAGCTGATGGAGCTGGTAGGAGAAGACGACATTCTGATCCTGACCGCTGACCACGGCTGCGACCCAACCTGGACCGGTACCGACCACACCCGCGAGCATATTCCGGTGCTGGTGTACGGCCCGAAAGTCAAACCAGGCTCGCTGGGACACCGTGAAACCTTCGCGGACATCGGCCAGACGATTGCGAAATACTTTGGTACGTCCGATATGGAATATGGCAAGGCTATGTTCTGAATCATTTTGGGTGCGGTCTGATGGCCTCACCCCGGCACTCTCCCACGAGAAACACGGGTGCGGTCTAATGCCCTCACCCCAACCCTCTCCCACAGGGAGAGGGAGAATTTAAAAATGAAAAGGAACTGAAGATGGCAACTCCTCACATTAATGCAGAAATGGGTGATTTCGCTGACGTCGTATTGATGCCGGGCGACCCGCTGCGCGCGAAGCACATTGCGGAAACTTTCCTCGAAGACGTGCGTGAAGTGAACAACGTTCGCGGCATGCTGGGCTTCACCGGGACATACAAAGGCCGCAAGATCTCCGTTATGGGCCACGGCATGGGCATCCCATCCTGCTCCATCTACACCAAAGAGCTGATCACCGACTTCGGCGTGAAGAAAATCATTCGCGTGGGCTCCTGCGGCGCGGTGCGTATGGACGTTAAGCTGCGCGACGTGGTTATCGGCATGGGCGCATGTACCGACTCCAAAGTAAACCGTATCCGCTTTAAGGATCACGACTTCTCCGCCATCGCAGACTTCGACATGGTGCGCAACGCGGTTGACGCGGCAAAAGCGCTGGGCGTTGACGCACGCGTGGGCAACCTGTTCTCTGCCGATCTGTTCTACTCTCCTGACGGCGAAATGTTCGACGTGATGGAGAAGTACGGCATCCTGGGCGTGGAAATGGAAGCGGCGGGCATCTACGGCGTGGCGGCTGAGTTTGGTGCGAAAGCGCTGACCATCTGCACCGTATCTGACCACATCCGTACCCACGAGCAGACCACTGCCGCGGAGCGTCAGACCACCTTCAACGACATGATCAAAATCGCGCTGGAATCCGTTCTGCTGGGCGATAAAGAGTAATGTTGTGCAGTCGGGCGGCCTTCGCCGCCCGGTTTTTCTTTACAGGTACACCACGCTGATGGTTGCCTGACCATCAAATTCGGTACGTTCCGTCAACGAGAGCTTCTTAAGGCTTTCCACCGCCAGCGAGACGTTAAGCGGGAAGGTAACGCGCGTCACCGACATCGGTTCGGTTTTACCCGTCCGCGCTACGCTCATCAGTCCTAAATCCTTATTGGCGATAGTTCCCGTATTCGTTTTCTGCCAGCGGCTGGCTCCTCTTCCTGCCGTTGCTGCCGTGCGAATAGGTTCGGCAGACGCGCCGTTCGCGGTGACTTCAGCCGTGCGCGTATAAATCGCGTAAGCACCGATGTTTTTACCGTCATGGGTCTTGCCCAGGCCGAAGGTGGCCGTGGAGCCGCGCAGGGCATCGCCGCTGGCCGTGGCGTTCATCACCTTCAGATTCGCGGTGCCGCCGGTGCTGGCGTTGGTTTCGGTGCGGTTATCGGCAATGCTCCAGCCAACTTTGGTTGGCGTCGGGCAGGAGATGGTCAGGTTCAGGCTTTTATCACCCAGCTGCGTTGCCTCGGTTTGCGACAAGTCGCCCACCTCCACGCGTCCAAAATCGATCACGCCGTTATTGCTGAGTTCCGGCGTGCAGGGAAGGCTCGTGAGCGAGGCCTGCACCTTCAGGACGGCGGCTTCATCAGCCTGGGCGCTGGTGGCGGCCAACGCCAGTGCGGCAAAGAGAAGACTCTTTTTCATTTTTTTTCCTTAACATAGAGTTAAATAAGCATTTCATTACGTCTTTACAGCGACGGTGTTTTACTGATTTTCTTTTTATTCGCTCGGGTTACTCACCCGAAAGTGAATCCTGTTTGTTCCGCGTCACGACTGAAGATGGCCAGCCTCACCGGCACACGCCCTGTGCTTTTTCGTAATACGCGTCCTTATCTTTCTCATCGCTCAGGGAGTAGTGGATTTCGCAGATTCTGTTCATCCTGTCGTCCACAACGTAAAGCGCCGGGGTGCCCGATGCGTCGGAAATAAAGACGATGCCGTTATCCATCACGCTGACGACGTAGTGACTGTTGCTGTCGACGATGCTTAGCCCGCGATCCAGCCATTCACCGCTCTCTCGTTTGACCTCCAGCAGGACGCGGCGGGTATTCAGCACCCTGAAGTCAACCTGCGCAAACGAGCCGTAGGCCGCCGAGACGGACTGAATCCCGTTCGACAGGTCCATCCCTTTTGGCAGCGAGCCGGTGTTAATCACAATCTGTGATTTTTGCCATTCGCGCAGCCCGGGCACCACGGCCTGGCCCCAGTAGTCGGTCCAGACGGTGCCGTCCGGCGTGGAGATCTCAATGCCGCTCTCCGGTTCGCTCAGGCGCGCAATGCCAAACGTCTCCTTGATGGGGTAGGGGGTAAAGGTCATGCCGTGGCGGTGAAGGGCGATCCCGCCGCTTAATGACGTGCTGTAGCTGCGCTGATCTCCATCGCTCACCCCGGCTGAAAGACCGAGCTGCGTGTAATGCAGGTTGGAGTTGAGGTTGCCGTAGAAGGCGTTGCTTTTATCTTTATGATCGCGATCGGCTGAGAGGGAGTAGCTCACGTTTTGACTGACGTTTCCGCTGAGCTGCGCGCCGTAGGTCTTATTTTCACCCTGGCTGCGCACATAGGTGCTGATACGTTCTGCGCCAAAAGGCAGGTTCAGGTTGACATAAAACAGGTCATCATCCCGGCTTTGGGTATCGTCGCCGCTGCTGTTGTTCATGGCGTGCTGCCAGTTGACCGAAAGGGACGCGTGGCCTCGGCTCTTACTCCACGAGGCTAACAGATAGCGTGAGTCATCCCCCTGTTCATAGCCTGACGTGGCGCTGTACTGGAAAGACACGGCGCCGAGCAGATCGTGGCTCCAGCTGAGGTTTGCGCTCCACGCATTCTGGGCGCTTAACGCCCCCTCATCCATTGCTTCGGTAAACTCGCGGAAATCCCCCTGGTACTGCGTTGCGCTAAGCCCCAGCGAAAGCTGGGAAGGGAGAAGAAGGTTGCTCATCAGCTCGGCCTTGCCGCCGCGCTGAGTGCCGTAAAAGTCAGACTGGCTCAATAACACCGTGGAGGAGATCATCCAGTCGTCGTTGATTGACCATTCCAGCATGCCGCCGGCCGCCTGATACTTTTCCGCCAGTACGCCGGCGGTTACGCCAGAAAGCTGCGCGGCCAGCCGCGTTCCGGTTGACGCGTTGAACACCCAGGGGGAGCTCTCCGCACTGCCGCTGTCGCGGACCCGTCCCAAAGACAGGCTCAGCCCCTCACTGCGGGCGAATCCGCTGAGGTTCAATGATGATGCCGGAACCGTAAACCGGGTGGTTGCGCCATTCGTTTCAATCACGCTGACGTCGAGATCGCTGTTGCCGCGCACCACCGGCACGTCCGTCAGGGTGAACGGGCCCGCATTGACCATTGACGAGTAAATCACCTGTCCGGACTGACGGATTTCCACGCGGGCCTGATTGCTTCGGGCGATGCCGGTAATGGTGGTCGAGGGAATATTCGGCTGGAGGCCCGTTTCGGGCAAAAGCTGGAGCCCGGTGATTTGCGCCCCGCTAAACAGCGCCGAACTGACGTTGATCTGCCCCACCTGCGCGCGCACCTTACGCGCTTCGAAGACGTGTTCTGCGTAGGTATACAAATTCTCCGCGCTGCGCTGGCCGTTATCATCCGTGAGGATGTAATGACTGCGCAGGGTCCAGTTTGCCGCGTTGATGCCGGTGCCAATATTCCCCTGGGTATAGGTGCTGCTGCCACTGCTGCCGTACTGGTTGTAATTGCTGAAGGCGCTGTAGTTGATCAGACCCGCGACCCCACCATAGGAATAATATTTTGCGGAATAGAATCCGTTATCCATGGCTTCTGCGGGGACGAACAGCTCGATAGAATCGGTATTTGGCTTCGGGGTGATCGTGGCGGAAGGGTAGTCCTTCAGCAGGTCGTGGCACGTTTCATCCGGACGGGGCTTCAGCGGCAGCAGGCCGGTTGCTGCGGTGAAATCATTATCCGCGCAGAGATGGCCCTCTTCACCGATCTCGACAGCCAGCATGCCTTTATCCACGCCGTTGATTTTGACCTGCAGCGCATGCTTTCCGGGCAGGAAACGCTGAGCCTCAGAGAAATAGTGGGCGAGGTTGGTACTGATACCCCGGTTTGTCAAAATATCCGTATTAAAGTCCAGCTCGGCCGCGTGCAGCGTTAAGACGGGCAGAAAGGCTGAAGCAAACGCCGCCTGCTGCAGCCTGTTATGCGCTAAGAATCCCTTCATCAACGCGTCTCCGTCAATTAACGCTTAAGCGGAGCGGTGTAGTTTTCGACTTCGATCCCGTATCGGCTGGCAGGGCTAAACTCTACGGCGTTGTCTGCGCTGCCGGCGGGTTTATCCATTTGCACGTTCATGGTTTCGCCCGGCAGGATGAACGTTTTGTTCAATACGCCTTCCGTGCGCGAAGGAAGAAGCGTCACGTTGGTGTTGAAGCGAACAACATACGGCGAGCTGTTCTTCACCTGCACTTCCTTTCCCGCTACGGACCAGGAGAGCAGCGTCCAGGCATCGGTGACAACGGGCAGGGTTTCAGGATGAATGAGTACCGGCAAGCTCTGTCGAATATTGATCCCGACCTTCACGTTTTTATCGCTGGTCTTTGGTGGAATGCCCTCAAAAATGACGCGCTTGTAATGTTCCACGGTCAGCGGCTTGTCGGTTTCAAGAATGAAGCGAACCTGCTGCTCCTGGCCTGGCTCAAGCCTGACGAGAGGCTGCGTCACGGTAAGCTTTACCCCGACATCATCTTCGGAATCAACAATGGAGGTATAGAGCAGAGTAGGAATGGTGTCGGTGTTTTTGACGTTCATCACGCCGCCATGGCTGGCTTCATCAATCATCAACAGGGTGGTTTCAGGCACCATGCCGGCTGCAAACAGCGGGGATGACAGGGCGACGTAGAGTACGGACATTAAGGACAACGATTTCAGGTTAGTAGACATAGCGTTCACGGGTTCGGCGAAGTAAAGAAACGCCTCGCGGGACGCGAGGCGTTTTTCAAAGAAGATCTCAATCAGAGATAAACCAGGGTGATGGTGGATTGACCATCGAGATCGGTTTTATCCGTCAGGGTGAGGTTTTTGCTCGGTCCAATAGCCAGGGCGACCTTCAGCGGGAAGCTGGCGCTGGTGAAGGCCAGCGGTGCGCGAGCGCCCATCGCGGAGACGGTCATGACGTCGCTGCCGTTGTTGTAAATGATGCCGGTTGCCCACATGTTGATCCAGCTTTTGCTGCTGATGGTGCCGCCGCTATACAGCGTGCTGGCGATAGGCTGCACCGCAACGCCATCGGCGGTTACGGCGGAGAGGTCGGTTGAAACGGCGTAGCCGCCGATGTTTTCACCCGCGCTGGTTTTGCCTACGCCGCTCAGCATTGCGCCGGAGGCTCTCCCACCGTTTGCGGTGCCGTTTTCAACGTAAAATTCGCTGGCGAGGGTTTTCGCACCCAGGTTTGAATCTGGGCGATCGTCTTTAATCGCCCAGCCAACGCGCGTGGCCGACTGGCATTTGATGGTCAGCGTCATGTTTTTATGACCGGCCTGATAAGGCACGGCTGAAGAGAGTGAGTCCAGACCCACTTCACCAAAATTCGCCAGACCGCCGTTAGTGAGTTCCGGTACGCAGCCCGCAGTGGTCAGCGAGCCCTGGACTTTCAGCATAGCAGTAGGATCGGCATATGCTGCCGTTGCGGTCAGAGATAATACCGCAGCAAGAAGATGCTTTTTCATCGTTTTTCCTTAACCATAAAGATGAAATAATGTTGAGCTTGTTTGAATAAAATTATTCTTAATTACGCTTGCTATTCTTAAGTGCATGAATAACAAGTGCGCAGATTCTAATGGTCATTACTGTGATTAAGAATTTAGTTTTTCTACGTTACGGTTTGAGTTTTATTAACTGATCAATGAATACATTTGTGTATGTATTTATTGTTAGCCGTAAAACGGCGGAAAAATTCCGCCGTAAAAAATATCATGTATTAAGTTTTTATAAATAAAGCAGCGTAATGGTCGTTTCGCCGCTCAATTGCGCCTCATCGGTAGTGGTAAGACGATTCGTATTAACAATCGCCAGAGACACCTTGAAAGGATAAACCACATTCGTGATCGGCAGCGGCGAAATCGTTCCCGGCCGGGTGGCCGTCATTATTTCCGCATTGCCGTTGGCAATCACGCCAGAGCTCAGGTGGCGCCACATATATTCTCCCTGGCTATTAACCCACGATGGGGCAAAAATGGCCTGGGCCGGGACGCCGTTGGCGGTGATTTCATTGAGGCGGGTGCTGATCGCGTAAGCCCCAATCTTCTCGCCCGCCGCAGTGGTACCGACGCCGTAGGTTGTTCCGGCGCCGAACACGTCACCGCCGTTATCTTTCGCTTCGCGAATAACGAATTCGCTGGAGCTCAGGTCGTTTGCGGCGTTGGAGTCTTCTTTATTGTCGGCGATGCTCCAGGCCACCTTAGTGGCGGCTGGGCAGTTGATGGTTAAAGACATGTCTTTATGGCCCATCTGGTTGGTCTCAGTTGGGGACAGTTTATCCAGCGCAATGGTGCCAAAATCTATGGCGCCTCCATTGCTTAAGGTTGGGGTACAGGAGGCATTATTCATTTTGCCTTTTACTTTCATGACGACGGAATCAGCGAGCGCGGCGGACGACGCCAGAGCAACAAGCGTCGCGAGAGCGATTTTTTTCATTGTTAATCCTTAACCATAAATTAAAATAGGATATATTTGTATGGAGTGTTGCTTGCATAATACAAGCGAGAAGATTTTATTAAGAGAAAGGGTAATTTAGATATTTAGGAACTCTTCATTGAATATTGAGAGTTCCTAAGGTGTGTAAATACATTTATGCATGTATTTACACGGCGGGCGCGAGATTATTATTTAATAGCCCGTTCAATCCACGTCGATAATTCCCGCAATTCCGTTTCCTGTTCTGGAAAATCGGCAATTAATGTGTCGCACGCCTGCTGAAGCTTATCCGCTCGATATAAACAGCCCTGCAAACGTGTCGCCAGCGCCTCTAGCGGTGCCGGGTTCAGGCTGTCGGTAAAGACCTGCGTGCGGGTGATGTGGCCTTTCTCCACGTCGAAATGCAGCTCCACGCCGCCCCAGGTGAAACGCTCGTCCAGAAGGTGCGAGAAGGCGGGAGCCTGACCGAAGTTCCACTCCCAGCTGCTCTGGCGCGCAAAGGTATCAGCAAAATTGGGCAGGTCAGGCGACTTATCCGGTGAAATGACCTCCGCCTCAACCCGCTCGCCGTAGTGGGCAAAGAAGGCCTCCCGGATGGCATCGCAAACCTGCTCGTGCGTGATGTCGGGCAGCAGTTCTACCAGGTTCGCCACGCGGCCGCGCACCGAGGTGATGCCTTTTGCCTGAAGCTTTTTCTTGTCAGGATTGAGGTAGTTTGCCAGACGGCTTAAATCGGCATTCAGCAGCAGCGTACCGTGGTGAAATCCGCGATCCATCGTTTCACGGTAGGCGGAGCCGGAGACTTTGCGATCGCCTTCAGCGGTTTTGACCACCAGATCGTTACGACCGGAGGCCTCCGCCGTGACGCCAAGCGCGTTCAGCGCGTTGAGCACAATAGAGGTAGAGATCGTTTTATCGTATTCCGGCTTGCCAGCCATGAAGGTAAAGCAGGTATTGCCAAGATCGTGGAATACCGCGCCGCCGCCGCTGCTGCGGCGCGCAAGTCGAACGTTATCCTCTTCCATGCGCCGCGTGTTGCACTCCTTCCACGGGTTTTGCGCGCGCCCGATGACCACCGTGTCCGCATTGCGCCAGAGGAAAAGTACCCGCTGCGTGGCGGGCATCTGGCGGAAGATGCACTCTTCCACCGCGAGATTGAACCAGGGATCGTACGAGTCAGAGATGAGCAGGCGTAGCGTCGACATGGCAGATTTCCTTATTCCGAATCATCTGCCTACTTTACCATTATTCCTTCTTCTCGCTCTCTTCCTCTTCTGGAACGGATTTGCTGGCGGTCAGCAGGAAGGGGGATTGCTGCCAGCGGGTGCGCTTGCCCTGCAGCAGCGTGCGCGCCAGCACGACGCCGATGGCCAGCGAAAGCAGCAGCATCAGGCGAAGAATATTGGTGGTGTTATCGACCTGTTTGGCTTCGGTCGGCAGCGTGTGGGTGTCGAGCGTCAGGCGTAAATAGCCCAGCGGACCATTCTTCCCCTGAATAGGTTCAACGATCTGCTGGTTGAAATAGCCCCCGGCTTTTTTGCCGTCCAGCGCCAGCCTGTCGCGCACGTCAACGTGTTCACCGGCGCGGGCAATCAGGTCGCCTTGTTCATCGTAAACGCCCGCATCCAGAATGCGGCTGTTTTCCGTAAGCTGGCGCAGCACCTGGCCTATCCGCTTGTCGTCCGGCGTTTCGGTACGCATCGACGGGGCGACGTTGAGCGTGACCTGGCGCGCCAGCGTGCGGGCCAGTTCCTCGAACTGCGGGTTGCGCTGACGTTGATGGTTCTGGCTAAACCAGGAGGCCCCTTGCATCAGCACCACCAATAGTGCGAGACAGATCAGGACAATCACGGCGCGATGAAGCCGGAATTTTAGTTTTGCTCGAGCCATATTCCACCTGCTGAAAATTTACGGCTTAATGTTGCCAGAAGTGATGGTTACAGGGTAGCCTCATGCGTTATTTTCCCTCTTGACCTTGCGGCGCGAACGAATTTACAGGAGCTTCAATGCCGAACATTACCTGGTGCGACCTGCCAACGGATGTCTCTTTATGGCCAGGATTGCCGCTCTCGTTAAGTGGCGATGAGGTGATGCCTCTCGACTACCACGCCGGTCGTAGCGGCTGGCTGCTGTATGGCCGCGGGCTGGATAAGCAGCGCCTGACGCAATATCAAAGCACGCTGGGCGCGGCGATGGTGATCGTTGCGGCCTGGTGCGTGGAAGACTATCAGGTTATTCGCCTGGCCGGCTCCCTGACGCCGCGCGCCACGCGCCTGGCGCACGACGCCGGGCTGGACGTCGCGCCGCTGGGCAAAATTCCGCATCTGAAAACGCCGGGCCTGCTGGTGATGGACATGGATTCTACCGCGATCCAGATTGAGTGCATCGATGAGATCGCGAAGCTGGCGGGCAGCGGCGAGCTGGTGGCGGAAGTGACCGAACGCGCGATGCGCGGCGAGCTGGATTTTACCGCCAGCCTGCGCCAGCGCGTGGCAACCCTAAAAGGGGCGGACGCGAACATTCTGCGTCAGGTGCGCGATGAACTGCCGCTCATGCCGGGGCTGACGCAGCTGGTGCTGAAGCTCGAAACGCTCGGCTGGAAGGTGGCGATTGCCTCGGGCGGCTTCACCTTCTTCGCGGAATACCTGCGCGATAAGCTGCGCTTGACCACCGTGGTGGCGAACGAGCTGGAAATCATGGACGGCAAGCTGACCGGTCAGGTGATTGGCGACATCGTGGATGCACAATACAAAGCCAACACCCTGACGCGCCTGGCGGAAAAATATGACATCCCCGTCGCGCAGACGGTGGCTGTCGGCGACGGCGCGAACGATCTGCCGATGATCAAGGCAGCGGGTCTTGGCATCGCCTATCACGCCAAGCCAAAAGTGAATGAAAAGACGGAAGTCACCATCCGTCACGCTGACCTGATGGGGGTATTCTGCATTCTCTCCGGCAGCATTAATCAGAAATAACGAGGTAACCCGTGGCGAAAGCTCCAAAACGCGCATTTGTCTGTAATGAATGTGGTGCGGATTATCCGCGCTGGCAGGGGCAGTGCAGCGCCTGTCATGCCTGGAACACCATCACCGAGGTGCGCGGAGTGGCGGCCTCGCCGAGCGTGGCCCGCAACGAGCGCCTGAGCGGCTATGCGGGCAATGCGGGCGTGTCGAAGGTACAGAAGCTTTCAGACATCAGCCTGGAAGAACTGCCGCGCTTCTCTACCGGATTTAAAGAGTTTGACCGCGTGCTCGGCGGCGGCGTGGTGCCGGGCAGCGCGATTCTGATCGGCGGTAATCCGGGCGCGGGTAAATCGACCCTGCTGCTGCAAACGCTGTGCAAGCTCGCCGAGCAGATGAAGACCCTTTACGTCACCGGGGAAGAGTCGTTGCAGCAGGTGGCAATGCGCGCGCACCGTCTGGGCCTGCCGACCGGCAACCTGAACATGCTTTCGGAAACCAGCATCGAGCAGATCTGCATGATTGCGGAAGAAGAGCAGCCGAAGCTGATGGTGATCGACTCCATACAGGTCATGCACATGGCGGACATTCAGTCCTCGCCGGGCAGCGTGGCGCAGGTGCGTGAAACCGCCGCCTACCTGACGCGCTTTGCTAAAACGCGCGGCGTGGCGATTGTGATGGTCGGCCACGTGACTAAAGACGGCTCGCTGGCCGGGCCGAAGGTGCTCGAACACTGCATCGACTGCTCCGTCATGCTTGACGGCGACGCGGACTCTCGCTTCCGCACCCTGCGCAGCCACAAGAACCGCTTCGGCGCGGTAAACGAGCTGGGCGTATTTGCCATGACCGAGCAGGGCCTGCGCGAGGTGAGCAACCCGTCCGCGATCTTCCTGAGCCGCGGGGATGAAATTACCTCCGGCAGCTCGGTGATGGTGCTGTGGGAAGGGACGCGCCCGCTGCTGGTCGAGATTCAGGCGCTGGTGGACGTGTCGATGATGGGCAACCCGCGGCGCGTGGCGGTTGGCCTGGAGCAGAACCGCCTGGCGATCCTGCTTGCCGTATTGCACCGTCACGGCGGCCTGCAGATGGCGGATCAGGACGTGTTCGTCAACGTGGTCGGTGGCGTCAAAGTCACCGAAACCAGCGCGGACCTGGCGCTGCTGCTGGCGATGGTCTCCAGCCTGCGCGACAGGCCGCTGCCGCAGGATCTGGTGGTCTTCGGCGAAGTGGGCCTGGCCGGTGAGATCCGCCCGGTGCCGAGCGGGCAGGAGCGCATCTCCGAGGCGGCGAAGCACGGCTTCCGCCGGGCGATCGTTTCGGCCGCCAACGTGCCAAAGAAAATCCCGGAAGGGATGCAGGTTTTCGGCGTTAAAAAACTCGCAGATGCGTTAAATGTCTTTGACGACTTATAATTACGTAAATTTGATTTTGCAGGAGGCACCGTAATTTATGTCAACATTTGACTATCTCAAGACCGCCATTCGCCAAAAAGGCTGCACCCTGCAGCAGGTGGCGGATGCCAGCGGCATGACCAAGGGCTACCTGAGCCAGCTCCTGAACGCCAAAATCAAAAGCCCCAGTGCGCAAAAGCTGGAAGCGCTGCACCGTTTTCTGGGGCTTGAGTTTCCGCGCATTCAAAAGAACATCGGCGTGGTGTTCGGCAAATTCTATCCGCTGCATACCGGGCATATTTATCTGATCCAGCGCGCCTGTAGCCAGGTCGACGAGCTGCACATCATTATGGGCTTCGACGAAACCCGCGACCGCCAGCTGTTCGAAGACAGCGCCATGTCGCAGCAGCCCACGGTGTCAGACCGCCTGCGCTGGCTGCTCCAGACGTTTAAATACCAGAAAAACATTCGTATTCATGCCTTTAACGAAGAGGGCATGGAGCCGTATCCGCACGGCTGGGACGTGTGGAGCAACGGCGTAAAAGCGTTTATGGAAGAGAAGGGGATAGCCCCTAACTGGATTTACACCTCCGAAGAGTCCGACGCGCCGCAGTTCCGCGAGCATCTGGGCATTGAAACCGTGCTGATCGATCCTAAGCGCACCTTTATGAACATCAGCGGGGCGCAGATCCGCGAAAACCCGTTCCGCTACTGGGATTACATTCCCACCGAGGTGAAGCCGTTCTTCGTGCGCACGGTTGCCATACTGGGCGGCGAGTCGAGCGGAAAATCGACGCTGGTCAACAAGCTTGCCAACATCTTTAACACCACCAGCGCGTGGGAGTACGGACGCGACTACGTTTTCTCGCATCTTGGCGGCGACGAGATGGCGCTGCAGTATTCCGATTACGACAAGATCGCGCTCGGACACGCCCAGTACATTGATTTTGCCGTGAAATACGCCAACAAAGTGGCGTTTATCGATACTGATTTCGTGACCACCCAGGCGTTCTGTAAAAAGTACGAAGGGCGCGAGCACCCTTTTGTGCAGGCGCTGATCGACGAATACCGCTTCGACCTGGTGATCCTGCTGGAAAACAACACCCCGTGGGTTGCCGACGGCATGCGCAGCCTCGGCAGCTCGGTGGACAGAAAAGAGTTCCAGTCCATGCTGGTAGAGATGCTCAACGAAAACAACGTGCAGTTTGTGCACGTTGAGGAGTCAGACTACGACAGCCGATTCCTGCGCTGCGTCGAGCTGGTGAAGGAGATGATGGGGGAGCAGGGGTAATTCCCTCGCCCCTCACCCTAACCCTCTCCCCGAAGGGGAGAGGGGATTGCACAGAGCCGTCTTTTCCCCCTCGCCCCTACGGGGAGAGGGCCGGGGTGAGGGGGAAGACCTCAAAATGCAACCACCACTTTCCCCCGCATATGCCCCTCCAGCACCTTACGGTGCGCTTCACGGATGCTTTCCACGCTCAGCCCGCGCAGCGTTTCGCTAAGCGAGCTTTCCACTACGCCGTTATCAACCAGCCTCGCCACCTCGTTAAGGATCTCGCCCTGACGCGCCATATCCGCCGTCTGGTACATGCTGCGGGTATACATAAATTCCCAGTGCAGGGCGGCAGATTTGGATTTCAGCTTGTCCTGATCCAGCGGATGTTCATTCTCAACGATGGAGCAAATATGCCCCTGCGGCGCTATCAGCTCGCTGACCGCGTTCCAGTGGCCGTCCGTGTCGTTGAGAATGAAAATGTAGTCAACGAACGTGATGCCCTGTTTTGCCAGTTCGCCCTTCAAATCGCGATAGTTCACGACCCGATCCGCACCGCGATCGCGACACCACTGGGCGGAATCTTCTCTTGACGCCGTCGCGATGATTTTCACCTTGCTGTTGTGCTTCGCAAACGGGATCGCCAGCGAGCCCACGCCGCCCGCGCCCCCAATAATCAACAGCGTTTTATCCGCGCCAGCGTCCTGAATGTTCAGCCGTTCGAACAACCCTTCCCAGGCGGTGAGGGCGGTTAACGGCAGCGCGGCAGCGGCGGCCCAGCCGAGGCTTGCAGGCTTGTGCCCGACGATGCGCGCGTCAATCAGCTGGTGGGTGGCGTTGCTGCCCGGACGCGTGATGTCACCGGCGTACCACACCTCGTCTCCCGGTTTGAATCCGGTGACGCTCGCGCCAGCCGCTTTGACGATCCCGCTCGCATCCCAGCCGAGGATCCGCGGCGCTTTCAGCCCGCTTTTAGCAATGCTGGCATGTACTTTAGTATCGACCGGATTAATAGAGACGGCTTTTACCTCAACGAGCAGATCGTGCTCGCCAGGCTGCGGCATGGGTTGTGAAATCTCAATAAAATGAGAAGGATTCTCAGGGTTAACGGCAATGGCTTTCATTGACATGGCATGCTCCTCAGTGGAAGGCGTTTTGTTGAGGCTAGTCTATAAAGCGAGCGATGGCGTGATAAGATGGACAATCAAGAACGAAGCGTTCGTACAGGGTGAACAATCATGTTTAAACAGCTGCAGGATATGGCGCTGTTTGCGCTGGTGGCGGAGATGGGGAGCTTTACCGCCGCGGCGCAGAGGGCGGAACTGCCGAAATCGAGCGTCAGCCAGCGTATCAGCCAGCTTGAGCAGCAGATCGGGATACGCTTGCTCAACCGCACGACGCGCAGGTTAAACCTGACGTTTGCGGGCGAGCACTACCTGGTGCACTGTCGAGAAATGCTGGCGGCCAGCGAGCGGGCGGAGTACGCCATCCAGCGCCTGCGCGAGAACCCCAGCGGACGGCTTCGCATCACCTGCCCGGCGGGGCTCGGCGCGACCCTGCTGGCGCACCTCAACGCGGAGTTTCAGCTCCGCTACCCGGACGTGTCGCTGGACGTCTCCATCTCTGACGACGTGGTCGACCTGGTGGAGTCCGGCTTTGACGTGGCGCTGCGCACCGGCAAGCCGCAGGACTCCTCGCTGATCGGCCGGATGATTGGCCACTGTCCGCGCTATATGCTGGCCTCGCCGGACTACCTGGCGCGCCGGGATCCGCTGCTCCATCCGCGTCAGCTGGTGGAGCACCGTTGTATTACCCATAAGGCATGGTCCGAGTGGCTGCTGCGAAGCGGAGGCAAGGATTACCGCTATCTGCCGGATAATGCGCATATGACCGATAACCTGGTCTACGCCCGTGAATGTGCGATTGCGGGGGCAGGGATCACGCTGCTGCCGGCATTTCTGCTGGAAGACAGGATCGAAAAGGGCGCGCTGGTACAGGTGCTGCCGGAGTGGGGCGTGGAGGGAAACGAGCTGTGGTTGGCCTATCCGAGCCGCAAGCTAAACTCGCCCGCGCTGATGAGCTATATCGACTTTGCGATGCGGTTTGACGAGGTGAAGCGGTATTACGTGGGAGGGTGATTATGTGCGGCCTGATGCCCTCACCCTAGCCCTCTCCCACGGGGAGAGGGAACAAACACTAAAAACGGCACCATGCGTTACCGTTTTGCTTTTACCTTGCCCCACCCTGGCACTCTCCCACGGGGAGAGGGAACAAAACTAAAAACGGCAACCGAGGTTGCCGTTTTGCTTTTATTTCGCGATACGCTTGTACTTAATACGCTTCGGCTCCAGCGCGTCGGCGCCCAGCGTGCGTTTTTTGTACTCTTCGTATTCGGTGAAGTTACCTTCGAAGAACTCCACTTTCCCTTCGTCCTGGTAGTCCAGAATGTGGGTGGCGATACGGTCCAGGAACCAGCGGTCGTGCGAGATAACCATCGCACAGCCCGGGAACTCCAGCAGGGCGTTTTCCAGCGCGCGCAGGGTTTCGATGTCCAGGTCGTTTGTTGGTTCATCAAGCAGCAGCACGTTACCGCCGACCTGCAGCAGCTTCGCCAGGTGCAGACGACCGCGCTCACCGCCGGACAGCTCGCCAACGCGTTTGCCCTGGTCGGTGCCCTTGAAGTTAAAGCGGCCAACGTAGGCGCGGCTTGGCATCTCGGTGTTGCCGATGCGCATAATATCCAGACCGCCGGAGACTTCTTCCCACACGGTTTTGCTGTTATCCATCGCGTCGCGGAACTGGTCAACGGAGGCCAGCTTCACGGTCTCACCCAGGGTGATTGAGCCGCTGTCTGGCTGTTCCTGGCCGGACATCATGCGGAACAGCGTCGATTTACCCGCGCCGTTCGGGCCGATGATGCCGACGATTGCGCCTTTTGGTACGGAGAAGGTCAGATCGTCAATCAGCAGGCGGTCGCCGTAGGATTTACGCAGATTGGTGACTTCAACCACTTTATCCCCCAGGCGTGCTCCAGGCGGAATAAACAGTTCGTTAGTTTCGTTACGTTTCTGGTATTCGGTGCTGTTCAGCTCTTCGAAGCGTGCCAGACGGGCTTTGCCCTTAGACTGACGGCCTTTCGCGCCCTGACGAACCCACTCCAGCTCTTTCTCGATAGATTTGCGACGCGCCGCTTCCTGAGAAGCTTCCTGCGCCAGACGCTGATCTTTCTGCTCCAGCCAGGAAGAGTAGTTGCCTTCCCACGGAATACCTTCGCCGCGGTCCAGCTCCAGGATCCAGCCCGCCACGTTGTCGAGGAAGTAACGGTCGTGGGTGATCGCCACCACGGTGCCTTCGAAGTCGTGCAGGAAGCGCTCCAGCCACGCCACGGATTCCGCATCCAGGTGGTTAGTCGGTTCGTCGAGCAGCAGCATGTCTGGTTTTTCCAGCAGCAGGCGGCACAGCGCCACGCGGCGGCGCTCGCCCCCGGAGAGGTTCGCGATTTTTGCATCCCAGTCCGGCAGACGCAGGGCATCAGCCGCGCGCTCCAGCTGCACGTTCAGGTTGTGACCGTCATGCGCCTGGATGATCTCTTCAAATTTGCCCTGCTGCGCGGCCAGCTTGTCGAAGTCCGCATCCGGCTCGGCGTATTTGGCATACACTTCATCCAGGCCTTTCAGCGCGTTAACCACTTCGGAAACCGCTTCTTCAACGGATTCGCGAACGGTATGTTCCGGGTTAAGCTGCGGCTCCTGCGGCAGGTAGCCAATTTTGATGCCGGGCTGCGGGCGGGCTTCACCTTCGATGTCAGTATCGATGCCCGCCATGATGCGCAGCAGGGTGGACTTACCGGCACCGTTGAGACCCAGAACACCGATTTTTGCGCCCGGGAAGAAGCTCAGCGAGATATTTTTAAGAATATGACGTTTCGGCGGAACGACTTTGCCGACACGATGCATGGTATAAACGAATTGAGCCACGTTGGACTTCGCCTCTTTTATCGTGATGTGAATAGGTTTCAGCCCCGAAGTGTAGCCTTTTTCCTGCCCTAATCCCAGCCAGGAAAGCCGGGAGTGTTAAAACGCGCAGGAAAGGTAAAAAAGTGTCCGTAACGTGGCGCGTTACCGGATGCCTGGTTAGCATAAGTTGATATGACTTTGACGCGGCAAGACGCTGCAATTGATGAAAAAACAATGAGGAAGAGCTTGTGGAAAAAGCCAAACAGGTGGTCTGGCGTCTGCTGGCGGCCAGCGTATGCGTGATGGCGGTAAGCCAGGCGGTGCATGCCGATTCACTGGATGAGCAGCGCAGCCGCTACGCCCAAATCAAGCAGGCGTGGGACAGCAAGCAGATGGATACCGTACAGGCGCTGATGCCGACGCTAAAAGATTATCCGCTGTATCCATACCTTGAGTATCGCCAGATTACTGACGATCTGATGAATCAACCGACGGTGACCGTAAGCAGCTTTATTCAGGCAAACCCGACGCTGCCGCCTGCGCGTACCCTACAATCCCGCTTCGTGAACGAGCTGGCGCGCCGTGAAGACTGGCGCGGGCTGTTGGCCTTTAGCCCGGAAAAGCCGGGCACGACCGAGGCGCAGTGTAACTATTACTATGCCAAATGGGCCACCGGCCAGCAGGAAGAGGCCTGGGCGGGAGCGAAGGATCTGTGGCTAACCGGCAAAAGCCAGCCAAACGCCTGTGATTCTCTCTTCGGCGCGTGGCGCGCCTCCGGCAAGCAGGACCCGCTGGCCTACCTTGAGCGTATCCGACTGGCGATGAAGGCCGGCAACACGCGTCTGGTAACCGCGCTGGCCGGGCAGATGCCGCCGGACTATCAAACCATTTCCACCGCCGTCATCGGTTTGGCGAACGATCCGAACTCGGTGCTGACCTTTGCCCGCACCACGGGCGCGACCGACTTTACCCGCCAGATGGCGGCCGTCGCGTTTGCCAGCGTGGCGCGGGACGATGTGGAAAACGCGCGGCTGATGATCCCGCAGCTGGTGCAGGCGCAGCAGCTTAATGACGATCAAACCCAGGAGCTGCGCGACATCGTGGCGTGGCTGCTGATGGGCACCGACGTGACCGACGAGCAGGCCCGCTGGCGCGACGATGCGATTATGCGCTCTAATTCCACCTCGCTCGTTGAGCGCCGCGTGCGCATGGCGCTGGGAACGGGCGATCGCCACGGGCTGAATACCTGGCTTGCGCGCCTGCCGATGGATGCCAAAGAGAAAGACGAGTGGCGCTACTGGCAGGCGGACCTGCTGCTGGAGCGCGGCCGCGAGGACGAAGCGAAAGCGATCCTGCACGCGCTGATGCAGCAGCGCGGGTTCTACCCGATGGTGGCGGCCCAGCGGCTGGGCGAGGAATACACGCTTAAGATCGATAAGGCGCCCGCCAATGCCAGCCCGGCGCTGACGCAGGGGCCAGAGATGGCGCGCGTGCGCGAGCTGATGTACTGGAACCTCGACAACACCGCGCGCAGCGAGTGGGCTAACCTGGTGACCAGCCGCACGACGGATGAAAAAGCCCAGCTGGCGCGCTACGCGTTTGATAACCGCTGGTGGGATCTGAGCGTGCAGGCGACGATCGCCGGCAAGCTGTGGGATCACCTTGAGGAGCGATTCCCGCTGGCGTACAAGGATCTGTTCGATCGCTACACCCGCGGAAAAGATATTCCGCAAAGTTACGCGATGGCGATTGCCCGCCAGGAGAGCGCCTGGAACCCGAAAGTGCGTTCTCCTGTAGGGGCCAGCGGCCTGATGCAAATTATGCCGGGTACCGCGACGCACACGGTGAAGATGTTTAACATTCCGGGCTACAGCAGCCCGTCGCAGCTGCTGGACCCGGACACCAACATCAACATCGGCACCAGCTACCTGCAGTACGTTTACCAGCAGTTTGGCAATAACCGCATCTTCTCCTCGGCGGCCTACAACGCCGGTCCGGGCCGCGTGCGCACCTGGCTTGGCAACAGCGCCGGGCGCATCGACGCGGTGGCGTTTGTCGAGAGCATTCCGTTCTCCGAAACGCGCGGCTACGTGAAGAACGTGCTGGCCTACGACGCCTACTACCGCTACTTCATGGGGCAAAAAGATACCCTGATGAGCGACGCCGAGTGGCAGAGACGTTACTGATCGGCGTGGGTTGTGTTATGCTGTACTCGCTAATGAGTACAAGAGGCAGCATAACATGACCCAGCATTCCCCGTATTCCTCGGCGATGGCCGAACAACGCAATCAGGAGTGGCTTCGTTTTGTGGAGTTGCTCCGTCAGTCGTACGACAAGGATCTGCACCTGCCGCTGATGCAGCTGATGCTGACGCCCGACGAGCGCGAAGCGCTGGGCACGCGCGTGCGGATTATTGAAGAGTTACTGCGCGGCGAGATGAGCCAGCGCGAGCTGAAAAACGAGCTGGGCGCGGGCATTGCGACGATTACGCGTGGCTCAAACAGCCTGAAGTCCGCGCCGGTTGAGCTGCGCCAGTGGCTTGAAGCGGTACTGCTGAAAAACGCCGGATGACGGCTTCACCTTATCCGGCCTACACATTTAACGATAAATCGCGTTATGGAACGGGCTTAATGCCAGGATCACCGCCTGATGGTAAACGCTGGATCGCGTTAGCTTTCCTGCGGTAAACACGCCAATCGCCCCTTCCTTACGTCCTATTTCATCAATGCCTGTGTATTGCGACATAACCGGCCCAAGGGCTTCGCCCTCGCGCACTTTTTTCAGGATAACCTCCGGCAGCGGCAGGGTGGCCGAGCGCGCTTCGCCGCGCTGCTCGCGGCTCTCTATCACCACCCAGCTAAAGGTTGCGCCTTCATCAATGCCTGCCTCAATGGCGACCCAGAAGTCTGCGTCAGGCGCTGCGGCTTTGGCATTCGCCACGCGATTTCGTGCGCCAGCCCGCGTTTCCTCACTTCCAAACGGCTGTTCGGGAACGCCGCTCTCGACGCCAACCGCGTCAATGTGGCACGATCCTTCGCCGAAGATCTCTTCAAATGCCCTTAGAATTGCCTGAATTTTGGCAGGATTAGTGGTAGCAGAGACAACATGGTGCATAATTAAGCTCGACTCAAAAAAACTCATCGCAGTATAACGGAAAAAAAGCATGTTACAGGTATACCTTGTTCGCCACGGTGAAACGCAGTGGAACGCCGAGCGACGTATTCAAGGCCAGTCAGACAGTCCTCTTACCGAAAAGGGTGTGCAGCAGGCGAGGCAGGTGGCAGAACGCGCCAGAACGCTGGGCATTACCCACGTCATTTCAAGCGATCTTGGTCGTACACAGCAGACGGCACGCATTATTGCCGAGGCCTGCGGCTGCGATATTACCCTTGAGCCGCGCCTGCGCGAGCTGGACATGGGCGTGCTGGAAAAGCGCCATATCGACTCCCTCACCGAGGAAGAAGAGGGCTGGCGGCGCACGCTGGTCAACGGAACGGAAGATGGCCGCATCCCTGAGGGAGAATCCATGCAGGAGCTGAGCGGTCGCGTAAACGCCGCGCTGGCCGAGTGCCTGAACCTTCCGGCGGGAAGCCGTCCGCTGCTGGTCAGCCACGGTATTGCGCTGGGCTGCCTGGTGAGCACGATTCTGGGATTACCGGCCTACGCGGAACGCCGCCTGCGCCTGCGCAACTGCTCGATTTCCCGCATTGATTATCAGGAAAGCGCGTGGCTGGCGTCGGGGTGGGTCGTGGAGATGGCAGGGGACATTTCGCATCTTGATGCCCCTGCGCTGGACGAGCTGCAGCGTTAGCGGCGTATCGGGATTAAAAATTCCATACGCAGATTGATAGGCCCTTCTTCCGGCTTAGCGTCGCTGGCCGGATAGTAGCGCTCAATGTCCTGACCTTTACGGCGATTCAGATTTAGCATCGGCATGCAGGTCCCGTAAACGGTCAGGATAAATTCCTGAACGCCCGTTCCCAGCCCCTCATACGCGAACATCACATACTCTCCACCTTCGAGAACGACCGGCTTCGAGCCCTGAATGTAGCCGTTGGCCAGCTCCGGCGTTAAGGCGGTGGTGTAAAACACCTCCTGCTCATCGTCTTTTTCCAGGCTCGGATGCGTTTCGTTGAGGCCATACAGAATCGGCGGGATCGCAGGGGCATGGCTGAGGAAATCACGCCAGAACTGAACGCGCATCTGGTGGCGGAACTCGGAAATCTGCTCGAGAGAGCAGGAGTAGCTCTGGGTCGTACCGATCAGATGCGTTTCCGGCAGGGTGATAAATTCGTACTTCGGCATCGCGAATTCGCCAAGGCGCAGAGGTGGACGCATGCCAAAGGAACTCCAGTCCGGCGAGCGGCGATAGAGCGCAGGCGTCAACGAAAACTGTTTTTTAAACGCGCGGGTAAAGGTCTGCTGCGAGTCGAAGCGGTACTGAAGTGCAATATCCAGAATCGGCCGCGCGGTGAGGCGAAGCGCCACGGCAGATTTTGACAGACGGCGAGCGCGAATGTAGGCACCGATAGCATGACCGGTAACATCCTTAAACATCCTTTGCAGATGCCACTTGGAATAGCCTGCTTTTGCCGCCACATTATCCAGTGACAAAGGCTGGTCAAGATGACCTTCCAGCCAGGTAAGCAGGTCGCGAATAATTCCAGCCTGATCCATATACTATCCTCATCCTTAAAACAGCAGGTGCCTGATAACAGGTTAGCGGATAATAGCATTTTTTGATGTTTTAGCATTCAGTGTTTTTTTTGCGCATAAATGCTTTTTGGCGCACATTATGGGCAAATATTTTCTAATCCTGTGATCTTGCTACATTTTTGTCTGACGTGTTGAATAATTGCTCAATGTAATTTTAAAGAATGGTAACAATATGAAATACAAGACTTTGATCTTCACCGCGCTGCTTTTGATGGTTGGCCGCGCAGCGCAAGCGGAACAGGTAGGTTCTGTTGATACGGTATTCAAAATGTTTGGTCCGGACCACAAAATCGTCGTGGAGGCATTTGACGATCCGGATGTAAAAAACGTCACCTGCTACATCAGCCGCGCGAAAACGGGCGGCATTAAGGGCGGCCTGGGGCTGGCGGAAGACACCTCCGACGCGGCTATCTCCTGCCAGCAGGTCGGGCCGGTCGAACTGAGCGAGAAGATCAAAAACGGCAAAGCGCAGGGGGACGTTGTGTTCCAGAAGCGTACGTCGCTGGTGTTCAAAAAGCTGCAGGTCGTTCGTTTCTATGACGCCAAACGCAACACGCTCGCGTATCTGGCCTACTCCGACAAAGTGGTGGATGGTTCACCGAAAAACGCGCTGAGTGCGGTGCCGATAATGCCGTGGCGGGAATAAAAAAACGGCGCTTTCGCGCCGTTTTTTACTGCGTTCGCTGCGGGATTACTCCTGCAGATCGCCGCAGAAACGATAGCCTTCGCCGTGGATCGTGGCGATGATTTCCGGCGTATCCGGCGTCGATTCGAAATGCTTACGAATACGGCGGATGGTGACGTCAACGGTACGGTCGTGCGGCTTCAGCTCGCGACCGGTCATTTTCTTCAGCAGTTCTGCACGGGACTGAATTTTGCCCGGGTTTTCGCAGAAGTGCAGCATCGCGCGAAACTCGCTGCGCGGCAGTTTATACTGCTCGCCGTTCGGGCTAATCAGCGAACGGCTATTGATATCAAGTTCCCAGCCGTTGAATTTGTAGCTGTCTACGCTACGACGCTCTTCGCTCACCGTGCCCAGGTTCATGGTACGGGACAGCAGGTTGCGTGCACGAATGGTTAACTCGCGTGGGTTAAACGGTTTGGTGATGTAATCGTCCGCACCGATCTCCAGGCCAAGAATTTTATCAACCTCGTTATCACGTCCCGTCAGGAACATGAGTGCGACGTTCGCCTGTTCACGCAGTTCGCGCGCCAGAAGAAGGCCGTTTTTACCCGGCAGGTTGATATCCATAATGACCAGATTGATATCATTTTCAGAAAGGATCTGATGCATCTCTGCGCCATCGGTCGCTTCAAAGACATCGTAGCCTTCTGCTTCGAAAATGCTCTTTAACGTGTTGCGTGTTACCAACTCGTCTTCAACGATAAGAATGTGCGGGGTCTGCATGTTTGCTACCTAAATTGCCAACTAAATCGAAACAGGAAGTACAAAAGTCCCTGACCTGCCTGATGCATGTCGCAAATTAACATGATCGGCCTAACATGACTAAAGTACGTAATTGCGTTCTTGATGCACTTTCCATCAACGTCAACAACATCATTAGCTTGGTCTTGGGTACTTTCCCTTTGGACCCGACAGTGTCAAAAACGGCTGTCATCCTAACCATTTTAACAGCAACATAACAGGCTAAGTGACACCGGACACCCAATAAAACTACGCTTCGTTGACATATATCAAGTTCAATTGTAGCACGTTAACAGTTTGATGAAATCATCGTAGCTGAATGCTAGCCTTTGTCACAATTTTTCAATAATCCAACTAGTTGCGGACATTAATAGATAAACGATACGAATCCAAAAGTGAACAGGTATTCATCAGTGTATTATCATTATAAAACATAAGGATAAAGGCTGTTTATTAACATTCTAACTGATTGTTAAGTCACAAAATAGTTTAGCGCTTTTAATTTGTTGTGAAACGCTATTTCGGTGATTTGTGTTGCAATTTTGTAAATTCGTGCTGCGTAATATGTTGAGGCGCATCACAGTTTTGCCCGTTAACTGTTTAAAAAGAGACCATAAATGCATCTGTCGATTGTGCTGGTGGCGCCAGCAAGAGCGGAAAATATCGGCGCAGCGGCGCGCGCCATGAAGACCATGGGTTTTACTGATTTACGTATTGTCGATAGCCGCGCGCATCTTGAGCCTGCCGCCCGCTGGGTGGCGCATGGTTCAGGAGATATTCTCGATAATATAACTACTTACGACACGCTGGCGGAGGCGCTGCACGACGTTTCATTTACCGTGGCGACCACGGCGCGCAGCCGGGCGAAGTTCCATTATTACGCGACGCCGGAAGAGCTGGTGCCGATGCT
Organism: Enterobacter sp. RIT418; assembly: GCF_003057745.1. Taxonomy (GTDB): domain Bacteria; phylum Pseudomonadota; class Gammaproteobacteria; order Enterobacterales; family Enterobacteriaceae; genus Enterobacter. The sequence continues at coordinate 118,720 of NZ_QBJD02000007.1, forward strand.
GCGCGAGAAAAACGCGTGGCTGACCAAGGCCGCGCTGGTCTTTGGCCGTGAAGATTCTGGACTGACGAATGAAGAGCTGGAACTGGCGGACGTGCTCACGGGGGTGCCGATGGTGGCCGATTATCCGTCGCTGAATTTAGGCCAGGCGGTGATGGTCTATTGCTATCAATTAGCATCCTTAATGCAAATTCCTCGGCCGCCTGTTACAGGAACAGATGAAAACCAGCTGGCTGCGCTGCGCGCGCGCGCGAACAATTTGCTATCGCAGCTTGGCGTGGCGGACGATCAAAAAATGGTCGACTGGCTCCAGCAGCGTCTTGGCCGCCTTGAGCAGCGCGACACGGCAATGTTGCACCGTTTGCTTCATGATATTGAAAAAAAATTGGCCGAGTAAAATCCTGTCATCGTTTTTTATTATGGTTCAACAGTCTGTTAATAAGGGTTGTGTCCGGCAGGATCGGATGAAAATAAATCTGTTCACAGCGCGACCTCAGAGCGTCCCGAAATGTGATCAAATTAAAAATTCATTGACTTGAGGTGCTCAATCCTTTAACCCTAAAAGAATACAGCACAGACAGATAATAATGACAGAGTACACAACATCCATGAAACGCATCAGCATCACCACCATTACCACAACCACCATCATTACCACAGGTAGCGATGCGGGCTGACGCGTACAGGAAAAACAGAAAAAAGCCCGCACCTAGACAGTGCGGGCTTTTTTTTCGGCTAAAGGAAATGAGGTAGAACCATGCGAGTGTTGAAGTTCGGCGGTACGTCAGTGGCAAATGCAGAGCGTTTTCTGCGTGTTGCCGATATCCTGGAAAGCAACGCCAGGCAGGGGCAGGTGGCAACCGTGCTCTCTGCCCCGGCAAAAATTACTAACCACCTGGTGGCGATGATTGAAAAAACCATCGGTGGCCAGGATGCGCTTCCGAACATCAGCGACGCCGAGCGTATTTTCGCCGAGCTTCTCCAGGGGCTGGCCGACGCGCAGCCGGGGTTCCCGCTGGCGAAGCTGAAGGCCGTCGTTGAGCAAGAGTTTGCGCAGATTAAGCACGTTCTCCACGGCATCAGCCTGCTCGGGCAATGCCCGGACGGCGTTAACGCCGCGCTGATTTGCCGCGGTGAAAAACTCTCTATCGCGATCATGGCGGGCGTGCTGGAAGCGCGTGGCCACAGCGTAACGGTCATCGATCCGGTTGAAAAACTGCTGGCCGTGGGCCACTACCTCGAATCCACCGTTGATATTGCCGAATCAACCCGCCGCATTGCCGCAAGCAAAATCCCGTCCGACCACATGATCCTGATGGCAGGTTTCACCGCCGGAAACGAGAAGGGCGAGCTGGTGGTGCTGGGCCGTAACGGTTCCGACTACTCCGCCGCCGTGCTGGCCGCGTGCCTTCGCGCCGACTGCTGTGAGATCTGGACCGACGTTGACGGCGTTTATACCTGCGACCCGCGCCAGGTGCCGGACGCCAGGCTGCTGAAGTCGATGTCGTACCAGGAGGCGATGGAGCTTTCCTACTTCGGCGCCAAGGTGCTTCACCCGCGTACCATCTCCCCGATTGCCCAGTTCCAAATTCCCTGCCTGATTAAAAACACCGGCAACCCGCAGGCGCCGGGCACGCTGATCGGCGCCAGCAGCGACGAAGACGGCCTGCCGGTGAAAGGCATTTCCAACCTCAACAACATGGCGATGTTCAGCGTCTCCGGCCCCGGCATGAAGGGGATGGTCGGTATGGCGGCGCGCGTCTTTGCCGCGATGTCCCGTAACGGGATCTCCGTGGTGCTGATCACCCAATCCTCGTCCGAATACAGCATTAGCTTCTGCGTGCCGCAGGGCGACTGCCTGCGCGCCCGCCGCGCGCTGGAGGAGGAGTTTTATCTGGAGCTGAAAGAGGAACTGCTGGAGCCGCTTTCCATTCAGGAGCGCCTGGCAGTGATCTCCGTCGTAGGCGATGGCATGCGTACCCTGCGCGGTATCTCCGCCAAATTCTTTGCCGCGCTGGCCCGCGCCAACATCAACATCGTGGCAATTGCCCAGGGCTCGTCCGAGCGCTCTATCTCCGTGGTGGTGGATAACGACGATGCGGTGACCGGCGTACGCGTGGTTCACCAGATGCTGTTCAATACCGATCAGGTCATTGAGCTGTTCCTGATCGGCGTCGGCGGCGTCGGCGGGGCGCTGCTGGAGCAGGTCAAGCGCCAGCAGGCGTGGCTGAAGAAAAAGCATATCGATCTGCGCGTGTGCGGTATTGCGAACTCAAAAGCGCTGCTGACCAACGTTCACGGCCTGAACCTGGAAAACTGGCAGGCCGAGATGAGCGAGGCGAAAGAGCCGTTTAACCTTGGCCGCCTGATCCGCCTGGTGAAAGAGTATCACCTGCTTAACCCGGTGATCGTCGACTGTACCTCGAACCAGGCGGTGGCCGACCAGTATGCCGACTTCCTGCGCGAAGGCTTCCACGTGGTGACGCCGAACAAGAAGGCCAACACCTCGTCGATGGATTACTATCACCAGCTGCGCCTGGCGGCGAGCAAGTCGCGCCGCAAGTTCCTGTACGACACCAACGTCGGCGCTGGCCTGCCGGTTATCGAGAACCTGCAAAACCTGCTGAACGCGGGTGACGAACTGCAGCGTTTCTCCGGCATTCTCTCCGGCTCGTTGTCCTTCATCTTCGGCAAGCTGGATGAGGGGATGAGCCTCTCGGAGGCGACCCGCGCCGCGCGTGAACTGGGCTATACCGAGCCTGACCCGCGCGACGATCTTTCCGGGATGGACGTGGCGCGCAAGCTGCTGATCCTGGTGCGCGAAACCGGCCGTGAGCTTGAGCTGTCCGATATCGTGATTGAGCCGGTGCTTCCCGCAGACTTTGACGACGGCGGCGACGTGAACGCGTTTATGGCGAATTTACCGCAGCTGGACGACGTCTTTGGCGCCCGCGTCGCAATAGCCCGTGATGAAGGCAAGGTATTGCGCTATGTTGGCAACATCGAAGAAGACGGCGTGTGCCGGGTGAAGATTGCCGAAGTGGACGGAAACGATCCGCTCTACAAGGTGAAAAACGGCGAGAACGCGCTGGCGTTTTACAGCCACTATTATCAGCCGCTGCCGCTGGTGCTTCGCGGCTATGGCGCAGGGAACGACGTGACGGCGGCGGGCGTGTTTGCCGACCTGCTGCGCACCCTGTCATGGAAGTTAGGAGTTTAATATGGTTAAGGTTTATGCCCCGGCTTCCAGCGCCAATATGAGCGTCGGGTTTGACGTGCTGGGCGCGGCGGTGACGCCGGTGGATGGCTCACTTTTGGGCGATACGGTAACGGTTGAAGCGGCAGAGAGCTTCAGCCTGAACAACGTGGGCCGCTTCGCCAGCAAGCTGCCGACGGAGCCGCGTGAAAATATCGTCTATCAGTGCTGGGAGCGTTTCTGTCAGGAGATTGGCAAAAACGTTCCGGTCGCGATGACGCTGGAAAAAAGCATGCCGATTGGATCGGGGCTTGGCTCAAGCGCGTGCTCCGTGGTTGCCGCGCTGGTGGCGATGAACGAACACTGCGGTAAGCCGCTCAACAACAGCCGCATGCTGGGCCTGATGGGCGAGCTGGAAGGGCGTATTTCCGGCAGCGTTCACTACGATAACGTGGCGCCGTGCTTCCTCGGCGGCATGCAGCTGATGATCGAAGAAAATGGCATCATCAGCCAGCAGGTGCCAGGGTTTGATGAGTGGCTGTGGGTGCTGGCCTATCCGGGCATAAAAGTGTCTACTGCGGAAGCGCGCGCGATCCTGCCCGCGCAGTATCGCCGACAGGACTGCATCGCCCACGGACGTCATCTGGCGGGCTTTATCCACGCCTGCTATACCCGCCAGCCGCAGCTGGCCGCAAAGCTGATGAAAGACGTGATTGCCGAACCGTACCGCATGAAGCTGCTGCCGGGCTTTAACGAGGCGCGACAGGCGTCCATGGATATTGGCGCGCAGGCGTGCGGCATCTCGGGCTCCGGCCCGACGCTGTTCGCCCTGTGCGATAAGCCGGACACCGCGCAGCGCGTGGCGGACTGGCTCTCTAAACACTACCTGCAAAATCAGGAAGGCTTTGTTCATATTTGCCGTCTGGACACGGCTGGCGCACGAGTACTGGGATAAATAATGAAACTCTACAACCTTAAAGATCATAACGAGCAGGTCAGCTTCGCGCAGGCGGTGACTCAGGGGCTGGGCAAAAACCAGGGGCTGTTCTTTCCGCACGACCTGCCAGAATTTCAGCTGACCGAGATCGACGAACTGCTCAAGCAGGACTTTGTCACCCGCAGCACCAAAATTCTCTCTGCGTTTATCGGCGACGAAATTCCGCAGGAGCTGCTGGAAGAGCGCGTGCGCGCGGCGTTTGCCTTCCCGGCGCCGGTGAAGCAGGTTGAGCCGGACGTCGGCTGCCTGGAGCTGTTCCACGGCCCGACGCTGGCGTTTAAAGACTTCGGCGGCCGCTTTATGGCGCAGATGCTGACCCACATCAGCGGCGATAAGCCGGTCACCATTCTGACCGCGACTTCCGGCGATACCGGCGCGGCGGTGGCGCACGCGTTCTACGGCCTGAAAAACGTGCGCGTGGTGATCCTCTACCCGAAAGGCAAAATTAGCCCGCTGCAGGAAAAGCTGTTCTGCACCCTGGGCGGCAACATTGAGACCGTGGCCATCGACGGTGATTTCGACGCCTGTCAGGCGCTGGTCAAGCAGGCCTTCGATGACGAAGAGCTGAAGGCTGCGCTCGGCCTGAACTCGGCGAATTCCATCAACATCAGCCGCCTGCTGGCGCAGATTTGCTATTACTTCGAAGCGGTGGCGCAGCTGCCGCAGGACGCGCGCAATCAGCTGGTGGTCTCCGTGCCGAGCGGAAACTTCGGTGACCTGACGGCGGGCCTGCTGGCGAAATCGCTGGGGCTGCCGGTGAAGCGCTTTATCGCCGCGACTAACGCCAACGACACCGTGCCGCGCTTCCTGAAGGACGGAAAATGGGCGCCTAACGCCACGCAGGCGACGCTTTCAAATGCGATGGACGTGAGCCAGCCGAACAACTGGCCGCGCGTGGAGGAGCTGTTCCGCCGTAAGGTCTGGCGTCTTGGCGACCTGGGTTACGCTGCCGTGACGGACGAGACCACCAAAGCGACGATGCGCGAGCTGAAAGCGGTGGGGTATACCTCCGAGCCGCACGCGGCCATTGCCTACCGCGCGCTGCGCGATCAGCTGCAGCCGGGCGAATATGGCCTGTTCCTCGGCACCGCGCATCCGGCGAAGTTTAAGGAGAGCGTGGAAGAGATTCTGGGCGAGACGCTGCCGCTGCCGAAGGAGCTGGCGGATCGCGCCGACCTGCCGCTGCTGTCCCACGAGCTGCCGGCGGATTTTGCCGCGCTGCGTAAGCTGATGATGACGCGCGGGTGATGTTTTGTCGGGGGCGCTGCGCTTACCCGACCAACACGACCCCATTCGTAGGCCGGGCATGGCGTAGCCGCCACCCGGCTTTTTTATGGAGAAATTAAGGAGAAAAAACGCAGAGAAAAAGCAGGAATTCTCAATAAATGCGGTCACTTAGAGAATAGGATTGCAGAGAATAACATCCCCCGTCTCCCTCACGTATTCTCCTTACATCGGCCCACGCTGGGCAAGAATAATAAGGAGTCACCTATGTCGAAACTGAAACCTGCACTCATCGCGCTTTCACTGATGCTGGTCGCTCCTATGGCGGTACAGGCATCTGAGATCACCCTCGTGCCTTCGGTAAAACTGCAGATTGGCGATCGGGATAATAACGGCCACTACTGGGACGGCGGCCGCTGGCGCGACCACGACTGGTGGAAAGCGCACTATGACTGGCGAGATAACCACTGGCGCCCGCACGACGAGCACCGCGATCGCGACGACCACCACGATAACGGCCATCACGATCGTCACGATGACCGCGGCCACGGCCCGGACTGGAAACACCATTAACGCAAAACCCCGCCAGCCGGCGGGGTTTGTTTTTACTGCTCGTGGCGCTTAAACACCAGTTCGCCTTTTCCTGACGATCCCTCGTCAAAGAAATAACCTTCGCTGTTAAATTCGATCAGCTGTTCCGGCTTCGTCAGGCGGTTCTGAATGATGTAACGGCTCATCAGCCCGCGCGCTTTTTTCGCGTAGAAGCTGATCACTTTGAACTTGCCGTTTTTTTCGTCGAGGAAGACCGGCTTGATAATTTCGGCATCCAGCTTTTTCGGCTTCACCGACCTGTAGTACTCATCGGAGGCCAGGTTAATCACCACGTTATCGCCCTGCGCGCGCAGCGCCGCGTTGAGCTTATCGGTGATGATGTCGCCCCAGAAGTGGTAAAGATCTTTGCCTTTGGCGTTCTCCAGGCGAATGCCCATTTCCAGACGATACGGCTGCATCAGATCCAGCGGGCGTAACACCCCGTACAGGCCGGAAAGCATGCGCAGGTGCTGCTGGGCAAAGTCGAAGTCGGCTTCGCTAAAATCCTCCGCCTGCAGGCCGGTGTAAACATCGCCCCTAAACGCCAGAATGGCCTGACGCGCGTTGGACGGCGTGAAGTCCGGATGCCAGTCGTGAAAGCGGGTGGCGTTCAGGTCTGCCAGCTTGTCGCTGATGCTCATCAGCGAAGCGATTTGCGGAGCGGACAGCTTTCGCGCTTCGTGGATCAGCTGTTGCGAATAGTCCAGCAGTTCAGGCTGGGTAAAGCGCTCGGTGGCGAGCGGGCTCTGGTAGTCGAGCGTTTTTGCAGGTGAAATCAGAATCAGCATATCCAGTCCTTGCAGGAAATTTAGAGCGACTTTAGCAAAAAATCGCTCTGAATTGATCGATAGCTGTTATTGCCGCGGCAAATCGTCCCAGGTGCCGGGAGCGAGCTGCGATTCGATTTCGGGGTATCGTGATGCATCAAACACCGGGGGAACGCCGAGCTTTCGCTGGCGGAGATAATCTCGGGCAATCACCGACACGACCGGCGAGAGCAGCAGAATCGCCGTCAGGTTGGTGATGGCCATCAGCGCCATAATCACATCCGCCAGCTGCCAGACCAGCGACATGCTGAGCAGGGAGCCAACCATAACCATCGCGACGACGCTGACGCGAAGCAGGCTGCGTGAATACCACGAATTTATCTTCAGGAAGATAAGATTATTTTCCGCATAAACGTAGTTCACCGCGATAGAGCTAAAGGCAAACAGCCCGACGATGAGCGAAACAAATCCGACGCCCCAGCCGCCGACCAGGTTCGCCAGTGCCTGCTGTAAAAGCTGTATCCCGGACGCGCTCGTTGCATAGGGCAGGGGGCCGGCCAGCAGCACGATCATAGCGCTGGCGGAGCAGATGATAATGGTATCCGTAAATACCCCGATCATCTGCACAATGCCCTGTGCGGCCGGATGCGGGGGCCAGGAGGCCGCCGCCGCGGCGGCATTAGGGGTAGACCCCATCCCGGCTTCGTTGGAAAACATTCCCCGCTGGAATCCTGCCGTCAGCGCCTGGCTGATGGTGTAGCCCAGCGCGCCAGACGCTGCTTCCTGCCAGCCGAACGCGCTTTTAAAGATCAGCGTGATGATGCCGGGCAGCTGTTCAATGTTCATCACGCTTACGAACAGGCTGGCTCCAATCCAGAGTAGCGCCATGATGGGGACGAACCACTGCATGAGCCGGGCAATACCCTTTAGCCCGAAGGTGATGGTGAGAAGCGTCAGGAGGGCCAGAACAATACCGCTTAGCCATTTCGGAGAGTCAAATGCGTAGTGCATCGCATGGGCGACGGAGTTGGCCTGGACAGTATTAAAGATGAGGCCATAGGCGAGGAGTAAAAAGAGGGAAAACAGAACGCCCATCCAGCGCATCCCCAGGCCGCGAGCCATGTACCAGGCGGGGCCGCCGCGAAACTGGCCAGTCGCGTCTTTTTCCTTATAAAGCTGCGCCAGAGAGCATTCAGCAAACGAGGTCGCCATGCCAATAAGGGCTGAGATCCACATCCAAAACACCGCCCCCGGTCCGCCGGCCGTAATCGCCAGCGCAACGCCTGCCAAATTACCGCTGCCGACGCGCGCGCCAAGGCTGGTGCACAGGGCTTGAAACGACGTTAATCCCCCCGGCTGCGGGGAGACGCTGTTTTTCAGACTTCTGCCAAACTTGCGAATATAGCGAAACTGAATAAAGCCGCTGCGTAGCGTAAACCAGATACCTGCTCCCATGAGCAGGTAGATCATTATCGAACCCCAAAGCACTTCATTGATAAAGAAAAAGAAATCCGGCATTAACGTCCCTCTTGTTGATGCCAATGTGAATAGGTAAGCGCTACCATTGATTGAGCATGCTGTTACTTAGCAGCCTGTTAATATTCTCAGTTTATCATACTCTGCCTTAGGGCACTGTCTGCGGTTGCGCTGCCCCGGCGTCGTGTTATCATCAGGGCAGACCGGTTACATCCCCCTAACAAGTAAACCTGTCATTTTTCCGCTGCTGGCAGGCTGTCGGTAGCGTGAATTATCCAGGGCACGTTAAAAGAGAAACACTATCATGACGGATAAATTGACCTCCCTTCGTCAGTTCACCACTGTCGTAGCTGACACCGGAGATATCGCGGCAATGAAGCTGTACCAGCCGCAGGATGCCACAACCAACCCTTCTCTGATCCTTAACGCCGCGCAGATCCCTGAGTACCGCAAACTGATTGACGACGCTGTGACCTGGGCGAAAGCGCAGAGCAACGACCGCGCGCAGCAGGTTGTGGACGCCACTGACAAACTGGCAGTGAACATCGGTCTGGAAATCCTGAAGCTGGTTCCTGGCCGCATCTCCACCGAAGTGGATGCACGTCTGTCCTACGACACCGAAGCCTCCATCGCGAAAGCAAAGCGTCTGATCAAGATGTACAACGATGCTGGCATCAGCAACGACCGTATCCTGATCAAACTGGCCTCGACCTGGCAGGGCATTCGCGCAGCCGAGCAGCTGGAAAAAGACGGTATCAACTGTAACCTGACCCTGCTGTTCTCCTTCGCGCAGGCGCGTGCGTGTGCGGAAGCGGGCGTATACCTGATTTCTCCGTTCGTGGGCCGTATTCTGGACTGGTACAAAGCCAACACCGATAAGAAAGAGTACGCACCGGCTGAAGATCCAGGCGTGGTTTCCGTGACTGAAATCTACGAATACTACAAGCAGCACGGCTATGAGACCGTGGTGATGGGCGCAAGCTTCCGTAACGTCGGCGAAATCATCGAGCTGGCCGGCTGCGACCGCCTGACCATCGCGCCTGCGCTGCTGAAAGAGCTGGCTGAAAGCGAAGGTACTATCGAGCGCAAACTGTCCTACACCGGTGAAGTGAAGGCGCGTCCAGAGCGCATTACCGAGTCCGAATTCCTGTGGCAGCACAACCAGGACCCAATGGCGGTAGACAAGCTGGCGGACGGTATCCGTAAGTTTGCCGTTGACCAGGGCAAACTGGAAAAAATGATCGGCGACCTGCTGTAATCATTCCGCGTGACCGGGCCCCGGTCACGCTACTTCTTTCGTACGCTGTCTGATTTTCCCCTCTGCGTGTATCATTCCCCCTAAATGCATTAGTGGAATGGAATGAATATGAATACCTTACGCATCGGCCTGGTGTCGATTTCTGACCGCGCCTCCAGCGGCGTTTACCAGGATAAAGGCATCCCTGCTCTGGAAGAGTGGCTTGCCAGCGCGCTGACCACCCCCTTTGAGATCCAGACCCGCCTGATCCCGGACGAGCAGCCGATCATCGAGCAGACGCTGTGCGAGCTGGTGGACGAGATGAGCTGCCACCTGGTGTTGACGACCGGCGGCACGGGGCCCGCGCGCCGCGACGTTACCCCGGACGCGACGCTGGCGATTGCCGATCGCGAAATGCCTGGCTTTGGCGAGCAAATGCGCCAAATCAGCCTGCACTTTGTTCCGACCGCCATTTTGTCGCGCCAGGTTGGCGTAATCCGCAAACAGGCGTTAATACTTAACCTTCCGGGCCAGCCGAAGTCGATCAAGGAGACGCTGGAAGGGCTTAAAGCCGAGGACGGCAAGACAATTGTGCACGGCATTTTTGCCAGCGTACCGTATTGTATACAACTGCTGGACGGCCCGTATGTGGAAACCGATGAGAAAGTAGTAGCAGCATTTCGCCCTAAAAGCGCACGCCGCGAGACATTATCCTGAAATTAATGGATAGGTGACATTCGCTGTAACAGCCTTAGCGCGCGGGTTTTTTTACGGTATAGTAACTTTTTCTTTACGGTTGCTGTAAGAATATAAAAACACCTAAGGTGCGCTATGTCTCATTCTGCCCGGCCTCTGAATCGTCAGGACTATAAAACGCTCACCCTCGCCGCGCTCGGCGGGGCGCTCGAGTTTTACGATTTCATCATCTTCGTCTTTTTCGCCGCCGTGGTAGGCGCGCTCTTTTTTCCGGCGGATATACCGGAGTGGCTGCGCCAGGTGCAGACCTTCGGCATCTTCGCCGCGGGCTATCTGGCTCGCCCGTTAGGCGGCATTGTGATGGCGCACTTTGGCGATCTGGTCGGGCGGAAAAAGATGTTTACCCTCAGCATTCTGCTGATGGCCGTGCCGACGCTGGCCATTGGCCTGCTCCCCACCTATGCCTCGATGGGCATTCTCGCCCCGCTGCTGCTGTTGCTGATGCGCGTTCTGCAGGGGGCGGCGATTGGCGGTGAAGTGCCCGGTGCCTGGGTATTTGTCGCAGAACATGTTCCGGCGCGTCGCATTGGTATCGCCTGCGGAACCTTAACGGCGGGGCTGACGGTGGGGATCTTGCTCGGCTCGGTGGTCGCAACGATTGTGAATACCAGCATGACGCAGCAGGCCGTTCACGACTGGGGCTGGCGTATTCCTTTCCTGCTGGGGGGCGCGTTTGGCCTGGTGGCCATGTATCTGCGCCGCTGGCTGCAGGAGACGCCGATATTTCTCGAGATGCAGCAGCGCAAGGCGCTGGCGCAGGAGCTGCCGGTTAAATCGGTGGTTATGCGCCACCGACGCGCGGTGGCGATCTCCATGCTGCTCACCTGGCTGCTGTCGGCGGGCATCGTGGTGGTCATCCTGATGTCCCCGGTCTGGCTGCAAAAACAGTACGGTTTCGCTCCGGCGGTGACGCTGCAGGCGAACAGCGTTGCCACCATCATGCTCTGCTTCGGCTGTCTGGCCGCCGGGCTGGCGGCGGATCGCTTCGGTGCCAGCGTTACTTTCATTCTCGGCAGCCTGCTACTTGCCGGATCAAGCTGGGGGTTTTACCACCTGGCGGGCAATCATCCTGAACTGTTGTTCCTGCTGTACGGTACGGTGGGCCTGTGCGTGGGCGTTGTCGGCGCGGTGCCGTACGTCATGGTCCGCGCGTTTCCGCCGGAGGTCCGCTTCACCGGCATCTCTTTCTCTTATAACGTGTCGTATGCCATCTTCGGCGGGCTGACGCCGATTGCGGTCACGATGCTGATGGGGGTGTCGCCGATGGCACCGGCATGGTATGTGCTTGCGCTCTCGCTGATGGGGCTGGCGCTAGGATTTTGGCTGCGTCAGGCGGGGGGATGTCGTGCCCGCGATGCGGACACGACAGAGCAATCAGTGTTTTTCACCAATCGGTAGAACGGTACGGCCAAACTGCTCGTTGAGCACTTCGCCCATCGCCAGGTAGATCGCGCTTGCGCCGCACACGAGGCCAATCCAGCCTGCAACGTGCACGATGCCTTCGTTATCTGCCAGGTGGCCAATCGCCAGCAGGGCGAACAGCACGGTCAGGCTCAGGAAGACGAACTGCAGCGCGCGGTTGCCCTTCAGCGTGCCGAAGAACATGAACAGCGTGAACACGCCCCACAGGCCCAGATAGACGCCCAGGAAGTGCGCGTTTGCCGCATCGGCCAGCCCCATCTTCGGCATGAGCAGAATGGCGACCAGGGTCAGCCAGAAAGAGCCGTAAGAGGTAAAGGCGGTTAAGCCGAAGGTATTGCCTTTTTTATATTCCAGCAGGCCCGCGAAAATTTGCGCGATACCGCCGTAAAAAATGCCCATCGCCAGGATGATACCGTCCATCGGGAACATCCCGATGTTGTGCAGGTTCAGCAGAATGGTGGTCATGCCAAAACCCATCAGGCCCAGCGGAGCCGGATTAGCCAACTTAGTGTTGCCCATAAGTCCTCAAAAAAATCATCATTAATATGGTGAAATGGTGAATCCCGCGTCAATTCTCCCTGACGGGGCGCGGCATCATAATGGGCGCAACCAGTGCCGTCTATGATCTCATCAGGGTGAAATTAAAATTTTTTTTATCCTTCCCCCTTGATGGATGCCGTTGCGACCCCATCTTGTAAGCAACCGCAGTGTGTGGACCTGAAAAAATCAAATCTGGGCAGTTGAAAAAGCACGTTCTGCCCTTATTACAGGTACACAACCACATGTTGACTGAATTTTTAGTGGAGACGTTTAGATGGGTAAAATTATTGGTATCGACCTGGGTACTACCAACTCTTGTGTAGCGATTATGGATGGCACCACTGCACGTGTGCTGGAGAACGCCGAGGGCGATCGCACCACGCCTTCTATCATTGCTTATACCCAGGATGGTGAAACTCTGGTTGGTCAGCCGGCTAAACGTCAGGCAGTGACAAACCCGCAAAACACCCTGTTTGCGATTAAACGCCTGATCGGTCGCCGCTTCCAGGACGAAGAAGTTCAGCGTGACGTTTCTATCATGCCGTACAAAATCATCGCAGCGGATAACGGCGATGCATGGCTTGACGTGAAAGGCACCAAAACTGCACCACCGCAGATTTCTGCCGAAGTGCTGAAAAAAATGAAGAAAACCGCGGAAGATTACCTGGGTGAGCCGGTAACTGAAGCTGTTATCACCGTACCTGCCTACTTCAACGATGCTCAGCGTCAGGCAACCAAAGATGCTGGCCGTATCGCAGGTCTGGAAGTAAAACGTATCATCAACGAACCAACCGCAGCCGCACTGGCGTACGGTCTGGATAAAGAAGTTGGCAACCGTACTATCGCGGTTTACGACCTGGGTGGTGGTACCTTCGATATCTCAATTATCGAAATCGACGAAGTTGACGGCGAAAAAACCTTCGAAGTTCTGGCAACCAACGGTGATACCCACCTGGGTGGTGAAGACTTCGATACCCGCCTGATCAACTACCTCGTTGACGAGTTTAAGAAAGATCAGGGCATTGACCTGCGTAACGACCCGCTGGCCATGCAGCGCCTGAAAGAAGCCGCTGAGAAAGCGAAGATCGAGCTGTCTTCCGCTCAGCAGACCGACGTGAACCTGCCGTACATCACCGCAGACGCGACCGGTCCAAAACACATGAACATCAAAGTGACCCGTGCGAAACTGGAAAGCCTGGTCGAAGACCTGGTGAACCGTTCTATCGAGCCGCTGAAAGTTGCGCTGCAGGACGCTGGCCTGTCCGTTTCTGACATCCAGGACGTTATCCTGGTCGGTGGTCAGACGCGTATGCCAATGGTTCAGAAGAAAGTGGCTGAGTTCTTTGGTAAAGAGCCGCGTAAAGACGTTAACCCAGATGAAGCTGTGGCAATCGGCGCAGCGGTTCAGGGGGGCGTACTGACCGGTGAAGTGAAAGACGTACTGCTGCTGGACGTTACCCCGCTGTCTCTGGGTATCGAAACCATGGGCGGTGTGATGACTGCGCTCATCAACAAAAACACCACCATCCCAACGAAGCACAGCCAGGTGTTCTCTACCGCTGAAGACAACCAGTCTGCGGTAACCATCCATGTGATTCAGGGTGAGCGTAAGCGTGCGGCTGATAACAAATCTCTGGGTCAGTTCAACCTGGACGGTATCAACCCTGCACCGCGCGGCATGCCGCAGATCGAAGTTACCTTCGACATCGATGCTGACGGTATCCTGCACGTGTCTGCGAAAGACAAAAACAGCGGTAAAGAGCAGAAGATCACCATCAAGGCATCTTCTGGCCTGAACGAAGCGGAAATTGAAAAAATGGTTCGTGATGCAGAGGCTAACGCTGAATCCGACCGTAAGTTCGAAGAGCTGGTTCAGACCCGCAACCAGGGCGACCATCTGCTGCACAGCACCCGCAAGCAGGTTGAAGAAGCCGGTGAGCAGCTGCCAGCGGATGACAAAACGGCTATCGAAGCTGCGCTGACCGCGCTGGAAACTTCTCTTAAAGGTGAAGATAAAGCGGACATCGAAGCGAAGATGCAGGAGCTGGCCCAGGTTTCTCAGAAACTGATGGAAATTGCTCAGCAGCAGCACGCTCAACAGCAGGCAGGCGCTGATGCATCTGCAAACAACGCGAAAGATGACGACGTTGTCGACGCTGAGTTTGAAGAAGTGAAAGACAAAAAATAATCGCCCTTTGAACGGGTAATTACTGGCACGGGCGAAGAGGTTTCCTCTCCGCCCGTGCACGCATGTTAGGGGCAGATAAAAAAGATGGCTAAGCAAGACTATTACGAGATTTTAGGCGTTTCCAAAACAGCGGAAGAGCGTGAAATCAAAAAGGCGTATAAGCGCCTGGCCATGAAATTTCACCCGGACCGCAACCAGGGTGATAAAGAGGCTGAAGCCAAATTCAAAGAGATCAAAGAAGCCTACGAAGTCCTGACCGACGCGCAAAAACGTGCGGCCTATGACCAGTACGGCCATGCCGCCTTTGAACAGGGCGGCATGGGCGGCGGTGGATTCGGTGGCGGCGGCTTCGGCGGTGGCGCAGATTTCAGCGACATCTTCGGCGACGTGTTCGGTGATATCTTCGGCGGCGGTCGTGGTCGCCAGCGCGCGGCGCGCGGCGCGGACCTGCGCTACAACATGGATCTGACGCTGGAAGAGGCCGTTCGCGGCGTCACCAAAGAGATCCGCATCCCGACGCTGGAAGAGTGTGACGTTTGCCACGGCAGCGGCGCGAAGGCGGGCACCCAGCCGCAAACCTGTCCAACCTGCCATGGTTCCGGTCAGGTGCAGATGCGCCAGGGCTTCTTCGCGGTGCAGCAGGCGTGTCCACACTGCCACGGTCGCGGCACGCTGATTAAAGATCCGTGCAACAAATGCCACGGTCATGGTCGCGTTGAGAAAACCAAAACCCTGTCCGTTAAAATCCCGGCGGGCGTGGATACGGGCGACCGCATCCGTCTATCAGGTGAGGGCGAAGCAGGCGAGCACGGCGCGCCGGCAGGCGATCTGTACGTTCAGGTTCAGGTTAAACAGCACGCCATCTTCGAGCGTGAAGGTAACAACCTGTACTGTGAAGTGCCGATCAACTTCGCGATGGCAGCGCTTGGCGGCGAAATCGAAGTGCCAACGCTGGACGGTCGCGTAAACCTGAAGGTGCCTGGCGAAACCCAGACCGGCAAGCTGTTCCGCATGCGCGGTAAGGGCGTTAAGTCCGTTCGCG
Organism: Enterobacter sp. RIT418; assembly: GCF_003057745.1. GTDB lineage: Bacteria > Pseudomonadota > Gammaproteobacteria > Enterobacterales > Enterobacteriaceae > Enterobacter. The sequence continues at coordinate 134,153 of NZ_QBJD02000007.1, forward strand.
GCGGTGCGCAGGGCGACCTGCTGTGTCGCGTCGTGGTGGAAACCCCGGTTGGCCTGAACGACAAGCAGAAGCAGCTGCTGAAAGAGCTGCAGGAAAGCTTCGGCGGCCCAACGGGTGAGAAAAACAGCCCGCGTTCCAAAAGCTTCTTCGATGGCGTCAAAAAATTCTTCGACGATCTGACCCGCTAATTCTTCAGCAGGTACCGTCTGACATCAGGCCCGGAAGTGATTCCGGGCTTTTTTTCGTTTATTGATTCTCCTCGAAAAAACTGAGTATATACTCAATATTAATCTGCTTTTGCCGAGTTATATGGCTTGGTATGATGGTTTTATCGAAGTATTCCGCTTGAAGAGAGAATTGAAGTGAAACTACTACACCGTTTCTTTAGCAATGAAGCGTCCGGCGGCGTGATTTTAATTATCGCTGCCGTCGCGGCAATGGTGCTGGCTAACCTCGGCGCGACGCGTGAACTGTATCACGCTTTTCTGGAAACCCCGGTTGAGCTGCGGGTTGGCCCGCTGGAAATCAATAAGAACATGCTGCTGTGGATTAACGATGCCCTGATGGCCGTGTTCTTCCTGCTGGTGGGGCTCGAGGTGAAGCGCGAGCTGGTGCAGGGGTCGCTGGCCAGCCGCCAGCGCGCGGCGTTCCCGGTGATTGCCGCCCTCGGCGGGATGGTTGTTCCCGCGCTGCTGTTCCTCGCCTTTACCTGGCAAGATCCGATGGCGCGCCACGGCTGGGCGATCCCGGCGGCGACGGATATCGCGTTTGCCCTCGGCGTGCTGGCCCTGCTTGGCAGCCGCGTGCCGGTCGCGCTGAAAATCTTTCTGATGGCGCTGGCTATCATCGATGATCTGGGCGCTATCGTGATTATCGCACTGTTCTACACCAGCGACCTGTCGATCCTGTCGCTCAGCGTGGCGGCGGGGGCCATCGCGGTGCTGGCGCTGCTGAACATCTGCAACGTGCGCCGAACTGGCATTTACATCCTTGTGGGAATGGTATTGTGGACGGCGGTGCTGAAGTCCGGCGTGCACGCCACGCTGGCGGGGGTGATTGTGGGCTTCCTCGTGCCGCTTAGGGTCGAAGAGGGGAAATCCCCGGCAAAACAGCTTGAGCATGTGCTCCATCCCTGGGTGGCATTTATGATCCTGCCGCTCTTCGCGTTTGCTAACGCCGGGGTATCCCTGCAGGGCGTTACGCTGGAAGGGCTCACCTCCGTGCTGCCGCTGGGGGTTATCGCCGGGCTGTTTATCGGCAAGCCGCTGGGAATCAGCCTGTTCTGCTGGCTGGCGGTGAAAATGAAGCTGGCATCGCTGCCGCACGGAACGACGTTCCGGCAAATCATGGCCGTTGGGGTGCTGTGCGGAATTGGTTTTACCATGTCGATCTTTATCTCGACGCTGGCGTTTGGCGCGCATGCGCCTGAGCTTATCGTGTGGGCGAAGCTCGGTATCTTAATCGGATCGGTGCTGGCCGCGGTGAGCGGTTACGCGTTGTTGAAAGCGAAGCTGTCAGGGCAGGTTGCTCAGGCATAAGGGATGGCGGGAAAAGGGAGGACTTTTCCCGCAGCAGGATCGGGAGCGAAGTCGTAATGTCTCATCTGAATTACAACCATCTGTACTACTTTTGGCACGTCTACAAAGAGGGCTCGGTTGTGGGCGCGGCGGAGGCGCTCCATCTGACGCCGCAAACCATTACCGGGCAAATCAAGGCGCTGGAAGAGCGCCTTCAGGGTAAGCTGTTTAAGCGCAAGGGCCGCGGGATTGAGCCCAGCGAACTGGGCGAGCTGGTGTTTCGCTACGCGGACAAAATGTTCACGCTCAGCCAGGAAATGCTGGATATCGTCAACTATCGCAAAGAGTCAAACCTGCTGTTTGACGTCGGTGTGGCGGATGCGCTCTCCAAGCGGCTGGTCAGCGGGGTGCTGGACGCCGCCGTGGTAGAGGATGAGCAAATCCACCTTCGCTGCTTCGAATCCACCCACGAGATGCTGCTGGAGCAGCTGAGCCAGCACAAGCTGGATATGATTATCTCCGATTGCCCGATCGACTCAACGCAGCAGGAAGGGCTGTTCTCGGTAAAAATTGGTGAATGCGGCGTGAGCTTCTGGTGTATCAATCCGCCGCCGAAAAAACCGTTCCCCGCGTGTCTGGAGGAGCGGCGTCTGCTGGTTCCGGGGCGCCGATCCATGCTGGGGCGCAAGCTGCTTAACTGGTTTAACTCCCAGGGGCTGAAGGTTGAAATCCTCGGCGAGTTTGATGATGCGGCGCTAATGAAGGCGTTTGGCGAAGCGCATAACGCGATTTTCGTGGCTCCAACCCTATATGCACAGGATTTGTACACGGATGACAAGGTGACGGAGATAGGGCGAGTTGATAACGTGATGGAGGAGTACCACGCGATATTCGCCGAAAGGATGATTCAACATCCTGCGGTGCAGCGTATCTGTAACCGCGATTATTCGTCGCTGTTTACCCCACCGGCAATCTGAAGACATAAAAAAACCCGCGTTAAGCGGGTTCTTTTAAAACAAGCAACAACAAGCGGCGATTAAGCCAGTTTGTTGATCTGCGCGGTCAAGTTTGCTTTATGACGCGCTGCTTTGTTTTTGTGGATCAGACCTTTAGCAGCCTGACGGTCCACGATTGGTTGCATTTCGTTGAATGCGTTCTGTGCAGCAGCTTTGTCGCCAGCTTCGATTGCTGCGTATACTTTCTTGATGAAAGTACGCATCATAGAGCGACGGCTTGCATTGTGCTTACGAGCCTTTTCAGACTGAACGGCACGTTTCTTAGCTGATTTGATATTAGCCAAGGTCCAACTCCCAAATATGATCTATGTGGACAATTCAAAGGCCGAGGAATATGCCCTCTATACCTTCTTTTGTCAATGGATTTGTGCAAATAAGCGCCGTTAATGTGGCGACGCTACGTTACGTAGTGATGGCGCAGGATTCTACCAGCTTGTCTCTCGTGAATACAGCCTTTCGGCATAAAAATCGCCGTACAGGGGCAGATTTTTTTGCTGGCAAAGGTCAGCATGATGAAAACATTACGGCTTTCTGTTTTGCGTGAACAATCGCCGGTTAACCTTAATCGCCGTACAAGGTATACTTTGGCGATTTTCACTGTTTTGAGCCAGACATGAAGCTGATACGCGGCATACATAATCTCGGCAACGCTCCTCACGGGTGCGTGCTGACCATTGGTAATTTCGACGGCGTGCATCGTGGGCATCAGGCGCTGTTGCAGGGATTGCGTAAAGAAGGGGAAGCCCGCGGGCTGCCCGTTGTAGTGATGATTTTCGAGCCACAGCCGCTGGAGCTGTTTGCGGGTGATAAATCACCGGCCCGCCTTACGCGTCTGCGTGAAAAGCTGCGCTATCTGGCTGAGTCCGGCGTGGACTACGTCGTATGTATACGATTCGATCGTCGCTTTGCTGCACTGACGGCACAAAATTTTGTCAGCGACCTGCTGGTGAAGCGTCTTGGCGTGCAGTTTCTGGCTGTGGGGGATGATTTCCGCTTTGGCGCTGGTCGTCAGGGGGATTTCTTGCTATTACAGAAGGCTGGCCTGGAGTATGGCTTTGACGTCACCAGCGCGATGACCTTCTGCGAAGGCGGCGTACGCGTTAGCAGTACTGCCGTTCGTCAGGCGCTGGCCAATGACGAACTGGAGGCGGCAGAAAACCTGCTCGGCCATCCGTTCACGATTTCAGGCCGCGTAGTGCATGGCGACGCGCTGGGCCGCACGATAGGCTTCCCGACGGCGAATATACCGCTGCGCCGTCAGGTCTCCCCGGTTAAAGGGGTGTATGCGGTGGAAGTGTCTGGACTGGGCGACAGGCCGTTTTACGGCGTCGCCAATATTGGCACGCGTCCTACGGTTGCCGGTGTACGTCAACAGTTAGAAGTACACCTGCTGGACGTTGTAATGGACCTTTACGGTCGCCATATAGATGTAATACTGCGTAGAAAAATACGTAATGAGCAGCGATTCGCTTCGCTGGACGAACTAAAGGCGCAAATTGCGCGAGATGAATTAACGGCCCGTGAATTTTTTGGGCTATCAAACCCGGCTTAAATGCCTACGTGATAAATACGGAACCGAGAATCTGATGAGTGACTATAAATCAACCCTGAATTTGCCGGAAACAGGGTTCCCGATGCGCGGCGATCTCGCCAAGCGTGAACCGGGAATGCTGGCGCGTTGGACCGATGATGACCTGTACGGCATCATTCGTGCAGCCAAAAAAGGCAAAAAAACCTTCATTCTGCATGATGGCCCTCCATATGCGAATGGCAGCATTCATATTGGTCACTCTGTAAATAAGATTCTGAAAGACATTATCGTGAAGTCCAAAGGCCTCACGGGATATGACTCGCCTTACGTTCCAGGCTGGGACTGCCACGGTCTGCCAATTGAGCTGAAAGTGGAGCAAGAGTTTGGCAAGCCGGGTGAGAAATTCACCGCTGCCGAGTTCCGCGCGAAATGCCGCGAATACGCTGCCACTCAGGTTGACGGCCAGCGCGCTGACTTCATCCGTCTGGGCGTGCTGGGCGACTGGTCCCATCCGTACCTGACCATGGATTTCAAAACCGAAGCCAACATCATCCGTGCGCTGGGTAAAATCATCGGCAACGGCCACCTGCACAAGGGCGCGAAGCCGGTGCACTGGTGCGTGGACTGCCGCTCTGCGCTGGCAGAAGCCGAAGTAGAGTATTACGACAAAACCTCTCCTTCTATCGACGTGGCTTTCCACGCGGTGGATCAGGATGCGGTCAAAGCCAAATTTGGCGTGTCGTCGGTCAACGGCCCGATCTCTTTAGTGATCTGGACTACTACGCCGTGGACGCTGCCAGCCAACCGCGCGATCTCCCTGTCCGGTGAGTTCGAGTACGCGCTGGTGCAGGTTGAAGGTCAGGCGCTGATCCTGGCAAAAGATCTGGTCGAAAGCGTGCTGAAGCGCGCGAACATCGCCGACTACACCGTGCTGGGCACCGTGAAGGGTGACGCGCTGGAACTGATGCGCTTCAAGCATCCGTTCCTCGACTTCGACGTGCCGGCGATCCTGGGCGACCACGTGACGCTGGACGCGGGTACCGGTGCGGTCCATACCGCTGGTGGCCACGGCCCTGACGACTACAGCATCAGCCTGAAGTACGGTCTGGAAATCGCCAACCCGGTTGGCCCGGACGGTTCATACCTGCCTGGCACCTACCCGGCGCTGGACGGCATCAACGTCTTCAAAGCGAACGACATCATCGTGGACATGCTGCGCACCAGCGGCGCGCTGCTGCACGTTGAGAAAATGCAGCACAGCTATCCGTGCTGCTGGCGCCACAAGACGCCGATCATCTTCCGTGCAACCCCGCAGTGGTTCGTCAGCATGGATCAGAAAGGCCTGCGCGCGCAGTCGCTGAAAGAGATCAAAGGCGTGCAGTGGATCCCGGACTGGGGCCAGGCGCGTATCGAATCTATGGTCGCTAACCGTCCTGACTGGTGCATCTCCCGTCAGCGCACCTGGGGCGTGCCGATGTCTCTGTTCGTGCATAAAGAGACGCAGGAACTGCACCCGAATACGCTGGAGCTGATGGAAGAAGTGGCGAAGCGCGTCGAGGTTGACGGCATTCAGGCGTGGTGGGATCTCGATGCCCGCGACATCCTGGGCGCGGACGCGGACAGCTACGAGAAAGTGCCGGATACCCTGGACGTGTGGTTCGACTCTGGTTCTACCCACGCCTCTGTGGTTGATGTGCGTCCAGAGTTTGCCGGTCACGCTGCCGACATGTATCTGGAAGGGTCTGACCAACACCGCGGCTGGTTCATGTCATCCCTGATGATCTCCACCGCCATGAAAGGTAAAGCGCCTTACCGCCAGGTACTGACCCACGGCTTCACCGTGGATGGTCAGGGCCGTAAGATGTCTAAATCCATCGGCAACACCGTTTCTCCGCAGGACGTGATGAACAAGCTGGGCGCGGACATTCTGCGTCTGTGGGTGGCTTCTACCGACTACACCGGCGAAATGGCCGTTTCTGATGAAATCCTGAAACGTGCCGCCGACAGCTATCGTCGTATCCGTAACACCGCGCGCTTCCTGCTGGCGAACCTGAACGGCTTTGATCCAGTGAAAGACATGGTGAAGCCGGAAGAGATGGTCGTTCTCGACCGCTGGGCGGTAGGCTGTGCGAAAGCGGCGCAGGACGATATCCTGAAAGCCTACGAGTCTTATGACTTCCACGAAGTGGTGCAGCGCCTGATGCGCTTCTGCTCCATCGAGATGGGCTCGTTCTACCTCGACATCATCAAAGACCGCCAGTACACCGCGAAAGCGGACAGCGTGGCGCGTCGCAGCTGCCAGACCGCGCTGTTCCATATCGCAGAAGCGCTGGTGCGCTGGATGGCGCCGATCATGTCCTTCACCGCGGATGAAATCTGGGGCTACCTGCCGGGCGACCGTGAGAAGTATGTCTTCACCGGTGAATGGTACGAAGGCCTGTTCGACCTCTCCAGCAGCGAAGCGATGAACGATGCCTTCTGGGACGCGCTGCTGAAAGTGCGCGGCGAAGTGAACAAGGTGATCGAGCAGGCGCGTGCTGACAAGAAGGTCGGCGGCTCTCTGGAAGCGACAGTAACCCTGTACGCCGAACCGGAGCTGGCGGCGAAGCTGACGGCGCTGGGCGATGAATTACGATTTGTCCTGTTGACCTCCGGTGCGAAAGTTGCGGATTATGCCGGGGCGCCTGCTGATGCACAGCAGAGCGAACTGCTCAAAGGGCTGAAAGTCGCGCTGAGTAAAGCCGAAGGTGAGAAATGCCCGCGCTGCTGGCATTACACCACCGATGTCGGCCAGGTGGCGGAACACGCAGACATCTGCGGACGCTGTGTAAGCAACGTCGCCGGTGACGGCGAAAAACGTAAGTTTGCCTGATGAGTAAATCTCTCTGTTCAACAGGACTGCGCTGGCTGTGGCTGGTTGTGGTGGTGCTGATTATCGATCTGGGCAGCAAGTTCCTGATCCTCCAGAACTTTGCTCTGGGGGATACGGTTTCGCTGTTCCCGTCGCTTAACCTGCACTACGCACGTAACTACGGCGCAGCGTTCAGTTTCCTGGCCGACAGCGGTGGCTGGCAGCGCTGGTTCTTTGCGGGTATCGCTATCGGTATCTGCGTGATCCTGGCCGTGCTGATGTACCGCTCGAAGGCAACGCAAAAGCTGAATAACATCGCCTACGCGCTGATCATTGGCGGCGCGTTAGGCAACCTGTTCGATCGCCTGTGGCACGGCTTCGTGGTCGATATGATCGACTTCTACGTCGGCAGCTGGCACTTCGCGACCTTTAACCTCGCCGATAGCGCAATTTGCGTCGGTGCGGCACTGATCGTGCTGGAAGGCTTCTTGCCGAAACCGGCCGCGAAAGAGCAGGCGTAACACACCCGCCCGGTGGTGTAATGCCACCGGGCAAAACAAGCGAGCAATTTGCATGTCTAAATCCGTACAGAGCAACAGCGCGGTTCTCGTTCACTTCACGCTGAAGCTGGATGATGGCTCCACGGCTGAATCCACCCGCAACAACGGCAAACCGGCCCTGTTCCGTCTTGGCGATACTTCCCTGTCTGAAGGCCTTGAGCAGCAGCTTCTGGGCCTGAAAGAGGGCGAGAAGAAGGCATTCTCGCTTGAGCCGGATGCGGCGTTTGGCGTGCCAAGCCCTGACCTGATCCAGTATTTCTCGCGCCGTGAATTTATGGACGCGGGCGAGCCGGAAATCGGCGCGATTATGCTCTTTACCGCTATGGACGGCAGCGAAATGCCTGGCGTGATCCGCGAAGTTAACGGCGATTCCATTACCGTTGATTTCAACCATCCGCTTGCCGGGCGTACCGTCCATTTTGATATTGAAGTGCTGGAGATTGACCCAGCGCTGGAGGCCTGAAATGCAGATCCTGTTGGCTAACCCGCGCGGCTTTTGCGCCGGTGTAGACCGCGCTATCAGCATTGTTGAAAACGCGCTGGAGATTTACGGCGCGCCGATTTACGTGCGTCACGAAGTGGTGCACAACCGCTACGTGGTCGACAGCCTGCGCGAGCGTGGCGCGATCTTTATCGAGCAGATCAGCGAAGTGCCGGACGGCGCGATCCTGATTTTCTCCGCGCACGGCGTGTCTCAGGCGGTCCGTAACGAAGCGAAAAGCCGCGACCTCACGGTGTTTGACGCCACCTGTCCGCTGGTCACTAAAGTGCATATGGAAGTGGCGCGCGCCAGCCGCCGTGGCGAAGAATCGATTCTGATTGGTCACGCGGGTCATCCGGAAGTGGAAGGGACGATGGGGCAGTACAGCAACCCGGAAGGGGGCATGTACCTGGTCGAGTCGCCGGAAGATGTGCTGAAGCTGAACGTGAAAAACGACGCGCGCCTGTCGTTTATGACCCAAACGACGCTCTCCGTGGACGACACCTCAGACGTGATTGACGCGCTGCGCCAGCGTTTCCCGAAGATCGTCGGGCCGCGTAAAGATGATATCTGCTACGCCACTACCAACCGTCAGGAAGCGGTGCGCGCGCTGGCTGAGCAGGCGGACGTGGTGCTGGTGGTCGGCTCGAAAAACTCCTCTAACTCTAACCGTCTGGCCGAGCTGGCGCAGCGGATGGGGAAATCCGCATTCCTGATTGATGATGCAACGGATATTCAGGAGTCATGGGTGAAGAACGTCGCCTGCGTCGGCGTCACGGCGGGGGCTTCCGCGCCGGATATCCTGGTGCAGAACGTGATTAGTCGCCTCCAGGAGCTGGGCGGCGGCGATGCCATACCCCTGGAAGGACGCGAAGAGAACATCGTCTTTGAAGTGCCGAAAGAGCTGCGTATCGATGCGCGCGAAGTCGAGTAACTGAATTTTTAATGAATGCAAAGCCAGGCACCGTGCCTGGCTTTTTTGATCCACGGCGCAATTCCGGCACGGCATCATAAGGTTAATCGATTAATCTGCTATGCTTTTCAGGCTGTTCTCCTCGGGCCGGAGACACATATGAAACCTGACATTACCCAGCCACCGCAGGTGGACTGGCTGACCGGCGCGTTCGCGCAGGGTCATATCCTGCGTAAAACGACGCGCATTGCCGATCTGGCGGGCGTGTTTGCCTGCACTGACGCCTGGCAGAACGGCGACCCGCAACGGCCCGTTTACGATGTTGAAATCCTCGACGGTAAGACGGTCGAAGGCAGCCTGTTCACTGGCGTAACCCATCTTCAGCCCGGAAAAGTCGGCAATGAATTCTTTATGACCCGCGGCCACTTCCACGCGCGCCGGGAGCAGGGGGAAGTCTACCTCGGGCTGCGCGGGACGGGATTATTGCTGCTGCAATCAGAGAACGGCAAGGCGTGGCTCGAATCCGTGAACGCCGGTTCGGTACATGTCATTCCCGGCTTTACCGCACATCGTCTGATTAACACCGGCACGGAGATACTCTCCGCGCTGGCGGTCTGGCCGACAGTCGCCGGGCATGATTACGCGGCTCTTCAGCAGGGTTTTGCGCTGAGGGTGACGGAGGTGGACGGCGACATCCTCGTGCGTGAGGTGCAGCATGGTTAATTACGGGCTGGATATGCAGATACATCATCGGCCGCTCGGCTTTTCATACGGAGAAGAGGTCACAGGCCCGATGCCGGAGATCCGCCGTCTGGATCAGATCCGCTCGTCGCTGCGCGATCCGGACTGTCAGGGGCCGGAAGAGGTGTACGCTATTGCGATGGACGTGGCGCGAATGCAGGACAGGGATGAGCTGAGCAAACGGATGCTGCTGTTTGGCGTGGTGACCTATGCCGCCGGACAGCTTGGCGACGAGCCCGTGCGTAGCCAGGGGCATGTTCATCGCATCAGCCTGCATAGCGGCTGGTCGCCGCCAGAGCTGTATGAAATCTGGCAGGGGACCGCCATTATTTATATGCAGGAGCGGGTTGAAAACGATCCGGGCCGCTGCTTTGCCGCGATCGCTAACGAAGGTGAGAAAGTGCTGGTTCCACCGGGCTGGGGTCATGCCACGCTCTCCGCCGATCCGGATGTTCCGCTGACGTTTGGCGCCTGGTGCGACCGGGAATATGGCTTTGAGTACGAGGCCGTGCGGGCCCATAAAGGGCTGGCCTGGTATCCGCTGATGCAGGACCGGCAGGTCGTCTGGCAGCATAACCCGCGCTATGCGCCGGGACGGTTACAGGTCATCACGCCGCGGCGGTATGACGAGTTTGGCATCACCGCAGAGCCTATCTACCAGCAGTTTATTGCCGATCCGGCGCGCTTTCAGTTTATTTCCCGGCCCGATAAAGTCGCCGCGCTGTGGCACAATTTTCACCCATAAAAAAACCGGGGCCAGCTGGCCCCGGTTATCACAGGCATTATCCGGCGAAAAGCCCCGACGCCACGCCAGCGGCGGCCAGCACCAGCAGAAGTAACATCGCCTTCACCGGTGAAACACCGCGTTTCGCCATCAGGTACCAGGTGCTCAGAACCACCACCAGCGGCAGCAGCTGCGGGAAAATCCCGTCGAGCATCTGCTGAACATGAATGTTAACCCCATCTTTGGTGATGAACTCCAGCCCGGTGCCGAGCTTCACATAGCTTGCCGCGACGCCGCCCATCACAAAAACACCCAGCAGGGACAGCGCTTCGCGCAGGCGGGTCGATTTGCTGCTCACCAGCATTTCAACAGAGCCGGATCCCATCTGGTAACCCTTCAGGAATAAGAACCAGGAGCCAGGTATGATAATGGCGAGCCAGGCCACGATGTAGAACAACGGTCCCAGGGCGTTACCGCCTGCCGCCAGCGCCATACCGATGCTGAGCAGAATAGGGATCAACATGCCGGGAATCATCGAATCGCCGATCCCGGCGATCGGCCCCATCAGGCCAACCTTGAGGGTATTGATCGTCTCACCATCGATAGGCTCACCGTTGGCCTTTTTCTCTTCAAGACCCAGCGCCATCCCGTTCACAATGGCGCCAATCTGCGGCTCGGTATTGTAGAAAGAGGCGTGGCGACGCAGCATTTCCCGCCGCTGGTCGGCATCCGGGTAGAGCTTTTTGGCGACCGGCAGCATGCTCAGGCAGAATCCAAACGACTCAAGGCGCTCAAAGCTCATCGACGACAGGTTGTGCATCATCCATGCCCGCCAGCAGCGGCGCAGATCCTTACGGGTTAGTTTACGTTCTTCCATCAGAATTCGTCCTCGTCATCGACGACCGGCGCAGAGGCGACGGCCTTTGCGGATTCCGGTTTGTAGTTATAGTGGATCAGCGCCAGCAGCGCGCCAACGATGACCAGCGCAACCATGTTGAGCTTCAGGAAAACGATGCAGACGAAGCCCACCAGAAAGTAGATCAGCATGCTGTAGTCTTTGATGATCTGCTTGAGCAGGATAGCGATGCCGACGGCGGGCAAGATCCCACCTAAAACGTTCATGGTGGACAGCACCACGGCCGGCAGGCTATCCATGATGCCGCTGATGTACTGCGCGCCGAAGAAGACGGCAATGAATGTCGGGACAAAACGCAGAATAAAGTTGGTCGCCTGGGGCCAGATGGCGCTGTTCAGATAGATCCCTCGCTCGTCGCCGCGCTCCAGGGCGTTATCCGCGCGATGGTTCCAGAAGGAGTTCAGCACCATCATCATATTAAACAGAATGGTCCCGGCAATGCCGATCGTAGCCGCCAGCGCCACCGCCACTTCCGGGCCTTTACCCGACAGAATGCCCAGCGCAATGGCCGGGTAGGCGACAAAGTTCAGGTCGGCGGGCATCGACCCGCCCGGCGTCACCATGGCGATATAGACCGCCTGCACCGCCACGCCAATCATGATCCCGGTCTTGATATCGCCAAGGATAATGCCCACCAGCATGCCTGACACCAGCGGGCGGGTGATCAGATACCAGCCGCCGGTCAGGCCCAGCAGCCAGGGGCTGCTCAGCGCGCCCAGATAACAGAGCACGCCAATTAATGCCGCTTCGATAATCATCATTCGCTCCTTATTTCAGCTTTTGCCGGGCATCCTGCCAGCTGTAGCTGCTGGCATCCGGTACCAGACGAAATTCAATGAGATGCCCCTGAGCGTTAAGCCAGTCAAACGCCGCGATCTCCTCTGCGTTGACCGACTGGTTCGGGCCAATGGTGGTGGTCTCCGCGCGGGCGCTCATCGGGCCAACGTTGATTTTGCCGTTGCTGTTTTTCAGGCTGATACCGGCCTGTTCAATGCGCTGCAGGGTGAGGGGCGATTTGCCGATAACGAAATAGCGCTTGTCGCTGGCGATGACCTTCGGCAATTTTTGAATCGCCGTTGCGGTATCAAAAAGCCAGACTTTGGTGTCGGAGACGGCACCTTTCATGACGGAAGAGAGAAGGGGATCGGCCGCCACGGCGTCGTCAATGGCCACGATACCGTCGCAGGGCAGCTCTTTGGCCCAGCGTGTGATGAGCTGCCCGTGGATCACGCGGTCATCGATGCGTACAAAAGAAATGCTCATTGTGGAGTCCTCAAAAGTCGTCTGATTGCACGGCAGAAGCGGGAGCAGCTACCACCAGCGTGGGTTGGGTGAGCGCCAGCAGCAGGCTGGCCGCGGCGTTCACGTCGGCAAGCGCGTGGATCTCATCGGTTTGCAGCAGCATCGGCAGATTAACCCCGCCCAGCACCGCCACCGGCGGCGTGGCGTCTGGCGAAAAGGCGGCGCTGCTGGCGACGTTCCACGGCGTGCCGCTTTGCATATCGCACAGCACCAGTACACCCTCTGCGCGTTGTGAGGCCTGAGCCAGCACGCGGGCAAAGTCCTGCTTAAAGCCTTCAATTCCCGTCTCACCGGTGAGCGTAACGGCATAGCAGTAGGGCAGATCGCCGTAAACCATGCGGGCGCTGTCGAGCATCGCCTTTGCCATCGGCCCGTGGGAGGCCACAATGATGTTAATCATGCTTACCCCCTGACCCAGGCTTTAACGGTGGCGAGCTGTTGGCCTGCGCCTTTGCCCCACGGCGTGATTCGATATTCTCCTACGTCGGCAGGAATGATGAACGTCTCTGCGTAGTGCACGACGAAAGGCTCAAACGCGCCGCTCGGGCTGTCGACGCGCGCTTCGTCGCCCTCAACCAGATTAAGCACGTTGACGCCGCCTTCGGTGTGGTGAACGACCGGGCCGCTAAACCAGTGGCGGCGTGTTTCAATAAACTCACGTTCGTGCAGGCCGGTACGTTCTTCACGCCAGCCGTCACCCTCCGCCACCGGTTCAATACGGTTGACCAGGTTGTCATTTACCCATTGGGTGTCGCGCTGCCAGTCGATGACCTGCTCGCCGTGATCGAGGTGAACCGGGCGCGGTAAGCCATCAAGACCCAGGCGGCCCCAGTCCCAGAGCTTAAAGGTGAAAATGTAAGGGGTGGCGCTGATCTCAAGCACCATGGTGCCGGCACCTGAACAATGTACGGTTCCGGCCGGGATGAGAAAGTGATCGTGTTTTTTGGCGGGGATTTGATTCACAAAGCGTGCATCGTCGAACGGCTTTTCGCCCCGCGCGGCCTGGCGCAGATCGTCCATCATCGCCTCAGGCCGGGTGCCTGTTTGGGTGCCGAGATAGACCACGGCCCCCGGCTCGGCGTCGAGGATGTAGTAGCTCTCATCCTGGGTGTAATGCATGCCAAACTGCTGCTGAATGTACTCCGTCAGCGGATGCACCTGAAAACTCAGATTCTGCCCCCCGACGGTATCAAGAAAATCAAAGCGGATGGGGAACTCGGCCCCGAAGCGAGCGTGAACCTTTTCGCCCAGCAGCGCGCGCGGTTGCAACAGAACGACATCAATGGAGGGGATCTCGATCCGAACGTCGCCAAACCGCATCATCAGGCTGTTTTCCTCGGGCACGCAGTCAAAACACCATGCGTAGTTAGGCTTCGCTGGATCGAGATCGAATCGTTGTTTCATCCACTGGCCGCCCCAGACGCCGGGATCAAAGAAGGGAACAACGCGGAACGGCTGCCGTGTGGTCTGCTTAAGCCCCGCGCGAAGCGCCTCGCCGCTGACCATGGCCGGTGCGTCGGCCTGGGTGGTATCAAGCAGGAAATCACACCGCTTAAGCAGCGGCGTTTTGTGTCGGTCAAAGACGCGCCACTCAACGAAAAAGGCGCGTTTATACCGGCGCAGCATATCTTCAGTGAGGTTTTCAACGCCCCAGTTGCCCAGCTCGCCTGCGCGCATGCGCTGCTGAATTTCCCAGCGCGGCATATCGGCGTACACCAGCACATCCCCCGGATGGACCAGAGCGGCACCGGAGCCATACACAATCACCAGTCCCGCCGCCTCGGCCACCTGCTTTTGCAGGGCCGTTAATGCTTCGGCATCAAAAAACTCGGCGAGCTGGTGGCAGGAGAGTACGCCAAACACGCGGTCATCCGTCAGGTTGCGGGCCAGCATCTCGCTAAGCGTTTGCTCGTCGCGGCGGGCCGTTTCGACGTTTATCCGCACCGCGTCGCCGAACCGGGCAAGCACATTACGCTCCAGCTCAGCCAGTCGGACGCCGGGATAGCAATCAATAACCAGCACGGTTTTCCGGGACGTCAGGACCCCGGCGTTAAGCGTCGTAATAATGTCGTGCCACCCACGCCATGCGTGAGCGTCAAAGCCCCGAACAGAGACTTCAGGATGTTTGTTATAAGGGGGATAGGTCATTGTTTCACTCCGTTGTCGTTAAAATAAGATTAATCGATTAACCTTACGATGGAAGAGTGGTTAACGCGATTAACCTGGCAAAACGGCGAGGAAAGGCGGTTTTATGGCGGGGAGTGTGAACCGCTTCACAGGGAATTAGACAAAAATCAGGTTATTCGATTAATCTGTGAAGGATAAGGGAGGAACAATGACAACTGTAACGCTGGCGCAGGTCGCTGAACGAGCAGGCGTGTCGACCGCCACGGTGTCGATGGTCTTGCGAAACCGGGGGCGGATCTCGCAAGCCACCCGTGAAAGAGTATTAAAAGCGCTGGACGACGCGGGTTATGTTTATAACCAGACGGCGGCGAATCTTCGAAACCGCAGCAGCAACCAGGTCGGGCTGCTTCTGCACGATATTACTAACCCCTTTTACGGCGAGATGACGGCGGGGCTAAGTCATGAGATCGAGCGCCATGAGATGCTGCTGTTTCTGGCGAATAGCGAAGAGTCCGGCGAGCGACAGCAAAAGTTCGTTGATTCGCTGATGCGTAACAACGCGTGCGGTATGGTGCTGTGCGCGGCCCGCGAAACGCCACAGACGTTTTTTGACAGCCTCAAGCGCCGCAATATTCCCGCCATCATGGTGGTGCGGCCCGTTAACGATCCTGATTTCGACTTTGTCGGTACCGACAACTTTCTTGGCACCCAGATGGCGACCGCGCATCTGCTCGCCCTGGGACACCGGCATATTGCCTTTATCGGCGGGAGCCAGAGTTCCGGTACGCGTGCCCAGCGTATTGGCGGTTTTACCAGTAAGCTGCTCGAAAAAGGTCTTTCAGCGGACCCGCGATGGATTGTCCCCAGCCTGGCGAGCCAAAGCGACGGCGCGCGGGTAGCGGAGAGTTTGTTCAGCAAGTTCCCGGCGATCACCGCCGCGGTCTGTTATCAAGACATCGTCGCGCTCGGCGTGATGCAGGCGCTGCGTAAAATGGGGCGCGAGGTCGGGCGTGATTTTGCCCTGGTGGGGTTTGACGATATCACCGAGGCGGCGCTGGTCCAGCCTGCGCTCACCACCGTATCGGTGGCGGCAAAGGAGATAGGTCGTAAAGCCGGAGAGCTGCTCTACAGCCGAATTCAGGGCAATAATGAGCCGCCGAAACGTATCATCCTGCCGCCTGCCCTGGTGATCAGAGAATCATGCGGTTTCAGTTAGTATGCCTTTTACTGATATCGACTGCGGTTTCACATTAATTTCTAATTATGGGCGTTTTTAGTGGCAGCCTTCGCGAGGGCTGGTTACTCTGAAAACGATTTACATCATTTTAACGTAAGAGAATAACTATGCATGATGCACAGATCCGCGTCGCCATTGCGGGCGCGGGCGGACGTATGGGCCGTCAGCTGATTCAGGCGGCGCTGCAGATGGATGGCGTGGCGCTTGGCGCGGCGCTGGAGCGCGAAGGCTCATCGCTTCTGGGTACGGATGCGGGCGAGCTCGCGGGAGCAGGCCAGACGGGTGTGACCGTACAAAGTAGCCTGGACGCGGTTAAGAATGATTTTGACGTCTTTATTGATTTTACGCGCCCTGAAGGCACGCTGAACCATCTGGCATTTTGCCGCGAGCACGGTAAAGGGATGGTAATTGGTACTACCGGTTTTGATGACGCTGGCAAGCAGGCGATTCAGGACGCCGCAAAGGAGATTGCGATTGTCTTTGCCGCGAACTTTAGCGTCGGCGTTAACGTCATGCTGAAGCTGCTGGAGAAGGCGGCTAAGGTGATGGGCGACTATACCGACATCGAGATTGTCGAAGCGCACCACCGCTACAAGGTCGACGCGCCGTCCGGCACGGCGCTGGCGATGGGCGAAGCCATTGCGCAGGCGATGGACAAGGATTTAAAAGACATTGCCGTCTATTCTCGTGAAGGACACACCGGTGAGCGTGTTCCTGGAACCATCGGCTTTGCGACCGTTCGCGCGGGAGACATCGTCGGTGAACATACCGCGATGTTCGCCGATATCGGTGAACGCGTGGAGATCACGCATAAAGCTTCCAGCCGTATGACCTTCGCCAACGGTGCCGTTCGTTCCGCTCTGTGGCTGAAAGGCAAGAAAAAGGGTCTTTTCGATATGCGAGACGTGTTAGAACTTAACAGTTTATAGCTCTTTTTACCCTTCGTGATGTGGTTATTGCAGTCGTAATGACTTGATTGCATAGGGCAATATTTTATTGCCCTTTTATTTTGGCTGGCTGATTCGTTTTATTGATTGAAGTCGTCAAAATAGAATGTTTTACCCGTCTGATTGGTTATTAAATTGTAAATTTTGACCATCCGGTCCACTTTTTATCACCCCGACCTAAATTTTTTTATTAAACTTGCCGCGCAAGCGTTTCCTAGGCCTATTTACCTGATCTTTTTGCCGCTTAACCTGTCATATGGCGTCAAGCCCTGCAAAAGAATAAGCAAAACATCCGTTTTGGGTTGACTTTTACCGACCAAATCCCCAGAATGCCGCCGTTTGCCAAAAATCCGCTGGCAACATATTTGCATTGCTTCATAGCGTCGTTATGAATTAATATGCAAATAAAGTGAGTGAATATTCTCTGGAGGGTGTTTTGATTAAGTCAGCGCTATTGGTTCTGGAAGACGGAACCCAGTTTATCGGTCGGGCCATAGGGGCAACGGGTTCGGCGGTTGGGGAAGTCGTTTTCAATACTTCAATGACCGGTTATCAAGAAATCCTCACTGATCCTTCCTATTCTCGCCAAATCGTTACTCTTACTTATCCCCATATCGGCAATGTCGGCACCAATGCTGCTGACGAAGAATCTTCCCAGGTACATGCACAAGGCCTGGTCATCCGCGACCTGCCGCTGATTGCCAGCAACTTCCGCAATACTGAAGACCTCTCTTCCTACCTGAAGCGCCATAACATCGTGGCGATTGCCGATATCGATACCCGTAAGCTGACGCGCCTGCTGCGCGAGAAGGGCGCACAGAACGGCTGCATTATCGCGGGTGATAACCTCGATGCAGCGCTGGCGCTGGAAAAGGCGAAGGCCTTCCCGGGCCTGAACGGTATGGACCTGGCAAAAGAAGTGACCACATCAGAAGCCTACAGCTGGACGCAGGGAAGCTGGACGCTGGAAGGCGACCTGCCGGAAGCGAAGACCGAGAGCGAGCTGCCGTTCCACGTTGTTGCGTATGATTTCGGTGCCAAGCGCAACATCCTGCGCATGCTGGTTGACCGCGGCTGCCGCCTGACGGTGGTGCCGGCACAGACCTCTGCCGAAGAGGTGTTGAAAATGAATCCGGACGGGATCTTCCTGTCAAACGGTCCAGGCGACCCGGCACCGTGCGATTATGCCATCGATGCGATTGAAAAATTCCTCCAGACCGAGGTGCCGGTATTCGGTATCTGCCTCGGCCATCAGCTGCTGGCGCTGGCGAGCGGTGCGAAAACTATCAAGATGAAGTTTGGTCACCACGGTGGTAACCACCCGGTAAAAGACATCGATAACAACGTGGTGATGATTACCGCGCAGAACCACGGCTTCGCCGTTGATGAAGCGACGCTGCCAGCGACGTTGCGCGTGACCCACAAGTCGCTGTTCGATGGCACCCTTCAGGGTATCCACCGTACCGACAAACCCGCTTTCAGCTTCCAGGGGCACCCTGAAGCCAGCCCGGGCCCGCACGATGCTGCACCGCTGTTCGATCACTTCATCGAACTTATTGAGCAATACCGTAAGACCGCTAAATAATCAGGAGCTGAGAAGACCATGCCAAAACGTACAGACATAAAAAGCATCCTGATCCTCGGCGCTGGCCCGATTGTTATCGGCCAGGCCTGCGAATTTGACTACTCCGGCGCGCAGGCGTGTAAAGCCCTGCGCGAAGAGGGTTACCGCGTTATCCTGGTGAACTCCAACCCGGCGACCATCATGACCGATCCGGAAATGGCCGATGCGACCTACATCGAGCCGATTCACTGGGAAGTAGTGCGCAAGATTATCGAGAAAGAGCGTCCGGACGCGGTGCTGCCAACCATGGGCGGCCAGACGGCGCTGAACTGCGCGCTGGAGCTTGAGCGTCAGGGCGTGCTGGAAGAGTTCGGCGTGACCATGATCGGCGCGACCGCCGACGCGATTGATAAAGCCGAAGACCGTCGCCGCTTCGACGTGGCGATGAAGAAAATCGGCCTCGACACAGCGCGTTCCGGTATTGCACACAATATGGAAGAAGCGCTGGCCGTTGCGGCTGACGTGGGCTATCCGTGCATCATCCGTCCGTCCTTCACCATGGGCGGCACCGGTGGCGGTATTGCGTATAACCGTGAAGAGTTCGAAGAGATTTGCGAGCGCGGTCTGGATCTCTCCCCAACCAAAGAGCTGCTGATTGACGAGTCGCTGATTGGCTGGAAAGAGTACGAGATGGAAGTGGTGCGTGATAAAAACGACAACTGCATCATCGTCTGCTCCATCGAAAACTTCGACGCGATGGGTATCCACACCGGCGACTCCATCACCGTTGCGCCAGCCCAGACCCTGACCGACAAAGAGTATCAAATCATGCGTAACGCCTCGATGGCGGTACTGCGTGAAATCGGCGTGGAAACCGGCGGCTCCAACGTTCAGTTCTCGGTGAACCCGAAAACCGGCCGCCTGATCGTTATCGAAATGAACCCGCGCGTATCGCGCTCCTCCGCGCTGGCGTCAAAAGCGACCGGCTTCCCGATTGCCAAAGTGGCGGCGAAGCTGGCGGTCGGTTACACCCTTGACGAGCTGATGAATGACATCACCGGTGGCCGCACGCCTGCGTCCTTCGAGCCGTCCATCGACTACGTTGTGACCAAAATTCCACGCTTTAACTTCGAGAAATTCGCCGGTGCGAACGACCGTCTGACCACCCAGATGAAGTCCGTTGGTGAAGTGATGGCGATTGGCCGCACGCAGCAGGAATCCCTGCAGAAAGCGCTGCGCGGCCTGGAAGTGGGCGCGACCGGCTTTGACCCGAAAGTGAGCCTGGACGACCCGGAAGCGCTGACCAAAATCCGCCGCGAGCTGAAGGATGCGGGCGCAGAGCGTATCTGGTACATCGCCGATGCCTTCCGCGCGGGCCTGTCCGTAGACGGCGTGTTCAACCTGACCAATATTGACCGCTGGTTCCTGGTGCAGATTGAAGAGCTGGTGCGTCTGGAAGAAAAAGTGGCTGACCTGGGCATCAACGGCCTGGACGCTGACTTCCTGCGCGTGCTGAAGCGTAAAGGCTTCGCCGATGCGCGTCTGGCTAAGCTTGCAGGCGTGCGCGAAGCGGAAATCCGCAAGCTGCGCGACCAGTATGACCTGCACCCGGTCTACAAGCGCGTGGATACCTGCGCGGCGGAGTTCTCGACCGACACCGCGTACATGTACTCCACCTATGAAGACGAGTGCGAAGCGAACCCGTCCGTCGACCGCGACAAAATTATGGTGCTGGGCGGTGGGCCAAACCGTATCGGCCAGGGCATCGAGTTCGACTACTGCTGCGTACACGCCTCCCTGGCGCTGCGCGAAGACGGTTACGAGACCATCATGGTCAACTGTAACCCGGAAACCGTTTCGACCGACTACGACACCTCCGACCGCCTCTACTTCGAGCCGGTTACCCTGGAAGACGTGCTGGAAATCGTGCGCATCGAGAAGCCAAAAGGCGTAATCGTGCAGTACGGCGGCCAGACTCCGCTGAAGCTGGCGCGCGCGCTGGAAGCGGCAGGCGTACCGGTTATCGGTACTAGCCCGGACGCGATTGACCGCGCCGAAGACCGCGAGCGTTTCCAGCAGGCGGTTGACCGCCTGAAGCTGAAACAGCCTGCCAACGCCACCGTCACCGCCATTGAGATGGCCGTTGAGAAAGCGAAAGAGATTGGCTACCCGCTGGTGGTGCGCCCATCCTACGTGCTGGGCGGCCGCGCGATGGAAATCGTTTACGACGAAGCCGACCTTAAGCGCTACTTCCAGACCGCGGTGAGCGTCTCCAACGATGCGCCAGTGCTGCTGGACCGCTTCCTCGACGATGCGGTTGAAGTGGACGTGGACGCCATCTGCGACGGCGAAACGGTGCTGATTGGCGGCATCATGGAGCATATCGAGCAGGCGGGCGTTCACTCCGGCGACTCCGCCTGTTCTCTGCCAGCGTACACGCTGAGCCAGGAAATCCAGGACGTGATGCGCCAGCAGGTGCAGAAGCTGGCCTTTGAGCTGCAGGTTCGCGGCCTGATGAACGTCCAGTTCGCGGTGAAAGACAACGAAGTCTACCTGATTGAAGTCAACCCGCGCGCGGCGCGAACCGTGCCGTTTGTCTCCAAAGCCACCGGCGTGCCGCTGGCAAAAGTGGCGGCGCGCGTGATGGCGGGTCAGACGCTCGCTCAGCAGGGCGTGACTAAAGAAATCATCCCACCGTACTACTCGGTGAAAGAAGTGGTGCTGCCGTTCAACAAGTTCCCGGGCGTTGACCCGCTGTTGGGGCCAGAAATGCGCTCTACCGGGGAGGTGATGGGCGTGGGCCGCACCTTCGCAGAAGCGTTCGCGAAGGCGCAGCTGGGCAGTAGCTCCACCATGAGAAAATCGGGCCGTGCGCTGCTCTCCGTTCGCGAAGGCGACAAAGAGCGCGTGGTTGACCTGGCCGCCAAGCTGCTGAAACAGGGCTTCGAGCTGGACGCAACCCACGGCACGGCGATTGTGCTGGGCGAAGCGGGAATTAACCCGCGCCTGGTGAACAAGGTGCATGAAGGTCGCCCGCACATTCAGGACCGTATCAAGAATGGCGAATATACCTACATCATCAACACCACCGCGGGCCGCCAGGCGATTGAAGACTCCAAGCTGATTCGCCGCAGCGCGCTGCAGTACAAAGTGCACTACGACACCACCCTGAACGGCGGTTTCGCAACGGCGATGGCGCTGAATGCGGATGCCACCGAGAAGGTGATTTCAGTCCAGGAAATGCACGCGCAGATTACGAAGTAAGCTTCGGAATTCTCTCACAACCCGCTTCGGCGGGTTTTTTTTCAGCTACCCGACCAATTTTGGCGGTTGCGCCATCCCTCTCCTGAACGCATGTTAAGCCCACAAACTAAAAAGGAGCTGCATGTGATTCGTTCCATTACGCTGGTCTCTCTGGTGGTGCTGCTGTCTGGCTGCGCTGATTTTTCCTCATCCGTCACCAACACGATTGATAAAATGGGGATGACGCCTGATTACGCTAAAGGACTTCAGGACGACCTTCATCCGCAAAAAAAGCTCACCACGCCTGAAGTTAAGGTTGCTGATACAGTGCCGGAAGGAAAGCTGGTGGAGAAGTACGACAACGGCAACAAGAAGTTTGAAACCGTCGTTAAAGACCGCTGTTTCAATGAGTTCATCGATATTTACTATCCTAACGGCGTATTGAGAA
This sequence comes from Enterobacter sp. RIT418, assembly GCF_003057745.1. Taxonomy (GTDB): domain Bacteria; phylum Pseudomonadota; class Gammaproteobacteria; order Enterobacterales; family Enterobacteriaceae; genus Enterobacter. The sequence continues at coordinate 156,271 of NZ_QBJD02000007.1, forward strand.
GCCATACCCCGCTGGTGAACTGTAAAGCCGAGGGGCTGTCGCAGGGCTATACCCAGGAGGGCAAGCTGCGCTCGACAATTACCTTCAAAGCGAGCGTCGCGAACGGCGAGGCGAAAACCTACGACGCAAGCGGTAAGGTTGTGCAGACGGTCATGTACAAAGACGGTTTCCCGACGAAAAGCTAACGTGCGTTCTGCGGTGTCTTCAGAAAGTTCTGTATTCATCCATGAGCGTGGTGTTTTCTACTACAGTATTAACTCAGCTGATAAAAAATGACTAATAGCAGGGAGAATACGATGAAAAACAAACTTCTGATGACTTCAATTTTTGCCGCAGCAGCTATGTTTACCGTTGCCGGATGCTCGTCGAACCAGGCAGTGAAAACTACCGACGGGAAAACCATCGTGACCGACGGCAAACCGCAGGTTGATGATGATACCGGCCTGGTATCGTATAAAAATGCCGAGACGGGTAAGACCGAGCAGATTAACCGCGATCGCGTCAAGTCGATGGGTGAGCTGGATAACTAAAAAAAAGCCGTGGCCCAGGCCACGGCTTTTTGTTTACTGAAAGATTACCAGCGGTGGTTCAACAGAACATGTCCGCCGTAGGCAGCATAGCTGTTTTCACCCCACTCACCGCTCGCACGCAGCGAGATGGTGGTGGTGTCGTTCAGGTTACCGGTGACGCCCAGCTCTAGCTGACCGCGATCGTCAGGCGTATCGTTGCTGGTGGTTTCGCCGTTAAAGGCCAGATCGTTTTGACCTGCGCCCTTCAGCCAGTTAACCGCAACGTAAGGCTGCCATGCCTTCACGTCTTTCTGCAGGAAGTAGCTGGACTTCACGCCAAGACGACCGAGCACGCCGTCGTTGTCCAGCGTGGTGATGCGAACGCCGTCGCGATCGGTGTGGTTTTCCTGATCGAGGTAGCTGTAGATTACCTGCGCCTGCGGCTCGATTTTCCAGGCACGCTCTTTCTCGGAAGCAACAACCCATGCATGTCCCACTTCGACAGACGCGGCAAAGCCCTGGCTGTGGTAGCTTTCATCGTTGCGGTCGCTGGTTACCTTGTTGTTGAACCAGCTATACGCCGCCCAGGTGTCAACGTAGTTGCCAAGACGCAAGTTCTGGTCTTCCTGCCAGGTCGCATACAGGCCTACGTTAAAGCCATCCACTTTACCCTGCGCGTCGCGCACGTTGTGTTTGGCATCGGAATGGGTTTTCGCCTGGCCCGCGCCGAACATGCCGCCCGCGTGGAGAACGCCGTTCTCCATGGCTTTGCTCATGAAATCACTGCCGACCTGAAGGGTCATGGTGGTGGTGTCGTAGCTGCCCTTATCACCGTCCACGTTGTTTTCGTGGTAGCGGCCCTTCACGTACATCCAGGTGTTGAGGTCGTCGACGTTGCGGAAGGTGATCTGATCGCGATCGTCACGCTTGTGCAGGAACATGCTCTGAGCGGCCAGGTAGTTACCCAGATATGCGCCGGTTTCAGGTGCCAGCACTTCAGGCCCGGTATTGGTACCGTTGTTGGACGGGGTATTTCCCCCCGTGCCGTTGCCGTTATCGGTGTTACCGCCGTTGTTATTGCCGCCCGAATTGTCCCCGTTACCCGTGTCGCCACCGTTGCCACCGTCGGTATTGCCGCTGGTGTTGTCAGGATCGGTAGTATCGTCAGCAGGATCTTCGGAAGCATTCGCCGTGGATTCCAGATACCAGTTGCCATCGGTATGTTTGTTCAGGCTGTATTCCCATTTGCCCGCAACAACCGGTTTGGCTAAGGTCATTTTCGCATCAGAGCTTCCGCCAACGCTTACCACTTCCATTCCGTTAACCGTCTGTGCGCCCTGGCCGCCAATATTGTTGATGCTGATGCCGGATTGACCAAAGCTGCTGCCGGTGATGGTCAGGTGATCGGTCGCTGAGCTGTCGTCGGCCACTACGCTGTTCATGACGATGGTGCTGCCCGCGGCGCCGGTATAGTCACCTTTGATCGTGTAGTTGTTGCCAACGGCGTTATTCTGGCCACTCAGCAGCAGGGTGCCGTTATTGGTCATGTTACCGTTGAGGACATCGGCCGTTGCCGCCGAGGAAGCGTTATTACCAGCGATCGCGTTCCAGGCTGCCAGCGTGCCGCCGCTTAAAATCATCGCGTTGTTGTTCACCTCGCCCGCGGAAGCGAAGGTCGCTCCGTTTTCGACGGTGAGGGTCGCATTGCTGCCCTTGACGCCCAGCGTAGCGCCTTCCGCGACTAACGTTGTGCCACCGTGGAGAACGGTATCGCCGGAATAGCTGTTATTACCGGTGAGCGTCAGGATATTCGCATCGACCTTTTCCACGCTGCCGGTGCCGGTGATGCCGGTGGCAAAGGTGAAGTTTTCACCCTGGTTGAAAATAACGGTGCCGTTGTTGGTCAGGCCGCCGGTCAGCGTTGCCTTACCTTTGCCGGTGCCAAGCTGCAGCGTGGCGTTTTTCGCCACCAGCGTATTGCCGCTGTTGGTGACATCGCCGCCGAGCGTCAGGCTGCCGGTATTCACTTTAATGGAATCGCCGGAGCCGATCACGTCGATATCACCGGTCATCACCCAGTTTTCACCGGCCATTGTCACGGAGGCAAAACCGTCGCCGTCGTTCAGGCCGATAAAGTTGCTGTCTTCACTACCGGTACCGTTAAGCTCTAACGTATTGCTTTTAGAGACGGTGGTAATGACATCTCCGTTCAGGATTGAGCCGGTTTTCAGCATTAACGTATTGTCTTTGTCGCTGCCAAAGAAAATCGCGGTAGCGTCGCCATCAATTTTGCCGACGTTGGTTATATCCGCCCTGGCTGAATCCGTCACGTTAATACCGTTCGCGCTGGCCTTGATTTCACCGGCGTTAGTGATCTTGGTATTGCCATTCGTTAAAAAGATGCCATCACCGTTGGTCGCGGTAATTGTCCCGGCATTATTCACGCCGATGCCCACGGCGGAGCTGATGCCGGTTTGCCCTTTAATGCTCCCGGTCTTGCTATTGTTAATGTTAATAGCAGAGGATCTATTGCTGACTAAAATACCTTTTTCGGCACCGGTAACGCTGCCGCTGTTATTAAAGTCGCCCAGCATGGAGACAACGTTGACTGCGTTACCTGTGGTAGAAGAAATAGAGGCTCCTGCAACGTTGTTGACCGTGACGCGCTGTGCGCCAGTGTTGACGTTAAGGGCATCTTCTTTTCCTGAAAGATTCCCCTGATTGGTCGCCTCGGTGACGTTGGACCCTGTAACAGCCACTGCCGGGGTGGTATCTACAGAGGTAATGGTGACATCTTTGCCAATAATATATTGGGCATCAGAAGATAATTCTTGTGGTACAGAGGTTGATTGATCAATAGATCCCGCAACAGCTATCATTGGAGTCAATATTAAAAGTGCGGGAAATAGTTTTGCCAGAGTTTTGGTTGTTCTGTTTAATTCAAATGATTTGTTACTCATATACACATCCATTTGTTTGAAACGCGTTCAAGATTGAGTTTGCTCGACATCATTTATTTATATTTATGACAAAATTTATCAAATGATGAAAATGACTCGAAATTATTCGTTTTTCAATGTGTTGTGTATATAGAGATTTGGTTAAGAGTAAATTTAGCAAATCTTAAAAATTATAAATTATCGATCTTTTGAGTGTAACCATTCACACAAATGATCATTACTAAGGACATTGCGCGAGTGAGCGGGTAGCCATAGGCGCAGTACCAGCCGTTGGCGTTTTGGGGCATGAAGCCGCGCGGCGCTTTAAGCGAAGAGACTAACTGTCTACACTCTTAGACACAAAGAGAACCTGGACAGGGAACACATCGCGCTTATGATTTTAATTATTTACGCGCATCCGTATCCGCATCACTCGCATGCGAACAAAAGGATGCTTGAGCAGGCAGGGACGATTGAGGGCGTAGAAATTCGCTCTCTTTATCAACTTTACCCCGATTTTAATATCGATATCGCCGCCGAGCAGGAGGCGCTTTCTCGTGCCGATCTGATCGTCTGGCAGCACCCGATGCAATGGTACAGCACGCCTCCGCTGCTCAAGCTATGGATTGATAAAGTCTTTTCCCACGGCTGGGCATACGGCCACAACGGCAATGCGTTAAAAGGCAAAAGCCTGATGTGGGCCGTGACCACCGGCGGCGGCGAAAGCCATTTTGAGATAGGCGCCTTCCCGGGCTTTGACGTTCTGGCGCAGCCGCTGCAGGCCACCGCGCTTTACTGTGGTCTCACCTGGGTTCCGCCTTTTGCTATGCATTGCACCTTTGTCTGCGACGATGAAACGCTGCAGGCGCAGGCTCGTCATTACAAAAAACGCTTACTTGAGTGGCAGGAGACGCACAATGGATAGCCATACGTTAATACAGGCGCTGATTTATCTCGGCGCGGCGGCGCTGATCGTACCCGTGGCGGTTCGCCTGGGGCTAGGATCAGTGCTGGGCTATCTGATCGCGGGATGCGTGATCGGCCCCTGGGGGTTCCGCCTGGTGACGGACGCCGAGTCGATTCTGCATTTTGCGGAAATTGGCGTGGTGCTGATGCTGTTCGTTATTGGCCTTGAGCTGGATCCGCAGCGCCTTTGGAAGCTTCGCGCCTCGGTATTTGGCGGTGGGGCATTGCAGATGCTGGCCTGCGGCCTGCTGTTGGGCGGTTTCTGTATTCTGCTGGGAATGGACTGGAAGGTCGCCGAGCTTATCGGCATGACGCTGGCGCTCTCCTCAACGGCCATCGCCATGCAGGCGATGAACGAGCGCAACCTGACGGTTTCCCAGATGGGGCGCAGCGCCTTCTCCGTGCTGCTGTTCCAGGATATCGCGGCTATTCCGCTGGTGGCAATGATCCCGCTGCTGGCGGCCAGCGGCGCATCGACCACGCTGGGCGCCTTTGCGCTGTCGGCCCTGAAGGTGGCCGGCGCGCTGGCGCTGGTCATTCTACTGGGGCGTTACGTCACCCGCCCGCTGCTGCGCTTCGTGGCGCGCTCGGGGCTGCGCGAGGTATTCAGCGCCGTGGCGTTATTCCTGGTGTTCGGCTTTGGGCTGCTGCTGGAAGAGGCCGGGCTGTCGATGGCGATGGGGGCCTTTCTGGCGGGCGTGCTGTTGGCAAGCTCTGAATACCGTCACGCGCTGGAAAGCGATATCGAACCGTTCAAAGGCCTGCTGCTCGGGCTTTTCTTCATCGGCGTTGGGATGTCTATCGACTTCGGTACGCTGGTCACCCATCCGCTGAGGATACTTATTCTGCTGGTTGGATTCCTGGTCATTAAAATGGGGATGCTGTGGCTGATTGCCCGTCCGCTGAAGGTGCCCAACAAGCAGCGCCGCTGGTTTGCCGTCCTGCTGGGGCAGGGAAGCGAATTTGCGTTTGTGGTCTTTGGCGCGGCGCAAATGGCGAACGTGCTCGATCCCGAGTGGGCTAAAGCGCTCACCCTGGCGGTTGCGCTGTCGATGGCGGCGACGCCGGTCCTGCTGGTGCTACTGACGCGTCTTGAAAAATCCGACAGCGGTCAGGAGCGTGAAGCCGATGAGATCGACGAGGAACAGCCGCGCGTGATCATCGCGGGCTTTGGGCGTTTCGGCCAGATTACAGGCCGTCTGCTGCTCTCCAGCGGCGTCAAAATGGTGATTCTCGATCACGATCCCGACCACGTTGATACCCTGCGCAAGTTCGACATGAAGGTCTTCTACGGTGATGCCACCCGCGTCGACCTGCTGGAGTCTGCCGGGGCAGCGAAGGCCGAGGTGTTAATCAACGCGATCGACGATCCGCAGACCAGCCTGCAGATGGTGGAGCTGGTAAAAGAACACTTCCCGAACCTGACGATCATCTCCCGCGCGCGCGATGTGGATCATTACATTCAGCTGCGCCAGGCGGGGGTTGAGGCCCCGGAGCGTGAAACGTTTGAAGGCGCGCTAAAATCAGGCCGCATGGCGCTCGAAAGCCTTGGGCTGGGCGCCTATGAAGCCCGCGAGCGGGCCGACCTGTTCCGCCGTTTTAACACCGACATGGTTGAAGAAATGGTGGCAATGGCGGGAAGCACGGCTTCGGAACGCGCGGCGGTGTTTAAACGCACCAGCGCAATGCTGACGGAAATCATCAACGAGGACCGAAATCATCTGTCGCTGGTGCAGCGACACGGCTGGCAGGGCACGGAAGAGGGCAAGCATACCGGCAACCCTGAAGACGAACCGGAGAGTAAACCTTCCGCGTGAAGTGGAGTTGCCAGCAATATTAAAAAATATCTGTTTCTTTACTCTGCCGCCAGTCGACGAAAGATTAAGCTTTCCGTATAGTGGCGGCAATTTTTTGCATCCGGGAAATTTTCAATGATCAGTCTGATTGCAGCGCTGGCGGTAGACCGCGTTATCGGTATGGAAAATGCCATGCCGTGGAACCTGCCTGCCGATCTCGCATGGTTCAAACGTACGACGTTAAACAAGCCGGTAGTGATGGGCCGCCTGACCTGGGAGTCGATTGGTCGTCCATTGCCGGGCCGTAAGAATATCGTTATCAGCAGCCAGCCGGGCACTGACGATCGCGTTCAGTGGGTTAAATCCGTTGATGAAGCGATTGCCGCCTGCGGTGATGCCGAAGAGATCATGGTGATCGGCGGCGGTCGCGTGTACGAACAGTTCCTGCCAAAAGCGCAGAAGCTTTACCTGACGCATATTGATGCGGAAGTGGAAGGGGATACGCATTTTCCGGATTACGATCCGGACGAGTGGGAGTCCGTATTCAGCGAGTTTCACGACGCGGATGCGCAGAACTCACACAGCTACTGCTTCGAGATTCTGGAACGTCGCTAAGCGTTAAAACGCCTCTCCCTTTCGGGAGAGGTCTATTCTCAGGAGGCAACCGCCTCGCCTTCACTTAAGCCTGACTGTCGATTAGAGGGCTGCACGAAGTACGTTTGATCTTCCCAGCGCAGGCAGGTTAAATCCCCGCCCCAGCAGCAGCCGGTGTCCAGAGCATAAACGCCTTCCGGCGTACCTTTTCCTTCCAGCGATGCCCAATGGCCAAACGCGATGCTGTACTCGTTTGCGACCGGCCCGGGAATGGCGAACCACGGCTTGAGCGGCGCGGGCGCGTTCTCCGGCGTATCTTTGCAGTACATATCCAGCTGACCGTTCGGGAAACAGTAGCGCATGCGCGTAAAGGCGTTGGTGATGAAGCGCAGTCGCGCCAGGCCGCTAAGATCCTCGCTCCAGTTGTTCGGCATATCGCCGTACATGGCATCAAGGAAGAAAGGATAGGAGTCGCTTGCCAGCACCGCCTCGGCGTCACGGGCACAGGTCTTTGCCGTCTCAATATCCCACTGCGGCGTGATGCCCGCGTGCGCCATTACCAGCTTTTTCTCTTCGTCGATCTGCAACAGCGGCTGACGGCGAAGCCAGTTCAGCAGCTCGTCTGCGTCCGGCGCGTCAAGCAGAGGCGTAATACGATCTTTCGGCTTGTTGCGGCTGATCCCGGCAAACACGGCCAGCAGATGCAGATCGTGGTTACCCAGCACCATGCGCACGCTGTCGCCCAGCGATTTCACGTAGCGGAGCACGTCAAGTGAGCCTGGGCCGCGCGCGACTAAATCACCCGTCAGCCAGAGCGTATCCTGCCCGGGCGTGAAGTCGACCTGCTTTAATAATGCGATCAGTTCATCGTAGCAACCGTGAACGTCGCCAATCAGATATGTAGACATTAGATTAATGAATGAGTGTAGGTACGGCGAGACGGAACACAGGAATAGCAATACGGAACGGATTGCCATCGACGTCGACCATTTCATAATGGCCTTGCATGGTACCCATTGGCGTTTCAATTACCGCGCCGCTGGTGTACTGGTACTCTTCGCCAGGGACGATGTGGGGCTGTTCGCCGACCACACCCTCGCCCTGGACTTCTGTTTCACGGCCGTTGCCGTTGGTGATAAGCCAGTAGCGCCCGAGAAGCTGCACGGGCACCCGCCCCACATTGCGAATGGTCACGGTATATGCAAAGACAAAACGTTCTTCATCCGGTGAGGACTGAGACTCAACATAGATGCTTTGTACATGGACACAGACGCGGGGCGAATCAATCATGGCTTAACTCTCCTTCGGCGGGGCATTGTCGCTGATGTAATTAGCCAGCTTGCAATACTGCTCCACGGAAATGTTCTCCGCACGCATTGCCGGATCAATCCCCAGCTCGGCTAATACCTCAACGGTGAACGAATTGCTCAGGCTGTTACGGATCGTTTTACGGCGCTGGTTAAACGCTTCAGTGGTGATGCGGCTCAGCACGCGCAGCTCTTTAACCGGGTACGGCATCGTTTTGTGCGGCACGAGGCGCACAACCGCAGAGTCTACTTTTGGCGGTGGCGTAAACGCGGTCGGTGGAACTTCAAGCACCGGGATCACGTTACAGAAATATTGTGCCATTACGCTTAAACGACCATACGCCTTACTGTTCGGTCCTGCAACCAGGCGATTCACCACCTCTTTTTGCAGCATGAAGTGCATGTCGGCAATGGCGTCAGTATAGCTGAACAGGTGGAACATCAGCGGAGTCGAGATGTTGTACGGCAGGTTGCCGAACACGCGCAGCGGCTGGCCCATTTTCTCTGACAGTTCGCCAAAGTCCATGGTCATGGCATCCTGCTGATAAATCGTCAGCTTGGGGCCAAGGAACGGATGCGTTTGCAGGCGTGCTGCTAAATCGCGGTCCAGTTCAATAACGGTCAGCGCGTCAAGGCGTTCGCCAACGGGCTCGGTCAGCGCGGCAAGACCCGGGCCGATTTCAACCATAGCCTGGCCTTTCTGCGGATTAATGGCAGAGACAATACTGTCGATCACGAACTGATCGTTGAGAAAGTTTTGCCCGAAACGTTTACGGGCTAAGTGGCCCTGATGGACTCGATTAGTCATTGCGTATTAACAATCATTTTGATGGCGAGATTAAGCGCCGTAATAAAACTGCCGACATCCGCTTTTCCTTTGCCTGCCAGATCCAGCGCAGTACCGTGGTCAACGGACGTTCGAATAAAGGGTAAACCGAGAGTGATATTCACACCGCGGCCAAATCCCTGGTATTTTAGCACGGGCAAGCCCTGATCGTGGTACATCGCGAGCACGGCATCGGCATTATCCAGGTATTTCGGCTGGAAGAGGGTATCGGCGGGCAGCGGGCCGCTAAGATTCATCCCTTTGGCGCGCATTTCTTCAAGCACCGGGATAATCGTGTCGATCTCTTCCGTTCCCATATGCCCACCTTCACCGGCGTGCGGGTTCAGGCCACAGACCAGCACGTGCGGCTGCTGAATGCCGAACTTGGTCTGCAGGTCATGGTGCAGTATCCCGATAATCTCCCGCAGCAGCGCAGGCGTGATGGCATCGGGAATCGCTTTGATCGGCAGATGGGTCGTGACCAGCGCAACGCGCATCTCCTCGGTTGCCAGCATCATCACGACTTTCGGGCTTTGAGAGCGCTCTTCAAAGAACTCGGTGTGCCCGGTAAAGGGAATGCCCGCCTCGTTAATCACACCTTTATGCACGGGGCCGGTGATAAGTGCGGCAAACTCGCCTTTCAGGCAGCCATCGCAGGCGCGGGCGAGCGTTTCGACGACGTAATGGCCGTTTTCAGTACTCAGCTGGCCGGGAATAGCGGGGGTACGAAGCGGAATAGAAAGGAGCGTGAGCGTGCCGGCCTGCTGTGGCCGGGGCGTCTGACCTTCAACGTAGGGAATTAGCGTTAAAGGAAGACCGAGCAAGGCTGCCCGGTCCTGTAACAGTGTTGCATCCGCGCAGACGACCAGTTCCACCGGCCAGCCGCGCTGAGCGAGCTGGACGACGAGGTCGGGACCAATCCCGGCGGGCTCGCCGGGAGTGATAACAACACGATGCGGTTTCATCAGTTGCTCAGGATTTTCACGTAGGCGCTGGCGCGTTGTTCCTGCATCCAGGTTGCCGCTTCTTCGGAGAATTTACGGTTAAACAGCATGCGGTAGGCCCTGTCTTTCTGCGCCGCATCGGTTTTATCCACGTTGCGGGTATCCAGCAGTTCGATCAGGTGCCAGCCGAAGGAAGAGTGAACCGGCGCACTCATCTGGCCTTTGTTCAGCTTCATCAGCGCATCGCGGAAGGCCGGATCGTAAATATCCGCTGCCGCCCAGCCCAGATCGCCGCCCTGGTTAGCCGAGCCTGGATCCTGTGAGAACTCTTTAGCCGCGTTGGCAAACGAGGTTTTGCCGCTCTTAATGTCAGCCGCGATTTGTTCCAGCTTCACGCGCGCCTGGTCGTCGGTCATGATCGGCGACGGCTTAAGCAGAATGTGGCGAGCGTGAACTTCCGTTACGGAGATGTTCTGGCTCTGGCCGCGCAGATCGTTCACCTTCAGGATGTGGAAGCCCACGCCGGAACGAATAGGGCCGACGATGTCGCCTTTTTTCGCCGTGCTCAGCGCCTGGGCAAAGATAGACGGCAGCTCCTGAATACGGCCCCAGCCCATCTGGCCGCCTTTCAGCGCCTGCTGGTCGGCAGAGTAGGTAATGGCGAGCTTACCAAAGTCACCGCCGTTACGCGCCTGCTCGACGATAGAGCGCGCCTGGCTTTCCGCTTCGGCCGCCTGATCGGACGTTGGGTTTTCCGGCAGCGGGATCAGGATGTGGCTCAGGTTCAGCTCGGTGCTGGCATCGTTCTGATTACCCACCTGCTTCGCCAGCGCGTCGACTTCCTGAGGCAGAATGGTGACGCGACGACGAACTTCGTTGTTACGCACTTCTGAAATCAGCATCTCTTTGCGGATCTGGTTACGGTAGGTCCCATAGTTCAGACCGTCATAGGCCAGACGGCTACGCATCTGATCCATGGTCATGTTGTTTTGCTTTGCGATGTTGGCAATGGCCTGATCGAGCTGCTCGTCGGTGATCTTCACGCCCATTTTCTGCCCCATCTGCAGGACAATCTGATCCATGATCAGACGTTCCAGGATCTGGTGGCGCAGCGTGGCGTCATCCGGAAGCTGTTGACCGGATTCGCCCGAATTAAGCTTCACCGACTTCATCAAACCATCAACGTCACTTTCAAGCACGACGCCGTTATTAACCACGGCCGCGACTTTATCGACAACCTGGGGGGCTGCGAAGCTGGTATTCGCAACCATGGCGACACCGAGAAGCAGCGTTTTCCAGTTCTTCATACTTTTTCCATTTCAATTAACCGCAAAGCGGATTACGTTGTAAATCAAGCACATTACATTGAAGTGCGATACGGCAGAATGTTCGAGCGCAGCATCTGCTGCGTGCCCAGGCCGTAGTTGGAACTCAGGCCGCGCAGCTCAACATTAAAGCCAATCACGTTGTCGTATTTGCTCTGATTGTTTTGTGTATCCCAGCCGTTCAGCTTGCGCTCGTAGCCTACGCGCAGCGCATAGCAGCAGGAGTTATATTGCAGACCCACCATCTGGTCAGCCGGCTTGTTGGCGTTCGTATCGAAATAGTACGCTCCTACGATCGACCAACGGTCAGCGATTGGCCAGCTTGCCGCGCCGCCGACCTGCGAAATGCCTTCTTTGTACTGATCGGCATTGGCGTAGTTTGGCAGCGTCGCCTGGATGTATTCCGGGCTTGCGTAACGGTAGGTCAGCTGCAGCATACGGTCTTCGTCACGACGGTATTCAATAGCGGCACTGCTCGTCGCCACGTTGTCCAGACGCGTATCGTATTGCAGACCACCGCGCAGACCCCAGCGATCGGTCATGCGCCAGTAGGTATCGCCTGCCCATACCAGAGACCCCGTTTTGTTATCTTTCTCCCAGTTGATGTCGTCATCACCGGTACGAGATTCGGTGAAGTAGTAGATTTGACCAACGGAAACGTTAAAACGTTCAACGGCAGCATCATCAAATACGCGGGTAGTGACCCCGGTCGTCAGCTGGTTCGCTGAAGCAATACGGTCAAGACCGCCGTAGGTGCGGTCGCGGAACAGGCCGCTGTAATCCGACTGCAGGAAAGAGGAATCGTAGTTCTGAATTTTGCTCTGATCGCGGTAAGGCACATACAGATACTGCATGCGCGGCTCAAGCGTCTGGGTGTATCCATCCGCCAGCAGGCCCATATCGCGTTCGAAAATCAGCTTGCCGTCCATCTTGAACTGCGGCAGCACGCGGTTAACCGACTCTTCAAGATCGGTACCATAGCGATTGTTATACCAGTCCAGGTTCTTCTGCTGGTAGTGCGTCGCCATCATCTTGGCTTCGGTATTCAGGCTCGCCCAGTTGTTGGAAATCGGCAGGCTGATGGTCGGCTCGAGGTGCACACGCGTCGCTTCCGGCATATCGGAGTTGGTGTTGACGAAATGCACCGCCTGGCCGTAAACGCGGGTGTCGAATGGACCGACGTCATTCTGATACCAGTTAACGTCCAGCTGCGGCTCCGCGCCGTAGGTGCTTGACGTCTGGGTGTTGAAGACCTGGAACTGCTTGGTTGATACCGTGGCGTTAAAGTTTTGTACCGCATAGCCCGCGCTGAAAATCTGCGTGGCGTAGCCGTCGGTACTGGAACCGTATTTGGAGTCAAAGTCGTTGAAGTAGTAAGGATCGCTGACCTTGGTGTAGTTCACGTTGAAGCGCCACACCTGGTCCAGAACGCCAGCATGTTGCCAGAAGTACATCCAGCGGTGCTTATCACCGTCTTTAGGATGCTCGTCCTGGAACACGTCATCGGACGGCAGATAGTCAAATTCCATCAGGCCAGTGCCTGCCTGGGTCAGATAACGGAATTCATTTTCCCACATGACGTTGCCGCGCTTGTGGATATAGTGCGGCGTAATGGTGGCGTCCATGTTGGGCGCGATGTTCCAGTAATACGGCAGGTAGAACTCGAAGTAGTTCGTGGTGCTGTATTTGGCATTCGGGATCAGGAAGCCGGAACGACGCTTATCGCCAACGGGGAGCTGCAAATAAGGGCTGTAGAAAACGGGCACCGGGCCGAGTTTGAAGCGTGCGTTCCAGATCTCAGCAACCTGCTCTTCACGGTCGTGGATCACTTCGCTGCCGACGACGCTCCAGGTATTCGACCCCGGCAGGCAGGACGTGAACGAGCCGTTTTCCAGAATCGTATAGCGGTTCTCACCGCGCTGTTTCATCAGGTCGGCTTTACCTCGCCCCTGGCGCCCCACCATCTGATAATCACCTTCCCAGACGTTGGTGTCTTTGGTGTTCAGGTTTGACCAGGCTTTCGGACCTTTCAGGATGACCTGATTGTCGTCGTAGTGCACATTACCCAGCGCATCGACCGTGCGCACGGGCGCAGCGGCCCCTTCCGGTTGCTTCTGGTGGAGTTGCACTTCGTCGGCCTGCAGACGGCTGTTGCCCTGGTTAATATCCACATTGCCCGTAAAGGTGGCATTGTCAGGATAATTACCCTTCGCACTGTCGGCGTTGATGGTTACCGGCAAGTCGTTTGCGTCGCCCTGAACGAGAGGACGATCGTAACTTGGGACGCCAAGCATACACTGCGAGGCAAGATCGGCTGCCAGCCCCTGATGGCTATACAGGGCGGTGCCAATCATTGTGGCCAGGAGGGTGGGGATACGTTTTTTCATACGTTGTATTTTAGTGTTCCGTCATCAGTGGCTACGGCTTACAAACGCTCAGAGACTATCTTACTCATCAGCGCAGTACCAGCGTTAATCCTGCCCGTTTGCGTGCCAGAGTGTTAGGCTCGCGATCGAATGACGAGTATGATAATGCAAATTATAGGCGATGTCCCTCAATTGACCGTGGCTCGACCACTGTAATGATGGAGTTACGTCGAACCAGGACCATGACTATTTGGGGAGTATATGCAGTATTGGGGTAAAATCATCGGCGTTGCGTTCGCCATTGTGATGGGCGCTGGCTTTTGGGGCGTCGTGCTTGGGCTAATTATCGGCCATATGTTTGATAAGGCCCGCAGCCGCAAAATGGCCTGGTTTGCCAACCAGCGCGAGCGCCAGTCGCTCTTTTTCTCCACCACCTTTGAGGTGATGGGGCATTTAACCAAATCGAAAGGCCGCGTAACCGAGGCCGACATTCAGGTCGCCAGCGTTTTTATGGATCGCATGAACCTTCACGGTGAATCGCGCCTGGCGGCGCAAAATGCGTTTCGAATTGGTAAAGCGGATAACTATCCGCTGCGTGAAAAAATGCGCCAGTTCCGCAGCATCTGCTTTGGCCGTTTTGATTTAATTCGGATGTTTCTGGAGATTCAAATCCAGGCCGCGTTCGCCGACGGCTCGCTGCACCCTAACGAGCGCGACGTTCTGTACGTGATTGCAGAAGAGCTCGGCATTTCCCGGATGCAGTTCGATCAGTTCCTGCGCATGATGCAGGGCGGGGCGCAGTTTGGCGGCGGCTATCAGCACCACCAGTCGTCCGGCGGCGGCTGGCAGCAGGCGCAGCGTGGCCCAACGCTGGAAGATGCCTGTAACGTGCTGGGCGTTAAGCCAACGGATGACGCTACCACCATCAAGCGCGCCTACCGCAAGCTGATGAGCGAGCACCACCCGGACAAGCTGGTGGCGAAAGGCCTGCCGCCAGAAATGATAGAGATGGCGAAGCAGAAGGCGCAGGAAATTCAGAAAGCGTATGAGCTGATCAAAGAGCAGAAAGGATTTAAATAGACAATGGCCCGACAGCGTCGGGCCATTTTTTTAGAAGTCGACAGGTGCCTTGAACGTCATGGCATTGCCAAAGGCCGGATGCGTAACGGTCAGCGTCTGCGCGTGAAGCTGCAGGCGGCTCGCCATGGCCAGCGCTTCAGGCGGCGCGTAGAAACGATCGCCCAGAATCGGGTGGCCCAGCGCCAGCATATGCACGCGCAGCTGGTGCGAGCGCCCGGTAATGGGCTTAAGCAATACGCGCGCGGTGTTATCCGGCGCGTACTCCAGCACCTCGTACTCGGTTTGCGCCGCCTTGCCGGTTTCATAGCAGACCTTTTGCTTAGGCCGGTTCGGCCAGTCGCAGATCAGCGGTAAGTCCACCAGCCCTTCCGCGGGATGTGGGTGCCCCCACACGCGCGCCACGTACTGTTTTTTCGGCTCGCGCTCGCGGAACTGACGCTTCAGCTCGCGCTCCGCCGCCTTGTTCAAAGCCACTACAATCACGCCGCTGGTGGCCATATCCAGACGATGGACGGATTCGGCCTGCGGATAGTCACGCTGAATGCGCGTCATCACGCTGTCTTTATGTTCCTCCAGACGTCCCGGCACGGACAGCAGGCCGCTCGGCTTGTTGACTACCATAATATGCTCATCCTGATACAGAATGACCAGCCACGGGTCCGTCGGCGGATTGTAGGGCTCCATTACCATTTTTCGCTCCGCTTACTGATGCGTAACAACGATCAGACGCAGCGCGTCCAGACGCCAGCCCGCCTGATTCAGGCTTTCCAGCACCTGCTGGCGGTTGCTTTCAATCGCCGCCAGCTCATCGTCGCGGATGTTCGGATTCACCGCTTTTAGCGCTTCCAGGCGCGACAGCTCGGCAGAGAGCTTCTCGTCGGCCTCGGCTCGCGCGGCATCGATCAGCGCACGGGCTGCTTTCTCAGCCTGGACTTCGCCCTGCTGCAGAATGGCATGCACGTCCTGCTGGACCGCGTTGACCAGCTTGCTGCCCGTATGGCGGTTCACGGCGCTCAGCTGGCGGTTAAAGCTTTCGAACTCCACCTGGCCCGCCAGGTTGGTGCCGTTCTTATCGAGCAGCAGGCGTACGGGAGTCGCCGGCAGGAAGCGGTTAAGCTGCAGCTGCTTCGGCGCCTGGGCTTCCACCACGTAGATCAGCTCCAGCAGCAGCGTGCCGACCGGCAGCGTTTTGTTTTTCAGCAGGGAAATCGTGCTGCTGCCGGTGTCGCCGGAGAGGATCAGGTCCAGACCATTGCGGATCAGCGGGTGTTCCCAGGTGATGAACTGCGCGTCTTCGCGGGACAGCGCGACGTCGCGTTCAAAGGTGATGGTACAGCCGTCCTCCGGCAGGCCCGGGAAATCCGGCACCAGCATGTGATCGGACGGCGTCAGGACGATCAGGTTCTCGCCGCGATCGTCCTGGTTGATCCCCACGATGTCGAACAGGTTCATGGAGAAGCTAATCAGGCTGGTATCGTCATCCTGCTCTTCGATGCTTTCAGCCAGCGCCTGTGCTTTCTCGCCGCCGTTGGAGTGGATCTCCAGCAGGCGATCGCGCCCCTGTTCCAGTTGGGCCTTCAGCGCGTCGTGTTTTTCACGGCAGGCTTTGATCAGATCGTCAAAGCCTTCGGTCTCTTCCGGCGCGGCCAGGTAGCCAATCAGGTCGCCGTGGACCTGGTCGTAAATGGTGCGGCCCGTCGGACAGGTGTGCTCAAACGCGTCCAGCCCTTCGTGGAACCAGCGCACCAGCACGGACTGGGCGGTTTTTTCCAGGTAAGGCACGTGGATCTGAATATCATGCGCCTGGCCGATGCGGTCCAGACGGCCGATGCGCTGCTCCAGCAGATCCGGGTTAAACGGCAGATCGAACATCACCAGGTGGCTGGCGAACTGGAAGTTACGGCCTTCGGAACCGATCTCCGAGCACAGCAGAACCTGCGCGCCGCTGTCCTCTTCGCTGAACCACGCCGCGGCGCGGTCGCGCTCAACGATGGACATGCCTTCGTGGAAGACGGCGGCGCGAATGCCTTCACGCTCGCGCAGAACCTGCTCCAGCTGCAGCGCGGTGGCGGCTTTCGCGCAGATCACCAGCACCTT
The DNA here is from genome assembly GCF_003057745.1 of Enterobacter sp. RIT418. Taxonomy (GTDB): domain Bacteria; phylum Pseudomonadota; class Gammaproteobacteria; order Enterobacterales; family Enterobacteriaceae; genus Enterobacter. Next base: position 173,020 of record NZ_QBJD02000007.1, read on the forward strand.
TTGCGAGCGGTGTGCGGTCAGGTAGCCCATCAGCCACTCTACGCGAGGGTCGAAGTTCCACCATGTGCCGGTATCGCCTTCAAACTCCTGGTAAATCTGTTCCGGGTAGAGCATGTCACGGGCGCGATCTTCCGCGCTTTTGCGCGCGCCCATAATGCCGGAAACTTTAATGGCCGTCTGGTACTGGGTCGGCAGCGGCAGCTTGATGGTGTGTAATTCGCGTTTCGGGAAACCCTTCACGCCGTTACGGGTGTTACGGAACAGCACGCGGCTGGTGCCGTGGCGGTCCATCAGCATATCGACCAGCTCTTTGCGCGCGGATTCCGCGTTGTCGCTCTCGCTGTTGGCCGCCTGCAGCAGCGGCTCAATGTCCTGCTCGCCGATCAGGTCGCTCAGGGTATTCAGCTCGTCGTTTGACAGGCGGTTGCCCGCCAGCAGCAGCGCGACGGCGTCGGCAACCGGACGGTAATTATTTTGTTCTTCCACGAACTGCGCAAAGTCGTGGAAACGGTTCGGGTCCAGCAGGCGCAGGCGGGCGAAGTGGCTTTCAAGGCCCAGCTGTTCCGGCGTTGCGGTCAGCAGCAGGACGCCAGGCACGCGCTCGGCAAGCTGTTCAATCGCCATGTATTCGCGGCTTGGGGCATCTTCGCTCCAGACCAGGTGGTGAGCTTCGTCAACGACCAGCAGGTCCCACTCGGCGTCACACAGGTGCTCCAGGCGCTGCTTGCTGCGGCGCACGAAGTCCAGGGAGCAGATGACCAGCTGTTCGGTGTCAAACGGGTTATCCGCGTCGTGCTGGGCTTCCGCGTAGCGCTCGTCGTCAAACAGCGAGAAGCGCAGGTTGAAGCGGCGCAGCATTTCCACCAGCCACTGGTGCTGCAATGTTTCAGGAACCACAATCAGCACGCGCTCGGCCGCGCCGGAGAGCAGCTGCTGGTGCAGGATCATCCCCGCTTCAATGGTTTTCCCCAGGCCCACTTCATCTGCCAGCAGCACGCGCGGCGCGTGGCGGCGGCCCACGTCATGGGCGATGTTGAGCTGGTGGGGGATCAGGCTGGTGCGCTGTCCGCGCAGGCCGCTCCACGGCATGCGGTACTGTTCGCTCTGGAACTTACGCGCGCGGTAGCGCAGGGAAAAGCGGTCCATGCGGTCAATTTGCCCGGCGAACAGGCGGTCCTGCGGCTTGCTGAATACCAGCTTGCTGTCGAGCAGCACTTCGCGCAGGACGACGTTGGCCTCGTCGGTATCGAGGCGAGTCCCGATATAGGCGAGCAGTCCATTCTCTTCTTTTACGTCTTCAATCTTGAGCTGCCAGCCGTCGTGGCTGGTCACGGTGTCACCCGGATTGAACATCACGCGGGTCACAGGGGAGTCATTGCGAGCGTACAGGCGGTTTTCACCGGTGGCGGGGAAAAGGAGGGTAACCATGCGCGCATCGACTGCCACCACGGTTCCCAATCCAAGTTCGCTTTCTGTATCGCTGATCCAGCGTTGACCAAGTGTAAAAGGCATAGTTGTTCGGCTCTACTCTTTAATTGCAGGCAATAGTTCAACCGCCGTCGAAGAGTGACGGCCATCGAAAAATGGGTCCGGGAATGGAAAGGGCGCTATGGTACTGGATGGCAGCGCTTTCGTCACGCGTCAAAATAGGCCAAGTTGCCCTGTCACAAGTGTAGCAAAGTCGTCGTCAATAAAGGGCAAAATTCCCTCCGCAACCGGCTGAAGCTGACGCGTCAGGTAGTGATCGTAATTGAGCGGCGAGCGTTGGTAATCAACGGGTTCCGGGCCGCCGGTTGTCCAGACGTATTTAATGGTTCCCCGGTTTTGATACTGCGGCGCGCGGCCCCGCTTAACGTTCTCTTCATCCGCCAGCCGCGCGGCGCGCACGTGGGGCGGAACGTTACGCTGGTACTCAGCCAGCGGACGGCGCAGGCGTTTACGATACACCAGCTGGTCATCCAGCTCGCCTGCCATCAGGCTGGCGATGGTTTCGCGCACGTAGTCCTGATAGGGCTCGTTGCGGAAAATCCGTAAATAGAGCGTCTGCTGAAACTGCTGCGCCAGCGGGGTCCAGTCCGTGCGCACCGTCTCCAGCCCTTTGAAGACCATCCTCTGCGTATCGCCTTCCTGGATCAGCCCGGCATAGCGCTTCTTGCTGCCCTGGTCGGTGCCGCGAATGGTCGGCATCAAAAAGCGGGCAAAATGGGTTTCGAACTCCAGCTCGAGCGCGCTGGTTAAGCGCTCTTTTTGCAAACTTTCACGCCACCAGTCGTTGACGTAGGCCACCAGCGCCTTGCCGATGCGGGCGGCGTCCTCTTCCGAATGCGCGCTTTTCAGCCACACGAACGTTGAGTCGGTATCGCCGTAGATAACGTCATAACCCTGAGATTCAATCAGCGCTTTGGTCTGGCGCATGATCTCATGCCCGCGCATGGTAATAGACGACGCCAGGCGAGGGTCGAAGAAGCGGCAGGCGCTGGTGCCGAGCACGCCGTAAAACGCGTTCATGATGATCTTGAGCGCCTGCGAGAGCGGCTTGTTGCCGTGGCGTTTCGCCTCGTCGCGGCCGTGCCAGATGTTGCCCACTATTTCCGGCAGGCAGTGTTTTTCCCGCGAGAAGCGCGCGCCCAGGAAGCCTTCGGTGCTGTGCTCGTCGTCCGGCTGCGCCATCCCTTCGATCAGCCCTACCGGGTCTATCAGGAAGGTGCGGATAATCGACGGATACAGGCTTTTATAGTCCAGTACCAGAACTGAATCATATAGCCCGGGCCGGGAGTCCATGACGTACCCGCCGGGGCTGGCCTGTGGCGGCACGTCGCCGAGGTTGGGCGCAACGTAGCCCGCGCGATGCATGCGGGGAATATAGAGATGGCCGAAGGCGGCAACCGATCCCCCGTGCCTGTCGACCGCCAGGCCGTTCACCGTCGCGCGCTCCAGCAGAAACGGCATGATCTCGGTTTTATGGAATATCTGCGTAACCAGCTCGCAGTCCTTCAGGTTATAGGTGGCCAGCGCCGGTTTGTCTTCGTGAAAGCGGCGGTCGATTTCGTCCATCCTGTCCCACGGGTTATCGATAGATTTGCCTTCGCCAAGCAGCTCCCGGGCCACGGCTTCCAGAGCGAAAGAGGAGAAGTTCCAGAAGGCGGACTTCAGCGCCTCAATGCCGTCGATAATCAGGCGGCCGTTGGCCTGGGCGAAGAACACGCCGTTCTTAAAACCGTGCTCGCGCCACTCCAGCTCGCTATTTCCGCGCCCCAGCATCAGCGGAATGCGGTAGCGCTCGGCGTGTTTTTGCAGCACGCGCAGGTCAAACTGCACCACGTTCCAGCCGATCAGCACGTCCGGGTCGTGCTCGGCAAACCACTGGTTAAGCTTCTCCAGAAGCTGCGGACGGCTGCTGACGTACTCCAGCTGGAAGTCGAGCTGTGACGCGTCGCCGTTCGGCGGACCGAGCATGTAGACAACGCGCTGCCCGCAGCCTTCCAGGCCAATGCAGTACAGTTCACCGTGGCGGGTGGTTTCGATATCCAGGGAGACCCACTTCAGCGGCGGGCGATAGTGCGGGTTCGGCTTCAGGCGCGCGTCGACGAGCCTGCCGTTCCGTAAGGCGCCATCGACCCAGACGGGCGCGGTGATAAAACGCTCCATCAGAAAACGTTCCGGCGGACGAATATCCGCCTCGTAAAGCGTGATGCCCGCCTCGCGCAGCAGCTTTTCATAGCGCATCAGCTGGCGATGGGCGCGGCAGTACAGGCCGTAGACCGGCTGGCGGTGGAAATCCTTCAGCCCGAGCGGGGTAATGCGCCAGCCGTTTTCCCCGCGAAGCAGCTGTTTCACTTTTTCAACGTGCGCTTCAGGAATAAACGCCACGGATTCCTGCGGCGGCAGCGTGACGTTCAGCGGGCCGCTGTCCGTGGCCAGCCAGAACTCAACTTCCGTCCCCTGAGGCGTGTCCCGCCAGTGTCGGGTCAGTAAAAAGCCTTCTTGCGCCACGCCGTTATCCCAGAAAACAAACCAGGCCTGATTATAGCCTGGTTAAAGGGTTTTGGCTGGGGTTTTATACAGTTATATGTTAACGACGGCCCCTCACCCCGCCCTCTCCCCACGGGGGAGAGGGAGAAAATCCAGACCTGCTCTAACGTTGATTACCGCACTGGCCAGTCCCCTCTCCCCCGTGGGGAGAGGGTTAGGGTGAGGGGTAAGGATTACTGCCCGTAATACGCCTTCGCGCCGTGCTTACGCAGGTAGTGCTTATCCAGCAGGGTTTGCTGCATATCCGGGAGCTGCGGCGCCAGCTGGCGGCAGAAGATTCCCATATAGGCCACTTCCTCCAGCACGATAGCGTTATGCACCGCGTCTTCCGCATTTTTGCCCCAGGCAAACGGTCCGTGGGAGTGCACCAGCACGCCCGGCATCTGCGCCGCGTCGATCCCCTGTTTCTCGAAGGTTTCGACAATCACGTTGCCGGTTTCCCACTCGTATTCACCGTTGATTTCAGCGTCGGTCATCAGGCGCGTGCAGGGGATGGTGCCGTAAAAGTAGTCCGCGTGCGTGGTACCCGTGGCCGGAATGGACTGACCCGCCTGCGCCCAGATGGTGGCGTGACGCGAATGGGTATGCACGATGCCGCCGATGGTCGGGAACGACCGATACAGCAGACGGTGGGTAGGCGTATCGGAGGAGGGTTTTTTGTTGCCTTCCACCACTTCACCCGTTTCGATGCTGACCACCACCATATCGTCTGCCGTCATCACCGTGTAATCCACGCCCGAAGGCTTGATCACGAACACGCCTTTTTCGCGGTCAACGGCGCTGACGTTGCCCCAGGTTAGCGTCACCAGGTTATGTTTCGGCAGCGCCAGGTTTGCCTCGAGCACCTGTCGTTTGAGATCGTCTAACATTGTTGTCTCCCTGCCCGGTGAACGCGGTGCCACCGGGCATTCAGGCCTTAGCGTTTCGAACCGTAATAGACTTCGTTCCAGCGCAGCGCGTCTTTGAACGCTGGCAGGCGGGTGTCGTTATCAATCACGGTCAGTTCGATATCGTGCAGCTCGGCGAACTGACGCATGTCGTTCAGATCCAGCGCGTGGCTGAACACCGTATGGTGCGCGCCACCGGCGACGATCCAGGCTTCGGACGCGGTAGCCAGATCCGGCTGCGCTTTCCACAGGGCGTTGGCGACCGGCAGTTTTGGCAGAGAGTGCGGCGTTTCAACCGCATCCACGCAGTTGACCAGCAGGCGGAAGCGATCCCCCAGATCGATCAGGCTGGCGTTGATGGCCGGGCCGGTGCGGGTGTTGAAGATCAGACGGGCGGGATCGGCCTTGCCGCCAATGCCGAGGTACTGCACGTCAAGAATCGGTTTCTCTTCCACCGCAATAGACGGGCACACTTCCAGCATGTGCGAGCCGAGCACCAGGTCGTTGCCGTTTTCGAAGTGATAGGTGTAGTCCTCCATAAAGGAGGTGCCGCCCTGCAGACCGGTTGACATCACCTTCATGATGCGAAGCAGGGCGGCGGTTTTCCAGTCGCCTTCGCCCGCAAAGCCGTAGCCCTGCTGCATAAGACGTTGTACCGCCAGGCCCGGGAGCTGCTTCAGGCCGTGGAGGTCTTCAAACGTTGTCGTAAAGGCGTGGAAGCCGCCCTGTTCCAGGAAGCGCTTCATGCCCAGCTCGATGCGCGCCGCGTCCAGCACGTTCTGGCGCTTGTCGCCGTGGATTTGTGCCGCAGGCGTCAGGCGGTAGCTGCTTTCATATTCGTCTACCAGCGCGCTCACGTCGCCGTCGCTGATTTCATTGACCACCTGCACCAGATCGCCCACCGCCCAGGTGTTGACGGAGAAGCCGAACTTGATCTGCGCCGCGACTTTATCGCCGTCGGTGACCGCCACTTCACGCATGTTATCGCCGAAACGCACGACCTTCAGGTGGCGGGTATCTTGTTTAGACACCGCCTGACGCATCCACGAGCCAATACGCTGCTGCGCCTTGCCATCCTGCCAGTGGCCGGTGACCACCGCGTGCTGCTGGCGCATGCGCGCGCCGATAAAGCCGAACTCGCGGCCGCCGTGCGCGGTCTGGTTCAGGTTCATGAAGTCCATGTCGATGCTGTCCCACGGCAGGGAGGCGTTGAACTGAGTATGGAACTGCAGCAGCGGTTTGTTGAGGATTGCCAGGCCGTTGATCCACATTTTGGCCGGGGAGAAGGTGTGCAGCCACACGACCATCCCGGCGCATTTGTCGTCGTAGTTGGCCTCGCGGCAGATGTTGGTAATTTCGTCCGGCGTTGTACCCAGGGGTTTCAGCACCAGCCTGCACGGCAGTTTTGCTTCCGCGTTGAGGGCATTAACGACGTGCTCGGCGTGTTTCGTCACCTGCTGCAGCGCTTCCGGCCCGTACAGGTGCTGGCTGCCAATCACAAACCACACTTCATAATTATTAAAAATGGTCATCATCGTGTCCTTAATGGGTCAGGGTTGCCGTCGTGTCCGCGGTGTGTTTTGACGGGGCGGCGACAGGGAGATAGTGGAGTTCCGCGCTTTTCGCCCACTGCTGGTAGCGCTGATAGAGTTGTTCGAATCGTTGGGCCTGCTCTGCACGCGGCTGGAGCGTGTTTTCGACGGCGCTGGCCATATGCTGTTGCGCGGTGGGGATATCTGCATGAACGCCCGCGGCGACGGCGGCGAAAATCGCCGCGCCCAGCGCGCAGCATTGATCGGAAGCGACAATCTGCAGCGGACGGTTGAGCACGTCGCAGCAGGCCTGCATGATCACCGGGTTTTTACGGGCGATGCCGCCCAGCGCCATCACGTTGTTGACGTCGATGCCCTGGTCGGTGAAGCACTCCATGATGGCGCGCGCGCCGAAGGCCGTTGCGGCAACCAGGCCGCCGAACAGCGCAGGCGCGTCGGTCGCCAGGTTGAGATCCGCGATCACCCCCTTCAGGCGCTGGTTAGCAAACGGCGTGCGTCGGCCGTTAAACCAGTCCAGCACTACCGGGAGATGGTCGAGAGACGGATTTTTCGCCCAGGCTTCCGTGAGCTGCGGCAGGAGCTGCTTTTTGCTCTCGTCGATCTGGGCTTTCAGTTCAGGATGCGCCGCCGCCAGCCGATCCAGCGGCCAGCCCAGCACGCGACCAAACCAGGCATAGATATCGCCAAACGCGGACTGGCCGGCTTCCAGACCGATGAAGTCCGGCACCACGCTGCCGTCAACCTGGCCGCAGATGCCTTTTACCGCGCGGTCGCCCACGCTGGCCTTGTCGGCTATCAGGATGTCGCAGGTCGAGGTGCCGATAACTTTCACCAGCGTGTTGGGCTGCGCGCCCGCGCCGACGGCGCCCATATGGCAGTCGAACGCGCCGCCGGAAATCGCTACGTTTTGCGGCAGGCCGAGGCGCGTCGCCCACTCCTCGCAGAGCGTGCCCACCGGCACGTCGGCGGTGAAGGTGTCGGTAAACAGCGGGTAGGTCAGGCTGTTGTTGAGGATCGGGTCGAGCTCATCGAAGAAGGCGGCCGGCGGCAGGCCGCCCCAGCCTTCATGCCACAGGGATTTATGCCCGGCGCTGCAGCGGCCGCGGCGGATATCCTGCGGGCGCGTGGTGCCGGAAAGCAGCGCGGGGACCCAGTCGCAAAGCTCCACCCACGATGCCGCAGCCTGCGCTACCGCCGCGTCCGCGCGGGTCACGTGCAGGATTTTGGCCCAGAACCATTCGCTGGAGTAAATGCCGCCGATATAGCGCGAGTAGTCCGTTTTGCCTGGCTGATGGCACAGGCGGGTGATGGCTTCGGCCTCATCAACGGCGGTGTGGTCCTTCCACAGCACGAACATGGCGTTCGGGTTGTCGGCAAACTCCGGGCGCAGCGCCAGCACGCGGCCTTCGGCATCTATCGGAGCGGGGGTAGAGCCGGTGCTGTCGACGCCGATGCCGACAATCTCCGCGCGCTGCGCGTCGGTCAGTTCAGCCAGTACGGTTTTGATGGCCGCTTCCATCGACTCGATGTAGTCGCGCGGATGGTGGCGGAACCGGTTGTTTGGCCCGTCGCAGTAGCGCCCCTCTTGCCAGCGCGGGTACCACTCAACGCTGGTTGCTATCTCCTGGCCGGTTGAACATTCCACCGCCAGGGCGCGAACCGAGTCGCTGCCGAAATCGAGGCCAATCGCAATTGCCATGGTGTTACTCCATAAAAAACAGGTATGGAGGAACATTAGAGACTGGGGGCAAAAATCGTCAGGCAGTATTCGCTAATCTTATGGACTAAATTGCTGTAGCAACGGAAAGTGTGACGCTGTGCAAATAATCAATGTGGACATTTCTGCCGTAGTTATAGACACTTTTGTTGCTGCCGAATCGCCATTGATGAAGGATAAATTCGCGGAGAAGGCGGTAGCACGGTGAAGGGAAAAGTGCAGCGAGCCATTTTGGACCTTTACCCACGCCGTTTTTAACCTGCTTTTATCGATATGGACAATTGGTTTCCTTCGGGACCGCCGGGAGAACTGAATTTATGGCTGAAACGCAAAACGATCCCCTGTTGCCTGGCTACTCGTTTAACGCGCATCTTGTCGCGGGGCTGACGCCCATCGAGGCGGAGGGCTATCTGGATTTTTACGTCGACCGACCGCTGGGGATGAAGGGCTATATTTTAAATCTCACGGTGCGCGGCGAAGGGGTGATTCAAAACGGCGACCAGCAGTTTGTCTGCCGCCCCGGCGACATCCTGTTGTTCCCGCCGGGGGAGATCCACCACTATGGCCGTCATCCGGAGGCGAAGGAGTGGTATCACCAGTGGGTCTATTTCCGCCCGCGCGCCTACTGGCAGGAGTGGCTCTCCTGGCCCGCGATTTTTGCCCATACCGGCTTTTACCGGCCCGACGACGCGCACCAGGCGCAGTTTCGCGAGCTGTTTGCGCAGATTATCGAGGCGGGGCAGGCGGGAGGGCGCTACGCCGAGCTGCTGGCGATCAACCTGCTTGAGCAGCTGCTGCTGCGGCGCATGGAGGCGATCAACGAGTCGCTGAACCCGCCGCTGGATAACCGCGTGCGCGATGCCTGCCAGTACATCAGCGATCACCTGGCCGATAGCCAGTTTGATATCGCCAGCGTTGCCCAGCACGTCTGTCTGTCGCCGTCGCGCCTGTCGCATCTATTCCGCCAGCAGCTTGGCGTGAGCGTGCTGAGCTGGCGGGAGGATCAGCGCATCAGCCAGGCGAAGCTGTTGCTCAGCACCACCCGTATGCCTATTGCGAGCGTGGGGCGCAACGTAGGGTTTGAGGATCAGCTCTATTTCTCCCGCGTCTTTAAAAAATGCACCGGCGCCAGCCCGAGTGATTTCCGCGCAGGTTGTGAATAAACGGTAAAGAAAAATAAACAAACAGGTGAACCTGCCCGGCAACCTGTAAACTATTCAGACAATTGTTGCCTTGACGCGACGCAGGGCGCTGAGCAGAATCGCTGATTCGTTTACCGATCGGAATCGTTATGCAGCCATTGCTGGAACATTTTATCACCCAGTCCGTTATGTATTCGCTCATCGCCGTGGCGCTGGTGGCGTTTCTGGAATCACTGGCGCTCGTAGGGCTTGTCCTCCCCGGCACCGTGATGATGGCGGGGCTCGGGGCGCTTATCGGCAGCGGTGAGGTCAACTTCTGGCAGGCGTGGATGGCCGGGATCGTCGGCTGCCTGCTGGGCGACTGGATCTCGTTCTGGCTGGGCTGGCGCTTTAAGAAGCCGCTGCACCGCTGGTCGTTTATGAAAAAGAACAAGGCGCTGCTGGATAAAACCGAGCACGCGCTGCATCAGCACAGCATGTTCACCATTCTGGTGGGCCGTTTCGTTGGGCCAACGCGTCCGCTGGTGCCGATGGTGGCGGGGATGCTGGACCTGCCCGTCGCGAAGTTCGTGGTGCCGAACATTATCGGTTGCGTGTTCTGGCCGCCGTTTTATTTCCTGCCGGGGATCCTGGCGGGAGCCGCGATTGATATTCCTGACGGTATGCAGAGCGGCGAGTTTAAGTGGCTGCTGCTGGGAACGGCGGTGCTGCTGTGGCTGGCGGGCTGGCTGTGCTGGCGGCTGTGGCGCAGCGCGAAAGCGAACGTCGATCGCCTGACGCGCTATCTTCCGCGCTCTCGCCTGTTGTGGCTGGCCCCGCTGACGCTGGGTGTGGCCGTGGTCGCGCTGGTCGCGCTGATTCGCCACCCGCTGATGCCGGTATATGGTGAGATTTTATTGAAAGTGGTCAGCCGTTAAGGACTTTTCCCTCTCCCCGTGGGAGAGGGTCAGGGTGAGGGCATCAGACGGCACAAGGTAAAAGCAAAACGGCAACCAGAGTTGCCGTTTTTAATGTTTGTACCCTCTCCCTGTGGGAGAGGGCTAGGGTGAGGGCATCAAACCGCACGAATGCCCAGCAGTGAAGATGCCCCCGCTCTACCGCTCAGCAGTTCTTCCGTCTTCCCATCCCACAGAATCCGCCCCTCGGCGACGACTACCGATCGCGGCGCAATCCGCGCGGCATCTTCTATGCTGTGCGACACCATCAGCATGGTGAGCTGCTGGCGCTGGCAGACGTCCTGCACCAGCGCCAGCATCTCCTGGCGCAGCGCCGGATCGAGCGCGGAAAACGGTTCGTCCAGCAGCAGCACCGGCTGCTCGCGCACCAGGCAGCGTGCCAGCGCCACGCGCTGGCGCTGGCCGCCGGAGAGCTCGCCGGGCAGACGGTCAATAAAATCCCCAATCCCCATCTGTGCGGCGATGGTCTCGAGCTTTTGCCGCTGGGCGGCGCTGAGCTTCATGCCCGGGTGCATCCCCAGGGCGATGTTCTGCCGCACCGTCAGGTGGGTAAACAGGTTATTTTCCTGAAACAGCATTGAAACCGGACGCCGCGCGGGAGGCGTACGGGTATGATCCTGATTTTCTATCAGAATCGACCCGCTCGCCGGCTGCAGGAAACCGGCAATCAGGCTGAGCAAGGTGCTCTTGCCCGCGCCGCTGGGGCCGAGGATCGCGATCGTTTCACCCTGTTTCACCGACAGCGTGAAGCGCATCGGCAGATGCTGGTAGAGCCAGGTCACATCAATCAGTTTTAACATCACGCCCCGGAAGTTTTTCAATAACGGTAAATAACGCAAAGCACAGCAGCAGGAGCAGCAGCGCCGTGACGGCCCCGTCCTGGCTGCGGTAGGAGCCAATTTGCTGATACAGCCAGAATGGCAGCGTGCGGAAATCGTCACTGCCGAACAGCGCCACCACGCCAAAATCGCCCATCGACAGCACGCAGGCAAAGGCCAGCGCCTGCGCCAGCGGACGCTTCAGCGCGCGCAGTTCAACCACCTTCAGCCGCTGCCAGCCCTGCATCCCCAGCGACTGGCAGAGCAGACCGTAGCGGCTGTTCACGTCGCGCATTGGGTTTTCCAGCACTTTAATGGCGTATGGGATCGCCATCAGGGCGTTGGTAAAAATGACGATCCCGTCGGCGCTTTCCGGCAGGCCAACGGTACTGTTGAACAGCAAAAAGAAGCCCGTCGCCAGGACGATGCCCGGCATGGCCAGGATCAGCATCCCCGTCAGCTCCAGCGCTTGTCCAGCCCGGCGGGCCTGACGCGCGTAAAGCTCGCGGCTGCTCCAGAGCAGCATCATGGTCAGAAGAACACAGAGTACTCCCGCGGCGAGCGCGATGCGGACCGAGGTCCACGTTGCCTGCCAGAGCACGGGCTGGCGGAGCACGGACGCCAGGTTCAGATTGACGCCGTCGACAACGACAGCCATCAGCGGCGGCAGCAACAGCAGCAGGGCGAGCGCGATAAGGACTACGTCCGCGATGCGGCTGTGCAGGCTATCCTGCGGGTCGCGCCAGCCTGATACCTGATTGCTGCCGGGGTTAAAGGCTTTGCTCAGGCGCTGGGCGAGCAGCACCAGCGCCAGGCAGCAAACCATCTGCACCATCGCCAGCAGCGCGGCGCGGCCGGGATCGTAGTCATAGCTTAGCGCCTGGTAGATCGCCAGCTCAATGGTGGTGGCCTGCGGCCCGCCGCCGAGGGAGAGTACGGTGGCGAAGCTGGCGAAGCACAGCATAAAAATAAGCGCCGCGGTCGGCGGAATGTGCCGCCTTAGCCACGGCCATTCGACAAAGCGGAAGAACGAGACGCCGCGCATGCCGAGCTGGGCGGCAAGCTGGCGCTGCTCGCCGGGGATGCTTTCCAGCGCCTGCAGGAAGAGCCGCGTTGCCATCGGCATGTTGAAGAAGATGTGCGCCAGCAAAATGCCCTTCAGCCCGTAGGGTGAGAACGTCCACTCCAGGCCGAGAAAATGGAAGAGCGAGGCGAGCCAGCCCTGACGCCCGTAAACGCTCAGAATGCCAAACACGGCCACCAGAACGGGCAGGATCAGCGTCATGGCGCACAGGCGCAGCAGGGCCTGCCTGCCGGGAAAACGCCGGCGATAAAGCGCTCTGGCCAGAAAAATGGCCGGGATCGTCGACAGCAGGGCAGAGAGAAACGCCTGCCAGAACGAGAACCGGATAACGTGCCACAGATAGCCGTCGTGCCAGAACGCGAGAAGGTTGCTCTCCGGCGTGTTGAACCACAGCGCAAGAAATGCCCCGAGGCTCACCGCCACCATCAGCACGGCGGCAAGCAGCCCGGGGAGTAGCCAGCCGGGGATCAACGGCTGACGGCGCGTTGCCATTCACTTACCCATGCTGCGCGCTGCGCGGCGACCTGCTGCGGCGTAAACTCCAGCGAGGTTTTTGGCTTAGTCAGCCGATTAAATCCGGCGGGAAGCGTGACGTCGGTGACCGGATACATCCAGTTGCCCGTCGGGATTGCTGTCTGGAACGCCGGGGAAACCATAAATTTCAGGAACTTTTCGGCCAGTTCCGGCTGCTTGCTGGCGGCGGTTCGCGCGGCGACTTCTACCTGCAGATAGTGGCCTTCGGCGAAATCAGCGGCCGCGTAGTTGTCTTTCTTCTCGGCGATGATGTGGTAGGCCGGAGAGGTGGTGTAGCTCAGCACCAGGTCGCTTTCGCCTTTCAGGAACAGGCCGTAGGCTTCGCTCCATCCCTTAGTGACGGTGACGGTTTTGGCGGCCAGCTTCTGCCAGGCGTCAGGCGCTTTGTCGCCGTAGACTTTCTGCATCCACAGCAGCAGCCCCAGGCCCGGCGTGCTGGTGCGAGGGTCCTCGTAGATCACGCGCCATTTCCGATCGCTTTCAACCAGCTCTTTCAGGCTTTTCGGCGGGTTTTTCAGCCTGTTTTTGTCATACACGAAAGCAAAGTAGCCGTAATCGAACGGCACAAAGGTGTCATTCTTCCAGCCGCCCGGCACGTTCACGGCATCGGTCGCGACGCCGCTTTTGGCAAACAGCTTCGTTTGCGTGGCCGCGTCCAGCAGGTTGTTATCCAGCCCGAGCACCACGTCGGCCTTGCTGTTTTTGCCCTCCATGCGCAGGCGGTTAAGCAGCGATACGCCGTCCTCCAGCGCCACGAACTTCAGCTCGCAGCCGCAGTCGGCTTCAAAAGCTTTTTTGACCACCGGGCCGGGGCCCCAGTCGGCGGAGAAAGAGTCATAGGTGTAGACCGTCAGAACGGGCTTCGCGAACGCGGGCAGCGCAAACAGCGCCAGCAGGGGAAGACATTTTTTTAACACTTTGCACCTCAGGGTTGAGTGGCAAAGGATTTTGAGAGACAGCCTCAAATCCCTTCGCCGGCGTTATCCGGATCAGGTTCGACGGGTATTATCTCAGCGCACATCAGTGATGCAGCACCCCGTTGAGAACGGCGCTATTGTAATGATTTGGTGAATATTACGAAAGCGTTATGGCTCCGGCGGGGCAAACCAGGCGGATTTAAAATCAAACCAGCCCAGGGTGTTCATCCGCAGGCCGCGCATGCTGCGCTGGCCCTGAATCATCAGCCAGTGATGGATAAGCGGCACAATCGCCTGCTGCGCCAGCAATTGCTGGCACCAGGCGGCCAGGCTCATTTCGCCCGCACGCCACTGGGCAGCGTCCTGCTGCCAGTCACGGTCAATGCAGTGCTGGATCAGCGGCACTTCGTACAGGTGTGAAAAGAGCGAGAAATCAAGCGGCAGGGTGAAGTTGGCGCTGTTGAGCCAGATGTCGCTGACGATGTCTCCGCGGTGCCATTCGTCATAATCCACCTCCTGAATATCAAGGTGAACGCCCTCGGCGGCCAGCAGCTTGCTCATAATTCGGGCAATAAAGCGGTGCTCCACGTGGTCGCGGTAGTAGGTCAGGGTAATCGACTCAAGCCCGGCAGGCTTTTCTCCGTGCACGGGCCGGGCGTGGTGCCAGCGCGGCAGCAGGCCGTAGGCCGGGAACCAGTAGGTCTGGTATTGCTCTTCGGCCAGGTAGATCAGGTTGGACGGAGAGAGGATGTGGCTCACCCACCTGCGCACCTCTCGGCTGGCGCCTCGGCGGCTGCGGGCGTCAAACAGCAGGTAATAGCAGCCCTCTTCAAGACGGCTCTCCACGGCTTTTTCCCCGTCGGTTGGCCCTTCCAGCGTTAGGCCACAGCTCAGCTCTTCGCTGATCTCAGGCAGGACCCACACGTTGACTTCGTCGATCAGCGCGCGAAAGCCGAAGTAGTCGTCAAAGGCGCGGATTTTCAGCTGGTTGCTGGTGTTGCGCGTCACCGCGTAGGGACCCGTTCCTACCGGCTGGCTGGCAAAATGGGGCAGGGATGCCCATTCGCGCGGCAGGATCATCGACGGAACGTAGCCCATGAGCCACGGCAGCCACCGGTCCGGCTCGGTCAGTTCAATATCAATGGTCCAGGCCGTGGGGGAGTGGACGCGCGACACGTGGGCATACAGAGGAAGCGCGCGAGCCCGCTGAAGAGAGTCAATGACGTCGTCCATTTCCAGCTCGCGGCCGTGGTGGAAATGAATACCGGGACGTAAAAAAAAGCGCCAGTGGAGAGGGGAAAGTTGCTGCCAGTGGTGCGCGATATCGGCTTCCAGTTCCCCGTTTTCCTCATTTATCCGCGTCAGGCCGTTGAAGATCTGGCGGGCGATGTGGGTTTCCGAACGGCGCAGCGCCGTGCCGGGGAGCAGGTTTTTCATCGGGCGATAGTAGAGCACGCGCAGGATGTGCCGCCCCTGGCGAAAGCTGCGCCCAAGGTGCGAGACCAGCATCTGGCGGACGGCGGCCTTGTCGCCCACCAGCTGCACCAGCTGGTCGATGCGGTCCTGTTCCAGCAGATCTTCCGCGCGCTGCTGCTGTAGCGCCAGCCCGGTATAGAGGAAGGTCAGCCGCGATCGTTTCCCGCGTCCCGCCTCGGCTTCCCAGCTTAGCCAGCCCTGCTGCTGCATGGTGTTCAGCAGCGTGCGCATATGGCGTCGCGAGCAGCTCAGCAGGTCGGCCAGCTCGCTAAGCGTGGTCTCCTTCGTTTGCCCCTCGCAGCACTGCCAGAGGCGGATAAACTGTTGTTGCAGACGACCAGAGGGCATAAAAGAGGAACTCCTGACAAAAAACCAGCAATTTATTTATCCCTATATTAGGTCAATAATTCTTCTCGATGAAGTGAGGAGGTAAATTATGAAGAGGTCTACCGCACGTCAGTTTTATCAGCAGTACTTTTCAGCGACGAAGGGAGCGTCCTGGCTGGCCCGCCGGTGTGCAGAGCAACGGCTGAAAATGTTGGAAGATCTGATGCAGTGGGACGTTACGCAACCGACCTCTTCTCGCTAACTCGCCTCGATCATGTGTGACTGAGTATTGGTGCGAATCACCCGCCAGCAAAATGTTTTTGCTGGCTTTTTTCGTTTATCCTTTCACCCAATTTCGATTCCCTTTCACAAGGACTTGCGCATGCTGTGGTTGATGACGATGGGGCGACGCCTGAACGGCGTGTATGCCGCTTTTATGGTGGTGGCCTTTATGATGGGCGTAGCGGGCGCGCTTCAGGCGCCGACGCTGAGCCTGTTTCTCAGCCGCGAGGTTGGTGCGCAGCCGTTCTGGATAGGGCTGTTTTATACCGTTAACGCCATCGCGGGGATCCTCGTGAGCCTGTGGCTGGCGAAGCGCTCTGACAGCCAGGGGGATCGCCGACGGCTGATCCTCTTTTGCTGCGCGATGGCGGTGGGCAACGCGCTGCTGTTTGCGTTCAACCGTCATTACCTGACGCTCATTACCTGCGGCGTGCTGCTGGCGTCGCTGGCGAATACCGCCATGCCGCAGCTGTTCGCGCTGGCGCGTGAATACGCCGATAGCTCGGCGCGGGAAGTGGTGATGTTCAGCTCGGTAATGCGCGCGCAGCTATCGCTGGCGTGGGTGATTGGCCCGCCGCTGGCGTTTATGCTGGCGCTGAACTATGGCTTTACCACCATGTTTACCATCGCCGCCGGGATTTTTGTCATTAGCCTGGTGCTGATTGCCTTTGCGCTGCCGTCGGTGGCCCGCGTGGAACAGACGACGGATAAACCGATGACGGACGTGAGCGGCTGGCAGGACAAAAACGTGCGGATGCTGTTTATCGCCTCGACGCTGATGTGGACCTGCAACACCATGTACATCATTGATATGCCGCTGTGGATCAGCAGCGATCTGGGGCTGCCGGACAAGCTCGCGGGGATCCTGATGGGCACCGCGGCGGGGCTGGAAATCCCGGCGATGATTCTGGCGGGTTATTACGTTAAGCGCTTTGGTAAACGCAAAATGATGGTGGTTGCGGTGGCGGCGGGCGTGCTGTTCTATCTTGGGCTGATATTCTTCCATTCACGCGAAGCGCTGCTGGCGCTGCAGCTGTTCAACGCGGTGTTCATCGGAATTGTCGCCGGGATTGGCATGCTCTGGTTCCAGGACCTTATGCCGGGGCGGGCAGGGTCGGCAACGACGCTTTTTACCAACAGTATTTCGACCGGCGTGATTCTGGCTGGGGTGATTCAGGGCGCGCTGTCGCAAAGCTATGGGCACGGCGTGGTGTACTGGATGATAGCGGCGATTTCGCTGGTGACCCTGATTCTGACGTGTCGCGTTAGGGATGTCTGATTCTGGAAGGCCGCTTCACGAAATGAAACGACTTTATGACAGGTGCCGAGAAGGAGAATAGAGTGCGTGGCGGGTGCTTGAGGCTGTTTGCCTCAGGCTTTCGCAAGAGGCAAACAGTGGAGAGTCCCGCATCAATAAAACTGATGGGGAGACCAACTTCACAACCCACATTGCGAGGTTAGTCTCTTCGTTGCCGAAAAGCAATAAGGAGGCTGGAATGCCAAAACGTACTCTGCTGTTAGGTTTGTTTTTGATCTGTACGACGTTGTTGATCTTCACCTGGATGGTGCGCGACTCGCTCTGCGAGCTGCACTTCAGACAGGAAAAAACAGAGATGGCGGCAGTGTTGGCGTACGAAGCAAAACGTTAACGGTATGGGCGGGGAGTGTTCCCCGCCACTCCAGCGTGGTTGAGCCTCAACGCACCCTTATCAATGGCCCGCTCCGTGCGGGCCATTGCCTTTAGCCCATAAACGCGGGCTGCTTTTTCTCGTAGGCCGAGATAGCCTCTTCGTGCTGGAGCGTCAGGCCAATGCTATCCAGCCCGTTCAGCATGCAGTGGCGGCGGAACGCGTCAATGCTGAAGCCGTAGCGTTTATCGCCGGCTTTTACCTCGCCCGCTTCCAGATCCACTTCGAACGACATGCCCGGGTTCGCCTGAACCAGCGCAAACAGCTCGTCGACCTCGGCATCGCCCAGCGTGACCGGCAGCAGCTGGTTGTTGAAGCTGTTGCCATAAAAGATATCCGCAAAGCTCGGCGCGATAACCACTTTAAAACCGTAGTCGGTCAAGGCCCACGGCGCGTGTTCTCGAGATGAGCCGCAGCCAAAGTTTTCGCGGGCCAGCAGAATCGACGCGCCTTTGTATTCCGGGAAGTTCAGCACGAACTCCGGATTAGGCACTTCACCCTTATCGTCCAGGAAACGCCAGTCGTTAAACAGGTGTGCGCCAAAGCCCGTGCGCGTCACCTTTTGCAAAAACTGCTTAGGAATGATGGCGTCGGTATCGACGTTTGCGGCGTCCAGCGGGACAACCCGGCCCGTATGTTGGGTAAATTTCTCTGCCATGATTGTCTCCTTATTTCAGGCTGCGGATATCGGCAAAATGGCCGGTGACTGCCGCAGCGGCGGCCATTGCCGGGCTGACCAGGTGGGTGCGCCCACCGCGGCCCTGACGGCCTTCAAAGTTACGGTTGCTGGTGGAGGCGCAGCGTTCGCCCGGGTTCAGGCGATCGTTATTCATCGCCAGGCACATGGAGCAGCCTGGCAAGCGCCACTCGAAGCCGGCGTCGATAAAGATCTTGTCCAGACCTTCCGCTTCCGCCTGTGCCTTCACCGGACCGGAGCCTGGGACGACCAGCGCCTGAACGCCTGGCGCCACTTTACGACCTTTGGCAATCTCTGCCGCGGCACGCAAGTCTTCGATACGGGAGTTGGTGCAGGAGCCGATAAAGACTTTATCAATGGCGACATCGGTCAATGGCACGCCGGGTTTCAGCCCCATATAGGCCAGCGCTTTTTCCGCGCAGGCGCGCTCGACCGGATCGGCGAAGGACGCCGGATCGGGAACGCTGTCGTTAACGGAGATGACCTGGCCGGGGTTAGTGCCCCAGGTGACCTGCGGCGCAATGTCTTCTGCCTGCAGGGTAACGACGGTATCAAAGGCTGCGCCGTCGTCGGTTTTCAGGGTGGCCCAGTACGCGACCGCGTCGTCAAAATCTTTGCCTTTCGGCGCGTGCAGACGGCCCTTCACGTAGTTGAAGGTTGTCTCGTCCGGCGCGACCAGACCGGCTTTCGCGCCCATTTCAATGGCCATGTTGCACAGCGTCATGCGGCCTTCCATGCTCAGCGCCTGAATGGCCTCGCCGCAAAACTCAACCACGTGACCCGTGCCGCCCGCGCTGCCGGTTTTGCCGATAATCGCCAGCACGATGTCTTTCGCGGTGATCCCCGGCGCCGCTTTGCCTTTTACTTCGATCTTCATTGTTTTGGCGCGGCCCTGCTTCAGGGTCTGCGTCGCCAAAACGTGTTCAACCTCTGAGGTACCGATACCGAAGGCCAGCGCGCCAAAGGCGCCGTGCGTGGCGGTATGGGAGTCGCCGCAGACGATGGTCATACCGGGCAGGGTGATCCCCTGCTCAGGCCCCATCACGTGGACGATGCCCTGATACGGGTGGTTCAGGTCGTACAGCTCAACGCCAAACTCGCTGCAGTTCTTGATCAGCTCCTGCATCTGGATTCGCGCCATTTCGCCGGACGCGTTAATGTCTTTGGTCTGGGTCGAAACGTTGTGATCCATGGTCGCGAAGGTTTTACCCGGCTGACGCACCGGACGATTGTGCGCGCGCAGCCCGTCAAACGCCTGCGGGGATGTGACCTCGTGGACCAGATGGCGGTCGATATACAGCAGCGGGGTTTCGTTAGGCGCTTCGTAAACAACGTGCGCATCAAACAACTTTTCGTATAACGTCTTCGCCATGATTACACCCCTTCTGCGACATAGCGGGCAATGATATCGCCCATTTCATCGGTACTCACCGCCGCCGCACCGCGAGCTAAATCACCGGTACGGATGCCTTCTTCCAACGCGCGGTTAATGGCGTTTTCAATGGCGATTGCAGCATCACCTGCATCCAGGCTGTAGCGCAGCAGCAGCGCGAGGGACAAAATCTGCGCAATCGGGTTGGCGATGTTTTTGCCTGCGATATCCGGCGCGGAACCGCCCGCCGGTTCGTACAGGCCGAAGCCCTCTTCGTTGAGGCTGGCCGATGGCAGCATGCCCATGGAGCCGGTGATCATCGCACATTCGTCAGACAAAATATCCCCGAACAGGTTGGAGCACAGCAGCACGTCAAACTGAGACGGATCTTTGATCAGCTGCATGGTCGCGTTGTCGATGTACATGTGCGACAGCTCGACGTCCGGATACTGCTTGCTGATTTCGCTGACGATCTCGCGCCACAAAATAGACGACTGCAGCACGTTTGCCTTATCAATGGAGGTCACCTTGTGGCGACGCTTGCGCGCGGACGCAAAGGCAATGTGGGCGATACGCTCAATTTCGAAGCGGTGATACACCTCGGTATCAAACGCTTTCTCATGCTGACCGCTGCCTTCGCGGCCTTTCGGCTGGCCGAAGTAAATGCCGCCGGTCAGCTCACGCACGCACAGAATGTCGAAGCCGTTGGCGGCGATATCCGCGCGCAGCGGGCAGAACTCTTCCAGCCCCTGGTACAGCTTGGCCGGACGCAGGTTGCTGAACAATTTGAAGTGCTTGCGCAGGGGCAGCAGCGCGCCGCGTTCCGGCTGCTCTGCCGGCGGCAGGTGCTCCCACTTCGGGCCACCCACGGAACCGAACAGCACGGCATCGGCGTTTTCACACCCTTCAACGGTCGCTTTTGGCAGCGGCGTACCGTGGTTATCAATCGCAATCCCGCCGACATCGTAGTGGCTGGTGGTAATTTTCATCGCAAAACTCGAGCGAACGGCTTCCAGTACTTTCAGTGCCTGTGCCATCACTTCCGGGCCAATACCGTCACCCGGCAACACGGCAATATGGTAGTTCTTCGACATTACACGGTTTCCTTATTGTTCTCTTTATTCTGAGCCTTGCGTTGCAACTCTTTTTCAACTTCGGCGGCGCGCCAGATGTTGTTCAGGACGTGCACCATTGCTTTAGCGGAGGATTCGACAATGTCCGTCGCCAGGCCGACGCCGTGGAAGCGACGACCGTTGTGGTTGACGACAATATCGACCTGGCCCAGCGCGTTTTTGCCCTGGCCTTTCGCCGTCAGGTCATATTTGACCAGCTCAACGTCGAACTCGGTGACGCGGTTGATCGCCTGATAGATGGCATCGACAGGGCCGTTGCCGTTTGCCGCTTCGGCTTTAATCTCATCCCCGCACGCCAGCTTGACCGACGCGGTAGCGATGTCGCTGGAGCCGGACTGCACGCTGAAGTAATCCAGGCGGAAGTGCTCTGGCTCTTCCTGCTGCTTGTTAATGAATGCCAATGCTTCCAGATCGTAATCAAAGACCTGGCCTTTTTTGTCGGCCAGCTTCAGGAACGCGTCGTACAGCTGATCCATGTTGTAGTCGCTGTCCTTATAGCCCATCTCTTCCATGCGGTGCTTCACCGCCGCGCGGCCCGATCGGGAGGTCAGGTTCAGCTGCACCTGGTTCAGGCCGATGGATTCCGGCGTCATGATTTCGTAGTTTTCGCGGTTTTTCAGCACGCCGTCCTGGTGGATGCCGGAGGAGTGGGCGAACGCGCCGGTGCCGACAATCGCCTTGTTCGCCGGGATAGGCATGTTGCAGATCTGGCTGACGGTCTGGCTGGTGCGCCAGATTTCGTTGTGATTGATGCGCGTATTGACGTTCATGATGTCTTTGCGCACCTTGATCGCCATGATCACCTCTTCCAGCGAGCAGTTGCCCGCGCGCTCGCCGATGCCGTTCATCGCGCCTTCAACCTGACGCGCGCCGGCGTGGACGGCCGCAATGGCATTGCCAACGGCCAGGCCCAAATCGTCGTGGGTGTGTACGGAGATAATTGCCTTATCGATATTCGGCACGCGGTCGTACAGGCCGGTAATGATGTTGGAGAACTCAAACGGCATGGTGTAGCCGACGGTGTCAGGGATGTTGATCGTTTTGGCACCAGCACT
The DNA here is from genome assembly GCF_003057745.1 of Enterobacter sp. RIT418. GTDB lineage: Bacteria > Pseudomonadota > Gammaproteobacteria > Enterobacterales > Enterobacteriaceae > Enterobacter. The sequence goes on from NZ_QBJD02000007.1 coordinate 194,690, forward strand.
GATGGCGGCTTCAACCACGCGGGCCAGGTCTTCAATCGGCGTGCGGCCCGCATCTTCACAGGAAAACTCAACGTCGTCGGTATAGTTGCGCGCGCGCTTGACCATGTAGACCGCGCGCTCGATCACCTCATCCAGCGTGCTGCGCAGCTTAGTTGCAATATGCATAGGCGAGGTGGCAATAAAGGTGTGGATGCGGAATGCTTCGGCCACTTTCAGGGACTCTGCCGCAACGTCGATATCTTTCTCAACGCAGCGCGCCAGTCCGCAGACGCGGCTGTTTTTAATGGTGCGCGCGATAGTTTGAACGGATTCGAAATCACCCGGAGAGGAGACGGGGAAGCCGACCTCCATTACGTCGACGCCCATACGCTCGAGTGCCAAGGCAATCTGCAGTTTCTCTTTCACGCTCAGGCTTGCCTGTAATGCCTGTTCGCCGTCGCGTAAAGTGGTATCGAAAATAATGACTTGCTGGCTCATGGGTTAGGTCCTTGTCTGTCCTGGGGCGCCTTGCTACGAGCATAAAAAAACCCGCGCAGCGGCGCGGGTTTTGAGTCTTACTGGAGACGATTCAGTTCTGAATTTCGCTCGCCAGCCTACCGCGCACAGTGGATGCGTTTAGTAGTAGTAGGCCGGTGAAACGAACGGTGCGAATCATGAATCATGCTCCTGTTAAATACGTGATGCCTTTAGTGGTACTGGATACGCTCGATCATGTCAACCCCTGACAATCAAAACGCCCCGGTTAGCTTAGGATGCTAATGAAAGTGCTTTAGCTAATTGTGCTGGTTTTTCGCTTTTCAGCGATTCGAATAGTCTAATTTTGGACTGAAAAACAATACTTGAATCATTTGAATATATTTCGTTGCAACCGCGACGGTATTTCAAGTGCTGCGTCGAATGCACGGAAAGTATATCAATTTCATTGAGTTATAGATTTCATGAATGTTTTTCGATCGGCGATGTTTGAACAGGATGAAGCAATAATGTTAAGCGAAAGATACGGTTCGATGGAAGAGTTTAATAATACTTAATATGTCTTTAATTTGCGGTCAGTTGTTTATTTGTCTGAGTTATGGTTTCATTTCATCGTTATCGTTTTTTATATCATTTTAAAGAGGAGAGCCCCCACGAGCGATCGGCAGGTAAGGGTCCTCTTTATATTCCTTTTTTCTTTATATATTCCGAATTTTAAATAATTCCCTTTTGCTAGTTATATCTGCATGGTAAATCATATATTTGGTGATTATCATTATGGTTCGGTAAAGGGAGTTTAGCGTGACAGTGGAGTTAAAAATGTCAGGAAATAATATTAATCAGCCTCAGGCCTATGATGGCGTAAAGCCTCAGTTGCGCACCGTCGATCTTAATCTGCTGACCGTCTTCGACGCCGTCATGCAGGAGCAAAATATTACGCGAGCGGCACAGTCGCTTGGCATGTCGCAGCCTGCGGTGAGTAATGCAGTTTCCCGGCTTAAGGTCATGTTTAACGACGAATTATTCGTTCGCTACGGTAGAGGGATACAGCCGACCGCGCGCGCGTATCAGCTCTTTGGCGCCGTTCGCCAGGCACTACAGCTCGTTCAGAACGAACTGCCAGGCTCGGGCTTCGAACCCTTAAGCAGCGAGCGCGTCTTTAATCTTTGCGTTTGCAGTCCCTTAGATAATTATCTGACCTCGCTTATATACAATAAAGTTGAGGAAATCGCCCCAAACATTCACCTCGTTTTTAAATCATCCTTAAATCAGAATACCGAGCATCAGTTACGCTATCAGGAAACGGAGTTTGTTTTGGGCTATGAAGAGTTCCGTCGTCCGGAATTTTCCTGCGTCCCGCTCTTTAAAGATGAAATGGTATTAGTTGCCAGCAAGAAACATCCGCGTATGAATTCTCCGCTGCGCGAAAGCGATGTCTATAACGAACAGCACGCGGTTGTTGCGCTCGATCGCTACGCGTCATTTAGCCAGCCGTGGTATGACACGCCGGATAAACAGGCCAGCGTTGCCTATCAGGGCATGGCGATGGTAAGCGTATTAAACGTGGTATCCCAAACGCATCTGGTGGCTATTGCACCGCGCTGGCTGGCCGAAGAGTTTGCCGAGCAGCTTAACCTGCAGATTTTGCCATTGCCGCTGAAGTTAAACAGCCGCACCTGCTACCTCTCCTGGCATGAGGCTGCTGGCCGTGATAAAGGCCACCAGTGGATGGAAGAGTTGCTTACCAGCGTCTGTCGTCGCTAGGCCATTCAGGGTAAACCGTATTAAAGACTGCGGTTTATCCTGTTATTTTTCTGAAGTGAAGTATTTTATTCTGTTGTGATTTTTTTCATTCCAAGAGGACGTCGTGAAAAATAGATGATTTCCTGATTCACCGTCCTTTTTAAACATGATTTGTTAGCGCATTCTCTTATTCCAGTTGAATTAACCAGTTCCTGTCGTAATGCTTCTTTATTCTGCTTTGAACGCCATTTGCTCTTCCCCGTTTGCTAATTGCCTGCCTCATAACGAGCGGTTAAGGTAACCCTCACTCTGCATATAGAACTGGGTTATCCCGATCGCAAGACGGCTCGGAAATGATTTCTGCCCACTGTCTATCTATAACAAAAAGCCTGGAGGCAAAGCATGGAGATGTTGTCTGGCGCGGAAATGGTCGTCCGGTCGCTCATTGATCAGGGCGTGAAGCAAGTGTTCGGCTACCCGGGGGGCGCAGTCCTCGATATTTATGACGCGCTGCATACGGTGGGGGGTGTCGACCATGTTCTGGTGCGCCACGAGCAGGCCGCGGTGCATATGGCCGATGGGCTTGCACGCGCAACGGGCGAGGTGGGCGTTGTGCTGGTTACTTCCGGCCCCGGCGCGACAAACGCCATCACCGGCATCGCGACCGCCTACATGGACTCCATCCCGCTGGTCATTCTTTCCGGGCAGGTTGCGACGTCTTTAATAGGCTACGACGCCTTTCAGGAGTGCGATATGGTGGGGATTTCCCGCCCCGTCGTTAAGCACAGCTTTCTGGTGAAGCAAACGGAAGACATCCCGGGCGTGCTGAAGAAGGCCTTCTGGCTGGCGGCGAGCGGTCGTCCCGGTCCGGTGGTTGTCGATCTGCCAAAAGATATACTTAATCCGGCCAACAAGCTTCCCTACGTTTGGCCTGAGACGGTCAGCATGCGTTCATACAACCCGACAACGCAGGGCCACAAGGGCCAGATCAAGCGTGCGCTGCAAACGCTTTTGGCCGCTAAAAAACCGGTGGTGTACGTTGGGGGAGGGGCGATCAACTCGGCCTGCGAACCGCAGCTGCGCACGCTTGTTGAAACGCTGAACCTTCCCGTCGCATCCTCATTGATGGGGCTGGGCGCTTTTCCGGCAACGCATCGCCAGGCGCTGGGAATGCTTGGGATGCATGGCACCTACGAAGCAAATATGACGATGCATCACTCCGATGTGATCTTCGCCGTCGGCGTCCGCTTTGACGACCGCACGACCAATAATCTGGCAAAATATTGCCCGAATGCGACCGTACTGCACATTGATATTGATCCTACGTCGATCTCTAAAACGGTATCGGCCGATGTGCCGATCGTCGGCGACGCGCGTCAGGTGCTGGAGCAAATGCTGGAGCTACTCCCGCAGGAGAGCGCGTCCCAGCCGCTGGACGAGATCCGCGACTGGTGGCAGCAGATCGAGCAATGGCGGGCGCGGCAGTGTCTGAAATACGACGCGCACAGCGAACATATCAAGCCGCAGGCGGTGATCGAAACGATCTGGCGTCTGACCCAGGGTGACGCGTACGTTACCTCTGACGTGGGCCAGCACCAGATGTTCGCCGCATTGTACTATCCGTTCGACAAGCCGCGTCACTGGATCAACTCCGGCGGCCTGGGCACAATGGGCTTTGGCCTTCCCGCCGCGCTGGGGGTCAAGATGGCGCTTCCGCAGGAAACCGTGGTCTGCGTGACCGGGGACGGCAGCATTCAGATGAACATTCAGGAACTTTCGACGGCGCTACAGTATGAGCTGCCGGTGCTGGTGCTGAACCTGAATAACGGCTACCTCGGGATGGTGAAGCAGTGGCAGGACATGATCTACTCGGGCCGCCACTCGCAGTCGTATATGACGTCGCTCCCGGATTTTGTTCGCCTGGCGGAAGCCTATGGCCATGTCGGCATGCGCGTGACCAGTCCGGCGGAACTGGAAGCCCGACTCGGCGAAGCGCTTGAGCAGGTCAAAAACGGTCGCCTTGTGTTTATGGATGTCATCGTCGACGGCGCCGAGCACGTCTATCCAATGCATATCCGCGGCGGCGGTATGGACGAAATGTGGCTCAGCAAAACGGAGAGAACCTGATATGCGCCGGATATTATCGGTATTACTGGAAAACGAATCTGGCGCACTGTCACGCGTCATTGGCCTTTTTGCCCAGCGCGGCTATAACATTGAAAGCCTGACCGTCGCCCCGACCGACGATCCCACGCTGTCACGAATGACCATCCAGACCGTGGGCGATGCAAAAGTTCTTGAACAGATTGAGAAGCAGCTGCACAAGCTGGTTGATGTGCTCCGCGTGAGCGAGCTGGGGCAGGGGGCATATGTCGAACGCGAAGTGATGCTGGTAAAAATTCAGGCCAGCGGCTACGGGCGTGAGGAGGTTAAGCGCAACGCGGATATTTTCCGCGGGCAGATTATTGACGTGACCCCTTCTTTATATACTGTGCAGCTTGTGGGCACCAGCGACAAGCTGGACGCCTTCATCGCTTCGGTACGCGACGTGGCAAAAATTGTTGAAGTGGCGCGCTCGGGCATCGTTGGCCTGTCGCGCGGCGAGAAAATCATGCGGTAGTTGTCTGAAAGGTTCGCCTCTTTCTGCCCGGTCACCAAAGCCGGGCTTTTTTTTGCGTAATCAGCCGACAACGTGGATAAAAGCGGTTGCCGCGAAGGCTAATCTGCGTTTAGATGTTAAAATATTTAACCATAACCTTGACAGGGCCATGGACTTTTCTTTTTTTTGAGGGGCAATTGTGAAACTGGATGAAATCGCCCGGCTTGCCGGCGTGTCACGAACGACGGCCAGCTATGTGATTAACGGTAAAGCCAAGCAGTACCGCGTCAGCGATAAGACCGTTGAAAAAGTTATGGCGGTGGTTCGTGAGCATAACTACCATCCGAATGCCGTCGCCGCGGGCCTGCGCGCCGGGCGAACCCGCTCTATTGGCCTGGTGATCCCCGATCTGGAAAACACCAGTTACACCCGTATCGCGAACTATCTTGAGCGTCAGGCTCGCCAGCGGGGCTATCAGCTGCTGATTGCCTGTTCCGAAGACCAGCCCGATAACGAGATGCGCTGCATTGAGCATCTTCTGCAGCGCCAGGTGGATGCCATTATTGTTTCGACCTCTTTACCGCCAGAGCATCCCTTCTACCAGCGCTGGGCGAACGATCCTTTCCCCATTGTGGCGTTGGACCGCGCGCTGGACCGCGAACATTTCACCAGCGTGGTGGGCGCCGACCAGGACGATTCAGAGATGCTGGCCGCCGAGCTGCGTACCTTCCCTGCCGAGACGGTGCTGTATCTTGGCGCATTGCCCGAGCTTTCCGTGAGCTTCCTGCGCGAGCAGGGCTTCCGTACCGCCTGGAAAGACGATCCGCGCGAGGTTCATTATCTCTATGCAAACAGCTACGAGCGTGAAGCCGCCGCGCAGCTTTTTGAAAAGTGGCTGGAAACGCACCCTATGCCGCAGGCGTTGTTCACCACCTCGTTTGCTCTCCTTCAGGGAGTAATGGACGTGACGCTGCGCCGCGATGGAAAATTACCGTCCGACCTGGCCATTGCCACCTTCGGCGATAATGAGCTGCTGGACTTCCTGCAATGCCCGGTGCTCGCGGTGGCGCAGCGCCATCGGGACGTCGCCGAGCGCGTGCTGGAAATCGTTCTGGCGAGCCTGGATGAGCCACGAAAGCCGAAGCCAGGCCTGACGCGCATCAAACGCAACCTTTACCGCCGCGGGATACTGAGCCGCCATTAATTAAATTGTTGGGGCAGTTAAACTGCCCCAATCTTGATCTACCAGGGCTTAAGGTAATTCCCGGATGAAAATTAGGATAATTCTTTGAAACGGATAGTCTGCTATTAATCTTAATTCCTGCTGCGCATTTAAAATGCACATTTAAGGAAGATTTAACCCTTTTTTGATTGTTCTTTTGTATTATTTTGTTACAAAGGCCGCATGGCCGATGAATATTCAGACGTTTTTTCGACAGTGGTATCGTTCAGCGCGCCAGCGCGCATGCTCTGGAGCCCCCGTGTTGCATCTGGCGCTGTTATCCCCTCCCAATATGTCCTAAAATGCTGCCCGCGTCGCAAACTGACACTTTATATTTTCACGCGATGATATTGAGTGGTGCTTTAACGCCGATTGGATATTTGATTTTTTTCTTACAAATATTCATGACGTTAATTTTGCCTCGCCTGTTGTGCAGTTATTAATCAGGTCAGGCGATATCTGTAAATAGGGTGTAATACAGCCCTGATAGGGAGAGTACTGGCTTGACAAGCTTTTCCCTCGCTCCGTAAACTCCTTTAGGTGGGAATTTGTGGGTTAAAGTGGTGATAAGGGGTGAGGCTGGCATGTTCCGTGGAGCGACGTTAGTCAATCTCGACAGCAAAGGGCGTTTATCGGTGCCAACCCGATACCGTGACCAGCTGGTTGAGAACGCTTCAGGTCAAATGGTTTGCACCATTGACATCAACCACCCCTGCCTGCTGCTTTACCCTTTACCCGAATGGGAAATTATCGAGCAAAAGCTGTCGCGACTGTCGAGCATGAACCCACAGGAGCGCCGCGTACAGCGGCTGCTGCTGGGACATGCGAGTGAGTGCCAGATGGATAGCGCTGGGCGGTTACTGATTGCGCCTGTGCTGCGGCAGCATGCCGGTCTGACGAAAGAAGTGATGCTGGTCGGGCAGTTCAACAAGTTTGAACTGTGGGATGAAACGACCTGGTATCAACAGGTCAAGGAAGATATCGACGCTGAGCAGTCTGATTCTGAAACGCTATCGGAACGGCTGCAGGACTTGTCTCTATAAATATGATGGAAAATTATAAACATACTACGGTGCTGCTGGATGAGGCCGTAAACGGCCTGAATATTCGTCCGGACGGCATCTACATTGATGGCACTTTTGGCCGCGGTGGCCACTCGCGTTTGATCCTCTCTCAGCTTGGGGCGGAAGGACGCCTGCTGGCAATCGATCGCGATCCGCAGGCGATTGCCGTTGCGCAAACCATCGATGACCCACGCTTTTCCATCGTGCATGGACCTTTCTCTGCGCTGGCGGATTATGTTGCCGAGCGCGGCCTGACGGGCAAGATCGACGGGATTCTTCTCGATCTTGGCGTCTCTTCACCACAGCTTGATGATGCAGAACGCGGTTTTTCCTTTATGCGCGATGGCCCGCTGGACATGCGCATGGACCCGACGCGCGGCCAGTCTGCTGCCGAGTGGTTACGAACCGCTGACGAAGCGGATATCGCCTGGGTGATCAAAACCTTCGGCGAAGAACGTTTTGGCAAGCGCATTGCGCGCGCCATCGTCGAGCGTAACCGCATCGAGCCGATGACCCGCACCAAAGAGCTGGCGGAAGTCATCGCGGCGGCAACGCCGGTGAAGGATAAGCACAAACATCCCGCGACCCGTACCTTCCAGGCGGTTCGCATCTGGGTAAACAGTGAACTGGAGGAAATAGAGCTGGCGCTAAAAAGCTCGCTCGACGTGCTGGCCCCGGGTGGGCGGTTATCCATCATCAGCTTCCATTCGCTGGAAGACCGCATTGTGAAACGCTTTATGCGCGAGCAAAGCCGCGGACCTCAGGTTCCAGCAGGGCTGCCGATGACGGAAGAACAACTCAGGAAGCTGGGCGGCCGTCAGCTGCGAGCACTAGGCAAGTTGATGCCGGGCGAAGAAGAGGTGGCAGAGAATCCACGTGCCCGTAGTTCAGTTCTGCGTGTTGCAGAGAGGACGAACGCATGATCGGCAGAGTGACAGAGACCCTCAGCAAAGTTAAGGGATCGTTAGGAAGTAACGAGCGCCATGCCTTGCCTGGCGTGATCGGAGACGATCTTTTGCGGTTTGGGAAGCTGCCACTCTGCTTGTTCATTTGCATCATTGTGACGGCAGTGACGGTGGTGACAACGGCCCACCATACCCGTTTGTTAACCGCGCAGCGCGAGCAGCTGGTGCTGGAACGCGATGCGCTGGATATCGAATGGCGAAACCTGATTCTTGAAGAGAACGCGCTCGGCGATCACAGCCGGGTTGAACGGATCGCAACGGAAAAGCTGCAGCTGCAGCATGTTGATCCTTCTCAGGAAAATATCGTTGTACAAAAATAAGGGAAAACGCGACGCATGAAAGCAGCGGCAAAAACGCTAAAACCAAAACGTCAGGAAGAACAGGCCAACTTTGTCAGTTGGCGTTTTGCGTTGCTTTGCGGCTGCATTTTACTGGCGCTGGGTTTCCTGCTGGGCCGCGTGGCGTGGTTGCAAATCATTGCCCCTGACATGCTGGTTCGCCAGGGCGACATGCGTTCTCTGCGCGTGCAGGAAGTGTCCACGTCCCGCGGCATGATTACCGATCGCTCCGGGCGTCCGCTGGCGGTGAGCGTGCCGGTGAAAGCCATTTGGGCCGATCCGAAAGAGCTGCACGATGCCGGTGGCATAACGCTTGATAACCGCTGGAAAGCCCTTGCGGATGCCCTGAAGATGCCGCTCGACCAGATGGCATCGCGCGTGAATGCGAACCCGAAAGGGCGTTTTATCTATCTGGCGCGTCAGGTGAACCCTGACATGGCGGATTACATCAAAAAGCTCAAGCTGCCGGGGATTCATCTGCGTGAGGAGTCACGCCGCTATTATCCTTCCGGCGAAGTAACCGCTCACCTCATTGGCTTCACCAACGTTGATAGCCAGGGGATTGAGGGTGTTGAAAAAAGCTTTGATAAATGGCTTACCGGCCAGCCGGGCGAACGTATCGTGCGTAAGGACCGCTACGGCCGCGTCATTGAAGATATCTCTTCAACGGACAGCCAGGCGGCGCACAACCTTGCGCTCAGCATTGATGAACGTCTCCAGGCGCTGGTTTACCGCGAGCTGAACAACGCCGTGGCGTTTAACAAGGCGGAATCGGGCAGCGCCGTGCTGGTCGATGTCAACACGGGTGAAGTGCTGGCGATGGCTAACAGCCCATCCTACAACCCGAACAACCTGACCGGTACGCAGAAAGACGTGATGCGTAACCGCACCATCACCGACGTGTTCGAGCCGGGATCTACCGTGAAGCCGATGGTGGTAATGACCGCGCTCCAGCGCGGCATCGTGAACGAAAATACCGTTCTGAATACGATCCCTTACCGAATTAACGGTCACGAAATTAAAGACGTGGCGCGTTACAGCGAATTGACCCTTACCGGGGTCCTGCAGAAGTCGAGTAACGTCGGTGTCTCAAAGCTGGCGTTAGCGATGCCGTCCTCAGCGTTAGTAGAGACTTACTCACGTTTTGGACTGGGAAAGGCGACCAATTTGGGGTTGGTCGGAGAACGCAGTGGCTTATATCCTCAAAAACAACGGTGGTCTGACATAGAGAGGGCCACCTTCTCTTTCGGCTACGGGCTAATGGTAACCCCGTTACAGTTAGCGCGAGTCTACGCAACGATCGGCAGCTATGGCGTCTATCGCCCGCTGTCGATTACCAAAGTTGATCCACCGGTTCCCGGCGAGCGTATCTTCCCGGAATCCACCGTTCGTACCGTTGTGCACATGATGGAAAGCGTCGCGCTGCCCGGCGGCGGCGGCGTGAAGGCGGCGATCAAAGGCTATCGCATCGCTATTAAAACCGGTACGGCGAAAAAAGTGGGGCCAGACGGCCGCTACATCAACAAATACATTGCCTATACCGCAGGCGTTGCGCCTGCAAGCAATCCGCGTTTTGCGCTGGTGGTCGTGATTAACGATCCACAGGCGGGTAAATACTACGGTGGTGCCGTTTCAGCGCCGGTGTTCGGGGCAATCATGGGCGGCGTGTTGCGCACCATGAACATCGAACCGGATGCGCTGGCGACCGGCGATAAGAGTGAATTTGTAACTAATCAAGGCGAGGGTACAGGTGGCAGATCGTAATTTGCGCGACCTACTCGCTCCGTGGGTGCAAAACGTGCCTGCGCGAGCGCTACGAGAGATGGTACTGGACAGCCGCATGGCGGCTTCCGGCGATCTTTTTGTGGCTGTAGTGGGCCATCAGGCGGACGGGCGTCGATATATCCCGCAGGCGATTGCGCAAGGTGTTGCTGCCGTTATTGCTGAGGCGAAAGATGAAGCAGCCGACGGTGAAATCCGCGAAATGCACGGCGTGCCGGTCATCTACCTCAGCCAGTTAAATGAGCGTCTTTCCGCGCTGGCAGGACGTTTTTACCACGAGCCGTCTGACCAGCTGCGTCTGGTCGGCGTGACCGGTACCAACGGTAAAACGACCACCACGCAGCTGATGGCGCAGTGGGCGCAGCTGCTCGGGGAAACCGGTGCCGTGATGGGTACGGTAGGCAACGGCCTTCTTGGCAAGGTGAGCCCGACGGAAAATACCACGGGTTCCGCCGTGGACGTGCAGCACGTGCTTGCTGGCCTGGCGGAGCAGGGCGCGACGTTTGCCGCAATGGAAGTTTCCTCTCACGGCCTGGTTCAGCACCGCGTCGCGGCGCTGAAATTTGCCGCGTCCGTGTTCACTAACCTGAGCCGGGATCATCTTGATTATCACGGCGACATGGAACACTACGAAGCCGCGAAGTGGCTGCTGTATTCAACGCACCACGCTGGTCAGGCCATCATCAATGCTGATGATGAAGTCGGTCGTCGCTGGCTGGCGAAGCTGCCGGATGCGGTAGCCGTCTCGATGGAAGATCATATTAATCCTGACTGCCACGGCCGCTGGCTGAAGGCGGTTGAGGTGAACTATCACGACAGCGGCGCAACGATCCGCTTTGCCTCTTCATGGGGGGAAGGCGAGATTGAAAGCCGCCTGATGGGCGCGTTTAACGTCAGCAATCTGCTGCTGGCGCTGGCGACCCTGCTGGCGCTGGGCTACCCGATGGCCGATCTGCTGAACACAGCAGCGCAACTGCAGCCGGTCTGTGGCCGTATGGAAGTGTTTAGCGCGCCGGGCAAGCCGACCGTGGTGGTGGATTATGCCCACACGCCGGATGCGCTGGAAAAAGCGCTGGAAGCCGCGCGTCTGCACTGCGCGGGCAAGCTGTGGTGCGTCTTTGGCTGCGGCGGGGACCGCGACAAAGGCAAGCGCCCGCTGATGGGCGCGATTGCCGAGCAGTTCGCGGATATTCCGGTTGTGACCGATGACAACCCGCGTACCGAAGAGCCGCGCGCCATCATCAACGATATTCTGTCCGGCATGCTGGACGCGGGCCGAGCTCGCGTCGTCGAAGGCCGCGCGGAAGCGGTGACCAACGCCATTATGCAGGCGCGTGAAAACGACGTGGTTCTGCTGGCCGGTAAAGGCCATGAGGACTATCAGATCGTCGGCAATCGTCGTCTGGACTATTCCGACCGCGTCACCGCAGCCCGCCTGCTGGGAGTGGTGGCATGATTAGCATCACGTTAGGCCAGGCCGCAATCGTATTGCAGGGCGAACTGCGCGGTCAGGATATGACCATTGACGCCGTCACGACCGATACCCGTAAGGTGACCGCGGGCTGTCTGTTTGTGGCGCTGAAAGGCGAGCGCTTTGACGCTCATGACTTTGCTGAACAGGCTAAAGAGAACGGCGCAGGCGCACTGCTCGTAAGCCGCATGCTGGATATCGATCTGCCGCAGATTGTGGTGAAGGATACCCGTCAGGCATTTGGCGAGCTGGCCGCATGGGTGCGCCAGCAGGTCCCGACGCGCGTCGTTGCGCTGACGGGATCGTCCGGCAAAACCTCCGTAAAAGAGATGACCGCGGCAATTCTAAGCCGCTGCGGAAATACGCTCTACACTGCGGGCAACCTTAATAACGACATCGGCGTGCCGATGACGCTGCTTCGCCTGACGAAAGAACATGAATTTGCCGTGATTGAGCTGGGCGCTAACCATCAGGGTGAAATTGCCTGGACCGTCAGCCTCACGCGTCCGGAGGCCGCGCTGGTGAATAACCTGGCGGCGGCGCATCTGGAAGGTTTCGGTTCTCTGGAAGGCGTGGCGAAAGCCAAAGGCGAGATTTACACCGGCCTGCCGGCTGAGGGCATCGCCATTATGAATGCCGATAACAACGACTGGCTGAACTGGCAAAGCATCATTGGCGATCGTAAAATCTGGCGCTTCTCGCCGAATGCCGCCAACAGCGACTTTACCGCGACTAACGTTCACGTCACGTCGCACGGCACCGAGTTTACGCTCAATACGCCTACGGGCGGCGTTGACGTGCTGTTGCCGCTGCCGGGCCGTCATAACATCGCCAACGCGCTCGCCGCCGCCGCGCTGTCTATGGCCGTTGGCGCAACGCACGACGCAGTTAAAGCGGGGCTGGCGAATCTGAAAGCGGTACCGGGGCGTCTGTTCCCGATCCAGCTTGCGCAGAACAAGCTGCTGCTGGACGACTCCTACAACGCCAACGTCGGTTCGATGACGGCGGCCGTGCAGGTGCTGTCCGAAATGCCGGGCTATCGCGTAATGGTTGTTGGCGATATGGGCGAGCTGGGCGAAGAAAGCGAAGCTTGCCATATCCAGGTCGGCGAAGCGGCGAAGGCGGCAGGTCTGGATTGCGTGCTAAGCGCAGGAAAACTGAGCCAGGCGATTAGCCAGGCCAGCGGCGTTGGCGAGCACTTTGCTGATAAAGCGGCGCTAATTAAACGACTTAAAATGATTATTGCAGAAAAACCAATTGTTACAGTGCTAGTGAAAGGTTCACGCAGTGCCGCCATGGAAGAGGTTGTGCACGCACTACAGGAGAACGGGACATGTTAGTTTGGCTGGCCGAGCATTTGGTCAAATATTATTCAGGCTTTAACGTCTTTTCGTATCTGACGTTTCGCGCCATCGTCAGCCTGCTGACCGCGCTGTTCATCTCATTGTGGATGGGCCCGCGCATGATCGCCCGTCTGCAAAAACTCTCATTTGGTCAGGTTGTTCGAAACGACGGCCCCGAGTCACACTTCAGCAAGCGCGGCACGCCAACGATGGGCGGGATTATGATCCTGACCGCCATCGTGGTCTCCGTGCTGCTGTGGGCCTATCCATCTAACCCGTACGTCTGGTGCGTGCTGACCGTACTGATTGGCTACGGAATCATTGGCTTTGTCGACGACTACCGCAAGGTGGTCCGAAAAGACACTAAGGGCCTGATTGCCCGCTGGAAGTACTTCTGGATGTCGGTGATTGCGCTGGGCGTGGCCTTCGCGCTTTACCTGGCGGGAAAAGATACGCCGGCCACCGAGCTTGTCGTTCCGTTCTTTAAGGACGTGATGCCGCAGCTGGGGCTGTTCTACATCCTGCTGGCCTATTTCGTGATCGTCGGGACCGGCAACGCCGTCAACCTCACGGACGGTCTGGATGGCCTGGCGATTATGCCAACCGTCTTTGTCGCCGCGGGCTTCGCGCTGGTGGCGTGGGCGACCGGTAACATGAACTTTGCCAACTACCTGCATATTCCTTATCTGCGCCACGCCGGGGAGCTGGTGATTGTCTGTACGGCAATTGTCGGCGCGGGCCTTGGCTTCCTGTGGTTTAACACCTATCCGGCTCAGGTCTTTATGGGGGACGTCGGATCGCTGGCTCTGGGCGGCGCGCTGGGTATTATTGCCGTGCTGCTGCGCCAGGAGTTTCTGCTGGTGATTATGGGCGGCGTATTCGTGGTGGAGACCCTGTCGGTGATCCTGCAGGTCGGCTCCTTCAAGCTGCGCGGACAGCGCATTTTCCGCATGGCGCCTATTCACCACCACTATGAACTGAAAGGCTGGCCGGAACCGCGCGTGATTGTGCGCTTCTGGATTATTTCGCTGATGCTGGTGCTGATTGGCCTGGCAACGCTGAAGGTACGTTAATCATGGCAGATTACCAGGGTAAAAAAGTCGTTATCATCGGGTTAGGCCTGACCGGCCTTTCCTGCGTGGACTTTTTCCTTGCGCGTGGCGTCACGCCGCGCGTGATGGACACGCGTGTCTCTCCGCCGGGTCTGGACACGCTGCCGGAGCAGGTTGAACGCCACCTTGGTGGTCTGAATGATAACTGGCTGCTGGCCGCCGATCTGATTGTTGCCAGCCCGGGCATGGCGCTGGCACATCCTTCATTAAGCGCGGCAGCGGATGCGGGCGTTGAAATTGTTGGCGATATCGAGCTGTTTTGCCGCGAGGCGCAGGCGCCGGTTATCGCCATCACCGGTTCTAACGGAAAAAGCACCGTCACCACGCTGGTGGGCGAGATGGCCAAAGCGGCGGGCATGAACGTTGGCGTCGGCGGAAATATCGGCCTCCCGGCCCTGATGCTGCTGGATAAAGGCTGCGAGCTTTACGTTCTCGAGCTTTCAAGCTTCCAGTTGGAAACAACTTCCAGCCTGCGAGCCGCGGCGGCGACGATCCTGAACGTGACCGAAGACCATATGGACAGATATCCGTTTGGCCTTCAGCAGTACCGTGCCGCTAAGCTGCGCGTCTATGAAAACGCCAAAGTATGCGTGGTGAATGCCGATGATGCTTTGACCATGCCGGTACGCGGCGCGGACGAGCGCTGCATCAGCTTTGGCATCACCATGGGTGACTACCACCTGAACCGCCAGCAGGGCGAGACCTGGCTGCGCGTGAAGGGCGAAAAAGTGCTGAACGTGAAGGAGATGAAGCTTTCCGGCCAGCATAACTACACCAATGCCCTGGCGGCGCTGGCGCTGGCGGATGCCGTTGGCCTGCCGCGTTCGTCGAGCCTTCAGGCGCTGACCACCTTTACCGGCCTGGCTCACCGCTTCCAGCTGGCGCTGGAACACAACGGCGTACGCTGGATTAACGACTCCAAGGCGACGAACGTCGGCAGCACCGAAGCCGCGCTGAACGGCCTGCACGTTGACGGCACGCTGCACCTGCTGCTGGGCGGCGACGGCAAATCAGCTGACTTCTCCTCTCTGAAGCAGTATCTCGCCGGGGATAACGTTCGCCTGTACTGCTTCGGCCGCGATGGAAGCGAACTTGCCGCGCTGCGCCCTGACGTCTCTGAGCAAACCGAAACGATGGAGCAGGCGATGCGCCTGATTGCGCCGCGCGTGAAGCAGGGCGATATGGTGCTGCTCTCACCGGCATGCGCAAGCCTCGATCAGTTTAAAAATTTCGAACAGCGTGGCGATGTCTTTACCCGCCTGGCGAAGGAGTTAGGCTGATGCGTTTATCTTTCCCTCGCCTGAGAATGCCGCGCCTGCCAGGATTTGGCATCCTGGCGTGGCTGTTTGCGGCGCTTAAAGGCTGGGTAATGGCGTCGCGGGAGAAAGATTCCGACAGCCTGATCATGTACGACCGCATGTTGTTCTGGCTGACGCTGGGGCTGGCGGCGATTGGTTTTATTATGGTGACGTCGGCATCGATGCCCGTTGGGCAGCGTCTTGCCAACGATCCGTTCCTGTTTGCCAAACGCGATGGCCTGTACATCATTCTGGCGTTCTGCCTGGCGCTGATTACCCTGCGCCTGCCGATGACGTTCTGGCAGCGCCACAGTACGGCGATGCTGATTGCGTCTATCATCATGCTGCTTATCGTGCTGGTCGTCGGTAGCTCCGTTAACGGGGCATCGCGCTGGATCGCGTTTGGTCCGCTGCGCATACAGCCCGCGGAGTTTACCAAGCTGTCGCTGTTCTGCTACCTGGCCAACTACCTGGTGCGCAAGGTAGATGAAGTGCGAAACAACCTGCGCGGCTTCCTGAAACCGATGGGCGTGATTCTGGTGCTGGCTATTTTGCTCCTGGCGCAGCCTGACCTTGGTACCGTTGTGGTACTGTTCGTGACCACGCTGGCCATGCTGTTCCTCGCCGGGGCGAAGCTGTGGCAGTTCATCGCGATTATCGGGATGGGGATTTCGGCGGTTGTTCTGCTGATCCTCGCCGAACCGTATCGTATTCGACGCGTTACCTCCTTCTGGAACCCGTGGGAAGACCCCTTCGGCAGCGGTTATCAGCTGACGCAGTCGCTGATGGCGTTTGGCCGCGGCGAACTCTGGGGACAAGGGCTGGGTAACTCCGTCCAAAAACTGGAGTATTTACCCGAGGCACATACCGACTTTATCTTCTCCATCATTGGGGAAGAACTGGGTTATATCGGTGTGGTATTGGCGCTTTTAATGGTATTCTTCGTCGCTTTCCGCGCCATGTCGATTGGCCGTAAAGCGCTGGAGATCGATCACCGCTTCTCAGGTTTCTTAGCCTGCTCAATTGGTATCTGGTTTAGCTTCCAGGCGCTGGTTAACGTTGGGGCCGCAGCAGGTATGCTGCCGACCAAAGGCCTGACGTTGCCGCTGATCAGCTATGGTGGTTCGAGCCTGTTGATTATGTCGACGGCCATTATGTTTTTGTTACGCATAGATTATGAGACGCGTCTGGAGAAAGCCCAGGCGTTTACGCGAGGTTCACGATGAATCAACCGAAGCGGTTAATGGTGATGGCAGGCGGTACCGGCGGACACGTGTTCCCGGGGCTGGCGGTTGCGCACCATTTGATGGAGCAGGGCTGGCAGGTACGCTGGCTCGGAACCGCGGACCGTATGGAAGCCGACCTGGTACCGAAGCACGGGATTGAGATCGACTTTATTCGCATTTCCGGCCTGCGGGGCAAAGGCGCTAAGGCGCTGCTTTTGGCTCCCGTCCGTATTTTCAATGCCTGGCGCCAGGCCCGCGCGATCATGAAGCGCTTTAAGCCTGACGTTGTGCTGGGTATGGGTGGCTATGTTTCTGGGCCAGGCGGGCTTGCCGCGTGGTCTTTGGGTATTCCCGTTGTGCTGCACGAGCAGAACGGTATAGCCGGGTTGACTAACAAATGGCTGGCGAAAATAGCCACCAAGGTCCTGCAGGCATTCCCGGGCGCATTTCCGAAAGCGGACGTGGTAGGCAACCCGGTTCGCGTGGACGTGCTGGCACTTCCGCTGCCTGAAGAGCGTCTGAGCGGTCGTGAAGGGCCGGTCCGCGTGCTGGTCGTTGGCGGTTCCCAGGGGGCGCGCGTCTTAAACCTGACGATGCCTCAGGCTGCCGCAAAGCTGGGTAGCGCGGTAACGATCTGGCACCAGAGCGGGAAAGGCGCGCAGCAGATGGTTGAGCAGGGCTACGCCGAGGCGGGCCAGCCGCAGCACAAGGTGACGGAATTTATCGACGACATGGCCGCAGCTTACGCCTGGGCCGACGTCGTGGTGTGTCGCTCCGGCGCGCTGACGGTGAGCGAAATCGCCGCTGCGGGTTTACCCGCGGTGTTTGTGCCTTTCCAGCACAAAGACCGCCAGCAGTACTGGAATGCGCTGCCGCTTGAACAGGCCGGCGCCGCAAAAATTTTTGAACAGCCGCAGTTTACCGCTGAGGCGGTCGCCACCACCCTGGCGGGCTGGAACCGTGAAACATTGCTGGAGATGGCCGCGCGCGCGCGCGCAACGGCCATTCCCGATTCGACGGAACGGGTGGCAAAAGAAGTGAGCCTGGCAGCACGGGCTTAACCCTCGCAGCGCGTGTTGCGCTGCACGAATTTTAAGTAGTCGATGGCGTTTAGAGAATGAATACACAACAACTGGCAAAACTGCGTTCAATCGTGCCCGAGATGCGTCGCGTCCGGCACATTCACTTTGTCGGCATTGGCGGTGCTGGCATGGGCGGTATTGCCGAAGTGTTGGCGAACGAAGGTTACCAGATCAGTGGTTCCGATCTGGCCCCCAACCCTGTTACGCAGCAGCTGGCGTCGCTTGGGGCGACTATCTATTTCAACCACCGTCCGGAAAACGTGAGCGACGCGAGCGTGGTGGTGGTTTCAAGCGCTATCTCCTCTGATAACCCGGAAATTGTTGCCGCGCATGAAGCGCGTATTCCGGTCATCCGCCGCGCTGAAATGCTGGCAGAGCTGATGCGCTTTCGCCACGGTATTGCCGTTGCGGGGACGCACGGTAAAACCACGACCACGGCGATGGTGTCCAGCATTTACGCCGAAGCGGGCCTGGACCCAACCTTCGTTAACGGTGGTCTGGTAAAAGCAGCGGGCGTTCACGCGCGCCTGGGCCACAGCCGTTACCTCATTGCGGAAGCGGATGAGAGCGACGCGTCGTTCCTTCACCTGCAGCCGATGGTGGCGATCGTCACCAACATCGAAGCCGACCACATGGATACCTACCAGGGCGACTTCGAAAATTTAAAACAGACCTTTATTAATTTCCTGCACAACCTGCCGTTTTATGGTCGTGCGGTTATGTGCGTAGACGACCCGGTGATCCGTGAGCTGTTGCCGCGCGTTGGGCGTCAAATTACGACGTACGGCTTTAGTGAAGATGCCGACGTTCGCGTGGAGGATTACAAACAGCTGGGCGCGCAGGGGCATTTCACCCTGGCGCGTCAGGACAAAGAGCTGCTTCACGTCACGCTTAACGCGCCTGGGCGCCACAACGCCCTCAATGCGGCGGCGGCCGTTGCGGTCGCAACGGAAGAAGGCATCGACGACGACGCCATTCTGCGCGCGCTGGAAAGCTTCCAGGGCACGGGCCGTCGTTTTGACTTCCTCGGCGAATATCCGCTGGAGTCGGTAAACGGCAAGCCGGGAACGGCCATGCTGGTAGATGACTACGGTCACCACCCAACGGAAGTCGACGCCACCATTAAGGCGGCGCGCGCGGGCTGGCCGGAAAAAAATCTGGTGATGATTTTCCAGCCGCACCGTTATACCCGTACTCGCGATCTGTATGACGACTTCGCGAGCGTGCTGTCACAGGTTGATACGCTGCTAATGCTGGATGTTTATTCAGCGGGCGAAACTCCGATTCCGGGCGCGGACAGTCGTTCTCTGTGTCGAACCATTCGGGGACGCGGTAAAGTAGACCCTATTTTGGTTTCGGACCCCGCAGAGGTGGCCGAAATCCTCGCGCCGGTCCTGACGGGGAACGATCTGGTGCTCATTCAGGGTGCGGGAAATATCGGCAAAATCGCCCGTACCTTAGCCGAAATCAAACTGAAGCCGCAAACCCAGGAGGACGAGCATCATGGCTGATAAGATTGCTGTCCTGTTTGGCGGCACCTCCACCGAGCGTGAGGTTTCACTCAATTCCGGCGCTGCCGTTCTGGCTGGCCTGCGTGAAGGTGGCGTAGACGCACACCCGGTCGATCCAAAAGAGGTCGATGTTACGCAGCTCAAAGCGATGGGCTTCGATAAAGCCTTTATTGCGCTGCACGGACGCGGTGGTGAAGACGGTACCCTGCAAGGGCTGCTGGAGCTGATCGGCATGCCGTATACCGGCAGCGGCGTGATGGCGTCGGCGATCTCGATGGATAAACTGCGCAGCAAGCTGCTGTGGCAGGGCGCTGGATTGCCGGTTGCGCCGTGGGTTGCGCTGACGCGCCGCGAATGTGAATTAGGCCTCTCTGATAGCGTTAATACGCGCATTGCAGAGCTGGGCCTTCCGGTTATTGTTAAGCCGAGCCGCGAAGGGTCGAGCGTTGGAATGTCCAAAGTTGACGAAGCTGGCAAATTGGCAGATGCGTTAAAACTGGCATTTCAACATGATGAAGAGGTTCTGATCGAAAAATGGCTGAGCGGGCCGGAATTTACCGTAGCCATGCTGGGTGAAGAAATTTTACCGTCAATTCGCATTCAACCCGCTGGCGTCTTCTATGATTATGAGGCGAAGTATCTCTCTGATGAGACGCAATATTTCTGCCCAAGTGGTCTTGAAGCAGAACGTGAAGCAGATTTACAGTCCCTGGTGCTTAAAGCCTGGAATATTTTGGGCTGCCGTGGCTGGGGGCGCATTGATGTGATGCTCGACGGTGATGGGCAATTTTATTTGCTGGAAGCGAATACGTCTCCAGGCATGACCAGCCACAGCCTTGTGCCAATGGCCGCGCGTCAGGCTGGGATGAGCTTCTCGCAGTTAGTTGTACGTATTCTGGACCAGGCGGGCTGATATGTCGCAGGCTGCATTGAACACGCGCAACCGTGATGATGAGGAAGACTATTCTTCTTCGCGGCGGAGTAATGGAACGCGTCTTGCAGGGATTATTTTCCTTCTGGGCGTGCTGTTTACCGTGTTTATCAGCGGCTGGATGGTGCTGGGCTGGATGGAAGACGCGCAGCGTTTACCGCTCTCGAAGCTGGTGGTGACGGGGGAGCGCCATTACACGCGTAATGACGATATTCGCCAGTCGATTCTGGCACTTGGGTCGCCTGGCACCTTTATGACCCAGGACGTGAACATTATCCAGAGCCAGATTGAACGTCTGCCATGGATAAAACAGGCGAGCGTAAGAAAGCAATGGCCTGATGAATTGAAGATTCATCTGGTTGAATATGTGCCCATTGCGCGTTGGAATGATCAGCACATGGTTGACGTAGACGGAAATTCGTTCAGCGTCCCATCCGATCGCGTCAACAAGCAAAATTTACCGATGTTGTATGGCCCGGAAGGTAGTGAAAATGAAGTGTTGCAGGGTTTTCGCGACATGGGGCAGGTGCTGGCTAAGGATCGTTTTACGCTGAAGGATGCTGCGATGACGGCGCGCCGCTCGTGGCAGTTAACGTTAACGAACGGCATTAAGCTCAATCTTGGCCGCGGCGACACCATGAAGCGTCTGGCACGTTTTGTTGAACTCTACCCGGTTCTACAGCAACAGGCTCAAACGGACGGCAAACGGATAAGCTATGTTGATTTGCGCTATGACTCAGGCGCAGCAGTCGGTTGGGAGCCGGCTCCGGTCGAGGAACCTAATCAGCAACAGAATCAGGCACAGGTACAGGCAGAACAACGATGATCAAGGCGACGGACAGAAAACTGGTAGTTGGACTGGAGATTGGCACCGCGAAGGTTGCCGCTTTAGTAGGGGAAGTTCTGCCCGACGGTATGGTCAATATCATTGGCGTGGGCAGCTGCCCGTCCCGTGGTATGGATAAAGGTGGGGTTAACGACCTTGAATCGGTGGTGAAATGCGTACAGCGCGCTATCGATCAGGCTGAACTGATGGCAGATTGCCAGATTTCATCTGTCTATCTGGCCCTTTCTGGAAAGCACATTAGCTGCCAGAACGAAATTGGCATGGTGCCCATTTCAGAAGAAGAAGTGACGCAGGAAGACGTTGAGAACGTGGTTCACACTGCGAAATCCGTCCGCGTGCGCGATGAGCACCGCGTGCTGCACGTTATCCCGCAGGAATATGCGATCGATTATCAGGAAGGGATTAAAAACCCGGTCGGTCTTTCCGGCGTGCGTATGCAGGCAAAAGTGCACCTGATCACATGTCACAACGATATGGCGAAGAACATTGTAAAAGCCGTTGAACGTTGTGGCCTGAAAGTTGACCAACTTATTTTTGCAGGGCTGGCCGCCAGCTACTCGGTGTTGACCGAAGACGAACGTGAACTGGGCGTCTGTGTGGTCGATATAGGTGGTGGTACAATGGATATCGCCGTGTATACCGGCGGTGCGCTGCGCCACACCAAAGTGATCCCTTATGCAGGGAACGTTGTGACCAGCGACATTGCCTACGCCTTTGGTACGCCACCGAGCGATGCAGAGGCGATTAAGGTCCGTCACGGCTGCGCGCTGGGCTCTATCGTCGGTAAAGATGAGAGCGTGGAAGTGCCAAGCGTGGGCGGGCGTCCGCCGCGCAGCCTGCAGCGTCAGACGCTGGCTGAGGTGATTGAGCCGCGTTACACCGAGCTGCTTAACCTGGTCAACGAAGAGATTTTGCAGTTACAGGAACAGCTTCGCCAGCAGGGTGTGAAACATCATCTCGCGGCGGGGATTGTATTAACCGGCGGGGCAGCGCAAATTGAAGGTCTTGCGGCCTGCGCTCAGCGGGTGTTCCATACGCAAGTGCGTATTGGTGCACCGCTGAATATTACCGGTTTAACGGATTATGCCCAGGAGCCGTATTACTCAACGGCTGTGGGCCTGCTCCACTACGGGAAAGAGTCCCATTTGAGTGGTGAAGCAGAAGTGGAAAAACGCGTCTCGGTGGGGTCGTGGGTCAAACGACTGAACACCTGGTTGCGAAAAGAGTTTTAATTTTTTTAAGAGACCGGAGAGAATTAACGGTCTCGGGCGACAGGCACAACGGAGAGAAACTATGTTTGAACCAATGGAATTAACCAACGACGCGGTGATTAAAGTCATCGGCGTCGGTGGCGGCGGCGGCAACGCCGTAGAGCATATGGTGCGCGAGCGCATTGAAGGCGTTGAATTTTTCGCGGTAAACACCGATGCGCAGGCACTGCGTAAAACGGCCGTAGGCCAGACGATTCAGATCGGTGGCGGTATCACCAAAGGTCTGGGCGCAGGCGCTAACCCGGAAGTCGGCCGCAATGCGGCTGAAGAAGATCGTGAAGCCCTGCGCGCAGCGCTGGACGGCGCTGACATGGTCTTCATTGCAGCAGGTATGGGCGGCGGTACTGGTACCGGTGCTGCACCTGTTGTTGCTGAAGTGGCAAAAGATTTGGGTATCCTGACCGTTGCCGTCGTGACCAAGCCTTTCAACTTTGAAGGCAAGAAGCGTATGGCATTTGCGGAGCAGGGTATCACCGAGCTGTCCAAGCACGTGGACTCTCTGATTACCATTCCGAACGACAAGCTGCTGAAGGTATTGGGACGCGGTATCTCCCTGCTGGATGCGTTTGGCGCGGCGAACGACGTGCTGAAAGGCGCGGTTCAGGGCATCGCTGAACTGATTACCCGTCCAGGCCTGATGAACGTTGACTTTGCAGACGTTCGCACCGTGATGTCCGAAATGGGCTACGCGATGATGGGCTCCGGCGTGGCAAGCGGTGAAGACCGTGCAGAAGAAGCCGCTGAAATGGCGATCTCTTCTCCACTGCTGGAAGATATCGACCTGTCCGGTGCGCGCGGCGTGCTGGTCAACATTACCGCTGGCTTTGACCTGCGTCTGGACGAATTCGAAACTGTGGGTAACACCATCCGTGCGTTCGCGTCCGACAACGCGACCGTGGTTATCGGTACATCCCTTGACCCGGAAATGAACGACGAGCTGCGCGTCACGGTTGTTGCTACCGGTATCGGCATGGACAAGCGTCCTGAGATCACGCTGGTGACCAACAAGCAGGCTCAGCAGCCGGTGATGGATCGTTTCCAGCAGCACGGTATGGCTCCGCTGACTCAAGAGCAAAAACCAGCTGCGAAAGTGGTGAACGATACCACGCCACAAACCGCGAAAGAGCCGGATTATCTGGACATTCCAGCGTTCCTGCGTAAGCAAGCTGACTAAGAATTGACTGGAATTTGGGGATTTTCGCTCTTTGTGCTAAACTGGCCCACCGTTAGTGAGATACACTCTCGGTTGGATAGTTAATTTGGCGAGATTATACGATGATCAAACAAAGGACACTTAAACGTATCGTTCAGGCGACTGGCGTCGGTTTACATACCGGCAAGAAAGTCACACTGACGTTACGCCCTGCGCCGGCCAATACCGGGGTCATCTATCGTCGCACCGACTTGAATCCACCGGTAGATTTTCCGGCCGATGCAAAATCTGTGCGTGATACTATGCTCTGTACTTGCCTGGTGAACGAGCATGACGTGCGGATTTCTACCGTAGAGCACCTTAACGCCGCCCTGGCGGGGCTGGGTATCGACAACATCGTTGTTGAAGTCGATGCGCCAGAAATCCCGATCATGGATGGCAGTGCTGCACCGTTCGTCTATCTATTGCTGGATGCCGGCATCGAAGAACTGAACTGCGCGAAGAAATTTGTTCGCATCAAAGAGACCGTTCGCGTCGAAGATGGCGACAAGTGGGCTGAATTTAAACCGTACAATGGTTTCTCGTTGGACTTTACCATCGACTTTAACCATCCGGCGATTGATGCCAGCACCCAACGCTATGCGATGAACTTCTCTGCTGATGCGTTTATGCGCCAGATCAGTCGTGCCCGTACTTTTGGCTTCATGCGTGATATTGAATATCTGCAGTCCCGCGGCCTGTGCCTGGGCGGCAGCTTCGATTGTGCCATCGTTGTTGACGATTATCGCGTACTGAACGAAGACGGCCTGCGTTTTGAAGATGAATTCGTTCGTCACAAAATGCTGGATGCAATCGGCGATCTGTTTATGTGTGGTCATAATATCATTGGTGCATTTACCGCGTTTAAATCCGGTCATGCGCTGAACAACAAGCTGTTGCAGGCAGTCCTGGCAAAACAGGAAGCCTGGGAATATGTGACCTTCGAAGACGAAGCTGAACTGCCGCTGGCATTCAAAGCACCGAGCACGGTCCTGGCGTAACGGTCTAAGCCGTTTCGTAAAAAACGACTGGTTTACCTGGTACTCTCTCCGGCCAGGGAGGCCGGTCGTTTTTATTTTTACCCTTTGATTTCTATCTCAGCGTCTTTCGTGATGTCTACGGCGTAGAAAATCTGCGCGTTAGCTGCATTCTTGACCGTTTTTCCCCGCTGTTAATCGTCATTCCTGCTGCTGTAGAGTGGCTTTAGTGGTACTATCTTGGCGCTAAAAAAGAATAATCAAACTCAGCCTTACTAAGGCTGGCTTATCTGGTGGAGCAAGTGAGCGGAATACTGACGCGCTGGCGACAATTTGGCAGACGTTACTTCTGGCCGCATCTCTTATTAGGGATGGTCGCGGCGAGCTTCGGCTTGCCTGTGCTCAGCAACAGTGCCGAGGCGGCGACGCCTGCCAACACCTCCACCACCAAACACGATTTCTCAACGCGGGTTAATTTCACTAATCTCGCGTGGCTTGAAGCCAGCCGTCGTCCGAATTTCTCCGTCGATTACTGGCAGCAACATGCCATCCGCACGGTTATCCGCCATCTCTCTTTCGCGATGGCACCTCAGACGGTGCCTGTTGCTGAAGAAACGCTCCCGGTTCAGGCCCATCATCTTGCGCTGCTGGACACGCTGAATGCGCTGCTCACTCAGGACGGCCAGCCGCCGGTTTCCGTTCGCCAGCCGACGCAAACGGCATTTGTTTCCCCGGCAGCATTCTCTGTCTCTACGTGGATTAGCCAGGCTCATGGCATTCGCGCCGGGCCTACACGCCTCAGCTAAATTAACTTTTTCAAAACCTTAATTTATCTGCCCAACTGGGGCGTTTGAGAATTTATTATGCTAATCAAATTATTAACAAAAGTTTTCGGTAGTCGTAACGATCGTACCCTGCGCCGCATGCGCAAAGCTGTTGCTGTCATCAATGGTATGGAACCGGCGATGGAAAAGCTCTCTGATGATGAGCTCAAAGCAAAAACGGTTGAGTTCCGCGCGCGTCTCGAAAAAGGGGAGACCTTAGAAAGCCTGATCCCTGAAGCTTTCGCGGTAGTGCGTGAAGCCAGTAAACGCGTTTTTGGCATGCGTCACTTCGACGTGCAGCTGCTGGGCGGTATGGTGCTTAACGAGCGCTGCATCGCGGAGATGCGTACGGGTGAAGGTAAAACGCTGACGGCGACCCTGCCTGCTTACCTGAACGCGCTGACCGGTAAGGGCGTTCACGTTGTTACCGTCAACGACTACCTCGCGCAGCGTGACGCCGAAAATAACCGCCCTCTGTTTGAGTTCCTCGGCCTGACCGTCGGCATCAACATGTCTGGTCTGCCTGCGCCGGCCAAGCGTGAAGCATACAACGCGGATATCACCTACGGTACCAACAACGAATACGGCTTTGACTACCTCCGTGACAACATGGCGTTCAGCCCTGAAGAGCGCGTACAGCGTAAGCTGCACTATGCGCTGGTGGATGAGGTGGACTCCATTCTGATCGATGAAGCCCGTACCCCGCTGATCATCTCCGGTCCGGCTGAAGACAGCTCCGAGATGTACCGCAAAGTCGATAAAATCATTCCGCACCTGCTGCGCCAGGAGAAAGAAGACTCCGATACTTTCCAGGGCGAAGGCCACTTCTCCGTGGATGAAAAAGCGCGCCAGGTTAACCTGACCGAACGCGGTCTGGTGAAAATCGAAGAGCTGCTTGTAGCTGAAGGCATTATGGAAGAGGGCGAGTCGCTGTACTCTCCAGGCAACATTATGCTGATGCACCACGTGACTGCCGCACTGCGCGCGCATGCGCTGTTCACCCGTGACGTTGACTACATCGTAAAAGACGGCGAAGTGATCATCGTTGATGAACATACCGGTCGTACCATGCAGGGTCGCCGCTGGTCCGATGGCCTGCACCAGGCGGTTGAAGCCAAAGAAGGCGTTGATATTCAAAACGAAAACCAAACGCTGGCGTCCATCACCTTCCAGAACTACTTCCGTCTGTACGAGAAGCTTGCGGGGATGACCGGTACCGCCGATACCGAAGCGTTTGAGTTTAGCTCTATCTACAAGCTGGACACCGTGGTCGTGCCGACCAACCGCCCAATGATCCGTAAGGATATGGCGGATCTGGTGTACATGACGGAAGCGGAAAAAATCCAGGCAATCATTGAAGACATTCGTGAGCGTACCGCGAACGGCCAGCCCGTTCTGGTGGGTACCATCTCGATTGAAAAATCTGAAGTGGTTTCCAATGAGTTGACGAAAGCGGGCATCAAGCACAACGTGCTGAACGCCAAATTCCACGCCAAAGAGGCGGATATTGTTGCGCAGGCGGGCTATCCGGGGGCGGTAACAATCGCCACCAACATGGCGGGTCGTGGTACCGACATCATGCTTGGCGGTAGCTGGCAGGCGGAAGTCGCCGAGCTGGAAAACCCAACGCCAGAGCAGATCGCGCAGATCAAAGCCGACTGGCAGGTGCGTCACGATGCCGTTCTGGCTTCAGGCGGCTTGCATATCATCGGTACCGAACGTCACGAATCTCGCCGTATCGATAATCAGCTGCGTGGTCGTGCGGGTCGTCAGGGGGATGCCGGTTCTTCTCGCTTCTATCTGTCTATGGAAGATGCGCTGATGCGTATTTTCGCCTCTGACCGCGTCTCCGGCATGATGCGTAAACTGGGCATGAAGCCTGGCGAAGCGATCGAACACCCGTGGGTAACCAAGGCGATTGCCAACGCCCAGCGCAAAGTGGAAAGCCGCAACTTCGATATTCGTAAGCAGCTGCTGGAATATGATGACGTGGCGAACGATCAGCGTCGTGCGATCTATACCCAGCGTAACGAACTGCTGGACGTGTCCGACGTAAGCGAAACCATCAACAGCATCCGCGAGGACGTGTTTAAAGCAACGATCGACGCGCATATTCCTCCGCAGTCTCTGGAAGAGATGTGGGATATTGAAGGCCTGCAGGAGCGTCTGAAAAACGACTTCGACCTCGAGCTGCCGATCAAAGAGTGGCTGGACAAAGAGCCAGAACTGCACGAAGAAACTCTGCGTGAGCGTATCTTTGAGCACGCGCTGGAAGTGTACAAGCGTAAGGAAGAAGTGGTTGGCGCTGAGATGATGCGTCACTTCGAAAAAGGCGTGATGCTGCAAACGCTGGACTCCCTGTGGAAAGAGCACCTGGCGGCCATGGACTACCTGCGCCAGGGTATCCACCTGCGCGGCTACGCGCAGAAAGATCCGAAGCAGGAGTACAAGCGCGAATCCTTCTCTATGTTTGCCGCTATGCTTGAGTCGCTGAAGTACGAAGTGATCAGCACCCTGAGCAAAGTTCAGGTACGCATGCCGGAAGAGGTGGAAGCGATGGAGCAGCAGCGTCGTGAAGAAGCCGAGCGTCTGGCGCAGATGCAGCAGCTGAGCCACCAGACGGAAGAAAGTGAAGCGGCGGCGGCGATCGCGGCGCAAACCGGCGAACGTAAAGTGGGACGCAACGATCCGTGCCCTTGCGGTTCCGGTAAAAAATATAAGGCGTGCCACGGCCGTCTGAACTAAGTTCATATAAAAATGAAAAGGCGCAGATATCTGCGCCTTTTTTATGGAAGTGACACAATGAAAACACTGCAAATTTCAGTCGGGATTATTCGCAACCCGCAAAACCAAATCTTTATCACCCAGCGCGCCGCCGATGCCCATATGGCGAACAAATGGGAGTTTCCCGGCGGGAAAATTGAGGCAGGTGAAACGCCGGAACAGGCGCTAGCGCGTGAGCTTCAGGAAGAGGTGGGTATCACGCCGCTGGGCGCCACGCTTTTTGATAAGCTTGAGTATCAGTTTCCGGACCGGCATATCACGCTCTGGTTCTGGCTAGTCGAAAGCTGGGAAGGAGAGCCCTGGGGGAAAGAGGGGCAGCCGGGAAACTGGGTTGAGCTACAGGAGAGCGACGCTGAAAAATTCCCTTCAGCAAATGCGCCCGTCATCACTCGGCTGACGGGCAACCTGTAGGCCTGCGAAGCGGCGGCTGGCTTTTTAGGCTAGCGCTGCTGCTCTTCGCTCCAGTCATCGCTGTCGGAAAGATCGCCTTCGCTTGGAATGCGTTTCTCTTCCGCCGCCCATTCGCCAAGGTCAATCAGCTGGCAGCGCTTGCTGCAGAATGGGCGAAACGGACTCACTTCCCCCCAGACAACGGTTTTCCCACAGGTAGGGCAGCTTACGGTGGTTATGTCAGACATCGGCGCTCCTTAACAACAGGCCAGTTCAAAATCGAGGCGTTCCGGCACGGTGCCATTTTCGCTGTCCAGCGGCATAAAGCGAATCGCGAAGCGGCTCTTATGCCCGGAAATCTGCGGATACAGCTGTTCGTCGAGGGACAGGTTCAGGCGCAGCAGATCGGCATCATCCCCGTTGTCCTGGTAAAATCCGTTCAGGCTGGTTTGCTTGCGGAAAGGGGCCGAGTTTCGAACGAGATCCAGAATGAGCGTTAAGGCCTGATTTACCGGCTCCAGGCTCGCCATCCAGCCGTCAACCTGCGCATCACGCTGGGCCTGCGGCATATGAAGCCACATATGCAACGTTGGAAGATCGAAGCTACAGCAGCCGCCAGGGATGCTCAGACGCTGGCGCACCAGGCCAATCAAACGATCTTCTCGTAAAAACTGCCCCACGCGCGGCGCGGCCATCAGAATAGCGCTGCTGTTTTTGAGCTGCTGACGCAGAGCGTCGATACGGCTCTGGTCAACGCCCGGCACTTCGGCCCAGGCCTGTAATTTACGCTGCTGGCGTTCCAGCTCTTTCAGCAGTTCGGTGCGAACGTCGCCGCGCTCAACCACATCCAGCAGATCGCCAACGTTGCGGAAAAAATGCAGCGCCGTGGCATGATCGTGTACCGGCAGATGCTCTGAAAGCTGTTGAATGAGAAACTCAATGCGCAGCCAGGTACGCATTTTTTCATTCAGCGGATGCTCAAAAAGAATATGAGTAGACATTAGGGTTTTTCCTGTGCAACGGCCTGCGCGGCGAACGTCAGATACTGCTCGTGCAGGCGGGCAACATCCGATGCAATGGCATCTGGTGCGCCGTTGTTATCAATAACATCATCCGCCACGGCAAGGCGCGCGTCGCGCGTGGCCTGGGCGGCAAGAATTTGTTCAGCATGTTCGCGTGAAACGCCATCGCGCGCCATCGTTCGCCGGATCTGCGTTTCGGGAGAAACATCGATTACCAGAACTCTGTTCGCTTTTCCGTGCAGCTGATTTTCAACCAGCAGCGGAACCACCCATAAACAATAGGGAGAGGTTGAGGCGGCAATCTGACGCTGAGTTTCCTGGTGGATAATGGGGTGGAGCAGCGAATTGAGCCAGTCTTTTTCAGAAGAATCAGAAAAAATGTATTCTCGCAGACGACGGCGGTTGAGCGTCCCATCGTCATTCAGGATGGTATGGCCGAAATGCGCTTCGATAGCCTGGAGTGCAGGTGTATGCGGCTCTACCACCTGACGGGCAATGACATCTGCATCAACTATGGTGATGCCGAGACGATAAAATGCGTCCGCAACGGTGCTTTTGCCACTACCGATGCCGCCGGTTAACGCGACGATATACCCCATTACATCAAATCCTGGGAATTATTCATTATTAAAATCAGTTGCTTAAAAAACAAACTTACAACAGCGCATGTTAAGCTCTCTTTACCTGCTTTTTACCAGGTAAATTTATAGGATTGTAGCGTAAAAAAAGAGAATTTCGCAGTCTTGCGGAGCAGGTATTAGTGCGTATGATAGCGTCACTGGAGTTGTGCTTTTACTTTATTTGCCTCTAACCCCAGGAATCCGCACATGCGTATCGAAGAAGATCTGAAGTTAGGTTTCAAAGACGTTCTTATCCGCCCTAAACGCTCTACGCTGAAAAGCCGCTCAGACGTTGAACTCGAACGTCAGTTCACCTTTAAACACTCCGGTCAGTCCTGGTCTGGCGTACCGATTATCGCAGCCAACATGGATACCGTGGGCACGTTCGAGATGGCTTCAGCGCTGGCAAAATTCGACGTACTGACTGCGGTGCATAAGCACTACAGCGCCGAAGAGTGGAGTGCATTCGTCGCGTCCGCATCGGATGACGTCATTAAGCATGTGATGGTCTCTACCGGCACGTCTGACGCCGATTTCGAAAAAACCAAACAGATCCTGAACGCGAATCCTGCGCTGAACTTTGTGTGCATTGACGTGGCGAATGGTTATTCCGAACACTTCGTGCAGTTCGTCAGCAAGGCGCGCGAAGCATGGCCGACTAAAACCATCATCGCGGGCAACGTGGTGACCGGTGAGATGTGTGAAGAGCTGATCCTCTCCGGTGCGGATATCGTAAAAGTCGGCATTGGTCCGGGCTCCGTCTGCACCACGCGCGTGAAAACCGGCGTGGGTTATCCACAGCTGTCTGCCGTTATTGAGTGTGCCGATGCGGCTCACGGCCTGGGCGGGCAGATTATCAGCGACGGCGGCTGCACAACGCCGGGCGACGTGGCAAAAGCCTTTGGCGGCGGCGCAGATTTCGTGATGCTGGGCGGTATGCTCGCGGGCCATGAAGAGAGCGGCGGTACCGTAGTGGAAGAGAACGGCGAGAAGTTCATGCTGTTCTACGGTATGAGCTCAGAATCCGCGATGACCCGTCACGTGGGTGGCGTAGCGAAATACCGTGCGGCAGAAGGCAAAACCGTAAAGCTGCCTCTGCGCGGCCCGGTTGCGAATACCGCGCTGGATATCCTCGGCGGCCTGCGTTCCGCCTGTACCTACGTTGGCGCCTCCCGCCTGAAAGAGCTGACTAAGCGTACGACGTTTATCCGCGTTCAGGAGCAGGAAAACCGCGTATTCAATAGCCTGTAACGCTTTCGCTGGCGCATGCCCGTGCGCCAGCGCTACCCCGCGCTCATCGCATCCCCCAGATGGAAAATAGGCAGATACATCGCCACAACCAGCGTACCGATTATCACGCCCGTCACGATGAGCAGCAGAGGTTCAAGCACGGCGGCCAGGCCGTCTGCCTGCTCAAATGTCTGATCCATATGATGACGAGCAAGATTCTCCAGCATAACGTCCAGCGCGCCCGATGCTTCACCGGTTTGAATCAGCTGAATGCAGAGCGGCGTGAAAACGCTGGCTTTCTGAAAGGATGACCAGACGGGAGCACCTCCTTCAATATGCCTATACACGTCACCAAGTTTTTCTCGCCAATACAGGCTATCAACCGTTTCTTCTGCGCTGACCAGCCCCTGCAGAAAGGGAATGCCGGCCTGCTGCGTCAACGACAGCACGGTAAAGATTTGCCCTAGTTTCTGGCCTCGCGCCAGCGCGCCCATGACCGGCAACCGCAGCAGCATACGCTGAGCCAGCCGCTGCCAGCGTGGCCGTTGCCGCAGGCCATAGAGGGTAAAACCGGATAGAAACAGCATGACAAAAAGCGCAAAGGCATAGTCCTGGATAAATGCCGCAAAGCCCATAACGGCCTGCGTCAGCGCGGGTAGCGGCGTATTGAACGTTTTGTAGATTGCCGCGAATTCCGGGAGGACCAGCGTGACCATCGCCAGCACCACGCCGGCGGCCAGGCCAAGAATGATGAGCGGATAGCGCAACGCCTTCTTCACCTTCGCGCGAAGCCGCTGTTGGTTCTTTTGCTGCAGCGCAAGCTGGCGGCAGCACGTCTCCAGCTTTCCCGTCAGCTCGCCGGTTTTCACCAATGAGACATAAAGCGGGCTGAAGGTCGCGGGCCATTTCCCTAATGCATCCGAAAAGGAGCATCCTTCACGCAGGTCATCGGCCAGGCGCTGTAGTAACGCCTGCCAGTGGGGTAAGGGGTGTTGACGCGCCTGCATCTCCAGGCTTTCCGTCAGCATCAGGCCCGCCTGCAGTAGCGTCGCCAGCTGGCGGAAAACCTCGCAGCAGTGGTGCGGCTGCCAGCGTGGAAGGTGTGAACATCTGCCGAGCGCCAGCGGGTTTAAGCCTTTTTTCATTAATGCGGAATAGGCCTCTTCACGGTTAGCCGCCCAGAGCATACCGCGCCGCGCTCCCCCTTCGGAGGAAATCGCCCTCCAGCGCCAGAGCCGATTAGCCTTCATCGGGCATCTCCAGAACGCGCAGCAGCTCTTCGAATGTGGTAAGCCCCTGCTCGACGGCCATGCAGCCATGTTCAAATAAAGAGAGCATCCCCGCCTGCCGGGCGCTGGCTTTTATTACCTCAATCGCCGCGCCGGTGGCAATGGCCTGCCGAAGCGTGCTGTCGATATTCAGCACCTCGAAAATCGCCTGGCGGCCGTAAAAACCATGATAGCAACGATCGCAACCGACGGCCTGCCAGCGGGGAAGAGGCCGCGGCCAGAGCGCGCGCGGCAGCTCGGACTGATACTGTGTTTTCTGTCGACAGTGGGGACAAAGGCGCCGAACCAGTCTTTGGGCAACCACCAGCGAGAGTGCCGATGAGATCGTCCAGCGGGCGACCCCCATCTGCTGAAGGCGAACGAGGGTTTCTGCCGTGGAGTTGGTATGCAGCGTCGACAGGACAAGGTGGCCGGTCTGCGCGGCATTGATCGCAATTTCTGCCGTTTCACCGTCGCGAATTTCCCCCACCATGATGATGTCCGGGTCCTGGCGCAGCAGCGCGCGCAGCACGCTCTGAAAGGTGAGGCCGGCGCGCGGGTTGATTTGCGTCTGGTTCAATCCTGATAGAGGTATTTCGACAGGATCTTCGACGCTGCAAATATTCACGTCAGGCTTATTTCGCGCCTGAAGCGCGCTGTAAAGCGTGACGGTTTTACCGCTTCCGGTGGGGCCCGTGACCAGAATCAGCCCCTGCGGTTTCTGGAGCATTTCCGTAAAGCAGGCATGCTGTTCGGCGCTCATCCCTAGCTGGGTGGTGTCCAGCGCCTGCTGGACCTGATGAAGCAGGCGCAGCACGATTTTCTCGCCGCCGTTGCAGGGAAGCGTGGCGATGCGAAAAGAGACCGGCTCGTTCGCCAGCTCAACCGTGAACTGCCCGTCCTGGGGCAAACGGCGTTCCGCAATATCAAGGTTGCCCAGCACTTTTAAGCGGGCAATGAGCATCGTCGCCAGCGCGCTGGCGAGCGGGGGCTGCGGGCAGAGCACGCCGTCGATCCGCAGGCGAATCTGGCACGCCTGTTCGTCTGGCTCAATATGAATATCCGATGCGCGCTGCTTTATTGCCTGCAGCAGCGTGTGGTTTAAAATATCAACTGCCGAATGCGGCGCCACAGCAGCCGGAAGCTGCGATTGCGCCATCATTTGCAGGTGTTTTTCCATTCTTTCGGCGTTCCAGCACTCGATATCAATGCGTTTTTGAGTCGCGAACCGTAATGCTTCCATCAGCTCTGCCGCAGGGCTGCCCACCACCGCGATGTCGATTGTTTCGCTGCTGCTGTTCAGCAGCAGGGCATGGTGACGCTGGCAGAGGGCGGTCAGTTGTTCAACATTCATTGTCTGCCTCCGTCAGTTGTTGTCGAAACGGAAGACTTCTTCACACGCCTGCTTGAGCGCACCGTCGCTGCTGATGTTGCAAACGCGCGTCCAGCCCGTCATGCCGTTGCCATTGTTCCACTGGGGCGTCATCACGACCTCAAGCCCGTTCAGACTTTCCTGGCCGGTCAATGCCACTACGCCTTTTGCCACGCTCATTCCTGACACATAGCGGGTGGTTGTCGGTGACGGGACGCCGTTACTTCCCCCGTCGCAGCGATCTACGCCGCCGTGATCCAGGGCGCAAAGCTCAATCGCCGTGCGGTACGGTACGAAGGTTTGCAGCATATCGGTGAGGGCGGCCTTGCGCAGGTAGTTCTGGTAGGCCGGAATGCCGATAGCGCTCAGAATGGCAATAATGCCGATGACCACCATTAGCTCAATAAGCGTAAATCCTTGCTGTCTGTTCATGTCTGCTCCTCAGGTTAAGTGGCGCAACTCTGGCAGGAGAAACAACGTCAGACGAGGAGCAAAAAGAGAAACGTGAAGGCGCTTTCAGCGTTTTTACGCTGCGTTGCAGCGGGGAACGGCGGGTCTGCGAGCGGTGTCGAATTTCCCCTCTCCGTCAGAGAGGGGAGAAGGGCATTATTTGAAGCGCATGGAGAGATCCAGGGCGCGCACGTGCTTAGTGAGCGCGCCGACGGAGATGTAGTCGACGCCGGTTTGGGCGAATTCGCGGATGGTGTCGAAGGTCACGTTGCCGGACACCTCCAGCTGCGCCTGGCCATTGGTGCGTTTTACCGCCTCGCGCATCCGATCGGCGTCGAAGTTATCCAGCATGATGATATCGGCGCCGGCTTTGATGGCCTCGTCCAGCTCCTCCAGGCTTTCGACCTCGACCTCAACCGGCACGTCCGGATGCAGCCAGAAGGCTTTTTCCACGGCCTGGCGCACGGAGCCGGAGGCAATGATGTGGTTTTCTTTAATCAGGAAAGCGTCGGACAAGCCCAGACGGTGGTTGGCCCCGCCGCCGCACAGCACCGCATATTTCAGCGCGGTGCGCAGGCCCGGCAGCGTTTTACGGGTGTCCAGAAGCTGCGTGCGGGTGCCCGCCAGCAGGTCAACATAGCGGCGTACTTCGCTGGCGACGCCGGAAAGGGTCTGCACAAAGTTCAGCGCGGTGCGCTCGCCGGTCAGCAGCACGCGGGACGGGCCATCGAGCTCGAACAGCGGCTGATTGGCCACCACCGCGTCGCCATCGTCCACGTGCCAGGTGACCTGAACGTCGTCACCCGCAAGCTGGGTAAAGACCTCTTCGACCCAGCGCTTGCCGCAAAACACGCCGTCTTCGCGGGTTATGATGACCGCATGCGAGCGCGTCTCTTTTGGCAGCAGCTGCGCGGTAATATCGTTATCGGCGCTGACGTCGCCGCCCAGGTCTTCCTTGAGCGCATGGGCAACGCTTGCCGGGATATCCATGTTAATACGTTCCAGAAGCGCGTCACGTCGGTGGTCGGGGTTATAGCGGCGAGGCGGCATGATAAAACTCCAAATTGGTAACGAATCATAAGATTGAAACATGCTACTCTGAACCGAGTAACAGCACCATACATAAGGAGTTCCAGCATGTTGTTAGAAAACGGATGGCTGGTGGACGCGCGGCATGTACCTTCGCCGCACCACGATTGCCGCCCGGAGGATGAAAAGCCCTCACTGCTGGTGGTTCACAATATTAGCCTCCCGCCGGGAGAATTTGGCGGCCCGTGGATTGACGCGTTATTCACGGGAACGATAGATCCCGCAGCGCATCCGTTTTTTGCCGAAATTGCGCATCTGCGCGTATCGGCGCATTGCCTGATTCGCCGCGACGGAGAAGTGGTTCAGTATGTTCCGTTTGATAAGCGGGCCTGGCATGCGGGCGTGTCGCAGTACCAGGGGCGCGAGCGCTGCAATGATTTCTCTATTGGCATTGAGCTGGAAGGCACTGACACCACGCCCTACACCGATGAACAGTATCAGCGGCTGGTGGCTGTCACCGAAACGCTTATGACGTTATACCCCGCCATCGCCGGGAACATTACGGGGCACAGCGATATTGCCCCCGCAAGAAAAACCGATCCTGGCCCGGCGTTTGACTGGCCCCGGTTTCGCGCCATGCTTACCGCGTCGTCAGATAAGGAGATAACATGACGTTGTTTACCATGCTGTTAGTGATGATCGCCGAGCGCCTGTTCAAGCTGGGCGAACACTGGCACCTCGATCATCGCCTGGAAGTGCTGTTCCGCCGGATCAAACACTTCTCCCTTTTCCGCACGCTCCTGATGGCCGCTGCCGTGATGGCCGTAACGTTTCTGCTGCTGCGTTCCCTTTACGGCCTCTTTTTCAACGTGCCGCTGCTGGTGGTGTGGATCTTGCTCGGCGTGCTGTGTATCGGCGCGGGCAAGGTGCGGCTGCATTACCATGCTTACCTGAAAGCCGCCTCCCGCGAGGATGCGCACGCCCGTGACGCGATGGCGAGCGAGCTGACCATGATCCACGGGGTACCGCCTGACTGCGACGAGCGCGAGTTTTTACGCGAGCTGCAAAACGCGCTGCTGTGGATCAACTTTCGCTATTACCTCGCGCCGCTGTTCTGGTTCGTGGTCGGCGGCCCGTGGGGGCCGGTTCTGCTGATGGGGTACGCGTTCCTGCGCGCCTGGCAGACGTGGCTGGCGCGTTACCTTACGCCGCATGAGCGTCTGCAGTCCGGCATCGACGGCATTCTGCACGTGCTCGACTGGCTCCCGGTGCGTCTGGTCGGCGTGGTATACGCGCTGATTGGCCACGGTGAAAAAGCGCTGCCCGCGTGGTTTGCCTCGCTGGCTGACCGTCACACCTCTCAGTATCAGGTCTTAACGCGCCTGGCGCAGTTCTCACTGGCGCGCGAGCCGCACACCAACAGGGTTGAAACGCCAAAAACCGCCGTCTCAATGGCGAAGAAAACATCGTTTGTGGTGGTGGTGATCGTGGCGCTGCTGACCATTTACGGCACGCTGGTTTAGGCCAGCGCGCCGTATCGATTACTGCGTATCAGCAGGCGGGATGCCGAAATCTGGCATCCCGTTCTCGTCCCATCGGACGCGCTTCAGGCGGGTATGGCGATTCGGATCGTACAGCGGATCGCCCTCAATTTCGGTGTAGTTCCTTGCGTGGTACACCAGCACATCGTCCCCTTCCGGCGTCTGCGTAAAGCTGTTATGGCCTGGCCCATACTGGCGGTTTTCATCGCTGGTGACGAACACCGGACGCGGAGACTTATACCAGTTCCGCGGGTTTTTCGGGTCGGCCTGCCCGTCTATCCACAGTAGCCCCATGCAGTAGTTTTCATCGGTGGCGCTGGCGGAATAGCTGATAAACAGCCTGTCGCCGTGAACCAGCACCGCCGGGCCTTCGTTAACCAGAAATCCGCGGCACTCCCAGTCGTACTCCGGCTTGCTGAGCATCACCGGCTCGCCTTTCAGCGTCCACGGGTTTTCCATCTCGCACAGGTAAAGGTTGGAGTTACCCTGAATGTCCGGCGCTTTTTGCGCCCACAGATACCAGCGCTTGCCCTGATGCACAAAGGTGGTGGCGTCCAGCGCGAAGGTGTCGAAAGGCGTGTGGATTTGCCCTTTTTCCACCCACGTTCCGGTGAGCGGATCGGCATCCGTGCATTCCAGGGCGAACATGCGGTGCTGGAACATGCCAAGCCTGTCGAGCGCCTGGGTATGCGCCGCGGCAAAATAGATGTACCACCTGCCGTCGATGCGGTGCAGCTCCGGCGCCCAGATCAGCTGGCTCATCGGGCCGGTTGCGGGTTTACGCCACACCACCACCTCTTCAGCGCTGCGCAGGCCGTCGAGTGAGCCTGCGCGGCGGATCGCCAGCCG
Source organism: Enterobacter sp. RIT418 (assembly GCF_003057745.1). Classification (GTDB taxonomy): domain Bacteria; phylum Pseudomonadota; class Gammaproteobacteria; order Enterobacterales; family Enterobacteriaceae; genus Enterobacter. The sequence continues at coordinate 232,517 of NZ_QBJD02000007.1, forward strand.
ATCGTATTCGGGCACCGAGGCGATAAAGTAGTACAGCCCTTCGTGGTGGAGAAGGTACGGATCGGCGCGCTGTTCGATAAACGGGTTTGGCCAGCTATGCATGAGGGGCTCCTTTGGGTTCTGTCCTTAACGTCTGATAGTCGTTCAGCTCGCGGTAATTGTTGCGACGCTTTTCAAGGTCTGACTGGATTTGCTTCATGGTCTCGCGATCTACCTTCAGCAGGCGAACTACGCCTGCCGTGATGAGGTAGCCCACGCCCGGAATGACGGTAAACAGCAGCACGATGCCGTTGATGGCATCCGCGCTCTGCGCTTTGGCTCCCGCGTCGTAGCCGTACCAGGAGAGCAGGAAGCCGACCATTGCGCCCGCAATCGCCAGACCCAGCTTGAGGAAGAAGATATTGCCGGAGAAGCTGATCCCGGTGATGCGCTTCCCGGTCTTCCATTCGCCGTAGTCATCCACGTCGGCCATCAGCGACCAGTGCAGCGGAGAAGGGATCTGGTGCAGGACGTTCAGCAGGACGTAGAGCACCACGATGGTGACCGTCGCTTTCGGATCGAAGAAGTAGAAGGCGGTTGAGAAAATGGCCAGCGCGATATTGGTCCAGAAGAACACTTTCAGCTTGCACCAGCGGTCGGTGAGCACTTTTGCCAGCATGCTGCCCCCCATCATGCCCACCACGCCGAGGCTAATAAACAGCGTGGCGAAGTGGGTGCTTTGGCCCATCACCCAGGTGACGTAATACATGGTGGCCGCCATGCGGATAAAGCCCGGGCAGACGTTGCACAGCGTCAGCAGCAGAATGCGCACCCACTGATCGTTTTTCCACACGTCCCTGAGATCGTTTTTCAGCTCGTCGTGCGTCTGCACTGCCGGACGCACGCGCTCGCGCACGGTGGCGAAGCAGAACAGGAACATGCAGGTGCCGATCAGCGCCAGCACGGTCATCGCCATCTGGTAGCCTTTGGCTTTGTCATCGCCGCCGAACCAGTCGGCCATCGGCAGCAGGGTCAGGGAGAGCAGCAGCGTGGCGATGCCCACCATCACGAAGCGGTAAGACTGACAGGCCACGCGCTCTTTCGGATCGTTGGTGATCACGCCGCCCAGCGAGCAGTAGGGGATGTTAATGGCAGTGTAGGTCAAAGAGAGCAGGAAATAGGTGACAAACGCATAGATAACTTTGCTGTTGTAGCTCCATTCCGGCGTGGTGAACATCAGGATGCTGAACAGCGCGTAGGGAAAGGCGATCCATAAAAGCCATGGACGAAAGCGGCCATATTTACTGCGGGTCCGGTCGGCGATGGCGCCCATGATCGGGTCCGTGACGGCGTCAATCACGCGCACGGAGAGCAGCAGAACGCCAACCAGCGCAGGGGCCAGGCCAAAAATGTCGGTATAAAAGTAGTTAACAAACAGCATGATAGCGCCGAAGATGATGTTGCACCCTGCGTCGCCCATGCCGTAGCCGATCTTTTCTTTTACTGAAAGTTTATTGTTATCCATCGACAGCTCTCCGGTTTTCGGTATGGAGAGAATTATTTGCTGGCAAAGGGATTTTTGCGTTGCAGTATCAGGGCGGTGATATGGATAAACGGGCTGTTGAGAGAAATTTGTGAGGCAGGTAACAACGCGCTGCACCCGCAAAAACGGGGGCAGCGTCGGTTGAGATTAATGCGCTTTGAGGGCGGCTGCGTTTTTCTGCTTCACCAGGTAGCCCACGCCGAGGATCGCAATCCAGACCGGGATCAGGTAAACGGAAATCGCCATGCCCGGCGTCATCAGCATGATGACCAGAACGGCAGCCATAAACAGCAGGCAGACCCAGTTACCCAGCGGATAAAGCAGGGCAGGGAAGCGGGTTTTGACGCCCTGCTGCTGCTTCGCGCGGCGGAACTTAATGTGCGCGAGGCTGATCATCGCCCAGTTAATCACCAGGGCAGAGACCACCAGCGCCATCAGCAGGCCGAAGGCCGATTCCGGCGCGAGGTAGTTGATCAGCACGCACAGCGCGGTGACCACGGCGGAGACGATAATGGTGTTCACCGGCACGCCGCGCTTATCCACGTTGAGCAGCGCTTTTGGCGCGTTGCCCTGCTGCGCCAGGCCGAACAGCATGCGGCTGTTGCAATATACGCAGCTGTTGTACACCGACAGTGCTGCGGTAAGCACCACGATGTTCAGCGCGTTTGCCACGAAGGTATCGCCCAGCTCGTGGAAGATCAGCACAAACGGGCTGACGTCAGCGGTAACGCGCGTCCACGGCATCAGGGAAAGCAGCACCGCCAGCGAACCCACATAAAAAATCAGAATACGGTAGATAACCTGGTTGGTGGCCTTCGGGATGCTCTGCTCCGGGTTGTCCGCTTCTGCCGCGGTGATGCCCACCAGCTCAAGGCCGCCGAAGGAGAACATAATGATCGCCATCATCATCACCAGACCGGTCATGCCGTGAGGCAGGAATCCGCCCTGTTCCCAGAGGTTACGCACCGTGGCCTGCGGGCCGCCGTTGCCGCTAAACAGCAGCCAGCCGCCGAAGAGGATCATCGCCACAACGGCAACCACCTTGATGATCGCAAACCAGAACTCCATCTCACCAAACACTTTGACGTTGGTCAGGTTGATGGCGTTAATAATGACGAAGAAGGCCGCCGCGGATGCCCAGGTGGGGATCTCCGGATACCAGAACTGAACGTACTTCCCGACGGCGGTCAGTTCGGCCATGGCAACCAGAACGTACAGCACCCAGTAGTTCCAGCCGGAGGCGAACCCGGCAAAGCTGCCCCAGTATTTGTAGGCAAAGTGGCTGAACGAGCCTGCAACGGGCTCTTCAACGACCATTTCACCCAGCTGACGCATGATCAGAAAGGCGATGAAACCCGCAATCGCGTAACCCAAAATAATGCCGGGACCGGCAGACTGGATGACGGATGCGCTTCCCAGAAACAGGCCGGTACCGATGGCGCCACCCAATGCGATAAGCTGAATATGGCGGTTCTTAAGGCCGCGCTTTAGCCGATCGCCATGCTGTTGAGCTTCCATTTGAAACCTCGTGTGTGGTTGTTATGTTCACGCTGAGCGTGTGTAATTATGAAAGTCCATTTATGTATTATTTTCTTTACGGTTAAAGTGACCGAAAAAAGCGGGAGTGACTTCCGTAAGCGCAAGAATAATGGTAAGCGCCAGCGAATGCACCTGCTTTATCAAGGGATGATGACGACCTGGATAAAAAGAAAGCGTTTGTAAATTCCGACCCAATCCCTTCGTATCCCAACCTATAGAATAGAAATGCGCCTTAAGCGGGCGAAATTTCATTATTTGCGCTGTTGAATCGCTTCAGATTGCAAAAACCTTCGTTTCACTAAGGTTAAATCTGCCTCTTTGTGGGTAATCAACTCATTTGTGCAAAGTTACATTTCTGAAACGTTATTTCTGTAGGGTTGTTAAAAAGTGCAGGCTTTACTGATTTCAATCAAAACCAATATGGACAGAAGGTGAATACTTTGTTACTTTAGCGATACGAACATGAAATTGGTAAGACCAATTGACTCCGGGCAAAAAGGCGTAAGACAGGGAATATGGCCTACAGCAAAATTCGCCAACCAAAACTATCCGATGTGATTGAGCAACAGCTGGAGTTTTTGATCCTCGAAGGGACGCTGCGCCCGGGTGAAAAGCTTCCGCCAGAACGCGAGCTGGCAAAACAGTTCGACGTTTCCCGTCCCTCTCTGCGTGAGGCGATTCAACGTCTCGAAGCAAAGGGCTTGCTCCTTCGTCGTCAGGGCGGCGGAACCTTTGTGCAAAACAGCCTGTGGCAGAGCTTCAGCGACCCGCTGGTAGAACTTCTCTCTGACCACCCAGAATCCCAGTTTGACCTGCTTGAGACCCGTCACGCGCTGGAAGGCATCGCGGCCTATTACGCCGCCCTTCGCAGTAATGATGAAGATCGCGTGCGTATCCGCGAGCTGCATCAGGCCATTGAACGGGCACAGCAGTCCGGCGACTTAGACGCCGAGTCCAGCGCCGTTGTCCAGTATCAAATTGCCGTCACCGAAGCGGCCCACAACGTGGTGCTCCTCCATCTGCTACGCTGCATGGAGCCGATGCTGGCCCAGAACGTTCGTCAGAATTTTGAATTGTTGTATGCCCGTCGGGACATGCTCCCGCTGGTCAGCAACCATCGCACCCGAATCTTCGAGGCGATAATGGCCGGGGAACCGGAGCAGGCGCGAGAAGCGTCGCACCGCCATCTGGCTTTCATTGAGGAAATCTTGCTGGACCGCAGCCGTGAACAATCGCGTCGCGAACGTTCATTACGCCGCATACAGCAACGAAAGGATTAAGCGCCAGAATTTTAGAGCGCGGCAACTAAACGCAGAACCTGTCTTATTGTGTTTTCTGACGAAAATACAATGGGACAGGTTCCAGACAAATCAACGTATTAGATAGATAAGGAATACCCCCATGTCAGAACGTCTCCAAAATGACGTGGATCCGATCGAAACTCGCGACTGGCTACAGGCGATCGAATCGGTCATCCGTGAAGAAGGTGTTGAGCGCGCTCAGTATCTGATTGATCAGCTGCTTTCAGAAGCCCGCAAAGGCGGCGTGAAGGTTGCTGCAGGTGCAGGGGCTAGCAACTACGTAAACACGATTGCCGTTGAAGACGAACCGGAATACCCGGGCAATCTGGATCTGGAACGCCGCATTCGTTCTGCTATCCGCTGGAACGCAATCATGACCGTTCTGCGCGCGTCCAAGAAAGACCTCGAGCTGGGCGGCCACATGGCGTCCTTCCAGTCTTCTGCGACCGTGTACGAAGTGTGCTTTAACCACTTCTTCCGTGCGGCCAACGAGAAGGACGGCGGCGACCTGGTGTACTTCCAGGGCCACATCTCTCCGGGCATCTACGCGCGAGCCTTCCTTGAAGGTCGTCTGACCGAAGAGCAGATGAACAACTTCCGTCAGGAAGTTCACGGTAAAGGCCTGTCTTCTTATCCGCACCCTAAACTGATGCCAGAATTCTGGCAGTTCCCGACCGTATCTATGGGTCTGGGCCCAATCGGTGCGATTTATCAGGCTAAATTCCTGAAATACCTGGAACACCGTGGTCTGAAAGACACCTCCGAGCAAACCGTTTACGCCTTCCTGGGCGACGGCGAAATGGATGAGCCAGAATCAAAAGGCGCGATCACCATCGCGACCCGCGAGAAGCTGGACAACCTGTGCTTCATCATCAACTGTAACCTGCAGCGTCTGGATGGTCCGGTAACCGGCAACGGCAAGATCATCAACGAACTGGAAGGCATCTTCGCGGGTGCTGGCTGGAACGTAATCAAAGTCATGTGGGGCGGTCGTTGGGACGAGCTGCTGCGTAAAGACACCAGCGGCAAGCTGATCCAGCTGATGAACGAAACCGTTGACGGCGACTATCAGACCTTCAAATCCAAAGACGGTGCCTACGTTCGCGAGCACTTCTTCGGCAAATATCCAGAAACCGCAGCCCTGGTTGCAGACTGGACTGATGAGCAGATCTGGGCCCTGAACCGCGGTGGTCACGATCCGAAGAAAGTCTACGCTGCACTGAAAAAAGCGCAGGAAACCAAAGGTAAAGCGACCGTTATCCTGGCCCACACCATTAAAGGTTACGGCATGGGCGATACCGCTGAAGGTAAAAACATCGCTCACCAGGTTAAGAAAATGAACATGGACGGCGTGCGTTATATCCGCGACCGTTTCAACGTTCCAGTGACCGATGAGCAGGTAGAAAACCTGTCTTACATCACCTTCCCGGAAGGGTCTGAAGAGCACAAGTACCTGCACGAACGTCGTCAGGCGCTGAAAGGCTACCTGCCGGCTCGTCAGCCTAACTTCACCGAGAAGCTGGAACTGCCAGCGCTGGAAGACTTCTCCCAGCTGCTCGAAGAGCAGAACAAAGAGATCTCTACCACTATCGCTTTCGTTCGTGCCCTGAACGTGATGCTGAAGAACAAGTCGATCAAAGATCGCCTGGTGCCAATCATCGCCGACGAAGCGCGTACTTTCGGTATGGAAGGTCTGTTCCGTCAGATCGGTATCTACAGCCCGAACGGCCAGCAGTACACCCCGCAGGACCGTGAGCAGGTTGCATACTACAAAGAAGACGAGAAAGGTCAGATCCTGCAGGAAGGTATCAACGAGCTGGGTGCAGGCGCGTCCTGGCTGGCTGCTGCGACCTCTTACAGCACCAACAACCTGCCGATGATCCCGTTCTACATTTACTACTCCATGTTCGGGTTCCAGCGTATCGGTGACCTGTGCTGGCAGGCAGGCGACCAGCAGGCTCGCGGCTTCCTGGTAGGCGGTACCTCCGGTCGTACGACCCTGAACGGTGAAGGTCTGCAGCACGAAGATGGCCACAGCCACATTCAGTCTCTGACGATCCCTAACTGTATCTCTTACGACCCGTCTTACGCGTACGAAGTGGCGGTCATCATGCATGACGGCCTGCAGCGCATGTACGGTGAGAAACAAGAGAACGTGTACTACTACATCACCACCCTGAACGAAAACTACCACATGCCGGCCATGCCAGCAGGTGCCGAGGAAGGTATCCGTAAAGGTATCTACAAACTCGAAACCCTCGAAGGTAGCAAAGGTAAAGTTCAGCTGCTGGGCTCCGGCTCTATCCTGCGTCACGTGCGTGAAGCGGCACAGATCCTGGCGAAAGACTACGGTGTGGGTTCCGACGTGTACTCTGTGACTTCCTTCACTGAACTGGCGCGTGATGGCCAGGATTGTGAACGCTGGAACATGCTGCACCCGCTGGAAACCCCGCGCGTTCCGTACATCGCTCAGGTGATGAACGACGCACCGGCGGTGGCGTCTACTGACTATATGAAACTGTTCGCAGAGCAGGTTCGTACTTACGTACCAGCGGATGATTATCGCGTACTGGGCACCGACGGCTTCGGTCGTTCTGACAGCCGCGAAAACCTGCGCCACCACTTCGAAGTTGATGCTTCTTACGTGGTTGTAGCAGCCCTGGGCGAACTGGCTAAACGTGGCGAAATCGACAAGAAAGTGGTGGCGGAAGCAATCACCAAATTCAACATCGATGCAGATAAAGTTAACCCGCGTCTGGCGTAAGAGGTAAAAGAACAATGGCTATCGAAATCAATGTACCGGACATCGGGGCTGATGAAGTTGAAATCACCGAGATCCTGGTCAAAGTGGGCGACAAGGTTGAAGCTGAACAGTCGCTGATCACCGTAGAGGGCGACAAAGCCTCTATGGAAGTCCCGTCTCCTCAGGCTGGCATCGTTAAGGAGATCAAAGTCTCCGTTGGCGATAAAACCGAGACCGGCAAACTGATCATGATTTTCGATTCCGCCGACGGTGCAGCTGATGCTGCACCTGCTAAGGCAGAAGAGAAGAAAGAAGCCGCTCCGGCTGCAGCACCTGCTGCCGCGGCAGCGAAAGAAGTGAACGTGCCTGACATCGGCGGTGACGAAGTTGAAGTCACTGAAATCCTGGTGAAAGTGGGCGATACCGTTGCGGCCGAGCAGTCTCTGATCACCGTAGAAGGCGACAAAGCCTCTATGGAAGTGCCAGCGCCGTTCGCGGGTACCGTTAAAGAGATCAAGATCAACACCGGTGACAAAGTGTCTACTGGCTCTCTGATCATGGTCTTCGAAGTGGCGGGTGCTGCACCTGCCGCTGCGCCAGCTCAGGCCGCTGCCCCGGCTCCGGCCGCAGCACCAGCCGCTGCCGGTGGCGCGAAAGACGTTAACGTACCGGATATCGGCGGTGACGAAGTTGAAGTGACCGAAGTGATGGTTAAAGTGGGCGACAAAGTTGCCGCTGAACAGTCGCTGATCACCGTTGAAGGCGACAAGGCTTCTATGGAAGTCCCTGCGCCGTTCGCCGGTACCGTTAAAGAGATCAAAATCAGCACCGGCGACAAAGTGTCTACCGGCTCTCTGATCATGGTCTTCGAAGTGGAAGGCGCTGCGCCTGCCGCGGCTCCGGCTGCTGCTGCTCCGGCACCGGCTGCTGCACCGGCTCAGGCTGCGAAACCTGCTGCTGCCCCTGCTGCGAAAGCGGAAGGCAAATCTGAGTTCGCTGAGAACGACGCTTACGTTCACGCCACCCCGCTGATTCGTCGCCTGGCGCGCGAATTCGGTGTAAACCTGGCGAAAGTGAAGGGCACCGGCCGTAAGGGCCGTATCCTGCGCGAAGACGTTCAGGCCTACGTGAAAGACGCGGTGAAACGTGCCGAAGCTGCACCTGCTGCAGCCGCTGGCGGCGGTATCCCGGGCATGCTGCCATGGCCGAAAGTCGACTTCAGCAAGTTCGGTGAAATCGAAGAAGTGGAACTGGGCCGTATCCAGAAAATCTCTGGTGCGAACCTGAGCCGTAACTGGGTGATGATCCCGCACGTTACGCACTTCGATAAGACCGATATCACCGACCTGGAAGCGTTCCGCAAGCAGCAGAATGCCGAAGCCGAGAAGCGCAAGCTGGACGTGAAATTCACCCCGGTGGTCTTCATCATGAAAGCCGTTGCTGCTGCGCTTGAGCAGATGCCACGCTTCAACAGCTCCCTGTCCGAAGACGGCCAGAAGCTGACGCTGAAGAAATACATCAACATCGGTGTTGCGGTTGATACGCCAAATGGTCTGGTTGTTCCGGTCTTCAAGGACGTGAACAAGAAGAGCATTACCGAGCTGTCCCGCGAGCTGACCACCATCTCCAAGAAAGCGCGCGATGGTAAGCTGACTGCCGGCGAAATGCAGGGCGGCTGCTTCACTATCTCCAGCATCGGCGGCCTGGGTACCACCCACTTCGCGCCGATTGTTAACGCGCCGGAAGTGGCTATCCTCGGTGTGTCCAAGTCCGCGATGGAGCCGGTATGGAACGGCAAAGAGTTCGTGCCGCGTCTGATGATGCCAATCTCTCTGTCCTTCGACCACCGCGTGATCGACGGTGCTGATGGTGCGCGCTTTATCACCATCATCAACAACACCCTGAGCGACATTCGCCGCCTGGTGATGTAATCGAAAAGCCGGCCAATCGGCCGGCTTTTTTCTGGTAATCTCATGAAGTCCATGAGGTTATTAGCGAAAGCAAAAATTCATGAACCGTTTGTTGTTTCAAAATTGTTAACAATTTTGTAAAATACGGGCGGATAGAACGACCCGGTGGACGACGGGTATACATTAAGAGGTCATGATGAGCACAGAAATCAAAACTCAGGTCGTAGTACTTGGGGCAGGCCCGGCAGGTTATTCCGCAGCATTCCGCGCGGCGGATTTAGGTCTGGAAACCGTCATCGTAGAACGTTACAGCACCCTCGGCGGTGTCTGTCTGAACGTCGGCTGTATCCCTTCTAAAGCGCTGCTGCACGTCGCGAAAGTGATCGAAGAAGCCAAAGCGCTGGCTGAACACGGTATCGTCTTCGGCGAGCCGAAAACCGATATCGACAAAATTCGTACCTGGAAAGAGAAAGTTATCACTCAGCTGACCGGCGGTCTGGCCGGTATGGCGAAAGGCCGTAAGGTCAAAGTGGTTAACGGTCTGGGTAAATTTACCGGCGCGAACACCCTGGAAGTGGAAGGCGAAAACGGCAAAACCGTGATTAACTTCGACAACGCGATCATCGCCGCAGGCTCTCGCCCAATCGAACTGCCGTTCATTCCTCATGAAGATCCGCGCGTGTGGGATTCCACCGATGCGCTGGAGCTGAAAACCGTTCCTAAGCGTCTGCTGGTTATGGGCGGCGGTATCATCGGTCTGGAAATGGGTACCGTGTACCATGCGCTGGGTTCAGAGATCGACGTGGTTGAAATGTTCGACCAGGTTATCCCGGCCGCAGACAAAGACATCGTTAAAGTCTTCACCAAGCGCATCAGCAAGAAATTCAACCTGATGCTGGAAACCAAAGTGACTGCCGTTGAAGCGAAAGAAGACGGTATTTACGTTTCCATGGAAGGCAAAAAAGCGCCTGCTGAACCACAGCGTTACGACGCCGTGCTGGTGGCTATCGGCCGCGTGCCGAACGGTAAAAACCTCAACGCTGGCGCTGCTGGCGTGGAAGTGGACGACCGTGGCTTTATCCGCGTTGACAAGCAGCTGCGCACCAACGTGCCGCACATCTTTGCTATCGGCGATATCGTCGGTCAGCCAATGCTGGCGCACAAAGGCGTTCACGAAGGTCACGTTGCCGCAGAAGTTATCGCCGGCATGAAGCACTACTTCGACCCGAAAGTGATCCCATCTATCGCCTACACCGAGCCAGAAGTGGCATGGGTTGGTCTGACCGAGAAAGAAGCGAAAGAGAAAGGCATCAGCTATGAAACGGCCACCTTCCCGTGGGCGGCTTCTGGCCGTGCTATCGCGTCCGATTGTGCAGATGGCGTGACCAAGCTGATCTTCGACAAAGAGACTCACCGCGTAATCGGTGGTGCGATTGTCGGCACCAACGGCGGCGAGCTGCTGGGTGAAATCGGCCTGGCGATCGAAATGGGCTGCGACGCGGAAGACATCGCGCTGACCATCCACGCTCACCCAACTCTGCACGAGTCCGTGGGCCTGGCGGCAGAAGTGTTTGAAGGCAGCATCACCGACCTGCCAAACGCGAAAGCGAAGAAGAAATAAGTTTCTTGAGCCTGATGATAACGCCTCTTCGGAGGCGTTTTTTTTTGCCTGTAAACTACCTGATTTGGTCGCTATATCCTTGATATTTTCCTAAAAATCCCCTCATCGCTGCCGATAACATTTTCTTACATTGTTGGTTGATCGGCTCATCGTTATGATGCGCCGGATTATTATTACCAGGCAAAGGAAAACATATGTCTTTTAAGAAAGTAGCGGTAGTTGGCTTAGTGGCAGCGACGATGACGCTGGCCGGATGCGGGGCAATGACCACCGCGGTGAAGAAACGTAATCTGGAAGTTAAAACCCAGATGAGCGAAACCGTCTGGCTGGAGCCTTCCAGCGAAAAAACGGTCTACATTCAGGTGAAAAATACCTCTGATAAAGACATGAGCAACCTGCAGGCTCAGCTGGCGAACGAGCTGACGGCGAAGGGCTATAAGGTGACCAGTTCTCCCGACAGCGCCTACTACTGGGTGCAGGCGAACGTGCTGAAAGCGGACAAAATGGACCTTCGCGAAGCGCAGGGCTTCCTGAAAACCGGCTATGAAGGTGCCGCCGTGGGCGCCGCGCTGGGTGCCGGTATCACTGCGTACAACAGCAACTCCTCCGGTGCCGCCCTGGGCGTGGGCCTGGCGGCAGGCCTGATCGGCATGGCGGCGGATGCGATGGTAGAAGATGTGAACTACACCATGGTCACCGATCTGCAGATTTCCGAGCGCAGCAAGGCGAAAGTGACCACTGACAACATCGCGGCGCTGCGTCAGGGGACGTCCGGCGTGAAGCTGCAGACCAGCAGCGAGCAGGGCGATCGCGCGAAGTACCAGACCCGCGTGGTGTCGAACGCCAACAAGGTGAACCTGAAGTTTGAAGAGGCGAAGCCGGTGCTTGAAGCGCAGCTGGCAAAATCGGTTGCCAATATTCTGTAATAAAATGGCCGGATAGAGGGAAGCCTTATCCGGCCTTCACGTTAATGCTTTACGGCGCGACGGGCTGCCAGGCACTATCAGGGCTGAATGCGGCTAACGCCTGCGCTTTTTGCGCGGTATCGCTGCCCAAATTTGTCTCGTATACCCTGTCGCTCTGATTAACCACAAAGCTCATCACCCCCGTCTGTCCGTAGCTGACCGGCCAGGCGACCATTGCAAAGCCGTGCCTATCAGGCAGGATCTTGAATCGATAACCGTGATAGCCTGCGCCAGGCTCTGGCGGGCTAAACGCAGGCCCCAGCGGGCTGGGCGCTTCGCCGGGCGATACGGGCCAGTAAAGGCCATCTTTTTTCCCCTTCGAGCTGACGATTTTCGCCGCGTAGGTCTGGTTGAGGGCGAAATAGCTTTGCTGGGCGTCCACGTAGGCATGCAGCGCTTCGATGGCGGCAAGCTCGTTGCGCCCGATTTCGCGCGTCAAAATTTCGTCCGCGGCCTGCTGCATATCAAACTGCCAGCCGTTTGACGTTTTCACGACGGGGATCGGCAGCTGCCAGGCGTTCTCGCCCACAATCAGGTGCGCCGTGTCGCCGCTCACAATCGTGGTGTGTTTCACCTTCCAGTCGCGCAGGAACCGGGCGACGGCTTCGGGGTCAACGCCCTCCGGCGGCAGAACGTTGCGCCAGTTTTCACCAAGCAGATTTCCCATCGCACCTTCATTCTGCTCGCTGATGGCCTGCGTTAAGGCATCGGTAGCTTGTTCAGGCGTGCTGAACTGCTGTTGCGCCACGGCGACGGTGGATGCCATGAACAGCGCCACACCGCTGAGTAAAGTCATCTTCATGTTAGCTCTCTTAACGATGGCGAATGTCATGAGGTAAAGGCCGCGCGGCCGGTAACGGATGCTGCGATATATGCGTAGCGAGCTGCCGGCTTTGCAGGCCGCGCTGCTGCTGGGCACGCCAGCTTGCCGCGCGGCTTTCGTTCCCGCTGAGGGCATTGGCCCTGAACGTCTGGTGCTGCAGCGAGGAGGGCTGAAGGGCATGCTGTCCGTGCGTTTCGCCGGAGAGCGCGTGCGGTTTCGCAGCGTCGTAGCCGCGGAAGTTATTTCGCTGCGAAATCTGCTTAAGCTGCTGACTGGATGGCTGATGCTGCAAAGGTCGGGTAGCCTGGAGCTGTGAAAGCGATTTCCCCGTCGACTTTTGCACCTGCGCCATCGCCGCCTGCCGCTGGCTGTCGCGACTGGCCGCCTGATGCGGCGTGGCGCTCAGCCCCGTGGGCGTGCTCGTTGGATGAAACTGGCTGGCGACCTTACCGTTGGGGTAAGGTACGCCGTTACGGTAGCCAGGATTGTGCTGCCAGAGCATAGTGTTGTCCGTGCGGTGCTCGCCCGTGATCTTGTTGAAATTATTCACATTGATATTGATGTTATCGCCGTTATGGGTGTAACCATCGTGGTGATAGTCGTCATGGTGGTGGTCATCATCATGGTGATGGTCATCGTCGTCCCAGTCGATATTGCTAAACAGCGCGTACGTGGTGGCAACCCCGAGGCTGAAGCCCAGCCCGTTCACAAAGCTATTGCTGAACTGCTCGCCGGGAGAGGGCGGCAGGTACACCGGAGGGTAGCTGGCGTTTGGCCATGCTCCGTAGACAGTGGACGGATTATAGGTCGGTACGTAAACAACCTGAGGATCGGCAGGTTCGATTTTTATAATCGTCGGGCTGGCAGGTGCTATCGCAGCGGCTGTTGTGCTTTGGACTGGCGCCGATTTTTTCTCCACGCTTACCGTCTGCTGTGGCGACGATTTCAGCGCACCGGTTTGCTGCGCCAGCGCGCGCAGCCGCTGCACGGAGTCCATCACGTCTTTTGGCTGGGCAAGAAACGCGTTGCCCAGGTTCTGCACCCATTCCGGATTGCCGCCCAGCAGCGACATCAGCTGCGGGAAAGCCACCAGCGACTTCACGCTGGCATCCCACGGCTGGCTGGAAACCGCCTGGATCGCCGCATCGCCCTGCAGTTTTGGATTGTCCTGCGACCACTGCGCGGCCTGAATCACGTTTGACGGATAGGTTGAGGCCATCAGGATCTGTGACAGGAGCGCGTCCGGGTAGAGCGCAATCGGCGCCGTCCACTGGTCCAGCTGTGCCGCAGTGTAGGTCGGGGCGATAACCGGTGCAGGCGGCGCGGCCGGTGGGGCAGGCTGCTGCTGAGAAACTGGCGCGGGCGTTTCGGTGGCGCGGCTTTTGACGAACATCACGCCCGAGGCGGCAAAGAGTCCGGTGCTGCACAGGAGAACGAGCAGGTGTGGCTTAAAAGGCAACTTCATAGAATGGCTCCAACGAGACCCGTACCGTGCCGTGAGGCGTTTTAATTGCCGCGAGTATCATTCACCCGTCATTTACAGTTTTAGCTTTTGTTGGGAATTTACCCGATGCGTCCGGATAAAGAGTGTGTGCATTTATTACACAATGATATTGCCAGTGAGGGGATTCCGCGCATCGCTGTTGACTGGATTTTGTCGCGACCATTCGTCTTACCTGCCCGCTATACCATCCTTAACGATTCAGCAAATCATTTAATGTTGCTTTTTTGTAAACGGATTAACACTGTGCAGAAATCCTGCTATGCTGCCCGACGCGGTATCGGGCATTTACCCTACAAACTGCTGTCTCACAGGAGCGTGAAGAGAACGCCGGCCGCAATTGACAATGAGAGCGAGGAGAACCGTCGTGCTAGAAGAATACCGTAAGCACGTAGCAGAACGTGCCGCCGAGGGAATTGTACCCAAACCTTTAGATGCAACCCAAATGGCCGCGCTCGTCGAGCTGCTGAAGAACCCGCCCAAGGGCGAAGAAGAATTCCTGTTAGATCTGCTGATCAATCGCGTACCGCCTGGCGTAGATGAAGCTGCCTACGTTAAAGCCGGATTCCTTGCCGCCGTTGCTAAAGGCGAAGCAACCTCCCCGCTGGTCACTCCTGAAAAAGCGATTGAACTGCTCGGCACCATGCAGGGCGGCTACAACATTCACCCGCTGATTGACGCGCTGGATAACGACAAGCTGGCGCCGATTGCCGCCAAAGCGCTCTCTTCTACGCTGCTGATGTTCGATAACTTCTACGATGTGGAAGAAAAAGCCAAAGCGGGCAACGTCTACGCGAAGCAGGTGATGCAGTCCTGGGCCGATGCCGAATGGTTCCTGAACCGTCCAGCTCTGGCTGAAAAGATCACCGTTACCGTCTTTAAAGTTACCGGTGAAACCAATACCGACGACCTCTCTCCGGCGCCGGACGCATGGTCCCGCCCGGATATCCCTCTGCACGCCCTGGCGATGCTGAAAAACGCCCGTGAAGGCATTGAGCCGGATCAGCCTGGTGCCGTAGGCCCAATCAAGCAGATCGAAGCGCTGCAGAAGAAAGGCTTCCCGCTGGCCTACGTGGGTGACGTTGTGGGCACCGGCTCTTCCCGTAAGTCCGCGACAAACTCCGTGCTGTGGTTCATGGGCGACGATATTCCGCACGTGCCGAACAAGCGCGGCGGCGGCCTGTGCCTTGGCGGCAAAATTGCACCTATCTTCTTCAACACCATGGAAGATGCGGGCGCGCTGCCGATTGAAGTGGACGTAAGCAACCTGAACATGGGAGACGTGATTGACGTTTACCCGTTCAAAGGTGAAGTGCGTAACCACGAAACCAACGAACTGCTTGCCAGCTTCGAGCTGAAAACCGACGTGCTGATCGACGAAGTGCGCGCCGGTGGCCGTATCCCGCTGATCATCGGCCGCGGCCTGACCACCAAGGCGCGTGAAGTGCTGGGGCTGCCGCACTCTGACGTGTTCCGTCAGGCGAAGGACGTGGCGGAAAGCAGCCGCGGCTACTCGCTGGCGCAGAAAATGGTCGGCCGCGCGTGCGGCGTAGCGGGCGTGCGTCCGGGCGCGTACTGCGAGCCGAAGATGACCTCAGTAGGCTCTCAGGACACCACCGGCCCAATGACTCGCGACGAGCTGAAGGACCTGGCGTGCCTGGGCTTCTCTTCCGATCTGGTGATGCAGTCCTTCTGCCACACCGCGGCCTATCCGAAGCCGGTTGACGTCACCACGCATCATACGCTGCCGGACTTCATCATGAACCGCGGCGGCGTTTCCCTGCGTCCTGGCGACGGCGTAATCCACTCCTGGCTGAACCGCATGCTGCTGCCGGATACCGTGGGCACCGGCGGCGACTCCCATACCCGCTTCCCAATCGGGATCTCCTTCCCGGCCGGGTCAGGTCTGGTGGCGTTTGCCGCAGCGACCGGCGTGATGCCGCTGGATATGCCGGAGTCCGTGCTGGTGCGCTTCAAAGGCAAAATGCAGCCGGGCATCACCCTGCGCGACCTTGTTCATGCGATCCCGCTGTATGCGATTAAACAGGGCCTGCTGACCGTTGAGAAGAAAGGGAAGAAAAACATCTTCTCTGGCCGCATTCTGGAGATTGAAGGTCTGCCGGACCTGAAGGTGGAGCAGGCGTTCGAGCTGACCGATGCCTCCGCCGAGCGTTCCGCCGCGGGCTGTACCATCAAGCTGAACAAAGCGCCAATCGAAGAGTACCTGACCTCCAACATCGTGCTGCTGAAGTGGATGATTGCAGAGGGCTACGGTGACCGTCGTACGCTGGAGCGCCGTATCCAGGGGATGGAAAAATGGTTGGCCGATCCGCAGCTGCTGGAAGCCGACGCTGACGCAGAGTATGCGGCGGTGATCGACATCGATCTGGCGGACATCAAAGAGCCAATCCTGTGTGCGCCAAACGATCCGGACGACGCGCGTCCGCTGTCCGAGGTTCAGGGCGAGAAGATCGACGAAGTGTTTATCGGCTCCTGCATGACCAACATCGGCCACTTCCGCGCGGCCGGCAAGCTGCTGGATACCCACAAAGGCCAGCTGCCAACCCGCCTGTGGGTAGCTCCGCCAACCCGTATGGACGCGGCGCAGCTGACCGAAGAAGGCTACTACAGCGTGTTTGGCAAAAGCGGTGCGCGTATCGAAATCCCTGGCTGTTCCCTGTGTATGGGCAACCAGGCGCGCGTGGCGGACGGTGCGACGGTGGTCTCTACCTCTACCCGTAACTTCCCTAACCGTTTAGGTACGGGAGCTAACGTCTTCCTGGCCTCAGCGGAGCTGGCGGCGGTTGCGGCGCTGATTGGCAAGCTGCCAACGCCGGAAGAGTATCAGACCTTCGTCGCGCAGGTTGATAAGACGGCGGTGGATACCTATCGCTATCTGAACTTCGACCAGCTCTCTCAGTACACCGAGAAGGCCGACGGGGTGATCTTCCAAACCGCGGTATAAACAGCAACCCCTCACCCTAGCCCTCTCCC
>NZ_QBJD02000008.1 GCF_003057745.1 Enterobacter sp. RIT418
TACCTGCCTGTCACGCAGGGGGTCGCGGGTTCGAGTCCCGTCCGTTCCGCCACTTATTAAAAGCCCTGAGTTAACGCTCAGGGCTTTTTCTTATCCGCTTTATAATTTTTGCTAAATTAGCAAATATCCTCTGCATTTTATGCCCTTTTTCGGCATAACCGTACCAGCGATAATCTTCCTCATAACGCAAATACTATGATTAACGAGGAATAATATGGCTATCCCTGCATTTGGTCTCGGTACCTTCCGCCTGAAAGATGATGTTGTTATCACATCAGTAAAAACTGCACTTGACCTAGGCTACCGCGCCATTGATACAGCGCAAATCTATGAGAACGAAGCGGCCGTTGGTCAGGCAATTGAAGAAAGTGGTGTACCGCGTAACGAGCTTTTTATCACCACAAAGATCTGGATTGAGAACCTCAGTAAGGACAAGCTGATCCCAAGTTTGAAAGAGAGCCTGAAAAAACTGCGTACCGACTACGTGGATCTTACCCTTATCCACTGGCCATCACCTAACGATGCGGTTTCGGTTGAAGAGTTTATGCAGGCACTGCTGGAAGCGAAAAAGCAGGGGCTAACGCGTAAAATCGGGATCTCCAACTTCACTATTCCGCTGATGGAAAAAGCAGTTGCGGCAGTTGGCGTAGAGAATATTGCCACTAACCAGATCGAACTGTCACCATATCTGCAAAATCGTAAAGTGGTCGAGTGGGCAAATCAGCATGGTATACATATCACTTCTTATATGACGCTGGCCTATGGTAAAGCGCTGAAGGACGAGGTAATTGCACGTATCGCAGATAAGCACAGCGCGACGGCTGCTCAGGTCATTCTGGCATGGGCAATGGGGGAAGGTTATGCAGTTATCCCATCCTCAACCAAACGCGAAAACATGGCCAGTAACCTGTTAGCGCTTGAGCTTAAGCTGGATGACGACGATAAAAAAGCGATCGCTGAACTGGATCGCAACGATCGCCTGGTGAGCCCGGAAGGACTGGCGCCAAACTGGGATTAACATGTAATCCCCTCTGTATGCTAAAACCCTCTCACAGCTCCTTCAGGAGCTGTTTTTATATGCTCGCTCAGGAAGTCGATAAATGCGCGAATGCGCGTGCTTACGGCCCTGTCGCTGTAATATACCGCGCTAAAAGGCATTTCTACCGGCAAACGTTGCTCAGCCATCAACTCCACTAGTTCACCGCGGGCTATTTCCTTATCAATCATATAATCAGATAAACAGGCAATCCCATTCCCTTCCAGGCACAGCTGCTTGAGCGTTTCACCGCTATTGGAAGACAGCCCGCACTGAATCTCATGCAGCTGTCCGTCGTGACACGCAACAGGCCAGGTATTGAGCGATGAAGGCTCGGTAAAGCCAAGGCAAAGATGCTGCTTGAGCTCTTCAACCGTCACTGGTTTTCCAAACTGGGCGATATACTCCGGAGATGCGATGATTTTCCGATAGCTGGTAAACAGCGGGCGCGCGCGTAAGCTTGAATCAGTTAATGTTCCCGCCCTAATCGCCACGTCGACTTTTCTTTCAATCAAATTAATAAATGTCTCAGAAGAAACCAATGAGAGCGTCATCTCCGGATACCGTTCACGGAAGGGTTTAATCAGCGGCATCAGAAAATGCAAAACGACAGGCGTTGCCGCATCGATTCGCAGGAGACCGCGCGGCGTGTTACGCGACTCAATAATTTCGGTTTCGGCGGCAGCCATCTCCTGCAGGACCGATTGTACGCGCCGAAAATAGCGCTCACCTTCTTCCGTCAGGCTCAGCTGGCGCGTTGTCCTATTGAGTAAACTCACACCCAGCTTGGATTCCAGCTTTTTCACCGAGCGGCTAACGGCCGAATTAGCCTGTCCCAGCTGTTCCGCTGCGCGGCTAAAACTACCGCTTTCGACAACGGCAACAAAGATCGTTAACTCTTCAGAGGTCGCCTTCATTATTGCACCACCCGCAAAATTAAATTGATATTTTGACCATTTTTGTTATTTAAGCACCGGCGCATACTGCCTGTCATCTTAATTCTGAATACGGAGTATGTTATGCCACTGGCGCTACTGGCCCTGACAATCAGTGCTTTTGCTATCGGTACAACTGAATTTGTGATCGTGGGCCTTATTCCTACGATTGCCGATCGGCTCGCCATCTCTTTGCCCTCTGCCGGGCTATTGGTCTCTATCTACGCACTTGGCGTTGCAGCTGGTGCCCCCGTGCTGACGGCGCTGACCGGGCGCTTTCCACGCAAACAGCTGCTGGTTGCTCTGATGGTGTTGTTTACTGTGGGGAATGTCATTGCATGGCAGGCACCCGACTACACCACGCTGGTCATTGCGCGGTTGTTAACCGGCCTTGCACACGGCGTCTTTTTCTCAATTGGCTCTACCATTGCAACGAGTCTGGTCCCGAAAGAGAAAGCCGCATCGGCCATTGCCATTATGTTTGGCGGTCTTACCGTTGCGCTGGTGACCGGCGTACCGCTCGGCACCTTTATTGGCCAGCATTTTGGCTGGCGCGAGACGTTCCTCGCAGTGTCATTGCTGGGCGTTATTGCGCTCGTTGCAAGCCTGCTGCTGGTGCCTTCCAGTATACCGAGCCGTGCGAGTGCCAGCCTTAAAGAACAGCTCCACGTTTTGACTCATCCACGCCTGCTGCTCATCTACGCGGTAACCGCGCTAGGATACGGCGGCGTGTTCACGGCTTTCACCTTCCTGGCCCCGATGATGCAGGATCTCGCTGGGTTCTCTTCCAACGCGGTGAGCTGGATCCTGCTGGGATACGGCATCTCAGTGGCGATTGGCAATATCTGGGGCGGCAGGCTGGCTGATAAACATGGAGCGGTCCCTGCGCTGAAATTTATCTTTGCAGCTCTGGTTGTGCTGCTGACGATCTTCCAGTTCACCGCATCCATGCAATATGCTGCTCTGGCTACGGTACTGGTAATGGGAATATTTGCCTTTGGTAACGTGCCAGGCCTGCAGGTTTACGTCGTGCAGAAAGCCGAGCTTTACGCGCCAAATGCGGTAGACGTGGCTTCAGGGCTTAACATTGCAGCGTTTAATATTGGTATTGCTCTGGGCTCCATCGTCGGTGGACAAACGGTAGAGCATTTCGGCCTTGCACAAACGCCGTGGATTGGCGCAGTCATCGTGCTTGTGGCATTACTGCTGATTGGCCTGAGTGGCCGCCTTGATAAACCCGCGCGTATTGCCCTCAATTAAAACGCAGCAAGTGCTTGCTTACAAAACTGGAAAGCGGTTTCTTAGAAATTGCGTTGAAAGTGAAGCATAAAGCCCCTATAACAGTAGAACCAGTCCGTTTTCCGGGCTGGTTCATTGCTATAGAGGTTGTTTCCAAAAGTGCGAAAAAATACCTATGCCATGCGCTATGTTGCCGGATTACCCGCGGAGAGGATTTTACCTCCGGGGTCGTTTGCAAGCCTTAGCCAGGCATTACCCGCCGGCGCCCCGTTAAGCAGCGATGAAAAAATTCGCGTGCTGGTGTGGAACATTTTTAAGCAGCAGCGCGCCGACTGGTTGTCCGTGCTGAAAAACTTTGGCAAAGATGCGCATCTTGTACTGTTACAGGAGGCGCAAACAACCCCTGAACTGGTACGGTTTGCGACAACGAATTATCTCGCTGCCGATCAGGTGCCCGCATTCGTCTTACCGCAACATCCTTCTGGGGTGATGACACTTTCTTCTGCACATCCCGTCTATTGCTGCCCATTGCGCGAACGCGAGCCGCTGCTGCGCCTCGCAAAATCCGCGCTGGTAACCGTTTATCCTCTGCCAGACAGCCGCCTGCTGATGGTGGTAAATATCCATGCGGTAAACTTCAGCCTGGGCGTTGATGTGTATAGTAAGCAGTTACTTCCTATTGGCGACCAGATTGCGCATCACAGCGGTCCCATAATTATGGCCGGAGATTTTAACGCCTGGAGCCGCCCACGCATGAACGCGCTGTATCGCTTTGCGCGCGAAATGTCCCTGCGTGAAGTTCGCTTTACCGACGACCATCGCAAAAAAGCCTTTGGTCGTCCTCTTGATTTTGTCTTTTATCGTGGCTTGAGCGTGCATGACGCCTCCGTACTGGTAACGCGCGCCTCCGATCACAATCCGCTACTCGTCGAATTTAGTCCCGGCAAACCTGATAAATAATGGTGTGTCAGGTCTGCCGTGGGGCAGACCGGCTCGCGGTGCTGCCCTTAATTTTTTAACCAACAAAAGGACAGCACAATGACGACAACGACACATTCCCATCATGACAACGTAGAAAAACAGTTTGGCTCTCAGGCAAGCGCTTATCTGAGCAGCGCAGTTCATGCCTCCGGGCGTGACCTGGCGCGTCTTGGTGAACGCCTGTCTGTATTCCCGCAGGCTCATCTGCTGGATTTAGGCTGCGGGGCAGGGCACGCCAGCTTTACGGCTGCGCAGCATGTAGAGCAGGTAACGGCGTACGACTTGTCGAGCCAAATGCTGGACGTTGTCAGAGAGGCGGCTAAAGACAAAGGGCTGAGTAACGTAGCGACGTGTCAGGGCTACGCCGAGTCGTTACCTTTTGCCGATGCATCTTTTGACATTGTCATCAGCCGCTACTCCGCGCACCACTGGCACGATGTTGGACAGGCGCTGCGTGAGGTAAAACGCGTTCTCAAGCCCGGCGGGCTCTTCATCATTATGGATGTAATGTCTCCGGGCCATCCGGTTCGAAACATCTGGCTGCAGACGGTTGAGGCGCTGCGCGACACGTCGCACGTACAAAACTACTCAAGCGGGGAGTGGTTAACGTTTATCACCGAAGCAGGATTGATATCGCATTCATTCATCACGGACCGTCTGCCGCTTGAGTTCAGCTCATGGATCGCCCGCATGCGGACGCCGGAAGCGTTAAGCAAGGCTATTCGGCTGTATCAGGAAAGTGCATCTGCGGAGGTGAAGAAATACTTTGAGCTGCAGGATGATGGCTCCTTTACCAGTGATACCCTCATGGCAGAAGCGTACAAAGCGGGATAAAGCAAAAAGGCACCGAGGGGAATCGGTGCCTTTTAACATTAGGTCTAACGATCAGGAATCCGGCGTAGCGTTGTTTTTCACAAACAGCGTTAGCTGGTCGCCCGGCTGTAGGTTGTCAGTATCATGATTCCAGCGCATCACATCCTTGATGTTCACGCCGTGTCGTTTAGCGATACTGGACAGCGAATCACCCTTGCGTACGCGATAGGTAATGCTATCGCTGTTTCGGGCGAGACGCTGCGCACTGCTACCTGCGCCAACCGTTAGCGTTTGACCGACTTTCAGGCTAGAACCGCGCAGATTGTTCCACTGCTGCAGATCTTTACTGTTCACGCCTAGACGTGAAGCAATGCC
This sequence comes from Enterobacter sp. RIT418, assembly GCF_003057745.1. GTDB lineage: Bacteria > Pseudomonadota > Gammaproteobacteria > Enterobacterales > Enterobacteriaceae > Enterobacter. The sequence continues at coordinate 5,380 of NZ_QBJD02000008.1, forward strand.
CGAAAGCGTATCACCCGAACGGACCTTATAGCTGCGGCTGCTTACCGGTGAGGTATCGGCGATCAGCGTTGACTGAACCGCAGCAATCTCACCAGAAGCTAAAGACTCGCGTAACTGGTCAGCATGTTTCTGCGGGACCATTACATACTGCGGGCCGCTCGCCCCCAGCGTTGAGCCTTTAACACCGGCATTAAAGGTTTTAAGCTTACTAACCGACATACCCGTCATATCAGCGACCTGTTGAATATCAACTGGACTGCTGAGGCGAACGCGCGCCAGTGCACGACTTTCGTCTGGTGTTGGCAGTTGCACACCGTAACGCTTGCTGTTCTTGAGAATATCACTCAGGGCCAGCATCTTGGGTACGTAGATCTTCGTTTCCTGTGGCAGTGAAAGCGACCAAAAATCGGTGGACTTACCACGCGCTTTATTCGCTTTCATTGCCTTCATTACGCGACCTTCACCGCTGTTATATGCTGCGACCGTTAACAACCAGTCGCCGTCAAACATCTTGTTCAGACGTTGCATCATGTCGAGAGCCGCTGTCGTTGAGGCGACAACATCGCGACGCGCATCGTAACTGCGGGTCTGTTTCAAACCATAATTGCGCCCTGTGCTCGGAATGATCTGCCAAATACCTGCGGCATTGGCGCCAGACGTTGCGTGTGGGTCAAAAGCGCTCTCCACTATGGGTAGGAGTACCAGCTCCATAGGCATGTTACGTTTCTTAACCTGCCCGGCTATCCAGTACATATACGGCTCTGCCCGTAACGTTACATCGTGGAGATAGCTCTTATTTCTTAGATACTTCTGTTTCTGTTCGCGAATCCGGCTGTTTTCCGGAATTCCCATCTTTAGCTCGTCGCCAATAGAGGTCCACAAGTTCTGTTCCTGCGCGAATGTTGTCCCATCGTCCAACCATCGTGCCGAACTTGCAAACTTCCCTGCTTCCCCTTGACCAGCTGCAGAAAGGCTCTGTGCGTGCTGTTGTACGTTACTGGCGTTTTGCGCCTGGCAACCGACAAGCAGGACAGAGGCGAGTAATATCGCTTTTGCCTTCATGTGTGTGTCAATAGTTGCTTAAAAGACGAGCGATGATAACGGCGAAATTTTGAAAAGGCAACCCGCATTTATCTGAAGTTATCTTTCTTTGACCTTAACCATGCAAATCGTGCCTCTGGTTGTTGCAAATTTGTTTCTTGGTTAATTTTGTTAATTAAATCAATATCATCAGTTCGTAAAAATAAATTTATTTTACGCTCGTTTTTCAGAATTACGGGCAGTGTTTTTTGGTTTTTTGCACGTAACTCCTTCACTTTCTGGTAATAATCCTGAATCGCGGAATCGTCAGGTAAGATGCTGGCGGAAAACTTCATATTCCCTAATGTATACTCATGTGCGCAACATATGACGGTATCATCGGGAAGTGCATTAATCTTTTGTAAAGATTGATACATTTGCTCTGGCGCACCCTCAAACAGCCTTCCGCAACCGCCTGAAAACAGCGTGTCACCGCAAAAAAGATAAGGTTTACTGTAGAAACAGAGATGTCCAGAAGTGTGACCAGGGGTGGCAATTACGGAAAAATCCCACTGACGTATGTGGATAGTTTCGCCCTCTTTGACTACTTGCGTTGTACCCTTATTTTGTGTCTCAGCGGGCCCATAAATCGCGATATGTGGAAATTTAGCGACTAAATCGGAAACACCACCGACATGATCGTTATGGTGATGCGTTAAAAGAATGGCTTCAGGTATCCAGCCATTTTCATTGATCGCGTGTAATACGGGCGCTGATTCACCCGGATCGACAATGATGCAGCGTTTCTCATCGTCAGATAAAACCCAGATGTAGTTGTCCTGAAAGGCTGGAATACTGATAAGATTCATACATTACCTCTTACAACGTGGCGGATGTGTTGATGAAACCGGCAAGGATACCTCAGGCTGTCGCAGCACCGGAACGTTGGGCTGAGCTGCCCTGGGGTGAATACTATCGCGAGGCGCTTGAACTCCAGCTTAAACCCTGGCTCGCAAAAATGTACGGTTTTCACCTGCTTAAGATTGGCAACCTCAGCGCAGAAATCAATACTGAAAGCTGCGCTATCTCTCATCAGGTCAATGTCTCGCTTGGCGGATTACCCGTTCAGGTGGTCGCTGACCCGCTGCATTTGCCTTTTGCTGAAAAATCCGTTGATGCATGCCTGCTCGCCCATACCTTGCCCTGGTGCAGCGATCCCCATCGACTTCTGCGTGAAGCCGATCGGGTTCTGATTGACGACGGCTGGCTGGTGATCAGCGGTTTTAATCCTTTGAGTTTGATGGGCTTGCGTAAGCTGGTTCCCGTGCTGCGCCGCAAAGCGCCCTACAACAGCAGAATGTTTTCGATGATGCGCCAGCTAGACTGGCTTTCACTGTTGAATTTTGAGGTGCTTTACTGTGGTGGTTTCCAGGTCCTTCCCTGGACGCGGCAGGGCGGCCTGCTGCTCAGCACGCATTTGCCCGCGCTGGGCTGCATGCAGTTTATTGTGGCGCGCAAGCGGACGATCCCTCTTACGCTTAACCCAATGAAACAGTCTAAATCGAAATCGCAACTTCGTCAGACCGTTGGCGCTACGCGGCAGTATAAACACCGCGATCAGGATTCAGGCTGGTAGCCAACGTCTTCGTGCGCGGGATTAGAGGCCGCCGCACGCGCCAGTTCGTCGCAACGCTCGTTTTCAGGGTGCCCGGCGTGGCCTTTTACCCACTCCCATTTGATTTCGTGCTGGCCTAAGGCCGCATCAAGACGCTTCCACAGGTCGACGTTCTTAACCGGCTTTTTCTCTGCCGTTTTCCAGCCGCGTTTTTTCCAGTTATGGATCCACTGCGTTATTCCCTGACGCACGTACTGGCTATCGGTGCTCAGCGTAACGTCGCAGTGCTCCTTAAGCGCTTCGAGCGCGACAATTGCCGCCATCAGCTCCATGCGGTTGTTGGTCGTCAGAAAATAGCCTTCGCTAAAGGTTTTTTCATGCTGACGATAGCGCATAATGGCGCCATAGCCACCGGGCCCTGGGTTACCCAGGCAAGATCCATCGGTGAAAATTTCTACCTGTTTACGCATCTCTGGTAGACTTCCTGTATTTGAAACGATCAGTTAAACGATAAGTCTGACATAAATGACCGCTATGAGCACAGCAATAACTCGCCAGATTGTTCTCGATACCGAAACCACCGGTATGAACCAAATTGGCGCGCACTATGAAGGGCATAAGATCATTGAGATCGGTGCTGTTGAAGTGGTGAACCGCCGTCTTACGGGAAACAACTTCCATGTTTACCTCAAGCCCGACCGGCTGGTGGACCCGGAGGCTTTTGGCGTTCACGGTATTGCCGATGAGTTCTTGCTCGATAAGCCGACCTTTGCGGACGTCGCGGATGAATTTCTGGAATACATCAGAGGCGCAGAGCTTGTCATCCATAACGCATCGTTCGATATCGGCTTTATGGACTATGAGTTCAGCAAGCTCAATCGTGATATTCCGAAGACAAACACCTTCTGTAAGGTCACGGATAGCCTGGCGCTGGCGAGGAAGATGTTCCCCGGCAAGCGTAACAGCCTCGATGCGCTTTGCTCGCGCTACGAAATAGACAACACCAAGCGAACGCTGCACGGCGCGTTGCTCGATGCCCAGATCCTTGCGGATGTCTATCTGACTATGACCGGCGGGCAGACGTCGATGAAATTCAGCATGGAGAATGAATCGCAGCAGACCCAGGGCGAAGCGGGTATTCAGCGCATTGTCCGGCAGGCAAGCCGTCTCCGGGTGGTTTTAGCCAGCGACGCCGAGCTGCTCGACCATGAATCGCGCCTGGATCTCGTGCAGAAGAAGGGCGGAAGCTGCATGTGGCGCGCGTAAAGCGTGCATATGTGTGTGTAAAATCACCGTTTGGGCGATTTTTACAGCAAACGATTCAAATCGTGAGAAAAAGCGTTGACGAGTTCAGAGGCAGACCGTAATATTCGCATCGTTCCCCAAACGGGAACAGTGGAGCGGTAGTTCAGTCGGTTAGAATACCTGCCTGTCACGCAGGGGGTCGCGGGTTCGAGTCCCGTCCGTTCCGCCACTATTCAGAAGGCCTGAATCAGAAATGATTCAGGCCTTCGTCGTTTTCATCTTATAAAAATATTACGTCACGCACATGCCGGGCCAGACGCAAGCGACGCCCGGCTTTGGTTTAGCCGATGCTAAACGGGTCAGCATCCTGCCAGGCCGGAAATTTCTCCCGATACTCTCTCAGCGCCGTCATCGACAGCTCCGCATCAATTCGCGTGGCCTGATGCGGTTCGGCGGTGGCAATAATTTCACCCTGAGGATTTATTACCCGGCTGTCGCCGCGATAGTGATGTCCATTGCCGTCGGTTCCGACGCGGTTACAGCCCACCACGTAGGCCTGATTTTCAATGGCGCGCGCTACCAGCAGCGCCTGCCAGTGCAGAGAGCGCGGGGAAGGCCAGTTGGCAACGTACAGCGCCAGGTCATAGTCGTTGCGGTTGCGCGACCAGACCGGGAAGCGCAGGTCATAGCAGACCAGCGGCAGGATACGCCAGCCGCGCCACTCAAAGACGATGCGCTCATTACCTGCTTCATAATGATGATGCTCGTCCGCCATGCGGAACAGGTGTCGCTTGTCGTAAACATGTACTTTCCCTTCCGGCTCAACCAGCAGGAAGCGGTTGACCGGCCCGCGCTCGGTTTGCAGCGCGGCGCTCCCGGCAATCAGGGCATTTGTCTGCTGCGCTTTAGCGTGCATCCACGCGACAACCTCTTTCTCTGGCATAGACTGTTTAGCCGCTTCCATGGCGAAGCCGGTGGTGAACATCTCGGGCAGAACGATGACATCGCGCCCGGTAATCTCTTCCAGCTGACGATCGAAATGACGAAGGTTGGCAGGGCCATCCATCCAGACTAAAGGTTGCTGCAAAACGGTAATCTTCAGACCAGACACAATACAGACTCCTCGAAGAACGGCTTTTTCACACTGTAGCACGACATAAACAGAATGGGAGGCAATAAAAAACCCCGCGCAGGGCGGGGTTTGTAGAAGCGAAACGCGTTACGCGGCTTCAGGTTTACGGTGTTTCTCCGGCAGCTTTACCGGCTGCGTTGCCAGCTCGTCCGGTTCGAAATCATCCACGTTAATACTGCGCAGGCGGCTCTCTTCGGCTTTAACCAGTACGGCCGCTTCATCCTGACTGATGATACCGCCAGACAGAGCCTGTTTCGCCAGTTCATCCAGGCGGGTAAACGGCAGGTTCTTGCCCAGCTGCTTGCAAATCTTCTGATGGATTGGGTCGGCGGCCATCACGTCCCGCAGCGCCTCTTCCAGCAGGCCCACCGGATTATGCTCGGTTGGTGCCAGATACTGACCGCGGCCAATGCGTGAACGCGTTGCGCTCGGTATCTGCAGGATCTTCGCCACTTTGTGATCCAGCTTATCTGACGGTGCCAGATAGTGACGGCCGGTCGGGAAGATCGTAGCGCGCAGAAGGCCTGCCACAAAGCGGTTCGGGAAGTTCGCCAGCAGATCGTCAATCGCCTGTTCTGCCTGGTAAAGCGCGTCCTGAACGCCCCAGTGTACCAGCGGCAAATCCGCTTCCTGTCGGCCTTCGTCGTCGTAACGCTTGAGCACCGCCGAGGCCAGGAAGATCTGACTCAGCACATCGCCCAGACGAGCAGAGATACGCTCGCGACGTTTCAGGCTTCCGCCCAGCACGGCCATTGAAACGTCGGACAGCAGGGCCAGGTTGGCGCTCAGGCGGTTCAGGTGCTGGTAGTAACGTTTGGTCGCGTCACCGGTTGGGCTCGCGCTGGTAAGACCGCGCGTCAGGCCCAGCCAGAAGCTGCGCACCTTGTTGCTGCCCACGTGCCCGATATGCTTAAACAGCAGCTTATCAAAAGCGTTTACGTCGTTATTCTGCGCGGCGGCCATCTCTTCAAGTACGTACGGATGGCAGCGGATGGCGCCCTGGCCGAAGATCATCATACTGCGCGTCAGGATGTTTGCCCCTTCAACGGTGATGGCAATCGGTGAGCCCTGGTAGCCGCGCGCCAGGAAGTTGCCTTCGCCGAGCATAATGCCTTTACCACCCGCGATATCCATTGCGTCAATGATGGACTGCTGCGCGCGGTGGGTGCAGTGGTACTTCACAATCGCCGACAGCACGGCCGGTTTCTCGCCAAGCATAATGCCGTAGGTAATCAACGATGCGGCGGCGTCCATCACGTAGGCGTTGCCCGCAATGCGCGCCAGCGGCTCTTCGATCCCTTCCATCTTGCCGATAGAGATTTTGAACTGACGGCGGATATGCGCGTATGCGCCAATCCCCATCGCCACGGACTTCAGGCCGCCCGTAGAGTTCGACGGCAGTGTAATACCGCGGCCAACGGACAGACATTCCACCAGCATGCGCCAGCCCTGGCCGGCCATTTTTGGACCACCGATGATGTAGTCAATCGGCACAAAGATGTCCTGACCGCGGGTAGGACCGTTCTGGAACGGCACGTTGAGCGGGAAGTGGCGACGGCCAATTTCAACGCCCGGCGTTGAGGTTGGGATCAGCGCGCAGGTAATGCCCAGGTCTTCCGCGCCGCCCAGCAGTTTTTCCGGGTCGGAAAGCTTAAATGCCAGGCCCAGCACGGTCGCGATAGGGGCGAGCGTAATGTAACGTTTGTTCCAGGTCAGGCGCATACCGAGCACCTGCTCTCCCTGCCATTCGCCCATGCACACGACGCCGGTATCCGGTATCGCGCCCGCATCGGAGCCCGCTTCCGGGCTGGTCAATGCGAAGCATGGGATCTCCTGACCGCGCGCCAGACGCGGCAGGTAGTGATCTTTCTGTTCTTCAGTGCCGTAGTGCTGCAGCAGTTCGCCCGGGCCTAACGAGTTAGGCACGCCAACGGTAATTGCCAGGATACCCGACACGCCCGCCAGTTTCTGCAGCACGCGAGACTGCGCGTAAGCGGAAAACTCAAGACCGCCATACTCTTTCTTAATGATCATCGCGAAGAAGCGATGCTCTTTCAGGTAGGCCCACAGCTCCGGCGGCAGGTCGGCCATTTCGTGGGTAATCGCGAAGTCGTTTGCCATGCGGCACGCTTCTTCCACCGGGCCATCAATAAAGGCTTGCTCTTCAGCGGTCAGGCGCGGCTGCGGATAGTTATGCAGCTTTTTCCAGTCCGGGTTGCCCTGAAACAGATCGCCTTCCCACCAGGTGGTGCCCGCATCAATTGCTTCTTTCTCCGTGCGCGACATCGGCGGCATCACTTTACGGAAGCCTTTAAACACCGGTGCGGAGATCATGGACTTACGCATCGGTGTAAGATTCAGCGGCAGAAGAATAAGGGCCAGCGGAACCAATACCCAGATATTCCAAAGACCTGCGACGCCAAGCACAGCCGTCCAGGCCAGAAGTATCAGGCTGCTCAGGAATAAACTTACGCGGTGATAGAACAGCACACCGATAAGAACTACGGTTGCGATAATGCTCAAAATCATCATAAAGAAAAGCTCCCTTGCTTGTAGGAGGTCTGACCACTTGTGATGATATGGTTGTAGTTGATGGCATTTCTTTTAGCAATGTGTTTACAAAATAATTACAACCTGGTTCACATTGTTCGCGTTAAGACGGGCACGAAAAATCAAAACGCCCGATGAATCGTATGGCTTAAGCTTCTCGCTTTTAGCGCTATCCGGTACACTCCACTGTGTTATTTCATCAATACTGAAGGATTATCCTCATGTACCAGGATCTTATTCGTAACGAACTGAACGAAGCGGCGGAAACGCTGGCTAACTTTCTGAAAGATGATGCCAATATTCATGCCATTCAGCGCGCGGCGGTTCTGCTGGCGGACAGCTTCAAAGCGGGTGGTAAAGTGCTGTCCTGCGGTAACGGTGGCTCCCACTGCGACGCCATGCACTTCGCGGAGGAGCTGACCGGGCGCTACCGTGAAAACCGTCCGGGCTACCCGGCGATTGCGATATCTGACGTGAGCCACATCTCCTGCGTGAGCAACGACTTTGGTTACGACTATGTCTTCTCTCGCTACGTGGAAGCAGTAGGCCGTGAAGGTGATGTGCTGCTGGGTATTTCTACTTCCGGTAACTCCGCTAACGTGATCAAGGCGATTGCCGCCGCGCGTGAAAAAGGGATGAAAGTCATCACGCTGACCGGTAAAGACGGCGGTAAAATGGACGGCACGGCGGACGTTGAAATCCGCGTTCCGCACTTCGGTTATGCTGACCGTATTCAGGAAATTCACATCAAAGTGATCCACATCCTGATCCAGCTGATTGAAAAAGAGATGGTTAAGTAAGACTTCGCTGGGGGCACTCTTGCCCCCGCTGTTGTGGAGGTGACGTATGTGCGAACTGCTCGGGATGAGCGCCAATGTGCCAACCGATATCTGCTTTAGTTTCACCGGGCTGGTTCAGCGCGGTGGAGGAACCGGGCCGCATAAAGACGGCTGGGGCATCACATTCTACGAAGGCAAAGGGTGTCGCACGTTCAAAGATCCTCAACCCAGCTTCAATTCGCCGATTGCCAAACTGGTGCAGGATTATCCGATCAAATCCCGCTCGGTGATCGCCCACATTCGCCAGGCAAACCGCGGCGAAGTGGCGCTTGAGAACACGCATCCCTTTACCCGCGAGCTGTGGGGACGAAACTGGACCTACGCGCACAACGGCCAGCTTACGGGCTACAAATCTCTTGAGACCGGTAATTTCCGCCCGGTTGGCGAAACCGACAGTGAAAAAGCCTTTTGCTGGCTGCTGCACAAGCTGACCGAACGTTACCCGCGAACCCCGGGCAACATGGCCGCCGTGTTTAAGTACATTGCGTCGCTGGCGTCTGAGCTGCGCGAGAAGGGCGTATTTAATATGCTGCTGTCTGACGGTCGCTACGTTATGGCGTTCTGCTCCACGAATCTATTCTGGATCACCCGACGCGCGCCCTTTGGCGTGGCGACGCTGCTCGACCAGGATGTGGAGATAGACTTCCAGAAAGAGACCACACCAAACGATGTGGTCACCGTGATTGCGACGCAGCCGCTGACGGGCAACGAAACCTGGCAAAAGATTATGCCAGGCGAGTGGGTACTATTTTGCCTCGGGGACCGCGTAATTTGACGCCAGCTGCGGCTGAACGACTTCGTGGCTCAGCGGCTTGCTGACCACGTAGCGGCCATCAACGATAGAGACCACAGGTGGCTTGTGGGTCTGCTCAAAGTAGTCATAGCCCGGCTTCAGCTGTTTCCAGAAATCAGCGTAGTAAGAGTACTTATGCCGCGCCATGTTGGCATCGGTCATGCGGAACGGGTAGATGCTGACCTGTACGTTGGGCTGACCAAATACCAGCGCCCCGGTCACAAACTGGAAAATCTCATCAATACCGGTATCCGTCATCGCATAACAGCCGACTGACACGCAGGCACCGTGAATCATCAGGTATTTACCTTCGTAGCCGTGCGCACGGTCATAGGCATTTGGGAAACCGATATTGATCGCTTTATAAAAGCGGCTGTCTGGCTTCAGCTGATTACGTTGAACGTTGTAGAACCCCTCCGGGCTTTTGAAATCGCCCTGACGCTGTTTAGGCCCCAGTCCGCCGGAGTAGTTACAAATTTTGTAGCTATCAAGTAGCTGATAAGTCTCGCCCATTTTCACAAACAGATCGAGGGTGCGCTCTTCCTTGAAGATTTGAATATAAACCGGCGATCCCATTAACTGCTGCTTATATTCTTTGCTGATTGGCGTGGTGGAGCTGTTGCTGCTGAGCAGCCCGGCGAACGACACACACGGAATCAGAAGCATCGCAATGAACAATGCGATTTTACGCATACTGCTAGTTCCTTGATAAAACCATAACCAACTTGCCAGGACGGCAAAAGAGACCCGAAATCAGACTAATCTGGACAGGAGCGCTCACATTAGCATCGCCATAGATTTTCGCAATAGCCACGCTGTCAGTTTACACATTAGTTTTACGCGATAAACGATGAAAAACCCGTAGCCTTAAGAACTTTGCGTAACGGCTCGCACTTTGGGGCGCCGGACGGCAGATTCACTGCCGCCGACGCGGTGGAAACTGTTACAATTCGTCCCCTCTGGTTTGATGTATACGGATACCTGCTAACCACATGTTTAGAATAAGAAAAGGACTTGATTTACCGATCGCAGGCGTGCCTGAGCAGCACGTTACAGCCGGTGCTGACATTCGTCATGTTGCTTTGTTAGGCGACGACTACGTTGGGATGCGCCCCTCGATGCTGGTACAGGAGGGCGATCGCGTCATTAAAGGACAGGCGCTTTTCGAGGATAAAAAAAATCCTGGCGTTCTGTTCACGGCACCGGCCAGCGGCACCGTTGTGGGCATTCATCGCGGGGAGCGCCGCGTTTTCCGCGCGGTGGTCATTCGTCTCGAAGGGGACGAGCAGCGTGAATTTGCCCGCTATGACGCAGAGGATCTCACAGCCCTCACTCGCGAGACCGTTCAGGCCCAGCTATTGGATTCCGGCCTGTGGACCGCTTTGCGCACGCGTCCCTTCAGTAAATCACCCGTTCCCGGTACCACGCCTGCCGCTATTTTCGTTACGGCTATCGACACGAATCCGCTGAGCGCCGATCCCGAGCCTCTCATCCTGGCGGAAAGAAAGGCATTTGATGCCGGGCTAACCGTGTTAACGCGGCTAACGTCGGGTAAAGTCCACGTTTGCCAGGCGAGCGGAGGCAAGCTCGGCGGCCATCCGCAGGGGCAGGTCACCTTTAACGCTTTTGCTGGCCCCCATCCGGCGGGGCTCGCGGGCACCCATATCCATTTCCTCGAGCCGGTCAGCCTGACGAAGCAGGTATGGCATCTCAATTATCAGGACGTGATTGCCATCGGCAAGCTTTTCACCACCGGCGAGCTGTGGACCGAGCGGACGATCGCCATCGGCGGGCCGCAGGCCACGCATCCACGTCTGGTGCGTACGCTCCTGGGGGCGGACATAAACGAACTGCTGGTGGGTGAAGCCAAGGCTGGTGAAAACCGCCTGATTTCCGGGTCGGTGCTCAGCGGCAGGCATGCGGTGGGCGAGCAGGCGTTCCTTGGCCGCTTCCATTTGCAGGTGAGCATCGTTCAGGAAGGGCGCGAGAAGGAGCTCTTTGGTTGGGTGCTGCCGGGGGCGGATAAGTTTTCGGTAACCCGCACCACGTTTGGTCACTTCCTGCGAGACAAGCTTTTCAACTTCTCAACCAGCACCCACGGCGGTGAACGCGCCATGGTTCCCATCGGTAACTACGAGCGAGTAATGCCGCTGGATATTTTGCCAACGTTGCTGCTGCGCGATCTGCTCGCCGGGGATACCGACAGCGCGCAGGCGCTAGGGTGCCTGGAATTAGATGAAGAAGATCTCGCGCTCTGTACCTATGTCTGTCCGGGAAAATACGAATATGGACCCGTATTACGCGAGGTGTTAACCCGCATTGAGCAGGAAGGATAACTGATGGGCTTAAAACACCTCTTTGAAAAACTGGAGCCGCACTTTACCGAGGGTAAGCTGAAGAAGTATTACCCGCTGTTTGAAGCGACGACGACCATTTTCTATACCCCTGGGCAGGTGACGAAAGGCGCAGCGCACGTCCGCGACGCCATCGATCTCAAGCGAATGATGATATTGGTCTGGTTTGCGGTCTTCCCGGCCATGTTCTGGGGCATGTACAACGTGGGCCTGCAGACCATTCCGGCGCTGCACCATTTATACGATGCCCCACAGCTGGCGCAGGTTATCCAGTCTGACTGGCACTACAGGCTAGCGCAGTCCCTTGGCGTGAGCTTCGCGGCCGACGCGGGCTGGATAAGCATGATGACGCTGGGCGCCGTATTCTTCCTGCCAATTTACCTCACGGTGTTTATCGTCGGCGGCTTCTGGGAAGTGCTGTTTGCCATTATCCGCAAGCACGAGATTAACGAAGGCTTCTTCGTCACCTCCATTCTGTTTGCGCTGATTGTTCCCCCGACGCTGCCGCTCTGGCAGGCGGCGCTGGGCATCAGCTTTGGCGTAGTGATCGCTAAAGAGATCTTCGGCGGAACCGGGCGTAACTTCCTGAACCCGGCGCTGGCGGGGCGCGCGTTTCTGTTCTTCGCCTACCCGGCGCAAATCTCTGGCGATCTGGTATGGACGGCGGCCGACGGATTCTCCGGCGCGACGCCGCTGTCCCAGTGGGCAGCGCACGGCGGTGAAACGCTGGTCAATAACGCCACCGGACAGCCCGTGACCTGGTTTGATGCCTTTATTGGCACAATCCCTGGTTCCATTGGTGAGGTTTCAACGCTGATGATTTTGATTGGCGGAGCCATTATTTTGTTCGGGCGCGTGGCGTCGTGGCGGATTGTGGCGGGCGTTATGCTGGGCATGGTGCTCACCGCCACCCTGTTCAACGCTATCGGTTCAACGACCAATCCGATGTTCTCTATGCCGTGGTACTGGCATCTGGTACTGGGCGGTTTTGCCTTCGGCATGATGTTTATGGCAACCGATCCCGTTTCGGCCTCGTTTACCGACAAGGGAAAATGGTACTACGGCGCGCTCATCGGCGTGATGTGCGTACTGATTCGCGTGGTCAACCCGGCCTATCCGGAAGGGATGATGTTGGCCATTTTGTTTGCCAACCTGTTTGCGCCACTCTTCGATTATCTGGTCGTGCGCGCCAACATTAAGCGGAGGAAGGCGCGTGGCTGAAATCAAAAACAATGACAGCATCGGTAAAACGCTGCTGGTGGTGCTGGTTCTTTGCCTGGTGTGTTCCATCGTGGTTGCCGGCTCTGCCGTGGGCTTAAAGCCTCTACAGCAGGAGCAGCGCGCGCTGGACAAACAGCGCAATATTCTCGCCGTTGCCGGGCTGATGCAGGAAGGCATGAGCGCTGAAGACGTTTCGACCCTCTTTGCCGAGCGCATTTCGCCGCGGCTGGTGGATTTGCAAACGGGCGAACTGCTGGACAAGGACCCGTCAACGTTTAACCAGGCGCTGGCGCTGAAAGATCCGCAGATGAGCTTATCGCTGGAGCCTGACCAGGACCCGGCCGGCATTAAGAGACGCAGCAACCTCGCCGAGATCTATCTGGTGCGCGACGAGCAAAAGCGGGTTCAGGAAATGGTGCTGCCGATTTACGGCAACGGCCTGTGGTCGATGATGTACGCCTTTGTTGCGCTCGATACGGATGGCCGCACCGTTAAGGGCATTACGTACTATGACCAGGGCGAAACGCCGGGATTAGGCGGCGAAATTGAGAACCCTAACTGGCGAGCGCAGTTTGTCGGCAAGAAAGTGCTCAATGACAGCGGCGAGCCCGCGCTGAAGGTGGTGAAAGGTGGGGCCCGTCCCGGCGATGAGTACGCCGTCGACGGGCTCTCCGGAGCAACGCTCACCTCTAACGGGGTACAGCACAGTTTTGATTTCTGGATGGGCGAGATGGGCTTTGGGCCTTTCCTGAAAAACGTACGTGAAGGAGCGCTGAATAATGGCTGATACGGGTGAACTAAAAGAAGTCAAAAAGGTGCTAATTGGCCCCCTGCTGGCCAATAACCCGATTACGCTGCAGGTGCTGGGCGTTTGTTCGGCGCTTGCGGTCACCACCAAGCTGGAAACCGCGCTGGTGATGACCGTTGCGGTCACGCTGGTTACGGCGTTTTCCAGCATGTTTATCTCGATGATCCGCCACCACATTCCGAACAGCGTGCGGATCATCGTTCAGATGGCGATCATCGCGTCGTTGGTGATCGTGGTCGATCAGCTGCTGCGCGCGTTCGCCTACGAAACTTCAAAGCAGCTTTCGGTGTTCGTCGGTCTGATTATCACCAACTGCATCGTCATGGGGCGCGCGGAAGCCTACGCCATGAAAATGCCGCCGCTGGCGAGCTTTATGGACGGCATCGGTAACGGCCTGGGATATGGCGCGATCCTGCTGACCGTGGGGTTCCTGCGCGAGCTTATCGGCAGCGGCAAGCTGTTTGGCATCCCGGTGCTGGATACGGTGCAAAACGGCGGCTGGTATTTACCAAATGGCTTATTCCTGCTGGCGCCAAGCGCATTTTTCATTATCGGGCTGCTGATTTGGCTGATTCGTACGCTGAAGCCTGAACAGCAGGAAAAGGAGTAACCGACAATGGCTCATTACCTGAGTTTGTTTGTGCGCGCGGTGTTTGTAGAAAACATGGCGCTCGCGTTTTTCCTCGGCATGTGCACGTTCCTCGCGGTATCCAAAAAGGTATCCACGGCCTTCGGTCTGGGCGTTGCGGTCACGGTTGTATTGGGGCTTTCTGTACCCATCAATAATCTGGTGTTCAACTACGTACTGCGCGACGGGGCGCTGGTGGAGGGCGTTGATCTCAGCTTCCTGAACTTCATTACCTTCATTGGGGTGATTGCGGCGCTGGTCCAAATCCTGGAGATGATCCTCGATAAATATTTCCCGTCGCTCTATAACGCGCTCGGTATCTTCCTGCCGCTGATCGCCGTGAACTGTGCGATTTTTGGCGGCGTCTCGTTCATGGTGCAGCGTGACTACAACTTTAGTGAATCTATTGTCTATGGTTTTGGATCGGGCGTTGGCTGGATGCTGGCAATCGTCGCCATGGCGGGGATACGCGAAAAAATGAAATATGCCAACGTCCCTGCGGGACTGCGCGGCTTAGGGATCACCTTTATCACCACCGGGCTAATGGCGCTGGGCTTTATGTCCTTCTCCGGTGTGCAGCTTTAAGGGCAATTGAATGGAAATTATTCTTGGCGTAGTGATGTTCACGCTGATTGTGCTGGTGCTGTCCGGGCTGATTCTTGTCGCGCGGGCAAAGCTGGTCAACACCGGCGACGTTATCATTGATATAAACGACGAACCGCAAAATCAGATCCGCACGCCGGCGGGGGATAAACTGCTTAACACGCTCTCCGGCAATGGAATTTTTGTCTCTTCCGCCTGCGGTGGCGGCGGCTCATGCGGGCAGTGCCGCGTCACGGTAAAAGAGGGCGGGGGTGATATTCTGCCAACCGAGCTGGCGCATATTACCAGGCGTGAAGCAAAAGAGGGCTGCCGTCTGGCCTGTCAGGTTGCCGTCCGCCAGAACATGAAGATTGAGCTGCCGGAGGAGATCTTCGGCGTCAAAAAATGGGAATGCGAAGTTATTTCCAACGATAACAAGGCCACCTTCATCAAAGAGCTTAAGCTGCGCGTACCTGATGGGGAAGATGTGCCCTTCCGTGCGGGAGGCTATATCCAGATCGAGTGCCCGGCACATACCGTTGCGTATGCGGATTTTGACGTGCCTGATGAATACCGCGCCGACTGGAATAAGTTTAACCTTTTCCGCTTTGTCTCTGACGTGAAGGAGCCAACGCTGCGCGCCTATTCCATGGCTAACTACCCGGACGAAAAGGGCATCATTATGCTCAACGTGCGTATCGCCACGCCACCGCCAAATGTGCCGAACGCGCCGCCGGGGATCATGTCATCGTATATCTGGTCCCTTAAGCCCGGTGACAAGGTGACCATCTCTGGTCCGTTCGGCGAATTCTTTGCCAAAGACACCGACGCGGAAATGGTCTTCATCGGCGGCGGTGCCGGTATGGCCCCGATGCGATCGCACATTTTCGATCAGCTTAAGCGGCTCGGGAGCCAGCGTAAAATCAGCTTCTGGTACGGCGCCCGCTCGCTGCGCGAGATGTTCTATGACGACGAGTTTGTACAGCTGGCGCGGGAGAATCCGAACTTTACCTTCCACGTGGCGCTCTCCGATCCGCAGCCGGAAGATAACTGGACGGGATACACGGGGTTCATCCATAACGTGCTCTATGAAAACTACCTCAGGCAGCATCCGGCGCCAGAGGACTGCGAGTTCTATATGTGTGGACCGCCGATGATGAACGCCGCCGTGATTAAGATGCTGAAGGACCTCGGCGTCGAAGATGAGAACATCATGCTTGATGACTTTGGAGGCTGATGATGCTGACGTTTCTGGCAACCTTTGTGGTTTTTGTCTTTGTCATCTTCGGCATGTCGTTAGGCTGGATCGTTAAGCGAAAAAGCATTCAGGGCAGCTGCGGTGGTATTTCATCCATTGGCATGGAAAAGGTCTGCGACTGCCCGGAACCGTGCGATGCGCGGAAAAAAAGAATGGCGCGCGATCGGCAACGCATTATTTAACTTTTGTTGGCCGGGTAAGGCAAAGCTGTCACCCGGCGTTCTTGCTGCTTCTCAACCCTTATTTGTTTACTGTATACTTATCCAGTGACGAGTGAGGGCTTACTATGCGCAAAATTATCCATGTTGATATGGACTGCTTTTTTGCCGCAGTGGAGATGCGTGACAATCCGGCGCTGCGGGATATCCCCATCGCCATTGGCGGCAGTCGCGTTCAGCGCGGCGTGATCAGCACGGCCAACTATCCCGCGCGAAAATATGGCGTGCGCAGCGCCATGCCTACCGCAATGGCCCTAAAACTTTGCCCTCATCTCACGCTCCTCCCTGGCCGCTTTGAAGCTTACAAAGAAGCGTCCCTGCACATTCGGGAGATCTTCTCTCGCTATACGTCGCTGATTGAGCCGCTTTCGCTGGACGAAGCCTATCTTGATGTCACTGACAGCCTGCATTGCCATGGCTCAGCCACGCTGATGGCGCAGGAGATCCGCCAGACCATCTCAGACGAGCTAAACCTGACCGCATCGGCAGGCATCGCGCCGGTGAAGTTTCTGGCGAAAATCGCGTCCGATCTCAATAAGCCCAACGGTCAGTACGTCATCACCCCTGAGGAGGTTCCGGCGTTTTTGAAAACCCTGCCGCTCGGTAAAATTCCCGGCGTGGGGAAAGTTTCCGCCGCTAAGCTGGAAAGCATGGGATTACGAACCTGCGAGGACGTGCAGCGAAGCGATCTGGCGATGCTGCTCAAGCGTTTTGGCAAGTTTGGCCGCGTACTGTGGGAGCGCAGTCAGGGAATAGACGATCGTGATGTTAACAGCGAACGGCTGCGCAAATCCGTCGGGGTTGAGCGCACCCTCAGTGAAGATATTCACGACTGGTCCGCGTGTGAAACCATCATTACGGAACAGCTCTACCCGGAGCTGGAGCGGCGTTTAAGCAAGGTAAAGCCCGACCTGCTGATTGCGCGTCAGGGCATCAAGCTGAAGTTCAATGACTTCCAGCAGACGACGCAGGAGCACGTCTGGCCGCGCCTGAATAAAGACGATCTTATCGCAACGGCAAAAAAGGCCTGGGAGGAACGGCGGGCAGGGCGTGGGGTTCGGCTGGTGGGGCTGCACGTCACGCTGCTTGATCCGCAGCTGGAGCGACAGCTGGTGTTGGGGTTGTAAAAAAGTCCGGTGGCGAGACGTTGTTCACCCTCTCCCATTGGGAGAGGGCTGGGGGGAGGGGATTACTTCGCAGGAATCGCCTTCAGCAGTTCGGTCAGCAGCGTCCAGTAATGGCCCACGCTTTCAATATGAACCTGCTCATCCGGCGAGTGCGGCCCGGTGATGGTTGGCCCAATGGAGACCATGTCCATGTCCGGATACGGTTTCTTGAACAGACCGCACTCCAGGCCCGCGTGAATCACCTGGATGTTTGGCGTGCTGTTGAACAGACGCTGGTAAGTTTCACGCACCAAAGCCATTACCGGAGAGCTTGCATCCGGCTGCCAGCCCGGGTAGCTCCCTTTCGCAGACGTTTTCGCGCCTGCCAGGGTGCCCAGTGATTCCAGCATGCTCACCACGTACTCTTTACCGCTGTCGATAAGCGAGCGGATCAGGCAGATGATCTCCGCGCTGTCGTCGCTCATGGTTACTACGCCCACGTTTAGTGAGGTTTCCACCACGCCTTTCGCCACGTCAGAGTTGCGGATCACGCCGTTTGGCGTCGCGTTCAGCAGCTGTACAAAGGCGTCACGAGACTGCGCGGTCAGCGCGGATTTATCGGTCGAGACGGACTCCAGCACCACGGTCAGGTTTTTCTCTTTAGCTGACAGTTCGTTTTTCAGGATATCCAGATAAACGCCGGAGAGCTTTTTCAGCTCGTCCGCTTTTGCAGCGGGTGCGGCAACGGTGGCGAACGCTTCGCGCGGGATGGCGTTGCGCAGCGTGCCGCCGTTGAAATCGACCAGACGCAGATCCAGCTCGGCCGCGTGGCCCGCCAGGAAGCGCGCCAGCAGCTTGTTGGCATTCCCCAGGCCCAGGTGAATGTCACCGCCGGAGTGACCGCCCTTCAGCCCTTTCAGCGTCAGCTTGAAGGTCTCAAAACCAGCAGGAATCGCTTCACGGGAGAGTGGCAGGGTGGAGATGAAATCAATCCCGCCCGCGCAGCCCATGTAGATCTCACCTTCTTCTTCGGAGTCGGTGTTGATCAGGATGTCCGCCTGCAGCCAGTTCGCCTGCAGGCCAAACGCACCGTCCATGCCCGCTTCTTCGGTCATGGTCAGCAGCACTTCCAGCGGGCCGTGCTCAACGCTGTCGTCAGCCAGCACCGCCAGCGCAGAGGCCATACCGATACCGTTATCCGCGCCGAGCGTGGTGCCGCGCGCTTTCACCCACTCACCGTCGATGTACGGCCGAATAGGATCTTTGGTGAAGTCGTGAACGGTATCGTTGTTTTTCTGCGGAACCATATCCAGGTGCGCCTGCAGCACAACCGGTTTACGGTTTTCCATCCCTGCGGTCGCGGGTTTGCGAATCAGGATGTTGCCCACCTGGTCACGCTCGGCGTGCAGGCCTTTTTCCTTAGCCCAGCCCATAATGTGTTCGGCTAATTGTTCTTCATGGTAGGACGGGTGTGGAATAGAACAGATTTTGGCAAAAATATCCCACAGCGGCTGTGGCGATAATTGAGACAGTTCAGACACGATAAGTCTCCTTGTCGATGCGCTGCAAATCAGGTCGCAGGGCAGAGGGTTAGCAGGTTAATAGTTACCACAAGTCAGGCTTGCGAGATGTCTCTGAGAATACCACTTTCTCCGGGCGCGGGTAGCATAAAGCATGCAAAAACTCAGGCTCGGGGCGCTAAAGACTGGTTTTTAGTGCGTCAGATCTCTATAATCTCGCGCAACCTATTTCCCCCTCGAACACTTTTTAAGCCGTATAAAAACAGGCTGGGACACTTCACATGAGCGAAAAATACGTCGTCACCTGGGACATGTTGCAGATTCACGCACGCAAGCTGGCTGCGCGTCTGATGCCTTCCGAACAGTGGAAAGGCATTATTGCCGTCAGCCGTGGCGGTTTAGTACCGGGGGCGCTGCTGGCACGTGAGCTGGGTATTCGCCATGTCGATACCGTTTGTATCTCCAGCTATGACCACGACAACCAGCGCGAGCTGAAGGTGCTGAAACGCGCGGAGGGCGACGGTGAAGGCTTCATCGTCATTGACGATCTGGTGGACACCGGTGGTACCGCGGTCGCTATCCGTGAAATGTATCCAAAAGCGCATTTCGTGACCATCTTTGCGAAGCCTGCAGGCCGCCCGCTGGTTGACGACTACGTGATTGATATCCCGCAGGACACCTGGATTGAACAGCCATGGGATATGGGCGTGGTCTTCGTACCGCCTATCTCTGGCCGCTAAGTCAGAACGTAACTTTACACGCCCGGCACTGCCGGGCGTTGTTCTTTTTAGCCTGTAGCGCGTTACAATGGTCTCTATATGACGTATTCATGGAGGCAACGTAATGACGCAGGCGAATCTCTCCGAGACGCTCTTTAAACCCCGCTTCAAGCACCCGGAAACTTCGACGCTGGTGCGTCGCTTCAATCCCGGAACAATGCCTGCCGTGCAATCCGCGTTAGACGGTAAAAACGTGCCCCACTGGTACCGCATGATTAACCGCCTGATGTGGGTCTGGCGCGGCATCGATCCCCGTGAAATTCTCGACGTGCAGGCGCGCATCGTGATGAGCGAGGCTGAGCGTACCGACAGCGAGCTCTACGATACGGTGGTGGGCTACCGCGGCGGAAACTGGATTTATGAGTGGTCCACGCAGGCGATGCTTTGGCAGCAAAAGGCCAGCCAGGAAGAAGATGCCGCGCTAAGCGGCAAGCACTGGCTGCATGCGGCCAACCTTTATAGCATTGCGGCTTACCCGCACCTCAAGGGCGACGAGCTGGCTGAGCAGGCCCAGGCGCTGGCAAATCGCGCCTATGAAGAGGCCGCGCAGCGCCTGTCATGCCGTATGCGCGAAGTTGAGTTTACGATTCCGGGCGGATCGCCGGTAACGGGGTTCCTGCACATGCCGGACGGGGAAGGCCCTTTCTCGACGGTGCTGATGTGCGGTGGCCTGGATTCGCTGCAAATCGACTATTTCAGCCTGTTTGAGCGCTATTTCGCCCCGAAAGGGATCGCGATGCTCACGCTGGATATGCCTTCAATTGGCTTCTCGACGAAGTGGAAACTGACGCAGGATTCCAGCCTGCTGCACCAGCACGCGTTGAAAGCGCTGGAAAACCTTCCCTGGATCGATCACACCCGCGTCGCCGCATTCGGCTTCCGCTTCGGTGCGAACGTCGCGGTGCGGCTGGCGTACCTCGAGTCCTCGCGCCTGAAAGCGGTGGCGTGCCTCGGGCCCGTCGTTCACGCGCTGCTCAGCGATCCGAAGCTGCAGGGCAGCGTGCCGGAAATGTATCTCGACGTGCTGGCGAGCCGCCTCGGCATGCACGATGCCTCCGATGATGCGCTGCGCGTTGAGCTGAACCGCTACTCGCTGAAAACGCAGGGGCTGCTGGGCCGCCGCTGCCCAACGCCGATGCTGTCGGGCTTCTGGAAAAACGATCCATTCAGCCCGGAAGAAGAGTCGCGTTTAATCACCTCGTCATCTTCGGATGGCAAACTGCTTGAGGTGCCGTTCAGCCCGGTGTATCAGAATTTTGACAAAGCGCTTAACGAAATTACGCGGTGGATAGAAAAGAGATTGTGTTAAGAGATTGCTAAATTTTGCTGGTTTGGTAAAACAGTGACTTCACAAAAGGAGATCGCAATGACGTTACCGAGTGGACACCCGAAAAGTAGACTGATTAAGAAGTTCATGGCTCTTGGCCCGTATATTCGAGAAGAGCAGTGTGAAGAGAATCACTTTTTTTTCGACTGCCTGGCTGTTTGCGTCAATGTGAAGCGTGCACCCGAAAAACGTGAGTTTTGGGGCTGGTGGATGGAAATGGAAGCAGAAGAAAAGCGCTTCACCTATAGCTATCAGTTTGGCCTGTTCAATAAAGACGGCAACTGGCAGGCAGCGCCTATCAAAGATCAGGAAGTGATCGATCGTCTTGAGCATACGCTGCAGGAGTACCTCGGCAAGGCTCGAGCCCTGCTGGCAACGCTGGAGCTGAAGCTGGAACCAGCGGATGATTTTTCAAGCGAGGCGGTGAAGCTAACGGCATAGGTTGGCAATCTTATCCGGCCTGCTCGATCCCGTAGGCCCGGTAAGCGCAGCGCCATCGGACATAAAAAACCGGCATTTAAGCCGGTTTTTTTATTACCGCAAAATCAGAACTGGTACGTCATACCCAAGGCAACGATATCATCGCTGCTCACGCCGAGCTTATTATTGTCATCGATCTGGTTGATTTTGTAATCAACAAATGCGGACATATTTTTGTTGAAATAATAGGTCGCGCCCACGTCGATGTATTTCACGATGTCTTCGTCACCGATGCCTTCAATATCCTTGCCTTTAGACTGGACGTAGCCCAGGGACGGACGCAGGCCAAAATCAAACTGATATTGTGCAACCACTTCGAAGTTTTGCGCTTTATTCGCAAAGCCGCCGGAAATGGGCGCCATATTGCGGGTTTCAGAATAAATAGTCGCCAGGTAAATATCGTTGGCATCATATTTCACACCTGTCGCCCAGCCTTCCGCTTTTTTACCTTCACCGCGCGCCTGCAGGTTCTGTTCGTTGGTGCGGTCCGAGCTGGCGTAAGCGCCAATGACGGAGAAATCGCTGCCGCCGAAGTCATAGCTCAGAGAAGTCCCGAAGCCGTCGCCGTTCTGTTTTTTCACGTCGCGGTTTTCGTTTTTACCCTGATATTGCAGGGTCATGTCCAGGCCATCAACCATTCCGAAGAAGTCGGTATTGCGGTAGGTGGCAAGGCCGCTGGCGCGTTTGGTCATGAAGTTATCGGTCTGGGCCAGGCCGTCACCGCCAAATTCAGGGAACATATCGGTATAGGCGGCAACGTCATACAGCGCGCCCAGGTTACGGCCATAGTCGAAAGAGCCGAAGTCTTTGAGCTTAATACCCGCGAAGGCCAGACGGGTTTTCTGTGATGAATCACTTTCCGCTTTATTGCCCGCAAATTCGGCTTCCCAGCGGCCGTAGCCCGTGAGCTGATCGTTAATCTGCGTTTCGCCTTTAAAACCGAAACGCACGTAGGTCTGGTCGCCGTCTTTAGCGTCGTCATCACTGATGTAGTGCATCGCTTTTACTTTGCCGTACACGTCCAGTTTATTTCCATTTTTATTATAAACTTCTGCAGCGTGAACAGATGCGGAAGCCACGACGCCCATTACCACTAATGCCAGAGTGCTTTTTTTCATTTTCGATCCTGAGTGTTTTATAAACGCGCTAATATTCGCTGAACGATAAGCTCATGCTTATGTCCCGTGAAAAACAGGAAGGGTTTTAACGCTCTGGAATGAAAGTTTTATGACAAATTGAGAATTAATCTAAAAATTTGTGTTTTATTATTTCAGTCATGAAAATGTCAAAATCTGCCGCTACGCTTCCTGATCCCGCGCAACAAAGTGTTCCGCTTTGTGCTAAGGCTGTTGGCAACGGGGCTGAGTCCTGCTAAAACGTCTGCTTACATCACTTTCCCTTATTGTTGAACGGCAGAGAATCATGAGTGACAGCCAGACGCTGGTGGTAAAACTCGGTACCAGTGTTTTAACAGGCGGATCGCGCCGCCTTAATCGCGCCCACATCGTTGAGCTTGTACGCCAGTGCGCTCAGCTGCATGCCGCAGGGCATCGTATCGTTATTGTGACTTCCGGGGCGATTGCTGCCGGGCGCGAGCACCTGGGCTACCCCGAACTCCCCGCGACGATCGCCTCCAAACAGCTGCTGGCCGCCGTGGGACAAAGCCGACTTATTCAGCTTTGGGAACAGCTGTTCTCCATCTATGGCATCCACGTTGGGCAGATGTTGCTGACGCGTGCGGATATGGAAGACAGAGAGCGCTTCCTGAACGCCCGCGACACGCTGCGCGCGCTGCTGGACAACAATATCGTTCCCGTCATTAACGAAAATGACGCCGTCGCGACCGCTGAAATCAAAGTGGGCGACAACGATAATCTCTCCGCGCTGGCCGCGATTCTGGCAGGGGCGGATAAGTTACTGCTTCTGACCGACCAGCAGGGGCTGTTTACCGCCGACCCACGCTCTAACCCGCAGGCCGAGCTGATTACCGATGTGCATGGCATCGACGACGCGCTGCGCGCCGTGGCAGGCGATAGTGTTTCCGGTCTTGGCACCGGCGGCATGGGCACCAAGCTGCAGGCCGCCGACGTGGCCTGCCGCGCCGGAATCGACACCATCATCGCCGCAGGCAGCCGCCCCGGCGTGATCGGCGACGTGATGGAAGGCATTTCGGTAGGCACGCGCTTCCACGCGCAGGAATCGCCGCTGGAAAACCGCAAACGCTGGATTTTCGGCGCGCCGCCGGCCGGTGAGCTGACCGTGGATGAAGGGGCCACCGCGGCAATTCTGGAAAGAGGGAGTTCATTACTTCCAAAAGGAATTAAAAGCGTGACAGGTAACTTCTCCCGTGGTGAAGTGATCCGCATTCGCAATCTTGAAGGTCGCGACATCGCCCACGGCGTGAGCCGCTATAACAGCGACGCGCTGCGCCGCATTGCCGGCCACCACTCGCAGCAGATCGACGCCATTCTGGGCTATGAATATGGCCCGGTTGCCGTGCATCGCGACGACATGATTATTCGTTAAGGAGCCTGAACATGCTGGAACAAATGGGCGCAGCCGCGAAGGCCGCCTCGTATAAGCTGGCGCTCCTTTCCAGCCGCGAGAAAAACCGCGTGCTGGAAAAAATCGCTGATTATCTTGAATCACAATCCGCTGAAATCCTGCTCGCCAACGAGCAGGACCTGCTGGAAGCCCGCCGCAACGGCCTGAGCGAAGCGATGCTTGACCGCCTGGCGCTGACGCCAGCGCGCCTGAAAGGTATCGCCGACGATGTTCGTCAGGTCTGCAGTCTGGCCGATCCGGTCGGCCAGGTGATTGACGGCGGGCTGCTCGACAGCGGGCTGCGCCTTGAGCGCCGTCGCGTGCCGCTCGGCGTGATTGGCGTGATTTATGAAGCGCGTCCGAACGTTACCGTAGACGTTGCCTCCCTGTGCCTGAAAACCGGTAACGCCGCCATTCTGCGCGGCGGGAAAGAGACCTGGCGCACCAACGCCGCGACGGTGAAAGTCATCCAGCAGGCGCTGGAGGAGTGTGGCTTACCGGCGGGGGCCATACAGGCCATCGAAAGCCCGGATCGCGCGCTGGTGAACGAAATGCTGCGCATGGATAAATACATCGACATGCTGATCCCGCGCGGCGGCGCGGGGCTGCACAAGCTGTGCCGCGAGCAGTCGACCATTCCGGTGATCACAGGCGGTATCGGCGTGTGCCATATCGTGGTCGATGACAGCGCCGAAATTGAGCCCGCGCTGAAGATCGTTGTGAATGCAAAAACCCAGCGCCCGAGCACCTGCAACACGGTTGAAACGCTGCTGGTGCACGAGGGCATTGCGAGTGCGTTCCTGCCGGCGTTAAGCAAGCAAATGGCGCAAAGCAAGGTTACGCTTCACGCCGATGCTAACGCTCTGGCGCTGCTTCAGGATGGCCCGGCTAACGTTGTTCCCGTCAAAGCCGAGCAGTATGACGACGAGTTCCTGTCGCTGGATCTGAACGTGAAGGTGGTCGCCGATCTCGATGACGCTATCGCGCACATTCGCGAGCACGGTACGCAGCACTCCGATGCGATCCTCACGCGCACGCTAAGCAACGCCGCGCGCTTTGTGAATGAAGTGGACTCGTCTGCGGTATACGTGAACGCCTCCACGCGCTTTACCGACGGCGGCCAGTTTGGTCTTGGCGCCGAGGTGGCGGTAAGCACGCAAAAACTTCACGCCCGCGGCCCGATGGGCCTCGAAGCGCTGACCACCTACAAGTGGGTCGGCATCGGCGATGATACTATTCGTGCGTAATTAACTGCGGGTGATGCAAAAATAGCCGTTTGAATCGCAAGGCCATTGACGCATCACCCCATTAGATCTACTCTTTTGCCCCGTGGTTACGCTCGTAACCGGCCTCTCAGGGCCGATATAGCTCAGTTGGTAGAGCAGCGCATTCGTAATGCGAAGGTCGTAGGTTCGACTCCTATTATCGGCACCATCTTTTTATACGCTTTCTGCATAGTTGAATTGTTTATTGATGTTGATTGACCCACTTTCAACACAATTTTATTGATCTTATATATTTATGATAATAATTCCAACTATGGAACCGATGGAATGATTTAACTAAAAAATCTTTAGTCAATAAACCTTATATGGAAAATCAATAATGAAAAAATGGATGTTGAGCAAAGCAGTATTGTCGTTATGTCTAATGTCATTGGCTGCGCAGCTTTCGGGATGCGGAACGTTAGCACGTGGTGACAGTTACAAAGATACTTATCGTGGTGTAGATCGTGATAAGAAAGAGATAACCAATGCTTATTTGTGGGTGCCTTCATTTGGCCTATGGCCGCTCTTTCATATCATTTCCCTTCCGATTGATGCTGTTATCGATACCGTATTGCTTCCTGTTGACCTTGTCCTTAGTCACACGCCTAAAAAAGAGCTTGCGCAGTCAGCGGAAAATATCCCCGTATTCGCTGCCAACTTGACGAACTCACCTGATTTCAGCTATAGCATCCAAAATAAACGAACGGGGGAGATTCTGACGACAGGGATAACAAGCAAAATACCTCAAAGCGGCAGTCTGTCACCAACCTTTGATATTGTTTCTATTGTAAAGTCGAAATATCCGGAACCGCGTATTGACCCTGTAAAAATTAAATGGGAAGTCTCATCCATCAGCGGTAATTCACGTGGTGCAACTACCACCTTTACCGAAACACGTACGCCAACAAGCGATCTCCGTTTTGCAAAGAGTATCATTATGCTGTTTATGCCTTGCAATTCAGTAATGGTCATCAATTCTGAACGCTCGTTCTATAATTCCAATATTATTAACCAAAAATTAATACAGGATAGCTACAAAAAGCTCGCGCAAATGGCGATGCAGTCGCAGTGTGCTCCGGCAGAGATTAACCCGGAAATACAAGACGTATGGAAATAGTGAGCACTGAGGAAGGCTGTACTCTCCTTAGACAAAATTGCATATGTACGCCTCCGAAAGTATTACTACCCCGTTGGCTCTCAGGCCAAAAGTAATGAGACCGTACCGCTGGCGAAACCTAACGTTCACCACTACGCTGTTTAACGGAATATCGCGCCCTCGCTGGCGCGGTTGTTGTCCATTTTTTAACAGGAAGACTTATGAGCGAAGTGAAGATTGTTGCTACCCTGACGCCATTCCCGGAGCATGTAGATGCGGTGAGAACCGCCGCGAAAAATATGGTGAAACCCACCCACGGTGAAGCGGGCTGCCTGCAGTACGATCTGCACGAAAGCCGGGCGGTGCCGGACGTTCGCGAGCTGGAAAAGGAGGGCCGCGTGTCGTTCGTCTTTATCGAGCGCTGGAAAACAGCAGAGGATTTAAAACAGCATGTCGCCATGCCCTACCACGATGAATTTCTGGCGATCCTCGACGGCAAGCTCGAAAGTCTGAACGTTCAGCGCCTGACCCCGCTTAGCTAACGCCCCCGCAGTGGGGATGATTCAGCGTCCCCGCTCGCTGATCGTCAGTGTGAACGTCAGCGGGCCGTCTTCAGCGCACCCGTAGCGATGCGGCAAATCCGTCCTCGCGTTAGCATCGCCCGTTTATTCCCGACGCGCCGAGCGCAGGCAGGGCATATACATTTTGTAAGCCAGCTTAAGAAGAAAGAAGACGTCGCTCGTCGTGCGGATGGCAGAAATGAGCGGCTGTAACCCGATGCGTGAGCGGAAACGGGCCTGCAGCGCCCTTTGGCTGCTTACCTTGCGTCGGTAAAGGCCTAAAAAATGGCGGGTCTCCACCAGCGCGTGTCGGGCCAGCGCGTATTTTATGTCTCGGTATTCTGGCTTCATGCTGATTGTCAGAATCTCCGCAATCACCTCAATATAGCTGGTCGCGCGGACGTCGTAATAGTCCTGGCGGTGCGTAATCGACGCCGGATTATTGATATAGAGATAATCTTTTCTATCAGAGAAATAAAACCGACCGTTTTCGGCGGCGAGGTGCAGCGTCCACACGATATCCTTGTGGCTCTTTCCCGCCTGAAAGCTCAGATTATTTTGTCGGATATAGGACGAACGCACCATCTGAAGCCATAAATAATGCGGCCACTCCCGCTGGTTGACGCAGCGGTGAATCCATTGCCATCCGCTCAGCATCTTTCTGTAGGGTTGTTTATGATGCACGGGATGGGTGCTATCTCCGCGCCAGCCGTTGAAAATAACGACATCGGCCTGCGCCTCGCAGGCTATAGCGAAACGCTCGGGCAGAAAATGGTCTTCAATCCGATCGTCGGCATCCAGAAAAATGACCCACTCTCCGCGATGAACCGCCAGCGCGGCGTTCCTCGCTGCATACACGCCCTGATTATTCTGGCTTATGACGATAAGGCGTTCATCGTCGAGCGTGCGAAGTACCGCTTCGGTGGCATCCGTTGAGCCGTCGTTAACGACGATAATTTCAATGCTCGCAGTCTTTTCGCTAAGGAGTTTAGCTACCAACGGAACGATAGCGTCCTGAGCGTTAAATACTGGAATAATGACGCTGATATCGATTTTATTTATCATAATGGAGCGTAAAACAGTGAAGGGATCGGCTTGTTAAGAAGGGAAATACGC
The DNA here is from genome assembly GCF_003057745.1 of Enterobacter sp. RIT418. Classification (GTDB taxonomy): domain Bacteria; phylum Pseudomonadota; class Gammaproteobacteria; order Enterobacterales; family Enterobacteriaceae; genus Enterobacter. Next base: position 33,439 of record NZ_QBJD02000008.1, read on the forward strand.
CTGGCAGGGCGTTATTTTTTGCCATGAGCGTCCCGGCTCGATGCAGGAATACTTATTTTCGTTCTTATTTCCTGATTAATCACCAGCAGGCATTTATCACAGTACTCTTTATCTAGCCCAAAGAATCTGGCCAGAAAGCCTCTTTTCTTTTTACACCGCATGCATCTTTTCATTCCATCACCTGCTGTCATAGCCCGCGTCGTATTTTGGACGAAAATACCCCTGCCCGTCGGATGACAAGATAATCATTTATAACAATGAATTTACGTGATGGCGGAATTTAGCATGCGTGATGGCGGGAGGATAATTCATTTTGCAGATCGATTTTTTTTAATCGATCGGTTTTATCGATCATGGTAACGCCCCTGAAAGGGGGCCAGGGTTAATGTTGGCCGCTTTCCCTGCGTGCTGCGCGCACCCCCTCTTTTACTCTGCCTTTAGCATGCCGAAGCTGACGATGCGCGAGCGGCCGAGCTCTTTTGCCCGATAGAGCGCAACGTCCGCGGCGCGCAGCAGGTTGTCGCTTTGGGCATGTTGCGGATAGCTGGCGATGCCGATGGAGACATCCACCGGGCCGATTTCAGTCAGCCCGTAGCGGATGCTCAGCGTATGCACCTCGCGATGGATTTCGCTGGCGCAGGCGAACGCCGCGTCTTCATTTGCGTCGGCTAACAGGGCTAAAAACTCCTCGCCGCCGTAGCGGAACGCCATCCCGCCGTCGCGGACGGCGCGTTTGACAATGCCCGCCACGCTCTTAATCACCTCATCTCCCGCTTCATGGCCGTAGCGGTCATTAATGGTTTTGAAGTGGTCAATGTCGATCATCAGGCAGCTCAAGGATTCGCTGCTGCGCATTGCCTGCGCCAGTTGCGTGCGCAGCGTATCGTCCAGATGATGGCGATTGCGCAGCCCGGTGAGCGGGTCGAACAGCGCTTTCTCCAGCAGCGCATCGCGCAGCCGCTGGTTTGCCAGCGCCAGCCCCAGCGCTTCGGCCATCAGCTCAAGGTAGGCGCGGGCGGGCGCGTTGTCCGGCGTGATGTTCTGGAAAGAGAGCAGGCCAATCGCCTCGCCCTGCGCGATCAGCGGAACGCACAGGGAGCAGTCCGCGCTGGACGGCGGCAGATGGTAGCAGGCGATATCCGGTTCGCCGCTGACCGGCGGGTGGCTCTGCCCACGGCGAATGGCCCAGCACGCGTCCGAATCAAAGGGATGATTATCGCCGTCGGGGTCAAGCCATTCCGCCACGCAGCGCATCTGCCACGGATCGCGTTCCAGAATATACAAGCGCCCGGCCACCCCCGGCGCCACGTTCGGGGCAAACAGCTCGGCGACGTTAATCACGTCAGCGAAGTTTTCACAGCCCTGCAGGCGCTGGGTCATCCGCGCCAGCAGCTCGCGGATGGCCCAGTCCGCGTCGCGCTCGCGTTCGAGCCGCTGCCGCGCCAGGCCGTTTTCACGAAAAATATGAATGGCCTGCGCCATGTCGCCGATCTCATCAATCTGGTTAAAGTTGGGCGTCTCTACCGCGTAGTCCTGCGAGGCGAGGCGATGCACCACGTCGCTCAGGCGAACGACCGGGCGCAGCACGCGGCGCTTTAGGATGAAGCCAAGGACAAAGAGAAAGAGCAGGGCGGTTAGGCCGACCATGATTTCCGAGGCGGTGCGCAGGGTTTTCGAGGTTTTGGTGGCGGCCTGCACCTCTGCGATGATGCGTGAGTCGAGCATCTGGCGAAAATGGTCAATCTGCCGCTGCGCGCGCTCAATCTCGAGCTCGTAGGCGCTGCCGAACAGCAGGTCCACGGCCTGCTGTCCTTCACCGCGCGCCATGCTGGAGAGCGCGGCCTGCTGCTCATCCTGCAGCTCATCAATTATTTTTAGCCCCTCACCAAGCAGCATCAGTTCTCCGCTGGTGGCTCCTGCATCTTTCAGCTGCACCATACGATGCTCGGTGCGTTTCAGGACGCTTTCTTTTTGCTGGAACTCGTCAAGGATGGCCGGCTCTTTTTTGATGACGTACAGGCGCGCAAGGTCGGACAGCATCCACGCGTCCGTCTCCACCTCTTCCGTGATCTGATCGAACTGCTGGCGCTGCTTAACGGCCTGACGCTCAACGCTGTCAGCATTCGAGGCCAATATCATGACGACGCCGGAGGCAATAGTCAGGCATACCGTGGCCCCATAGGCCCAGTTTGTGATCGTGGCGATTCGCACCAGCGGGTTCCTTATACGGCAAGAGTGGATGCGTTATTTCAAATTATAGAAAAGCTTTGATTTATGGTGAAAAAAAAGGCGGCATTGCGCCGCCCGGTGTGAAGTCTGTCCGCCAGGGCTTACAGGTCCGGCGGGTTTCTTCCTTCCTCAATAAAATCAGCATCCAGCTCTTCGGCGTTGCCCGCGTGGTCGCGGCCGGAGAAGAGGTTCCAGCAGGCGATAAACAGCGCCGCGATCAGGGGACCAATCACAAAGCCGTTAATGCCGTACAGCTCCATGCCGCCGAGCGTGGAGATCAGGATCAGGTAGTCCGGCATTTTGGTGTCTTTCCCCACCAGCAGCGGACGCAGAATGTTGTCTACCAGCCCGACGATAATCACGAAGAAGCCGACGATAAACAGCCCCTGCCAGATCTGGTGCGTGGCGAACAGGTAAATGGCGGCAGGCACCCAGACAATCGCCGAGCCCACGGCGGGCACCAGTGAAAGAAACGCCATCAGCGCGCCCCAGAGGATGCTGCCGTCAATGCCGACAATCGCAAAGGCGATGCCGCCGAGCGTGCCCTGAACCACGGCGACGACCGCCGTGCCTTTCACCGTCGCCCGCGACACGCCGACAAACTTGGCAAACAGGTGCTGTTTGACAAAGTCGCTCAGCGGCAGAGAGTCGAGGATCTGGCGCACCAGGTACGGCCCGTCCTTGAGCAGGAAAAACAGCAGGTAAAGCATGATGCCGAAGCTAATGGCAAAGCCAAACGTCCCTTTGCCGATCAGGAACGCGCTGCCCGCCAGGTATTGCCCGCCCTGCAGCGCCACGTCGGAAAGCTTTTTCTGGATTTGCGCGGCGTTGGTGAGGTTGTGATCGGCCAGGAAGCCGCTGGCCCAGTCGGGCAGGCGGTTAAAGATGCCCGCCACCACTTCCGGGAACTGGGTGTTGTTTTGCTGCAGCTTCGTGTACACCACGTTCAGCTCGATGGCGAGCGATGAGAGGATCACCATTAAGGGAATAAAGACGATCAGGCAGATGATGCACAGCGTCAGGAACGAGGCCAGCCCGTTGCGATCGCCCATCGCCACGCGCAGCTTGTTTTTTACCGGGTTGAAAATAATCGTGAGGATGGCGGCCCACAGAATCGCCGAGAAATAGGGCGACAGCACGTCAAAGAAGGCCCACGTGACAAGGGCAAGAATGAAGATGAAGAAACCTTTAGTCAGTCCATTAAAACGCATTGATGTGTCCTGTTTGCTAAGAAACTGTGACGACTATAGAACTGATTTGAGGATTTACCAATATTTGCGCGGCGAACGGCGCGTCTGGCTATTTGTTAACAATCGCGGTATAACACTCCTTCTTTGGATGTTTAGATGTCCATACGTGTAGAAGGTAATATGCAAAAAGAACTCGAAAATGGGCAGCTTAAGCGCACCATGAAAACGCGCCACCTGATTATGCTCTCGCTGGGGGGCGTCATCGGCACAGGGTTATTCTTTAATACGGGCTACATCATCTCCACGACCGGAGCCGCGGGCACGCTGCTGGCGTACCTGATTGGCGCGCTGGTGGTGTGGCTGGTGATGCAGTGTCTGGGCGAACTTTCGGTCGCGATGCCGGAAACCGGCGCGTTTCACGTATACGCCGCGCGCTATCTTGGCCCGGCAACGGGCTACACCGTGGCGTGGCTCTACTGGCTGACCTGGACGGTGGCGCTGGGGTCAAGCTTTACCGCCGCCGGTTTCTGCATGCAGTACTGGTTCCCGCAGGTGCCCGTCTGGGCATGGTGCGTGGTGTTCTGCGTGGTCATCTTCGGCCTCAACGCCGTCTCGACCCGCTTCTTTGCCGAAGGTGAATTTTGGTTCTCGCTGGTGAAAGTGATCACCATCATCGCGTTCATCGTTCTCGGCGGCGCGGCCATCTTCGGCTTTATCCCGATGGCGGACGGTTCTCCCGCGCCGGGCCTGGCGAACATCACCGCCGAAGGCTGGTTCCCTCACGGCGGGCTGCCGATCCTGATGACCATGGTGGCGGTAAACTTTGCCTTCTCCGGGACGGAGCTGATCGGCATTGCGGCCGGGGAGACGGAAAACCCGCATAAGGTCATTCCGGTGGCGATCCGCACCACCATCGCGCGGCTGATCCTCTTCTTTATTGGCACCGTGTTCGTGCTGGCGGCGCTGATCCCGATGCAGCAGGCGGGCGTCGAGAAAAGCCCGTTCGTGCTGGTGTTTGAAAAGGTCGGCATTCCCTACGCGGCGGATATCTTCAACTTTGTGATCCTGACGGCGATCCTTTCGGCGGCGAACTCCGGGCTGTATGCGTCCGGGCGCATGCTGTGGTCCCTCTCGAATGAAAAAACGCTGCCGCGCTGCTTTGCCCGCGTCAATAAACGCGGCGTGCCGCTGACGGCGATCTCCGTTTCCATGCTCGGCGGCGTGCTGGCGCTGTTCTCCAGCGTGATTGCGCCGGACACGGTATTCGTGGCGCTGTCGGCCATTTCAGGCTTTGCGGTGGTGGCGGTGTGGATCAGCATCTGCGCGTCGCACTTCGTCTTCCGCCGCCGCCATCTTCAGTCCGGCCAGCCGCTCGACGCGCTTGCGTACCGTGCGCCGTGGTATCCGCTGGTGCCGGTGCTCGGGTTTGTGCTGTGCCTGGTGGCCTGCGTCGGCCTGGCCTTCGACCCAGGCCAGCGCATTGCCCTTTACTGCGGGCTGCCGTTCGTCGCCCTGTGTTATGGTGCGTACTCTCTGACCCAAAAAACGACGACGCAGGAGCCTGAACATGTCGCAGAATAATCCGCTTACCGCTCTCCTTGAACAACGGCCTTTCGTGGTGCTGGACGGGGCGATGGCCACGGAGCTGGAGGCGCGTGGCTGTAACCTGGCCGACAGCCTGTGGTCCGCGAAGGTGCTGATGGAAAACCCGGAGCTGATCCGCGAGGTCCATCTCGACTACTACCGGGCGGGTGCGCAGGTGGCGATCACCGCCAGCTATCAGGCCACCCCAGCGGGCTTTGCGGCGCGCGGGCTGGACGAGGCCCAATCCCGCGCCTTGATCGGCAAAAGCGTGGAGCTGGCGCGCAAGGCGCGCGAAGCATACCTGGCCGAGAACGCCCATGCGGGCACGCTGCTGGTGGCCGGTTCCGTTGGGCCATATGGGGCGTATCTGGCGGATGGCTCCGAGTACCGCGGAGATTACGCGCGCAGCGCTGAGGAATTTACCGCGTTCCACCGTCCGCGCGTGGAAGCGCTGCTGGACGCCGGAGCCGATCTGCTGGCCTGCGAAACGCTGCCTTCGTTTGCGGAGATCGGGGCGCTGGTTTCGCTACTCGCGGAATACCCCCGCGCCCGGGCGTGGTTCTCGTTAACCCTGCGCGACAGCGAGCACCTGAGCGACGGCACGCCGCTGCGCGACGTGGTGGCCGCGCTGGCCGATAATCCGCAGGTTGTCGCGCTCGGCATCAACTGCATCGCGCTGGAAAACACCACCGCGGCGCTGAAGCATCTGCAGGGCCTGACGGCGCTGCCGCTGGTGGTTTACCCGAACTCGGGCGAGCACTACGACGCGGTGACCAAAACCTGGCATCACCACGGCGAAGCGTGCGAGACGCTGGCGGGCTATCTGCCGCAGTGGCTGGCGGCGGGCGCGAAGCTGATTGGCGGCTGCTGCCGGACGACGCCGAAGGACATCGCGGAGCTGAGCGCGCAGCGCTGATGCCCTCACCCTGACCCTCTCCCACAGGGAGAGGGGAAAAAACGAACCGCACAAAACCAACTATCCTTTCCCGCTTTTTATCTAAAAACGAATCGCTATTAGCGATGCCTTTTTATTCCTTTATCAAAATAGCCGCGCCGGAAATACTGCCTCCATAACAACAAGGGGAGCAGGCACTATGGCCATTTCATCGCGAATCACATTACTCGGCGCGCTGGCGCTGTGGGCATTCCAGGCGCAGGCGGTCGACGTCACCGTCGCCTACCAAACCTCCGCCGAACCGGCGAAAGTCGCGCAGGCGGATAACACCTTCGCCAAAGAGAGCGGCGCGAAGGTCGACTGGCGCAAGTTCGACAGCGGCGCGGCCATCGTGCGCGCGCTGGCCTCCGGCGACGTGCAGATCGGTAACCTCGGCTCAAGCCCTCTGGCCGTCGCGGCCAGCCAGCAGGTGCCGATTGAGGTTTTCCTGCTGGCTTCCCAGCTCGGCAACTCCGAGGCGCTGGTGGTGAAGAAAAATATCACTAAGCCTGAAGATCTTATCGGCAAGCGTATCGCCGTGCCGTTCATCTCCACCACCCACTACAGCCTGCTGGCGGCCCTGAAGCACTGGGGAATCAAGCCGGGCCAGGTGCAAATCATCAACCTGCAGCCGCCGGCGATTATCGCGGCCTGGCAGCGCGGCGATATTGACGGAGCCTACGTCTGGGCACCCGCCGTGAACGCGCTGGAAAAGGACGGCACCGTATTAACCGATTCCGAAAAGGTGGGCCAGTGGGGATCGCCAACGCTCGACGTGTGGGTGGTGCGCAAGGACTTCGCCGCGAAACATCCTGAGGTGGTGAAAGCCTTTGCCAAAAGCGCCATCGACGCGCAGCAGCCCTACATTGCCAACCCGGACGAATGGCTGAAGCAGCCCGCCAACCTGGAGAAACTTTCCCGCCTGAGCGGCGTGCCGGAAGCGGACGTCCCGGGGCTGGTGAAGGGCAACACCTATCTGACGCCTGCCCAGCAGGTACAGCAGCTGACCGGGCCGGTGAACAAGGCGATTGCGGATACCGCAACCTTCCTGAAAGAGCAGGGCAAAGTGCCTGCCGTCGCGGCGGACTATAGCCAGTACGTTACCGATCGCTTCGTGAAATAAGGAGAGCGCCATGCTGAGCATCACCAACCTCTACGCCAGCTACGGCGGCAAGCCCGCGCTGGAGGATATCAACCTGACGGTGGACAGCGGCGAGCTGCTGGTGGTGCTTGGCCCTTCCGGCTGCGGGAAAACCACGCTGCTGAACCTGATTGCCGGATTTGTGCCGTATCAGCACGGCGCTATTCAGCTGGACGGCATAAAGGTTGATGGGCCCGGCGCCGAGCGCGGCGTGGTATTTCAGAACGAAGGGCTTTTGCCGTGGCGCAACGTGCAGGAAAACGTGGCGTTCGGCCTGCAGCTGGCGGGCATCGGCCGCGAGCAGCGGCTGGAGACGGCGCGGCAAATGCTGAAAAAGGTCGGGCTTGAGGGCGCGGAAAAACGCTTTATCTGGCAGCTTTCCGGCGGCCAGCGCCAGCGCGTCGGCATTGCCCGCGCGCTGGCGGCGAATCCGCAGCTGTTGCTGCTGGACGAGCCTTTTGGCGCGCTGGATGCGTTCACCCGCGAGCAGATGCAAACCCTGCTCCTGCGCCTGTGGCACGAGGGCGGCAGGCAGGTTCTGCTGATCACCCACGACATCGAAGAGGCCGTTTTTATGGCGACCGAGCTGGTGCTGCTTTCGCCGGGGCCGGGCCGCGTGCTGGAGCGCCTGCCGCTCGATTTTGCCCGCCGCTTCGTGGCGGGAGAGCCGGTGCGCAGCATCAAGTCCGACCCGCGCTTCATTGCGCTTCGCGAATACGTTTTGGGCCGCGTGTTTGAGCAGCGGGAGGCCTTCTCATGAGCCTTGTAGCCAATGAAAAAACGCCGCGCGCGCGTCTTGCCCTGCGCTGGCCTTTCTCGCGTCAAATGACGCTGAGCGTCGGCACGCTGCTGGTGCTGCTGGCGATATGGTGGATGGTGGCGGCGCAGGCGTGGATAAGCCCGCTGTTTCTGCCGCCGCCGGGGCAGGTGCTGGCAAAGCTGATTGCCATCGCCGGGCCGCAGGGCTTTATGGACGCCACGCTCTGGCAGCACCTCGGCGCAAGCCTGGCGCGCATCCTGGTGGCGCTGCTGGCGGCGGTGATTATCGGCGTGCCGGTCGGGATCGCGATGGGGCTCAGCCCGACGGTGCGCGGCATTCTCGACCCGCTGATTGAGCTTTACCGCCCGGTGCCGCCGCTGGCGTATCTGCCGCTGATGGTGATCTGGTTTGGCATCGGCGAAACCTCAAAAATCCTGCTGATTTATCTGGCGATTTTCGCCCCGGTTGCCATGTCGGCGCTGGCGGGCGTAAAGAGCGCTCAGCAGGTGCGCATCCGCGCGGCGCAGTCGCTGGGCGCCAGCCGCGCGCAGGTATTGCTGTTCGTCATTTTACCCGGCGCGCTGCCGGAGATTTTAACCGGCCTGCGCATCGGGCTCGGCGTCGGCTGGTCCACGCTGGTGGCGGCGGAGCTGATTGCGGCCACGCGCGGCCTTGGGTTTATGGTGCAGTCGGCGGGAGAGTTTCTGGCGACTGACGTTGTGCTGGCAGGGATCGCGGTCATCGCCGTGATTGCCTTTGGTTTAGAACTGGGGCTGCGCGCGCTTCAGCGCCGCCTGACGCCCTGGCATGGAGAAATGCAATGAGTGAACGTCTGACCATCACCCCGCTGGGGCCGTACATTGGCGCACAGGTTTCCGGCCTGGATGTGACTCGCCCCCTGAGCGATAACCAGTTCGAACAGCTCTACCACGCGGTGCTGCGCCATCAGGTGGTGTTTCTGCGCGAGCAGGCCATTACCCCGCAGCAGCAGCGCGCGCTGGCGATGCGCTTTGGCGATCTGCATATTCACCCGGTCTACCCGCATGCGGAAGGGGTCGAGGAGATCATCGTGCTGGACACCCATAACGATAATCCGCCGGACAACGACAACTGGCATACGGACGTGACCTTCATCGACACGCCGCCTGCCGGGGCGATTCTGGCGGCAAAGCGGCTGCCGGAAAACGGCGGCGACACGCTGTGGGCCAGCGGCATTGCGGCGTTTGAGGCGCTCTCCGCGCCATTCCAGGCGCTGCTGAGCGGCCTGCGGGCGGAACACGATTTCAAAAAATCATTCCAGGAATACAAGTATCGCAAAAGCGAAGAGGAGCACCGGCGCTGGCAGGAGGCCGTGGCGAAACACCCGCCGCTGCTGCATCCGGTCGTGCGTACCCATCCGGTCACGGGAAAGCAGGCGCTGTTTGTGAACGAAGGGTTCACCACCCGCATCGTGGACGTGAGCGAGAAGGAGAGCGAGGCGCTGCTGGGCTTCCTGTTCGCGCATATCACGAAGCCGGAGTTTCAGGTGCGCTGGCGCTGGCAGGAAAACGATCTGGCGATTTGGGATAACCGCGTAACGCAGCACTATGCCAACGCGGACTACCTGCCGCAGCGCAGGATTATGCAGCGGGCGACGATTCTGGGGGATAAGCCCTTTTATCGTGCGCCGTGATCCCCTCTCCCCGAAGGGGCGAGGGGACTGCTCGGTGCGGTTTGCCTTGAGGTCGCTACCAGCCCGTCCAGGGGGCGGGCCCCGCCCGAGGCCAAAGGTCGTCAAGAACGCTATCGAGACTGAACATGATGGCTCCTCCTGCCGTCTTGCGAAGACGGTAGAAGGAGCGGGTGTCGGTTGTATTGCAGCGGGTGAAGATTAGCGGAGGATTTTTTTCTCGGCCAGATCCAGCGCGAAGTAGCTGAAGATCAGATCTGCGCCCGCGCGCTTGATCGCGCCGAGGCTTTCGAGGATCACTTTCTCTTCGTCGATCGCGCCCTCCTGCGCGGCAAATTTGATCATCGCGTATTCGCCGCTCACCTGGTAAGCGCCCAGCGGCAGCTCGGTGCGCTCGCGGATATCGCGCAGGATATCCAGATATGCGCCCGCCGGTTTCACCATCAGGCAGTCTGCGCCCTGGGCTTCATCCAGCAGGGACTCGCGGATCGCCTCGCGGCGGTTCAGCGGGTTCATCTGGTAGGTTTTGCGATCGCCCTTCAGCGCCGTGCCCGCGGCTTCACGGAACGGACCGTAGAAGGAGGAGGCGAATTTGGTGGAGTAGGACATGATGGCGGTGTCGGTGAAGCCGGCGGCGTCCAGCGCCTGGCGGATTGCCTGAACCTGTCCGTCCATGGCGGCAGAAGGGGCGATGAAGTCAGCGCCCGCGGCGGCGGCAACCACCGCCTGCTTGCCCAGGTTGAGCAGGGTCGCGTCGTTGTCTACGCCGTGATCGCACAGCACGCCGCAGTGGCCGTGGGAGGTGTATTCGCAGAAGCAGGTGTCGGACATCACGATCATCTCCGGCACGGCCTCTTTGCAGATGCGGGACATGCGGGCGACCAGGCCGTCCTCTTTCCAGGCATCGCTGCCCGTGGCGTCGGTGTGGTGAGAAATGCCGAAGGTCATTACCGAACGAATACCCGCATTGGCAATGCGTTCAATCTCGCGCGCCAGGTGCTTTTCTGGAATGCGCATCACGCCCGGCATGGCGTCGATGGCCTTGTAGTCGTCGATCTCTTCTTCAACAAAAATCGGCAACACCAGATCGTTCAAGGTGAGCGTTGTCTCTTCAAACATAGCGCGAAGTGCCGGAGACTTGCGCAGGCGACGGGGGCGAGCAATTAAATCGGTCATGATATGCCTGACGTTTGTGGAACAAAGGAGCCCTAGTGTACCTGAAGATGGGCGGGGGTGTTTTACTAAAGTGGGCGTTATGGATATGCGTTCTCAGGGGCTCAGATCACCCCTTTTTACCGCGCGACGAGAGGGCGCGTAACACGGAAAATAAATGATATATTATGTATTTTTCTGTGGAATTTGGTAAGTTAGAGGTTGGTCAAGTTCACGTCCTGATTATTATACTTAAAACTTATGCGTTATTTCCCGTTTGCGCATTTTTGTCCGTGCTTATTATCGGTTTTGAAAATGTTTTAAGGTTTATCTCTATTACTTGTCTGGATTCGGACTAAATAGAAACATTGATTGAACCTTTTCGAAATGAAACTGCATAATTCCCTCCGCAATTAAATATTGCAAATTCATTGATGGACAAACTTGCTTACGTCCCTGAGGAGGGATGACCCAATGCAAACATGGAAAAAGAAACTGGTTGTATCTCAACTTGCATTAGCCTGCACTATGGCTATCGCTTCTCAGGCCAATGCGAAAGATATTTCCGGTACGACATATAATACTTTTGGATATGATAATACCGCGTCAACGCCCTGGTATTATGGTTATGCCGACTGGAATTACTCGGATGCCATCCACGACGGTGATATTTATCCCGTGATTAATAAATCCACGGTGAATGGTGTTATTTCAACGTACCATCTGGATGATGGCGTAAATGGCCGTGCAAATGCGCTTAGCATTTCTAACAGCACCATTAATGGCATGATTACGTCAGAGTGCATGACCACGACGTGTGCCGATGGCGTCGATACCGACGGCACCCAGCATGCTCAGTACGATCGTTTTAGCCTGACGGTTGACCACTCCACCATTAACGATGCCTACGAACACTACGCGTATGACGTCGTTAATGGCGACACCACAGAAACGCATTACCTTGATACCTATGGTCTTGGGAATGCCATTACCCTGGACGTAGAGTCCGATATCGTTATCCAGAACAACTCCCACGTTGCGGGTATCACGCTGACGCAGGGCTACCAGGAGCTGGATAATACTCCTTACGACGGCGTTGAAGGCGTTGCCAACAGCAGCAACATCTTTACCAACAGCGTGGTGGTGAAAGATTCCGTGCTGACGTCCGGCGCGTACCGCGATCTGGGCACCAGCGGCTTCTATGGCCAGACCGCGAAGCCGAGCGATTATAGCGAAACGAACGCCACGGGCGCGGATGACGCGGCGCTGATCGTTATCGCCGGTGCATCTGATAACGCCATGCAGACCACGGCGACCTTCGACCGTTCAACCGTGACCGGAGACATTCTGTTCTCCAGCACCTTTGATAACAACTTCTACGTCAACGGCGATCCGCAGACCGATACCACCGAAGACGGCGTGTACAACCCAACCACCAACGGCTGGGACGGTACCGACAAGCTTGACGTTACGCTGACCAACGGCAGTAAGTGGGTCGGTGCAGCGCAGACCATCAAAGTTGATGCCATCGGCACCTCACAGATGTATGGTCAGGGCTACAGCAACGTTGACTGGCACGGCCTGTCTCCGAACAGCATCTGGCCTGATTCTACCTTCGACAGCAACGGCCACGTTGCGGGTGAAGAGGTCTACCAAAGCGGCCTGTTCAACGTCGCGCTGGATAACGGCTCAGAATGGGATACCCGCAAGACCTCTAACATTGACGCGCTGAAGGTGAACAACCAGTCGCAGGTCAACGTCGAAAACTCCGGCCTGCTGGCGGATTCCATCACCCTGACCAATGCGTCTACGCTGAATATCGGCGACAGCGGAGCCGTGGCTACAGACAGCCTGTATCTCGACAGCTATAGCCGCGCGGCGCTGACCGAAGAGACGGCAGAGCTGTATGCCAACACCCTTACGGTAGACAACCATGCCGAGCTGGCGCTGGGTCTGGGTCAGGTAGATACGCACAACATGGTGCTCACCGATGGCGGCGTGCTCAACGTTGCCAGCCGCGATTACGTGCTGAACAGCGATCTGAACAACGCGCGTTATATCACCAACGACCGTTACAAATCTGACTACGACCACGGCGTGATTGCGCTCAACTCTGACGGCCACCTGGCCGTGAACGGCGACGTTGCGGGTAACTACAGCGTGCGTATTGACGATGCAACCGGCGCGGGTTCCGTCGCGGAGTACAACAACAGAGAGATCGTTCGCGTCTACGACAATAACGCGGACACCAGCGCTCGCTTTACCGCAGCCAACAAGGCCGATCTGGGGGCGTATACCTATGAGGCGCAGCAGCGCGGCGACACCGTTGTGCTGGCGCAGCAAGAGCTGACCGACTCGGCCAATATGGCGCTGAGCATTCCTTCTGCGAATACCAACATCTGGAACCTGCAGCAGGATACGCTGGGGGCTCGTCTGACCAACGCCCGTCACGGCCTGGCGGATAACGGCGGCGCGTGGGTGAGCTACTTCGGCGGTAACATCGACGCGGATAACGGCGTGGTGAGTTACGATCAGGACGTGAGCGGCATCATGGTGGGTGTTGATACTCTGATTGACGGTAACAACGCGAAGTGGACCGTGGGTGGCGCAGCTGGCTTCGCGAAAGGCGATGTCAGCGACCGTACCGGTCAGGTCGATCAGGATAGCCAGACGGCGATGATTTACGCGTCCGCGAAGTTTGCGAACGATGTCTTCCTCGACAGCTCCCTGAACTATACCCGCTTCAACAGCGACCTCTCTGCGAGCATGAGCAACGGTCAGTACGTGGACGGTAATACCACTACCGATGCCGTCGGCTTTGGCCTGAAGCTGGGCTACGACTGGAAACCTAACCTGTCTGGCTACGTTACGCCTTATGCTGCCGTATCGGGTCTTTTCCAGTCGGGTGATGATTATCGTCTGAACAACGACATGCGTATCGACGGCCAGTCTTACGACAGCCTGCGCTATGAGCTCGGCGTTGATGCGGGTTACACCTTCAACTACGGCGGCGATCAGGCCCTGACGCCTTACTTCAAGCTGGCGTACGTGTATGACTATGCGGACAACACCGCGAATATCAACGGTGACACCATCGACAACGGCATGGAAGGTTCTGCCGTTCGCGTGGGGCTGGGTACGCAGTTTAGCTTCACCAAAAACTTCAGCGCATACACCGATGCTACCTACCTGGGCGGCGGCGACGCTGAGCAGAACTGGGGCGCAAACCTGGGCGTGAAATACACCTGGTAAATCTAAAAGCGGGAGAGATCGTCTCTCCCGCTTTTTACTGTAACAAGAGAAAATAATATAGAACCGAAAAAGACAGATGACTTGAGGTCTGCATGAACGTTGATGCGAAACCACTTGCTGAATTAAGCCGGCTTGAACGGTGCCTGAAACCCGAAGGCATTCCTTTTACAATACCTAAGCACCATATTCTTTCTTATCGTTGCGCTGATGATTCTCCTACCACCGTTGTTTTGCAAACGGGCATTGTCGCCGTTCATCGTCAGTCAGATGAATTATTGATCGGTATTGCGACCGCGCCTTTCATATTTGGCCTTACGTCCGATATGCTGGGTAACCCGTCCGAATATAATATTGTCGCAAGAACACCCTGTAGCGGGTTTTATTTACCTGCCATAAAAAACTATCAGCGTATTGATGAAGAAAATATTTGGCAGGATGCCTTTACCTGGATTTTGTGGATTAATCGGCTATTGCAGCGGCGCGATATGCAGCTGGTTGGCAATAATTCATATGCCCAGATCCGGGCCATGCTGCTTAATATGGCTACATGGGATGATAATCTGCGCTCTAAAATAGGCGTAATGAATCATATTCAGCGAAGCACACGTATTTCACGCTCGGTAGTGGCAGAAGTGCTGGCCGCACTGAGAGAGGGAAATTACATCAGCATGAGCAGGGGCAAACTGGTCAGCGTAAACCGTTTGCCCGCTGAATATTAATTCTGGTTAGAGGCCGTCAGCACCTGCGCTTTGTTAGCACTCAGTTCGGCGACTAAATTATTAACCCCGTCGCTCATGTTGACGAAGCGCGTGTTCGGCGAGCGGGTGACCACCACAAACGCGCCCACGTTTGACTGGGGGATCATCGCCATATAGGTAATAAATCCGCCGCCGCCGCCGGTTTTCTGGATGATCCCCGGACGGCCGTCTTTCGGCTCCATATACACCCATCCCAGCCCCAGCGCGTCCGCTTTACCCGGCACGTCCATGCCCACCAGGCGCGTTAGCTGACTGCGCTTGTAGATCAGGGTCTGCATCCTGTCCGCCTGCGGGCTGCGAGAGTAAAAATCGGATGAGAGGAACTGCTGCATCCAGCGCATCATATCGCCCGGCGTGGAATAGACGCCGCCGCTGCCGACGGCGGCCAGGGTGTTGTTACACGGGCTGGCGCCTTTTTCCGCTATCATCAGGCGCTTACACTGGTCCGGCGACGGGGTGAAGGTGGTGTCCTTCATGCCCAGCGGGCGGGTAATCTGCTCTTCAAAAAGCTGGGGATACGGTTTGCCGGATGCCGAGGCTAAGGCGTCGGCCAGCAGATCGAAGGCCAGGTTGGAATAGGCCGCCTGCGAGCCCGGGGCGGTCTTCAGCGCGGCGGTGCTGAGATAGTTCCAGCGCTGCTCGCGGGTTGGCCAGACGAATACCGGACGATGGGCTGCTCCGCCCGGCTGCTCGCGCGGCAGGGCGCTGGTGTGGGTTGCGAGGTTGACCAGCCGAATCGGCGTGCCCTGGTAGGTTGGGACGCGTGCGCCCGGTGGGGCGTACTTGCTGAGCGGATCGTCAAGTTTGACCACGCCCTGGTCGAGCAGCTTCACCAGCATTTCGCTGGTCATCAGCTTGGTGATGGAGGCAATGCGGATCACCGAGTCCAGCTGCGGGTGGACGTTATTTCCCGGGCGCGTTTCGCCAAAGCTGCGAAACACACGCTGATTGCCGTCGATCACGACCAGCGCCATGCCCGTCGCGCCGCTGCCGTAGTAGATCAGATTGGCGTAGCGATCGGCAATATCTGAAGCCAGCGCGGGCGCCGTCAGCGGCTGGGCTGCCTGGGCGGGAGCGACGCTCGCCGCACACAGCGCGGCGATAAAAAGCAGACAACGTTTCAACGAAATGCATCCATAGAGGTGAACAGGAAAAGTAATGGGTATTTATACTACTAAACGATTCCGCGCAATGGCCCGAATTACATAACCATAGCGAGAAAAACGTAACGATGGGTAAACGTAAACAATTTCCGCAAGACGCATCTCCCATTTTGTGACGTCGGCCTTATGATAGGGCGCGGTGTTCCAGCCTCATGGCGTTTGAAACGCACCGAAACAATTCTCGAAACGGGAAAACGAACTAATAATCACGCGTCGGGTCTGACCATTTTACCCGGGCCGGGAGACGGGCTCGGGCAGGTTTTAAGTAGGGCGAAGTGTTGTACACAGCAACAGCCATAACAACAAGAAGGAAGCAATATGTTTACGTCTTTTTTCCCAAAGCCGGGGCCTTTTTTCCTGTCGGCATTTATTTGGGCACTGATCGCCGTCCTGTTCTGGCAGGTGGGCGGCGGCGCGTGGCTAATGCGCCTCACCGGCGCCGCGAGCGACGTGCCGATTAGCGCAGCGCGCTTCTGGTCGCAAAGCTTCTTGCTCTTTTACGCCTACTACACCGCGTGCGTGGGGCTGTTTGCCCTGTTCTGGTTCAAATACTCTCCGCACCGCTGGCAGTACTGGTCGATTTTAGGGTCCGCACTGATCATTTTCGTCACCTGGTTCATGGTGGAAGTGAGCGTTGCGATTAACGCCTGGTATGCTCCGTTTTACGACCTCATCCAAAAAGCGCTGAGCGCTCCGAATAAGGTTCCCATTGGTGAACTCTATGCCGGTCTCGTGAGCTTTATGGGCATTGCCATGATTGCCGTAACGGTCGCGGTCCTGAATAACTTCTTCGTGAGCCATTACGTTTTCCGCTGGCGCACCGCGATGAACGAATACTACATGGCGAACTGGCAGCGCCTGCGCCATATCGAAGGCGCCGCGCAGCGTGTTCAGGAAGACACCATGCGCTTTGCATCGACGCTGGAGGACATGGGGGTCAGCTTGCTCAATGCCGTGATGAAGCTCATCGCGTTTTTACCCATTCTGATTGCGCTTTCCCCCCACGTGCCTGAACTTCCGATCGTGGGCCATCTACCCTATGGTTTGGTTATCGCGGCGCTGGTCTGGTCTCTTATGGGGACGGGGATGCTTGCGGTTGTGGGGATTAAGCTGCCGGGGCTACAGTTCAAAAACCAGCGCGTGGAAGCGGCCTATCGAAAAGAGCTTGTGTATGGCGAGGACGATCCCTCCCGCGCCGCGCCGCCAACGGTTAAAGCGCTGTTTAAAAACGTACGCTATAACTATTTCAAGCTCTACTTCCACTATATGTACTTCAATATTGCGCGCATTTTGTATCTCCAGGCTGATACGGTTTTTGGAATAGTCCTGTTGTTCCCGTCAATAGTTGCAGGGACAATTACCCTGGGCCTAATGACCCAAATCACCAACGTCTTTGATCAGGTGAGAAGTTCGTTCCAGTACCTGATCAGCTCCTGGACCACGCTGGTCGAGCTGATGTCCATATATAAGCGTTTACGCAGCTTCGAGCGCGAGCTGGACGACAAAGACCTGCAGGAAGTAACCAATACCTTTAGCTAAAACAGGGAGTTGCTATGTCTTTTGCCGTACCCCGCGCGTTACCGCTGTCCTTCGTTGCCGCCTTCGTGCTGGCGGGCTGTGCCGATAAGGGCGCCGCGCCGCTCAAAAAGGGCGAGAAGCCCGTGGACGTGGCGAGCGTGGTGCGGCAAAAAATGCCCGCCAGCGTCAAGGATCGCAGCGAATGGGCTGATGCCTTAGCAAAAACCTTCGAAAGCCAGAAGATTGCTCCTACCGAGGAGAACATCTGCTCGGTGCTGGCGGTGGCGCAGCAGGAGTCGATGTACCAGTCGGACCCGGCCGTGCCCGGCCTGAATAAAATTGCCTGGAAAGAGATCGACCGTCGCGCCGAATCCATGCACATTCCGGTGTTCCTGGTGCATACCGCGCTGAAAATCACCTCGCCAAACGGTAAAAGCTACAGCGATCGGCTGGACGCGGTGAAAACCGAGAAGCAGCTGAGCGCCATTTTTGATGATTTTATCGGCATGGTGCCGATGGGGCAGAAGCTGTTTGGCTCGCTCAACCCGGTGCACACCGGCGGCCCGATGCAGGTCAGCATCGCGTTTGCTGAAAAACATACCGACGGCTATCCGTGGAAAATCGACGGCACGGTGCGTCAGGAGGTCTTTTCCCTGCGCGGCGGGCTGTGGTTTGGCACATATCACCTGCTGAACTATCCGGCGAACTACGATGAGCCTTTATACCGCTTCGCGGACTTTAACGCCGGCTGGTACGCGAGCCGAAATGCCGCCTTCCAGAACGCGGTCAGCCGCGCGAGCGGCGTCAAGCTGGCGCTGGATGGCGATCTGATCGCCTACGGCAGCAGCGAGGCGGGCAGCACCGAGCGAGCGGTGCGTAAGCTTTCCACGAAGCTTGGGATGAGCGACAGCGAAATCCGCCGCCAGCTGGAGAAGGGCGATAGCCTGGCGTTCGAGAAAACCGATCTGTATCAGCAGGTATTTAAGCTTGCGGAGCAGAAGAGCGGGAAAGCGTTACCGAAAGCGATGCTGCCCGGCATTCAGCTTGAGAGCCCGAAGATCACGCGTAATCTGACCACCGCGTGGTTCGCTAAGCGCGTGGACGATCGTCGGGCTCGCTGTATGGGGCTGTAGGTCAGCGGGGGCGGCGGAAGCGGAGCACCAGGGCGATGGCACCGAGGACCGCGCAGCCGAACAGGAAAGGAATAAGCCCGAACACGGTGCTTACGCCCAGGCCAATCTCAACGCGCGGGCGGCCGCTGTCCTGAACCTGCATCAGATGTTCATAAACGCCCGGCGCGTGAACCAGCACGTTCAGCAGCTGTGACCCTGCCCAAAAGCAGAACAGCACAAACAGAGCATAAGCGATGTTCCCCGCCGTGGAGGTTTTGGGGTGTTTGCCGCCAAAAATCGGTTTTGATAAGGTGAAATCAGCCATAAAAGACCTCCCGGAATCGCACTGTTCAGAATGGCGTCGTACAGGGTGAGTGTGACAGGTCATAGCATTTGTCAATATCAGAATCGTGGTAATTTGCCGTCAGGAATCCTCCTGGATTATCGAATTCTGTGGCACATCACAATTTGGTGACTTAAGTGAAACTGCGTCGCGTTTCAGATTTTCCGCATCCGCCACAGACCTGGCCGAAAAACTGTGAGAGGATAGCCCTCTTTCCCTGCCGGAGTTGTCATGAAGCTCACTTCCAAATTACGCCGTGACTGGCATTACTACGCCTTTGCGATTGGCCTGATCTTTATTCTGAACGGCGTGGTCGGCCTGCTGGGGTTTGAAGCGAAAGGCTGGCAAACGTATGCCGTGGGGCTGGTGACGTGGGTGATTAGCTTTTGGCTGGCCGGGTTTATTATCCGCCGACGCCCTGAAGAGGCGTCAGCGGGCGAGGCGGAAACGGCAAATAAGGCCGATTAGCCGTTGACGGAGCTTTTCAGGGCGCTGTCGGCGGCGTGACGCTCCAGCGCCAGCTCGATCAGGCGGGTGATGAGTTCCGGGTAGCTCAGGCCGCTGGCCTGCCACAGCTTGGGATACATGCTGATGTTGGTAAAGCCCGGCAGCGTGTTGATTTCGTTGATCACCACCTCATTTTCCGGCGTCAGGAACACGTCCACGCGCGCCATTCCGCAGCAGCCCAGCGCCTGATAGGCCTCAACGGCGATCGCGCGGATCTTATCGTTGATGGCCGGATCGAGATCCGCTGGCACCACCACCTGCGCGCCTTTATCGTCTATGTATTTGGTGTCGTACGAGTAGAAATCGCTGTTCAGCACCACTTCACCGCAGGTGCTTGCCTGCGGGAAATCGTTGCCCAGCACGGCGCACTCAATTTCACGCCCTTTAATTCCCTGTTCAACCACCACCTTGTGGTCAAACTCAAACGCCAGGCGAACCGCGTCGCTGAACTGCGCTTCGCTGGTCACCTTGCTTACGCCCACGGACGAGCCCTGGTTGGCGGGCTTAACGAACAGCGGCAGGCCGAGCTTTTCGCTGATTTGGGCAAAACTGTGCCTGTCACGATTGGCGCGGGTCAGGGTGACGAACGGCGCGATGTTGAGACCGGCGTCGCGCAGCAGGCGCTTGGTGACGTCTTTATCCATGCAGGCGGCGGAGCCCAGCACGTCGGAACCGACAAACGGCAGGTTAGCCATGCGCAGCATTCCCTGCAGGGAGCCGTCTTCACCCAGCGTGCCGTGTACAATCGGGAACACCACGTCAATTTGCGCCAGCGCGCGGGCATTTCCCGCATCGATAAACTGGCCCTGAGCAACGCCCGGCACGGTGGCAACGCTGGTTTCGGAAGGATTTAGCGCGATATGCGCCGGATCGTTAGCGTTTAACAGATACTGGCTTGCGTCGTTGATATGCCATTGGCCCTGCTTATCAATGCCCAACAGCACCACGTCGAAACGGTTTTTATCAATCGCATCGACAATATTTTTTGCCGACTGCAATGAAACCTCGTGTTCCGCCGATTTACCCCCAAAGACAATACCCACCCGCTGCTTTGCCATTTAACTCTCTTCCAGTCTGACGAAAAGCCTATAACATACCACGATGCCCTGCGGGTTTCGCGGCCTTCTGCCATAATGTTTTGAGGCGATAAGGGGGAGATAAGTGAAAGGAAAAAGCCTGCTGATTATTATGCTAATCGCCGGAGCTGCCGCGGTCGGATACCGCTGGCTGCCGTCCTATTACAACCCGTTCACGCCGCTTACGCTCGACGATCCGCCCGGTAAAATCACGCAGTTCAAGCTTAGGCGCCTGACGCCAGAGGCGTGCGAACAACTGTTGGTCCAGGCCAACCGGCGCGCGCTAATCCGCACGCAGGCCGTTGCGGACAGCGACGGCGCTTGCCCGCTGCGCAACGTGGTGCGGGTGCGCAGTTTCGGCCCGGTCGCCCTCAGCGGCAGCTTTCTGGCCAGCTGCCCGCTGGCGCTCAGCTCCGCGCTGTTTGTCAGCCAGCAGGCCCGTCCGCTGACCCGAGCCTATATGGGCAGCGAGCTTGCGCAAATTGAGCATCTGGGCAGCTTTGCCTGCCGAAATATCTATCATCGCCCCGATGCGCGCCTGAGCGAACACGCCACCGCCGACGCGCTGGATATCAGCGCCTTTCGGCTGACAAGCGGACGGCGCGTGACGATCCTTAACGGATGGACGTCGGCCGGCACGCAGCCCTGGCTGGGGGCGCTTCTGGCGGCCAGCTGCGGCTATTACGGGAACGGGCTAGGGCCGAACTATAACGCCGCGCACGCCAACCATTTTCATCTCGGGATGCGCGGTTTTGGCCTGTGCCGCTAAAGCATAATCTTCCGCCGGAAAATGGTTAAGTTGTGACATGTTTCACAAATATGATGACTGGGAAGATAAAACGCCAAAGTCGTCGGAGCCGCACCTCTGGTACCACGCTAGCGAACGTAACTTGCTAATCTGTGGGCGAATTTGCTTAAAATGAAGACCGAATCCGTATGGAATCCTGGAAAGTTAACCTCATCTCCGTCTGGTTTGGCTGTTTCTTTACCGGACTTGCCATCAGCCAGATCCTGCCGTTTTTGCCGCTGTACGTGGCGCAGCTGGGCGTGTCATCTCACGAAGCGCTCTCGATGTGGTCGGGGCTGACCTTCAGCGTAACGTTTTTGGTTTCCGCCATCGTCTCTCCCATGTGGGGCAGCCTGGCGGACCGTAAGGGCCGCAAGCTGATGCTGCTGCGGGCGTCGCTGGGCATGGCCATCGCCATACTCCTTCAGGCGTTTGCCACTAACGTCTGGCAGCTGTTTATTCTCCGCGCGATTATGGGGCTAACCTCCGGGTACATTCCGAACGCCATGGCGCTGGTGGCCTCGCAGGTTCCGCGCGAGCGCAGTGGCTGGGCGCTCAGCACGCTCTCCACGGCGCAAATAAGCGGGGTGATTGGCGGCCCGCTGATGGGAGGCTTTCTGGCTGACCACGTTGGGCTGCGCGCGGTGTTTTTCATCACCGCGATCCTGCTGGTCGTGAGCTTTTTGGTCACGCTCTTTCTGATCAAGGAAGGGGGAAGGCCGACCGTCAGTAAAGCCGAACGCCTGAGCGGCAGGGCGGTGTTTGCCTCGCTGCCGTACCCCGGCCTGATGATTAGCCTGTTTGTCACCACCATGGTGATCCAGCTCTGTAACGGCTCGGTGGGGCCCATTCTGGCGCTGTTTATCAAATCAATGGCGCCGGACAGCAACAACATCGCGTTCCTCAGCGGAATGATTGCCGCCGTGCCCGGCGTCTCGGCGCTGATTTCCGCGCCGCGTCTGGGCAAGCTGGGGGACAGGATCGGCACGGCGAGAATACTGATGGCGACGCTGATTTTTGCGGTGGTGCTGTTCTTTGCGATGTCGTTCGTGACGTCACCGTTCCAGCTGGGCGTGCTGCGCTTCCTGCTCGGGTTTGCCGACGGTGCGATGCTGCCCGCCGTGCAAACGCTGCTGGTGAAATATTCCAGCGATCAGGTCACCGGGCGTTTTTTTGGCTATAACCAGTCCTTCATGTATTTAGGCAACGTTGCCGGTCCGCTCATTGGCGCGTCCGTCTCGGCGATGGCGGGGTTCCGCTGGGTATTTGCCGCAACGGCGGTGGTGGTCCTGCTGAATATTATCCAGCTCGCCTTTGCGCTGCGTCGTCGGGGGCAAATCGCGGCGGCAAAATATCAGCGTTAATATTATATATTCTTATGGTAGCCCTGTTGTTCATAACTAAATGTGGGCTACCGGATGAGAATGTACCCATGTCGGGATAATGGTTTTTATAATAGCAAAACGTTTCGCTGATAATTAAATTATCCGGTTTATGAACTAACTTCACTTTTGCATAAGATAATACTTTTCTTCTCTTTGCATTACGAAAGGAGAGTGCTAAGTTCAGGAAAAATCTGATAAGGAAATAGCACGATGAAAAACCTCATTGCTGAGTTGCTGCTGAAGCTTGCACAAAAGGAAGAAGAGTCAAAAGAGCTGGTCGCCCAGGTCGAGGCGCTGGAAATTGTCGTCACCGCGCTATTGCGACACATGTCTAAGCAGGAGCAGGATGCGCTCATTCAAAGCGTGGAAGGCGCGCTGGAAAGTGCAAAGCCCGATCCGCAGGTTCCCGCACACGACGCGGAGATGCTGCAACAATACGTAAAAAAGCTATTAAGGCATCCTCGCAGTTAACCTTTCAAAGACACTGAATGCGTGTCATAGAAATGTCATGCAGGTTGCCTATAGTCGCTCTGTTTTATTTTTTATGTATTTGTACATGGAGAAAATAAATTGAAACAGAGCGCACTTTTCATTGCTTTAGTCCCCCTGTTATTTACCCCCGTAATTCATGCCGATACCGCAAATAATCCACAGCAGGGTAATCGCGCCGCAAAAGGTGATATCACCGAGCCGGGCGGTGCCCGTCGCCTGTCAGAAGATCAAACCGCGGCCATTCGCGCATCGCTAATCGATAAACCCGCTAAAAATATCATTCTGCTGATCGGCGACGGCATGGGTGACTCCGAAATCACGGCCGCGCGAAATTACGCTGAAGGCGCGGGCGGCTTTTTTAAAGGGATCGATGCGCTGCCGCTGACCGGGCAATATACCCACTATGCGCTGGATAAAAAAACCGGCAAGCCGGACTACGTGACCGACTCCGCCGCGTCCGCTACGGCGTGGTCAACCGGGGTGAAAACCTATAACGGCGCGCTGGGCGTAGATATACACGAAAAAGACCATCAAACGATTCTTGAAATGGCAAAAGCGGCGGGGCTGGCAACCGGCAACGTCTCAACCGCCGAGCTGCAGGATGCCACCCCGGCAGCGCTGGTGTCGCACGTTACGTCCCGTAAATGCTATGGGCCGTCCGTCACCAGCGAAAAATGCCCTACCAACGCGCTGGAGAAGGGCGGCAAGGGCTCCATCACCGAACAGCTGCTGAACGCGCGCCCGGACGTGACGCTGGGCGGCGGGGCAAAAACCTTCGCGGAAACCGCGACGGCGGGCGAGTGGCAGGGCAAAACGCTGCGCGAGCAGGCGCAGGCGCGCGGCTACCAGATGGTCAGCGACGCGGCGTCTCTGACGGCCATCACGGAAGCGAATCAGGATAAGCCCGTGCTGGGGCTGTTCTCGGACGGCAATATGCCGGTGCGCTGGGAAGGGCCGAAAGCCTCTTATCATGGCAACCTCGACAAACCGGCCGTGACCTGTACGCCAAACCCGAAGCGCGACGGCAGCGTGCCGACGCTGGCAGACATGACGGATAAGGCCATCTCCCTGCTGAGCCACAATGAAAAAGGCTTCTTCCTGCAGGTGGAAGGCGCTTCCATCGACAAGCAGGACCACGCGGCGAACCCGTGCGGCCAGATTGGCGAAACGGTTGACCTGGACGAAGCGGTGCAAAAAGCGCTCGCGTTCGCGAAGAAGGATGGCAATACGCTGGTCATCGTCACCGCTGACCACGCCCACGCCAGCCAGATCGTTCCGCCGGACGTTAAAGCCCCTGGCCTGACGCAGGCGTTGAATACCAAGGACGGCGCGGTGATGGTGATGAGCTACGGTAACTCGGAAGAAGAGTCGATGGAACACACCGGCACGCAGCTGCGCATCGCGGCGTATGGCCCTCACGCGGCCAACGTGGTCGGGCTGACCGATCAGACGGATCTGTTCTACACCATGAAGGCGGCCCTCGGCCTGAAGTAAGCGAAACGCCCGGCAGAAATCCGCGCTGTCGGGTGGTTTTTTTTCCGCGACGAACCAGACTTAGGATGGAACTTCACAAAAGGATGGTGCAATGAAAACAACATTACTGGTTACCCTACTTTCAGGCCTGTTTCTCATCTCGAATGCCCACGCGGCAGAAAAGACGCTTACTCCGCAGCAGCAGCGCATGAGCACCTGTAACCAACAGGCAACCGCGAAAACGCTGAAAGGGGATGAGCGTAAAACCTACATGAGCGACTGCCTCAAAAATGGTGCTGCTAAACCGGGCGAGAAAAGCCTGACCCCGCAGCAGCAAAGAATGCGTGAATGTAACGCTCAGGCCACGCAGCAGATGCTGAAGGGAGACGATCGCAGCAAGTTCATGAGCGGTTGCCTAAAAAAACAAGCGTAGTCCGAACGGGTGAGCGCCTGACGGGGCTCACCCGAAATTTCATACTTTCCCCGCAGACCCCCTCTCTATAATTTGGGAAATTGTTTCAGAATATTCCCAAAAATGATGAATGATGAATTTTATGACAATGATGAGAACATTCGGGAAGAGTGGTCCTGCAGCCTTTCTCCGGATGATCCCCACCGATCCGGCATCCCGTTTTCGCGGCGGATCCGGCTGGCGCGTATCGTTGGGCTGGCGGGGCTCTTTCTCCCTATGGCCAGCGTGCTGGTCACCCATTTTCTGTCAGGCGGATGGTGGCTTCTGCTGGTCGGCTGGGCCTTCGTCTGGCCGCATCTGGCGTGGCAGTTAGCCTGCCGCGCGGCCGATCCCTGCGCGCGCGAGATCCTGAACCTCAAAGTGGACGCGATGGTGGCGGGCATCTGGATCGGCCTGATGGGCGTGAACGCCCTGCCAGCGGTGGCGCTGGTGGTGATGATCGCCATGAATATGATGGGGGCGGGCGGATGCCGGTTATTTATCGCCGGGCTTGCCATCACCGTTCTGTCAACGCTGGTGACCCTGCAGCTGGCGGGCAGCGTCAGCGCGTTCTCTCCCGAGCCGCTTGAGTGGGGGCTAACCCTGCCGTTTTTGGTGTGCTACCCGATACTCTTTGCCTGGCTAAGCTACCGAACGGCAATCCGGCTGGCGGAACACCGGCGGCGGCTGGCGCTGATGAGCACGCGCGACGGCATGACGGGCGTCTTTAATCGCCGCCACTGGGAAATGCTTCTGCGCAACGAGTATGAAACGTGTCGCCGCAGCCGCCAGGGGGCGACGATCCTGCTCATCGATATCGATCGCTTCAAGAATATCAACGATACCTGGGGGCACGACGTGGGGGATGAGGCGATTATCGCCATCACGCGGCAGCTGCAGATGACGCTGCGCGCCGGGGATTGTATCGGCCGCTTCGGCGGCGACGAATTTGCGGTGATCATGTCCGGCACGTCGGCCGAAAGCGGGATTGCCGCCATGTCACGCGTGCACGAGCGTCTGGAGCATATGTCGCTTCCCGGCGCGCCGGGCGAGCGGTTGCAGATAAGCGTGGGGGTTGCCGCCTGGGGGCCCCAGTTTGAACACTACCGCGCGTGGCTGAAGGCGGCGGACGTTGCCCTGTACAAGGCCAAAAATGCCGGGCGCGGCCGCACCGAAGTGGCAGCCTGACGCCCGATGATTTCCTTCAGGACTTACTGAGCTTCTCTGATTTTTCCATGCATTTTTCCATTGCCTCGATCACCGCCGAACGGAAGCCGCGATCCTCCAGCACGCGCACGGCTTCAATGGTTGTGCCTCCTGGGGAGCACACCATGTCCTTGAGCTCGCCCGGATGCTTACCGGTTTCCAGCACCATTTTGGCGGAGCCCATCACCGCCTGGGCCGCAAATTTATAGGCCTGAGCGCGCGGCATACCGCCCAGCACGGCGGCGTCGGCCATGGCTTCGATGAACATAAAGACGTACGCGGGCGCGGAGCCGCTGACGCCCACTACCGGGTGGATCATCGCTTCGGCAATCACTTCGGCTTCACCGAAGCAGCGGAAAATATTCAGCACGTCGGCCACGTCTTCGGAGGTTACCAGCGCGTTAGGGGTGACGGAAGTCATCCCTGCATTGACCAGCGACGGCGTGTTCGGCATGGCGCGCACAATTTTACGGTCGTGGCCGAGCGCGCGGGCCAGCTGATCGAGGGTGACGCCCGCGGCAATCGAAACCACAAGGGTATCTTTATTCAGGCTGGAGGTGATTTCGCTCAGCACCTTAATCATGATGTTAGGCTTGACGGCACCGAAGACGATGTCGGCCACCTGGGCCACTTCCTGCGCGCTTTCGGCAGCGTTAATGCCGTACTCGTCGCGCAGCGCGGCGACCTTATCCGGTGATGGGGTATAGACCCAAATCTGCCCCGGCAGCACCTGGCCGCTGGCGATCAGGCCGCCGAGAATGGCTTTGCCCATGTTGCCGCAGCCGATAAACCCGATTTTCTTATCCATCACGTTTCTCCGTTATTATGCCTCGTTATCTCTGATGGATAGCTTAACAATGAAAAGCAGGCGACAATAGCCGTCAATGTCATTAGGGGAGAGAATATGGCGATTTGGGTTGATGCGGACGCGTGTCCGAATGTCATTAAAGAGATTTTATTCCGCGCCGCCGAGCGCGTGCAGATGCCGATGACGCTGGTGGCGAACCAGAATATCCGCGTTCCTCCGTCCCGCTTTATCCGCTCCATGCGCGTTCCGGCTGGTTTTGACGTGGCGGATAACGAAATTGTGCGGCTGTGCAGCGCGGAAGATTTAGTGATTACGGCAGACATTCCGCTGGCCGCCGAAGTGCTGGAGAAAGGGGCCGCGGCGCTGAACCCGCGCGGAGAACGCTACTCGCCCGCCACCATTCGCGAAAAGCTCACCATGCGCGATTTTATGGACACCCTGCGCGCCAGCGGCGTGCAAACCGGCGGGCCGGACTCCTTATCCCAAAGGGATCGCCAGCAGTTTGCCGCCGAGCTGGATAAATGGCTGCTGGAAGTTAAACGCCGCACGGCTTAATGATAATTGTTTTCATTTATGGTAGGGTGAGACGCATCGGGGTTGTCTTTCCCTGCTGCTTTGCAGTAAAGTTAGCGCAACATCTTCTGCAATCATTTCTTTACAGTCTTCAGCCATCCGGCATCAAGGGGAACACCTGGTTATGACCCAACCCATCTTTTTAGTTGGCCCCCGCGGCTGTGGGAAAACCACCGTTGGCCTCGAACTGGCGCGCGCGTGCCAAAGCCAGTTTGTCGATACCGACCACCGGCTTCAGGCGGTTGCCGGCGAAACCATCGCCGAGATTGTCGAGAAAGAGGGCTGGGAAAGCTTTCGCGCGCGTGAAACCGCCGCGCTGGAGGCCGTTGCCGCGCCTTCAACCGTGATTGCCACGGGCGGTGGAATTATCCTGGCAGAGCACAACCGCCAGTTCATGCGCGAAAAAGGGATTGTGATTTACCTCTGCGCGCCGGTCGACACGCTGGTTGGCCGTCTTGAGGCGTTTCCGGAAGAGGGCCAGCGGCCAACGCTGACGGGCAAACCGATTAGCGAAGAGGTCAGCGACGTGCTGGAGGAGCGCGATGCGCTCTACCGCGAGGCGGCGCACCATGTTGTTGATGCCTCTCTTTCGCCGCAGGAAGTGGTAAATCAGATTATTACCGTCCTGCCTTTAGCCTGCGCCAGCTAGCCGCCGTCTATACTCATAGCTCAGACAAAAAATAAGGATGAGCTATGCCAACCAGACCTCCCTATCCGCGCGAAGCGCGCATCGTGACCGTAGAAAAAGGCAGCACCGATCGGACCGTGACCTGGTACCAGCTGCGGGCCGATCACCCTAAGCCCGATTCGCTAATCAGCGAACATGAAACCGAGCAGGAAGCGCTGGACGCCAAGCGGCGCTACGAAGATCCTGAAAAGTCCTGATAGAAATCCTAAATTCGTCACAACCGTGCCTGAATCACACTTTTAACTCATCGGTGTTGTTAAGCAGGGGTTAATATTTAGTTATTACAGGTAGATTCGGAAAGGCCGCCAGATCTTTACACTTCGCTGTAGAGATCTGCTGCTACGCTTTTTTGCTGTTTATTTGAAAACAAAACCGTACAGCGTAGTGAGCCTGTGCCTGTGTTAACGCAGTGGTAGTGATTGAAGGCGAAAAAAATGAAGGCAACATTGGCGATCCTCACGATCGGGGTGGTTCCTGTAAGCGAAGTATTACCGCTCTTAACGGAGCATGTCTCTGAACAACAGATCTCGCATTTGAGCCTGCTCGGCAAGATGAGTCGGGAAGAGGTCATGGAAGACTACGCGATAGAACCGGGAGAGGACCCCCTGCCGACATTGTTAAGCGACGGTAAAATGGCGCACGTTTCCCGGCAGAAGATCGAGCGCGCCCTGCAGGGCGTGATTGAAGTGCTGGATAATCAACGCTATGACGTCATTTTGTTGATGAGCACGGCTCCGATTACCGGGCTGGTCGCGCGAAATGCGATCCTGCTCGAACCGATGCGCATCATCCCGCCGCTGGTGGCTTCGATCGTGGACGGGCATCAGGTTGGGGTGATCGTGCCAATCGAAGAACTTATTGATAATCAGGCCAACAAGTGGAAGGCGCTGGCGAATCCGCCGCACTATGCGCTGGCGAACCCGTTCTGGGACAGCGAAACCAAGCTGATTGCCGCAGGGCGCGAGCTGATAGAGTCGGGCGCGGATGTATTGATGCTGGACTGCCTTGGTTTTCACCAGCGCCATCGCGACCTTTTGCAAAAGGCGCTGGACGTTCCCGTACTTTTATCGAACGTTCTGGTGGCCCGCCTGGCCTCCGAGCTGCTGGCCTGATGATTTTGCGTGACAGGTTACAAGCATGGCCCCTATAGTGGATTTTTATCTAAAAATACAAGGGACAGCCTATGCTTCAGAGTAACGAATACTTTTCCGGTAAAGTGAAATCGATTGGTTTTACCAGCAGCAGCACTGGCCGCGCCAGCGTGGGCGTTATGGCTGAAGGGGAATACACCTTTGGTACGGCGGAAGCGGAAGAAATGACGGTTGTCAGCGGTGCGCTGAACGTCTTACTGCCGGGGGAAACGGAGTGGAAGGTCTATTCTGCCGGGCAGGTTTTCAACGTGCCGGGCCACAGCGAGTTTCATTTACAGGTTGCTGAGCCAACCTCTTATCTGTGCCGATATCTGAAATAATTTTTTCCCTCTCCCCTATGGGGAGAGGGTTAGAGTGAAGGGCGATTATCTCTGCGCTTCGCCGCCGAGACCTTCCACCAGGCTTTGGATCAGCGCCGCCAGCTCGCCGGTCATCAGGATAAAGTCCGCGTCGAAGCGCTGGGCGTAATCTTCCCTGTCGATATCTTCGTTCTGATCGCGCAGCTCGTCGCAGAACTTCAGGCGCTTCACCGAGCCGTCATCACACATTACGAACTGAATGCGCTGCTGCCAGTCCAGCGCCAGCTTGGTCACCACCTTGCCCGCCTCAATGTGTACGGCGATTTCGTCGCTGACCAGATCCTGTTTTTTCGCGCGGATCACGCCGCCGTCTTCAAGCAGGGCCTTCAGCTCCGCTTCGTCGAGGATCTGGAAGCCCTGCGCGGCCGTCCCGCTGCGCACCCACTCGGTCAGCGTCAGCTCGATCGGCGTTTCCAGCGCCAGCGGTACCACCGGCAGCGAGCCGAGGCTTTTACGCAGCAGGGCCAGCGTATCTTCCGCTTTCTTGGCGCTGGCGCAGTCCACCATGATCAGGCCGTTGACGGTATCGATCCACATCATCGTCTGGCTGAAGCGGCTGAACGCGCGCGGCAGCAGAGAGTGCAGCACTTCGTCTTTGAGTGAATCTTTTTCCGTTTTTTTCAGCTTGCGGCCCTGTTCGGCTTCCAGCTTGAAGATCTTCGCTTCGAGCGCCTGCTTCACCACCGGCGTCGGCAGGATTTTCTCCTCTTTACGGGCGCAAACGATGATTTGCCCCGTGCTGCTGGCGTGGGTCAGCGCATCGCTTTGTGAACCCATTGGCGGAACCCAGCCGGTTTTCGCCATATCCTGGCTACCGCAAGGGGAAAAGGTGTAAGCGGCTAACTGTTTTTCCATCTCTTCTGCACGCAGCGAAACGTCGCGGCTGAGACGGTAAACCATCAAATTTTTGAACCACAGCATGATAATTTCCACGGCCTTGTCGTTAAATCAGCGGGCATGATAACGAATTGTCGCATCCCTTGCATTGCTAATCGGGAAGCGTGCTTCTACTCTGTTGATAATCAAGATAATGAGGAGTCACCCGTGCGTATTGGTATTGATTTGGGCGGTACGAAAACAGAAGTGATTGCGCTGAGCGAACAGGGGGAACAGCTGTTTCGCCACCGCCTGCCTACGCCGCGCGATGATTATCGCCAGACAATCGAGACGATCGCCCGGCTCGTTGAGATGGCGGAGCAGGAGACGGGGCAGACCGGCACCGTCGGGATGGGCATTCCGGGCTCGATTTCGCCCTACACCGGGGTGGTTAAAAACGCCAACTCGACGTGGCTCAACGGCCAGCCGTTTGATAAAGACCTGAGCGCGCGCCTGAACCGCGAGGTGCGGCTGGCAAACGATGCGAACTGCCTGGCGGTGTCTGAAGCTATCGACGGCGCGGCGGCCGGCGCGCAGACCGTGTTTGCGGTGATTATCGGCACCGGCTGCGGCGCGGGCGTGG
Organism: Enterobacter sp. RIT418; assembly: GCF_003057745.1. Classification (GTDB taxonomy): domain Bacteria; phylum Pseudomonadota; class Gammaproteobacteria; order Enterobacterales; family Enterobacteriaceae; genus Enterobacter. The sequence goes on from NZ_QBJD02000008.1 coordinate 64,659, forward strand.
CCTTTGGTGGTCGTTCACACATTGGCGGCAACGGCACGGCGGGCGAGTGGGGGCACAACCCGCTGCCCTGGATGGACGAGGACGAACTGAAATACCGCGCGGAAGTGCCGTGCTACTGCGGCAAGCAGGGCTGTATTGAGACGTTTATCTCCGGCACCGGCTTCGCGACCGACTACCACCGCCTGAGCGGTCAGCCGCTGAAGGGCAATGAAATTATGCGGCTGGTCGAAGAGCAGGATCCGGTTGCGGAGCTGGCGCTCAGCCGCTACGAGCTGCGGCTGGCGAAATCGCTGGCGCACGTGGTGAATATTCTCGATCCCGACGTGATTGTGCTCGGCGGCGGCATGAGCAACGTGGACCGGCTATACGCCACGGTGCCGAACCTGGTGAAGCAGTGGGTATTTGGCGGCGAGTGCGAAACGCCGATCCGTAAAGCGGTACACGGCGACTCCAGCGGCGTGCGCGGCGCGGCGTGGCTGTGGCCGGAATAAAAGCAAAACGGCAACGCAAGTTGCTGTTTTGATGTTAGTACCCTCTCCCCGTGGGAGAGGGCCAGGGTGAGGCAAGGTAAAAGCAAAACAGCAACGTAAGTTGCTGTTTTTGGTGTTTTTACCCTCTCCCCGTGGGAGAGGGCCAGGGTGAGGGCATCAGACCGCATCCACCCCCATTTACTCCACCGCAAACGCCTTATCCAGCCTGCTGTACCCCAGCCCGTTAATCTTCTTCACCTTGATCTGCACCGGAATGCGCTCCTTCATCGCCTCAACGTGGCTAATCACGCCGATGGTTTTACCGGTGGCGTTCAGCGCGTCGAGGGCGTCCAGCGCCGTATCCAGCGTTTCGCTGTCCAGCGTGCCGAAGCCTTCATCGAGGAACAGCGAATCAATGCGCGTTTTATGGCTCACCAGATCGGAAAGCGCCAGCGCCAGCGCCAGGCTGACCAGGAAGCTTTCGCCGCCGGAAAGGGTGCGGGTATCGCGTACCGCGTCGGCCTGCCAGGTATCCACCACTTCCAGCTCCAGCGCGTCGCTCGGTTTACGCTGCAGCAGGTAGCGCCCGTGCAGGCGGTTAAGCTGCTGGTTGGCGAGCCAGACCAGATTATCCAGCGTCAGCCCCTGCGCGAACTTGCGGAATTTGTCCCCGGTGCTGGAACCGATGAGCGCGTTAAGATATCCCCAGTCGTCCGCCAGCCGTGAAGCCTCCGCAATTTGCTGCATTAGCGCCTGCTGATGAGCGCGGTTATCGCTGTCCTGCTTGAGCTGCTGGCGGATCTCGCCCTGACGCGTGGTATTTTCACGCAGTTTTTGCGCCAGCTGCGTCAGCGTCGCCTGCAGCGCTGGCGCATCGGCCTCCAGCCCCTGTGGGCGAAGCGTCTGATGCCCGGCAAGCAGCTGATTGGCCTGCCCGGCCAGCGCCGTGGCCTGCTGGAGCTGATTCTCGAGCGTCTGTTTAAGCTGCTCAAGGCGGCGGAGGGTATCGTCATCCAGCAGTGCGGCGAGGAACGCGTCGCGATCGGCGAAGCAGCTTGCGTCCAGCGCGGCGCTGAACTGGGCCTGAGACTGCTGGAGCCGTTCGCGCTCCAGCGTCTCTTGCTGCTGAAGCGTATTGAGCTGGCTTTGCAGCGACACGCACTCGTCGTGGATCGCGCGCCAGTGTTCAGGAATCACCGCTTCGGCTTGTGCGTCGTCGCCGACCGGCAGCGTGTCCAGAATGGGCATCAACGCGTTTATACGTTCCTGAATCGCCGCGTGCTGGGTCTGTTTTTCCTGCCATTGGGCATATTCGGTTTCGCGTGCGCTGAGCCAGACGCTCTCAGCCCCCTCATCGGGCACGTTAAGCGACAGCGGCTGGAGCGAGGACGACAGCGCCTGGCGCGTCGAGGTCAGCTGCTGCTGGTACTGGTGCGCCTGTGCGTCCAGCTCATTGAGCTGGTTTTGCAGGGTCAGGCGCTGGCTGAGCTGATAGAGCTGGCGCTCGTAGTGCTCCTGCTCGTTCATCCAGGGGGCGATATCATCCTGAATGTTCAGCGCTATGTTCAGGGAGGTGCAGACCTCCAGCCACTCTTTAGTGAGCGCTTGCTCTTCCTGAGAGATCGCCTGAGCGTCTTCTGTCTCGCGCTGGATCTGTTGGGTCAGGGCATTCACCTGCCCGAGCACCAGCAGCCCTTCGTCTTTCAGCGCGGCAACCTCTTTGGCGAGCGCGTCACGGCGCAGCTGGTTGGCGCTCAGCTCCAGCGCCCGGTATTCCGTGACGGCCGGATGAGTGGTTGAACCACAGAGCGGACAAGGTTTGCCTGACTGCAAATCTGACCGCTCCGCCTCCAGTTTCTTGATGGTCTTTTCTTGCTCGCAAAGCGTAACAACATCCTGATAGTGCTGGTTTTTTTCTTTGTACTGCTGACGGCGCAGGCTCAGGGTTTCGTTAAGTTTTACCTGCTCAGCCTGCGCTTTCTGCACGCTTTCCGCATTCTGGCGCAGCCGTTTTTGCAGTGGCTGATAGCGCGCGTGAAGCGCGGTCAGGCGCTGGCGGAGCGCCCGCGACTGCGCCTGCTGCTCCATTGCCGTTGTGATGGCCTCCGCCGTCAGCGTCAGCGCGTTCTCCGGCATTTCAGCCAGCTTCTGGCGCAGTTCAGCAATGCGCGCCGATTGCGCTGCAAGCTGGTGTTTATCGCGATTTAGCTGCGCGAACTGCGCCCGCCAGCCGGCAATCTGCTGTCCCCACTGGCCAAAACGTTCAAGCTCGCTCAGCCATTGCGCCAGGGCCGTATGCTCGGCCTGAAGCTGCTCCCGATGGCGGAGCGCGGCGTTACGAATACGCGAGCGCAGCGCTGCTCTATCGAGTAAGCGAGTATTTACTTCAGCAATGGCCTGGGTGGTCTGCGCCAGGCGGGTGGTTTGCTCCTGCTGGCGCTCCCACAGCGGGCGCAGCTGGGCGGCGGGGTGAGCGAGCTGGAGCTTTGCCAGCTCCGGCGCGGCATCGGTCAGTGCCTGCTGCGCCTGCTGCTGCGAAGCGGCGGCACGCTGCTGTTCACGAATCAGCTCGTCGCTGCGCGTCAGCCACTGGAACGCTTTCAGGTGGTTTTGCTGCTCAGCCAGCAGGATTTTCTCTTCGTCAGTAAGCGCCTGCAAACTTTGCTGCAACTGCTGCTGCTGTTCTTCGTCAAGCAGCACCACGCCCGCGGCCTGCGCTTCGCATATCTCAAGCGCGCTGCGGGCGGCCTTGTGTTTTTCAAAGACCATGGCCGAAATCTGGCCGTAAATTTCCGTGCCGGTCAGCTCTTCTAACAGCTCGGCGCGATCGCTCGGTTTGGCATTCAGGAAGGCGGCAAACTGCCCCTGAGAGAGCATCATTGAGCGGGTGAAGCGGCCGTAGTCCAGGCCGGTGAGCGCGGCGGTTTGCTCCAGCTTATCGCTGACTTTGTCCGCGAGGATTTTACCGTCTTCGCAGCGCGCCAGCTCAACGCGCGGCGCCTGCAGGTTGCCGTCCGGCTGGTTTCGCGCGCGGTTCTGGCTCCAGAACGCGCGGTAGGCGATGCCTTTTACTTCAAATTCAACTTCCGCCAGGCACTCGGCGGTGTCGCGCGTCATCAGATCGTTTTGCGCCTGGGAGACCTTATTCAGGCGCGGCGTCTCGTGGTAAAGCGCCAGGCAGATGGCGTCCAGCAGGGTGGTTTTACCCGCGCCTGTCGCGCCGGTAATGGCAAACAGCCCGTTGCTGGCAAACGGCTCTGCGGTAAAGTCGATTTTCCATTCACCCTTGAGCGAGTTGAGGTTTTTCAGGCGCAGGCTCAAAATTTTCATGCGTTGTCGTCCTCGTCGTTCAGCGCCTGGAGGGTATGGCTAAACAGTTCGCTAAGCCTTGCGCGCTTCGCATCGTCGATTTCCTCCTGCGAAAGCCTGCGTTCAAATACCTCTTCAACCCGCAGCTCGCTGAGCGTTTCCCGCTGCGCGCTTAACAGGATTTTCTCGCGCTGCTCGCGGCTGCGGCGCACCAGCAGCACTTCCACCGGCAGATCCTCCGTCAGCGTCTGAATTTTGCGCTGCATATCGTGCAGGTAGTCGTCGGTGGTGATTTCGATATCCAGCCAGACGGGCGGATTCAGCGCGGCATCGCGCCATTGCTCAAGCTGGGCGGTAATGGCGTCAAGATCGCCCTTGAGCACCGCCAGCGGCTGGGTGACGGGCACCTCCAGCGTCTCGACGGCGCTGAGTTTTCCGTCGGTGAAGCTCACCAGATGCACGGATTTTGCTTTGCCGGTTTCATCAAAGCTGAGCGAAATGGGCGATCCGCAGTAGCGAATATGTTCGCAGCCGCCGATGACCTGCGCGCGGTGAATGTGCCCGAGTGCGATGTAGTCCGCCGGGGGGAAATTTTGCGCCGGGAAGGCATCCAGCGTGCCGATATAGATGTCGCGCACCGCGTCGCTTTTGCTGGCGCCAACTGTGGTGAGGTGCCCGGTCGCAATCACTGGAATTTGCTGTTCGCCGCGCAGGGCGCAGGCGTCGGCATACTGCTGGTGATAGTACTCGGTAATGCGTTGCAGCAGATGCTGCTGCTTTTCACCGCCGGAAAGCCCGGCCTGGCTTTGCACGATATCGCGCGGGCGCAGGAAGGGAACCGGGCACAGCACCGCGCCGGGCGTGCCGTCGCGCTTGTTCAGGATCTGCGGCGCGTGTCCGGCGCTGGCGACGACGGTCGTGTTGAGGAACGCCAGAATATCGCGGGATTCATTCAGCGTTGCCACGGAGTCGTGGTTGCCGGCGACAATCACCAGATGGCAGCCCGTTTTTTGAAGATTCACCACGAAGCGGTTATAAAGCTCGCGCGCATAGCTCGGCGGCTGGCCGGTATCAAAAATATCGCCCGCCACGATAATGGCATCCACCTCCTGCTCCCGAGCCGTGTCCAGCAGCCAGCGCAGGAACGCGTCGTGTTCGGCCGCGCGGCTTTTACTGTAAAAATTTTGACCCAGATGCCAGTCCGAGGTGTGAAGTATGCGCATAGGAGATCCGTGGCAATAATAAGAAAGCAGGATTATAAACTGTCGAGGAGCGGAAAATAACCGCTGTAATAAAACAACAGTTTGCCATTTATGGTGGTAATGTTTTTCATAAATCTGTCATAAATCTGACGCATAATGGCGCCGCATTACACACTTGTAACTTAAATAAGAGAAGACAGGGCAAAGTATGGCGAGACGTATTCTGGTCGTAGAAGATGAAGCTCCGATTCGTGAAATGGTGTGCTTCGTGCTCGAACAAAACGGCTTCCAGCCGGTTGAAGCGGAAGATTATGACAGCGCGGTAAACCAGCTGAATGAACCCTGGCCCGATCTGATCCTGCTTGACTGGATGCTGCCCGGCGGCTCTGGGCTACAGTTTATCAAGCACATTAAGCGCGAAGCGATGACCCGCGACATTCCGGTGGTGATGCTGACGGCGCGCGGCGAAGAAGAGGACCGCGTGCGCGGTCTGGAAACCGGCGCGGATGATTACGTTACCAAACCGTTCTCGCCGAAAGAGCTGGTTGCCCGCATCAAAGCCGTGATGCGCCGCATTTCGCCGATGGCGGTGGAAGAGGTGATTGAGATGCAGGGGCTGAGCCTTGACCCAACCTCGCACCGCGTGATGACCGGCGAAAGCCCTCTTGATATGGGGCCGACCGAATTTAAGCTCCTGCATTTCTTTATGACGCACCCGGAGCGCGTTTACAGCCGCGAACAGCTGCTAAACAACGTCTGGGGCACTAACGTATACGTCGAAGATCGAACGGTAGACGTGCATATTCGCCGCCTGCGTAAAGCGCTGGAACTGAGCGGCCACGATCGCATGGTGCAGACGGTCCGCGGCACGGGTTATCGTTTTTCGACCCGTTTCTGAATAATGACAGGAGTGTGACGCGTGCTGGAACGTCTGTCATGGAAAAGGCTCGTCTTTGAACTGATCTTATGCTGTATTCCGGCCCTTATTCTGGGGGCTATTTTTGGTCATCTGCCGTGGTTTTTGCTGGCGGCAGTTACCGGGCTGCTGATTTGGCACTTCTGGAACCTGCTGCGCCTTTCCTGGTGGCTGTGGGTGGACAGAAGCATGACGCCACCGCCCGGAAGCGGGAGCTGGGAGCCGCTGCTCTACGGTCTGCACCAGATGCAGATGCGCAATAAAAAGCGTCGCCGCGAGCTGGGAAGCCTGATCAAACGCTTCCGTAGCGGCGCGGAGTCGCTGCCGGATGCGGTCATTCTGACGACGGAAGAAGGGACCATCTTCTGGTGTAATGGCCTTGCGCAGCAGCTGCTGGGCCTGCGCTGGCCGGACGATAACGGCCAGAATATTCTTAACCTTCTGCGCTACCCCGAGTTCACGCTGTATCTGAAAAAGCGCGACTTTACGCGCCCGCACAACCTCAAGCTTAACAACGGCCGACATCTTGAAATCCGCGTGATGCCCTACAGCGACAGGCAGTGGCTGATGGTGGCGCGCGACGTGACGCAAATGCACCAGCTTGAAGGGGCGCGGCGTAACTTCTTTGCTAACGTCAGCCACGAGCTGCGCACGCCGCTGACGGTGCTGCAGGGCTATCTCGAGATGATGCAGGAGCAAACGCTGGAGGGCGCGCCGCGCGAGAAGGCGCTCCATACCATGCGCGAGCAAACGCACCGCATGGAAGGGCTGGTGAAGCAGCTGCTGACGCTGTCAAAAATCGAGGCCGCGCCGTCCCTGGCCCTGAACGACACCATTGACGTGCCCGTCATGCTTCGCCTGGTCGAACGGGAAGCGCAAACCCTGAGCCACAGTCGTCATGAGCTGCTATTTGACGTCGACAGCGGCCTGAAGGTGCTGGGCAGTGAAGATGAGCTGCGAAGCGCCGTGTCGAACCTGGTGTACAACGCGGTGAACCATACGCCCGAGGGGACGAAGATCGTGGTGCGCTGGCAGCGCGTGGGGGCCGGCGCAGAGTTTAGCGTCGAGGATAACGGACCGGGGATCGCGCCGGAGCATATTCCGCGCCTGACCGAGCGTTTCTATCGCGTGGACAAAGCGCGATCGCGGCAGACCGGGGGCAGCGGCCTGGGGCTGGCCATCGTCAAGCACGCGGTAAACCACCATGAAGGACGCCTGGAAATTCAGAGTACGGTGGGGAAAGGCACGCGCTTTAGCTTCGTTATTCCGGAACGATTAATTGCCAAAAAAAGCGCCTGACCGCGGGCGTGTCATCTCACCTTTCCACGGGCCAGCGATTGCTGGCCCGTTTTCTTTGCGGTCAAGCGAAACGCGGATGAATTTTATACGGTTGATGCTTTTTTGTTCGCATGATTAGCCATGGGTTTTTCGGATAATTAGCGTATTGTGCTGGTCTGTATTTTCATACTGGCATATTGTTCTGGTTTTACGATCCCTCCTTGCCTTTAAACGTTATAAGCGTTTAAATTCCCCACCTGATACTGTCATACCGACTGTATTTGCGTGGTAAATCGAAAAACTATTCTTCTCCACGCCAGGACGGGAGAATATCCCGCTGAAATTGAGCAAATTTTCTGCTGTATTGTCCCGTGAGGGATGGCGAAAAACTCAACGTTTACAACACCACATCCACAGGCAGTAAGGTTTTATGACCCATCATTTAAAATCGCGTGACATCATCGCGCTGGGCTTTATGACATTCGCGCTGTTCGTTGGCGCAGGCAACATCATTTTTCCACCCATGGTTGGCTTACAGGCGGGTGAACACGTCTGGACGGCTGCGTTTGGGTTCCTGATTACTGCCGTGGGTCTACCGGTTCTGACCGTGGTTGCGCTGGCGAAAGTCGGCGGCGGCGTAGATAGCCTCAGCACCCCGATTGGCAAAGTGGCTGGCGTTCTGCTGGCAACCGTCTGCTATCTGGCCGTCGGCCCGCTGTTCGCCACCCCGCGCACCGCGACCGTTTCTTTCGAAGTGGGGATTGCTCCGCTGACCGGCGATGGCGCGATGCCGCTGTTTATCTACAGCCTGGTTTACTTCGCGATTGTGATTCTGGTCTCCCTCTATCCGGGCAAGCTGCTGGATACCGTAGGTAACTTCCTGGCACCGCTGAAAATTATTGCGCTGATCGTGCTGGCCGTTGCGGCCATCGTTTGGCCTGCTGGCCCAATCAGCGATGCGATGGATGCTTATAAGAACGCCGCGTTCTCTAACGGTTTCGTGAACGGCTATCTGACCATGGATACGCTGGGGGCGATGGTGTTTGGTATCGTTATCGTCAACGCCGCACGTTCGCGTGGCGTGACCGAAGCGCGCCTGCTGACCCGCTACACGATTTGGGCCGGCCTGATGGCAGGCGTGGGCCTGACGCTGCTGTATCTGGCGCTGTTCCGCCTGGGCTCCGACAGCGCGACGCTGGTTGACCAGAACGCTAACGGTGCGGCAATCCTTCATGCTTACGTGCAGCACACCTTCGGCGGCGCGGGCAGCATGCTGCTGGCGGTACTGATCTTCCTCGCGTGCCTGGTGACGGCGGTTGGCCTGACCTGCGCCTGCGCAGAGTTCTTTGCGCAGTACCTGCCGCTCTCATACCGCACGCTGGTGTTTATCCTCGGCATCTTCTCCATGGCGGTGTCTAACCTCGGTCTGAGCCACCTGATCCAGGTCTCTATTCCGGTGCTGACGGCGATTTATCCGCCGTGCATCGTGCTGGTGGTGCTGAGCTTCACCCGCCCGTGGTGGAATAACTCATCGCGAATTATTGCGCCAGCCATGTTTATCAGCCTGATTTTTGGTATCCTTGACGGGATCAAAGCATCAGCATTCGCAGAAATCCTGCCTGCCTGGACACAGCGTCTGCCGCTGTCCGAGCAGGGACTGGCTTGGCTGATGCCTACCGTTGTTGCACTGGTGCTGGCGATTATCTGGGACCGTGCTGCAGGGCGTCAGGTGGCATCGAACGTCCATTAATCAACGGCAACAAACTGTTTAACCACGGGGCTTAAGGCCCCGTGGTTTTTTGTTTTTTTCGTGTTGAATGGCAAGATTTAAATGGAAAGCACTAACAAACTTAAGCGTGGACTGAGCACGCGCCACATCCGCTTTATGGCGCTTGGCTCTGCTATCGGTACCGGTCTTTTTTATGGCTCGGCAGATGCCATTAAAATGGCCGGTCCCAGCGTGCTGCTGGCGTACATCATCGGCGGCGTGGCGGCGTATATCATCATGCGTGCGCTGGGGGAAATGTCAGTTCATAACCCGTCAGCCAGCTCCTTCTCACGCTATGCGCAGGAAAACCTGGGCCCGCTGGCGGGATTCATCACCGGCTGGACCTACTGCTTTGAAATCCTGATCGTGGCCATCGCTGACGTGACCGCGTTCGGCATCTACATGGGCGTCTGGTTCCCCGCCGTGCCGCACTGGATATGGGTGCTGAGCGTGGTGCTGATCATCTGCGCCGTCAACCTGATGAGCGTGAAGGTGTTTGGCGAGCTGGAGTTCTGGTTCTCCTTCTTTAAGGTTGCCACCATCATCATCATGATTCTTGCCGGTTTCGGCATCATCATCTGGGGAATTGGCAACGGCGGGCAGCCGACCGGTATCCACAACCTCTGGAGCAACGGCGGCTTCTTTAGCAACGGCTGGCTCGGGATGGTGATGTCGCTACAGATGGTGATGTTTGCCTACGGCGGGATCGAAATCATCGGCATTACCGCCGGTGAAGCGAAGGACCCGGAGAAGTCCATTCCGCGCGCCATCAACTCCGTACCGATGCGCATCCTGGTGTTCTACGTGGGCACGCTGTTTGTGATTATGTCCATCTATCCGTGGAACCAGGTAGGCACTAACGGCAGCCCGTTCGTGTTGACCTTCCAGCACATGGGCATCGCCTTCGCCGCCAGCATTCTGAACTTCGTGGTGCTGACCGCCTCGCTTTCTGCCATTAACAGCGACGTCTTCGGCGTCGGCCGTATGCTGCACGGCATGGCGGAGCAGGGCAGCGCGCCGAAGGTTTTTGCCAAAACCTCACGCCGCGGCACGCCGTGGGTAACGGTAGTGGTGATGACCGTCGCGCTGCTATTCTCGGTCTATCTGAACTACATCATGCCGGAGAACGTCTTCCTGGTGATTGCGTCGCTGGCAACGTTTGCGACCGTGTGGGTGTGGATTATGATCCTGCTGTCGCAGATCGCGTTCCGCCGCCGCCTGTCCCCGGAAGAGGCAAAAGCGCTGAAGTTCAAGGTGCCGGGCGGGGTGCCTACCACCGTGGCTGGCCTGATCTTCCTGGTGTTTATCATCGCGCTGATTGGCTACCATCCGGATACCCGTATTTCGCTGTACGTTGGCTTCGCGTGGATTGTTCTGCTGTTGGTGGGCTGGATGTTTAAATGCCGCCGCGACCGCCAGCTGGCGCAGGCGCAGTAATCCCCTTTCCCTCTCCCCGTGGGAGAGGGGCAGGATGAGGGCATCAGGCCGCACTGATGCCTCATCCCCCGTCCTCCTCCCCCAATAAATTTCGTCATGGTGAGCTAACCTTCATTCCCCTGTGGCAAGGTGGCGTCAATTTCATCAAAGGGGATGCGTGATGTTAAATGCCTGGCACCTTCCGGTTGTCCCATTCGTTAAGCAAAACAAAGACAACCTTATGATTACGCTTTGGCTGGCGGGAGAAAATCAGCCCGAGCGCGTGACGCTTCGCACCGACGTGGATAACGAAGAAACGTCGCTAACAATGCACAAGCAGCGCAGCCAGCCGCAGCCCGGGGTGACGGCGTGGCGGGCAAACATCGATTTACGCAGCGGGCAGCCGCGCCGCCGCTACAGCTTTAAGCTGCTGTGGAACAGCCGCCAGCTGTGGTTTACCCCGCAGGGATTCAGCCGCTTCCCGCCCGCTCGGCTGGAGCAGTTTGCCGTGGATTACCCTGACGCGGGCCCGCAGTGGGTGAGCGAGGAGGTCTTTTACCAGATCTTCCCGGACCGCTTTGCGCGAAGCGCTCAACGCACGGAGCATCAGGACAAGGTGTACCACCACCACGCGGCGGGCCACGATATTATCCTGAAGGACTGGGACGATCCGCTCACCGCTCAGGCAGGCGGCTCGACGTTCTACGGCGGCGATCTCGACGGCATTAGCGAAAAGCTCCCGTACCTCAAAAAGCTCGGCGTTACCGCGCTGTACCTCAACCCGGTATTTAAAGCGCCGAGCGTCCATAAGTACGATACCGAAGATTACCGACGCGTGGACGCGCAGTTTGGCGGCGACGAGGCGCTGCTCCGGCTGCGGGAAAATACCCAAAGAGAAGGTATGCGCCTGATCCTGGACGGCGTGTTTAATCACAGCGGCGATTCGCACGCCTGGTTTGACCGCCATAACCAGCACCTGCGCGGGGCGTGTCACAACCCGGACTCGCCGCAGCGCGACTGGTACAGCTTTGATGAGGAAGGCCGCGCGCTCGACTGGCTGGGCTACGCTAGCCTGCCGAAGCTGGATTTCCGGTCCCCTACGCTGGTCACCGAAATCTACGGCGATGATGACAGCATCGTGCGCCACTGGCTGAAGGCGCCGTGGAGCATGGACGGCTGGCGACTGGACGTGGTGCATATGCTCGGGGAAGGGGGCGGGGCGCACAACAACCTCAAGCACGTCGCCGCGATTACCCGTGCGGCCAAAGCCGCGAACCCCGAAGCGTTTGTTTTCGGCGAACATTTCGGCGACGCGCGGCAGTGGCTGCAGGCCGACGCGGAAGATGCGGCGATGAACTATCGCGGGTTTACCTTCCCGCTGTGGGGCTTCCTGGCGAACACGGATATCTCTTACGATCCCAACCCTATCGACGCTGAAACCTGCATGGCGTGGATGGACAACTACCGCGCCAGCCTGTCGCATCAGCAGCAGCTGAGGATGTTCAACCAGCTTGATAGCCACGACACCGCGCGGTTTAAATCGCTGCTCGGCAAAGACGTCGCGCGCCTGCCGCTGGCGGTAACGTGGCTCTTTACCTGGCCCGGCGTGCCGTGCATTTACTATGGCGATGAGGTGGGGCTGGACGGCAATAACGATCCGTTCTGCCGCAAAACCTTTCCGTGGGACGAGGCGAAGCAGGATAAGACGCTGTTTGGCCTCTATCAGCGTCTGGCGACGCTGCGCAAGCAAAATCAGGCCCTGCGCTACGGCGGCTGTCAGGTGGTTTACGCGCATGATAACGTGGTGGTGTTTGCTCGCGTTTATAACCAGCAGCGCGTGCTGGTGGCGATTAACCGGGGTGAAGCCTGCGAGGTGGTGCTTGACCACTCTCCGCTGCTGGCCGTGAAGGCGTGGCAGCTCAAAGAAGGGAAAGGGGGAATTCAGGAGGGGATACTCTCATTACCTGCGATCTCTGCGTCCGTTTGGTTCGGTAATTAACCCTGCTAATTGCAGCAGGTATTTATTGCCTGCTGCAAAATATATTTCATCTTGTTCTGTTTAATTCACCAGAGGAGACAAATTTCTTTAATATCCTCTTAATTAATTCTCGCTATACTCAATTTGCTTAATCAGTCAGGGCCCTTTCTCATTTAGCACACACAATAGTTGGCTTTTAACATCTTGATTAAAAGGTACTTTTATGTCTATTCGTGAACTGATTGACCCGCAAAATTCCGCGCTGATTTTTATCGATCACCAGCCGCAAATGTCGTTTGGCGTAGCAAATATTGACCGTCAGTTATTAAAGAATAATACGGTGGCGCTGGCGAAAGCGGGCAAAATATTTGATGTGCCGGTTATCTATACCTCAGTCGAAACAAAAAGCTTTAGCGGATATATTTGGCCGGAACTGCTGGCGGTGCACCCGGACGTGAAGCCGATTGAACGAACCTCAATGAACTCCTGGGAAGATGACGCGTTTGTTGCGGCGGTCAAAGCAACGGGCCGCAAAAAACTCATCATCTCTGCCCTGTGGACCGAAGTGTGCCTGACCTTCCCGGCGCTAATGGCACTTGATGAAGGTTTTGACGTTTACGTGGTGACGGATACGTCCGGCGGTACTTCAGTGGATGCTCACGAACGCGCTATCGACCGCATGGTACAGGCCGGCGCGGTGCCGGTGACCTGGCAGCAGGTGCTGCTCGAGTACCAGCGCGACTGGTCGCGCAAAGGCACGTACGACGCGGTAATGGACCTGGTGCGCGAGCACAGCGGTGCGTACGGCATGGGCGTTGATTATGCCTATACCCTCGTCCACGGCGCGCCAGAGCGCAAAGCATAATTCTTTCCGGGCGGGGCTCTCCCGCCCGTTAATAACCAGAGAACCCTTATGGCGCAAACATCTCATGTGACGCTGGTGATCGCCCATACCCTTCTTCCGGGACAGGCAGAACGGTACGAGCAGTGGCTGGGGAAAATCATGCCCATCGCGGCGGAATTTCCCGGCCACCTCGGGGCGAACGTGATTCGCCCGTCAGAGGGACAATCCCTCTGGACGGTGATCATCCGCTTCGATACCCCCGAACACCTCTATGCGTGGACGCAGTCTGAAACCCGTAACGCGCTGGTGAAAGAGATTGAACCGGCGCTGGCAGACGGGGACAAAACCGAAGTGCGCACCGAGGCGGCCTTTTGGTTTACCCCGCCCGAGCCGCACGTGCGTAAGCCAAAGCAGTGGAAGCAGTTTCTCATCACCCTGCTGGTGATTTTCCCCAGCACCAACGTGGTGCCGCTGGTGACCGGGGCGCTGTTGCCTGGTCTGAAAGGATCTTTATTACTGCATTTGATTAACGATGCCTGTGTGGTCGCGCTGGTGGTCTGGCTGTGGATGCCCATCGTGACCCGTCTGTTCGCCGGATGGCTGAAAAAGGCCTGATTCGGCTCAAAGGAGTACGTTATGTCTCAAACTGCCACACTGATCTTAACCAAGGGTAAGATCCACACCCTCGATCGTGAAAACCCGCTCACCGAAGCGGTGGCCATCGCCAACGGAAAGATCCTCGCCACGGGCGACCACGACCGCATCATGAGCTATGCGACGCAGGGCACCCAGATCGTTGACCTGAAGGGAAGTACCGCGATCCCCGGCCTGAACGATTCACACCTGCACCTGATCCGCGGCGGGCTGAACTACAACCTCGAGCTGCGCTGGGAAGGCGTGCCCTCGCTGGTGGATGCGCTGCGGATGCTGAAAGCGCAGGCCGATCGCACGCCGTCACCGCAGTGGGTGCGCGTGGTCGGCGGCTGGAGCGAGTTCCAGTTCGCCGAACGCCGGATGCCGACCATCGAAGAGCTCAACGACGCCGCGCCGGATACGCCGGTCTTTGTGCTTCACCTCTACGATCGCGCGCTGCTCAACCGCGCCGCGCTAAAGGCCGTGGGCTACACCAAAGAGACGCCGAACCCGCCGGGCGGCGAGATCGTGCGCGACAACCACGGCAACCCGACCGGGATGCTGATCGCCAAACCCAACGCGATGATCCTCTACGCAACGCTGGCGAAAGGGCCAAAGCTGCCGATTGAGCAGCAGGTTAACTCGACCCGACAGTTTATGCGCGAGCTGAACCGCCTGGGGCTGACCAGCGCCATCGACGCGGGCGGCGGCTTTCAGAACTACCCGGAGGATTATGAAGTGATCGCCGAGCTGCACGCCAAAGAGCAGATGACGGTGCGTATCGCCTATAACCTCTTTACCCAGCGCCCGAAGCAGGAGCTGGAAGACTTTGAGCGCTGGACCGATATGCTCAAGCCGGGGCAGGGAACGGACTTCTACCGCGCCAACGGGGCGGGCGAAATGCTGGTGTTCTCCGCGGCGGACTTTGAGGATTTCCTCCAGCCGCGCCCGGACCTGCCCGAAGGCATGGAAGACGAGCTCGAGCGCGTGGTGCGCCACCTGGTGGAACACCGCTGGCCGTTCCGCCTGCACGCGACCTATGACGAATCCATCAGCCGCATGCTCGACGTGTTCGAGAAAGTGAACCGGGATATTCCGTTCAACGGCCTGCACTGGTTCTTCGACCACGCGGAGACCATTACCGAGCGCAACATCGAGCGCGTGAAGGCGCTCGGCGGCGGAATTGCGGTGCAGCACCGCATGGCCTTCCAGGGCGAGTATTTTGTCGACAGGTACGGCAAAGAGGCGGTGAAGCACACGCCGCCGGTAGCGAAAATGCTGGAGCTGGACGTGCCGGTTGGCCTGGGCACGGATGCGACCCGCGTGGCGAGCTACAACCCGTGGACGGCGCTCTACTGGCTGGTCTCCGGGCGCACAGTCGGCGGGCTGGCGATGTATGACGACGGCAACCGCCTGCCGCGCGACGTGGCGCTGGAGCTGTGGACCGCAGGCAGCGCGTGGTTCTCCAGCGAGCAGGGGAAAAAGGGGCGCATTGTTGAAGGGCAGCTTGCCGATCTGGTGGTGCTGTCGAAAGACTACTTCAGCGTGGCGGAAGAGGAGATTAAGGGCATTGAGTCGGTACTGACGGTGGTGGATGGCAAGGTGGTTTATGCCGCCGGGCACTTTAGCCCGCTGTCGCCGCCGCCGATCCCGGTCGTGCCGGAGTGGTCACCGGTGGTGAAGGTGCCGGGGCACTATCGCTCCGCGCCGCCTGCGGCCAGCAAGGTGGGCGCGGTGGTGCAGATGCATCAGTGTATTGGCAGCTGCGGCGTGCACGGGCATGCGCACGGCATTGCGCGCCAGTCGGAAATTCCGGTGTCTGATGAACAGGCGTTCTGGGGCGTGTTAGGGTGTTCGTGCTTCGCGTTCTAAACAAAAAGGCCCGCATATGCGGGCCTTCTTCGTAAACCGTGCCGATTACAGGCTGGATACGTTCTCAGACAGGTATTTAGCCACGCCGTCCGGAGACGCGTTCATGCCTTCTTTACCTTTTTCCCACTGAGCCGGGCACACTTCGCCGTGCTCTTCGTGGAACTGCAGCGCGTCAACCATGCGCAGCATTTCGTCGATGTTACGGCCCAGCGGCAGATCGTTCACGACCTGGTGACGAACGATGCCGTTCGCATCGATCAGGAAGGAGCCGCGCAGCGCAACGCCAGCGTCCGGATGCTCGATACCGTAAGCCTGCTGGATTTCGCGTTTGATGTCCGCAACCATTGCGTATTTCACCGCACCGATGCCGCCGTTTTCGACAGGGGTGTTACGCCATGCGTTGTGTACAAATTCAGAGTCGAAGGAGACGCCAACCACTTCTACGCCACGCTTCTGGAATTCTTCATAACGTTTGTCGAACGCGATCAGCTCAGACGGGCAAACGAAGGTGAAGTCCATTGGCCAGAAGAACAGAACGGTCGCTTTACCGTTGGTGTGCTGTTTGAAGTTGAAGTTTTCAACGATTTCACCGTTGCCCAGTACTGCTGCAGCTGTAAAATCCGGAGCCGGACGAGTTACCAGAACCATATGATTCTCCTGTAGATACTAAGGTTATTTGGAACGCAACGCGGGCCAGTATAGAGAGTGTTCATGGATAAGACAAAGAGGTGATGACAATCGTTCCACCAGCTTTTACCTATCAATCAAACCGACATCACAGTTCTTTATTTTTCGCCTGCGCCACCATGCGCGGGTAGAACTGCCAGAATTGGGTCTCGAGCGCGTCATAATGCTCATCCAGATCGTGCCAGGAGTCGCGCAGCGCGTCCAGACGCGGGCGGCGGCTCGCCATCCCGTTCAGGACGTTCTGGATGAAGTCCATCTCGCGATAGCGCTCCAGCCAGCGTTCCGACCACAGGTAATTATTCAGGTTCACAAAGCGCGGCGGCGAGTCGGGCAGAATGAGGGCGACCTGCTCGCGGGCGTAGCGCACAAATTCCGGCAGCGGCATCTCCGGCGACAGCTGTGCCCAGTGGCGCGACAGGAAGTGATCCCACATCACGTCGAGCGTGATCGGCGCAACGCGGCGGGTTTCCGGACGGAACCACGCTTTGGCTTCCTGCACTTCCGGCAGGTTATCGGTCAGCACGTCGATACGCCGGTGCATGAAAATACCGTCAACCACCTCCGCGGAATAAGCTTCAGCGGGATTACCGCGCACGAAATCGGCCAGCAAATTGCCGGAAAGGGAGCTGTCAGCGAGGTGGGCGAGATGCAGGTGAGCGAGAAAATTCATGCGTTTTATCTGTCCAAAGTCGGCTAGTTGTTGCAGCAAAAGGGTGTGAGCACTAGACTATGCCGCCTGTTTTTAAGTCACGAGTATACGTCATGCGCGTCGCCGATTTCTCCTTTGAACTGCCTGAATCCCTGATTGCTCACTATCCCATGCCTGAGCGCAGCAGCTGTCGCCTGCTGTCACTGGACGGGCCAACGGGCGCGCTGACGCACGGTACTTTCACCGATTTGCTCGACAAGCTCAACCCTGGCGATCTGCTGGTCTTTAACAACACCCGCGTGATCCCGGCGCGCCTGTTTGGCCGTAAGGCCAGCGGCGGAAAGATTGAAGTGCTGGTCGAACGTATGCTCGATGATAAGCGTATTCTGGCACATATTCGCGCGTCTAAGGCGCCGAAGCCGGGCGCGGAGCTGCTGCTGGGCGATGACGAGAGCATCAAAGCGACCATGACCGCGCGCCACGATGCGCTGTTTGAAGTGGAATTCCACGACGAGCGCACGGTGCTGGATATTCTGAACACCATCGGCCACATGCCGCTGCCGCCGTACATTGAGCGCCCGGACGAAGAGGCGGATCGCGAGCTGTATCAAACCGTTTATAGCCAGAAGCCTGGCGCGGTGGCCGCGCCGACGGCGGGCCTGCACTTTGACGAACCCTTGCTGGAAAAACTGCGCGCAAAAGGCGTTGAGATGGCGTTTGTGACGCTGCATGTCGGGGCCGGTACCTTCCAGCCGGTGCGCGTGGACAGCATTGAAGATCACATCATGCATTCCGAGTATGCCGAAGTGCCGCAGGAGGTTGTGGATGCGGTGCTGGCGGCGAAGGCGCGCGGCAGCCGCGTGGTTGCGGTAGGCACCACCTCCGTGCGTTCCCTTGAGAGCGCGGCGCAGGCGGCAAAAACCGATCTTATCGAGCCGTTCTTTGGCGATACGCAGATCTTTATCTACCCGGGCTACCAGTACAACGTGATTGACGCGCTGGTGACCAATTTCCATCTGCCTGAATCGACGCTGATTATGCTGGTTTCCGCCTTTGCGGGTTACCAGCATACGATGAATGCCTACAAGTCTGCGGTAGAACAAAAATATCGCTTTTTTAGCTACGGTGACGCGATGTTTATCACGTACAATCCGCAGGCTTTGAACGAGCGTGTCGGGGAATAAGTCCGCGGCACCAGAATAATGTGTTGGACTGTTTTTCCGGCACAGAGGAATAGAAATGAAATTTGAACTCGATACCACCGACGGCCGCGCGCGCCGCGGTCGCTTGGTGTTTGATCGCGGCGTGGTGGAAACCCCCGCGTTTATGCCTGTGGGTACGTACGGCACCGTAAAAGGGATGACGCCGGAAGAAGTTGAAGCCACTGGCGCACAGATTATCCTCGGTAACACCTTCCACCTGTGGCTGCGTCCCGGCCAGGAGATCATGAAGCTGCACGGCGACCTGCACGACTTCATGCAGTGGAAAGGCCCTATTCTCACCGACTCCGGCGGTTTCCA
The DNA here is from genome assembly GCF_003057745.1 of Enterobacter sp. RIT418. GTDB lineage: Bacteria > Pseudomonadota > Gammaproteobacteria > Enterobacterales > Enterobacteriaceae > Enterobacter. The sequence continues at coordinate 83,201 of NZ_QBJD02000008.1, forward strand.
GGTCTTCAGCCTGGGCGACATCCGCAAGATCACCGAAGAGGGCGTGCACTTCCGCAACCCGATCAACGGCGATCCGATTTTCCTCGATCCCGAAAAATCGATGGAGATTCAGTACGATCTCGGCTCCGATATCGTGATGATCTTCGACGAATGTACGCCATATCCGGCGGACTGGGATTATGCCAAGCGCTCTATGGAGATGTCCCTGCGCTGGGCGAAGCGCAGCCGCGACCGTTTTGACTCCCTGCAGAACAAAAATGCGCTGTTCGGCATTATCCAGGGCAGCGTTTACGAAGATTTACGCGATATCTCCGTTAAAGGTCTGGTAGAGATAGGTTTTGATGGCTACGCTGTCGGCGGTTTGGCTGTGGGCGAGCCGAAGGAAGACATGCACCGAATTCTGGAGCACGTCTGCCCGCAAATCCCGGCCGATAAACCGCGGTACCTGATGGGTGTGGGTAAACCAGAAGATCTGGTTGAAGGCGTACGTCGCGGCATCGATATGTTCGACTGCGTAATGCCAACCCGTAACGCGCGTAACGGTCATCTGTTTGTTACCGATGGCGTGGTGAAAATCCGTAACGCGAAGCATAAGAGTGACACCAGCCCGCTCGATTCCGAGTGCGATTGCTATACCTGTCGCCATTATTCTCGCGCGTATCTGCATCATCTCGATCGTTGTAACGAGATTTTGGGCGCGCGTCTCAATACCATTCATAATCTTCGTTATTATCAGCGCTTAATGGCTGGTTTACGTAAGGCTATCGAAGAGGGTAAATTAGAGAGCTTCGTGACGGATTTCTACCAACGTCAGGGTCGTGATGTCCCACCGTTGAACGTTGATTAATTTTAATAATGAGGGAATTTGAATGAGCTTTTTTATTTCTGATGCGGTAGCAGCAACAGGTGCACCAGCCCAGGGCAGCCCAATGTCTCTGATTCTGATGCTGGTTGTGTTCGGTCTGATCTTCTACTTCATGATCCTGCGTCCACAGCAGAAGCGTACCAAAGAGCACAAAAACCTGATGAACTCCATTGCGAAAGGCGATGAAGTGCTGACTAACGGTGGCCTGGTCGGTCGCGTAACCAAAGTAGCGGAAAGCGGCTACATTGCTATCGCCCTGAACGACACCACTGAAGTGGTCATCAAACGTGACTTCGTAGCCGCCGTTCTGCCGAAAGGCACCATGAAGGCGCTGTAATCCCAACTTTTCCCAAAGGGAACTGCCGTGTTAAACCGTTATCCTTTGTGGAAGTACATCATGCTGGTCGTCGTGATTATCGTCGGCCTGCTGTACGCACTTCCCAACCTGTATGGTGAGGATCCGGCCGTTCAAATCACTGGCGCGCGCGGTGTCGCCGCCAGTGAGCAAACGCTGATCCAGGTCCAGAAAACGTTACAAGAAGAAAAAATTACCGCTAAGTCTGTGGCACTGGAAGAGGGCGCAATTCTTGCTCGCTTCGACACCACCGACACGCAGCTCCGCGCCCGTGAAGCGCTGATGGGCGTGCTGGGTGATAAATACGTCGTGGCGCTTAACCTTGCTCCTGCAACCCCGCGTTGGCTGGCTGCGCTGAACGCAGAGCCAATGAAACTCGGTCTTGACCTGCGTGGTGGCGTTCACTTCCTGATGGAAGTGGATATGGATACCGCACTCGGCAAGCTGCAGGAACAGAATATCGACAGCCTGCGCAGCGATCTGCGTGAAAAAGGCATCGCGTACACCACCGTGCGTAAAGAAGATAACTACGGTTTAAGCATCACCTTCCGCGACAGCGCGGCGCGCGATCAGGCCGTTACTTACCTTTCTCAACGCCATCGCGATCTGGTGATTACCTCTCAGGGCAGCAATCAGCTGCGCGCGGTAATGACCGATGCTCGCCTGAGCGAAGCGCGTGAATATGCCGTTCAGCAGAACATCAATATTCTGCGTAACCGTGTCAACCAACTGGGCGTCGCCGAGCCGCTGGTACAGCGTCAGGGTGCTGACCGTATCGTGGTAGAGCTGCCGGGTATCCAGGATACCGCGCGGGCGAAAGAGATTCTGGGCGCGACTGCAACCCTGGAATTCCGTCTGGTGAACACTAACGTCGATCAGTCCGCTGCCGCTTCTGGCCGTATTCCGGGCGATTCCGAAGTGAAACAGACCCGTGAAGGTCAGCCGGTTGTGCTGTACAAGCGCGTGATCCTGACCGGTGACCATATCACCGACTCCACTTCAAGCCAGGACGAATACAACCAGCCGCAGGTTAACATCTCGCTGGATAGCGCGGGTGGCAACATCATGTCTAACTTCACCAAGGACAACATCGGTAAACCGATGGCGACCCTGTTCGTGGAGTACAAAGACAGCGGTAAGAAAGATGCCAACGGTCGCGCGGTGCTGGTGAAAGAGGAAGAGGTGATTAACATCGCCAACATCCAGTCCCGTCTGGGTAACAGCTTCCGTATTACCGGTATCAACAACCCGAACGAAGCCCGTCAGCTCTCTCTGCTGCTGCGTGCCGGTGCGCTGATTGCGCCGATTCAGATCGTTGAAGAACGTACCATCGGCCCAACCCTGGGTATGCAGAACATCAAGCAAGGTCTGGAAGCATGTCTGGCCGGTCTGGTGGTCTCCATTCTCTTCATGATCTTCTTCTACAAGAAGTTCGGCCTGATTGCGACCTCTGCACTGATCGCCAACCTGGTGCTGATCATCGGCATCATGTCCCTGCTGCCGGGGGCGACGCTGACCATGCCGGGGATTGCGGGTATCGTGCTTACCCTTGCGGTGGCGGTCGACGCCAACGTACTGATAAACGAGCGTATCAAAGAAGAGTTGAGCAACGGTCGCTCTGTTCAGCAGGCGATTGAAGAAGGTTATAAAGGCGCGTTCAGCTCCATCTTCGATGCGAACGTAACAACACTGATTAAGGTTCTTATCCTGTATGCAGTGGGTACTGGCGCTATCAAAGGCTTTGCGATTACTACCGGTATCGGTGTCGCAACGTCGATGTTTACCGCTATTGTCGGCACCCGTGCCATCGTGAACCTGCTGTACGGCGGCAAGCGCGTCAAAAAGCTGTCTATCTGAGGAGTGCGTTGTGGCACAGGAATATACTGTTGAACAATTGAACCACGGCCGTAAAGTCTGGGACTTTATGCGCTGGGACTACTGGGCCTTCGGCATTTCAGGTTTTCTGCTGATTCTGTCCATCGTCATTATGGGCGTGAAAGGCTTTAACTGGGGTCTCGATTTCACCGGTGGTACGGTGATTGAAATCACCCTGGAAAAACCGATCGACATGGACCAGATGCGCGAGTCGCTGCAGAAAGCGGGCTTCGAAGAGCCGCTGCTGCAGAACTTCGGCAGCAGCCGCGATATCATGGTGCGTATGCCGCCGGTACACGATGCTAACGGCAGCCAGGAGCTGGGCAGCAAGGTCGTACAGGTTATAAACGAAACGACCCGTCAGGATGCAACGGTTAAGCGTATTGAGTTCGTCGGCCCGAGCGTGGGGGCGGACCTGGCGCAGACCGGTGCAATGGCGCTGATGGTCGCGCTGATTTCCATCCTGATTTACGTCGGTTTCCGCTTCGAGTGGCGTCTGGCAGCCGGTGTGGTTATCGCCCTGGCGCACGACGTGGTGATCACCATGGGGATACTGTCGCTGTTCCACATTGAGATTGACCTGACGATTGTGGCATCCCTGATGTCCGTTATCGGTTACTCGCTGAACGACAGCATCGTGGTATCTGACCGTATTCGTGAAAACTTCCGTAAGATCCGTCGCGGTACGCCGTACGAAATCTTTAACGTGTCGTTGACCCAGACGCTGCACCGTACCTTGATCACCTCCGGTACCACCTTGATGGTGATCCTGATGCTGTTCCTTTTCGGTGGCCCGGTGCTGGAAGGCTTCTCGCTGACCATGCTGATCGGTGTGTCTATCGGTACCGCGTCGTCTATCTACGTCGCGTCCGCGCTGGCACTGAAACTCGGCATGAAGCGCGAGCACCTGCTCCAGCAGAAGGTTGAGAAAGAAGGGGCGGATCAGCCGTCCATTCTGCCGTAAGGCGTTGAATTGCGTGTTATTGAAATCCCGGTCGGTTGACCGGGATTTTTTTTACCTGCGCCTGACAAACACTCCTGACAGTATGCTGTCAGGAGCCCTGTCGTAGACTCCTTCTGAACCCCAATAACAGGCAGGAGGACGTATGAAAAGTGTGATTAACTGGTTTGAAATTCCCGTGGTAGATATGGATCGCGCCATCAAATTTTACGAGACGGTGATGCAGGTTGTGCTGCGTCGCGAGAAGATGGACGTGGCTGAGCTGGCGATTTTCCCGCACGAGGATCCGGCCACCGGCGGCGCGCTGGCGAAATTTGACGGCGTTACACCGTCTTCGCAGGGCGCTATTATTTACCTGCATACTGACAGCCTGACGGCTACGCTCGATCGCATTGCCGCATCGGGCGGTGAGTGCGTGTTTGGCCCGCTAGAGCTGCCGGACGGTATCGGCACTATAGCTCTGTTTACCGACAGCGAAGGTAATCGCGTCGGCCTCCATCAACCGGCCTGAGAGTAACCCAGATGACCCGACGCGCTGACCGTTTGTTTCAGATTGTGCAGATCCTGCGGGGTAGACGTCTGACAACGGCAGCGCATCTGGCGGACCGGCTTGGCGTGTCCGAGCGAACGGTTTACCGCGATATCCGCGATCTGTCGCTTTCCGGCGTGCCGGTGGAGGGCGAGGCGGGAAGCGGATATCGGCTGATGTCGGGCTTTGATTTACCGCCGCTGATGCTGACCAATAAGGAGTCTGAGGCGCTGATGGTGGCGATCCGCCTGCTCAAAACCTGGGGAGGCGAATCGCTGTCGCGCGAGCTGGAGTCTGCCCAGGAGAAGGTGCTGGCGATCCTGCCGGAGGAAAGCAGGCGCAAGGCTGAGCAGACGCGGATCTACGCACCGGACATTGCGCTTCAGCCGCATTCGCGCAGCGGATTTGATGTGATCCATCAGGCGATATCCGCCCAGCGCGTGCTGGCGCTGCACTATCGCGATGAGGCCGGGCAGCTCACAAAGCGCGAGGTTCAGCCGCTGGGGCTGTTCTTCTGGGGCGAGCACTGGCTGCTGGCCGCATGGTGCGAGCGACGCGATGACTACCGCTGCTTCCGGCTCGACAGGTGTTTGAATATAGCATTGACGGAAAGACGCTTTAGCGAGAGTGCGGACAGGTCTTTGGCTGATTTTTTGCGGAAGGTTAAGCAGTAAAAGCCGGGCGGCAAGGTAAAAGCAAAACGGCAACGTGTGTTGCCGTTTTTTGTGTTTGTTCCCTCAGCCCTGTGGGAGAGGGGCAGGGTGTGGGCATCAGCCCGCACGGTCCCTGCACTGATTAGAAGTTGTAACCCACAACCAGGTAACCACCCCAACCGGTAGAACGCACGCTGAAGTCGCCGTTGCCGAAGTTCAGGCTGGCGTCGTCGTTCCACTGGCCACCGTTGTGCCAGTAACGCGCAACCACGGAGTAGTGCCAGTGATCGTAGTTCAGCGCCAGGATGTGGCTGGAGGCGATAGAGTCATTGGTGCGCGCCTTCTTACCGTTCAGATCGCGGAAGTCGTTGTCGCCCAGGTCTGAACCCCAGTCAAAGTTGGTGAAGCCGATGTAGCTCAGGTTGCCGCCCCACAGCTGGGTGATTGGCACAAAGTATTTCACCTTGAAGCGGTAGCCGTCCCACTCGTTTTCGTTTGCGGCACCGTAGTTCTGCCACTGGTACTTGGCATAGACGTTCATGGACAGGCTCATTGGCAGACCCGTGTCGATGTCCGTACCCAGACCCATGTACCAGGTGCTCTGGCGACCGGACGCGTTGCGGCCCATGTCGTAGATGTAGTTGTTCGCGAAATACCACTCTTTGAACGGACCGAAGCTCAGGTCTGTGCCGGTCAGCTTATCGATAGAGAAACGCGGTTCGATTTCCATGAACAGCGGAGAACCGTGGTTCCAGATACCTTTCGCATCGCTGTTACCGCCGAAGAATACCGGTGCATCCATATAGCCGTAGAAATCAAACCAGTCTTTTTTAGCGAACGCTTCATATTCCAGGTAGGTATCGTTGCGGATCTGCGGTCCGAAACGGGTGTGGTAGCTACCTACCACGTTAACGCTCTGGTGCCACCAGTCGGAGAGGTACTGTGGTTTGTCGTTTTCCGCCGCGTTAACGGTGAAAGAGGCGGAAAGTGCCAGCGCTGCACCGGCTGCGAGTAATGTTTTTTTCATAATCATGCCACTGATTGAAATTCCCTTCCGGGAGTGAAAAATGCGCGAATTGCGTTTCTAAATGTTTCGTGTTTCTGCGGAGCCTATTATAGGAATCCTTGCTCACAAAAATACGTGTTGTTTCACAGTTCTCTCACATACGTAATCGATTGCGTTCACGTTTGCGTACTTTAACGGCGGGGATTGTAACGGCAATCATTTATGTTGCCAATATTTGCGGGATGTAAAATGTTAGCGGAGTAACAATCTACTCCGCTAAAAGAGGGGATTACCGGGCGGCGGGTTGAATATCGTGAATGCGGATAAAGCCTAATTGCTCTGGCGTAAGGCCGCTCAGCTGAACGGGAATATCAACGTCGCTCGGCGCCAGCACGCTGGCCGGAGCGGTGATCAGCTGATTCTTAACGTTCACTTCCTGATAATTTTCGGTTGTGCCCTGAATTTGCCCCCACTCTACGGTGCCGCTGAAGGCCGGAAGCGGGTCATTGGACTCGCCCTGAATCCGCAGGGTGGCGCGCGTGCCGTCAGCGTTTGCCGCCACGTTTACCAGCGACATTTTAAGCGTGCCGATCTGGCTGTTCAGGCGGGCAGGCGTGTTCGCGCCCGGCAGAAGGTAAACGCCGCTGCTGGATTTCGCATTCAGCGCATTCTGCTGGGTGATCTTCACGGTTTCTTTATTCAGCTTTTCCATCGCAGAGTTCAGCGTCCTGACGCTTTGCTTCATCTCGCGGACTTCCGTTTGCTGTGCACAGGCGCTAAGGCTGAAGAGGCTTCCCACCAGCAAAATACGTAAATAACGTCTTGTCATTGCGTTTATTTCCTTGAAGTAACGGATAGGCGTAATGGTAGGCAGTATTGCGCCGTCAGGTATAGATCCTTTGTCTCAAAAAGCTCTTCCTTTGTTGTCAGCCCAGATCAGGGTAAAATAGAAATCAGACAACCAGATACCAGGGATACCGTATGCATTGCCCATTTTGCTCCGCCGTGGATACCAAAGTTATTGATTCTCGCCTCGTGGGTGAAGGGTCATCCGTACGCCGTCGTCGGCAATGTCTGGTGTGCAACGAGCGTTTTACGACCTTCGAAGTCGCAGAGCTGGTGATGCCGCGCGTGGTGAAAAGCAACGACGTGCGCGAGCCGTTTAACGAAGAGAAGCTGCGCAGCGGGATGCTCAAGGCCCTGGAAAAACGCCCCGTCAGCGCAGATGACGTCGAGATGGCCCTGAACCACATTCGCTCCTATCTTCGTGGGCTGGGCGAGCGCGAGGTGCCGAGCAAAATGATCGGCAACCTGGTGATGGAACAGCTGAAAAAACTCGATAAAGTCGCCTACATCCGCTTTGCTTCCGTTTACCGCAGCTTCGAAGACATCAAAGAGTTCGGCGAAGAGATCGCCCGCCTACAGGATTAAGCGCATGCAGGATGAGATTTACATGGCGCGTGCGCTGAAGCTGGCGCAGCGCGGCCGTTTTACCACCCATCCCAACCCGAACGTGGGGTGCGTCATCGTCAAGGACGGCGAAATCGTCGGTGAAGGTTTCCACTATCGCGCGGGCGAGCCTCACGCGGAAGTTCACGCCTTACGTATGGCGGGTGAGAAGGCGCGCGGGGCGACGGCCTACGTAACGCTTGAGCCTTGCAGCCATCACGGCCGCACGCCACCGTGCTGCGACGCGCTGATTGCGGCGGGCGTCGCGCGGGTGGTGGCCTCAATGCAGGACCCTAATCCGCAGGTGGCGGGCCGCGGCCTGTATCGCCTGCAGCAGGCGGGGATCGACGTCAGCCACGGCCTGATGATGAACGATGCCGAAGCGGTGAATAAAGGCTTCCTGAAGCGCATGCGCACCGGATTCCCGTACATTCAGCTCAAGCTCGGCGCGTCGCTTGATGGCCGCACGGCGATGGCGAGCGGCGAGAGCCAGTGGATCACGTCGCCGCAGTCAAGGCGCGATGTGCAACGTCTGCGCGCGCAAAGCCATGCTATCCTCACCAGCAGTGAAACGGTTTTAGCTGACGATCCGGCCATGACGGTGCGCTGGGACGAACTCAATGCAGATACCCAGGCGCTCTATCCGCAGGAAAACCTGCGCCAGCCGCTGCGCATCATCATTGACAGCCAGAACCGCATCACGCCCGAGCACCGCATCGTTCAGCAGCCGGGGGAAACCTGGATTGCCCGTACGAAAGAGGATCCGCGCGAATGGCCGGAAGGCGTGCGCACCGTTACGGTGCCGGAGCACAACGGTCATCTCGATTTGGTGGTGCTGATGATGCTCCTGGGCAAGCAGCAGGTGAACAGCATTTGGGTCGAAGCGGGCCCGACGCTGGCGGGCGCATTACTGCAGGCCGGGCTGGTGGATGAACTGCTGGTTTACGTCGCGCCTAAGCTCCTGGGCAGCGATGCGCGCGGCCTGTTCGTGCTGCCGGGCCTGGAAAAACTGGCCGACGCGCCGCAGCTTAAATTCAGCGAGATTCGTCCGGTAGGTCCGGATGTCTGCCTCCATTTAACGACAGCGTAATTGCTCCCGAAATAGGGAAGCAGTGCGCAAAGTATTATGATAAAATCCGCCCCCCTGCGGGGCCAAATGAACCCGTAAAGGAAGAGTATGAACATTATTGAAGCTGCTGTAGCTACCCCGGACGCTCGCGTCGCCATCACCATTGCGCGTTTCAACAACTTCATCAACGACAGCCTGCTGGAAGGTGCCATTGACGCCCTGAAACGTATCGGCCAGGTTAAAGATGACAACATTACCGTTGTTTGGGTTCCTGGTGCTTACGAACTGCCACTGGCAGCGGGCGCGCTGGCGAAAACCGGTAAATATGACGCGGTGATTGCGCTGGGTACGGTTATTCGTGGCGGCACTGCGCACTTCGAATACGTTGCGGGCGGTGCAAGCAACGGTCTGGCACACGTTGCGCAGGATGCTGAAATTCCTGTCGCGTTTGGCGTGCTGACCACCGAAAGTATTGAACAAGCCATCGAACGTGCTGGCACTAAAGCCGGTAACAAAGGTGCAGAAGCTGCACTGACCGCGCTTGAAATGATCAATGTATTGAAAGCCATTAAGGCCTGATTTTTTTGTAAGGGGAATTCCGTGAAACCTGCTGCTCGTCGCCGCGCCCGTGAGTGTGCCGTCCAGGCACTTTACTCCTGGCAGTTGTCCCAAAACGACATCGCTGATGTTGAGTACCAGTTCCTGTCAGAACAGGACGTTAAAGACGTTGACGTTCTGTACTTCCGTGAACTGCTGTCGGGAGTGGCGACTAATAGCGCGTATCTCGATGGTCTGATGAAGCCTTATCTGTCCCGCCTGCTCGATGAGCTGGGTCAGGTAGAAAAAGCGGTGCTGCGTATCGCCCTGTTTGAGCTGTCCAAGCGTGACGATGTGCCGTACAAAGTGGCCATCAACGAAGCGATTGAGCTGGCGAAAACCTTCGGCGCTGAAGACAGCCACAAGTTCGTCAACGGCGTGCTGGATAAAGCCGCACCCGCGATCCGTCCCCGCAAAAAGTGATCCGCAAGCCGGAGCTTCGCATTGCCCAACCGGCGGTGCGGCTCCGGTTTTTTTTATTTAATTTGCTGAGGCATAACGTATGGCATGCGGCGAATTTTCCCTGATTGCCCGTTATTTTGACCGTGTCAGAACCTCTCGTCTCGACGTTGAAACCGGCATCGGCGATGACTGCGCACTTCTCAATATTCCCGAAAAGCAGACGCTGGCAATCAGCACCGACACGCTGGTGTGCGGTCGTCATTTCTTACCCGATATCGATCCTGCCGATCTGGCTTACAAAGCGCTCGCCGTTAACGTGAGCGATCTGGCGGCGATGGGCGCCGATCCCGCGTGGCTAACGCTGGCGTTGACCTTGCCGAACGTCGATGAAGCCTGGCTTGAAGCCTTCAGCGACGCGCTCTTTGACCAGCTTAACTACTACGACATGCAGCTGATCGGCGGTGACACCACCGCCGGGCCGCTGTCGATGACGCTGGCTATCCACGGTTACGTCCCGGTCGGGCGCGCGCTCAAGCGCTCCGGGGCGAAGCCCGGTGACTGGGTTTACGTTACCGGTACGCCGGGTGACAGCGCGGCGGGCCTGGCGATCCTTCAGGACCGACTGGCGGTTGCAGATCAGGACGATGCCGCGTATCTGGTGAAGCGTCACCTGCGCCCGACGCCGCGCATTCTCCACGGCCAGGCGCTGCGCGATCGCGCCAGCTCGGCTATCGATCTTTCCGACGGGCTGATCTCCGATCTGGGCCATATTCTTAAGGCCAGCGGCGTCGGCGCGCGTATCGACCTCGACCCGTTCCCGCTGTCGGAGCCACTGCTGCGCCACGCCGAACCGGAGCAGGCCCTGCGCTGGGCGCTCTCCGGTGGTGAAGACTACGAGCTGTGCTTTACCGTCCCCGAGCTCAATCGCGGAACGCTGGACGTGGCGTTGGCCCATCTCGGCGCGCGGTTTACCTGCATTGGGCAAATCATGCCGGAGAGTGAAGGGCTGCAGTTTGTACGTGATGGCGCTCCGGTCACGCTCGACTGGAAAGGTTACGATCACTTCGCGTAAGTTTTGCCGGGGGTGCTGCGCTTACCCGGCCTGCGGGTTTTGTTCCCTCTCCCTTTGGGCTGAGGGTTCCCCACAAATTCCAGTCTGGCACCGAATACCCCCTCTCCCTGGAGGGAGAGGGCCGGGGTGAGGGGGGAACATACGGCAGTGGTGGTTATTCCGTTCACTTTATGAGCGTTGCTACTCTGAAATCACATTACTTGTGAACGTGTTAAGGAGGCTCATCGCCGCCTCCTTAACAATCCGGGCTCCCGGCAGAGAAAATCGCCGCTTCGCAGGTTGTTCGCCCCATCCCTGGGGCTCCCCCCTTCGGGGCCAGCACAAGTGCTGTCCAAAATTGCTCCCGGCAATTTTGTCTTCGGCTTATTCCTTCCGGCTTATCGGGGACGGGCGGAGGCAACGTCCCTGTAAAGCCGCCCTCTCGGCGCATCCCTGCGCCTCGCCCCGGCCTGCAGGAAACGCCTCAGCGATTTTCAGCCGGACCGGGGGGCGCTGTAAGCTCTTTATTCTGTTAATAAAAACTTAATCGCTTCTGAATAAAATTTTTCTGGGGACTACTCAGCCCTCTGGGAGAGGGTTAGGGTAAGAGCTTACCTAAATCCTGCCACCGGATGCTGCTGATACGGCGTCTCCAGCTCGGCAATCTGCTCCGGCGTCAGCGTTATATCTACGGCGCTTAACAGCTCATCCAGCTGTTCCTCGCGTGAGGTGCCGATAATCGGTGCAGCAACGCCGCGTTTACTCAGCAGCCACGCCAGCGCCACCTGCGCGCGCGTCGCGCCGAGTTCGTCGGCAATGCCTGCTAAACGTTCGGCAATCAGCGCATCGCTGGCTTCCGTTCCTTCGTATAGGTTTTTCCCCACCTCATCCGATACCAAGCGGGCGGTTGTTTCTCCCCACGGGCGCGTCAGGCGGCCTCGTGCCAGCGGGCTCCACGGGATCACCGCCACGCCTTCCTGGTAGCAGAGCGGCAGCATGTCGCGCTCCTCTTCACGATAGATCAGGTTGTAATGATCCTGCATGGTCACAAACCGCGCCCAGCCGTGCTGTTTTTGCAGGTCGAGCGCCTGCGCGAACTGCGAGGCGTGCATAGACGACGCGCCGATATAGCGCGCTTTGCCGGCCTTCACCACGTCGTTAAGCGCCTCCAGCGTCTCTTCTATCGGCGTGTTGTAATCCCAGCGGTGGATTTGCAGCAGGTCGACGTAGTCCATGTTCAGACGACGGAGGCTGTCGTCAATGGAGCGCAGGATCTGCCCGCGGGACAGGCCCTCGGCCAGGTCGCCCACCGGGAAGTACACCTTGGTGGCGACGACAATCTCATCGCGGCGAGCAAAGTCGCGAAGGGCGCGGCCGACGATCTCCTCGCTGCTGCCGTCGGAGTAGCTGTTGGCGGTATCAAAGAAGTTAATGCCGCCGTCGAGGGCGCGCTTGATGATCGGGCGGCTGCTCTCTTCCGGCAGCGTCCAGGCGTGATTGCCCCGGTCAGGCTCGCCGAAGGTCATACAGCCCAGGCAAAGTCGGGACACCTTGAGATCGGTTTTTCCTAATGTGTTGTATTGCATGGTTCGCTCCTGCTCTTAAACATTACGTTTAAGCATAGCAGGAGCGAAAAGAGGGGAAGGAATCAGTCCAGCCAGGTGCGGATTTTGGCTTCGATACCGGCGGCGTCCAGGCCAATCGCCGCGCGGGCTTCGTCCTGGGTGCCCTGCGGAATAAAGTGATCCGGCAGGCCGAGGTTCAGCACCGGAACGGCCTTACGGTTCGCCATCAGCACTTCGTTTACGCCGCTGCCCGCGCCGCCCATAATGGCGTTCTCTTCCAGCGTGACCAGCACGTCGTGGCTTTCCGCCATGCTCAGAATCAGCGATTCGTCGAGCGGCTTCACGAAGCGCATATCAACCAGCGTTGCGTTTAGCGCTTCTGCCGCTTTTGCCGCTTCCGGCATCAGCGTGCCGAAGTTCAGGATCGCCACTTTCTCACCGCGACGCTTCAACAGGCCTTTACCGATCGCCAGTTTTTCCAGCGGCTGCAGTTCAACGCCGACCGCATTGCCGCGCGGATAGCGCACCGCACTTGGGCCATCCTGATAGTGGTAGCCGGTGAACAGCATCTGGCGACATTCGTTTTCGTCAGACGGCGTCATGATGACTATATCCGGAATGCAGCGCAGGAACGACAGGTCGAACGCGCCCTGGTGCGTCTGGCCGTCCGCGCCGACGATGCCCGCGCGGTCGATTGCAAACAGCACCGGCAGCTTCTGGATCGCCACGTCGTGGATCACCTGATCGTAGGCGCGCTGCAGGAAGGTGGAGTAAATCGCGACAATTGGCTTATAGCCGCCAATCGCCAGGCCCGCGGCGAACGTCACCGCGTGCTGCTCGGCAATCGCCACGTCAAAGTACTGGTCAGGGTATTTTTTGGAAAACTCGACCATGCCGGACCCTTCACGCATCGCGGGGGTGACGGCCATCAGCTTGTTGTCCTTCGCGGCGGTTTCGCACAGCCAGTCGCCGAAGATCTTCGAATAGCTCGGCATGCCGCCGCTGCTTTTAGGCAGGCAGCCGCTGGTCGGGTCGAATTTTGGCACCGCGTGGAAGGTGATCGGATCTTTTTCCGCCGGTTCGTAACCGCGCCCTTTTTTGGTCATGATGTGCAGGAACTGCGGGCCTTTCAGGTCGCGCATGTTCTTGAGCGTGGAGACCAGCCCCAGCACGTCGTGGCCGTCGACCGGGCCAATGTAGTTAAAGCCTAATTCTTCAAACAGCGTGCCCGGCACCACCATGCCTTTGATATGTTCTTCGGTGCGCTTGAGCAGCTCTTTGATCGGCGGGACGCCGGAGAAGACTTTTTTACCGCCTTCGCGCAGGCTGGAGTAAAGCTTGCCGGAGAGAAGCTGCGCCAGATGGTTATTCAGCGCGCCGACGTTTTCAGAGATCGACATCTCGTTATCGTTGAGGACAACCAGCATGTCCGGCTTGATATCGCCCGCGTGATTCATCGCTTCGAAGGCCATACCGGCGGTGATCGCGCCGTCGCCAATCACGCAGACGGTGCGGCGCTGCTTGTTCTCTTTTTCCGCGGCGACGGCAATACCGATCCCGGCTGAAATGGAGGTGGAAGAGTGGCCGACGCTTAAGACGTCATACTCGCTCTCACCGCGCCACGGGAACGGGTGCAGGCCGCCTTTCTGGCGAATGGTGCCAATTTTATCGCGACGACCGGTCAGAATTTTGTGCGGATAGGCCTGATGACCCACGTCCCAGATCAGCTGATCGAACGGCGTGTTGTAGACGTAGTGCAGCGCCACGGTCAGCTCAACCGTGCCAAGCCCGGAGGCGAAATGGCCGCTGGAGCGGCTGACGCTGTCGAGCAGGTAACGACGCAGTTCGTCGCACAGCTTCGGCAGGCTCTCTTTCGGCAACAGACGTAGCTCCTGGGTGGAATCCACTAACGCCAGCGTCGGGTATTTGGCAATATCAAAACTCATCAAAGGCTCATCGTGACAGGTTGTTTATTTATTACGCTGGATTATGTAGTCCGCTAGCGCTTCCAGTGCCGAGGTATCCAGCGATTGCGCGGCCAGCGCATTCAGCGACTGGCGGGCATCCTCTATCAGGTCCCGGGCTTTACGTTGGGCTTGCTCAAGGCCCAGCAGGGCGGGGTAGGTACTTTTGCCAAGCTGCTGGTCCGCACCCTGACGTTTACCCAATGTTGCAGTATCGCCCACCACATCCAGAATGTCATCCTGAACCTGGAATGCCAGGCCGATACTTTCCGCGTATCTGTCGAGAATCGGCAGGGCGTTACGCCCCCGTTCACCCGCGCTCAGCGCGCCCAGGCGAACGGCTGCGCGGATGAGCGCCCCCGTCTTGTGGCGGTGAATGCGCTCGAGCTGTTCAAGATTCACCTGACAGCCTTCCGCCTCGAGGTCGAGCGCCTGGCCGCCGCACATGCCGGCGACGCCGCTGGCCATTGCCAGTTCGGACACCATCGCCAGGCGATCGCGATCGTTCACTTCAGCCATCGGGGCATCGCTCAGGATTGAGAACGCCAGCGTTTGCAGAGCATCGCCCGCCAGAATGGCATTCGCTTCGCCAAACTTAATATGGCATGTGGGCTGGCCGCGGCGCAGATCGTCGTCGTCCATGGCGGGTAAATCATCGTGGATCAGCGAATAGGCATGGATGCACTCAACGGCGGCAGCCGGGGCGTCCAGCGTGGTGTCGCTGATGCCAAACATATTGCCTGTCGCATAGACCAGGAACGGACGCAGGCGCTTTCCACCCAAGAGTGCGCCATAGTGCATGGCTTCCACCAGTGGAGTGTTCTGAAAAGGCTGTGGCGCGATAAAACGGCGCAGCGCGTCGTTGGCGCGAACCACGCGCGCCTGAAGCTCGTTGGCGAAATCCATTTTACTCGGCGTCCGGTGTGAAAGGCGTTGTTTTTGCATCTTCGCTGTCGGACAGCAGGATCTGCACGCGCTGCTCGGCCTGCTGCAGTTTGACCTGGCCCTGGCGCGCCAGCTGTACGCCACGCTCGAATTCGTTGAGCGCCTCTTCCAGCGGGAGATCGCCGCTTTCAAGACGGGTGACAATCTGCTCAAGTTCATTCAGCGCAGTTTCGAAGCTGGCCGGTGCGTCATTTTTCTTTGGCATAGTGAATGTGACTCTTTCTATTTTTTGCCCCGTCATGGTAACGGACTCAGGCGGAGAAGCAAATAACGCGCAATGGTGATATACTCGCGCGCCTGGATGCAGCCACGGGTGTGGGCTGCTGTACTCTTTCCATTACAAGCCTTTTCGGGCTTGCCTAAGAAACATTGCCGCCATGAAGTTTATCATTAAATTGTTCCCTGAAATCACCATCAAAAGCCAATCTGTGCGTTTGCGCTTTATTAAGATCCTGACCGGGAACATTCGTAACGTATTAAAACACTACGACGAAACCCTTGCCGTGGTGCGCCACTGGGACCACGTTGAAGTGCGTGCCAAAGACGAAAATAAACGTCTTGATATTCGCGACGCCCTGACCCGCATTCCGGGCATCCACCATATCCTGGAAGTGGAAGACGTCCCGTTCAGCGATATGCATGACATCTTCGAAAAAGCGCTGGTCCAGTACCGCGACCAGATCGAAGGAAAAACCTTCTGCGTGCGCGTGAAGCGCCGCGGCAAGCATGAGTTTAGCTCCATTGAAGTGGAGCGCTACGTTGGCGGCGGCTTGAACCAGCACGTTGAATCCGCGCGCGTGCGCCTGACCAACCCGGACGTCACCGTTAACCTGGAGATCGAGAACGATCGCCTGCTGCTTGTGAAGGGCCGCTACGAAGGGATTGGCGGCTTCCCGATCGGCACACAGGAAGACGTGCTGTCGCTGATCTCCGGCGGCTTCGACTCCGGCGTGTCCAGTTATATGCTGATGCGTCGCGGCTGCCGCGTACACTACTGCTTCTTTAACCTGGGCGGCGCGGCGCACGAAATCGGCGTTCGTCAGGTAGCGCATTATCTGTGGAACCGCTTCGGCAGCTCCCACCGCGTGCGTTTTGTGGCGATCAACTTTGAGCCCGTGGTGGGCGAAATCCTTGAGAAGGTCGACGACGGCCAGATGGGCGTCATCCTGAAGCGCATGATGGTGCGTGCGGCCTCCAAAGTGGCCGAGCGCTACGGCGTGCAGGCGCTGGTCACCGGTGAAGCGCTGGGCCAGGTCTCCAGCCAGACGCTGACCAACCTGCGCCTTATCGACAACGTGTCCGATACGCTGATCCTGCGTCCGCTGATTTCTCACGATAAAGAGCACATCATCGATCTGGCGCGCGAAATTGGCACCGAAGATTTTGCTCGCACCATGCCGGAATACTGCGGCGTGATCTCAAAAAGCCCGACCGTCAAAGCGGTGAAAGCTAAGATCGAGGCGGAAGAAGAGAACTTCGATTTCAGCATTCTGGATAAAGTGGTGGAAGAAGCGTCCAACATTGATATCCGCGAGATTGCCCAGCAGACCGAGCAGGAAGTGGTTGAAGTGGAGACCGTGAGCGGTTTCGGCGCGAACGATGCGATTCTGGATATTCGCTCTATTGACGAGCAGGACGACAAGCCGCTGCAGGTTGAAGGCGTCGACGTGGTTTCCCTGCCGTTCTACAAGCTGAGCACGAAGTTTGGCGACCTCGACCAGAGCAAAACGTATCTGCTGTGGTGCGAGCGCGGGGTGATGAGCCGCCTGCAGGCGCTCTACCTGCGCGAGCAGGGCTTTGCGAATGTGAAGGTGTATCGCCCGTAGTTCATTGTAGGGGAGTGCGGCCTGATGCCCTCACCCCGGCCCTCTCCCACGGGGAGAGGGCGAAAAGATGAGCTCGTGTAGGCCGGGTAAGCGTAGCTGCCACCCGGCTTTTTATTATTCGTAGTAGTTATAAATCCCCGCGGCCATCACCAGCGATGACGCCACTTCATACGCTTTTTCGCGCCCGACCACCAGATCGATAATCTTCAGGCCAAAATCAATCGCCGTGCCCGGTCCCTGACTGGTCAGCAGGTTAACGCGCGGGTCCCATACAACGCGCTTGTCCACCCACTGATCTTCCGGAATGGTCTCCTTCAGCGCCGGGAAGCCGGTCATATTGCCGATCGGGAAGATGTCGTGCGGCACCAGTACCGTACCCGCCGCCGCGCAGATAGTTGCCACGATGCGACCGGAAAGATGGAACTGGCGGACGGTTTCGACCAGCAGCGGGCTGTCACGGAAACATTCGGCGCCTTTCAGGCCGCCGGGCAGCACGATGATGTCGTAATCGCCATCTGCCACTTCAACCAGCGGCGCATCCGCGAGGATCTTCACGCCGCGTGAGCAGGTAATCGCCAGGCTACCGTCGCTGGCGACGCTGGCCGTTGTGACGTCAATACCGCCACGCACCATTAAATCAATGGTGGTGACCGCTTCCATCTCTTCACTCCCAGGGGCGAGACAGACCAGTGCCGACGCGCTCATATTCACTCTCCTTCCGTTTAACTCTGTCATACAGGCGGGCGTTTTCCGGCACGCTGATACCGTGCGCGCGGGCGCGCTTTAGCAAATAGCCGGTGATGTAGTCGATTTCCGTGTGGCGCAATCCCCGAACGTCCTGCAGCATTGAGGAGATATTTTCTGCCGTACTATCAATCACCTGCTCGACATAATAGCGTAAATCGTCTGCCGAGGTGTGTAAGCCCTCACGTTCGACCACGGCGGCGACCTCGGCGCACAGCGCTGCTATCTCCTGCGGGTGGTTTTTCAGCGCGCCGTTGGGGCAGTCCCACAGGGCCGTCAGCGGATTGATAACGCAGTTCACCGCCAGCTTTCGCCACAGCTGGGGAAGAATGTTGTTGTGCCAGGCGACGTCCGGCAGGACTTTTTGCAGAACGTCCGCCAGATAGCTGTAGTCACCCTCGCGCTCGCGGGCCGGGCCGACGTGCGTCACGCCGCTGGCGACGTGAACGATAATATTACCGTCACGCCGCGCCGCGTGGGTGGTTGTCGCCATCAGCAGCGGCTGGCGGATGTTTTTTAACTCATCAAGGGTGCCCATGCCGTTATGCAGCAGCAAAATGGGCGACGTCGGGGGGAGCTGTCCAGCAAGGGCTTTCACCGCGTCTGAAACCTGCCAGGCTTTCAGCGTGACCAGCAGCAGGTCGCTTTGCGCCAGGAAGTCGGGATCGTTCGCGGTCAATGACTCGTTAAAGATGCTTCCGTCTTCAGCGATCAGGTTCACGCTGCAATAGGGCTGCGGCACGCGTAGCCAGCCCTGAACGTCGTGTCCGTGCGTGCGGAGCGCGGCCAGCCACAGCTGGCCCAGGGCGCCGCATCCGAGCACTGTAATTTTCATGGTTCCTCCTCACCCGCAACTGCGCCAGGTGTTACGGCCTAAGTATAGCGCCGTCAGCTAAGCTTCTCGTTATGCCTCGTTGCGGGTATTATGCAACGCAACAAAAGTGAAGGGAGAAGAAAAGATGCCATCTTTCGATATTGTTTCCGAAGTTGATATCCAGGAAGTACGCAACGGCGTGGATAACGCCAGCCGTGAGGTTGAGTCACGTTTTGATTTTCGCGGCGTTGAGGCGACGTTTGAGCTGAACGACGCGAATAAGACCATCAAGGTGCTGAGCGAGTCTGATTTCCAGGTCAATCAGCTGCTGGACATTCTGCGCGCCAAGCTGCTCAAGCGCGGCATTGAAGGGACGTCCCTGGACGTGCCTGAAGAGTTTGTGCACAGCGGCAAAACCTGGTTCGTTGAAGCGAAGCTTAAGCAGGGCATTGAGAGCGCGGTGCAGAAGAAAATCGTTAAGCTCATCAAGGACAGCAAGCTGAAGGTGCAGGCGCAGATCCAGGGCGAAGAGATTCGTGTGACCGGTAAATCTCGCGATGACCTGCAGTCCGTGATGGCGCTGGTGCGCGGTGGCGATTTGGGACAGCCGTTCCAGTTTAAAAACTTCCGCGATTAAAACGAAAATGCCCGGTTTACCGGGCATTTTTTCAGGCTTTTAGCGCCTGCTCGACCTCAAAGCGGTTCGTCACCTTGCTGTCGATTTTGACGTAAACGCTTCTTTCCTCCGGCACGACCAGCACCTCGCTCACGCCGTCTTTCTCTTCCAGACGCTGCTTAAGGTTGTCCCCAATTTCGACGTCCTCGGGAATTTCCACGCGCAGGCTGCTGACATACTGCGGCTCTTTCATTGTGCTGGAGACCAGCAGCCAAACCATCGCCAGCAGAGCGCCCGCCAGGAAGACGGTTTGCGAATCAAATAGCCCGTCTACCCAGCCGCCGAGCGAGCCACCGATGGCCACGCCGAGAAACTGGCTGGTGGAGTAAATGCCCATCGCGGTGCCTTTATAGCCTGCCGGAGACTCTTTGCTAATTAGCGACGGCAGCAGGGCTTCCATGAGGTTAAACGCCAGGAAGAAAATCTGGACGCCGATAACCAGCTCCCAGAAGTGCGGGCCGGAACCCCACAGCACGATTTCCGCTATCACCAGCAGCGCCACGCAGCCCACGAAGACGCGCTTCATCCTGCGCTTCACTTCGGCATAGATGATAAACGGCACCACGGAGACGAACGAAATCAGCATCGTCACCAGGTAAATTTTCCAGTGTTCGGCGGCCGGGAAACCTGCGGCGGCAAGCTGGCCGGGCAGGGCGACGAAGGTGGACATCAGCAGGATGTGCAGACACATAATGCCGAAGTTGAGTTTTAGCAGCCGCGGCTCAACGATGACTTTGCTAAAGCAGCCTTTCACCATGCCGGATTCACGGTTAAGAACGTGGTTTTTGCTGTCCGGCACCACCCACAGCGTCAGGGCGATGCCGGCGGTTGCCAGCGCGGCAATCATCCAGAACAGGGCGTGCAGGCCCAGCTTATGCGTAATGATGGGGCCGAGCACCATCGCAATCGCAAAGGTCACGCCGAAGCTGACGCCGATAAAGGCCATCGCCTTGGTGCGGTTCTGCTCGCGGGTTAAGTCTGACAGCAGCGCCATGACGGCGGCGGCAATGGCGCCGGAGCCCTGAAGCGCGCGGCCAAGAATGATCCCCCAGATGGAGTGGGAGAGGGCGGCGATGACGCTGCCGAGCACAAAGATAAGCAGCCCGCCGACGATCAGGGGCTTGCGGCCCACGCGGTCCGAAAGCAGGCCGAAGGGGATCTGGAAAACGGCCTGCGCCAGGCCGTAGATGCCAATCGCCAGGCCAATCAACGCCTCGCTGGCCCCCTGAAGCGCCATGCCGTAAGTGGTCAGAACGGGCAGGACCATAAACATGCCAAGCATCCGCAGCGAGAAAACAGTCCCTAAGCCCCAGGTCGCGCGTAGCTCGCCCGGCGTCATTTTATAATCGTTCATTACCACCTCAGTTCAAGAGCAGGCCATAGTGTAGTGCGGGGAAGGGACGGGGTAAATAATGGGTTATTTAACAAATATTACATGCGTAACCAATAGATTTGGTGAATAAAAAAGGGTGCCGAAGCACCCTTTTAATCACTTAACGTGGCTTACCAGACGTAAGTCAGCAGGCTATGTGAATCCGGTACCATAAAGTCGACGGACATCATCACGCTCAGAGCGGTAATGGCGATGATAGAGAAGCCGAACAGCTTGCGCGCCCAGACCTTGTCATCTTCCACTTTGTAACCGCGCAGCGCCATGCCGAGCCACCAGACGCTTACCGCAGCCGCGACGATGAGATATTTATATCCCGCGTAGCCGCCCAGCGAAAGCATCAGCGTTGCCACGGCAAAGGCGATGATGTACAGCGTAATGTGGTTCTTGGCGACCGAAATGCCCTTCACGACCGGCAGCACCGGAATGTTCGCTGCCTGATAATCCTTGAAGCGGAAAATCGCGATGGCGTACGAGTGCGGCATCTGCCACAGGCTAAAGATAGCCAGCAGGATCAGCGCACCGCTGTCGAACTCGTTCGTGACGGCACAGTAGCCAATCACCGGCGGCGCAGCGCCGGAGAGAGAGCCAATCAGCGTGCCGTAGACGGAGTGGCGCTTCATATACAGGCTGTAAACGCCCACATAGACCACGAACCCCATCACGGCGAGCCAGCAGGCCAGCGGATTAGCCCCGAACCACAGCAGCATAAAGCCAGCAATACCCAGCAAGGTGGCGTACACCAGCGAGACGGAAGGGGCGATCAGGCCTTTCACCAGCACCCGATTTTTAGTCCTTTCCATCTTCTTGTCGATATCCATGTCGATGTAGTTGTTAAATACACAACCGGACGCAACAACCAGTGACACCCCAACCAGCGTGCATGCGAAGAGGGTGTAATCAATGCTGCCCTTCGAGGCCAGCAGGAACCCTCCGATCACGGAGATCAGGTTGCCAAAGATGATGCCTGGTTTCGTTACTTGCAGGTATTGCTTAAACATACTCGCCGCTCTTAGTGAACCATCATGTTGTAGTTAAGGTTCCACATAATCCAGATGGAACCGACTACCAGGATAGCGATGATAATCACGGTAAAGATAAAGGCGGTCATATTCCAGCCTTCATCGGACTTGGTGTTCATGTGCAGGAAGCAAACCAGATGCACCAGAATCTGAATCACCGCCGTTACCAGGATTGCACCCAGGATAACCGGCTTAGACGCAGAACCGCTCATCACCATCCAGAACGGGATCACCGTGAGGATGATCGACAGGATGAAACCTGTCATGTAGGTTTTTACGCTACCGTGGGAAGCGCCATGATCGTTTGAATGACTCATTACATCGCCCCCATCAGATAAACAACTGAGAACACACAGATCCATACCACGTCCAGGAAGTGCCAGAACAGGCTCAGGCACATGATACGGGTACGGTTAGTGCTGGTCAGGCCGCGACGGGAGATCTGGAACATCAGTACCGCCATCCAGATCAGGCCCGAGGTTACGTGCAGACCGTGCGTACCGACCAGCGCGAAGAACGCGGACAGGAAGCCGCTGCGATCCGGACCCATGCCTTCAGCAATCAGGTGATGGAATTCATAGAGTTCCATCCCGATAAAGCCAGCACCAAACAGCCAGGTCAACGCCAGCCAGGAGACAACCTGGCTCTTGTTGTTTTTGTACATGGCGATCGCCGCCATGCCGTAGGTGATGGAGCTGAATAACAGCAGTGCGGTTTCTACCAGCACGAACGGCAGTTCAAAAATGTCCTTGCCGGTCGGGCCGCCCGCCGTGCCGTTCACCAGAACGGCATAGGTCGCGAACAGACAGCAGAACAGAATGCAGTCGCTCATCAGGTAGATCCAGAAACCGAAGACTTTCGTCGGTCCCGTATCGTGGTGCGCATGTTCATGCGCGTGGGCAGTCGAGTGCGCCAGAGTATCAGTTGCCATTTTTCAGCCCCGCTTTAGAAATCTCATCGAAATGCTGGTTTTCCAGTTTTTCGACTTCACGGACTGGTACGTAGTAGTCCACGTCCTCGTCAAAGCTCTTCACAATCCAGCTGATGACGATGCCGGCAAAGCCAACAATCGCCAGCCACCAGATGTGCCAGATCATTGCGAAACCAAATACCGTTGCGAAGGCGGCAATCACAATGCCCGCACCGCTGTTTTTCGGCATGTGGATTTCTTCGTAATGCTCAGGTTGCTTGTACGCTTCGCCTTTCTCTTTCATTTCCCAGAATGCGTCACGCTCATGAATGTGCGGCACAACGGCAAAGTTATAGAACGGAGGAGGGGAGGAGGTTGCCCACTCCAGCGTACGGCCACCCCATGGGTCACCGGTCAGGTCACGGTTCTGATCGCGGTCGCGAATAGACACGTAGTACTGAATCAGCTGGCACAGGATACCGCAGGCAATCAGCGCCGCGCCGCCCGCTGCAATCACCAGCATTGGGTGGAACTGCGGGTCGATCTGCTGGCTGAGGCGACGAGTCATCCCCATGAAGCCCAGCACGTACAGCGGCATAAACGCCACGAAGAAGCCGATGATCCAGAACCAGAACGCGCGTTTGCCCCATTTTTCGTTCAGCGTGAAGCCAAACGCTTTAGGCCACCAGTAGGTTACGCCAGCGAAGCAGCCGAAGACGACGCCGCCGATGATAACGTTGTGGAAGTGCGCAATCAGGAACAGGCTGTTGTGCAGAACGAAGTCAGCGCCCGGAACCGCCAGCAGTACGCCGGTCATCCCACCTACGGAGAAGGTGACGATGAAGCCGATGGTCCACAGCATCGCTGAGTGGAACACGATACGGCCCTGGTACATGGTGAACAGCCAGTTGAAGATCTTCACCCCGGTAGGGATGGCGATAATCATAGTGGTGATACCGAAGAAGGCGTTTACGTTCGCGCCCGCACCCATGGTGAAGAAGTGGTGCAGCCAAACGATGAACGACAGCACGGTAATACACACGGTTGCCCACACCAGAGAGGTGTAACCAAACAGGCGCTTACGCGAGAAGGTCGCCGCGATTTCGGAGAACACACCGAACACAGGCAGAACCAGAATGTACACTTCCGGGTGACCCCAGGCCCAAATCAGGTTGATGTACATCATCATGTTGCCGCCCATATCATTCGTGAAGAAATGGGTGCCCAGATAGCGATCCAGGGTCAGCAGCGCGATGGTGACGGTCAGAATTGGGAACGACGCGATAATCAGGACGTTGGCGCACAGAGATGCCCAGGTAAATACCGGCATCTTGAACATCGTCATGCCTGGGGCACGCATCTTGAGAATGGTCACGAAGAAGTTAATACCGGTCAGCGTGGTACCGACACCGGAGAGCTGTAGCGCCCAAATCCAGTAGTCAACGCCCACGCCCGGACTGTACTCAATTCCCGAAAGCGGCGGATAGGCCAGCCAGCCGGTCTGAGCAAATTCGCCCACGCCCAGAGACAGGTTAACCAGGATAACGCCGACAACCGTGAACCAGAAGCTCAGGTTGTTCAGGAACGGGAACGCAACGTCGCGCGCGCCGATTTGCAGCGGCACAACCACGTTCATCAGGCCGATAACCAGCGGCATCGCCACGAAGAAGATCATGATAACGCCGTGAGCGGTAAAGATCTGATCGTAGTGGTGCGGCGGCAGGAAGCCCGCTTCACCCGCGGACGCAAGCGCCTGCTGGCTACGCATCATGATCGCATCCGCAAAGCCACGAATTAACATGACGATACCGACGATGCAGTACATGATGCCGAGTTTTTTGTGGTCGACGGAGGTCAGCCACTCTTTCCACAGATAGCTCCACTTACCAAAGTAAGTGATTAAGGCCACTAAGGCCGCGCCACCGATGATAATTGCAGCCACCGTAACCATGATAATCGGTTCATGGTAGGGCACTGCATCCAGTGTTAATTTTCCGAACATTTTCTTCCTCGGCCCCTTAGTGAGCGGTTTCCGCGTGGCTCATGTCCATGCCTTCCATACCTTCGTGCGAGCTGTGCTCACCTTCAGGCTGGGTCATGTCCATGCTCATGCCGTGATCCATAAATTTGCCAATAACGTCTTTGAACAAATTCGGTTTCACGTTAGAGAAGTACTCCACCTTGTTGTATTCGCTAGGTGTCGCCACTTTTTCGAACGCCGCCATGTCAGACATGGTGTTGGTAGACTGTTTCGCTTTTTCGACCCACTGGTCGAAGGTTGCGCGGTCTGGCGTAGCGATAGCTTTGAACTTCATACCCGAGAAGCCCGGGCCGCTGTAGCTGGCGGAGATACCGTCGTAGGTGCCTGCTTCATTGGCAATCAGGTGCAGGTTAGTCTGCATACCGGCCATCGCGTAAATCTGGCTGCCCAGACGCGGAATAAAGAAGGAGTTCATTACGGAGTTAGATGTCACTTTGAACTGAACCGGAGTGTTCGCCGGGAAGGCGATTTCATTCACGGTAGCAATGCCCTGCTCTGGATAGATGAAGAACCATTTCCAGTCCATGGAGACCACTTCGATGGTAATAGGTTTTTCATCGTGAACCAGCGGTTTGCTAGGCTCAAGCGCGTGAGTGGTTTTCCAGGTCAGTACGGCAAGGAACAGGATGATCAGAATAGGCACCGTCCAGACCACAGCTTCAACTTTGTTGGAGTGTGACCAGTTAGGGCTATACTTCGCATCTTTGTTGCTCGCACGATACTTCCAGGCGAAACCAACAGCCATCAAAATGGCTGGAATAACCACAATCATCATCAGGCCAAATGCCGTCAGAATCAGCGAACGTTGTTCCAGTCCAATCTGTCCTTTGGGGTCTAGTAGTGCAGAATCGCAGCCACTGAGTAATACAGTGCCCGCGAATAATGACAACCATCCCAAACTTTTATTGTATTTCCCGAGTCTCATTTAACGACCTCAATTCCACGGAGTCTGGTGGCGTTTAAAGTGTGGGGGCATTTTACGGGAAGGTTACATTACTGTAAACATCATTAGGGCTGTGTCAGGAAGGTGTTACTGGGTTCTGCCGCACATGTCACAAGTGTTGCAAATTATGTCGATTTCTAAGACAGAGGCCGCATGGCGTGGGCATTATAACGAAAGGCGTTTTTAGCATACCCTAAACGGGGCAATTGGTATAACCATTATGAAATTTATACAAATAATTAACAATTAATTATCAATAAAAGGACAATTGAAAAACGAAAATTTAATCAGCTCGATGCTGAATCGTTTAATGAAAAATAGCGAACGCCCCGAGGCTCCAATAATTTCCGAAAGCTATCCCGCACAAAACAACAAATATATTTTCAGCGAGCGTCGGTTATTTCGCCGTTATAATTTCACTTCGTGATTACAACGGGAAATAACCGTTCGTCTTTTCTCTATGTCATATGCGTTTTACGCAATGACAGGAAATCCAGCAGGCCGCCGGTGACAATCCCCACGACAATCAGCAGGGCGCCCACATCAAGGAGAAGCGGTTCCACCGAAAGTGACAGCGCGGTGGAGGCGTTGATAATCAGCGCGATAAGCCAGAGTGCCAACGCCAGACAGCCGACCATCAGCAGACGCAGTGCGAACCGATAGGCGCTATGATATTCGGTACGTGGAATAAACTGTTCCGTGCGCTGGGTATATTCCAGCGTCTGGCGACAGACCAGCAGGAGTAAAATCCCCGGTACGGCTGCCACGACGGAAAAGAGATAAAATGTCGGCCACCCGTGCGCTTCAACAAACCAGCCCGCAATCGGCCCGACATACACGCGGCCGACGGCAGAAAGGGCCGAGAGCAGGGCAAACTGCGTGGCGGAAAATGATTTATTGCACAGCGTCATCAGCAGCGCGACGAACGCCGCCGTGCCCATACCGCCGCAGAGGTTTTCAAAGAATACCGCCGTGGCCATGCTGATCATATGCTTATCGGTAATCGACAGCAGCCAGTACCCAGCGTTTGAAACCCCCTGAAGGATGCCGAAGATCAGCAGCGCGCGGAACAGGGTAAGACGCTGCATCAGCACGCCGCCGTAGAGCGCGCCGAGGATGGTGGCAAACAGCCCCAGCGTTTTATTCACCACCCCGACTTCTCCCGCATCAAACCCTACGCCGCGAATAAGGAAGGTGGTGGTCAGGCTCATGGCAAACGCGTCGCCGAGCTTATAAAGGACGATCAGCAGCAGGATTAGCCAGGCGTTGTTACGTCCGAAGAAGTCTCGAAGCGGCTCCGCAACCGCCTGCTCCAGCGTGCGGGGAACCGGTATTACGTCGCTCGGCTCAGGGGCGAAAAGGGTAGCGATAATGCAGGGAATAAGCAGGGCGGCCATCAGCCAGTACATACCCTGCCAGCCGAGATAGCGATCCGCCAGCCATAGCGCCAGCCCACCGGATACCAGCATCCCCAGGCGATAGCCCAGCACGCTGATCGCCGCACCGGCACCGCGCTCTTCGGCGGGAAGAACGTCCGTTTTCCAGGCGTCAAAAACGATATCCTGCGATGCGGAACAGAAGGCGATAACCACCGCAAGCGCAGCCATCCAGCGCAGCTGCGTCGAGGGCTCGAGGAAGCCCATCGCGGCAATCGACAGCAGCAATAGCACCTGCGTCATCACTAACCAACCGCGGCGCCGTCCTAAAAATGGCGGCGTGTAGCGGTCCATCACCGGTGACCAGAGGAACTTAAAGACGTAGGCCTGGCCCACGAGCGAGAAGAAACCGATCGTTTTAAGATCGATGTTCTCGACGGTCATCCACGCCTGCAGCGTGCCGGAAGTGAGTGCGAGCGGTAAACCGGAGGCGAAGCCCAGGATCAGCAGAATAGCTGATTTGGGCTGCTGAAAAATTCGTAAGTAATTGCTGGGCATAGTCTTATAAGGCCGACCCGGCGTAATGACGGGTCAGCCGGCAGGATTAACGCGCGTTTTGCTTGATGAAGTCGTGGATGCTGGTGTCCTGCGCCATGTCGGCGATGGTATCGGTCAGCACGCTGTTGACGGCGTCAGCAATGTTTTTGTTGGAGGCCTGGAAAGCGCCTTCAACGGAGTAGCTGGCGCGGTAGTTTTTGTTCATCTTGTTGCCGTTCTTCGCCGTAGCGATGATGGCGATGTCCGCTTTAGTAGAAATGTTATAGCGAACGTTACCCTGAGAGACGTCCGCATACAGGTTGTTCACGATAATCTGCAGATCAACCGCGCCGCTTGGCCCAATCATATAGCCGCGGGAGGTCATCTGTTTTTCCAGCACTTCCTGCAGCAGGAAACGCAGGTCGCGGGATGCGGTCAGGGTAACCTGCTGGTTGTCGCGGGTCACTTTTGCCAGCGCCTGATCCTGACGCTGGTCAGCGCCGTTAATGCTGACGGTAATGCCCATCAGGCTTGGGTCCTGCTGCGGCAGGGCAATTTTAGGTGAAACCTCAATGGTAGTTGGCGGGGTGGCGCAACCGGCGAGCATAAAAAGTGCTACCAACGGAAAGAAGAGTTTTTTTAACATTTTCAGGTTCTCAACGAATCGTAAGCATTTACAGAGAATAATTGCCGCCATCATAACATCGCTAACGGCGAGGGGAAGTGGTCAACGCATGTAAATTCATCGCCTTGTCCGAAAACTAACCGCCCTGGCGTTTTTCTCCGTCTGAATGACATGAAAGGCATGAGCCTTAGAGTGAACTTCATTCGTTTGAATGAGAAAATCAGACGAAAGCTAAATATTTGTTGTCGGAATGCAATGAAAACGGTAAAAGCGGCTAATATTTAAAGGGATGGGTGACATCCTGGCGTTGTCGGAGGAGTAATTTCATGATGATACGTGAACAGATAGAAGAAAAATTAAGGGCAGCGTTCAACCCTGTGTTCCTCGAAGTCGTCGACGAAAGCTATCGTCATAACGTACCGGCAGGTTCTGAAAGCCACTTCAAAGTGGTTCTGGTCAGCGATCGCTTCATGGGAGAACGTTTCCTGAACCGCCATCGTCTGATCTACAGCACTCTGACGGAAGAACTCTCCACAACCGTACATGCGCTCGCATTGCATACCTATACCATTAAGGAATGGGAAGGGTTGCAGGATACGGTTTTCGCCTCCCCGCCATGCAGGGGTGCAGGCTCAATAGCCTGAGAAATCGGATTTGCAACCGCCTGAGATTTTCCAGTATGTTGCATACAGATCATGTCAAAACGGCCTTATGGCCGTTTTGTTTTGTCTGAGTTTTGAACGTATGGTGCGTTTTTAAGGCCAAAAATAGCCTTAATTTGTGAAAAAAGCCGCAGCAACTGACCCCAACCGTTCTCGACTCCCCTTAGTGATGCCGCTATAATGCCGCGTCTTATTGAATGTCTTCGGCATGATTCTGGCGACAGGGAATGTGAATCTGCACTATGAGAGCATCCCGGTAAAACAGACAGATTCAGAGTTGACCGAGCACTGTGATTTTTTTGAGGTAACAAGATGCAAGTTTCAGTTGAAACCACTCAAGGCCTTGGCCGCCGTGTAACGATTACTATCGCTGCTGACAGCATCGAAACTGCTGTGAAAAGCGAGCTGGTCAACGTAGCAAAAAAAGTACGTATTGACGGCTTCCGCAAGGGCAAAGTACCAATGAATGTTGTTGCTCAGCGTTATGGCGCTTCCGTGCGTCAGGATGTGCTGGGTGAACTGATGAGCCGCAATTTTATTGATGCGATCATCAAAGAAAAAATTAATCCAGCCGGCGCGCCGAACTACGTTCCAGGCGAATACAAGCAGGGCGAAGATTTCACCTACTCTGTAGAGTTCGAAGTGTACCCAGAAGTTGAGCTGAAGGGTCTGGAATCTATCGAAGTTGAAAAACCGATCGTTTCCGTGACTGACGAAGACGTTGACGGCATGCTGGACACCCTGCGCAAGCAGCAGGCGAACTGGAAAGAAAAAGAAGGTGCAGTTGACGCTGAAGATCGCGTGACTATCGACTTCACCGGTTCTGTTGATGGCGAAGAGTTCGAAGGCGGTAAAGCGTCTGACTTCGTACTGGCCATGGGCCAGGGTCGTATGATCCCAGGCTTCGAAGACGGCATCAAAGGCCACAAGGCTGGCGAAGAGTTCACTATTGATGTGACCTTCCCGGAAGAATACCACGCTGAAAACCTGAAAGGTAAAGCAGCGAAGTTCGTCATCAACCTGAAGAAAGTTGAAGAGCGCGAACTGCCAGAACTGACTGAAGAGTTCATCAAGCGTTTCGGCGTGGAAGATGGTTCCGTTGCCGGTCTGCGCGCTGAAGTGCGTAAAAACATGGAGCGCGAGCTGAACGGCGCGGTGCGTAACCGTGTTAAATCTCAGGCCATTGACGGTCTGGTAAAAGCGAACGAGATCGACGTTCCTGCTGCCCTGATCGACAGCGAAATTGACGTACTGCGCCGTCAGGCTGCACAGCGTTTCGGTGGCAACCAGCAGCAAGCGATGGAACTGCCGCGCGAGCTGTTCGAAGAGCAGGCTAAACGCCGCGTTGTTGTTGGCCTGCTGCTGGGCGAAGTGATTCGCACCCACGAGCTGAAAGCTGACGAAGAGCGTGTGAAAGGCCTGATCGAAGAGATGGCTTCTGCTTACGAAGATCCATCAGAAGTGATTGAGTTCTACGGTAAGAACAAAGAGCTGATGGACAACATGCGCAATGTTGCCCTGGAAGAGCAGGCTGTTGAAGCGGTACTGGCGAAAGCGAAAGTGACCGAAAAAGAGACCTCTTTCAACGAACTGATGAACCAGCAGGCGTAATTTCGCCACAACGGTTTAAAGTTTGAACAAAAAACCCGTTGCCCCGGCGACGGGTTTTTTTTATCGCAGCAATAGCTCAGGAAGAGTGCTAAAACGCCCTTTCAGTGTTAGCGTAACACCAAAAGGTTGTTATGCTTGAAATAGGGCAATGTGAACCCCATAAGTATGAAATCACGATGAATGAGACTGGCTGATAATCCGTCCATAAGGTTACAATCAGTACAGCAGGTGTTTTCAATTTTGATCCAGGAGACGGAAATGTCATACAGTGGCGAACGAGATAACTTTGCACCCCATATGGCTCTGGTGCCAATGGTTATTGAACAGACCTCACGCGGTGAGCGTTCTTTTGATATCTATTCCCGTCTGCTCAAGGAACGCGTTATCTTTTTGACTGGCCAGGTGGAAGACCACATGGCTAACCTGATCGTGGCGCAGATGCTGTTTCTGGAAGCGGAAAACCCGGAAAAAGACATTTACCTGTACATTAACTCGCCGGGCGGTGTGATTACGGCGGGCATGTCTATTTATGACACCATGCAATTCATCAAGCCGGATGTGAGTACCATTTGTATGGGACAGGCGGCATCCATGGGCGCGTTCCTGCTGACCGCAGGCGCGAAGGGCAAGCGTTTCTGCCTGCCAAATTCCCGCGTGATGATTCACCAGCCGCTGGGTGGCTATCAGGGCCAGGCGACGGATATTGAAATCCACGCCCGTGAAATATTGAAAGTAAAATCGCGCATGAATGAACTTATGGCGCAGCATACGGGTCAATCTCTCGAGCAGATCGAGCGCGATACCGAGCGCGATCGCTTCCTCTCTGCTTCCGAGGCAGTTGAGTACGGCTTAGTCGACTCCATTTTGACCCATCGTAATTGATGCCCGCGACGCGAGTGGGCCGCTATACTAAGGTAGGGCGGCATTGTGCTTAATGGCAGCTTGCGTCTGAAAATGGCATTTGCGTCGTCATGTGCGGCACAAAGAACTTAAAAAGAGGTTTGGACTCATGACAGATAAACGCAAAGATGGTTCGGGCAAACTGCTGTACTGCTCTTTTTGCGGCAAAAGCCAGCATGAAGTGCGTAAACTGATTGCCGGGCCGTCCGTGTATATCTGCGACGAATGTGTTGATTTATGTAACGACATCATTCGCGAAGAGATTAAAGAAGTCGCACCGCACCGTGAACGCAGCGCGCTGCCCACCCCGCATGAAATTCGTCATCACCTCGATGACTACGTCATCGGTCAGGAGCAGGCGAAAAAGGTGCTGGCTGTGGCGGTGTACAACCACTACAAACGCCTGCGCAATGGCGATACCAGCAATGGCGTAGAACTGGGTAAAAGTAACATTCTGCTGATCGGGCCTACGGGTTCCGGTAAAACGCTGCTGGCTGAAACGCTGGCGCGCCTGCTGGACGTTCCCTTCACTATGGCAGATGCCACCACGCTGACCGAAGCAGGCTATGTGGGTGAAGACGTTGAGAACATTATCCAGAAGCTGCTGCAGAAATGTGATTACGACGTGCAGAAAGCCCAGCGCGGGATCGTCTACATCGATGAGATTGATAAAATCTCCCGTAAGTCCGACAACCCGTCCATCACCCGTGACGTGTCGGGCGAAGGCGTGCAGCAGGCGCTGCTGAAGCTGATCGAAGGTACGGTTGCGGCCGTTCCACCGCAGGGCGGACGTAAGCATCCTCAGCAGGAGTTCCTGCAGGTAGATACCTCCAAGATCCTGTTTATCTGCGGCGGTGCTTTCGCTGGCCTGGACAAAGTGATCTCTCACCGTGTTGAAACCGGCTCCGGCATAGGTTTTGGCGCGACGGTGAAATCAACGTCTGAAAAGCCGAACGAAGGCGAACTGCTGTCGCAGGTGGAACCAGAGGACCTGATTAAGTTTGGTCTGATCCCTGAGTTCATCGGCCGTCTGCCGGTTGTTGCGACGCTGAACGAACTGAGCGAAGACGCCCTGATTCAGATCCTGAAAGAGCCGAAAAACGCGCTGACCAAGCAGTATCAGGCGCTGTTCAATCTTGAAGGCGTGGATCTTGAGTTCCGCGACGAAGCGCTGGATGCGATCGCCAAAAAAGCGATGGCGCGTAAAACCGGTGCCCGTGGCCTGCGTTCTATCGTTGAAGCGGCGCTGCTCGATACCATGTACGACCTTCCTTCCATGGAAGACGTCGAGAAAGTGGTTATTGACGAATCCGTCATCGGCGGTCAAACAAAACCGCTGCTGATTTACGGCAAGCCGGAAGCACAGCAGGCATCTGGCGAATAATTCGCCAAATCATACAAGCAGTTAATCAAAAAGGGGGGATTTTATCTCCCCTTTACTTTTTCCTGATTCATAGCGTTGAATGTGTGGAATACATCCCCATATACTGGACTACATGTTAATGGTTGTGCGAGGCACAGTCGCATGACCAGTTTACCTGGCGGACACTAAACTAAGAGAGAGCTCTATGAATCCTGAGCGTTCTGAACGCATTGAAATCCCCGTATTGCCGTTGCGCGATGTGGTGGTTTATCCGCACATGGTCATACCCTTATTTGTAGGGCGGGAAAAATCTATCCGTTGCCTTGAAGCCGCCATGGATCATGATAAAAAAATCATGTTGGTTGCGCAGAAAGAAGCATCAACGGATGAGCCGGGTGTAAACGATCTTTTCACCGTCGGGACCGTGGCCTCTATTTTGCAGATGTTGAAGCTGCCGGACGGCACCGTGAAGGTGCTGGTCGAAGGCTTGCAGCGTGCGCGTATTACCACTCTGTCTGACAATGGCGAGCACTTCTCTGCAAAGGCAGAGTATCTTGATTCGCCTGAGCTTGACGAGCGCGAGCAGGAAGTGCTGGTTCGCACCGCGATTAGCCAGTTTGAAGGCTATATCAAGCTGAACAAAAAAATCCCACCAGAAGTGCTAACGTCGCTGAACAGCATCGACGATCCTGCACGCCTGGCTGACACCATCGCGGCGCATATGCCGCTCAAGCTCGCGGACAAACAGTCCGTGCTGGAAATGTCCGACGTGAACGAGCGTCTGGAATATCTGATGGCGATGATGGAGTCTGAAATCGATCTGCTGCAGGTTGAGAAGCGCATTCGCAACCGCGTGAAAAAGCAGATGGAAAAATCACAGCGTGAGTACTATCTGAACGAGCAGATGAAGGCCATTCAGAAAGAGCTCGGCGAGATGGACGACGCGCCGGATGAAAACGAAGCGCTGAAGCGCAAGATCGACGCGGCGAAAATGCCGAAAGAGGCAAAAGAGAAAGCGGAAGCCGAGCTGCAGAAGCTGAAAATGATGTCTCCTATGTCGGCTGAAGCGACCGTCGTGCGCGGCTACATTGAGTGGATGGTTCAGGTTCCGTGGAACGCCCGCAGCAAGGTCAAAAAAGACCTGCGTCAGGCCCAGGAAATTCTCGACACCGACCACTACGGCCTTGAGCGCGTGAAAGACCGCATTCTTGAGTACCTTGCGGTACAAAGCCGTGTGAACAAAATTAAAGGGCCAATCCTGTGTCTGGTTGGGCCTCCAGGGGTGGGTAAAACCTCTCTGGGCCAGTCCATCGCGAAAGCGACCGGACGTAAGTACATCCGTATGGCGCTGGGCGGCGTTCGCGATGAGGCGGAAATCCGCGGTCACCGTCGGACCTACATCGGCTCTATGCCGGGTAAACTGATCCAGAAAATGGCAAAAGTGGGCGTTAAAAACCCGCTGTTCCTGCTGGATGAGATCGACAAAATGTCTTCCGACATGCGTGGCGATCCGGCGTCGGCTCTGCTGGAAGTGCTTGATCCAGAACAGAACGTGGCGTTCAGCGATCACTATCTGGAAGTTGACTACGATCTGAGCGACGTCATGTTCGTGGCAACCTCCAACTCCATGAACATTCCGGCCCCGCTGCTGGATCGTATGGAAGTGATTCGCCTCTCCGGCTATACCGAAGACGAGAAGCTGAACATCGCCAAGCAGCACCTGCTGCCGAAGCAGATTGAGCGTAACGCGTTGAAGGCCAGCGAGCTGACCGTTGAAGACAGCGCGATTGTGGGCATCATTCGCTACTACACCCGTGAAGCGGGCGTGCGTAGCCTTGAGCGTGAGATCTCTAAACTGTGCCGCAAGGCGGTTAAACAGCTGCTGCTGGATAAGAGCCTGAAGCACATTGTGATCAACGGTGAAAACCTGCATGCCTACCTGGGCGTTCAGCGCTTTGACTATGGCCGTGCGGACAACGAAAACCGCGTTGGCCAGGTGACCGGCCTGGCGTGGACGGAAGTGGGCGGCGATCTGCTGACCATTGAAACCGCCTGCGTTCCGGGTAAAGGCAAGCTTACCTACACCGGCTCGTTGGGTGAGGTGATGCAGGAGTCCATCCAGGCGGCATTGACCGTGGTGCGCGCGCGCGCGGAAAAACTGGGTATCAACCCTGATTTCTACGAAAAACGCGACATCCACGTTCACGTACCGGAAGGTGCAACGCCGAAGGACGGCCCAAGCGCAGGTATTGCGATGTGTACCGCACTGGTCTCATGCCTGACGGGGAACCCGGTTCGCGCCGACGTGGCGATGACTGGGGAAATTACCCTGCGTGGTCAGGTTCTGCCTATCGGTGGTTTGAAAGAGAAGCTGCTGGCGGCGCATCGCGGCGGAATTAAAACCGTGCTGATCCCAGACGAAAACAAACGCGATCTGGAAGAGATTCCTGACAACGTGATTGCCGATCTGCAGATCCATCCTGTGAAGCGGATTGAGGAAGTTCTCAGTCTCGCGCTGCAGAATGAGCCGTCTGGAATGCAGGTTGTAACCGCAAAATAGTGACCTCGCGCAAAGAGCGTCAATAAAAACAGGGCTGGTAAGTGATTTCGTACTTGCCAGCCTTTTTTTGTATAGCTAATTTAGATTGCTGATTGGGCCAGCCATCAACAACGGGTGTTGTAAGCTCATGGCAGGCCTGATATAACTGCTGCGCGGTCGCGTTGTGAAGGATTCAGGCGCGATATAAATTATAAAAGAGAGGAAGAGAACAGTGAATAAATCTCAACTGATTGACAAAATTGCTGCGGGTGCTGATATTTCTAAAGCTGCAGCTGGACGTGCGTTAGATGCTTTAATTGCTTCTGTTACTGAATCTCTGCAAGCTGGGGATGACGTTGCGCTGGTAGGTTTCGGTACTTTTGCTGTTAAAGAGCGTGCTGCCCGTACTGGCCGTAACCCTCAGACCGGTAAAGAGATCACCATTGCTGCTGCTAAAGTTCCTGGCTTCCGTGCCGGTAAAGCGCTGAAAGACGCAGTAAACTGATTGCTTTCTCGCTTCAGGGAAGCCGAAAAGTACAAGGGCGCATCATTTGATGTGCCTTTTTTGTATGTCCAGACCTGATTTATACGAGTTTATGCGAGTTGTGGGCTGACAATCACCCTGGTTTCTTGTCACAATACGCCTTTACGCGCGACGGTCAGGATTCTCCGTGAGCGTCAGGTAACCAGTCACATACAGCGGAGTGTAGTTACACCATGATGGACAGCTTACGCACGGCTGCTAACAGTCTCGTGCTCAAGATTATTTTCGGTATCATTATCGTGTCGTTCATATTGACCGGCGTGAGTAGTTACCTCATCGGCGGTAGCGCCAACTATGCCGCTAAAGTGAATGGCCAGGAGATCAGCCGCGGGCAGTTCGAAAATGCGTTTGCGGGTGAACGTAACCGCATGCAGCAGCAGCTGGGCGAACAGTTCTCCGAGCTTGCGGCTAACGAAGGCTATATGAAAACGCTGCGTCAGCAGACGTTGAACCGCCTGATCGACGAGGCGCTGCTGGATCAATATGCCAAAAGCCTGGGGCTTGGCATTAGTGACGATCAGGTAAAAAAAGCCATCTTCGCCACGCAGGCCTTCCAGTCAAACGGCAAGTTCGACAACGCGCGCTATAACAGCATTGTGAATCAGATGGGCATGACGGCCGATCAGTACGCCCAGGCGCTGCGTAACCAGCTGACGACCCAACAGCTGATCAATGCCGTTGTTGGTACGGATTTCATGCTGAAAGGCGAAACTGACGAACTGGCGGCGCTGGTCGCGCAGCAGCGCGTTGTGCGTGAAGCGACCATTGATGTCAATGCCCTGGCGGCGAAACAGCAGGTCAGCGACGCAGAAGTTAATGCCTATTATGAGCAGAACAAAAACAGCTTTGTTGCGCCAGAGCAGTTCCGCGTCAGCTACATCAAACTTGACGCCGCTGCGCTGCAGGAAACGGCTTCTGACGCGGAAATTCAGTCTTTCTACGACCAGCATCAGGATCAGTTCACGCAGCCTCAGCGTAACCGCTATAGCGTGATTCAGACTAAAACCGAAGCGGACGCTAAAGCGGTACTGGACGAACTGAACAAAGGCGCTGATTTCGCTACCGTGGCGAAAGCAAAATCTACCGATATTATCTCTGCGAAAAACGGCGGCGATATGGGCTGGCTGGAAGACGCGACCACGCCTGACGAGCTGAAAAATGCGGGCCTGAAAGAGAAAGGCCAGCTGTCTGGCGTGATCAAATCCTCCGTGGGCTTCCTGGTGGCGCGTCTGGACGACGTTCAGGCCGCAAAAACCAAGCCGTTAGCTGACGTTCGTGATGACATCGCGGCGAAAGTGAAGCAGGAAAAAGCGCTGGATGCATTTTACGCGCTGCAGCAGAAAGTGAGCGATGCGGCGAGCAACGACAATGAATCTCTGGCGGGTGCTGAACAGGCCGCAGGCGTGAAAGCGGTTGAGACCGGCTGGTTTGGCCGTGACAATCTGCCTGAAGAGCTGAACTTCAAACCGGTTTCTGACGCTATCTTCAACGGCGGTCTGGTTGGCGAAAACGGCACGCCGGGCAGCAACTCGGACATCATCACCGTTGACGGCGACCGCGCCTTTGTTCTGCGCGTGAGCGAGCACAAAGCGGAAGCGGTGAAACCGCTGGCAGACGTGAAAGAGCAGGTTGTTGCTCAGGTAAAACACACCAAAGCTGAACAGCAGGCGAAGCTGGATGCTGAAAAAGTATTGGCTGAACTGAAGGCGGGCAAGGGCGATGCGGCGATGAAAGCGGCCGGTCTGAGCTTTGGTGAAGCGAAAACCCTGAGCCGTACCGGTCAGGACCCTATCAGCCAGGCGGCGTTTACCCTGAGCCTCCCAGCGAAGGACAAGCCGAGCTTCGGTTCCGCGACCGATATGCAGGGCAATGTGGTTCTGCTGGCGCTCGACGAAGTGAAAGCGGGTACCTTGCCAGAAGCGCAGAAGAAAGCGATGGTACAGGGTATTACCCAGAATAATGCTCAGATCGCTTTCGAAGCGATGATGAGCAACCTGCGTAAAGACGCCAAAATTAAGCTGGGTGATATCATTACACAGCAGTAATTATTACGCGTTTGCTCGCAGAATTTCGTAACGCTCTGCAAAAACTAAAGGCCGCTTTCGCGGCCTTTTCCACATTTGTAATCTGCTGTTTGTGCCTGTTTTCTCGTAGGGTTATCGTGCCGTGGCTGTCAACAAACAAGGAGATAACAGCATGAAACGTGGAATCAAAGCACTGTTAATTACGCTGGCAATGGCTACCGCCGGGATGAGCAATGGCGCACTGGCGGCGACGCCAGCGGCGAAAACACAGGCCGCGCAGGCCCAGTCTGATGCAACCGCGCAAACGCCCGTGCAGACAAAAGCCGTAGGGGCAGCCAGGGTCTCTGATGACGATGGTTCGCGAGTGAGCATCAATTCTGGCTCCGCGGAGGATCTGGCTCGCGTAATGAACGGAGTAGGGCTTAAAAAGGCACAGGCGATTGTGAGCTACCGCGAAGAGTATGGTCCTTTTAAAACGCTTGACGATCTCAAGCAGGTGCCGGGAATGGGCAGCGCGCTGGTTGAGCGCAACCTCTCACACCTGACGTTGTAATCGCGCAATTTCTTGCACTGCGGCAAAATTTTGCCAGGATAAAGAGGTCATACCAGTTATGACCTCTAACCCTATAACAACAGTAAAGGCTATTGCGCTATGCAGACAAAAATCAAAGTACGCGGTTTCCATCTTGATGTTTACCAGCACGTCAATAACGCCCGCTATCTCGAATTTCTGGAGGAGGCGCGGTGGGACGGGCTTGAAAACAGCGACAGCTTTCAGTGGCTGACCGCGCACAACATCGCCTTTGTGGTCGTCAACATTAACATTAACTACCGCCGCCCGGCCGTGTTGGGCGATGTGCTCACTGTAACCAGCCAGGTACAGCAGTTAAACGGTAAGAGCGGGGTGTTAAGCCAGGTGGTGACGCTGGACCCTGAAGGCCAGGTGGTCGCCGACGCGCTGATTACGTTTGTCTGTATCGATCTCAAAACGCAGAAAGCGCTGCCGCTTGAGGGAGAGCTGCGCGAAAAGCTGGAGCTAATGATCGTTTAGGTAATAGTGAGGAGTAACCGTGCTGTCGATATGTACCCTTCGACAGCACGTTAGCGTCACCTTATTTCAGACCGGTTTTTTTCTTCATCGCGGTCATCACGCCGACCTTATCGGCCAGATAATGATTCAGGCCGTTAGCGCGCAGGTTACAGGCGGCGCACTGGCCGCATCCATCGCCTTTAATGCCGTTGTAGCAGGTCAGGGTCTCTTCGCGAACCAGGTCCAGCTTGCCCCAGTAGTCTGCCAGCGCCCAGGTTTCCGCCTTATCCAGCCACATCAGCGGCGTTTCAAAACGCGTTTCTTTTGCCATGCCCAGATTAACGGCGTGGTTCAGGGCCTTCACAAACTCGTCGCGACAGTCCGGGTAGCCGGAAAAGTCCGTTTCGCATACGCCGGTAATCACCGCTTCGGCCTTCACCTGATAGGCATAGATCGCCGTGAGGGTCAGGAAAAGAATATTGCGACCGGGAACAAAGGTATTTGGAATGCCGCTGGCGTCCGGCTCGTAGTCCGGTACGGGAATGCTGTCGCGGGTGAGGCTGCTCACGGCCAGTTCGTTCAGCAGCGTTACGTCCAGCACCTTGTGCGCGCGTGCGCCCAGTTTTAACGCCAGCTCCCGCGCTACGTCGATTTCAGCGCGATGACGCTGGCCGTAATCGAAAGTAACGCAGTGAACTTCATCATATTGCTGAAGCGCCTGAACCAGGCAGGTAGTGGAATCTTGTCCTCCGCTGAACACGACGACGGCACGTTTCATAAATCATCTCAACAGTTACGGTAAAACATTATGGTAACGCCTGGCCACTGCGGGGACCAGCTTCTTCACGCTTTTGGCGCGGGAAGCCACGCCTCGGTGAAATCAAACCAGCCGCGGGTGTTGAGACGGATCCCGTTGACCCCCGGCGGCGCGCTGACCTGGTACTGATAGTTAAACAGCGGCGTCAGCACGGCGCTCTCCATCAGTTGAGAGAAAATGGCCTGCAAACCGGTGTGCCTGGCCCGCTCGTCGGCCTGGATCTGAACGGCGTCAAGCGTTGCCTGCAGATGCGCGTATTGCGGCGCGCTCAGAAGCTGCGGCCAAAGCGCGTCGCAGCGCAGCCACTGCTCAAGGGTATATTCCGGCGCTTCACCGATGAGGCGGTCGCCCATCATAATATCTGCCTCCGCAAGCGCCGGGCAGCCGTCCCAGGTTTTGGCATCATGGAATATCACCTTGAGCGTGCAGCCCTGCCTGGCCAGATAGCGTTTTAGCTGATTAGCCATGGTGTGTAACTCCACGGGGAGGTGATACACCAGCGTCAACGCATCGGGCAGGGAAACGTTCGTTAAATCCGACCACTGGGGGATCAGCCAGCCCGGCAGCAGCTCCTCCGTGGGCATAATTAGCCCTTCATCCAGCGGAAGCGTGTGCAGCAGCGTGGAGAGATGAATGATGTTGATCAGCCGCCGCGCCTGCATTTCGCTCAGATTCGGACCCTGCTTCAGCGTGAGATAGCAAAACCCTAGGCTGGTGCTGTTGCCGACCTTTCGGAGGCTGGACAGCTCTTCAGGCTCGCCAATGGCGATTTGCACGGGATGACGACAGCTTGTTCCCAAACCCCGATCGAAAAGCTGTGGCGTGATCCAGTACTCGATGGCTTTCAGCAAGGGGTGGCTAAGATGATATTGCTCATGGCTTTCCAGGCGCACCAGCTCGGGATCGTAGGCGACGATCCTGAAGGGTCCGCTCCCCGTCATGGGCCGATCGGGGTGCGCCAGGCGGCTGCAGTAGCTCGCCAGCCGGTGCGCAAGCCAGTAGTCCGGCTGATGCAGCCGAAACGTCAGGCACTGCGGGTGGGTAACGTCAACGCTTATCACGCTTTGAAAGAGCTTGTTCAGAGCCGGCAATGCCAGCAGCGCCGTCAGGCTTTGCTGAAGCTGCGCCGTGCT
Organism: Enterobacter sp. RIT418; assembly: GCF_003057745.1. Classification (GTDB taxonomy): domain Bacteria; phylum Pseudomonadota; class Gammaproteobacteria; order Enterobacterales; family Enterobacteriaceae; genus Enterobacter. Next base: position 124,014 of record NZ_QBJD02000008.1, read on the forward strand.
GATTTTGTCACCGTTGTGCCAGTGCAGCGTCGAGCGAATATAAAAGTGCCAGCGCAGGCCGTCGGGAGAGACCTCCCAGTGGTGGGCGAGATCGCCTACCGGCTCGCTGCCGTCGCCGTGAAAGCGCGTGAGCCCGGAGAAAACGTGCCCAGCCAGATGCTGTTCGGCGCGGCCGGGTAAAAAGCCGGGATGAAGCGGGTCCAGCGAACGGTAGTAGGGAATCCGCAGCGTCGGCGTATCGTTTTGCCACTGTCCGCCCAGAAACGGATGCAGCAGCACGCGTAAATCGTCGGGCGCAAGCTGGGCCAGCTCAAGAGCGTTATGCTGCTGCCCGCTCCTTAAGGCCTCTTCCATCATCGTATTGCGCAGGGAATCCGGCGTAACGTGAAACGTCAATTCACCGCGCTTGCCGCGGCCTGACCGCGCGCGCCAGCTGAGCCATCCCGCCTCCTGGGCCTGGCGCAGGAGCGTGCGCACGTGTCGCTCGCTGCAAAAGCAGCGGTCGGCAAGTTCGGCGACGGTGACCTGCTGCGTCGCACCGGCAGAAGGATGCCAAAGGCGCTGGTACTGATTAAGGCGGTTAAGCTGACGCATAATAAACCCGGAACAATAATCATCATCTATTCACTATTACTTCCGTATATCTCACGTAATACTGATGCACAAGTTAACCGCATCACACTTCAGGAGTATTTATGGCCCGGCTCGCTGCATTTGATATGGACGGTACGCTGCTAATGCCGGATCACCGCTTAGGCGATAAAACCCTGGCCACCCTGAAGCGGCTGCGCGAGCGCGACGTTACCCTGACGTTTGCTACGGGGCGCCACGAGCTGGAGATGCGTCATTTGCTGGGCGCGCTTTCTCTGGACGCGTATTTGATCACCGGCAACGGCACGCGCATTCACTCCGTTGAAGGGGACGTGCTGCATCGCGAGGATCTCAACCCGGAAGTGGCGGATATCGTTCTCCACAGCGCCTGGGATACGCAGGCCAGCGTCCACGTTTTCAATGACGGCGGCTGGTTTACCGGCCGGGAAATCCCTGAGCTTTTGCACGCGCACGTCTACAGCGGTTTTAAATATCAGCTTATCGACCTGCGCCGTCTCCCCGCCCATGCGGTGACCAAAATCTGTTTCTGCGGCGATCGTGATGATTTGTGCCGTTTACGCATCCAGCTAAACGAAGCGCTGGGCAACCGTGCGCATCTGACGTTCTCGGCGGTGGATTGTCTGGAAGTGCTGCCGGTAGGGTGCAACAAAGGATCGGCTCTGGCAGTGCTGAGCGACCATCTCGGCTTCACCATGCAGGACTGTATGGCGTTTGGCGACGCGATGAACGACCGCGAGATGCTCGGCAGCGTCGGTCGCGGTCTGATCATGGGTAATGCGATGCCGCAGCTCATTGCGGAGCTGCCTCATCTTCCGGTTATTGGACACTGCCGTAATGAAGCGGTGTCCCATTTTTTGACACATTGGCTGGACAACAACAACCTCCCGTATTCCCCCGAATAGTGAGATCCTTCCAGCAAGCCAGGCTTCTGCCTGGCTTTTTTTTATTTCACCAGCTCGGCAATCTCCGCTTTCCACGGGGCAATGTCGCCAATATTGGCCTGCACCCATTCAGCGTTGTAATAGGTATCCAGATAGCGCTCGCCGCTGTCGCACAGCAGGGTAACGATCGAGCCCGTGCGGCCCTCTTCGCGCATCCGGGCGGCCAACTGCAGCGCGCCCCACATGTTAGTACCGGTGGATGCTCCCACCTTGCGGCCCAGCTGCGTTTCCAGCCAGTGTGCCGTAGCGACGCTGGCGGCGTCCGGCACGCGGAGCATTTCGTCTACCACGTCAGGAATAAAAGACGGCTCCACGCGCGGGCGACCAATTCCTTCAATTTTACTCCCCACAGGGCTGCGCAGGCCCGCATCGCGGGTTTGCCAGTAGTCGAGGAACACCGAGTTCTGCGGATCAACCACCATCAGCTGGGTATCGTACCCCTGGCAGCGAATATAGCGGCCGATGGTGGCCGACGTTCCGCCCGTCCCCGCGCTCATCACCACGTAAGACGGAACGGGGTGCGGCTCGTGGGTCATCTGGCGGAAAATACTGTCCGCGATGTTGTTATTGCCGCGCCAGTCGGTCGCGCGTTCGGCAAAGGTGAACTGGTCCATATAGTGGCCGCGAAGCTCGCGGGCCAGCATTTCGGAAGCGGCGTAGATTTCACAGGCGCTTTCCACGAAGTGGCAGCGTCCGCCGTAAAATTCGATCTGCTCGATTTTGCGTTTTGCCGTGCAGGAAGGCATCACGGCGATGAACGGCAGGCCCAGCAGGCGGGCAAAATAGGCTTCGGAGACGGCGGTCGAGCCGGATGACGATTCAATAATCGTCGTGCCCTCGTTAATCCAGCCGTTGCACAATCCGTATAGAAACAGGGACCGAGCAAGGCGATGCTTCAGGCTGCCGGTAGGATGGGTACTCTCATCCTTCAGATAGAGCTGAATGCCGGGAAATCCGGGCAGTGCAAGGCGAATGAGATGGGTATCTGCTGAACGCTGATAGTCGGCATTTATCTCGCTGATGGCATGTTTAACCCAGGTGGTATTCATCGTAATTATCCGTTTGTCATTTTGTGCCCAGCATAGCGAATAGCACAGAAAAAATTGTTGCTATCTGGCCTTTAAAATAGAATTAAGGGAGAAAAATTTTCTCTGTGAGGTGAGCATGTTAGATAAAATTGACCGCAAGCTGCTTTCACTCCTGCAAAACGACTGCACCCTCTCTTTGCAGGCGCTGGCAGATGCCGTTAATCTGACCACCACGCCGTGCTGGAAGCGCCTGAAAAAGCTGGAAGACGACGGCATTCTGCTGGGGCGCGTCGCGCTGTTAGATCCCGAAAAGCTGGGGCTTGGGCTGACGGCCTTTGTTCTGATAAAAACGCAGCACCACAGCAGCGAATGGTACTGCCGCTTCGTTACCCAGGTTTCAGAGATGCCCGAGGTGCTCGGCTTCTGGCGCATGGCGGGAGAGTACGACTATCTGATGCGCGTTCAGGTGGCGGATATGAAGCGTTACGATGATTTCTACAAGCGGCTGGTCAACAGCGTCCCGGGCTTATCGGACGTCACCTCGAGTTTCGCGATGGAACAGATTAAATACACCACTGCATTACCCATTGAATAACCAAGTAAAATACCTTCAGGAAAAGACCGCGTGCGATTATTTGCCCAATTAAGCTGGTACTTTCGTCGGGAATGGCAACGCTATCTCGGCGCAGTATTCCTGCTTATTATCATTGCCATTCTGCAGCTGATCCCGCCCAAGGTGGTCGGGTACGTCGTGGATGGCGTTACGGAACAGCATTACACCGCCGCACGGGTGTGGATGTGGATTGGGACGCTGGTGCTCACTGCCGTCGTCGTCTACCTGCTGCGCTACGTCTGGCGCGTCCTGCTGTTTGGCGCGTCCTATCAGCTGGCCGTTGAGCTTAGGGAAGATTTCTACCGCCAGCTGAGCCGCCAGCATCCGGAATTTTATCTACGCCACCGCACCGGGGATCTGATTGCCCGCGCGACCAACGACGTAGATCGCGTGGTGTTTGCCGCAGGGGAAGGGGTGCTCACGCTGGTGGACTCGCTGGTGATGGGCTGTGCGGTGCTGATCGTCATGTCCACCCAGATTAGCTGGCAGCTGACGCTGCTGGCGCTGCTGCCGATGCCGATCATGGCCCTGGCGATTAACCGCTTTGGCGAACAGCTGCACGAGCGCTTCAAGCTGGCGCAGGCGGCGTTTTCGTCGCTGAACGATCGCACGCAGGAGAGCATGACCAGCATCCGCATGATTAAGGCGTTTGGTCTGGAAGACCGTCAATCCTCGCTGTTTGCCGCAGATGCGGCGGATACCGGCGCGAAAAACATGCGCGTAGCGCGTATCGACGCCCGTTTCGACCCGACGATCTATATCGCCATCGGGATGGCAAACCTGCTGGCCGTTGGCGGCGGAAGCTGGATGGTCGTGCGGGGCACGATGACGCTCGGCCAGCTGACCAGCTTCGCGATGTACCTTGGGCTCATGATTTGGCCGATGCTGGCGCTGGCCTGGATGTTTAACATCGTCGAGCGCGGCAGCGCCGCCTACAGCCGCATCCGCGCGATGCTGGCCGAGGCGCCGGTAGTCAACGACGGCACCAGGCCGGTACCTGAAGGCCGCGGGGTGATTGAGGCGTCTGTTCGCGAGTTTGTCTACCCGCAGGCGGAGCGGCCGGTGCTGGAAAACGTCAACTTCACGCTGCAGCCAGGACAAATGCTGGGGATCTGCGGCCCGACGGGGGCGGGGAAAAGCACCGTTCTGTCGCTGCTCCAGCGCCACTTTGACGTCACCCAGGGCGATATCCGCTTCCACGATATTCCGCTCGCCGAGCTGCTGCTGGACGACTGGCGCAGCCGCCTGGCGGTCGTTAGCCAGACGCCGTTTTTATTCTCCGATACCATCGCCAACAACATTGCGCTGGGCTGCCCGGCGGCCACGCAGGCGGAGATTGAGCACGTGGCGCGCTTAGCCAGCGTCCACGAGGATATTTTGCGGCTGCCGCAGGGCTATGAAACGGAAGTGGGCGAGCGCGGCGTAATGCTGTCCGGCGGGCAAAAACAGCGCATCTCCATTGCGCGCGCGCTGCTGCTGAACGCTGAAATCCTGATCCTGGACGACGCGCTTTCTGCCGTCGACGGCCGCACCGAGCACCAGATCCTGCATAACCTGCGCCAGTGGGGCGAGGGGCGCACGGTGATCATCAGCGCCCACCGTCTTTCTGCGCTGACGGAGGCCAATGAAATTTTAGTGCTTCAGCACGGGCATATTGCCCAGCGCGGCCAGCACGAGCAGCTTGCCGATCGGCCGGGCTGGTATCGCGATATGTACCGCTACCAGCAGCTCGAAGCAGCGCTGGATGATGCTCCGGAGCAGGGACAGGAGGCGAAAGATGCGTAATTTTGGACAGCTGTGGCCAACGCTCAAGCGCCTGCTGGCGTACGGCTCCCCCTGGCGCAAGCCGCTGTCGATTGCCGTGCTTCTGCTGTGGATCGCGGCGATTGCCGAAGTGAGCGGCCCGCTGCTCATTAGCTACTTCATCGACAATATGGTGGCGAAGAGCTATATGCCGCTGGGGCTGGTGGCCGGGCTTGGCGTCGCCTATGTGGGGCTGCAAATCACCGCGGCCTCGCTGCACTACGCCCAGTCTCTGCTCTTTAACCGGGCGGCCGTTGGGGTGGTACAGCAACTGCGAACGGACGTGATGGATGCGGCGCTGCGCCAGCCGCTCAGCGAGTTCGATACCCAGCCGGTCGGGCAGGTGATTTCTCGCGTCACCAACGATACCGAGGTGATTCGCGATCTTTACGTCACCGTCGTCGCCACCGTGCTGCGCAGCGCGGCGCTGATTGGTGCGATGCTGGTGGCGATGTTCAGCCTTGACTGGCGCATGGCGCTGGTGGCCATCACCATCTTCCCGGCGGTGCTGATCGTGATGGTGATTTACCAGCGCTACAGCACGCCGATCGTTCGCCGCGTGCGCGCCTATCTGGCGGACATCAACGACGGCTTCAACGAAGTGATTAACGGCATGAGCGTGATCCAGCAGTTCCGCCAGCAGGCGCGGTTTGGCGAACGCATGGGCGAAGCCAGCCGCTCGCACTATATGGCGCGCATGCAAACCCTGCGCCTTGACGGCTTTCTGCTGCGTCCGCTTCTGAGCCTCTTCTCCGCGCTGGTGCTGTGCGGGCTGCTGATGCTGTTTGGCCTGACGACGCGCGGCACTATTGAAGTGGGCGTGCTGTACGCGTTCATCAGCTATCTGGGGCGGCTTAACGAGCCGCTGATCGAGCTAACAACCCAGCAGTCGATGCTGCAGCAGGCGGTGGTAGCCGGGGAGCGCGTGTTCGAACTGATGGACCGGCCGCGGCAGACCTACGGCAGCGACGAGCGCCCTCTGCAAAGCGGCAGCATCGCGTTCGATGACGTCTCATTTGCCTATCGTGAAGACCGGCTGGTGCTGCAGAATATTAACCTCGAGGTTCCGTCGCGCGGCTTTGTGGCACTTGTCGGGCACACCGGCAGCGGCAAAAGTACGCTCGCCAGCCTGCTGATGGGCTACTACCCGTTAACGCAGGGGGAAATCCGCCTGGACGGCCGTCCGCTCGCCTCGCTCAGCCACGGCGTGCTGCGCAAAGGCGTGGCGATGGTGCAGCAAGATCCGGTCGTGCTGGCGGATACGTTTTATGCCAACGTCACGCTGGGCCGTTCGTATACCCAGGAGCAGGTCTGGGACGTGCTGGAAAAAGTGCAGCTGGCGGAGCTGGCGCGCGGGTTCAGCGACGGCATCAATACGAAGCTGGGCGAGCAGGGGAATAACCTCTCCGTCGGCCAAAAGCAGCTTCTGGCGCTGGCGCGCGTGCTGATTGAGACGCCGCAGGTGCTGATCCTGGATGAAGCGACGGCCAGCATCGACTCCGGCACGGAGCAGGCCATCCAGCAGGCGCTGGCCGCCGTTCGCGACCATACGACGCTGGTGGTAATTGCCCACCGCCTTTCCACGATCGTTGAGGCAGACACCATTCTGGTGCTGCATCGCGGCCAGGCCGTCGAGCGTGGGACGCACAAACAGCTGCTGGAGGCTAAAGGCCGCTACTGGCAGATGTATCAGCTCCAGCTGGCGGGCGAAGAGCTGGCCGCCAGCGCGCGCGAAGAAGAGACCCTTAGCGCCTGATGCACTAAAAGCAGGCAATGCGCTGACCCTCGTCGCTGTTGGTGCAAAACGGAAACGCGCCATGCACTGCCATGGTGCGTTTTTTTTCGCCCGACGTTTCCTTCCCGCGCATTTACGCGCGTTCAACCGCGTATTCCCACTTTTCTCTTTTCTGGCACACCGCTTGCAATAGCTTCTTCGTGTGAGCTGCGGCCATTGGCAAATTCTGACTGGAGAGGATTTATGAAGCTGGTTACGGTGATTATTAAACCATTCAAACTTGAAGACGTGCGTGAAGCGCTCTCTTCCATGGGCATTCAGGGCCTGACGGTCACCGAAGTGAAAGGCTTTGGTCGTCAGAAGGGGCATGCCGAGCTCTATCGTGGAGCGGAGTACAGCGTCAACTTTCTGCCGAAAGTGAAAATAGACGTCGCGATTGCCGACGATCAGCTCGATGAGGTCGTTGATGCGGTGAGCAAAGCGGCCTATACCGGAAAAATTGGCGACGGCAAAATTTTCGTTGCCGAACTGCAGCGCGTCATTCGCATCCGTACCGGCGAATCTGACGAAGCGGCACTGTAAATAACGCCTGGCACACAGTGATAGGGATCGAGAAAATGAAGATAGCAAAAATGACAACAGGTCTGGCATCGTTAGCGCTGCTGCCGGGTGCGGCGATGGCTGCCCCTGCGGTGGCGGATAAAGCCGACAACGCGTTTATGATGATCTGCACCGCCCTGGTGCTGTTCATGACAATCCCGGGCATTGCGCTGTTTTACGGCGGCCTGATCCGCGGTAAAAACGTGCTGTCCATGTTGACCCAGGTTGCCGTGACCTTCGCGCTGGTCTGCGTGCTGTGGGTGGTGTACGGCTATTCGCTGGCCTTCGGAGAAGGTAATGCCTTCTTCGGCAACTTTAACTGGGCGATGCTCAAAAACATCGAATTGACCGCGCTGATGGGGAGCTTCTACCAGTATATCCACGTCGCGTTTCAGGGCTCGTTTGCCTGTATTACCGTGGGGCTGATCGTCGGCGCGCTGGCGGAGCGCATCCGCTTCTCGGCGGTGCTGATTTTCGTGGTGGTCTGGCTGACTCTCTCTTACATACCGATTGCGCACATGGTCTGGGGCGGCGGCCTGCTGGCGTCACACGGTGCGCTGGACTTTGCGGGCGGTACCGTTGTCCACATTAACGCCGCGGTGGCGGGCCTGGTAGGCGCCTACCTGATCGGCAAGCGCGTGGGCTTTGGCAAAGAGGCGTTCAAACCGCACAATCTGCCGATGGTGTTTACCGGTACGGCGATCCTCTACTTCGGCTGGTTTGGCTTCAACGCGGGCTCTGCCAGCGCGGCGAACGAAATCGCGGCTCTGGCTTTCGTTAACACCGTTGTTGCCACGGCGGGGGCCATCCTCTCCTGGATATTTGGCGAGTGGGCCGTTCGCGGCAAGCCGTCGCTGCTGGGCGCCTGTTCCGGCGCGATTGCCGGCCTGGTCGGGATCACGCCAGCCTGTGGTTATGTGGGCGTGGGCGGCGCGTTGCTCGTCGGTCTGGTCGCCGGTCTGGCGGGCCTGTGGGGCGTAACCGCGCTGAAGCGCGTGCTGCGCGTTGACGACCCTTGCGACGTATTCGGCGTCCACGGCGTTTGTGGGATCGTCGGCTGTATTATGACGGGCATCTTCGCGGCGAAATCGCTGGGCGGCGTGGGCTACGCGGAGGGCGTGACCATGGTTCATCAGGTGCTGGTACAGCTGGAAAGCATCGGCATCACCGTGGTTTGGTCCGGCGTAGTGGCGTTTATCGGCTACAAGCTGGCGGACATGACGGTTGGCCTGCGCGTACCGGAAGAGCAGGAGCGCGAGGGGCTGGACGTCAACAGCCACGGCGAGAATGCGTATAATGCATAAATAAACAGCAAAACGGCAGCGTCAGTTGCCGTTTTGAGTACTTGTTTCCTCTCCCCGTGGGAGAGGGCAGCAGGCCGCACAATGATCACCCGCGATTGCGCATCACCCCTTCCTGCACCGTTGACGCCACCAGAACGCCATCCTTTGTGTAGAACTCACCGCGCACAAACCCGCGCGCGCTCGAGGCCGACGTGCTCTCAACGCTATAGAGCAGCCAGTCGTTCATATCAAACGGACGGTGGAACCACATCGAGTGGTCGATAGTCGCAACCTGCATCCCTTTTTCCAGGAATCCGACGCCGTGCGGCTGAAGCGCAACCGGAAGGAAATTGAAATCAGACGCATAGCCCAGCAGGTTCTGATGGACGCGAAAATCCTCCGGCACCGTGCCGTTGGCGCGCATCCAGACCTGGCGTTTTGGCTCGGCGGTATGTCCCTTCATCGGGTTGTGAAATTCCACCGGGCGGATCTCCAGCGGCTTGTCGCACAGGAATTTTTCCTTAGCCTGCGGGGGCAGCAGGTGGGCGAGCGCGCGGGCGATCTCCGTCTCTGATTTCAGATCGTCCGGCGACGGCGCAGGCGGCATCGTTTTTTGATGCTCGTAGCCCGGCTCCGGCGCCTGGAAAGAGGCGGTCATGTAGAAGATCGGCTTACCGTGCTGTATCGCCGCCACGCGTCGCGCGCTAAAGCTGTTGCCGTCGCGAAGCACCTCAACGTCGTACACGATCGGCTTTGCGCTATCGCCAGGGCGCAGAAAGTAGCTATGGAAGGAGTGCACCAGACGGTCTGCCGGAACGGTCTCCTTTGCGGCATACAGCGCCTGCCCCACGACCTGCCCGCCGAAGACCTGGCGCAGGCCTAAATCTTCGCTTTGCCCGCGGTAGAGCCCTTCCTCAATTTTTTCCAGATTCAGTAATGTCAGCAGATTGTTCAGTGCCTGACTCATAGTGGTCCTCAATAAAACGCCGTGGCGAAAGATACGCTGATTATAACCCAGAAATGTAAGTGGTCCGACGGGTAGAATAATCTTAATATCCGGGCGAAATTAGGCATAAATCCGTGATTTGTGCCACACTTGTTTACGTTATGTGAATGAAACGACATCAGATGGGATCGATCCCGCTGGTGCATTGATGATAAGGAGACTTCAATGAAACTCGTGCCTATGGTAAGTGGTGTGGCAATTGCGGTGGCGCTGTCCGCCTGTGCTGGTAAGAGTGCCGATGTGCCGGTGCCAACGGCAAGTCAAAACGGGATCAATACCCTTTCACAGCAGGCCATTCAGCAACCGAATGTTTCCGGTACGGTCTGGATTAAACAGAAAGTAGCGCTGCCGCCGGACGCGGTATTAACCGTTACGCTGTCTGATGCGTCGCTGGCCGATGCTCCTTCTAAAGTGCTGGCGCAGCGCGCGGTACGCACCGAAGGCAAGCAGGCACCGTTCAGCTTCGTGCTGCCCTATAATCCAGCGGACGTGAAGCCTAACGCACGCATCCTGTTAAGCGCTGCGGTGACGATTAACGATAAGCTGGTCTTCATTACCGACACGGTTCAGGAAGCTGTCAACCACGGCGGTACGAAGATTGACCTGAATCTGGTTCCGGTGCAGCAAACGGAAGTGCCGGTCGCGCCGCAGGGCAATCAGCCCTCTCTGCCAACGCCTCCGACTCAGCTTTAATCGCACAGCCCTCTTCTTCGGAAGGGGGCATCAGTACACCCATCGATATTTCTGCAAATCAATTTTCCCGCCGCCCGAAACCTGCACGCCTTCTGAAAGCAGGGCCTGACGCTGGCGCTGCAGATCTGGACCGGTTAACGAAATCGCACCGTGGCGATTCACCACCCGATGCCAGGGCAAAGTGCTGCCTTCAGGCAACCTTTTCAGCACGCCCCCGACCTGCCGCGCCGCGCGCGGCGACCCTGCCAGACGAGCCACGTCGCCGTAGGTGGTGACATACCCTTCGGGAATTGAGGCGACAATCTGCCACACGCGCTGGGGGAATTTGTCCTGTTCGTCCATGGGGGCTCCTGTCTGGCGGTTTACGGCGCTACGATCGGCAAAAGTGAGATATTACCTGATTACAACGCAAGTTTGCGCAATAAACCAGCATCCAGATGCCGTCGGCTTGCAATTGCCGGGCGGCATAGCGATAATGCGGCTGCGCGTTGGTTAACAACGCTCTCAATGGGGGCTCTGTTGGTTCTCCCGCAACGCTACTCTGTTCACCAGGTCAGGTCCGGAAGGAAGCAGCCAGGGCAGACGACGTGTGTGCCGGGATGTAGCTGGCAGGGCCCCCACCCATTTCGGCCCTCCGTATGCATTCTCCTTGCTTTGCTATTTCCTTTATTTTTTCATGGATAATTAATCCATAGCGTAATCATGGTTATTGAATTAATATTTAATATATTATTCATTCGCCTGAAATATTTCTGTCATAAAGATGAAATAAAAGCGTGCCATTTTATATTTGGCCGTAATTTCTCCGTCATAATCAAAAAATATATGTCTGGATTACCGCCTCACGTTCGTGTATTTAATTAAGCACTTATTCCGAAGGGAAGTGACCATCATGGCGACTGCGGTATTAAACGTTAAAATCGATGAAGCGCTAAAAGAAAGACTTCGCCACTACGCTGAAGTGAACAATGAAAACCTTAGCGTGACCACAGAGAAGCTGCTGCTGCTGGCGTTTGAAGCGGAAGCAGAGGCGGGAGTATCGGAAGAGGATATCGACAATCAGCATACGGAAGAAGAGAGTGTTTCTCCATTTACTCCTAAAGAAATCAAGGCACTGCGTAAACTTCTGAAGAAGAGAAAATGAAACAACAACCGTCAAACGCCCACGACTACAAAGAAGCCTGCGATCTTTTACGCTCGGGCTATGTTAAACACGTCCGGCTTGACTGGAACGTCGGAAGCGATGAGTTCTTTCGAATTGCGTCGGACTGGTGTGACACCGGTGCAAAAATAAAGAAAGACGGGGATAATTTTGTTATTTCCCTGAAAGGTTTCCCTATTCCTCCTCAGCACTGACCCCATGCCGGTGAAAACGGCTGACTGCACCTGCTTCAGTCAGCCGTTTTTATGCTTTATTTCATACGAAACTTCGCTTAATAGCGGGGGCGGCGTTATTAAGCGCCAGCCACAGCGGTTTGATTCTTAACAGCGCCTGCTCTAATTCCTCTGACGGAAGTGAAAAGGGCATACGCAAATAACGATCGAACGCGCCCGAAAGACCAAACCGCGTCCCGGTACCCAGGTTAATGCCAATCGTTTCTGCACGCGCCGCTAGCTGCGTGGCCTGCATGCCGGGCAGCGCAATCCAGTAGGAAAGGCCGCCTTCAGCCTCGTCAAACGTCCAGTCGGGAAAATGCTCGCGCAGCAGTTCCCGGCACCGGTTGCGCCGTTCTGCCAGCATGTTTCGGCGCGCGGGGAGAAATTCGTCGCCGTGCTCAATCAGCCACTGCGTGGCCAGCTGCTCCAGCAGGGGTGAGCCTAAATCCAGCGTATCGCGCGTCTGGACCAGCGTCGCAATCGTACGCGACGAGGCGCGGATCCAGCCAAGACGTAATCCTCCCCAGAAGCTTTTGCCCGTTGAGCCGAGCGTGATAACCGTGGCCTCAGGATTAAAAGAGGCCAGCGGCGGCGGCGGGGGAGCATCAAACCACAGGTCCACCATCGTTTCATCCACCACCAGCGCGGTGCGTGTTTGTGCCGCAATGTCCGCTACCGCCTGACGGGTGGGAACGTCCATGCAGCGGCCCGTCGGATTATGAAAATCAGGCATCAGGTAGGCCAGGCGGGGAGCCGTCTGGGCGATGGTGGCGGCGAAGCCATCGGTATCCCATCCTTTTTCGGGCAGTGAGACGCCAACCGGGCGGCAAAGCGCCCCCTGAATGGCGGCAATTGCCAGCGCGTAGGTGGGATGATCGACCACGACGCGGTCGCCTGGGCCGGTCATCATCCGCAAGACCAGCGCAAAGCCGCTGACCGCGCCGTTCACCACCATCACCTCATCCGGCCGCGTTGGCAGCCCGCGCGCGGTGTAGCGGGCGGCAATCGCCTCGCGCAGGGCGGGCAATCCCAGCTGATCGTAACCCGTTAGCGTCAGGTGCTGCGCAAGCATCGTCAGCGCGTGGCTGTAGGCCTGGTGAATTTCAGGACCGGCGCCGAGCGCTGCGGTGGAAAGATCCAGCGCCGCGCTGGCGGTTGAAAGCGTGGGGACGGCGTGCGAGTCCGGTAAAATCACGCGCGACCCGCTGCCGTGGCGACTTTCGAGATAGCCTTCTTCACGCAGGAGCCCGAGGGCGCTACTTATTGTGGTGCGGCTGACCTCCAGCGCGGCGGCAAGCTCCCGCTCGCCCGGCAGGCGCGTGTGCAGCGCCAGCCTGCCGTCCAGAATGAGCATGCGCAGCGCGTCCGCCAGCTGGCGCCACAGCGGCGTGCGGGAACCGGGGTGCTGCCAGTTGCCCAGCAGGCGCACCAAAGACTGACTACCGAAACGACGAGCTGACATATGCAGTCCACTATTTGAAAACTGGACATTAATCATAGAGCCATTTTCACCGATGATGAAAGCCTGGTTTTTGGGAGAAGAAAAAATGGTACGTCGTCTGATTCAGCTTTACGTCGGCCTGGGGCTTTACGGCCTGTCGACCGCGATGTTTATCCGCTCCGATCTGGGCGTCGATCCGTGGGATGTTTTTCATCTGGGCGTGGCGCTACAGCTGGGCGTGAGCATCGGCACGGTGATCATCGTGACGGGGGCGCTGGTCCTGCTGCTGTGGATCCCGCTGCGGCAGATGCCCGGTCTTGGAACGATCAGTAACGTCATCTGCATTGGCCTCGCGGCGGATGCGTCGATGGCGCTGATCCCGGACATCGCCTCGCTGCCGATCCGCATCGCGCTGTTAGTCTCGGGGATCGTCGTGAATGCGATCGCCACCGGGATGTATATCGGTGCGGGGTTTGGCGCGGGGCCGAGAGACGGCCTGATGACCGGCATGCACGCCCGCTTCGGCTGGTCGATTCGCGTGGTGCGCACGGCCATTGAGGTCTCCGTACTGCTGATCGGCTGTGTGCTGGGCGGAACGTTCGGGGTCGGAACGGTGCTGTACGCGCTGACCATCGGTCCGCTCATCCAGCTCTGCCTGCCGTGGTTCCGGCAAAAGCCGAGGGTGCAGGTGGTAGCTGAACCCGAGCGCATTGTTTAATTCTGCGAAGCGCTCACATGCTTTAACAGCGTGCCTGTGCCAGAATGGCGGAATCTCTTCTGGCGATGCAGGTACGCATGAAAGCTATCACTCTCTATGACGTGGCCCGCCTGGCGGGCGTCTCTTATCAAACGGTTTCCCGCGTGCTTAACGGCGCGGAGCACGTGTCTGAACGAACGCGCGAAAAGGTGCAGCGGGCCATGGCGGAGCTGCACTACGTGCCTAACCGCGGCGCGCAGCAGCTGGCGGGCAAGCGCAGCCGCACGCTGGGGCTGATCGCTACCGATCTGGCCCTGCACGCTCCGTCGCAAATTGTCTCGGCGGTAAAATCCCGCGCGGTTGAGCGGGGGGCAAGCGTGCTGATCTCCATGGTGGAATCTGCCGAACAGTGCCTGGCCGCGCTGCAGGAGCTGCTGTCGCAGCGGGTAGAAGCGCTGCTGGTGAACGTTCCGCTGGAGGATGCGCACGCCGAGGCGCTGCGCGAGATGGCTTCGCCGGTTCCGGTACTGTTTCTGGACGTTGCGCCGACGGCGCGGGTTCACAGCCTGATTTTCAACGCGGACGAAGGGGCGAGGCTAGGCGTGCAGCACCTGCTCGGCCTCGGCCATCAGCGAATTGCGCTGCTGGGCGGGCCGGAAAGCTCGGTTTCCGCACGGGCGCGCCTGGCGGGCTGGAAAGCGGCGCTGGGCCAGGCCGGGCTAGAGCCCGCGGGGATAGCCAGCGGCGACTGGAGCGCAGCATCCGGTTATGAAAAGGGGCACCTCCTGCTTTCGGGAGTAATGCATCCGGAGGCTATCCTGGTGGCTAACGATCAGATGGCGCTGGGCGTGATGCGCGCCTGCGCGGAAAAGGGGCTGGCGGTTCCCGGGCAAATCTCCATCGTTGGCTTTGACGATACGGCAGACAGCGCGTGGTTTTCTCCGCCGCTGACCACGGTGCGCCAGGCGTTTCGCGAAGCGGGTATGCGCAGCGTCGAGTGGCTTTTGGCGCCAGTCAACGTTGACCGCTGCTGGCAGGTTCAGCTTCCCGTTACGCTGGTCGCGCGCCATTCTTCTGCGCCCCGGGGGGCAGGGCAGGCCGATCGTGAAGCGCTTGCGCAACAGCTCCGCAGCCTGGCTGCCCTCGCCGAGCAGCTGGCGCGGGAATAAGACTTTGTGATCTGACTCGCTTCATTGCACGCGCGCGCTTTACCGCACGAGATTATCAGGGCATGTTGCATCAAATTGTGAGCGCTTCGCAAAGAGGTTGATATGTCCACGTTACCCCCGCTGACCCTCAGCGCACTTCTGGCCCGTCGGGACTGGGAAAATCCCGGCGTTAGCCAGTGGAACCGTCTGGCCGCACACCCGCCTTTTCACAGCTGGCGCGATGTAACGCTCGCGAGGAGGGATGCACCATCGCAGAGCCGACGCTCGCTGAACGGCGAGTGGCGCTTCAGTTTTTATTCTGCACCGGAGCAGGTGCCGGAGGCATGGATTACGCAGGATTGCGCCGATTCTGCTGCCATGCCCGTACCGTCAAACTGGCAGATGCAGGGTTTCGATACGCCCGTCTACACCAACGTAACCTACCCAATTCCGGTTAATCCGCCGTTCGTACCGGCAGAAAATCCGACCGGCTGTTACTCGCTCACATTTGACGTCGACAGCGCCTGGCTGGCACAGGGGCAAACCCGGATTGTCTTCGACGGCGTGAACTCCGCCTTTCACCTGTGGTGTAACGGCACGTGGATCGGCTATTCCCAGGACAGCCGCCTGCCCGCCGAATTTGACCTCACGGCGGTTCTCCGTCCGGGGCAAAACCGCATTGCCGTCATGGTGCTGCGCTGGTGCGACGGAAGCTATCTGGAAGATCAGGACATGTGGCGCATGAGCGGCATTTTCCGCGACGTTTCGCTGCAGCATAAGCCTGAAACGCATATTGCCGATTACCAGGTGACCACTGACCTGAACGCCGAGTGCGATCGGGCGGTTCTGAAGGTCGATATCGCGCTGGCGGGCCCGCGCTACGCGGAGTGCGAGGTGGAATGCACGCTCTGGCGCGACGACGAGCCGTGCGCCAGCGCCGCGCGGCGGGCGGGCTCAGCGGTTGTCGACGAGCGCGGAGGCTGGGCGGAGCGGCTCACGGTGTCGATGCCCGTTGAGGAACCGGCACTGTGGAGCGCGGAGACGCCCGCCCTGTACCGCCTGACGATGACGCTGCGCCCCGCGCAGAATCAGCTGCTCGAAACCGAAGCCTGCGACGTCGGCTTTCGCCGCGTGGCAATCGAAAACGGGCTTTTGAAGCTGAACGGTAAACCGCTGCTGATCCGCGGCGTCAACCGCCATGAGCATCACCCTGAAAACGGGCAGGTCATGGATGAGGCGACGATGCGCCGCGACATTGAGCTGATGAAGCAGCACAACTTCAACGCCGTCCGCTGCTCGCACTATCCCAACCATCCGCTCTGGTACACCCTCTGCGATCGCTACGGCCTGTACGTGGTTGACGAGGCCAATATTGAAACGCACGGCATGGTGCCGATGAGCCGCCTTGCTGACGATCCCCGCTGGCTGCCCGCCATGAGCGAGCGCGTCACGCGGATGGTGCAGCGCGATCGTAATCACCCCTCCGTTATCATCTGGTCGCTCGGCAATGAATCCGGGCACGGCGCGAATCACGATGCGCTCTACCGCTGGGTGAAGGCGACGGACCCAACCCGGCCGGTGCAGTACGAAGGCGGAGGAGCCAACACGGCGGCGACCGATATCGTCTGCCCGATGTACGCCCGCGTCGACGAGGATCAGCCGTTTCCGGCGGTCCCGAAATGGTCGATTAAGAAATGGATCGGCATGCCGGACGAAGCGCGCCCGCTGATCCTCTGCGAGTATGCCCACGCGATGGGCAACAGCTTCGGCGGGTTCGCCAAATACTGGCAGGCGTTTCGCGACCATCCGCGCCTGCAGGGCGGGTTCGTCTGGGACTGGGTTGACCAGGCGCTGACGAAGAGGGACGACGAAGGCCGGGCGTTCTGGGCCTACGGCGGTGATTTCGGCGACAGGCCGAACGATCGCCAGTTCTGCCTGAACGGGCTGGTGTTCCCGGACCGAACGCCGCATCCGGCGCTGTTCGAAGCGCAGCGCGCCCAGCAGTTCTTCACCTTTACGCGGGCCAGCGCCTCGCCGATGGTGGTTGAGGTGCACAGCGACTATCTGTTCCGCACGACCGACAACGAGCGGCTGAGGTGGTCCGTTGCCCGCGACGGGCTTGTGCTTGCCTCCGGTGAGGTGGCGCTTGACGTTGCGCCTCAGGGCACGCAGCGCGTGGAAATCGCTTTACCAACGCTGTCCGCCGCGCCGGGCGAGGTCTGGCTTAACCTAGAAGTGTACCAGCCGCAGGCGACGCCGTGGTCTCCGGCGGGCCACCGCTGCGCCTGGGATCAGTGGCAGCTTCCGGCACCGATGCACGTCGCGCCACCGGCGCGCGTGGGAACTCCGCCGGTATTGACGGAACGGGCCGATGCGTTCGAGGTTACCCATGAGCGGCAGCGCTGGTGGTTCGATCGGGCATCCGGCCACCTGACGCAGTGGTGGAACCACGACGTGGAAACGCTGCTTTCTCCGCTGACGGATAATTTCACCCGCGCGCCGCTGGATAATGACATCGGCGTCAGCGAAGCCGCGCGTATCGATCCGAACGCCTGGGTTGAGCGCTGGAAAGCGGCAGGCATGTATGAGATGTCGTCGCGCGTTTTGCTGTGCGAAGCGCAGCAGCGGGGGCATGAGGTAGTGGTGACAACGCGCCACGTCTGGGAACATTGCGGCAACGCGCTATTCCTGAGCGATAAGTTCTGGCGAGTGGACGACCACGGCGCGCTGCACGTCGATGCGACGGTTTTGGTCGCGTCTGATATTCCCGAGCCCGCGCGCGTGGGCGTTAGCGTCCAGCTCGCGCAGGTGCCGGAAACGGTCACCTGGCTTGGCAGAGGGCCTCTGGAAAACTATCCGGACCGGAAGCTGGCCGCGCAGCTTGGGCGCTGGACGCTACCGCTCGCGGCGCTGCATACGCCCTACATCTTCCCAACGGAGAACGGCCTGCGCTGCGACACGCGCGAGCTGGCGTTTGCCGGGCATCAGCTTCAGGGGGATTTCCACTTCTCGCTGAGCCGCTACGGCCAGCAGCAATTGCACGTGACGACGCACCAGCACCTGCTGCGTGAAGAGCCGGGCTGCTGGCTGATCCTCGACGCCTTCCACATGGGGCTGGGCGGGGACGACTCCTGGAGCCCAAGCGTTTCACCCGAGTTTCTGCTGCCAACGCGCCGGGTGCGCTATGCGTTTAGCTGGCAGCAGACGCCGCGCTAGCCGGGAACGCTCCGCCGCCGTCAGGACTGCGGCGGCGGGGCGAGTTTGTGCTCTGCCCAGAAAATATATTCCACTTTTGGCAGCGCCCTGCTGAAATACCAGCCTTGCCCGTACTGCACGCCGTGGCGGCGCAGCCAGGCAAGCTGGCCTTCCGTTTCAATGCCTTCTGCCACCATGGTCAGCTTCAGCGATTTTGCCATCTCGATAATGTGCGGCGTCACGTTTTTGTATTCCAGCGCGTTCACGAAGGACTTATCGATCTTCAGCGTATCAACGTCCAGGTCCTGCAGATAGCTCAGGCTGGAATAACCGGTGCCGAAATCGTCGATGTAAACGGCATGGCCCGCGCGGCGAAACGCGGCGATGGCCGGGGCGCTCACTTTTGGAGCGGCAAAACCGCGTTCGGTGAGTTCAAGAGCAATCTGCCCGGGGTGAACGCCCCATTTGTTCAGAAGGCCGTGCATCAGCGGCAGCAGCCTGCCGGAGGTTAAATCCGCGGGGGCGAGATTGATAGAGATGTGCTGGTCCGGGTGTAAATGCAGCCAGCTTCCCATGTCTTCGAAGACTTTTTCGATAACGAGCTCGGTGAGCTGCGAAATCAGCCCCGTCTGCTCCGCCAGCGGAACGAAGATATCCGGTGAAAGATAGCTCCCGTCAGGCTGAGGCCAGCGGGCGAGAGCCTCTGCGCCGGCGATTTTACCGCTGCCGAGCGCCACGATGGGCTGATAGTTCACGATGAAATCACGGCTAGCGATCGCGTCCAGCAGGCGATTACGCGGGGATTGCAGGCGGCGCAGGATCCGCAGCACGAAGAGCGCGGCGATCAGGCTAACGAGCACGCCGAAGGGGAGCCAGAAAATCAGCTGTTTGTGCCAGCTTTCGGCCAGCGGTTTTAAAGGCGCCCACGCGATAACGGCGATGCCCAGCTCCGGGATGGTCTTGCGGATATACATTGCGCCAGCATACTCAAGCTGCGCCAGCCCTTTGCTTTCCATGAGCTGCTTAACGTGCTGGCTAAGCTCGCTGCTGCTGGCGAAAACCAGATGGCTGGTGCTGCCTATCAGGGCGGCGTCGATGACGACCGTTCCGAAAGGAATCACGTCCACAAGCGATGCCGGATCGATCATGACCAGGTAATTTCCTTTCCCCAGCACGGCCATGTAGTGATGAAACCCGAGATCGTTTTGCGGCGTAATCCAGGCGCTGAAACCGTCGGAGGTGTGGCGCATAGGCGGTGGGAACGGTGCGCTTCTGCTGCTCTGCTCCAGAGAGGAGCAGATCGGCCTGCGGTTTTCGACGTAAATGGCTTCCTGAATATAGCGGCGGGAAAAGGCGACCTGGCGTATCTCCCGTAGGTGCTGACGACTGCACGGGACGCCTTTGGACCGCTGCAGCTGCGTTAGGGCATCTTTTGCCTGATCAACAACTTTGTCCGTGCGCAGCAGCACGCGTGATGCGTAATTATCAAGCGTATCAATAAATTCCTCTTCTGCCTGGAGATGTGCCAGCCAGATGCTCAGGCAGATGGGGATCAGTACGGACAAGATCAAAATCCCTGTGACCAGGCTGACCAGATGTCGGGTTTTCATGCTGCCGTTCCTTCCTCTTGTGCCCGCTCCCGGGCAGCGACGACGTTTGCCTGAGGAGAAATAATTTCACCGTGAAATGATACAGTTATAGCATGAGAAAACATTGATCCTATAGCGGAGGCAGGGGATCGATAGCTGTTCTCGATCGAGAGGGGGTTGTTTTTGGCCAAAAGCTTCGTTATTCTTTTGTTATGTTATAACAAAACAAAGGGCCCATTATGAAACCGAATATTCATCCTGCCTATCGCACCGTGGTTTTCCACGACACCAGCGCCAACGAATATTTCAAAGTCGGTTCAACGATCAAAACCGACCGCGAAATTGAGCTCGACGGTGAAACCTATCCCTATATCACCATCGAGGTGTCATCAAAATCGCATCCGTACTATACCGGCAAGCAGAAGACCTTTTCGACGGAAGGCAGCGCGGCCCGCTTCCGCCAGCGCTTTGGCGGCTTTCTTAACGCGAAGCGAGGTTAATCATGCAGGTACTTAACTCGCTGCGCAGCGCAAAACAGCGCCATCCCGACTGCCAGATCGTTAAGCGCAAAGGACGCCTGTACGTTATTTGTAAGTCTAATCCGCGTTTTAAAGCGGTGCAGGGACGTAAAAAAAGACGCTAAATGCGCGCTTCACGCCAGCTCTCCAGGGTTTTTCGCTGCTTGCCATCGTCGGTAAAATTGTCGTTGGCAAGCCAGCGTTGAAACGCCTGCGAAATTCGCGGCCACTCGCTGTCGATAATCGAAAACCAGTCCGTATCCCGGTTGTGGCCCTTCACGACCAGCGCCTGACGGAAACGCCCTTCATACTGAAACCCCAGACGCAGCGCCGCGCGACGGGAAGGTTCGTTCAGGCTGTTACATTTCCACTCGTAGCGACGATAGCCCAGCGTATCGAACGCGTACTGCATCAGCAGAAACTGCGCTTCTGTCGACATCGGCGTACGGCTAAGCAGGGGCGAAAAATGCACGTGTCCCACTTCGACCACGCCGTTTTGTGGATCGATGCGCATCAGCGCGAGCGTTCCCACGGGGGCCTGGGTTTTATTATCGATCACGGTGAAATGGATCGGATCGGGCAGTTCGCACACGCTCGCGACCCAGCGGGTGAACTCGCCCGGGGTGGCGTCCGGCTCGCGAAGCAGCCAGGTCCAGCTACGGGTATCTTCAGCCAGCCGATAGGCGTTAAACAGCGCGTCGGCATGCGCCACGCTCAGCGGCTCAAGCCGACAGTAACGCCCGCTTAGCGTTACGCGGGAGGGGTGAGGGCGCGGCTGCCAGTCAAAAAGCGCTTCGCCCACGGGCTGTCCAAATTCATTTAACGTATTCATTTTTAACTCTCATTGGGAGGGGAAGAACGCCAGATTATGGAAAATCTGGTTCCTTAAAAAGCACCACCGGCGTATGTTCTGGTGGTACCACGGAGAGAAAAATGAATATACCCAGCGATGACTTTTATACCTTGATACACGCTGCGCTTGCCCATCGCGGCGCTGAAACCCTGCAACGAGCGCTTTATCACGCGCTGCGGGAGGCGATCCTGTGCGGCAGGCTTCAGGCCGAAAGCCGCCTGCCGGGCTCGCGCGTCATCGCGCAACAGCTTTCCCTTTCACGCAATACCGTGAATGCCGCGCTTGAGCAACTGACGCTTGAAGGGTATCTACGCCGAAGCAGACGGGGCACGCGGGTGGCCGCGCAGGTTTATCGTGCTCCCGATCGGGCGCTGCCAGAGCCTGCCGTGACGCTTGCCAAACGCGTGGCCCGGCTCCCGGGCCCCACGCCGAGGGGAACGCCGGTGCCTGCGCTGACGCCCGGCACGCCGGCGATTAACTACTTTCCGCTGCCGCTCTGGCGGCGCTTGTATGACCGCGTGCTGCGCGAGGAGGGAAGCGCGCTGCTGGGTTATGGCGATCCGGCAGGGGAACCGCTCCTGCGTGAGGCCATTGCCCGCCACCTGGCGCTGTCGCGCGGAATTGATTGCGATGCGGGTCAGGTCATCATCACCGAGGGCGCGCTTGAGGGCGTTAACCTGTGTACCCAGCTGCTGAGCGAGCCCGGCGACGTGGCGTGGGTAGAAAACCCGGGATATGCCGGAGCCAAAAGCGCCTTTGCCATAGCGGAGCTGGCGATGGCCGGTATCCCTGTCGATGAAGAGGGGATGTGCTGGGAGGGATTAACGCTTCCTCCTCCCGCGCTGATTTTCACTTCACCCTCGCACCAGTTTCCCTACGGCAGCGTGCTCAGCGCGCGCCGCCATCTGGCGCTGCTGGCGCTGGCCCAGCGGCACGGCGCATGGATTATTGAGGATGACTACGACAGCGAGTTTCGCTATTCCGGCGAGCCCGTGCCCGCCATGCTCGGGATGGTGAAAAATGCGCCCGTGGTCTATCTCGGCACATTCAGTAAAACGCTGTTTCCCTCCCTGCGGATCGGCTTTATGGTGCTTCCTCCTGCGCTGGCGAACGCCGCGCGTCCGGCCATCGGCGCGCTGCTGCGGGGCGGCCATCGCGCCGAGCAGCGGACCCTGGCGCGGTTTATTGAAGAGGGGCACTACGCGCGCCACCTTGCCGCGATGCGTCGGCTCTATCGCAAGCGCTATCGGCAGCTGCGTGAGGCGATCGATACAGAGCTTCACGTGGCGCATCGCGTGCTGGCGGGAGAGGGCGGAATGCACCTGACGGTGGCGATTGACGGGATTGACGATGTGGCTGTTGTTCAGCGGGCGCGGGCTTTTCAGCTGGCGCCCGCTGCGCTGAGCGGGTACTACCTCGATGCGAAGCAGGGGCAAACCGGGCTGGTTATCGGATACGGTAATACCTCTGCGTCACAGTTTGCGCCGGCTATCCGACGCTTACAGCATTTGATTGGGCAACAGACGGGCGGGAAAGCGTAAAGACGTCATAAAACGAAAGCTCGCCCTTGGTTGTGAGCATTTTCTGCAGCTTCTCTTTCTGTCCGGGGTCAACCGCAGGAGAGCTCATGATGCTGTGAATCAGCTCTGCGGGTACAAAGCGGGTGTTGTACCACTCGCCGTTATAGCAAACGCGAAAATCAAGCACGTCGATATCTTCATAGCGGTAGCGCGGATTAACGTCGAAAAAGAAAAAGGCGTTAAACACCACGAACAGCACGACCAGAAGCCAGACCGAGTCCACCAGGGTTTCGGATTTGAGCATGACAATCAGCGTTGCCAGCCAGGCGGCGTACATGGCGATAAACAGGCCCGGATGTTTACGGATAAAGCTGATGCTAAAGCGCGGGCGATTATCGCGCTTTTCGCGGGTATTCAGGTCGTCGATGGTTACAGTGAGCAGGCGCTGTATCTCTGTCATTTTTTGCCTTCATGAATCGTGAAAATACAGGGGATCTGCCCATTTTAGAGGAGCGGTTCAGCCTGAAAAAGTAACAGTTCTTAGCTGAAAGACCATAACAGATGCGCGCTAGCCCTCAAGCATCTTAATCACCTTCGCCGGGTTGCCGCCCACAACCGCGTTAGCCGGAACGTCTTTCGTGACAACGGCGCCTGACGCAATCACCACGTTGTCACCGATAGTGACGCCCGGATTAATCACCGCGCGACCGCCGATCCAGACGTTGTTGCCGATAGTCACGGGCTTGCCAAACTCTACGCCGCTGTTTCGCTCAACCGCGTCCAGCGGATGGGTTGCCGTATAGATGTGCACGCCCGGCGCGAGCATGCAGTTATCCCCAATGTGAATAGGGCAGACGTCCAGCATCACGCAGTCGAAGTTGGCGTAAAAATCTTTTCCGAGAAAAATGTTGTAGCCGTAATCGCAGCGGAAGCTCGGTTCAATATAAGCGCCTTCAGCGCGTCCCAGCAGAGCGGTCAGCAGTTCCTTGCGTTCGGCTTTTTCATCGGGAGCGGTGTGGTTGTAGCGGTGAATCAGATGGCGAGCGCGCATGCGGTCGGTTCGTAACGTCTCATCACCGGGGCGATAGGGTTCCCCGGCAATCATCTTTTGCTTTTCAATACTCATTGTAACCTCTCCAGTGGTGTCCATTATCTCAGCAGAGTAACGGAGGGATACCGAAAAGGGAACGTTCCCAAAATATGGGTGTGACGATAATCACAACTTTATTGTCGCAAAGCACTCTGCCAAGGGGGCCCGTCTTTCATCCAGGAGGGATCACTCGAAAGGTTAATTCTGCTACACAGTGCGACGTAGAGACTCTACAGCCACAGTTCAGTATTTAACGTACAAATTTCCACACAGAAGACGGTATCTTGTCATACAGCTTATTCATTGTTAACTCGGCAAGGCGGTGGTCAGCGGCTGAATAAAATACAGCCAGTTCATTGTCAGAGAGCTCGTATTTATTTTTTTCAATGACGCGCTCGAGTGTGTCAATTGACTGACAGCGTCGTAAGCGCATCAAATAATCGACTTTTGTGAGTGGTTTATCAGACATAAATTCACCTTAATAATTGTAATAATTTTAACAGGAAAGGCTAACAGGGTTAGCTCTGCTCACATTGATGAAACAGCGGAATAGTCTGTTCCCGGACTTTCGCCATTTCTGTAAATCCTGTGCATTAATGCCGTAGCTGCTGAACAACATAAAGGTGTCGTCCAGATATTCATCAATTTGCTCAATCAATTTATTATCGTCATTGTACTTAATTTTATAATTAAGTGCGAAGGTCGCGATATGCTCGATCAGTTCATTGAGCTGTAAATTGATAGCTGAGGTTGGATCGTTTACCCAGCCATGGTTGCTTTCATCAAGATTGGCAAGGCAGTCATGGTACAAGGATTCGCAGAGAAATTTCAACTGCGCGATATCATGCCTTTTTGGCGAGTACTCGTCCATAGCGCATCCCCTTTTGAGTGATTTCTTACTCACCGAGCATCAACGTCGGGATGGATACCACATACTTAACTACATGGGTGCTGTGTTCCTGATACCTCTAACTATATGTCACTCTGATCAAGATTTCACCGCGCTATTACGAAAAATTACAATTAAAGCACGAGGCTGCGAGCGGCTACGCAAATGTTAGCCTCCGGCAAGTCCGCCTCTCAAATTTAAACGCGTGAAGATGGAGGCTTCCTTATGTTTCATTACGTTAGCACGCACTTTCAGTTGAAGCGTTTGCATGTGACGCTCTAACCACCAGGAATATTCCTAATGTTTTACAGGCGACTTTATAATTAAAAAATTGAAAAAAAGATGAACGCGTTATTCATTAATTATGATGTGCCTAATAGCACCATAAAAATAAATGAAGGAACAATAAGCCTATTTTATGATTTTTTATTGATGTAAAAAAGGCCGCTAATGCGGCCTTTTTAGGATGTGAAACCGGTATCAGTGATGTTCTACTGAATGGCTGTGCTCAACGTCTTCATTCTTGCGGCTGAAGCGGCGGCGAACCACCACGAAGAACACCGGTACGAAGAAGATGGCGAGAACAGTCGCTGTAACCATACCGCCCATTACGCCTGTACCTACGGCGTTCTGCGCACCGGAGCCCGCGCCGGAGCTAATAACCAGCGGCATAACCCCGAGGATAAACGCCAGGGAGGTCATCAGGATTGGGCGCAGACGCATACGTACCGCTTCAAGCGTTGCCTCAATCAGCCCTTTGCCCTCTTTCTCCATCAGGTCCTTGGCGAATTCAACGATCAGTATCGCGTTCTTCGCCGACAGGCCAATGGTTGTGAGCAGGCCCACCTGGAAGTACACGTCGTTCGTCAGGCCGCGGAAGGTTGCGGCCAGCAGCGCGCCGATAACGCCCAGCGGAACAACCAGCATAACGGAGAACGGAATCGACCAGCTCTCGTACAGCGCCGCCAGGCACAGGAACACCACGATCAGTGAAATGGCGTACAGGGCAGGGGCCTGGTTACCGGACAGACGTTCCTGGTAGGACATGCCCGTCCAGTCGTAGCCGATACCCGCTGGCAGCTTGCTGGCCAATTGCTCCATCATCGCCATCGCTTCACCGGTACTTCTGCCTTCAGCTGCCTGGCCCAGGATTTCCATGGACGGCAGGCCGTTGTAACGTTCAAGACGCGGTGAACCGTATTCCCAATGCGAGGTTGAGAAGGCGGAGAACGGAACCATCTGACCGTTGCTGCCGCGGACGTACCAGTTGTTAATATCGTTCGGCAACATGCGGTATTCCGCTTCGGACATCACGTACACTTTCTTCACGCGACCGCGGTCGATGAAGTCGTTGACGTAGCTGCCGCCCCAGGCCGCGCCCAGCGTGGTGTTGATGTCGCTAATGGACACGCCCAGCGCCTGCGCTTTTTCCTGATCGACGTCGATCTTGTACTGCGGGGTATCTTCCAGGCCGTTAGGACGCACGCCGACCAGCAGGTCAGGGTGTTTCGCCACTTCACCGAACAGCTGGTTACGCGCCTGCGTCAGTTTTTCATGACCCAGACCGCCCTGGTCGATCAGCTGGAAGTCGAAGCCCGTCGCGGTACCCAGTTCAACAATCGCCGGCAGGTTAAAGGCGAAGACCATCGCATCTTTAATCTGCGAGAAGGCTCCCATGGCGCGACCCGTGATGGCCTCAACTTTGTTCTCTTTGCCCGGACGTTCAGACCAGTCCTTCAGCGAGACGAAGGCGATACCGGTGTTCTGACCGCGACCCGCAAAGCCAAAGCCGTTAACCGCAAACACGGATTCAACGTTGTCCTTCTCTTTGGTGAGGTAGTAGTCGGTCATCTCATCCAGCACTTTCTGGGTACGCTCTTGCGAGGCACCCGCCGGAAGCTGGGCCATGCTCAGGAACACGCCCTGGTCTTCATCCGGCAGGAACGAGCTTGGCAGACGAACAAACAGGAAGGCCATGCCCGCCACGATGATGATATACAGCAGCAGGTAACGACCGGTGCTGCGCAGGATGTTGCCCACGCTGTCGGTGTAGTGGTGCGTGCTCTTATCAAACATGCGGTTAAACCAGCCGAAGAAGCCTTTATGCTCGCCGTGACCGCCTTTCTGAATTGGCTTCAGCATGGTGGCACACAGGGCTGGCGTCAGGATCAGCGCAACCAGTACAGAGAGCGCCATCGCCGAAACGATGGTGATGGAGAACTGGCGGTAAATCGCACCGGTGGATCCTCCAAAGAAGGCCATCGGGATAAATACCGCGGACAGTACCATCGCGATACCGACCAGCGCGCCCTGGATCTGGCCCATGGATTTACGCGTTGCTTCCTTCGGCGGCAGTCCCTCTTCGGCCATAACGCGCTCGACGTTCTCAACCACGACGATGGCGTCATCCACCAGCAGGCCGATGGCGAGCACCATCCCGAACATCGTCAGGGTGTTTATCGAATAGCCAAATATCGCCAGTATCGCAAACGTCCCCAGCAATACGACCGGTACGGCGATGGTTGGAATCAACGTCGCGCGGAAGTTTTGCAGGAACAGATACATCACCAGGAATACCAGGATGATCGCTTCAACCAGCGTTTTCACCACTTCGTGAATGGAGATTTTCACGAACGGAGTGGTGTCATACGGGTAAACAATCTTCAGGCCTGACGGGAAGAACGGTTCCATCTTCTTCAGTTCTTCGCGGATTGCGTTGGCGGTGTCCAGCGCGTTCGCGCCCGTCGCCAGCTTGATACCCAGGCCGGAGGCCGGCTTGCCGTTGAACTTCGCAATCACGTCGTAGTTTTCACCGCCCAGCTCTACCTTGGCCACATCGCGCAGGCGAACCTGAGAACCGTCCTGGTTCACTTTCAGCAGAATTTTGCTGAACTCATCGGCGGAGGTCAGACGGGTTTGCGCGATGATCGAGGCATTAAGCTGCTGGCCTTTCACCGGCGGCGTACCGCCGAGCTGGCCTGCGGCCACCTGGGCGTTCTGCGCTTTGATGGCGCTGATTACGTCAACCGGCGTCAGCTGGAAGTTGTTCAGCTTGTTGGGGTCCATCCAGATACGCATCGCGTACTGGGAACCGAACAGCTGAACGTCACCCACGCCTGACGTACGGCTGATGGCGTCCTTCATGTTGGCGCCCACGTAGTCGGAAATATCCTCCTGCGTCATGGTGCCGTTGGTGTTGATAACGCCGACAACCATCAGGAAGCTGCTGGACGATTTCTCAACGCTCACGCCCTGCTGCTGGACTTCCTGCGGCAGAAGCGGCATGGCCAGCTGCAGTTTGTTCTGCACCTGAACCTGCGCGATATCTGCATCAGTACCGGATTCAAAGGTCAGCGTAATCTGCACCGTACCGGTGGAGTCACTGTTGGAGGACATGTACATCAGGTTATCGATACCGTTCATGTTCTGTTCGATAACCTGCGTAACGGTATCCTGCACCGTTTTGGCATCAGCCCCGGGGTAGGTTGCGGAGATCGTCACCGCCGGTGGCGCAATCGTTGGATATTGCGCAACAGGCAGCTTCAGGATCGCAAGTCCCCCGGCTAGCATGATGATAATGGCGATCACCCACGCAAATATGGGGCGATCGATAAAGAAATTAGGCATGTCTTAACGGCTCCTGTTTAAGTTAAGACTTAGGTTGTTCTGACTGACCACCAGCTGCGGCTTGTTGTTTATCGTCAGACTTCACTTCCTGAACTTTTACCTGCGCACCGGGACGCACTTTCTGCAGGCCCTCGATAATGACGCGATCGCCATCCTTCAGGCCTTCCGTAACCAGCCACTTGTCGCCAATCGCCTGCGTTGCGGTGATATTGCGCGTTTCGACTTTGTCATCAGCACCGACAACCAGCGCGCTCGCATCGCCGCGCGGCGTACGGGTCACACCCTGTTGAGGAACCAGAAGGGCCGTTGGGTTCGTCCCTTCTTCCAGACGTGCGCGAACGAACATGCCCGGCAGCAGATTTTTGTCAGGGTTCGGGAAAATCGCGCGCAGGGTAATAGACCCGGTGGTCTGATCGACCGTCACATCAGAAAATTCCAGTGTGCCCGTCTGCGGGAACTTGATACCGTCATTGGTAACGAGCTCGACTTTGGCCTTGCCGTTTTCCTGCTTCAGCGTGCCGTTAGCCAGCTCTTGCTTTAAACGCAGGAAATCGTTGCTGGACTGCGTGACGTCAACGTAGATCGGATCAAGCTGCTGCACGGTGGCCAGCGCGTTAGTTTGGCCGTTCTGCACCAGCGCACCTTCCGTAACGGAAGATTTGCCAATGCGACCGCTGATAGGGGAGGTCACTTTGGTGTAGGCCAGGTTAATACGCGCCGTCTCTACCGCTGCTTTTGCTGCGACAACGGCTGCATTAGCCTGCTGTGCATCTGCCATGGCAGTATCGTAATCCTGTTGGCTGATGTACCTGGTGCCGAGCAGTTTTTGATAACGATTGAGCGTCACCTGGGCAATTTTCGCTGCGGCCTGGGCCTTCGCTAAATCGCCTTTCGCGCTCTCGTAAGACGCCTGATAGGTTGCTGGATCAATCTGATACAGAGACTCACCGGCCTTAACGTCACCACCTTCGGTGAAGTTACGTTTGAGGATAATGCCACTTACCTGAGGACGGACTTCCGCAATACGGTAAGCGCTGGTACGGCCCGGTAATTCGGTAGTCATCTGGAGAGGTTCGGATTTGAGCGTCACGACGCCCACTTCCGGCATCTGCTGCGCTCCTTGTTGAGCCTGTTTGTCGTCACATCCTGTAAGCGCTAAGCTGCCTGAGAGCATCAGAACGACCGCCAGAGGCGTTAACCCTCTGTTTTTGTTCATATGTAAACCTCGAGTGTCCGATTTCAAATTGATCAATGGTCCTGAGTCTAAAAACCCATTGCTGCGTTTATATTATCGTCATGCTATGGTACATACATTCATAAATGTATGTAAATCTGACTCCTGTAAATTCACAGACGTATGGCACGAAAAACCAAACAACAAGCGTTGGAAACCCGGCAACACATCCTCGATGTGGCAATGCGTCTGTTCTCACAGCAAGGTGTTTCATCAACCTCGCTGGCGCAGATTGCTCAGGCCGCGGGCGTCACGCGGGGAGCGATTTACTGGCATTTTAAAGACAAGTCAGATCTGTTTAGTGAAATCTGGGAGCTTTCAGAATCCAGCATTAGCGACCTTGAGAATGAGTATCGGGCAAAATTCCCTGACGATCCACTCTCAGTATTAAGAGAGATATTAGTATATATCCTTGAAGCAACGGTAGTTGAAGAACGCCGGCGCCTGATGATGGAGATCATTTTTCATAAATGCGAGTTCGTTGGCGAAATGGCAGTGGTTCAGCAGGCGCAGCGCAGCCTGTGCCTGGAGAGCTATGACCGCATAGAGTATACGCTAAATCAATGTATTCAGGCGAATTTACTCCCCGCCAATTTGCTGACGCGCCGCGCGGCGATCCTGATGCGCAGCTACATTTCCGGTATAATGGAAAACTGGCTGTTTGCCCCGCAATCCTTTGACCTGAAAGCCGAAGCGCGCAGCTACGTCGCAATCCTGCTGGAGATGTGTCAATTCTGCCCGACGCTGCGCGCGTCATCCTCCACGCCTGCCGTCTGAGTTCCCAGGAATTATCTTAGAGGACCACGTTACCGCTATTCTGGTCCATGCGGGCATGATATTCTGCACGCCGGACTATTTTCGGTCATCTGCTCAGATCAAACTCACGACTATGCTGCACTCCAATCGCTCGCAAGCTTCTGTTTTTGCATTTATTTTTTCAATGCTGTTTCTTCTGGTCGCGGTACCCGCTGCGTATGCCCGCGCGGACAACACCAGCGACGTCCCAACGCGTGCTGACGTTCAGTCGCAGCTGGACACCCTTAACAAGCAGAAAGACCTTTCTCCTCAGGAAAAACTTGTTCAGCAGGATTTGACGGAAACCCTGGAAACGCTGGATAAAATCGAGCGCGTCAAAGCCGAAACAACGCAGCTTCGCCAGAAGGTCGCGCAGGCGCCCGATAATATGCGCAAGGCGATGGACGCGCTGGCGGCCCTGAGCGACGTCGATAACGATGATGAAACGCGTAAAACGCTCGCGTCGCTTTCGCTGCGCCAGCTGGAATCTCGCGTGACGCAACTGCTTGACGATTTGCAAACCGCGCAGTCCGATCTCGCGACCTACAACAGCCAGCTTGTCTCGCTGCAAACGCAGCCCGAGCGCGTTCAAAACGCGATGTACGCCGCCTCGCAGCAGCTTCAGCAAATTCGCAACCGCCTTAACGGCACCGAGGTTGGCGAAGGGGCGTTGCGTCCTACCCAGCAAACGCTGTTTTTAACGCAGCAGATGTTGCTGAATGCTGAAATTGAGCAGCAGCGTAAGAGCCTGGAAGGGAATACGGTGCTGCAGGATACGCTGCAAAAGCAGCGTGATTACGTCACGGCCAACATTAACCGCCTGGAGCACCAGCTGCAGCTGCTGCAGGAAGCGGTGAACAGCAAGCGCCTGACGCTAACGGAAAAAACGGCGCAGGAGGCGGTATCGCCGGACGAAACCGCCCGCATCCAGGCGAACCCGCTCGTTCGCCAGGAGCTGGAGATTAACCACCAGCTCAGCCAGCGGCTGATTACGGCAACCGAAAGCGGCAACTCGCTGGTTCAGCAAAACATCAAGGTTAAAAACTGGCTGGATCGCGCGCTGCAGGCCGAGCGCAACATTAAGGAACAAATTGCGGTGCTGAAGGGCAGCCTTCTGCTGTCGCGCATTCTCTACCAGCAGCAGCAGACGCTGCCGTCGGCGGACGAGCTGGAAGACATGACCAACCGCATCGCCGATTTACGCCTCGAGCAGTTTGACGTAAACCAGCAGCGCGACACCCTTTTCCAGAGCGATACCTTTGTCGCCAAAATTGAAGAGGGCCACTCCGCGGAGGTGAATCCGGAAGTCCACGATGCGCTTTTGCAGGTGGTTGACATGCGCCGCGAGCTGCTCGACCAGCTTAACAAGCAGCTTGGCAACCAGCTGATGATGGCCATCAACCTGCAGATTAACCAGCAGCAGCTGGTGAGCGTGTCCAAAAACCTGCAGGAGATTTTGACCCAGCAGATTTTCTGGGTAAACAGCAACAAGCCGATGGACTGGGACTGGATCAAGTCCTTCCCTGAGACGCTGAAATCCCAGATCAAGAGCATGAAAATCACCGTGAACTGGGAGAAAGCCTGGCCTGCGGTGATGATTGCGTTCCTCGCCGGATTGCCGCTGCTGCTCATTGCGGGCCTGATCCGCTGGCGCTTGCGCTGGCTGAAAAACTACCAGGCGAAGCTGGCGGGCGAAGTGGGGCAGCTGCGCAATGACAGCCAGCTGCATACGCCGAAAGCGATCCTGATCGATCTTATCCGCGCCTTGCCGGTCTGCCTGCTGATCCTCGCCGTGGGGCTGATCCTGCTGACGATGCAGCTCAACGTCAGCGATCTGCTGTGGGCCTTCAGTAAAAAGCTGGCGCTGTTCTGGCTGGTGTTTGGCCTGTGCTGGAAGGTGCTGGAAAAAGACGGCGTGGCAGTACGTCATTTCAACATGCCGGAGCAGCTTACCAGCCACTGGCGTCGTCAGATTGTGCGCATTAGCCTTGCGCTGCTGCCGCTGCACTTCTGGTCGGTGGTGTCCGAGCTTTCTCCGCTGCACCTGATGGATGACGTCCTGGGCCAGCTGGTCATCTTCCTCAACCTGCTGCTGATTGCCGTGCTGATGTGGCCTATGTGCCGCGACAGCTGGCGCGACAAGGAGTCCCACAATTTACGGCTGGTCACCGTGACGGTGCTGGCGATCATTCCGCTGGCGCTGATGGTGCTGACGGCCACCGGCTACTTTTACACCACGCTGCGCCTTGCCGGGCGATGGATTGAAACCGTTTATCTGGTGATTATCTGGAACCTGCTGTTCCAGACCGTGCTGCGCGGATTGAGCGTGGCGGCGCGCCGTATTGCCTACCGCCGCGCGATTGCCCGTCGCCAGCATCAGGTGAAAGAGGGCGCCGAAGGGGCCGAGCCGCAGGAAGAGCCGACCATTGCCCTGGAGCAGGTCAACCAGCAGACGATGCGTATCACCATGCTGGTGATGGTAGCGCTGTTCGCGGTGATGTTCTGGGCCATTTGGTCCGATCTCATCACCGTGTTCGCCTATCTGGACAG
Source organism: Enterobacter sp. RIT418 (assembly GCF_003057745.1). Taxonomy (GTDB): domain Bacteria; phylum Pseudomonadota; class Gammaproteobacteria; order Enterobacterales; family Enterobacteriaceae; genus Enterobacter. The sequence continues at coordinate 156,851 of NZ_QBJD02000008.1, forward strand.
CGTTACGCTCTGGCAGTACAGCGGCACCGAAGCGGGCGCGACGGTGATGAAAAGCGTGACCATGGGCAGCCTGCTCTTTGCGCTGGTTTCGCTGGTCGTCGCCTGGGCGCTGATCCGCAACCTGCCCGGCCTGCTGGAAGTGCTGGTGCTGTCTCGCCTGAATCTGCGGCAGGGGGCGTCGTACGCGATCACCACCATCCTCAACTACGTGATCATTATCGTCGGCGCGATGACGGTCTTTGGATCGCTGGGCGTGTCGTGGGATAAACTGCAGTGGCTGGCCGCCGCGCTGTCGGTCGGCCTGGGCTTTGGCCTGCAGGAGATCTTCGGTAACTTCGTTTCCGGCCTGATCATCCTGTTCGAACGTCCTGTGCGCATCGGCGATACCGTGACGATCGGCACGTTCTCCGGGACCGTCAGCAAGATCCGCATTCGCGCGACCACCATTACCGACTTCGATCGCAAAGAGGTGATCATCCCGAACAAAGCGTTCGTGACCGAGCGCCTGATCAACTGGTCGCTCTCGGATACCACCACCCGCGTGGTGATCCGCCTCGGCGTGGCCTACGGTTCCGATCTGGACAAGGTGAAAGAGGTCCTGCTGAAAGCGGCGAACGACCATCCGAAGGTGATGCACGATCCGGCGCCGTCGGTGTTCTTCACCACCTTTGGCGCAAGCACGCTGGATCACGAGCTGCGCTTATACGTTCGCGAGCTCCGCGATCGCAGCTACACCGTCGATGAGCTGAACCGCGCTATCGATCGCCTGTGCCGTGAAAACGACATTAATATCGCCTTCAACCAGCTCGAAGTTCACCTGCACAATGAGAAGGGTGATGAGCACACGGAAGTGAAGCGCGAGATTAAGGGTGATGATAACTCTAACCCTCACCCTAACCCTCTCCCTTGAAGGGAGAGGGAACAGTCTGGTGCGGGCTGAATGATTGTCACTCGTCCGCTTTTCCCCCTCTCCCCTCAGGGGAGAGGGCCGGGGTGAGGGGTGAAGGCAATTTACCCTCAAAATCCTTTCTAACAATCTCCAGCGCCTTCAGCACCGTCTCTGCCGGAATAGCGTGATCCTCCAGCAGCATAATTAAATCGACGGCCAGTTTGACCTCGTCGGGGGCGTTTTCCAGTGACATGCAGGGCTCCAGTTATCGGGTCAGGCGTTCAATCACGCGTTCAATCTCATCCAGCGCCTGGCGGCAGCGAACGAGTCGTCCTTCCAGGGCGCTAATCTCTCGCATCAGTAATTGCTGCTCTTCCAGCGTTTCGGCAGCGTTTAGCCGCGTTTCCCGCTCATGCTTCATTTCAAACAGCCGGCGCTCAAACTCCTGGTTTTCCAGACGCTTGCGCTGCCATTTACCCAGCCCCGGTGAGGCGCTGTCCCAGGCGCGCAGCGGCCAGGCGATGATCTCGCGGTGCAGGGCGGTGAGCTGCTCGGTGAGGTGTTCGGCAAGCCAGGCCACCTGGTTTTTCTGCTCGCTCTCTACCGCATGGCGCAGCGCGTCGAGCTGGGTTTGCGCTTCGGTAAGATAGTCCTGAATGCGCGTGCTGCGGGTGCGAAAAAGCTGTCGGTCGAAGCGCGGCTTGAGCGTGGCGTGCCCCATCAGCGGTGCGGCCTGCGCGCGCAGCGCGGTCAGCTGATTTTGCAGCGTTTCCAGAAGCAGGGCTGTTTTCAAAACGCTCTCCAGTGGTAAAGTAGCCGTTCAGTTTGATAACGATTCGCATTATGCAGCGTACTATTTTAATCATCATTGGCTGGCTCGCGGTAGTGCTTGGCACGCTGGGCGTTGTGTTGCCCCTGCTGCCGACCACGCCGTTTATCCTGCTGGCGGCCTGGTGCTTCGCCCGCTCGTCGCCGCGCTTTCACCACTGGTTGCTCTATCGCTCGTGGTTCGGCGGCTATCTGCGCCACTGGCAAAAGCACCGCGCGATGCCGCCGGGCGCGAAGCCGCGCGCAGTTGCGGTGATCCTGGTGACCTTCGCGATTTCACTGTGGCTGGTGAACATGCTGTGGGTGCGTATTCTGCTGCTTATTATCCTCAGTTGCCTGCTTTTCTTCATGTGGCGAATCCCCGTCGTGGACGAAAAGCAATAAAAGCACGGAAGCCTTATCATGGCTGTTGCAATTATCGCGCGCAGCCAGTAAATTCGACCGTTTTCGAGCACAGGTGCGCCTGGTTAAAGGTTAAACAATTGTTACCTTGACCGACTCGTCGCGCGCCGTGAGTCACACTGTTTCATTTAGGCACAAACCGATGACCGCAACTGCACAGCAGCTTGAATATCTTAAAAACAGCATCAAAAGCATCCAGGACTATCCAAAGCCTGGCATTCTTTTCCGTGATGTCACCAGCTTGCTGGAAGACCCGAAAGCGTACGCGCTCAGCATTGAACTGCTGGTCGAGCGTTATAAGAACGCCGGGATCACCAAAGTCGTAGGGACCGAAGCCCGCGGCTTCCTGTTTGGCGCACCGGTTGCGCTGGCGATGGGCGTCGGTTTTGTACCGGTGCGTAAACCGCGCAAGCTGCCGCGCGAAACTATCGCGGAAAGCTACGAGCTGGAATACGGCACCGATCAGCTGGAAATCCACGTTGATGCCATTAAGCCAGGCGACAAAGTGCTGGTGGTGGACGATCTGCTGGCAACCGGCGGCACCATCGAAGCGACCGTGAAGCTGATCCGTCGTCTGGGTGGTGAAGTGACCGACGCGGCCTTCATCATCAACCTGTTCGATCTGGGCGGCGAACAGCGCCTCGAAAAACAGGGCATTACCAGCTACAGCCTGGTGCCATTCCCGGGTCATTAATCCCGGTTTTCACAACCTCGCTCAATGGGTGAGGTTGTGATAGCATTCCCCTCCATAAATTCACCTTCCAGCGTTGCAGAGCCTGCCCATGAGTTATCAGGTGTTAGCCCGTAAATGGCGACCACAAACCTTTGCTGACGTTGTCGGTCAGGAGCATGTGCTGACGGCCCTGGCGAACGGCTTGTCGCTAGGTCGCATTCATCACGCCTATCTTTTTTCCGGCACCCGCGGCGTCGGTAAAACGTCTATTGCCCGCCTGCTGGCAAAGGGACTGAACTGCGAAACCGGGATCACCGCGACGCCGTGCGGCGTGTGCGACAACTGCCGTGAGATCGAGCAGGGGCGCTTTGTCGACCTGATCGAAATTGACGCCGCCTCGCGCACAAAAGTGGAAGATACCCGCGACCTGCTCGATAACGTGCAGTACGCGCCGGCGCGCGGCCGCTTCAAGGTCTACCTGATCGATGAAGTGCACATGCTGTCGCGCCACAGCTTCAACGCCCTGCTGAAAACGCTGGAAGAGCCGCCGTCGCACGTGAAATTCCTGCTGGCGACGACCGATCCGCAAAAGCTGCCGGTCACGATCCTGTCGCGCTGCCTTCAGTTCCATCTGAAGGCGCTGGATGTCGATCAGATCCGCACCCAGCTTGAGCATATTCTCGACGAAGAGAAGATTGTCCACGAGCCTCGCGCCCTGCAGCTGCTGGCGCGCGCGGCGGACGGCAGCCTGCGCGATGCGCTCAGCCTGACCGATCAGGCCATCGCCAGCGGTGACGGTAAGCTTTCGACCGAGGCGGTTAGCACCATGCTCGGTACGCTGGACGACGACCAGGCGCTCTCCCTCATTGAGGCGATGATTGCCGCCAACGGCGAGCGCGTGATGTCGCTGGTGAACGATGCCGCCGCCCGCGGCGTCGAATGGGAATCGCTGCTGGTGGAAATGCTTGGCCTGCTGCACCGCGTGGCGATGCTGCAGCTCTCTCCGTCGGCCATTGGCGCGGATATGGCGTCCATCGAGCAGCGGATGCGCGAGCTGGCCCGTACCGTGCCGCCTGCTGACGTTCAGCTGTACTACCAGACCCTGCTGATTGGCCGCAAAGAGCTGCCGTTCGCGCCGGATCGCAGAATGGGCGTTGAAATGACGCTGCTGCGCGCGCTGGCGTTCCATCCGCGGATGCCGCTGCCGGAGCCGGAAGTGCCGCGACAGTCCTTTGCCCCGGTTGCGCCGACGGCGGTGTTGTCGCCGCAGCAGGTGCCGCCGCAGCCGACGCCGCCGCCGCAGCAAAACGTGCCGCTGTCGGATGCCACCAGTTCGGTGCTTGCCGCACGCAGCCAGCTGCAGCGCGCGCAGGGAGTAACCAAACCAAAAAAGAGTGAACCGGCAGCGCCTGCAAGAGCGCGGCCGGTGAACAACGCCGCGCTTGAACGACTGGCTTCGGTAACGGAGCGCGTCCAGTCGCGCCCGGCACCGTCCGCGCTCGAGCAAAAAGCCCCGGTGAAAGAAGAGGCTTATCGCTGGAAGGCTACCACCCTCATCGAAACGGTGAAGGAAGAGGTCGCCACGCCGAAAGCGCTGAAAAAGGCGCTGGAGCATGAAAAAACGCCGGAGCTTTCCGCGAAGCTCGCCGAAGAATCTATCGCGCGCGACGCCTGGGCCGCTGAGGTCAGCAAATTACATTTGCCGAAGCTGGTAGAGCAGGTCGCGCTGAACGCCTGGAAAGAGCAGGAGGGGAATACTATCCGCCTGCATCTGCGCCCGGGCCAGCGGCATCTTAATTCCCCTGGCGCGCAAAAAGCGCTGGCAGAGGCGCTCTCGGCATTACACGGTGCGCCGGTTGAATTGACTATCATTGAAGATGATAATCCGGCGGTTAAAACGCCGCTGGAGTGGCGACAGGCTATTTATGAAGAGAAGCTCGCGCAGGCGCGCGAGTCGATAATTGCGGATAACAACATTCAGACCCTGCGTCGGTTCTTCGACGCCGACCTGGATGAAGAGAGTATTCGCCCCATTTGATCGTGAGTCTGACTCACGGTTTTAATCGTTAAACGTGAAAGAGAGAGAAGCCTATGTTTGGTGGAAAAGGCGGTCTGGGTGGCCTGATGAAGCAGGCTCAGCAGATGCAGGAAAAAATGCAGAAGATGCAGGAAGAGATCGCTCAGCTGGAAGTCACGGGTGAATCCGGCGCGGGTATGGTTAAAGTGACCATCAACGGTGCGCACAACTGCCGCCGCGTTGAAATCGACCCAAGCCTGCTCGAAGACGACAAAGAGATGCTGGAAGATCTGGTCGCTGCCGCGTTTAACGATGCTGCGCGCCGCATCGACGAAACCCAGAAAGAGAAAATGGCCTCTGTTTCCAGCGGCATGCAGCTGCCGCCGGGCTTTAAGATGCCGTTCTGATGCAAACCAGTCCGCTGCTCACGCAGTTAATGGAAGCACTGCGCTGCCTGCCGGGCGTTGGCCCGAAGTCGGCGCAGCGCATGGCGTTTACGCTATTGCAGCGCGACCGCAGCGGCGGGATGCGCCTGGCGCAGGCTTTGACCCGCGCCATGTCGGAAATTGGTCACTGTGCGGATTGCCGTACCTTTACCGAACAGGACGTGTGCAACATCTGCACGAACCCGCGTCGTCAGGAAAACGGTCAGATTTGCGTGGTGGAGAGTCCGGCGGACATCTACGCCATTGAGCAAACCGGGCAGTTTTCCGGCCGCTATTTCGTGCTGATGGGGCATCTCTCTCCGCTGGACGGCATCGGCCCGGACGATATTGGTCTCGATCGCCTGGAGCAGCGCCTGGAGTCGGAAACGATCAAAGAGGTGATCCTCGCCACCAACCCAACGGTGGAAGGGGAAGCGACGGCGAACTATATTGCCGAGCTTTGCGGCCAGTACGGCGTTGACGCCAGCCGTATCGCCCACGGCGTGCCGGTCGGCGGCGAGCTGGAGATGGTCGACGGCACCACGCTGTCGCACTCTTTAGCCGGACGTCACAAGATTACTTTCTGACCAAACGGAGGCTGCCTTCGCGGCCTCCGCTTGAAATTTCTCCCCCTTATCCCCATCTCTCACTCAACGTTTTTAAACCCCATTAAATGGCATTGTTGAGGTCGACTTAGATGAAAGGACAAGAAACCCGCGGTTTCCAGTCAGAAGTAAAACAGCTTCTGCACCTGATGATCCATTCCCTGTATTCCAATAAAGAAATCTTCCTGCGCGAGCTGATTTCCAACGCCTCCGACGCGGCGGACAAGCTGCGCTTCCGCGCGCTGTCTAATCCGGATCTGTACGAAGGCGACGGCGAGCTGCGCGTGCGCGTCTCTTTTGACAAAGAGAACCGCACCCTGACCATCGCCGATAACGGCATCGGTATGAACCGCGACGAGGTGATCGACCATCTCGGGACCATCGCGAAATCCGGCACCAAGGCGTTTCTGGAGTCTATGGGCTCCGATCAGGCGAAAGACAGCCAGCTGATCGGCCAGTTCGGCGTGGGCTTCTACTCGGCATTCATCGTGGCGGATAAAGTCACCGTGCGCACCCGCGCGGCGGGCGACAGCGCGGAAAACGGCGTCTTCTGGGAATCCAAAGGCGAAGGCGAATACACCGTTGACGACATCACCAAAGCGGATCGCGGCACCGAGATCACCCTGCACCTGCGTGAAGGCGAAGATGATTTCCTGAACGACTGGCGCGTGCGCTCCATCATCAGCAAGTATTCAGACCACATCGCGCTGCCGGTTGAGATTGAAAAACGGGAAGAGAAGGACGGGGAAACCGTTGTCTCCTGGGAGAAAATCAACAAGGCGCAGGCCCTGTGGACGCGCAACAAGTCTGAAATCAAAGACGACGAATACAACGAGTTCTACAAGCACATCGCCCACGACTACACCGATCCGCTGACCTGGAGCCACAACCGCGTGGAAGGCAAGCAGGAGTACACCAGCCTGCTGTACATCCCGGCGCAGGCCCCGTGGGATATGTGGAACCGCGATCATAAGCACGGCCTGAAGCTGTACGTTCAGCGCGTCTTCATCATGGATGACGCCGAGCAGTTCATGCCGAACTACCTGCGCTTTACCCGCGGCCTGATTGACTCCAACGATCTGCCGCTGAACGTTTCGCGTGAAATCCTGCAGGACAGCACGGTGACCCGCAACCTGCGCAACGCGCTGACCAAGCGTACGCTGCAGATGCTGGAAAAACTGGCGAAAGACGATGCGGAAAAATACCAGACCTTCTGGAAACAGTTCGGCCTCGTGCTGAAGGAAGGCCCGGCGGAAGACACCGCGAACGTTGAAACTATCGCTAAGCTGCTGCGCTTTGCCTCCACGCACACCGACTCCTCCGCGCAGACCGTGTCGCTGGAAGAGTACGTTTCTCGCATGAAGGAAGGGCAGGAGAAGATCTACTACATCACCGCCGACAGCTACGCCGCGGCGAAGAGCAGCCCGCACCTGGAGCTGCTGCGTAAGAAAGGCATCGAAGTGCTGCTGCTTTCCGACCGCATCGACGAGTGGATGATGAACTACCTGACCGAGTTCGACGGTAAATCCTTCCAGTCCGTAGCGAAAGCCGACGAGTCCATCGACAAGCTGGCGGACGACGTGGACGAAAGCGCGAAAGAGGCCGAGAAGGCGCTTGAGCCGTTCGTTGAGCGCGTGAAAACCCTGCTGGGCGATCGCGTGAAAGAGGTGCGCTTCACCCACCGTCTGACCGATACCCCGGCGATTGTGACCACCGATGCGGACGAAATGGGCACCCAGATGGCGAAGCTGTTTGCCGCCGCGGGCCAGGCGATGCCTGAAGTGAAATACATCTTCGAGCTGAACCCGGATCACCCGCTGGTGAAACGTGCCGCCGATACCCAGGACGAAGCCCGCTTCGCCGAGTGGGTAGAGCTGCTGCTGGATCAGTCCCTGCTGGCCGAGCGCGGCACGCTGGAAGATCCTAACCTGTTCATTAAACGCGTGAATGCGCTGTTGCTGGCGTAATTTAACACCTACCCCTCACCCTGGCCCTCTCCCCAAAGGGGAGAGGGTGTCATCGTCCCCTCTCCCCTTTGGGGAGAGGGTTAGGGTGAGGGGGAACCAACCGCACTAACCCAAATTATCTCCCCCCTTAACCGTTTCAGCCTCCCCGCCTTCCTTGAGCCACGCCCGTTCTGGTGGTATTGTTTAGCGCTTTTGAAAAATTGAAACGACATTTGAGGGGATTTTCGCAATGCGTATTATTCTGCTTGGCGCTCCGGGCGCGGGTAAAGGAACTCAGGCTCAGTTCATCATGGAGAAATACGGTATTCCGCAAATCTCCACCGGTGATATGCTGCGCGCCGCTGTTAAATCTGGCTCCGAGCTGGGTAAGCAGGCGAAAGACATCATGGACGCAGGCAAGCTGGTCACTGACGAACTGGTTATCGCCCTGGTGAAAGAACGCATCTCTCAGGAAGATTGCCGCAACGGTTTCCTGCTGGACGGCTTCCCGCGCACCATTCCGCAGGCTGACGCCATGAAAGAAGCGGGCATCAACGTGGACTACGTGCTGGAGTTCGACGTGCCGGACGAGCTGATCGTTGACCGTATCGTTGGCCGTCGCGTACACGCTGCCTCTGGCCGCGTTTACCACATTAAATTCAACCCGCCGAAGGTTGAAGGCAAAGACGACGTGACCGGCGAAGAGCTGACCACCCGTAAAGACGATCAGGAAGAGACCGTGCGCAAGCGCCTGGTGGAATACCATCAGATGACCGCGCCGCTGATCGGCTACTACTCTAAAGAAGCTGAAGCGGGCAACACCAAATACGCCAAAGTTGACGGCACCAAAGCCGTGGCTGACGTACGTGCAGAGCTGGAAAAAATTCTCGGCTAATCGCGCGCCTCTCACCCGGATCCCCGGGTGAGAAATTTTCTCATTCTCCCTTTTGCTGCAATTGGTTCCGTTTAAACGCATTTCCGCTACAATTGACAACCTATCAAATGGTTAAGAGGCGTGAATGAGTCAGGCGAAAACCGGCATCCTGCTTGCCAATCTGGGCACACCAGAAGCACCTACATCAGACGCGGTAAAACGCTACCTGCGACAATTTTTAAGCGACACGCGCGTCGTGGATTTTCCAAGACTGCTGTGGTGGCCGCTGCTGCGTGGCGTCATTTTGCCGATTCGTTCTCCGCGCGTCGCCAAACTCTATCAGTCCGTCTGGATGGAAGAGGGCTCGCCGCTGATGGTATACAGCCGTCGCCAGGAAAAAGCGCTGGCCGCCCGCCTGCCGGATATGCCGGTGGCGCTGGGCATGAGCTACGGCAAACCGTCGCTGGAAAGCGCCGTGGAGGCGCTGCTGGCCCAGGGCGTTGATCACATCGTCGTGCTGGCGCTCTATCCGCAATATTCTTGTTCCACGGTGGCTGCCGTCTGGGACGAGCTGGCGCGCATTCTGGCGAAGCGCCGCCGCATTCCGGGCATCACCTTTATTCGCGACTACGCGGATAACGATCTCTACATCAGGGCGCTTGCCAACAGCGCGCGCGCGTCGTTTGAAAAGCACGGCGAGCCGGATCTGCTTCTGCTCTCCTATCACGGCATTCCGCAGCGTTTCGCCAACGAAGGGGACGATTATCCGCAGCGCTGCCGCGATACCACCCGCGAGCTGGTCTCCGCGCTCGGCCTGCCGCCTGAGAAGGTAATGATGACCTTCCAGTCTCGCTTCGGGCGCGAGCCGTGGCTCACGCCGTACACCGATGAAACGCTCAAAATGCTGGGCGAGAAGGGCGTGAAGCACATCCAGGTGATGTCGCCGGGCTTCTCGGCGGACTGTCTGGAGACGCTGGAAGAGATCGCCGTACAAAATAAAGAGTTCTTCCTGGAAGCGGGAGGAACGAAGTATGAATACATTCCGGCACTTAACGATTCTCCTGAGCATATCGAGATGATGGTTTCGCTGGTGACCAACAGCCGCTGATCGCGCTCAGGGCCGGGTTTGTGCTACCATTCCCGGCCCATATTCCTTGCATAGTTCTGACCATGAAATTTCCCGGTAAACGTAAATCCAAACACTACTTTCCCGTCAATGCCCGCGATCCGCTGCTGCAGCAAATTCAGCCCGTAAACGAAACGAGCGCGGCATGGGTGGTCGGTATCGACCAGACGCTGGTGGACATTGAGGCGAAAGTGGATGACGCGTTTGTCGCCCGTTACGGGCTGAGCGCCGGGCATTCTCTGGTCATTGAAGATGACGTTGCGGAAGCGCTGTATCAGGAGCTGGTGCGTGAAAATCTCATCACCCACCAGTTCGCCGGGGGAACCATCGGCAATACCATGCACAACTACTCCGTGCTGGCAGACGACCGCTCGGTGCTGCTGGGCGTCATGTGCAGCAATATCGAAATCGGCGGCTACGCCTATCGCTATCTTTGCAACACCTCCAGCCGTACCGATCTGAACTATTTGCAGGGCGTTGACGGGCCGATAGGCCGCTGCTTTACGCTGATTAGCGATTCCGGCGAGCGTACCTTTGCCATCAGCCCGGGCCACATGAACAAGCTGCGCGCTGAGAGCATCCCTGAAGAGGTGATCGCGGGCGCGTCTGCGCTGGTGCTGACCTCCTATCTGGTGCGCTGCAAGCCGGGCGAGCCAATGCCGGAAGCGACCATGAAGGCGGTGGAATACGCGAAGAAATACAACGTGCCGGTTGTCCTGACGCTGGGCACCAAATTCGTGATCGCCGATAACCCCGAGTGGTGGCAGGCGTTTCTGAAAGAGCACGTTTCCATTCTGGCGATGAACGAGGAAGAGGCCGAAGCGCTAACCGGCGAAAGCGATCCGCTGCTGGCTTCTGATAAAGCGCTGGACTGGGTCGACCTGGTGCTCTGCACCGCCGGGCCGGTGGGGCTGTATATGGCGGGCTTCACCGAGGAAGAGAGCAAGCGTAAAACCCAGCATCCGCTGCTGCCGGGGGCGATCGCCGAGTTCAACCAGTACGAATTTAGCCGCGCAATGCGCCACAAGGACTGCGTGAATCCGCTGCGCATTTTCTCCCATATCGCCCCGTACATGGGCGGGCCTGAGAAGATCATGAACACCAACGGCGCGGGCGACGGCGCGCTGGCGGCGCTGCTCCACGACATCACGGCTAACGCCTACCACAAAACCAACGTACCGAACTCCAGCAAGCACAAGTTTAGCTGGCTGACCTATTCGTCGCTGGCCCAGGTGTGTAAGTACGCGAACCGCGTGAGCTATCAGGTGCTGAACCAGCACTCGCCGCGCCTGACGCGCGGCCTGCCGGAAAGGGAAGACAGCCTCGAAGAGGCGTATTGGGACAGATAACACTAAACCCCTCACCCTAATCCTCTCCCCATAGGGGAGAGGGGATCGCACCGAGCCGTCTTTTCTCCCTCGCCCCTTTGGGGAGAGGGCCAGGGGGAGGGGGGCAGGCCGCACGAGGTAAAAGCAAAACGGCAACCGATGGTTGCCGTTTTTAGTGTTTTTTCCCCTCTCCCCGTGGGAGAGGGCCAGGGTGAGGGCATCAGGCCGCACGAGGTAAAAGTAAAACGGCAACCAATGGTTGCCGTTTTTAGTGTTTGTTCCCTCTCCCCGTGGGAGAGGGCCAGGGTGAGGGCATCAGGCCGCACAAAACTTACCCCGTCACCGCCTCTTCTACCGGCGGTTTCTCCAGCAGCGTGTACATCGTATTTGCAATCTCACGCTCGCCCATCACCACCTGATTTGCGCCGCGCTCGGTGATGTACTCCACCTCGTCGTCATAGTGCGCGCGGGCGATAATCTCGATGGTCGGGCATTTTTCTCGGGCGGTAGCCACAATCTCGCCTGCTTCATAGCCGTTAGGGATGGTGAGCAGCAGCCAGCGGGCGCAGTCCAGATGCGCCAGATTCATGATCTCTTCGTTGGCCGCATTGCCTAACACCGCGCGAATGCCGCGCTCGCGCAGCTCGTCAACGCGGGTGCGCGACGTCTCAATCACCACCAGCGGAATGCCCTGCGCCATCAGCTTCTCGCCGAGCAGGCTGCCCACGCGGCCAAAGCCGACCAGCAGCGCGTGGTTGCAGATATCCACCGGGATCTGCTTCTCTTCTTCCGTCGCCTCTTCCAGCGTTTGCTCTTCAAGCGTTTCGGTTTTCTCGAGGTATTTCTCCAGCAGGGCAAACAATACCGGGTTGAGCATAATCGAAAGTATCGCCCCCGCCAGCACCAGGTTTTGTCCGGCCTGCGGCAGCAGGTTTAGCGCCATGCCCAGGCCCGCCAGGATAAAGGCAAATTCACCGATCTGCGCCAGGCTGGCGGCGATGGTCAACGCCGTGCGCGGCGAGTGGCCAAACATCCGCACCAGGAAGAAGGCGGCAACCGACTTACCAAAGATAATGATCGCCAGCGTGCCTAATACGGCCAGCGGCTGCTGAATCAGGATCAGCGGGTCGAACAGCATCCCCACGGAGACGAAGAACAGAACGGCGAACGCGTCGCGCAGCGGCAGCGTGTCGTGCGCGGCACGGTGGCTCAGCTCCGATTCGTTCAGCACCATCCCGGCGAAGAACGCGCCCAGCGCGAAGGAGACATCGAACAGCTCGACGGCGCCGAAGGCGATACCCAGCGCCAGGGCCAGTACGGAAAGGGTGAACAGCTCGCGCGAGCCGGTTGCCGCGCTGCGGGACATGATCCACGGCACCAGGCGACGGCCAACGAGCATCATGATGGCGATGAATGCCACCACTTTACCGATGGTAATACTCATATCCAGCGCCAGCGAGGCTAGGCCGACGTTGTCTTTTTCCATCATTCCGGCGACGGCGGGCAGCAGAACCAGCGTCAGCACCATCACCAGATCTTCAACAATCAGCCAGCCAATGGCGATTTGCCCACGCTGGCTGTCTATCAGCTGTCTCTCCTCAAGCGCGCGCAGCAGCACCACGGTGCTGGCGGTTGAAAGACACAGCCCAAAAACGATGCCGGTCATCAGCGACCAGCCCAGCAGGGCCGAAAGCGCCATCCCCAGCAGCGTCGCCACGCCAATTTGGGCGATTGCGCCGGGTATGGCGATAGCCTTTACCGCCATCAGATCCTTCAGCGAGAAGTGAAGACCCACGCCAAACATCAGCAGAATCACGCCTAATTCCGCCAGCTCAGGAGCCAGTTTGGTATCTGCAACAAAACCCGGCGTAAACGGACCCGCCAGCACACCCGCTAACAAATAGCCTACCAGAGGCGAAATACGCAGTTTATTGGCAATCATGCCGAGGATAAAAGCAAGCACAAGTCCACCAACAATGGTGGTGATAAGCGGTGTGGCGTGGTGCATTCCGTCTCCTTTCGTTGTGGGTGTTCCATTTTTGGCTAAAAAACCAAAAAACCGAGTAATAGTTTATGACAATTTATACGCTTATGTTTATGAATTATTGTTGAAGTTTGATTAAAACAGCAATATGCAGGAAAAAAAGCAGATTTTGCTACATTGCGAGGGGACAGGAAGAAGAAACCCTTATGGTATCAGGGTATCGGGCCGCCAAAGTTAAACTTTAGCGGCCCTTAATTTACGCTTTGTGACGGTTGTCAGGCAGGAATATGGTCAACATCCCAAGAAGTGGCAGGAAAGCACAGATTTTATAGACCAGGAAGATGCTGGTGTGATCTGCAACCATCCCCAGCACCGCTGCACCAAGGCCGCCCATCCCGAAGGCAAAGCCGAAGAACAGCCCGGAAACCATGCCGATCCGCCCCGGTAACAGCTCCTGCGCGTAGACCAGGATGGCCGAGAAGGCCGACGCAAGGATAAAACCAATGATCACGGTTAAAATTCCCGTCCACTCAAGGCTTGCGTAGGGCAAAATGAGGGTAAACGGCGCTACGCCGAGGATAGAGCCCCAAATGACGTATTTACGCCCAATCTTATCGCCCACAGGCCCGCCAATTACCGTACCGGCGGCCACCGCAAACAGGAAGGCAAAGAGGTGAAACTGCGCATTTTGTACCGATATTCCGAATTTTTGCATCAGATAAAAGGTGTAATAGCTGCTGATGCTCGCCATATAGAAGTATTTTGAGAAAATCAGCACCAGCAGGACGCTGACGGCCAGAATAACCTTGTTGCGAGGGAGGGGATTGATTACCTTTGCTACAGGTTTGCCTTTGTTGACGCGGTGCTGAGCGGCGTACCAGCGGCTGATCTGAATCAGCACGATAATCGCCAGCAGGGCGGCCAGCACAAACCACGCTACGTTGCCTTTGCCGTAGGGAGCGATGATGACCGCGGCCAGCAGTGGCCCCAGGGAACTGCCGAAGTTACCGCCGACCTGGAACAGCGACTGCGCCAGGCCGTGGCGGCCGCCGGAGGCCATGCGCGCCACGCGGGATGATTCCGGATGGAACACCGACGAGCCGGTGCCCACCAGCGCTGCCGCCACCAGCACGGCTTCGAAGCTGCCCGCCATCGCCAGCAGCACCAGCCCGCTTAGGGTGAAGCACATGCCAATCGGCAGCGACCACGGCATCGGATATTTATCCGTCCAGTAGCCCACCACCGGCTGCAGCAGCGAGGAGGCGAGCTGGAAGGTAAGGGTGATCATGCCGATCTGCACGAAGGTTAATGAAAACTCTGACTGCAGCAGCGGATAGATCGCCAGTATTAACGACTGGATCATATCGTTGAGCAGATGAGAGAGACTGATTGCGCCTAATACCTTAAAAGAGGTGCGCGACGTTGGCGGCGACGCCGGGGTTGATTCGCTGATTGCCATAAATACCACGTTGTTTTGTTATTAGAAGTGCAGGGAGTCATTATTATCCGACTAACATACCCGTCCGTGACTTTTGATGAAAGTCGCAATTCTGAAAACATATTTGTCTATTCTTATTACTCATTGTAATTTTTGCGTTTGTTTACGGGTCAGGGAGAGAGAGAGATGAAATTAATGAAGCGTGGCGTTGCGCTGGCGCTGTTCGCCGCATGGGGCATGGCAAGCCTGCCGGCGCAGGCCTACGAGCAAGATAAAACCTATAAAATTACTATCCTGCATACCAACGACCACCACGGCCATTTCTGGCGCAGCGAATATGGCGAATACGGTTTGGCGGCGCAGAAAACGCTGGTGGACGGTATTCGCAAAGAGGTTGCAGCGCAGGGCGGCAGCGTGCTGCTGCTTTCAGGCGGCGATATTAATACCGGCGTGCCGGAATCGGATTTACAGGACGCGGAGCCGGACTTCCGCGGCATGAATTTAATTGGCTACGACGCGATGGCCGTCGGCAACCACGAGTTTGATAATCCGCTCTCCGTTTTGCGCCAGCAGGAAAAGTGGTCCAAATTCCCGTTCCTCTCCGCCAATATTTACCAGAAAAGCACCGGCGAACGTCTGTTTAAACCCTGGGCGCTGTTTAAGCGTCAGGATCTGAAAATCGCGGTGATCGGCTTAACCACCGACGATACGGCGAAAATCGGCAATCCTGAATTCTTTACCGATATCGAGTTCCGCAAACCGGCAGATGAAGCGAAGCTGGTGATTCAGGAATTGCAGCAGAACGAGAAGCCGGACGTGATTATTGCCACCACGCACATGGGTCATTACGACAACGGCGAGCATGGATCAAACGCGCCGGGCGACGTGGAGATGGCGCGCAGCCTGCCTGCGGGTTCGCTGGCGATGATTGTAGGCGGTCACTCGCAGGACCCGGTGTGTATGGCCTCTGAGAATAAAAAGCAGGTGGACTACGTGCCGGGCACGCCGTGCGCGCCGGATCGTCAGAACGGCATCTGGATCGTTCAGGCGCACGAGTGGGGTAAATACGTTGGCCGCGCGGACTTTGAGTTCCGCAACGGCGAGATGAAGCTGGTGCACTATCAGCTCATCCCGGTCAACCTGAAGAAAAAAGTCACCTACCCGGACGGGAAAAGCGAGCGCGTGCTGTACACCCCGGAAATTGCCGAGAACCAGCAGATGCTCTCCCTGCTGACGCCGTTCCAGAGCAAGGGCAAAGCGCAGCTGGACGTGAAGATCGGCACGCTCAACGGCCGTCTCGAAGGGGACCGCAGCAAGGTGCGGTTCGTTCAGACCAACATGGGCCGCCTGGTGCTGGCCGCGCAAATCGCCCGCACCAACGCCGACTTTGGCGTGATGAGCGGCGGCGGCATTCGAGACTCCATTGAAGGCGGGAACATTACCTATAAAGACGTGCTGAAGGTGCAGCCGTTCGGCAATATTGTGGTGTATGCCGACATGAGCGGAAAAGAGGTGATTGAGTACCTGACCGCCGTGGCGCAGATGAAGCCGGACTCCGGGGCCTATCCGCAGTTTGCCAACGTCAGCTTTGTCGCGAAAGATGGGCAGCTTAACGATCTTAAAATCAAGGGCGAGCCGGTCGATCCTGCCAAAACGTACCGCATGGCGACGTTAAGCTTTAACGCCACCGGCGGCGACGGCTATCCGCACATCGATAACAAACCGGGATACGTCAATACCGGCTTCATCGATGCGGAAGTGCTGAAGCAGTATATTCAGCAAAATTCGCCGATTGACGTAAATGCCTATGAGCCGAAAGGCGAGGTGAGCTGGCAGTAGTGGTGTGCGGCCTGATGCCCTCAGCCCACAGGGAGAGGGCGCGAACACAAAAAAACGGTAACGTCTGTTACCGTTTTGCTTTTACCTCGCAGCGCCACCGGGCAATTTTCTCAATCCCTGCGCGCAATATCCGCGAACGTCGCATCCAGCATTTTCGCCAGATCGCTCGCCGCCAGCTCAATATCCAGCCCGCGCTTGCCGCCTGAGATGTAGATGGTGTCAAACCCCTGCGACGGGGCATCAATCAGCGTCGGCAGGCGTTTTTTCTGCCCGAGCGGGCTGATCCCGCCGACCAGATAGCCGGTCGTGCGCTGCGCTACCATCGGGTCCGCCATATCGACTTTTTTCGCGCCCAGCGCCTTTGCCACTTTTTTCAGATCCAGCTGTCCGGCGACGGGCGTTACCGCAACGGCGAGGTGTTTCATATCACCGTTGACCGCGACCAGCAGCGTTTTATATACCTGGTCCGCGTTCAGACCCAGCTTGCGCACCACTTCGTCACCAAAGTTGGTCTCGTGCGGATCGTGATCGTAGGTGTGGATCGTGAAGGGAATCTTGTTTTTTTCGAGTAATTTAACGGCGGGAGTCATAGCTATCCTTCTTACGACAGACAATTCATGCTGACAGCATACGCCTGACGTTTGTCTAAAAAATAGCACCATCTTGCGCATATAGTATTGGCAGTGATGGTCACTTTGAGCGACAATCGGCTCAACCGAAGGTCTCCTTCGGCATAATAAAAACGATGAAATTCCTCTTTGACGGGCCAATAGAGATATTGGCCATTTTTTTATTTCAGCAGCGACGGCAAGTTTCCTTCTCCGTACAAATGCAGCGCCCCAACCGCCACCACGTATCGCCCGGCCGGCAGAGCATGCAGCATCTCTCGCCAGGCCCGATTGCGCGCGTTCATCAGCACATCATACAGCGACTCGCTGAACGTTGACGGGAGCAAGAACTTTCCGTCCGACGGCGGCGCGTCCAGCCACCAGCCAATCATCGTTTGCAGCAGCCGGGCGTTGGTGTGCCAGTGGGTCAGCGTATCGTCCAGCAGCATTTTGCCATCGTCCGGCAGCTGGCGCAGGAGCGCTATCTGGCTGTCCGTTCCTTCCAGCTCAATGATGGGAAGACTGCGCGCCCTTGCCACATTCAGCAGCTGGTAATCTATGCCGTAATCACCGCGCAGACCGAGACGCTGCGCCTGCGTTGCCTGTAATACCATCGCAATTTGCCACAGCGGCAGGGCGTCTATCATGGTGAGCGAGACGCCCGTCTCATCCGCGACGCGCGTCAGTTCCGCAAGCCGGGTTTCATCAAGGCGTTCCGCCAGGGGAAGGGCGCTCTCAAGACCGGCAAACGGCGACTCGTGGCCAGAGATATCCGCCTCAACGACCAGCGCATCGGCGTGCTTCAACAGTTTAATCAGGCCGGGCGGCAGGGGGGACATATCCTGCGTACCCATGTGAATACTGCCGACCAGGTGCAGGTGTTGCCCGGCGGGGAGCGTAATATCCAGGCCGGGCCAGGCGTAACGGCGGGGGAACAGGGCGCGAAACGATGTTTTTATACGATGAAACAGACCCATACGCGCTCCATGATCGGAAAAGTTCATGCTAGCGCGTACGGGTACAAGGTTCAATCCTTCGGTCTAAACCGCAGCAGCCGGTTGGCGTTGCTCACCACGGTGATGGAGGAGAGCGCCATCGCCGCGCCCGCCACGACCGGATTCAGCAGGGTGCCGGTGAGCGGCCACAGGATCCCGGCGGCAATCGGAATGCCGAGGGAGTTGTAGATAAACGCCCCGAGCAGGTTCTGCTTCATGTTGCGCAGCGTGGCTTTTGAAATCGCCAGCGCGTCCGCCACGCCCATCAGGCTGTGGCGCATCAGCGTGATGGCCGCCGTTTCAATGGCGACGTCGCTGCCGCCGCCCATCGCAATCCCCACGTCCGCCTGAGCCAGCGCGGGCGCGTCGTTGATGCCGTCGCCAACCATGGCGACCTGACGCCCCTGGCCCTGCAGCCGCTTAATCGCGTCCGCCTTGCCGTCCGGCAGCACCCCCGCAATCACCTCGTCAATGCCCGCCTCTTTGGCGATGGCGTTGGCGGTGGTCGGGTTATCCCCGGTCAGCATCACCAGGCGATAGCCCGCGCGGTGCAGGCGCTCAAGCGCGTCGACGCTGTCCTGGCGCAGCGGGTCGCGAACGGCAAGCAGCGCGGCGGCTTTGCCGTCAACCGCGAGCAGAACCGGCGTAGCGCCCCGGGACGCCTGGGCCGTCAGTTCGCCGTCGAGCGCGGAGGTATCGATGCCGTTTTCATTCAGCAGCGCCTGGTTGCCCAGCAGCAGCGCATGGCCTTCGGCGTCACCGCTTACGCCAAGCCCGCGCAGGGTACGGAAGTTGGTCACCTCCGGCAGGGCCGCATCACCCGCTTTGTCGAGAACAGCGCGCGCCAGCGGATGGCTGGAGCCTTGCTCCAGCGCGGCGGCGAGGCGCAGCGCGTCGGCGTCTGATAAGCCAACGGCAGTCACGGACACGACCTGCGGCTTGCCTTCCGTCAGCGTGCCGGTTTTATCAAACACCAGCGTATCGAGCGTGCTGGCGCGCTGCAGGGCGTCGGCGTCGCGCACCAGCACGCCGAACTCGGCGGCGCGACCCACGCCGGAAATAATCGACATCGGCGTCGCCAGGCCAAGCGCGCACGGGCAGGCGATGATCAGCACCGTGGTGGCAATCACCAGCGTGTAGACAATCTGCGGCGCCGGGCCGAAGACGTACCAAATCGCGGCGCTCAGCAGGGCGATCCCCACGACCACGGGCACAAAAATGGCGGAGATTTTATCGGCAAGCTGGCCAATTTCCGGCTTGCTGCTCTGCGCCTGGCGCACCATGCGGATAATGCGCGACAGCGTAGTGTGGCTGCCGACCGCGCTGGCGCGGAACAGCACGCTGCCGTCCTGGACGACCGTCCCGGCATGAACCGCATCGCCCTGCGATTTTTGCTGCGGAATCGGCTCTCCGGTGAGCATCGCTTCGTCCAGCCAGGCTTCACCCTGGGTTATTTCACCGTCCACCGGGACGCGGTCGCCGGTGGTCAGGCGCAGCGTCATGCCGGGCTGAACGTCAGACAGCGGCACGCTTTTTTCACCGTCGTCGGTGACCACGCGCGCGGTTGGCGGGGTTAAATCGAGCAGTCTTTCCAGCGCTTTTGAGGAGCGCTGGCGCGCGCGCGCTTCCAGCATATGGCCTAAGTTAATCAGGCCGATAATCATCGCGCTCGCTTCATAATAAAGATGGCGCGCTTCCATCGGGAACCACTGCGGCCAGACGTTAACGCTCATCGAATAGAGCCACGCTGCGCCCGTGCCGAGCGCAACGAGAGTGTCCATCGTCGCGGTGCGGTTTTTCAGGCTTTTCCAGGCGCTGGTGTAAAAATGCCCGCCCGCGAAGACCATCACGCCGAGCGTGATCAAGCCAATCACCAGCCACAGCGTGCGGTTGTCGTCGGTGACCATCATGTTGTCACCGATCATGCCCCACACCATCACCGGAATACCGACCAGCAGGGCGACAATCGCCTGCCAGCGGAAGCGCTTCATGGTGGCGATGGCGGTTTCCTGCTGGCGCTCGCGGCGCTTGAGGTCGTCCTCAATCGCTTCTGCGCCGTAGCCGGCTTTTTCTACCGCCTGTACCAAATCCGCGGCGGAGGCGTTGCCCATCACCAGCGCAGTGCGCTCCGCTAGATTCACCCGTGCCTGCGCGACGCCCGGTACGGCCTGCAAGGCGTTCTGTACCCGGGAGACGCAGCTGGCGCAGCTCATGCCGTTGATCAGCAGCTGTTGGCTGTCATCAATATCATCCGCTGCCGGAAGCTCAGTGGTGGCCGCTGTCAGTGCTTCCGACGGGAGTGATGACTCTGCCAGCGGTTTAGCCTTTGGGTGGCTCAGCTCCGCCCCGTAACCCGCCTGCTTAACGGTATCGATCAGCGCATCCGCGCTGGCGCTGCCGGTAACCACGGCGCTATCGACAGTGACTTCAGCGCTTTCCACGTCTGGGCGCTGTTCCAGGCTTTCTTTTACCCGTTTGACGCAGTGGCCGCAGGAGAGGCCGTCCAGCGTCAGGTTGATAATGTGAGACATAACAAAACTCCCGTATAATATTCTGGTCAGTTGTTGACCGGAGTAACGCTTTTCGCTAACTGTTATAAAGGTTAAACCTTCCATCAAGGGGAAGGTCAAGCTTTTAAATTGCTGATTGAAAGGGATTTTTAAAATCAGCGTCCACATAGCGTCCACACTTCGACAAAAGTGTCCACATTACAAAGACAAAGCCTCGCAACGTAGCGGGGCTTTCTTATGCCATAAGAAAAAGAAAACTGCCGACTTTGCTTTTGCCAATAATAAAAATGCAAAAAAGGCCGCTGGTCTATGATAGCCCCAGCGGCCTTATTTACGTTTCCAGCGCCTTAGTTACAGAATGCGCGGATCAACTCTAGCAGCGCTAGTAACGCCCTGAGAGTGATGATTGCAATATCAATGAATGCTTTCACCCGTTTGCTCCTTGTTATAGGAGCACGATCTACCGACTTTCACCCTTAGGTTGCCTGTCCAGCCAGTTCCCGTCATTTGTTAGTTGATTGGTATCGTGCGCCAAGCCCAGGCACCGAATTGGCACTACCCGCATCGGCCAGGACTTACTTAAAAACAACAAAGTTTAAAAAAGATTTCCCACAAGCCAGTGTAAATCTTCATGGGCTTTTAACGCATCACCGCTAACGAGGCGATTATAAGGCGATTATTGTAGGTTTCAATCTGTTATCGGTAAGGGGGGAGATTTAAGGACAAAAAAAAACCCAACTAGTGAGGTTGGGTTTTTCTTAGTTATCATCGCTATCTAGTGTTGATAGCAGCACGATACCAATCAACTAACGGTATTAGTCTAATACTATTCCCACCCGATCACAACCTGTCACGCCGTACTGACCTGATAAACGCAAAGTGGCATTTGTCGCACCGTTCGTCATCCAGCGGGAATAACCTTTCCAGAAGTGTACGCCGGACCTTGCAGTCCTGGCAAAATCTTAAACCCAATACTTTCATGATGTTGGCCCGTCGTTATTTTTACGGTAACCCTATTGCCTGTGGCGTTGTTCGTCCAATTGCTTTCATAGATCAATTATCTGCAATTGATCGTCGCTACCGATCAAGCGAAGCGACGGAAAGGCCAGCACATGCCCCAGTTTTGAGAGACGCGCACCCGCCAACCATCGCAGATCCTTTTCTCAAAATTGCGTAACGTTTTGCAAAACGAAAGCGGGGCCGAAATGCTCCCAAAGCCTTGCGCCTCAAGGCTTCGCGGCCATCCTGAAAAAATTACCCTGAACGCTGGCGCTCATATTTGATCGTGGCGGAAAGTAAAACGATCCTTTTAAAAACATCATGTTAACCAATCGGTTAGGTGATACCGGCGCGGCAACTTTTGCAAAGTGCTGCAAATCCTTGCGCGGTGTGCAAACGCCAGAAGACCGCAGAAGCCCAGCAGCGGCGCGGGCTGGCGGGGTGCTTTGCGCAAAAATTCTTTTGCAAAATTTTTACGATCCAAATACCGCAGGCGGGTGCGGTGTAGCGCCGTTTCCGTCTCGGATCCGCTTCCGTCTGCGCTCTGTCGCTTCGTCTCTGGGGCGTGGTTGAGCGAATGCAAAAAAGGCCGAACGTTGTCGGCCTGTCGTTTTTGCTCTTGATGTGGGGCGTTCTGCGGCGTCTGGTGATGGGGTGGTTTTCGCCTGCTTTTCGTCAGGCAATCAAAGGGCTGTACTTCGCTTTTAAATTGCTCGCTTTAGTAGCCGTTCCGGTGAACTGCGATGCCTGGCCGCTGGCCCCAACACTTGGGTGCGTGTGGGCCGCGCATATCTGCGCCAGTTCGCGGACAACGTCCAGGGTATCGGTCAGCAACGTCAGGACGTTGATTTCCTCACTGCCCAGCTTAACGGATGCTCCGATCAACTGCTGCGCAGCTGCAATGCTTTTTTTAATGCCGGTGATTTTCTCTGTAAGCGCTCCGCCAATAGTGAGATCGACTTCACCCTTGATGTTGTCTTCCAGCATGCCGCCGACGTCACGTCTGACGTTCTGGCCAACACTGACAGAATTGTCCTTGCTGCAGGTCACTGTCAGGTTGCCGGACGTGCCGACGCAGTAATCCCCTTCGCTTACATGTACAACCGCACCGGCCAGAAGTGTGACCGGCCCCAGGACCGTGGTTTTATCCGTCGCCTGGATTGTCGTTTCACGGGCTACCAGCTTGCGGCGTTCATCATCGGCGGTCACTTCACGCGTCATTGACGTCTCGCTAATCGTCTGGTCAGTCTGGCGAATCCAGTCACCGGCCACGGTCACGCGCTGCGATACACCGTCGCGCTGTTGCTGCAACTGTTCGCCAGGCTTCACCGATGGCAGGTTATGCCCCTGCGGCATGATTTGGCGGACAAACGGTTTATCCTGGCGGCCCTCAACGAAGCCAACTTCAACCAGCGTGCCAGCAGGCGGAAACTGGAACATACCCGACTCACTGCCCGCCATTGGAACCGGTAGCGGCACAGCCGTGTAAACCGGAGTGTTGGCGGCGGGGTTGCCGTCCTCATCCAGCAATTGCAGATCCACGGCATAGCGGGGCCGGAAAGGATCTGCAATATTGCCCCCGGTAACGTCTTCGCTGGGCGCTTCAACTCTCGCCATTTTTGGCAAATGCAACCCGGAAGCCAGTTCTGGAAAGGCGCTTTCAATCTGTCGCTGGACGGGTGATTTTTGCAGTGGTTTACCGGTGGCCTTATTGCGGGGCAACCAGGTGATGGTCATATCGTCGTTAGTTAGCTGGACCTGGCTTAAACGCTGCCCGTTTACCTCCGCTCCCGGTCGCAGGCTCTGGATCATTGGCACAACCATTGAATTACCGGCAGCGGATGCCTGGCTAAATTCGTGCGGGATATCCACCGGCTTTCCGGCAAAAAGGCTATCCGCAGCCGCGCCGGTGAATACCGCACCGTCCGGCAACTGATACCAGACATAATCTTTAATTGAGAACGCACGGCCCAGACTCGCCAAAAGCTGATAGCCGGTTCCGCTGTGGGTAAAGTGGGGAATTGGCTTATCAGCGTAAGCCGCGCCCGCAGGTGGGGCGACGTTCAGCCCGCTTTGCTCCGTTATCCAGTCAGTGATCTGGCGTAACGTTGGATGCTGGAAAGAACATGGCCACAGCTTATCGAACACGCCGACAAGCTCACGAACGAATAAACGGCATGTGCCATTATCCGCGGGCTGCGAACGTTCAACATAGCCAGTAAACCAGCGCAGGACCAACCCGTCATAGCCAACATCAAGGCGCACCATTTTTCCGGTGTAATCCGTTTCGGTGCTGGCCGTGATGAATCCACGCCCGCAGGCGTTTAACTCCAGCACGATATTACAGTCAACAAGATGGACCGGGTCACTTGAAAGGAAAAGGCGTTTTATTGGCTTCATGGCTTACCCCAGCGCATCGTTAACAGGTTTCAGGACCTTTTCTTCAAACCAACTCATTTTGTCGGCTGGCTCGTCGGCAGCGGAAGCGCCGCCACCGCCCGCCGCGCCGGTTTGCTTGGTGCTGGCCGTGGCGTTGCCTTTTCGCGCCTGGCGCTTTTCAGGCACGCTATTTTTTTCACGCAACGTAAAACTCACCTGCCAGGCGAGACGGTCTTCCTGTGGCACGGCATCAATCTGGCCGGTGAATGTGGCTTCGCGGAAATTGATTGCGGTCGCTGTAGCATTGGCTACGCGGTAGGTTTTTAATGCTCCGCTTGTTTCGGTTGCAGAAGCTAACTGGAAAAGACGCTGTAAAACTGCCTCGTCGTCAAAGGTAACCAGCCCAGAAACGCGCAATTCTTTGGCTTTGATGCCCTGTTCAGAATTGGTCGTGCTCGATGTCTGGCCCGACTGGTCTTTTTCCTGAAATTGCATTGAAGGGGAAACAAGCATGTTTTGCATGGCGATCCCTTCACCATCAAGTGCGAGTAATGCGGCCTGGCTCATTTATCATTTTTCCCAAATCAGCAAGTGAATCGCCAATAAATAACATTGCTGCGGTGTGCACGGCAGTGGCCTGCGGAATGCCTTTTAACAACTCTATGGCCGCAGCCCGATAATTGCCGGTGTAACTGAACGACCATATTTTTGCGCTGGCTCCCTTCAGTTCATCCATTGACTGGCTAACCGAAGAAAGCAGCTGCGCGCGCGACTTCATGAAATCAATTATCTGGCTTTTTAACCCATCGGTTGTGGTGCTTACTGCGGCAGCAAGTTGCGCATCAGCAATACGCTGCGCATTTAAAGCAAGCCGGTTTGTCGCGACGGACAAAGGCGCGGCGACCGGCAGAGAACTGACTTTCGGCGGCAACTGCATTTTTACTGCGCTCAGTTCGGCGGCCGCAGCGGCCATGCGGCTAACTTGTGTAAATGCCGGGGCAGGGAAGACCGTTGCAAGCTGGCTCAGGGCTTTCATAAATGCATCATGCGTTGTCTCGGCGATCATCATCACGATGACATCGCCGCTTCCACCGGTGCTTGTTAATTTACCTGCGAGATAACCCAGCGCATTAGCCGGACTAAGATAGCCACCAGAATCAGCGGACTGACCCAAACCATAAACCCATGGGTGTGCTGGAACGATGGAGCACGTTATTGCACCAATCGCATCGGTAAAGGCCAGGCGAGAATCACGCCACATTATCAGGCTCCTCCGGCCAGATAATTTCATCACCGGTAATTTCAACACGACTCAGCAGGACGCGATATTTTTTCCACTCAGTCAGCAGGATGGATTCTTTTTCCGTTGCCATTCCCAGATCAATCGCATCCTGAAACAGTGAAATCTGTTCGCTGGCCCTGGCGAGTAGTGAAGCTTTTGTACTTATCGCAGCCTCATGCATCGCAGATTGTTCGGCTTCAACATCTTTGACCCAGGCTTTGCCGTTCCATTTTTGAAACTCACCGGCAGGTGTTTTTTTCGTAAAGAGGTCTGGCAAGGGCCCCAACTCAAGAATTAAAAAACTTTCGCCGGTTTCAGTGCTGTAAACCGTTTCGCCGCGATGGTCTTCAACCAAAGACCATGACTGTGATTCATCAGAAAACACAGCGACTTTCCCTTTGGTCGTTTTTGGCGGCGCAATGCTGGTGCAATCAGCAGGCAGCCCGGTGAAAGGGGGAATATATGCATCACCTTCCCCAATAAATTCTCGCGTGTCTGCGCGCAGGTTATAAACCCTGATAGTCCGGGCCTCTTCATTCATTTCAAATTCCATCAGGCAAGCCTCACTAAATAGTTGAATGCAATGTTTTTAACGGTCGTTTCGGCATTACCTGCCGCAGAAACAGTAATGTTGTGAGTGTGCGATCCCAGAGCGACAGAATGGGCGTGCGCCCCCATGACGACGGAATGACCATGCGCTCCTATGGCTACGGTGTGCGTATGCGCTCCGATAGCAACGGTATGCGTATGCGCACCGGCTGAACTGGTATTGACGTTGCTGTAGCTGTCCAGCTCGTAATAAGTACCCGCAGACCCTTTTCGCCCCTGGTAACCAGGCAGATTCATTTTCTGGAACGTGTGGGTATGAGCACCGGCTGAACTGGTTGTTTTTGTCCCATAGTCAAACGATGAGGATGTCTTCGTGCCCAAATCGGTGTTTGTTGTGGCCTTTGTTCCCAGGTCTGTGGATGTTGTCGTTTTTGTTCCGAGGTCAGTTGCCGCAGCCGTGGCTGTGTGGGTGTGTGACTTGTTGCCGTCCTGCTCATAGGAAAGAACGTTACGGCCCGATGCTGGCTTGCCTTTAATCGTCCAGTTACGCATGTCAGGAATAACGCCTGACGGATAGGCGACGGCCAGCAAAGGATAGGCGGCCTTATCAAAAGATTGCCCCTGCATAATGGCATAACCTGTTGGCGTTACGTCTGACGGCCAGGGGATTGGTGCGCCCACAAGATAAAATCGTGGGTCATCACCCGCAGCAACCGCTCCGGCAGACATTCCTACATCCAGCAGCGCAGCGCCTTTTAACTCCAGCGCTTTGCGCGCTTCTGGCTTTGAGGCGAGATCACTCAGATTTAACGAGCGCTGTACAAACTTGCTGCCTAAATCTGGAATGGACTGTGCCACAGGCCGCAAGTCAGTGATTGCGCCCTTGTCATCAATGCTGGCAAGCGCGAATACAAAGTGTTTCTCGCCGTTTTCAATATAATCAGCCTGCTCTGCCGCGACAGTGATTTTACTTTTTACCGCCCATTCGCTGGTAAGCGTTCCCGACCATGAAACATCGAGCCAGATTTTCGTAGGCATAGCCGGAACTGAAATATTCAGGCTGGCGGCAAGTTCGGTCCTCAACCCTGCAACATAACCCGCCCCCTTTGTCACATAAAACTGGGTTCCCGTTTTGGCAACCAGATAGCCCGCACCAAAGAACGCGGCCTCGCCATAGATATCAATGTTTTCCCGGCGCTGGCGTTCGTCCATAGAGGCCAGGCGCGCGGTAAAATCAATCTGCCAGGTTTCAGCAGGCGTAGTGATCTCGGTAGCTGATTGCGCGCCGCTGTATTCCATGAGCATGGAGCGAACCAGCACGTTCCCTTGTTGGCCGCTGGCATTTTTAATTTTGCGCTGGGTCGGGGCATGAATAATCATCGCAACTGTGCTGGTCGCTTTGTTTATCAGACCGATCCAGTTGAAATCGAAGTCGCCGACGTTTGCGCCCAGCGTCACGGAATAAACAACTGAATCAGCATTTACCACGCCGGTTTTACTCACGGCCTGCCGATATACAATTTTATCTGCTGCGGGCAACCCTTCGGTGTTGTCAATCGGCTTTTCAACGTCCAGATCGGGAATATAAGCAAAAATAAACTCGTCCAGCACCACAGGCTTATTATCCACGGCCTGCTGTGCTTTCCAGTTAACAAATGCCTGTGTAATGACGGCTTGTGACATTTTCCCCTCTCTACTTCAAACTGGCGCTAAAAGTCGCGCTAAATTCGTTTTTTACATCACCCAGCGTTGCGGGCCAGCAAACATATTCGCCCTGATACCAGCCGATATTGATATGAACCGCCAGTGAGGTGATGACCTCAAATCGATAACGGCGGCAAGTGCGGCCATACTTGCGGATAATTTCCAGCAGCAAATCGCTGTTATCCGCAATCTGGCTATCCGTCACTCTGACCGTTATGACATCCCAGTCCATCCCGTCCTGTCGCTCCAGCAGTTCGACATATCCGATCCCCAGGCGCTCAAATATGGCAATAAATCCTGCAACCTCGCCCGCCTGCTGCGCGTTTACGAATGCATAGCTAACGCGCTTGCGAAACAGGTTTAACGGCTCGCCTTTAAAACGGGTGATATCGCGTTCCCAGGCAATCAGGTTGAGTAGTGGCTCGGCGCATGTGAGCGGGTCAAACTGCCTAAGAGGCCAGGTGATCCATTCATACACCTGCAACCAGAATTTCACACAGGCGCGCAGCAGCCGCGCAGGATCGCCACGGTCCATCCATGACGGCAACTTCAACCCGGCCAGCAGCCTGGCAAATTCAGTCATTCGTGATCTCCACGGTAAGAGACGCCAGGCGCGGAACCGATAATTCACTGACAATATCGGTGAGCGAAAAACTCAGTGAATCAACTATCGGAAAAGCTTTGTGAATTTCCCGGCCCAGATTTGAAAAGGAGTAGCGCGAATACGGCCACGTCTTTTTCACGTCGTAATTGGCGTTTTCACGAAATGCACAGCGGATCAAATCTGTAACGCCGGTTTCTAAAAGTGCCAGGGCTTCCGGCTCCATGTTTTCCATGCTTTCCACATATACTTTGACCGCCAGCGCGTGGCTGGTTTCTGGTATGGCAAAACACTGTAAATCATCGCCGTGGCCGTGGTGGCCCTTGCTGTTAACGTAATCATTAACTGCATCAATAAAGGGTTGCGATGCTTCGCCGCTGTCCAGTAGCAAATAGGCATTTGCCGTACCAGGCCCGCGCGGGCCGTCATGCAAAAAGAATATGCGGTCAATACTCAGCCCAATAACACCAGCAATCATGCTGCGATAAACGGCGTCGGTATGGTAATTGCCCACCAGGTTAAACTGGTTTCGTACGCGGTCCCGAAGTTCGTCGTCGCTTTCCTCGTCTGCGCCAGGCGTGATTAACCAGTCGTCTTCATTCACGGCGCTGGCTATACCAGCTACGGCTACAGGCAAAATGCGGTAATAGCCCGGCGCCAGGTTATAGCCTGTTCCAGTGCCGGTCGCCGTGACGGCAACAAGTCCGCTTTCAGTGCCTGCGCTCAGGGTTGTGTCTTCATTCACTGCGAGCACATAAACCACCCCGTTGATACGCTCGGTCTGGATCAGCGTTCCAGCCGGAATGGCAATTTCATCTGCCGCATTCTCTTTGTAAAACCGCAGCACGCCAACGGCGGCGCTGGCTGGCTTTGCCTCAACGTTCACAGCCCAGGCGAGCAAACGCAGCATTGGCCCGGTGGCAGTCGCAACGAACATATTTCGCAGGACGATATTGATCAGCGCCTCGCGGAGCCACATCACCGGCGTGGTCACAATCGTTGATATCAGCCTCCAGAATGGGGACATTCTTGATGTGTTGGTAACGAACCCCTCCTCCTGCACGGTGCGCCTGAAGGCGGCGGTGATTTCCTCTTTGGAGGACGGCATTCCGCTGTCATTCAACACCTGCTCAAAATCAACGTCGGGCTTGTCAGTCATAATTCACCTCTGTACCAACGCTGCCGAAGTCGTAGGTTTCAGCAGTAACATAAAGCCGTGAAAGGCTCTCCTCTGTGATAACAATTGTTCCGGGGACCAGGCGTTCATCACTTTCAACCAGCAGTGATAGCTGGGTCAGCGCGTCACCGCGCATCGTCGGACTTCGCTCACCGATCAGACGCGTAGTGATGCCGCTTTCCAGAATGCTGTGGATGATGTCCTGGGTGATGCTGTCGCGGTTATTGCACCGCTGCGGCTCGTTCCCGCTGTCCAGGGTGAAATCACCCTCGGTAATCAAGAGGTCGATGTATAACGGTTCGGTACTCATCCGGCGTTAAGCTCCTGCCATTCGGCCAACTGGGTTGGAGTGATTCCATTCGGGGCGGTGATGTAGGTATCGCCCCACGTCTTACGGCTATCAACAACGGTTTTACTGTCAGATTTAACCTTGCCCATCAGGCCGCCGCGCGGGATATCCGCATTGATTTTGTTACCCGTCAGCAAGGACGGAGCGTTCATTTTTGGCGGTGCTGCAGAACCACTTTCTGACGTTGTTTTCAGGTCGATGTTGACGCCGGGGATTTTATTTAGCTTCTCAACGATCCAGTTATAGGTAGACGCAAAGGTATTTTTTAGAGCGTCAAAAAGCTTGCTGAATACGTCACCGATTGTCTGTGCAAATCCTTCAAAAGCGGCCATGGGAGAAAGGCCTGCAAAGAACGCTACTACCGCGCCCCAGCCATCGGTAATGGATTGCCAGACCTGCGCGAATACCTGGCCCACCTGCGCGGCGACATCCATCACCCAGGCAAAGGCCGCAGTGTTCATTACAGCCGCTTTCAGTTCTTCCCAGTGGTTTACGACATACCAGACGCCTAATCCCAGCAGCGCCAGCGCGGCAATAATTAGGGTGATCGGGCTTGTCAAAAACTGCATTGCAGCCCCGGCAAACATGGTCGCCGCCCCATACACCCGCATGGCAACGGCTCCGGCTTTTAACACGATATTCCAGGCAGCCAGCGCGACGCGGCAAACACCGGTCCACAGCGCAAGCAGCTTTGACTGGACCCACAACGCGGCCAGCCCGATGCGGGTTGTAAGTAAAGACGGGCGCATCATGTTTAGCGTCCATATAAGGGCTTTCCATGCGCCGCCCAGCACTTTTGCGATTGCGCTTAAACCCACCATCGTGAATCCAAATACGCCCATCACGATGTTTGTTGCCGCACCGGCAAGACCAAAGGACAACACGCCCAGCGTGATGTAACCCAGCCAGCGAGCGATGTTAGGGAACATTTCCAGCCAGCGGGCAAACTTTGCGCCCACGGCGGCAACGCGATTCATCAACGGCGTGAGTATGGGGATCAGCGTATTACCCAGGGCCACGCGCATGGCGTAGAACGTTGCTACGATACGTTCCCACGGTTTCGCCATACGTTCGGCCATTTCCTGGGCGCGTTTCATACCGTCATTGCGGCCCAGTTCCGTGATACTACGGTTTAGATTAGCCTGCTGGCCGTACAGCTTTTTGATGACATCAGCGCCACCACCAAAAGCGGCGTCCAGCGCCTGCTGCGCCTTGACATTCCCCTCAATGCTTGCCCCGTATTTGTTCTGCAATTTCTGGAGAATATCGCCCATTGGCAACATCTTCCCGGTGGCGTCAACAAAGCTCATTCCCAACTTTTCAGCGGCGGCCGGCGCGCTTCTTAAAAACTGCTCATAGATGCCGCTTGCCTCAGTTCCCAGGGTTTTGGACAACGATCCCAGCACCGCGAACTGCTCATCCATACTCACGCCGAAGTCAGACCCGGCGTTTTTGGTTCCCTCAATAAGCTCCTGCATGGTCTGCATTTTCACGCCGAAGTTTTGCACCATGTAGGCCGTTTTTCCGGCCAGTTCTTCGGCAAAGCGGACATGCCCCAGGCTGGACAGTTCCGTATTGAACCGGGATGCCATCGCACCAATATATTCACCAGCCTCCTCGCCGCTGGCTTTCACGCCTGCCGCCAGGGTATTGGCCGCGATTGTCACGCGGGGCAGGTCCAGATCGGAAAGGCCCGCCATTGCGCCCTTCATTGCATAGCTTGAGTTCACTACATCAACCGCGCCTTTTCCGTAGCGCATGCTGAATTTAAGGGCTTCGCTGGACAGTTTTTTGAGCGCATCTTCGGCCACACCTTTGGAACCTACTTCCGCCAGCGCTGCATTCATTTCGTACGCCGGACCCACTACGCCCGCAATGGACTGGGCAACACCCCAGACCGCCGCAGCACCGATTCCAATTCGTGCAAAAGACGCCTGCGATTTTTCGGCAAAGCCAGTCAGCGAGGACTGGGCCGTTTTTAACGGCCGTGTCAGCTTATCAATAAGGCTCAACGTAAAATCCAGGTGGC
Organism: Enterobacter sp. RIT418; assembly: GCF_003057745.1. Classification (GTDB taxonomy): domain Bacteria; phylum Pseudomonadota; class Gammaproteobacteria; order Enterobacterales; family Enterobacteriaceae; genus Enterobacter. The sequence goes on from NZ_QBJD02000008.1 coordinate 188,407, forward strand.
TCATATCAGGTTCCGTTTAGGGCAATGGCGATACCTTCCGCCGTCTTATTCGCCCTTGTTTTGGCGAAATATTCGTCCAGCCAAAGGGCGCGCGCGATGCTTTCTTCGTCGTCAGGTTCATGCGGGAGGTAGTAGCGGCGGAGGGCAAGATATTGCTCCAGCCCGTTCGTGCGTATCGCCGCCACCCGCGCCGCTAGTTTTTTACTTCGATCTCAAGCTTTGGTGAGTAAATCTCGTTAACCTTTTCGACGATCTGCATTTCGCAGCCTGGGTAATCTTCCATCAGCTTGCTCAGGGCATCCTTTGACTCAGCATCAACAATGCGCCCCAGGTAGGTCGCCATAGGGGCAACCTTATTGGTCATGGTCATTTCGTTAATCAGGTTGTTGTAGGCGGTTTTGTTGGGCTCAAAGCTCAGGCTCACACCCGCCACAGTCATGACAATTTTTTTAGACTTACTCATTTTGTTACTTCCCTTCGTTGTCGGATGATGCCCACCAGGGCGTTATGTCGTGCGGCGCATTCGGTGTAAATTTGCCGATAGGCTGTTAATGCCGCGTCAAAATCAGTGCCTGTCGGCCCTGCCAGCCTCGGCAGGTTTACCGGGCAAAGAGTCAGATGGTTTTCCTGATAAGGTTCGCTCTGTGCTGGCCGCCAGTTCGTTGAACAACCGGACGTAATCATCAGAAGCACACACATTGTTAAAAACCGGCTTAATGGTTTCTGTGCGGATAACCCGTTCCGTGTGGATCTCATTGGCTTTTAACTCCGCGATTTTCTTTTCCAGCGCTTCACCGGACCGCCGCGTGATCTCCACGACAATCTGGCGCGTTTCTTCTGTCGCCTTACTGGCGGCCAGTTGCAGCTTTGCGTTGTGCCAGTCGTGCGCCTGCCAGCCCGCTGACATGGCAGCAGTCAGGATCAGGACCAACCCCAGCAAGTTACGCATCAGCGGACCCCGTTATGCTCAAGTGAAAAATGATTGCCGTCCGGCCTGCTGAACCGACCACCCCATGCGCCGCCGATGGACTCCCAGTATTCTCCCAGCGGGAGATAGGCAGCGCTGTCGGTCTGGTATTCCCCATTGATAAACAGGTTAAAATCCACGGCCAGGCGCTGGGTATGCAGGCTGTTTGCAATGCCGCTGCCTTTTTTGGCGTTAAGCGCGGCCTGCTCTGGCGTGCGGTAGGCTTCGCCAAATGTCAGGCGATAGCCTTTTTCCTCCGCGAAGTGGATCAGATTTGCGATCATCACGGTGAAAAGCTGCTGTTTTTCACTCAGTTTCATGGCTTTTGCTTCCCCATCGTTTCATGAAGTATTCCGCGAGGCGCTTTAAACCCGCCTCAATAAAGGCGCTCCCCAGAATGCCCAGGGCGCAGGCAATGCCCACGACAACCAGTTCCGGCATATCGGGGAATTTCAGTAGTGGGATTGCGGCAAGCGGGGCCACCGCCGCCCCCAGAATCATCCGCCCGACCAGGAGGCGGGTTGTGATCTGCTCACTGCTGACCATCAGCTGCCCCAGGCCGATCACGGCCCCAATCAGCAGCAGCTTTGCCAGCAGTGACGTTTCTCCGTTTGGCATGTTGTTAACCTTTCAGGTCGCGCGTGTCGCGGGCTGACAGGTACGGAACGCCGTCAATCGCCACAAAGTCGGGGCTGGTTACCATGAATTTAATTTTCTTCGTGGTCTTACTGGCCTCGTTGGGGTTGATGTTGACGATGTCAGACAGCGCAGGAACGCAGCCGAACACCTCGATTTTTTCTTCGTCGTCTCCGGCATTGGCATAGAACAAAAAGTCTTTTGCCGGAATGCCACGCCAGGAACCGGCAGCACGGGCCACAGCGGTGAACTTTTTAAAGTTCTGCGAATCGACCTCGATTTCCACGTCCGCCGAAACGGACCCTTTTGTGTGGCCATTCGGCACGCCGCGAGTTTGTGCCACGGCGCTGTTATCGGTAATGGTTACGGTAGCGTTTTCAACGTGAATCATGACCGCGTCATAGTTCACATCAAACGAACCGCCGCTAATGCGCTCGGTCATTGGTTGCTCTCCTGTGAGGTGTCCAGTTCGATGCTGACGCCGATTTCTTTCGCGCTCTCATACGGGCGGACAATCAAATAAATTTGCACCGCAACACTGCTGGTCCAGGTGATGGTGATATCGCCGTCTTTTGGCGGTTTCACTTCGCCGGGAAACTCGACCCCGTTGATCTGCGTTGCAATTGACATTTCGCGCAGCGGCTTGCCGAAGTAAGTCTCATGCGCCGCGATGCTTCCCGGCGTGCTGTTCAGCGAGCGATCTGCGATTTTTGGAATGGCGCGCAACCGGACGCGGCGGGAAGCTTTATCCACCACGCGGACATTTTCGATCACCTGATAATCGCCGCCTTCGACGTCCAGCGTTCTTCCGTCAGCCCAATAAATCCCGTCGTAGTCGTGATACCACATTGGCACGCTGTAGCGGTTTGCCTGCAATCCCTGCAGCACGGCCAGATCTAACTTTTCACCCGTCCCATCTTCTGGCAGATCATCGCGACCCAGCGCAGTGACCGCCCCAGTGGCAACGCGGGCCGGACTATCGGCAATGGTTACGGCACGGTTACACAGGCGCCCCGCGAGGACTCCCGGTTCATTGCCCCAAAGACGCGGCACAAGCTGAACGCCTGGCGACGCGATCCCTTCCTGCAATTCGGCCATTCGTGATTGGTAATCCGCCCACGATTCCCCCTCAGACGGGCCGCCTACAGCAATGGCGAACCAGACAAAGCGCCCGAATTTGGCCTGCAACGTTTCCCGCATTTCGGTAGCGCGGTTGATCGTGGCTTTTTGGGTAGCGTCAAACGCCAGCGTAATCCCCTCAACCGATGCGACGGACTGGGCAGCCGTAACGGCATTCATCCATGCATCATCCTCGTTGTAGTCGTCGTCCGATGGGTCTGGCTCCGGCATAACATGCACATACGCGAACCAGTTCTGACCGGCGTTATTCGCGGCTGCGGCGACGATGCGTTTTAACAGGCTGTCTTTTTCGCCCAACGCTTTATCCAGATCGCTATCGGCGCTAATCGACTGTGTTTTATTAGTGTTGGTGTCGCCATAACCCACAAACAGGACGACGCGTTCGACGTCGTTCGTTGTACCGTTGTAGCGGTTTTTCTGACTAACTGTGACTGTCGGCCAGGTCATTTTTACCCCCTGATATCCTGCGCGTTGACGTCCCAGCCGAAGCCGATTGCCTGCATTTGCCGCGCTATGATTTGGTTAAATTCATCGTTACTGACCCCCAGGAAAACGCGCCCCGGAATGTCTATGGTCCATGTGCGTTTGGCCGGTGTGCCTTTCAGCTTGCGGATAACCAGCCCGGCTTGCGCCATGCTCATGGTTTCCATGATTTGTTTGCTGGACGGTTTCACCCAGCGCTTGCCCTTGCGGACCCTGTACCCCAGCGCCCGTAGCCGCTTTGCCTGACGCGGCAGCGCTGGCTGATTCGCCTGCGGTTTACGCGGGGCGTTACTCGCTTTCATCTGGATCCGCGCACCGTCCTGCTGGACCGCGCCGACCAGGCCCGCCGCGACGGGCTTATTTCCGTTGCGGTAATTGCCGCCTTTCAGATAGATGCGCACACCCTGAATTTCGGGCATTTCCCGGACGGCCAGCAGCCTGGGCAATCCCTTTAGCATCTTCCCTTTGCCGCGCTTACGCGGTGTCCACGGGGTACCGTCCGGGGCCGCCTGCTGGCGCTGGTGACGTTTAGCCGCTGCGATAACCCCCAGCTTTGCCACGCGCCATAAAAGGCGCTGCCGCTTGCGTGGAGGGAGATCGGCCTGGGCCAGCTTTTCGCGCATCAGCTTTAGCTGTTGCTGGTTTAGCTCGCCACGGATCACGACGCGTCACCGGTCTGGACAATAATTTCGGCTTCCTCCGCGACCCAGATTTCCGGGTTGACGATATCCCACGATTTATCCCTGAACGGGATAGGGCCGCCTGCCACTTCACGGATGATCACCGGGTCAGCCAGTCCGACGACCACATCAAGGATGCAGGTTCCCTCGTCGTCGAACTCCGGGTCCACGGTCGGATCGGCTAATTTCAGTTCGTCGCGCAGCTCGTTGGCGTGCTCATCCACCCAGGCCAGCACCAGGGCATAAATTAGGCCCGGCGAATACTTGCGAAACGGGAAGTTATCCCACGACAAGCGGGCGCTATACGTCAGCACGCCGATGCGGCGTTGATTATTCCCCATCGCTTTCGCACTGCGCACCAGTTCGCAATCATCCATCGAACTGGAAAACATCTGCATGGCATCGCGTGGCAGATTTGCCGTAATAAACGCCGTCAGGCTCTCAAGCTGGCTCATATCAGATGTACCCCTACGCGTGGCTGTTGAAGCATGTTGCGCATCACGTTGGCCGCTTCGGCCAGCAGATTGGCGCGGGTGTCCAGACTTTCCTGTCCTGGATGCGACTCTCGTCGCCCGATGGTGGCAAACTCGCCCAGCAAGTCGGCTTTGGCGCGGGCATAGACCGCTTTTTTGTACTGGGCCGTTAACTGGTTTTCGTTCGCCAGCTTCGCCCCCGGTACGTCGGCGGCCCGTTCGCATCCTTTCCCGTTCCAGTAGGTTACGACGTCCGCCAGTGTTGTGTTTACTTCCGCAATAGCTGCCAGCAGTGCAACGCCTGCGGTGTCTGGCGGCAGGTCTGCTGGCAGGGTGCGCGACATCTGAAATTCACCCAGATCCAAATCAGGCCAGAACGCCACGCCGTTGGTAATAGCGGTCGGCGTGACCGTTAACGGCTTGCCGCTGATACTGAAACTTGGGCCACTCATCGTTTACACCTTGCTTGCAATAGAAACGGGCTAACGGGATCCATAGCCAACAACCCAATGGGTTGATGCCTCCCCCGCGCCCGTCCCGGCTTGCGGGAGTCGTTATTGTTTTGTCAGGCCGTTAATCCGGGCGCGAATCTTGTCGCGTGCGGTCCTGACGCCTGAGTTATTGTTAAAGGCGTGCGCCTGGGCCAGCAGGGCATCGGCCTGTTCAAGCGTGTCCACATCATCCACGGCAGTGGCGCGCGGGCGGCCCCGTTCGTCGCGCAGCAGGTAAAGCCCCGCGAACTTGAACCATTTCGCGTTAATGTCTTCGTGCAAACGCCACTTTTCGCGGATGTTTTCAAACGTGCGGCTGAAATACGGCTCGATGCTGTGACCGGCCTCCGCCTGGAGCGTTGCCCACTCCAGCACCGTATCGGCCACAAAGGCGGGCATGGTACTTTTGAAGTTTTCCGGCATCGCCTGATTTTGAGTGATAGCCACGTCGGCCCAGTCCAGCGCCTGGCTCATTTCCCCCGTGTCGAACAACCAGATCACGCAGTAGACCAGGGCCGGATTTGCGAAGCGGGCATCACCGGCAAGATAGGACTCAACGGTCGGCATCCAGCGCGGCAACAACACATCGCGTTTAAATTCGATGCGGTCTTCGGTGCGCGGCAGGCTGCGGAGTTGCTCCACATCTTTTGCCAGTTCCAGCATTTGCAGGTGGAAGCTGACCGGCGACGAAGCCAGGGCTTCGCGTTTATCCAGCGCCTTTGCGGCCTTAATGCGTGCGCGGTGTTTCTGACACGGGGACATAGCCATATTTATTCGCCCCCTTCTGGTGCTGGCGCGTCAGTTGCCAGGGTAATTTTGTCGTAGGCGGCGTAAAGCTCGTCATGCTCGACGGCGTACCCTTCCATGCGCAGGTAGTTATTTTCAAAGCGCTTGCGGTCGTCGTTCCATTCGGCCTTACGCTTACGGGTTCCCTGCTGGGTGTAGATATGCAGGTTGTCCAGCGTGGTGACGATCAGGCGACCAGACGGCATAAACGGCGGGGTGTACACGGTACGGCCAGCGATCTGACGGCCAATCAACTGCGCCGCAACTTTCTCAGTCGGGCGATCAATCTTATTCATCAGCGTGGTGACGTCTGCGCCGATAAGGTCAGCGGATGCCAGCACAACCAGACGCGGATCATTGCGATATGGCTCATAAATGCAGGTGTGCACCAGATCGGTAACCGCTGCATCCAGCCCCATAAAATCAGCATTCGCGCCGCCGATAGTGACGTCGCCGGTGATGATTTGCTCGGCTGCACGGTCCTTAACAATTTTATGCCAGCCGATGTTGACGTCTTCGCCGTTCGGGTTAGCGTTCGGGTCGGTGTCTTCTGCAACGCTTACACCGTTGAACGCCACGCGCAGCATATCCAGTGCAAATTGTTCATTGCTGTTCGCCTGGATGCGCTGGAAGAACTCGTCTTCACTGCCCGCGTTAGCCCAGGTCACAAGCAGGGAATAGGACAAATAAGAACCGGAATCCGTTTCGACCAGCTTATATTCATTTCCACCCACGCCCATCGCACGCGAGAAGCGACCATCTTTTTTGCGGCCCGTGTAGATACCCACCTGGCCGGTTGTTACTACCTGGCCGGTGATCTGGTCCACGTCCAGCACGTTAGGCAGCAGGCGCAGAAATTCAGAACTTGCCAGCAGCGCATCACGCAACTTGGTTTCTTTAGGTGGTGTCAGCGAGAAGAATCGCGACGTATCCGGCTGGCCGTTGGCTTTCGCCAGGCCTGCGGCGTACTTACGCAACATCTGCTCTGCTTTTGGGGTTAATTGCATTTCGTTTTATTCCTGGAAAGAAAATTGATTAACAGAAGTCAAACGGCTTGTTGCTGCCGCCTGGCGCATTATTCGGGCGCTGCGTACCGCCGCTTTCCATCGCAGACAGCTTCGTCATGACAGCGGTCAGTTGCGTGGTCAGCGTGTCCATCTGATTACCGCCAGACTGGCGACGCGCTGAAAACTCACGGCGACGGCTGCGGCGCGGGCGTTTGGATGGGGTCACGCTGAACGCTTTCATTGCTTTAGCCAGGTTGGCTTTTGCAACGCTGAACTCCGCCGCTTTGACTTCGTCTTCCGGGTTCTCTGCCACTTCCTCGGCAAGATCGGCAACTTCTGCCGCAGCTTCGGCGATATCTGCGGCAATATCTGCCACTTCGTCGGCGGCCTGTTCTGGCGTGTCGACGTTATCAGCGTCGCCGTTAGCGGCCTCTTTACCGCTTTTGACTAAATCCAGCAGTTGCTGGACGAGGGCTTTTAACTCTTCCATTTTTTGTTCCTCGCCCTCATTGGGCTTGTCGGTGTTAGGTTCTGGTGTTGGCGTGAACTCTTTACGGGCCGAAAATAATCTCGACCAGAAAGAATCTTTTTTTTCTGGCTTGCCTGCCTGCAAATTACCCAGGCTGAAAGTTTCCAGGCTTCCGCGCTCGCCGTCCTTTTCTTCCCCAGCGAGAATAAATTTAAGCCTTTCAGTTCCGAGGCTCGCGGGAATATCCGTAACAGCCAGCCCGAAAAGATAATCGCGTCCGCTTCCGCCAAAATCCGGGATAAACTCAGCAGACGTAAAAAGTTTTTGCTCCATTCGGTTGGCATCAATAAGAAACTGATTTGGGATTAACTGGGCATATAATTTGGTGACGTCACCTTCCGTCTCAACTTTCAGCGCGTCCACAGTACCCAGATTGCAGGTAAACTCACGCTCCCCAATACCATTTTGCGGATGATGCGGCCAAATCATGGCGGTGTAAGTTTTCGGAGTATAAGTCTCTGCCGCGTCAATTAACCATTGCGCTTCAATGGTCCGACCGTCCACGGCCTGCCCCGATGTGGCGATACATAGCCAATCAGTTCGGTAACTGGGTTGCGTCATAACTGACCTTTAATAATGAAATGAATAATACAATTCGTTTGTGATGGTCAGTATTGCCAATTATTAATAATGTCGCGACCGCTTTATTTCTTATGCATTCGGTTATAAATGGATAACCACTTTTTGCCGATATTTAATTATCAGTCTGGTTAAATAATCCCGTCATAATAGCCTCATGGCTAAATATTCCGATGAATTAAAAGAAGCGGCCCGTACGCTATACATTAAAAGCTGGTCGCCGAAAGATATTGCGCAGGAATTGAATATTCCACCGCGCACCATTTACCACTGGGCTGACGTCGGCGAGTGGGCATCACTGCTGCCCGTCGAATCAGTGGAAAACGTCATCGCCCGCCGCATCGACCAGCTTTCCCGCCGTGAGAAAAAAACGGCGCTGGAACTGGAAGAACTCCGCGATCTGATTGCCCATCACGTAAAGCTCATGGCGCAGCGCAACAAGCACGCCGAAAAGCTGGCTGAGATTCAGGCCAAAAAAGCATCCTATGACGGGGAAGGCTACTGTCTCAGCAGCGCAGGCGGGGAACCAGGGGAACGGAAAGGAAAGCGCCGGTATAAGAAAAACGACGTTTCAGGGCTGACGCCTGAAATGCTCGACACCTGGGCGCGGGAACATCTTTTCGAATATCAGCTACATTGCCGCGAGCACAAAGGCGAAGACTGGCGCTTTATCCTTAAAAGCCGTCAGGTCGGCATGACCTACTATTTTGCATGGGAAGCCTTTGAAGACGCTGTCATCAGCGGTGATAACCAGGTGTTTTTCTCTGCCTCCCGCGCACAGTCGGAAATCTTCCGCGAATACATCGTCCAGATTGCGCAGAACCATTTCGGCATCACGCTGACCGGCAAAAATATCCGCCTCAGTAACGGCGCAATCCTGCGCTTTCTGTCCACGAACGCCAGCACCGCGCAGGGCTTTAACGGCCACCTGTACGGTGATGAAGTCTTCTGGATCCCGAAATTCACGCGCCTGCATGAAGTTGCCAGCGCAATGGCAACGCACAACAAATTCAGGACGACCTACTTTTCTACGCCCAGTGCCAAAACGCACCAGGCGTACCCGGTATGGACCGGCGACGAGTGGCGCGGTGATGATGCGAAGCGCAAAGGAATTGAGTTTCCCAAGGAAAGCGCCATGCGCCAGGGCATCATCTGCCCGGATGGGATATGGCGTTACATCATCACGATGGAAGACGCCGTCAAAGGCGGCCTGGGAGAACGTGTTGATATTGAACGGCTGCGCAACAAATACAACCCGACAGCGTTCGCCATGCTTTACATGTGCCAGTTTGTTGACAGTAAAGACGCGGTCTTCAAATTCTCGGCGCTGGTTGGCTGTGAAGTGGATAGCGCCACTTGGGGGGATTATGACCCTACCGCCGCGCGGCCATTCGGTAACCGTGAAGTGTGGGCGGGTTTCGACCCGTCGCGCTCCGGCGACAACTCCACCTTTGTGATTGTCGCGCCCCCTATTCACGATGGTGAACGCTTCCGCGTGCTGGCCTGCTGGCAATGGCAGGGCTTTAACTTTAGCTGGCAGGCTGACCAGATACGACAGCTTATGCGCCGGTTCAATATTACCTACATCGGGATCGACACAACCGGCATCGGGAAAGGAGTGTATGATCTGGTCAGCAAGTTTGCCCCGCGTGAGGCGAACGCCATTCTTTACAGCGTTGAAAGTAAAAACCGCCTGGTAATGAAGATGATCGACGTCGTGGAACGTAAGCGCATTGAATGGGCGAAAGACGCCATAGACGAAACCAACAAAGAGCGCGTCGAAATCCCGGCGTCGTTTATGGCTATCCGGCGCACCACAACTAACAGCGGCAACGCGTTAACGTTCGTTGCCGAACGTTCCGACGCAACCGGCCACGCGGATGTTTTTTTCGCTATCTCGCACGCCGTAATTAACGAACCTATCGATCACGAATTTGACCGCCCATCGACCTGGGCTTTTGGGAAAGCAGCATGACGACTAAGAAACAGCGGAAAGCGAAAAAATTCAGGGCTGCAACCGGCAGCAACGTTGAAACATTCACGCCCGGACGCGGCAGCGTGATCACCTTTGGCGAACCAGAACCCATCCTGACGACCGGCACCGATTATCACAACATCTGGTATGACAACGAGGCAGATCACTGGCGGCTCCCGATTGACCGGCTGGCGCTGGCTCAGTTGCCAAACCTTAACGGCCAGCATGGTGGCGTATTGTATGCGCGGCGCAACATGGTTGCCGGTGGCTATATCGGCGGCGGCCTGACGCCTGACCAGGTAGAACAAGCGGTCTTTGATTATCTGCTGTTTGGCGACGTCGCAATCCTGAAAATTCGCAATGTATTCGGGGAGGTGATCGACCTGCTGCCGCTGCCGTCGCTTTATCTGCGCTGCCGTAAAGACGGAACGTTCGCCGTTCTCCAGGAAGGGCCAGCGCTGATTTATGACCCGGAAGACATTGTCTTCTTTAAAATGTATGACCCGCGTCAGCAGGTCTATGGCCTGCCGGATTATATCGGCGGGATCCATTCCGTTTTACTTAACAGCGAAGCGACCATCTTCCGCCGTCGCTACTACAACAACGGTGCGCATATGGGCTTTATTCTGTATACCAGCGACCCAAATTTAACACTGGAAATGGAAAACGAAATCAAAGACAAGATTGCGCAGTCCAAAGGGCTGGGCAACTTCCGCAACATGTTTATCAACATCCCGAAAGGCGACCCGGACGGGGTCAAAATCCTGCCCGTGGGGGAAGTCAGCGCAAAGGATGAGTTTGCCAACATCAAAGGGATCACCGCCCAGGATATCTTTACCGCTCACCGCTTCCCCGCAGGGCTGGCGGGCATCATCCCGACTAACGGCGCGGTGATGGGCAACCCAGAAACCGCCCGCACGACCTACCGGAAAGACGAAGTTATCCCGCTACAACGTAAATTTATGAATGGGGTTAACAACGACCCGGAGATCCCGCCGCGCTTACACCTTAATTTTGACGTTGAAATCCCGTTAATCACCGCCGATAAGGGCGAAAAATGAACGTAATTAGTTTAAAATCATCCCCATTGTTAGCAATGGCGTGCGGGGTGGTGAACATGCGAGTTTTTAAAATAAAATGTCCTGAATGCGGCGAACCGGCCATCATTCGTAAATCTGACTGGAAAGATAAAAAACTGGCGGATTTATACTGCGCGTGCACCGAAGTAGAATGCGGCCACACGTTTGTGTTTAACGCCTCGTTTTCTCACACTCTCAGCCCCAGCGGGCTGACCGGTAACAAGCTGGTCAAATTCCTGATTGACCGGCTCAAGCCAGAAGAACGCCAGTTCGCGCTGGACCTGCTCAACGGCCAGACCGCATAAAAGAAGCCCGCATCAAGCGGGCTTTTTTTTATTCGACTTCACAAAGGGCCGTCATGATCGCCAGCCGTTCAGCAGGAGGCAAGGCGGCGAACTTATCCCGCCAGCGTGCGACCTTTCGTTTTATTCTGGCCCTGTCGTTGTAATCTTTACCAGCAAAGGCGTGCGAATATGCTTTCCCCTCTGGATAGTTCATCCAGATTTTTTCCGTTCGCACTCCGCCGCGTGTCATCGCCTGAAATTCTTTGCTGCGCCAGCCTGTTAACCGTTCGTCATAAAGCTGCGATGGGTAGCCGGAAAGAATAACGGAAACATTTTGCGGCAGGCTGCCCAGGCACGACAATAACCGCTCATGATCTGCAACCGAATATTCATAGCGATAGCGGGCCCGACTAGTGCGCGTTTCCGGCAGATACGGCGGATCGGCGTAAACCAGCACACGGCCAGCACTGGTAAAATCAAAAAAGCCCTCCAGAAAGCTAACCGCATCACCATGATGAAAATGAATATCTGGAGGAGTTAACCCTTTTTCTTTCCAGCGCGACTTGGTCAACAATAAGGCTTCCTCATTCTTATCAATGCCTACCGTTTGCCCTGCTGGCGGCTTGAAGAACATCACCGCGCCGCTGCCCAGGTGCGTTTCAATGTAAGTATCGTGCGGCGGCATTTCCGCAATGATTTTTTGATAGACGCCGCTGGCGGCCTTGCTTCCCAGATATGTCATGTAAATCTCCTGACGACACTGTCATTTTTAACCTGCAGCACGGTCAAAAACGACCGTACTCGATGCGAATGGCCAGCACTGTCATAAGTGGCTCTGACCTTTGGTACCGGACCGTCATTGTTGACAGTGCAGTACCCGCGGGCTCTTTGCCGCCCGCCCCGCAGAATCACGCCGACCACAGCAACAAGTTGCAGCGGCCCGCGCGATTTACTTATAGCTTTGGTGGCTGACTCTTAGCGGCGGCCACCATCTTTCTGTATTCACCGACCGGATCGAACCGCAACCGCGACACATCAACGCCGTGGTTATCTCGCAGCCGTTCCCATAATTTGTTTACTGTGCTGGATTCGTCGTGTTGCTGACGCGTGATTAACTTGCCGTCTGAACTGGCGCGATAAACCTGCCCGTTAATTTCCAGCCTGCTGCCTTTCAGCAGTGAAATTGCCTGGGCTTCGGAGATATCCAGCGCATAAAGGGAGGCATCCGCCAGTAAACTGGCAACCGCTGGCGCAAGTGCGGCACGTCTGGCGCTTTCCTCAGCCGATTTTGCGTTGATTTTCTCTACTGCAGCCCGCCACGCGACGTCCAGTTCACTGCCAGGGTCATAAGGTGAATCATTTTTGACCCTCCTTACCGGCGTTTCCCGCAACCGGCGAACCAGCTTGCGCCGTGTGGCCGCATCCATATTTTCAAAATCGACCATTTCTTCCTCTGAATCTTCTGTCATTTCCTCCACGTCAGCTGGCACAGTCATTTCTGACCCTGCTGAAGCACCACCCTGGGGGGAAAAAACGGTGTTTTTTTCGTCTTCCGTAGAGTTATTGACAGAACTCCAAGCGTCGCCGGGTGGCGACGGCAAAAGGTCAACCCCCAAACCGGGGCCGGTTTGGGCCCCAGTGGTGGCTTTGGATTTGGCGCGGATTGTCCACTTGACCAGGCGCGTGCAAATGCGCGACTGCTCCCCCAGCCGTGGCGACCAGACGCCAAAGACCTTATCCGGGATCTCACAGTAGGCATTCATTTCATCGGCTGGCTTATAGGCGAGGCGGACGACATAGTTTTCACGCGGGATCAACACACCGCCCTGGCGCAAAATGTATGTAGCGAAGCAACCCACATCGGCAGCAGCGCAAACCGCATCCATTTCTGGATCGGCCAGCATTGCCGCGCCACGCTTGAAGGTATTCGCAATTTTGCGCTGGTTGGTTAGCTGGTTGCTCAGTTTGCGCAGTTCGCGATAAACGGACACAGGAGGCTGGCCCAGCGGCTGAAACTGGCGGATGCGGTGAAGCGATGCCCAGGCCATTGCATATTTGGCCGTTTCATTTAGCGGCTTACCCGTCTCATCGTCCAGCTCACCGGCCAGCGCGTGGCCGTCGATATTTTTGGAAATGTATTTCGCGATATAGGCCGTTGCTGACCCTTTGCGCGGGTCCATTTTTTTGGACTTGAAGCGAGCGCCGGTATTGCGGCCCAGTTCGGCGCGGTCTTCTTTGGTGAAGTATTCGCGCAATATTGCGACCGTGGCTTTTACTTCCGCCTGCGGCATGAATAACAGGGCGTGCCAGTGCGGCGTCCCGTCGTGGTGTGGCTCTGCGACACGGAAACCATAAGGGCGCAAATCTTCACGTTTCAGTTTGGCGGTTGCGCGGTTCCAGACGCGGCATAGATACCGCTGCGCCTGGGCAACGGTGGTGTGATTCCACTTGCCGTTATGGTGACCTGATTCGACGTTACTGTGATATTTGGACGGGCAAGTGATGGTCAGGAAGACGCCCACATCGCCACGACTCTGGGCCACAAGCTCAACGCCAGCCATACGCGCCATAAGCTCATGGCGGCGTATAGCCGGATTGGACGTGGACTTGTTTATCATATCTTCAAGTGATGAAACGTTGCCGTCTTCGTCGACAAGCTCATGGCTCTTGAAAAACTCGCGGCTTTTACGGCGCTGTTCCTGCCATTCAATCAGGCTTGAGGCGCTTACATAGGCGTGGGCCTTGCGGTGAACCGCACCGATTGCACGCAACTGGTTTTCGCGCCAGTCGCAGCGAAGACGCCAGATTTTACGGCCCCACCACTCAGGGGAGCACATTTTTAGAATGGCGGTAAAAATCCGTTCACGTTCCCACGGTGCGGTCCATGCAGGAGGGACAACGCGGAGGGCCAGCATTTCGCGGCCCAGATGGCAATATATCCAGTCCAGTTCTTCAACGCTCATGCCCTCGGCGGTCAGGCCCAAAGCGGCGCATTCGGTTTCAAGCATTTCAGCCAGACGGTTGGCAATTTCATGAGCGGCGCTTAACGCCTCCCGCTTTGTGAAATCCGCAAGGCGTTGCCAGCGGCCATGCCAGTAGGCGGCCAGTTCGCTGTTAACGTTTGTCGAAACTCCTTGCTTGCTGCGCACGATATCAAGACGCAGTAATGATTTTTTCACGGTTCCCATAAGAAAATCATTAATGTGTCGGGCTTCACGGTTGGCACGCAGCCAGTCGATTTTTTTGCGCCAGACTTCGCGGATAAAGAACGGCTCAGACAACAAACGGGCCTCCACACCTTCCGGCGTGCTGGCCCATGCGGCTGCGGCGGCCTTTGCGGCGGCCATATCGTTTCTGACGATCTCTTGATGTACTGAAAACGGCAGGCCGTGCGGCTCGTATTTGTCCAGCGCATGGATCAGCGCTTCACGATTGCGAACCTCTGCCGGGTTATAACCGGCGCGTTTGATAAGCCGGTCAATATGCTTTTCAACGGCAGGATGATGCGCCACAGCCCCGGCGAGCGGGGCGAGCTTTGCAGATTCAAAGGTAAACGCCCCGATAGCGGGGCGGGGCTTGTTCCACTCCCATGCGAAGACGTCAGACACCGGACGCCCCCATCATGTAAGCTTTTATGAACGCCGTTGCCGCTTCAGCGTTGACGGCGTTTCCGTAGGCGCGGATTTTTCCCACTCTTGCGGAATCCCCATCAACCAGCGGGATAAGTTCGGGTTCAACTGGCCGCCACTTTTCATCCCTGCAAAACAGCCAGTCAGCAGATCCCCAGAAGCCGTTAACCGGGCCGCATCCGCTATCTGGGCTACCACGTCCAGTGTGTCCGTGGATAATTTCCCGTTGCGCATCCTTCCGCCCTGATACCCCCCCTTGTGATCTCTTGCCGCTGGTGTCGGCCACCCCGCCAGACAGGCGAAGTCCTGCAAGTTCGACTGGCGACCAGCAAGTTTTCGTGCAATCACTTTCTCCGCGTCCTGGTAGGCATTTTTCGTATTGCTTGCGGTCGGCGTCGGCCACCCAGTAAGCCCTGTCCCGGATATGCGGTGCGCCGACGCTCGCAGACGGAAACGCGCACGCCCCGAAGGCATAACCCATTCCTTCCACGTCAGCTTGTACAAGGTCGATCCAGTCGTTTGCGTCAGCGCTCGCAGATTGCTCGCCAAAGATAACGAGAGGGCGGCACTGCCCAGCCAGCCAATGCATGGCGGGCCATAAGTGCCGCTCGTCAGCAAACCCTTCTCCTTTGCCTGCCGCGCTGAAAGGCTGGCATGGACAAGACCCTGTCCAGACTGGGCGGGAGTCCGGCCAGCCAGCACGGCGCAGGGCATATGACCAAATACCAATCCCTGCGAAGAAATGGACTTGAGTAAATCCGCGCAAGTCGTTTGGTGTGACATCTTCAATGCTCCGTTCGTCAACAATGCCGGGGGCGATAAGACCGGCAGCAATAAGGTTGCGTAGCCATTGGGCTGCAAATGGATCAATTTCGTTGTAATAGGCGACTGTCATTTTTTGCTCTCCACGTTGTACTTTTCGTGGGTCAGCAATGACCAGACCTTGCCGCCGTCCTTACTTAATAAACGCCAGCGGCAACCCAGACGGATCACCAGGTAATGGTGTGGCCGTATGCGGGAATAATTTTTCCGGCCTCTCGCGTACTGGCTTAATTCAGCGGTTGCACGCTTGCTTACGCCCAGCGGGGCGGCGCATGAAATCTGCAAACGGGTAGCCATCAAAACACCTCGACATCTTTTGCGGGATCGAAGCCTATCCAAGGTGAATATCCGGCACACGGGCCGCAATCAGGGCAGCAACCACCACCGGCACGCCCGCAGGCGTCGCACACTTTGAGGACGCCGATCACCTCGCTGGCGGCTCCCCTGGTAATGGCGTTCACGCTAACCGAACGGTTAACGCTGATTTCCTGGAATTTGAAAGCGCTGTAAATATCACGGGTGGCGGGGGTATCACTGTTTGACAGGATCACCGGCGAACCAGTCAGGCGGTTGGCAGCCAGCAGGGCAGCAGCTAACTGGCGGTGTTGCTTCTCACCAAACGGGGCGGTGTGGTACTGGGTAAAATTGGCTGTTTCGCTAGCTGGAAGGTACGGCGGATCGCAGTAGATAACGGCATCGCTGCCAATCATGATTTTTAATGTGCTCTGGTAGTCGCAACAAACGAAAACGGCTTTCGTGTCGTTGGCCTTTTCAGAGAACAAGCGGATCTGTTCTTCGGGGAAGTATGGCGGGGTTTTATGCTTTCCAAATGGAACGTTATATCCGCCCTGGCGGTTGTAGCGCACAACGCCGTTATAGCCATGGCGATTCAGATAAATGAATTGCGCAGCGCGAAGAACCTTGCCCGCGTCCGGGCCGTTTTCGAAAACCTCACGCGAAGAAAGATTATCTCTGGCACGGGCGTTGAAATCATCCCGGACCCACTGATAACCGTCTTTATCGCCATACACCTTAAACAACGGGCGGGCCGCGTTAATGACCGCATCCGGCCAGCGCGTTATCTGGCGGTAAAGGTTTATCAGGTCGGGATTAATATCACCCAGGATATAACGGCGATATTCAGTATTGAGGAAAACAGAGGCACCGCCGACGAACGGTTCAACCAGGCAATCCGCCTTTGGTAGTACAGGCAGCAGATCGGGAATTACGCGGCTTTTACCACCAGGCCATTTCACAAGCGAACGAATCATTTTATTTTCTCCAGGGTGCAAGAAGCCCGACGCGTTAGCGCCTGTTTCTTTTTTGTGGTCAGTTATTTGTTAATTGGTTGGTTTGTCTGGCTCTGGCGGCTTGTCACGTAAAGCCTGCATTTCAGCGCGGGGCGCGGCGTAGTCCTCAAATTCCCACGGCATTGACGCCGCGAACTTTGAAAGGCGCTTAATCCCCATCATCAGGCAGGTTTGTTCCGCTTCGGTCAGATCTGCAAAAGCTAAATTCAGGTGGCGGCGGGTCAGTTGTGGTAAACCGGCCACGCGGCTGGCCGCATCATTCGCCAGGATGAAAACCACTTTCTTGCGAGTTTCATCCAGGCGATTGAAGCGGGTTGCCGTATCGTTCACGCGGTTGGCGTTTAAACTGGCTTGCAGTCGGGCACGTTGTTCCAGAAAACGGCGGCGCCCTGGTTGCTGTCCTGCTTTATCCATGAACATATCCACCTCACCAGAACTAAGCGAAGATACCCATCAGGCGGGCGAACCAGCGGCGTTTATTGCGCGGGCGAGACATAAAAGGCAAACGTGACTGTTTGATGAATTGCACGTCGGCTGCCTTTGGCTGGAAGAAGCGGCCGTCCGGGGTTTCAATCCAGCCACGGGAGTGGGCGCGGTGCGTTATCTGCTGGCCTTTAGTTAACAGGCTGGCGAACGAGGGGCATTGCGTCATATCCATAATGATCTCCTTACTCAAACACATGGACGTGGACGCAATACATTCATTGCGCTGCGGCTGGTACGCTTGTGGGCTTGATGCGTGCTCCCAGTTATACGGCGATAGGTTTTCTTATCGCTCATAAGGCGATCAATGTAGTGCCTTTCTTCTGGGGTAATAAGCGCCCGGCAATGTGCGACGGCGGCCCAATACTCTTGCAGCATGATGAAACGCTTAGGACGTTTCGAACCGGGCATACCTTCACGGTGAACTGGCAGTTGCGCGCGATCCATCAGGTTGCGAACGCTCTTTAAGGTCCGGCCAGTCAGATAAGCAAACTCGACCGGCGTAACGAAAATCTGTTTTTGCAGTTCTTCGTTATTCATATCCCGGATGCTTTCAGCCTGCGTGCTGGTCATTTTGCAAGTGCGGGCAATGCGGGCGTTGTCCAGCGGGAATTGACGTAAATGTTGAGATCCCGCGTTTAATTCGATTTCTCGTGATTGTGTCATTTGTTAGACTCCTAAGTTAACCATTTATGAGGCTTGTTAAGCTCATTTGTGGCTTACATGACATTGTCTCAACTTGAGGTAAATGTCTCGTATGTGGGTAACTATATGGAGATCTCGTAATCGTGTCAATTTCCCAAGGTGAAAAACTATCCCTGATCCGTGACTCTGAACGACTAACTAAACAACAACTGGTTGATTTAGTAGGGCTTAACTACACGACTTATCACGGATATGAACGTAATAAATCCAAAATGACTTTGGAGGCAGCAGTGAAAATCTTTGGACACCCCAGATTTAACAAATATCAAGACTGGTTTATGTATGACCGGATCGACCCAAGCCGGGGCCAGATCGCACCGGCTCTCGCACACTATGGGCAAGAAACAACGCAATCAGACCCATCCGGGAAACAGACTGGCTAACGTTATATAAACATTACATTTTCACTATTTGTTACCAGGATAGTGAACTGACAATCGGAGGGTCTTCTTATGTCCGTTAAGAAACTCGAAGATGGTCGCTATGAAGTGGATGTAAGGCCGCGCGGGCGCGATGGAAAACGCATTCGGCGGAAGTTTGACAGAAAGGCAGAAGCGCACGCATTTGAGCGCAGTATCATCGCCAAATTTCAGAATCATGATTATCTGAACAAACCGGCAGACAAACGGAAGTTAAGCGAGTTTATCGCGCTTTGGTGGCAGCTGATCGGCCGCAATAAGAACTACGCAAATCGTAGGCTTAGTGCGGTGAATTGTATCTGTCTTGATATGGGCGATCCCATGCTTTACCAGCTTGATGCGCGGTGCATTATTGATTACCGGGCATATCGGCTGGAGCAGGGAATCAAGGCTTCAACGATAAACCATGACCTTTTCGCGTTGAGTGGGATTTTCAAGTCAATGGCTGAAATAGATGAGTTTCACGGTGAAAACCCTGTCACATCGGTTAAGGCCTTGAAGGAACCCAAAACGGAAATGTCATATCTCACCCAGTCCGAAGTGGATCGGCTGCTTTCGCTATGTTCAGGTGATTACTACCGCATTGCCATTCTGCTGCTGGCTACTGGCGCAAGATGGGGGGAGGCATATAGCCTGAAAGCCGAAAACATTGTCGGTAACAGAGTCATGTTTACCCTGACAAAGAACGGCGAAAGGCGCGTTGTGCCGATATCGGATGATATTGCCAGGATAATCAAAGACAGGGAATCAGGGCGGCTTTTCCGTGTCAGTTATAAAACGTTCCGTTTAAGGATGAAAGAAGCGAAGCCCAACTTGCCAGACGGGCAGGCGGCCCATGCTTTGCGCCATACATTCGCAACGCATTTCATGATGAAAGGGGGCAACATAATTGCCTTGCAGCGAATTTTGGGGCATGCGGATATTTCTCAAACGATGGTTTACGCACACTTCGCGCCTGATTATTTAATGGACGCGGTGAGCTATAATCCCCTCAGCGGAATGTCCACATTGTGTCCACAGATTGGAGGCAAAGCGGGGGATTTGAGGGCTAGTTAAGTCTGTAAAATACTGATTCGGCGCAGTACCTTACGGGGCTGCGCCTGTCAGAATCCCACCATCAAGGGGAAGGTCAAGGGGGAAATGTGAATATCAGCGATGTTGCCAAAAAAACCGGGTTAACCAGTAAAGCGATCCGCTTTTATGAAGAGAAGGGGCTGGTAACGCCGCCGCTGCGCAGCGAAAACGGCTACCGCAGCTATACGCAGCGGCACCTCGACGAACTGACGCTGCTGCGCCAGGCGCGGCAGGTCGGGTTTAACCTTGAAGAGTGCGGCGAGCTGGTGAACCTGTTTAACGATCCGAAGCGCCACAGCGCCGACGTGAAAAAGCGCACGCTGGAAAAGGTGGCGGAGATTGAACGCCATATCATCGAACTGCAGTCGATGCGCGAACAGCTGCTACAGCTGGCAGATTCCTGCCCGGGAGATGACAGCGCCGACTGCCCGATTATCGACAACCTTTCCGGCTGCTGTCACCGCAAGGCCAACGCCTAGCAGGCCCTAACCCGCAGCGTAATCCCTTCGACCGCCACGACCTCAACCTGCGTTCCGGCAGCGAGGTCCTCACCGGCAACAACCGGCCATGAGCTGTCGCCCACGCGCATGTGACCACGACCGTTCACCAGCGTGGTGTCCAGCGTAAAGCGCTGGCCGATAATCTGCTGGCCGCGCTGGTTAAGCCGGGCGTCTGCGGGCTTTTGCGCCTTCACCTGGCGGCTCAGCCAGCGCCACCACAGCCAGGCGGCGGCCAGGGTTAACACGGCAAACAGCGCGCCCTGCCACGCCCAGCCGAAGGGCAGCAGCCAGATAACCAGGCCCGTGATCACCGCGGCGATGCCGCTCCACAGTAAATAGCCGTTACCACCGAGCATCTCGGCGGCGAGCAGGAGGCCGCCAAGGCTCAGCCAAAAGGCGTGCGGATGCGCGACGATAAGCTCAATCATTTTCTACGCTCGTTGCCGCTGTCTTTTATCAGCTCGGCGATCCCGGCGATAGATCCCATCAGGCTGCTGGCATCCAGCGGCATCATCACCACTTTGCTGTTATTGGCAGAGCCAATCTCCTTCAGCGCGTCGGTATATTTCTGCGCCACAAAGTAGTTCACCGCCTGGATATCACCGGAGGCAATTGCCTCGGAGACCATCTGGGTGGCGCGGGCTTCCGCTTCCGCTGAACGTTCACGCGCTTCTGCCTGCAGGAACGCCGACTGGCGCTCGCCCTCGGCCTTCAGGATCTGCGACTGCTTTTCCCCTTCCGCCTTGAGGATCTCGGCCTGGCGCACGCCTTCGGCTTCAAGAATGTACGCGCGCTTGGTTCGCTCGGCCTTCATCTGCGCGTTCATGGAGGCAATCAGCTCTGCCGGTGGGCGTACGTCGCGGATCTCAATGCGCGTGACCTTGATGCCCCACGGATTGGTGGCCTCATCAACGATGTGCAGCAGGCGGGTGTTGATGCTGTCGCGCTGGGAGAGCATCTCGTCCAGCTCCATCGAGCCGAGCACGGTGCGGATGTTGGTCATGGTCAGGTTCACAATCGCCAGCTCCAGGTTGCTGACCTCGTACGCGGCCTTCGGCGCGTCGATCACCTGAATAAAGCAGACCGCATCGATGGTGACGTTGGCGTTGTCTTTGGAAATCACTTCCTGAGACGGGATATCCAGCACCTGCTCCATCATGTTGATCTTACGACCAATCCTGTCCATGAACGGCACAATCAGGCTCAGGCCCGGTTGCAGGGTGTTGGTGTAGCGCCCGAAGCGCTCGACGGTCCACTGGTATCCCTGCGGCACGATTTTGACTCCGGCACCGACGATAACCAGCACCACAAAGATAAGGACCGGAACAACGATGAGCATAAAAACCTCCTGTTTTGCATGCTTCTGCGAAAATAAGTGACCGTTTGTTGAGTGTAAGTATACGAGGAAAGTCGCCTTACAATCACTAATCGCCGTAGACTACTGCTAATTATTGGGATGAGGACAGGAAATACTATGAAGGACAATAACGCGGTTTTAACAATCGCGGATATCGGCTACCGCGTGGGTGAAACCACAATCCTTGAAAACGTTAATTTTACCGTCTCCCCGGGCGAGTTTCGGCTGATTACCGGGCCGTCCGGCTGCGGAAAAAGCACGCTGCTGAAAATTATAGCCTCGCTGCTAAGCCCAACGTCGGGCGCGCTTTTTTTCGAGGGAAAGGATGTTGCCACGCTCTCTCCTGAAGCGTATCGCCAGCAGGTCTCGTATTCGGTGCAAACGCCGACCCTTTTTGGCGACACGGTGTACGACAACCTGATATTCCCCTGGCAGATCCGCAACAAGACGCCTGAACCCGAGCGGCTTTCCGCCGATCTGGCGCGCTTTGGCCTGCCGCAGGAGACGCTGACCAAATCCATCTCTGAACTTTCGGGCGGCGAAAAGCAGCGCATCTCGCTGATCCGCAACCTGCAGTTTTTGCCCCGCGTTCTGCTGCTGGATGAAATTACCAGCGCGCTGGACGAGATAAACAAGCGCAACGTGAATGACATTATTCATCGCTACGCGAAAGAGCAAAATATTGCCGTGCTGTGGGTTACGCACGATTCAAACGAAATAGAACACGCGGACGACGTGATAACGCTGCGGGCGCACGGTCGCAGCCAGCAGGAGGCACATCATGGGTGAACATAATATTACCAACGAATCGCTGGCGTTTTCGATGGTGCTGGTACTGGTTGCGATTGTCGTCAGCAACCGGGAAAAGCTGGGGCTGGAGAAGGATATCATCTGGAGCATCTGCCGCGCGGTGATCCAGCTGGTGATCGTGGGCTACGTCCTCAAATACATCTTTAACGTTGACCACGCGGTACTCACGCTGCTGATGGTGCTGTTCATCTGCTTCAACGCGGCGTGGAATGCGAAAAAGCGCAGCAAGTATATTGATAAGGCCTTTACCTCTTCATTTATCGCGATTACTGCCGGTACGGCGCTGACGCTGGCGGTACTGGTCTTCTCCGGCTCAATTGCGTTCACGCCGATGCAGGTGATCCCGATTTCCGGGATGATTGCGGGCAATGCGATGGTGGCGGTCGGGCTGTGCTACAACAATCTTGGGCAGCGCTTTAGCAGCGAACAGCAGCAGATTCAGGAGAAGCTCAGCCTGGGCGCCACGCCGAAGATGGCTTCCGCAAGGCTGATACGCGACAGCATTCGCTCGTCGCTGATCCCAACGGTAGATTCCGCAAAAACGGTGGGGCTGGTAAGCCTGCCGGGGATGATGTCGGGGCTGATTTTTGCCGGGATCGACCCGGTGAAGGCGATCAAGTATCAAATTATGGTCACGTTTATGCTGCTGTCTACGGCAAGCCTGTCGACCATTATTGCCTGCTACTTAACGTATCGGAAGTTTTACAACGCGCGCCATCAGCTGGTGGTGACGCAGTTGAAGAACGAGCGGTGAATGTGCCGGGCGGCACCGCCGACTCGCGTTTTGTAGGCCCGGTAAGCGCGAGCGCCACCGGGCGCTTTCATCAGTAAAGCAGAGCGTAAAGCTGGCGACGGTACTTCGACGCCAGCGCATCACCCGTTCCCAGCGCGGCCAGAATCTCCTGGAACATCTTGCGCGCCTGGCCGTCCGCGGCTGCCAGATCCGTTTTCAAATGGCCAAACAGCAGCTCCAGCGCCTCTTCGTTGCGCCCTACCTGATGCAGCTGCAGCGCCAGCTGGCTGGCCAACGCGGCGTCGGCCGGGTTGTCGGCAACCTGCTGCGAAAGCTGCTGAATCTCCGGCGTATCTGCCGCCTGCTTGAGCAGGTCAATCTGCGCCACCAGGCCCTGATAGCGGGTGTCCTGATCCTGCATTGGGATGGTTTTCAGCACGGCTTCTGCCTCTTCTGAGCGGTGCAGGGCAATCTGCGTTTCCGCCAGCAGCAGGCCAATCTGGCTGTCCTGGTTGGACAGCTGCCACGCCTCTTTCAGCAGCGGCAGCGCCTCGTCGTACTTGCCTTCCTGCATCAGCGCCATGGCTTCCTGCGCCTTCAGCTCTTCTTCGCGCGGCAGCACTTTATCCAGCAGGGCGCGGATCGCCTCCTCAGGCTGCGGCCCCTGGAAGCCGTCAACGGGCTGACCGTTCTGGAACAGATAGACGGTCGGAATGGCGCGCAGGCCAAACTGCGAGGCCACCATCTGCTCGGCGTCGCAGTCCAGTTTTGCCAGAAGGAACTGGCCGTTGTACTGCGCGGCAAGGCGCTCGAGTACGGGCGTTAGCTCAAGGCAGTGCTGGCTGCGCTCAGACCAGAAGTAGAACAGCACCGGTTTTGTCATCGACTGTTCGAGCGTCTGGTGCAGGTTTGCTTCGTTAATGTTTACGATATTCTGTGCGGACATGCGGCCTTCTCTGTTTATCGGTTTGTTCTATACATGGGGATGCGCGACGAGGCTTCAACTCAGCCCTGCAAAATTTTGTCCATCACGCGGCCCGGCAGCAGGCGCTTGAGCAGACTCACCGCGTGGGTGACAAGCGTCACCGGATAGCGCAGTTTCGGACGCTCGCTCTCAAAAGCATGGCGCACTTTAGCGACGACGGCGTCGGGCCCGAGGGTAAACCGGGCGGCAATGCCGGGGTTCTCGACCGGTTTATCCGCCTGCGTCTGGTTAACGTTTTCGGTAAAGCGGGTGCGAATGGGGCCGGGCTCAATCAGGCTCACCTTGATTCCGCTGTGGCGCAGCTCCATGCGCAGGGCGTCGGACCAGGCCTCCAGCGCATATTTGCTTGCCGCGTACGCGCCGCGTCCCGGCGTGGAGATCAGGCCCATGACCGAGGAGGTCATGACGATACGGCCCTCGCCGTGGGGCAGCATGGCGGGCAGCAGGCGCATCGTGAGCTGATGAACGCCGAAGAAATTGGCGGAAAACTGTTGCTCAAGCTGGTCGCGGGACAAGGTTTGCAGCGGGCCGTACACGCCGTAGCCGGCGTTATTAAACAGCCCGTACAGACGGTTGTCGGTCAGGGCAATAACCTCATCGGCGGCGCGTTCAATGCTCTCCGGAGAGTCCAGATCGAGCTGCACGCCGGTTAAGCCCATGCCGTTCATGCGGGCGACATCTTCGGGCTTGCGGCAGGCCGCCAGCACCCAAAATCCCTGGCGCTTCAGCTCAAGGGCGCTTTCAAGACCAATACCGCTGGAACATCCTGTAATTAAGACCGATTTTTGCATAACTTTACCTGTCATGAACTCAGCTTTTTGACGAGTCATGGTTAACTAAAGGAGCGAGCCGCGTTGCCATCCAGTCGGCAATAAACGGCTGCGCGTC
The DNA here is from genome assembly GCF_003057745.1 of Enterobacter sp. RIT418. Taxonomy (GTDB): domain Bacteria; phylum Pseudomonadota; class Gammaproteobacteria; order Enterobacterales; family Enterobacteriaceae; genus Enterobacter. The sequence continues at coordinate 213,231 of NZ_QBJD02000008.1, forward strand.
GCGATTGGGGTGGATCCCGTCGTCCTGCATCCACTGAGGCTTCAGATAAACCTCTTCCATGAAAAACGGCAGCAGGGGAATATCGAACTCTTTTGCAAGCTTCGGGTAGATTGCGCTAAAGGCTTCATTATAGCGGCGTCCGTAGTTAGCGGGCAGGCGAATTTGCATCAGCAGCGGCTGCGCGTCAGCGGCTTTGATGCTTTGTAAAATGGTGCGCAGCGTTTGTTCGGTTTGCTGAGGCTGGAAGCCGCGCAGGCCGTCGTTGCCGCCGAGTTCGACCAGCACCCAGCGCGGCTGGTGCTGCTTGAGCAGCGCTGGCAGGCGCGCCAGCCCCTGCTGCGACGTATCGCCGCTGATGCTGCCGTTTACCACCGCCGGTTTGGTCTGCCATTTATCGCTGAGCAGAGCGGGCCAGGCGGCATTCGCCGCCATGCGATAGCCTGCGCTCAGGCTATCGCCGAGAACAAGTAACGTGTCCGCTGCCGCCGCGCGGAAGGTCATCAGCATCAAAAACAGGAAGGGCAAATGCCAGCGGAAAACAGTGTTGAAGTTCATCATCTTAAGAAGTCCGTCGGTCAGGGGGAGCACGAGCTTTCCATCCTTACCGGAGTTGAACTCGTTGTCAAACGCGCCGAAACCATCGCGCTGATCGGGGAGTCGGGGTCCGGCAAGTCCACGCTGCTGGCGATTTTAGCCGGGCTGGACGACGGCAGCAGCGGCGAGGTGCACCTGGTGGGCCAGCCGCTGCACGCCCTGGACGAAGAGGCGCGCGCCGCGCTGCGCGCTCGACATATCGGTTTCGTCTTTCAGTCCTTCATGCTCATTCCCACGCTCAACGCGCTGGAAAACGTCGAGCTGCCGGGCCTGCTGCGCGGCGAACATACCCGCCAGAGCCGCGATCACGCCAAAGCGCTTCTGGAACAGCTGGGGCTGGGAAAACGCCTCGATCATCTTCCGGCGCAGCTTTCCGGCGGAGAACAGCAGCGCGTGGCCCTGGCGCGCGCGTTTAACGGCCGCCCCGAAGTGCTGTTTGCCGACGAGCCGACCGGCAACCTGGACCGTAAAACCGGGGACAAAATTGCCGACCTGCTGTTTTCGCTCAACCGCGAACACGGCACCACGCTGATTCTGGTCACGCACGATCCGCAGCTGGCGGCGCGCTGCGACCGACGCCTGCGCCTGGTGAACGGTGTTCTTCAGGAGGAAGCATGATTGCCCGCTGGTTCTGGCGCGAATGGCGCTCGCCCTCGCTGCTGATCGTCTGGCTGGCGCTGAGCCTGGCGGTGGCGTGCGTGCTGGCGCTCGGCAGCGTAAGCGACCGCATGGAAAAAGGCTTAAGCCAGCAGAGCCGCGAATTTATGGCGGGCGACCGCACGCTGCAAAGCTCCCGCGCAATCTCCCCGGCCTGGGTAGAGGAAGCGCGCAGGCTGGGGCTGAAGGTGGGGGAGCAAATCACCTTCCAGACCATGACCTTCGCGGGGGATACGCCACAGCTGGCCAGCGTTAAGGCCGTCGATGGCATTTACCCGATGTACGGCGAGCTGCAGACCAGCCCGCCGGGCCTGAAGCCGCGGCCCGGCACGGTGCTGCTGGCCCCGCGCCTGATGGCGCTGCTTAATTTAAAAGCGGGCGACAGCATCGACGTTGGCGACGCCACGCTGAAAATTGCCGGGGAGGTGGTGCAGGAGCCTGATTCCGGCTTCAATCCGTTCCAGCTTGCTCCGCGCCTGCTGATGAACACGGCGGACGTGGCAAAGACCAATGCCGTTCAGCCGGGAAGCCGCGTCACCTGGCGCTACAAGTTTGGCGGCGCGCCCGAGCAGCTGGCGGCGTATGAAAAGTGGCTGCTGCCGCAGCTTAAGCCGGAGCACCGCTGGTTCGGGCTTGAGCAGGACGAGGGGGCGCTGGGCAAATCCCTTGAGCGCTCCCAGCAGTTCCTGCTGCTTTCGGCGCTGTTAACCCTGCTGCTGGCCGTGGCGGCCGTCGCCGTGGCGATGGGGCACTACTGCCGCAGCCGCTACGATCTGGTGGCGATCCTCAAAACCCTCGGCGCGGGCAGGGCGCAGCTGCGCAGGCTGATCGTCGGCCAGTGGCTGATGGTGCTTGCCCTGTCTGCCGTGACCGGCGGCGCAATAGGCCTGCTGTTTGAAAAGCTGCTGATGGTGCTGCTGAAACCGGTATTGCCCGCCGCGTTACCGCCGGCAAGCCTCTGGCCGTGGCTGTGGGCCATCGGTGCGATGACGGTGATATCGCTGCTGGTGGGGCTGCGTCCTTACCGGCTGCTGCTGGCGACCCAGCCCCTGCGCGTGCTGCGCCGCGACGCGGTGGCTAACGTCTGGCCGCTGAAGTTCTATCTTCCGGTCATCATCGCGGTGGCGGTGGGCCTGCTGGCCTGGCTGATGGGCGGCAGTACGCTGCTGTGGGCCGTTCTGGCGGGGGCCGTTGTGCTGGCTCTGCTGTGCGGCGCGGTGGGCTGGATGCTGCTTAAGCTCCTGAAGACATTAACGGTTAAATCCCTGCCGATCCGGCTGGCGGTGAACCGTCTGCTGCACCAGCCGTGGTCAACCCTGAGCCAGCTTTCGGCATTTTCGCTGTCGTTTATGCTGCTGGCGCTGCTGCTGGTGCTGCGCGGCGATCTGCTGGACCGCTGGCAGCAGCAGCTTCCGCCGGAGAGCCCGAACTATTTTCTGATCAACATTGCCCCGGAGCAGGTCACGCCGCTGAAGGCGTTCCTTGCCGAGCATATGATTGTCCCGGAATCGTTCTACCCGATCGTTCGCGCGCGGCTGACGCAGATTAACGGCCAGCCGACGGAGGGGAATAAGGACGAAGCGCTTAACCGTGAGCTGAACCTGACGTGGCAGGACGCGCGCCCGGACCATAATCCGATTACCGCCGGGAGCTGGCCGCCGAAGGCGGGCGAGGTCTCGATGGAAGAGGGGCTGGCGAAACGCCTGAACGTGGGGCTGGGGGATAGCGTGACCTTCACCGGCGACACCCAGGACTTCAGCGCTAAGGTGACGAGCCTGCGCAAGGTCGACTGGGAAAGCCTTCGCCCGAACTTCTTCTTTATCTTCCCGCCCGGCGCGCTGGACGGTCAGCCGCAGAGCTGGCTGACGAGCTTCCGCTGGGAGAACGGCAACGGCATGCTGACGCAGCTTAACCGCGAGTTTCCAACGGTCAGCCTGCTGGATATTGGCGCGATCCTGAAGCAGGTAGGACACGTGCTGGAGCAGGTGAGCCGCGCGCTGGAGGTGATGGTGGTGTTGGTGACGATCTGCGGCCTGCTGCTGCTGCTGGCGCAGGTGCAGGTCGGCATGCGTCAGCGCCACCAGGAGCTGGTGGTCTACCGCACGCTGGGAGCCAGCAGGCGCCTGCTGCGCACTACGCTCTGGAGCGAGTTTGCCCTGCTGGGGCTGGTGGCCGGTCTGGTTGCTGCCGTGGGCGCGGAAACCGCGCTGGCGGTGCTGCAAACTAAGGTCTTCGACTTCCCGTGGCAGCCCGATCTGCGACTGTGGCTGACGCTGCCCGTCGGCGGCGCGGTATTACTGTCGCTGTGCGGCGGCTGGCTTGGCACGCGGCTGCTTAAGGGCAAGGCGCTGTTCCGCCAGTTCGCGAGTTAGTTTACGGTCGTGATGATTACGCACCGGTTTATATGCTGGTGCGTAATCCCCTGGTAGCACAAAACGATAATACCCGGACGTTTAGTAGCACAAATCATTAAAAACCTGCCGACACAGCCCCTTTATTTCCAGTTAATATTCACCAGCTAAATATTTAGCAGCGTGTCTATCAAGGAAAAATAATGACTATAAAAACAACAGCGCTGGCAGCAGCCATTGGCGCAGCGGTGGCATTAACGTCTTTCGCTTCTCAGGCGGAAATCACTATCCTGAAACAAGATCCACAGGCGGGTAACCCGCTGAGCCGTCTGAACTTCACCGTGGGCGGCAGCATCCGTCCACAGTTTCAGAACATGACCGGCGACGATGGTAAAAACGGCTATAAGCGTAACGGCTTCGACGGCGGCACCCGTTTCCGCTTCGCGGCGGATTACTACCTGTTTGATGACATCAGCTGGATCAGCTATTACGAGCTGGGCGTGAACATTCCTGCTCAGTTCAACTGGGACAACCACTACGCCGACGGCGCGCACGATACCAGCCGCCGCATGCTTTACACCGGCCTGAAGAGCGATACCTGGGGTACGCTGACCTTCGGCCAGCAAAACAGCGTCTACTATGACGTGGTAGGTGCAAAAACCGATATCTGGGACTACGACATGATCGGCCAGGCGCCGGGTAACGGGATCAACGGCGACTACGACGGTTCCTACCGTTCACGCCAGATGCTGAAATACAAGAAAACCGTAGGCGATGCGGACATCTATGCTTCCTACCTGTTTGAAGACAGCGAATACCTGCCGGGCAACGGCCTGCGCTACAAGCGTAAAGGCGGCGGCTCGCTGGGTCTGGATTACCATCTGACCACCGACCTGACCTGGGGCGCAGCCTGGAACTACACCCGCGCGGATATGCGTAACCCGCAAAACGGCGACAGCAAATCCTACGATCAGAACATCCTGGGTACGGCCCTGAGCTGGACGCCGGATAACTGGACCTTCTCCGCAGGCGGCGGCTGGTATCAGAACTTCCTGACCACCAAAAAAGTCTCTACGGATAACTACTTCGCGGGCGACGCGTGGGGTATTGAATACTTCGCAGGGTATAAATTCCCAATCGGTCAGTACGCGGTGAAATCTATCCAGCCTTACTTCATGGGCGATCGCATCGAGTACGTGAACGGTCGTAACTACCAGCGCATCGACAACGGCGTGGGTATCAGCTTCCAGCTGGACTACGGCTTCCGCGTGGATTACGAACACGTGTTCACCTCAAGCACCGACAACCTGGGCGATATGAACCTGGTGCGTCTGCGCTACGACTTCTAAGGTCGTTTTGCCGGAGGCGGCCTGAGGCCCTCACCCTGACCCTCTCCCATGGGGAGAGGGAACAAGCATTCAAAACGGCAACCTGGTTGCCGTTTTGCTTTTACTTCGCTAGCGCTCAAGCCACTCGGCAATGTCTTCGAACGTTCCGCGAAAAACGATTTTCTCCGCTTTCTTTTCAAGCTGATAGCGGTACATCGGGTCGTAATAATCGTTCAGCAGCGGCGCAAGCCAGCTGAAGTGCGCCTCGGTGCTGCCTGAACGCTGCTGTTCCGCCAGCGCGGCATCGAGAAGTGCCGTGAACTCCGCAAAGCGCTGCAGCCCCAGGCGGCGGCGAATGGCATACAGGCCGTGGTGCAGGTATTCGCTGTACTCCTTCCAGCCCGCTTCTTCACCGTATGCGGCGGCAAAATCGGCCCACATGTGGTCGAAATACTCTTCGCGCAGGCGCTCAAGACGAACATTAAACGGGTCTTCGACGACGGCGATAGGGGCTTCAACCATGCGATCCCGCAGGCACTCCGGCAGGTGGTTAGAGCCAATCATCCTGCCTTCATCCTCCAGCACCCAGCGCGCCGCGTCTTTTTTCAACAGCTCAACCGCAAGGTGGTTTTCGAAGCTTGCCTGAGAGCGCTGCGGCGTGAGCGTGCGGCCAAACGACGAGCCGCGGTGGTGCGCCAGCCCCTCGAGATCCACGCCCTGCGCGTGCTGCTTCACCAGCAGCGTTTTGCCGCTGCCGGTACAGCCGCCGATCAGCACCATCGGCTTTTGCACCTGTTCAGCGGTAGCCTGAATCGCCGTCTGGCGCAGGGCTTTATAACCGCCCGCGACCAGCGGGTACTCCACGCCAGCCTCTTTGAGCCAGGCCTGCGTAATGTGCGAGCGCTGCCCGCCGCGCGCGCAGCAGAGATAGCCCCCGGGATTAGCAAGGCAGGCCTCGCGCCAGGCGGTGATTCTCGCCTCGCGGATATTTCCCTTCACCAGGCTATGGCCGAGTGCGAGCGCCGCCTCGGGCCCCTGGCGCTTGTAGCAGGTCCCCACGGCGGCGCGTTCGTCGTCGTTCATTAAGGGCAGGTTGATTGCGGCGGGCATCGCGCCCTGGGCAAATTCGATCGGCGCGCGAACGTCGATTAAAGGGGTATCGGACGCGAGGATCGCGCGATAGTCCGTTCCATCGTTCATGGTTATTCCAGAAGAAAACTGAGCAGCAATGGGCGGGATTGTACGCCGGGGAAGGGGAAGGTCAACTCCCCGGCGGGGGATACTTACTTCAGTTTTGACTGCGCCCAGACAATGCCGCTGGCATATTCTGGCGGCAGCAGCGGGACGATCGCTTCCAGCGTGGCGCTCAGACGATCGTTGTCGACGTCGTTCAGGTTCAGGTGGCCCACCTTCCGGCCGGGACGCACCTCTTTGTCGTACCAGTGCAGATGCACCAGCGGCAGCTTCAGCCAGTCGACGTTCAGATCGGTGCCGATCAGGTTGATCATCACCGACGGGCTGTTCACCACCGGCTGCGGCATCGGCAGGCCGGTAATGGCGCGCAGGTGCAGCTCAAACTGGCTGATGGACGCGCCGTTTTGCGTCCAGTGGCCGCTGTTGTGCACGCGCGGCGCCAGCTCGTTGATCAGCAGGCCGGACGGGGTGACGAAGCACTCCATCGCCATCACGCCCACGTAGCCCAGCTCGTGCATGATGGCCGAGAGCATCTCTTCCGCCTGCGCCTGCTGGGCGGCATTGGCCTGCGGGAACGCCACGCTGGTGCGCAGAATGCCGTCCTGGTGCAGGTTATGGGTCAGCGGATAAAACACGGTGCTGCCGTCGTGGGCGCGTGCCCCTACCAGCGACACTTCGCCGCTAAAGTTGATGCCCTGCTCAACGATGCACTCGCCGTAGCACTCATCCGGCAGCTGGTTGGTTTCATCGGCGCGCAGCCGCCACTGGCCGCGACCGTCGTAGCCGCCGACGCGGCGCTTAACGATTGCCAGATCGCCGAGCATGGCGAAGACGTCGTTCCACTCGCCTTTATCCGAGAGCAATTGCCACGGCGCGGTGGCGAGCCCGAGCCTGTCGAACAGCTGCTTTTGCGTCAGGCGGTCGGCGATAATCGGGAACACGTCGCGGTTCACGAAGGCGCTGTGGCGCGCCAGCTCGCGGGTCAGGGCGGTCTCCGGCCAGCGCTCAATCTCGGCGGTGATCACGCTCTGGTGGAAGGGAACGGCTTCCGGTTCGGCGTCCAGCCCCACGGGCCAGACGGCAATCCCCAGCGGCTCGCCGGCCTGGCGCAGCATGCGGCCCAGCTGGCCGTTACCCAGTACGCAGACCTGCTTCATGCCGCACCCCGCGGGTCCGGGTTGTCCAGCACCTCGTCGGTCTGAGCTTTGCGCCAGTCCGCCAGGCGCTGGCGCAAGCCTTTGTCGTGGGTAGCCAGAATCTGCGCGGCCAGCAGGGCGGCGTTGGCCGCGCCCGCTTTGCCAATCGCCAGCGTGCCGACCGGAATGCCGCGCGGCATCTGAACGATGGAGTAAAGGCTATCGACGCCGCTCAGCGCGGCGCTTTGTACCGGTACGCCCAGCACCGGCACCAGGGTTTTTGCGGCAATCATGCCCGGCAGGTGTGCTGCGCCGCCCGCACCGGCAATAATCACCTCATAGCCGTTCTCTTCGGCGCCTTCGGCGAAGCTGAACAGCTTATCGGGAGTACGGTGTGCGGAGACCACTTCAACGTGGTGCGGAACGTCCAGGATTTCGAAGATTTCGGCGGCGAACTGCATGGTGGCCCAGTCGCTTTTGGACCCCATCACGATGGCGACACGCGCCGGATTATTGCGGGAAGACATGCGTCTTAAAACTCCTGTGGTGCGAAACACACTGCTTTCGAGGGCACAGAGAATAGCATGGAATATCGGCAAGGAAAACGGTTGCGCGGCTAAAGACGCCGCAAAGTCGTACGGATATTTAGAACGGAAAAGCGATAAGTTCGACGCCGCCAGGCGTGACTTTCACCATCGATCCTTCGCTGTGCCAGGCGCCTAATACCACGCGATGGGCGGGTTCGCCGCTAGCGATAAGTTCGTGGACGTCAGGACGGTGGGTATGGCCGTGGATCAGCCACTGGACGCGGTGCTTTTCCATCACGTCGACAACCGCCTGCGGGTTAACGTCCATGATGGTCATCGATTTGCTGCTGTTGGCGGCCCTGCTGCCCGCGCGCATTCTGGCGGCGATGCGGCTGCGGATAAACAGCGGCAGGGCGAGGAACAGCCTTTGGATCCACGGCGTGTGGACCTTGGCGCGAAACGCCTGGTAGCCGACGTCATCCGTACACAGCGTGTCGCCGTGCATGATCAGAACCTTGCGGCCGTAGAGGTCGAGCACCTGTTCTTCCGGCAGCAGCGTCATGCCGCTTTCGCGGGCGTAGCGCCTGCCGATCAGGAAATCACGGTTGCCGTGAATGAAATAGCAGGGAACGCCGGACTCAACCAGCGCCTTAATGGCGGAGGCCATTTCACGGTGCAGCGGGTTGGGGTCGTCGTCGCCAATCCAGGCTTCAAAGAGGTCGCCGAGGATATACAGCGCGTCGGCGCTTTTCGCTTCACCGCGTAAAAAACGCAGAAAACCGGCGGTAATCGCCGGTTCTTCCGTTTGCAGATGCAGATCCGCAATAAAGAGTGTCGCCACGAATTACTCGCTGACGGTCACGCTTGTAATCACAACGTCTTCTTTTGGAACGTCCTGATGCATGCCGCTGCGGCCGGTGGAAACGGCTTTGATCTTATCAACCACGTCCATCCCTTCAACCACTTCTGCGAATACGCAGTAGCCCCAGCCCTGCAGGCTTTCGCCGGAGAAGTTCAGGAAGTCGTTATCGGCCACGTTGATGAAGAACTGGGCGGTCGCGGAGTGTGGCGCCTGAGTACGGGCCATTGCCAGCGTGCCACGGGTATTTTTCAGGCCGTTGTTCGCTTCGTTTTTGATCGCTTCTTTTGTCTCTTTCTGGCGCATGCCAGGTTCGAAACCGCCGCCCTGGATCATAAAGCCGTTGATCACGCGGTGGAAAATGGTGTTGTTGTAGAAACCTTCGCGGCAGTAGTCCAGGAAGTTTTTAACTGTTTCAGGCGCTTTGTCATCAAAGGTTTTGATTACGATATCGCCATGATTAGTGTGGAAAGTAACCATTTTTGCATCCTGTTCCGTTATTGTGGTGCATCGACCCGCGTTCGGGTCACATATAGGGGCCTGTTATAGCATAACCGCAGGACGCGATCACCTTGCATTGTGTGCTGCTTCGACGATGAATAATGGGTATGATAGAAAAGTTACTATCCACACACGTCTCACATGGAATCTTCGATGTTAAAAATTTTTAATACAATGACGCGCCAAAAAGAGGAATTTAAACCTATCCATGCCGGGGAAGTCGGCATGTACGTGTGTGGAATCACGGTTTACGATCTCTGTCATATCGGCCATGGCCGTACCTTTGTCTCTTTTGACGTGGTGTCGCGCTACCTGCGTTTTCTGGGCTATAAACTGAAATACGTGCGCAACATCACCGATATCGACGACAAAATCATCAAGCGTGCCAACGAAAACGGCGAAAGCTTCGTGGCGCTGGTCGATCGCATGATCGTCGAGATGCACAAGGACTTTGACGCCCTGAACATTCTGCGCCCGGACAGCGAGCCGCGCGCGACGCACCACATCCACGAAATTATCGAGATCACCGAAAAGCTGATCGAACGCGGTCACGCCTACGTGGCGGAAAACGGCGACGTAATGTTCTCCGTGCCAACGGACCCGACCTACGGCTCGCTGTCCCGTCAGGATCTGGAGCAGCTCCAGGCCGGCGCGCGCGTGGACGTGGTCGACGTGAAGCGTAACCCGATGGACTTCGTGCTGTGGAAGATGTCGAAAGAGGGTGAACCAAGCTGGCCGTCCCCGTGGGGCGAAGGGCGTCCGGGATGGCACATTGAGTGCTCCGCGATGAACTGCAAGCAGCTGGGCAAACACTTCGACATTCACGGCGGCGGTTCGGATCTGATGTTCCCGCACCACGAAAACGAAATTGCCCAGTCCACCTGCGCCCACGGCGGCGAATACGTGAACTACTGGATGCACTCCGGCATGGTGATGGTTGACCGCGAGAAGATGTCAAAATCGCTGGGCAACTTCTTTACCGTGCGCGACGTGCTGAAGTACTACGACGCGGAAACCGTACGCTACTTCCTGATGTCCGGCCACTATCGCAGCCAGCTGAACTACAGCGAAGAGAACCTCAAGCAGGCCCGCTCGGCGCTGGAGCGCCTGTACACCGCGCTGCGCGGCACCGACAAATCCGTTGCGCCTGCGGGCGGCGAGGCGTTCGAAGCGCGCTTCATTGAGGTGATGAACGATGACTTCAACACCCCGGAAGCGTACTCCGTGCTGTTCGACATGGCGCGCGAGGTCAACCGCCTGAAGTCAGAAGATATGGCCGCGGCCAACGCGCTGGCGTCGCATCTGCGCAAGCTCTCTTCCGTGCTCGGCCTGCTGGAGCAGGAGCCGGAGGCGTTCCTGCAGGGCGGCGCGCAGGCGGACGACGGCGAAGTGGCGGAGATTGAAGCGTTGATCAAGGCGCGCCTGGAGGCGCGTCAGGTGAAAGACTGGGCGGCGGCGGACGCGGCGCGTAACCGTCTGACTGAGATGGGTATTATTCTGGAAGACGGCCCGCAGGGAACGACCTGGCGCCGTAAGTAATTTCCACCCTCACCCTAACCCTCTCCCTAAGGGAGAGGGGATCGTTCGGTTGTCTCCCTCTCCCCGTGGGAGAGGGCCGGGGTGAGGGCATCAGCGCGCGCGTTTTCTCCACCACAGCAACCCCATCAGCACTACCCCCGGTAGCCACACCCACTGCAGTTCCGAGATAATTACCTGATGCCCGTACGGCGTAGCGTAGCGCGACAGCGCAAACGGCGCGACCTTGATCACCTGCCACGGCGCGAAGAACCGTTCATCCGACCACGGCCACAGCCAGCCGACGCCTTTCCCGCCCGTGGTGATCGAATCCAGCAGGCTGTGCGACAGCAGCGAGACGGTTAAAAACAGCCAGCACCGCGTCAGGCTGGCCCTGAACCATCGTCGGCCAATCAGCACGCAGAGTATCGGCACCACAAAGGCGAACAGCAGGGAGTGGGTAAAACCGCGATGGCCGAAAATATTTCCGTAGGCGACGCCGAATTTAAACGCCAGCACGTCGGCGTCCGGCAGCATCGCGAGCATGACACTGGCAAACAGCAGGCGGGAAGGGATGACTTTAGTTCCCAGGCCTAAGCCCAGGCAAAGAGGTACAGCGGCGTGAGTGATAACGGTAGGCATTGCAATTATTCCCGGCAAATCATGGAAATATAGCAGCGAATTCGCCCCAGCAAACCTGCGCCGAATTCTGAATTTACGCCGACTCGCGCGCGATAAGCTGCCCGGAAAGGGTAATGCGCTGCGTTTGCAGATCCGGCTCTTTCAGCCTGCGGATCATCAGCCCGGCGGCCTGACGCCCGGTCTCTTCGCTGGCGGAGGAGACGTAGGTAAACGACGGCGAAGTCAGGTTAACGTGCAGCATATCCTCAAAGCCCACCAGCGCGACCTGCTGGGTTAAAAATACGTCTTTCCCCACGGTACGCCCCACCTGATGAATACCCGAGAGAGAACCAATTATCGCGTCCGGCGAATGGCAGAGCAGGGCGGTAATGGTGTTGTTCTTTTCCAGCAGATGGCGGGTGGCGAAGCCGGCGGCCATCGTGTCATCGCTGCAGGCGGGGGAATAGTCGTCGCGCCAGATCAGGCCGTTTTGCGTCATCGCGCTGCGAAAGCCGAGCAGGCGCTGCTCGCGGATCAGGCAGCCCTCGCGCCCGCCGATGTAGGCGATGTTGCGGTGCCCGCGCTCGATCAGGTAGCGCGCGGCCAGGTTTGCCGCCTGGCGGTTGTCGCGCATCACCAGGTTGCATTTCTCATCAAGCAGCGACTGCGAAACCGCGACCAGCGGCAGCGGACACTGGCGGATCTGCTCCGGCAGCGCCGAGGTGCGGGTGTCCGAGGCCAGATAAATTACGCCCGCCACGCCCTGCTGCTTGAAGGAGAGCAGGCAGCGCTCAAGGTGCTCGCCGTCGTTCAGCGGCTGGCCGAGGAACACCATGTACCCCTGTTTTTCCAGCTCCTGAACGATGCTCGCCATCACCTTGATGGAAAAGCTGTCGCTGAAATCACGCAGGATCAGGCCGATCAGGTTAGAGGTGTTGGCGCGAAGGTTTGCGGCGGCCACGTTGTGCACATAGCCCAGCGTCGTGATGGCATCATTGACCTTGCCGATGGTGGCCTCAGAGATTTTCCCCTTCTGGCGCAGCACCAGCGAGACGGTAGAGACCGACACGCCCGCATGCTTTGCCACATCAATGATGCTGACTTTCTTCAAAACCGCTCCCTGAAATTCACTGATTATCAGCCAGATAAGACAACGTCTCCCAGCGTACAGGAGACGTGTCGTCCCGGCATCTTATTATTTGCCGATCATCGTGGACATGGTCTGGGCGATAAACTGTGCTCTGGCACCGAAAATCACCTGAATGCCGGTGTCACCGACGAAGACCACGCCGCGCGCACCGAGCCCGTTCAGGCCGTCTTTGTCTACCGCATCGCTCTTCGCCACTTCCAGACGCAGGCGGGTAATGCAGGAACCGACGGAGTCGATGTTCTGCGCGCCGCCCAGCAGGCCGATAATCTCGGTGGCGATTTCGGTATCGGTTTTATCGTCGGCGCTGGCGGTCACTTCGGTACGACCCGGCGTTTTGACGTCGAAGCGGCGGATCACGAAGCGGAAGGTGAAGTAGTAAATCAGCGCCATCGGAATGCCGATGATAATGGCATTGAGGAAGTTGGTCTGATAGCCGTTGAACGACGGCAGGATGCCGAACGACAGGTAGTCGATAAAGCCCGCGGAGAAGGACTTGGCGATATGCGCATGCATCAGGTACATGGTCATGTAGGCCAGGCCCGCCATCACGGCGTTAAAGACGTACAGGATGGGCGCCACGAAGATGAAGGTGAACTCGACTGGCTCGGTGATCCCCGTCAGGAAACAGGTGAGCGCGGCGGAGAACAGGATCCCGGCAGCGATCTTTTTATTCTTCGTGTGGGCTTCGTGATACATCGCGAGGCACGCGGCGGGCAGCGCGAACAGCATCAGCGGGAACTCGCCCTGCATGAACTTACCGGCGTTCTGGTAGGTGTCGCTGCTGAAGGACTTAACGCCTTCTTCCAGCATCTTGAACCAGATGGTCTGGTCGCCGTGGATCACCTGGCCCGCCTGGGTGGTGTAATCCCCGAACGAATACCAGAACGACGGATACCAGATGTGGTGCAGGCCGAGCGGGATCAGCGCGCGCTCCACTAGCCCGAAGATAAAGGTTGAGGCCGCCTGATTATCCCCGTTGACGACAACGGAGAGCGCGTCGATGCCGGACTGGATGTGCTGCCAGACGTACGGCAGCAGCAGCCCGAGCAGGAACGACAGAAACGCCGTCGCAATCGCCACAAAGCGCTTGCCGGAGAAGAAGCCGAGAAACTCCGGCAGCTGCATGGTGTGGAAGCGGTTATAGCACCAGGCCGCGAGAATACCGCAGATAAGCCCGCCGAAGACGCCCATCTGCAGCGTCGGGATGCCAACGACCATCGCGTATTTTCCGCCCTGGGACGCCATTTCCGGCGTGATGCTGAGCACGGTGCTGATGGTAATATTGGTCACAAACACCGACACCGCCGCGGAGAGCGCCGCGATGCCGGATTCCGACGCCAGGCCGACGGCAGAACCGATGGCGAACAGCATCGGCAGGTTATCAAAAATAACCCCGCCCGCGTTCATCATCAGCGGCAGGTGGAACTTATCGCCAAAGGCCAGCAGCAGCCCCGCAGCGGGAAGCAGTGAAATTGGCAGCATTAAGGCGCGGCCAATCATCGATAACTTAGACAGCGATTTCACAAACCCTGATATCAGACTCATGCTGATTTCCCCCGAGTAGCGCTTTTTTAGGCGCTGTTATTGTAAGTAGAACGTTTTAGTAGAACGTTCTACTTATCGTGAGGAAAGCCTGAATTTCGCGCAACACAATTTTTACCTTTCATCAGATGAAATAGTGATTATTTGAAGTTGATCGATAATTAACCTGAATGGATGTGGGGGATAGCGTGGAGATAATGGGGATTTTCCCCTCACCCCGGCCCTCTCCCACAGGGAGAGGGGGGAAGACCGCACCGAGCAGTTCCCTCTCCCTGTGGGAGAGGGTTAGGGTGAGGGCATCACGCCGCTCAGGCCGTAACCGTCACGCTCTGACCTTCAAAGCTCACGGTCTGGCCCGCAACGATCTTGCAGCGCTTGCGGGTTTCCACCGCGCCGTCGACCTTAACGCGCCCGTCGGCAATCACGATTTTCGCCTGTGCGCCGCTTTCGCTCCAGCCTTCCAGCTTCAGCAGATCGCACAGCTCTACGTGCGGGTGTTTACCTAATGAAAATGTTGCCATCTTACGCGTCCTCTACGTCGTGATACTCCTCGCAGGCCTGCAAGGTATTCTGAATTAATGTGGCTACGGTCATCGGGCCTACGCCGCCCGGTACCGGGGTAATGTATGACGCGCGCGCGGCGGCATCTTCGAACACCACGTCGCCGACCACTTTGCCGTTTTCAAGACGGTTGATGCCAACGTCCACAACAATCGCGCCTTCTTTAATCCACTCGCCCGGTATAAAGCCCGGCTTGCCGACCGCGACGATCAGCAGATCGGCGTTTTCGACGTGGTGGCGCAGGTTCTTGGTGAAGCGGTGGGTCACGGTGGTGGTGCAGCCGGCCAGCAGCAGCTCCATGCTCATCGGACGGCCCACGATATTCGACGCGCCGATCACCACGGCGTTCAGGCCGTAGGTATCGATGTTGTAACGCTCGAGGAGGGTAACGATGCCGCGCGGGGTGCACGGGCGCAGGCGCGGCGCGCGCTGGCACAGGCGGCCCACGTTATACGGATGGAACCCGTCCACGTCTTTGTCCGGCGCGATGCGCTCAAGCACCTTCACGTTGTCGATGCCTGCAGGCAGCGGCAGCTGGACCAAAATTCCGTCGATCTCTTTATCGGCGTTCAGGGTGTCGATCAGTTCCAGCAGTTCGGCTTCGCTGGTGGTTTCCGGCAAATCGTAAGAGCGGGAGACGAAGCCCACCTCTTCGCACGCTTTGCGCTTGCTGCCGACATAAATCTGCGAAGCGGGGTTACTGCCTACCAGCACAACCGCCAGCCCCGGGGCGCGTTTTCCGGCCGCTGTACGCGCCTTCACTTTTTCCGCGACCTCAGAGCGCACCTGCTGCGCAATCGTTTTACCGTCAATAATTTTTGCTGCCATCAGAGAGAGGATTCCGTCTGTAACGTTTAAAAGGGGGGATGGCTATATTTTGTCAGAAGCCAGCGCCGCTGTCAGTCATCCTTTGCGAGATTTCGACGCTTGACGGTAACCCCTGGTGACTACAGGGTCAATTTCCGAGGCCGGATTAGGATGTGTCCTGGCGAAATCGCAGCGTTTTGACATATTTAAATATCACTTCCTGCGCTACTTTATCTGCTCCGAAATAAGCTTTCAATTACACAATTGAATGTATTTCTTTATTCCCGGCGAGCACGGGAAGGGTTATTTATATTTTAAAGGAATAGACATGAAACTCAGCAACATTGCTACGACTGTTATTGCAACTTTGGCCCTGGTCGCGGGTGCCGCTCATGCAGAAGATCCAAAAACGCCGGTTTCCGTTAATGGCGGTACTGTGCATTTTACAGGTGAATTAGTGAATGCCGCATGTTCAGTAAATACTGAATCTTCCGAGCAGACCGTTAACCTGGGTCAATATCGTACGGCGAAATTTACGAAAGTGGGCGACACCACGTCGAATATTCCATTCAAAATCGTGCTGAACGATTGCGACCCTACCGTTGCAACAACCGCATCCGTGGCGTTCACCGGTCAAATCGACGCAACCGATAAAACCCTGCTGGCCGTCACCTCCGGCAACAACGACAACAGCGCGAAAGGCGTGGGTATCGAGATCCTCGACAGCAAATCCACCACGCTGACGCCGGACGGCGCGACCTTCTCCGCGGCGAAAACGCTGATTCAGGGCACCAACACCCTGAACTTCACCGCGCGCTATAAAGCGACCGCGGCAACCACGACTCCGGGTCAGGCCAACGCCGACGCGACCTTCGTGATGAAGTACGAGTAAGACCTTTTTTACAGGGATGTTTCGGCCTCAGGGATGAGGCCCGTCATACGTTAACGCTGAGAATATGATGACAAGGATCGGAACACTGCTGCTGTTAACGCTTGCGATGGTACATCAGGCATGCGCACACACCGTGGTAATCGACGGCGGGAAGGTGTACCTCCGAGGAGAGTTGGTCAACGGCGGCTGCGCGGTGGCGCCTGACAGCCTGAATATGCGCATTGATATGGGGCAATATCGCACCAACTCCTTTTCCGGCGTGGGCAGCTTTTCTACGGTCAACGTGCCGTTTACCGTGCGCTTACTCGACTGCAGCGTGGACGTCTCTCGCACCGTAGGCATTCAGTTTCAGGGGGACACTCCGGTGGAAGATCCTCAGGTGTTTCTGGCAACATCGCGACCCGGTGAAACGCCCGTCAGCAGCGGCGTGGGGCTAGCGCTATTTGACGAACAGCAGCGCCAGATCATTCCCAACGCGGCGGCCGTCAGCTTTTTGCCCATCGATACCCGCGAGCTTGCCTTTCATTTTAGCGCCCGCTATCGCGCTATTTCCGAACACCTCGTGCCAGGCCGTATTCAGTCAGACGTCTGGTTTACGTTGATTTATCCATAACGCCTTCTACGCCTGCAAACACATTATTAAAGGTATTGTTGTGATGAACTCCCTAATTAAACCAGGACTGATTTTTTCATTTATTTTGATGATGGTTTCCACCTGCGCAAATGCATCGGGCGGGATTGCGCTGGGCGCTACGCGCGTTATTTATCCGGCAGACGCGAAGCAGACGTCGCTGGCTATTACTAACAGTAATAAACAAGAGCGTTATTTAATTAACGCCTGGATTGAAAATGCGAACGGACAAAAAGAAAAAACTTTTGCCGTCACGCCGCCGCTGTTCGTCAGCGAACCGGACAGCGAGAATACGCTGCGCATTATTTATGCCGGTCCGGCCCTGCCCGCCGACCGCGAATCGTTGTTCTTTATGAACGTGAAGGCCATTCCGTCCGTGAGTAAAGCCGCCCAGGACGGCAATAACGTGCTCCAGCTGGCGATTCTGTCGCGTATTAAGCTGTTTGTCCGCCCCGGCAAGCTGGCGATGCAGCCGGAAGAGGCGCTGTCGCACCTGCGCTTTGAGCGCGTGGGCAACCATCTTAAGGTCAGCAATGCCTCACCGTACTACGTCACGCTGGTTAACCTGAAAATGGGCGGCCAGACCCTGAACAACCTGATGGTGGCACCGAAAAGCAGCACGCAGCAGGTGATTCCTGCCGGCGCGAGCGGCGCGCTCTCGTGGCAGAGCGTGAATGATTACGGTGCCATTACCCCGGCGCGCAGCGTCAACCTGTGAGCAGAGTCAGGGCGATGACAAATCACCAATGGCGATACTGCCCGGTTGCGCTGGCGCTGATGAGCACGCTCTGGTCGCACGTCGGCTGGGGCGAAAGCTACTTTAACCCGGCGTTTCTCTCCGACGATACCGCGAACGTGGCGGATTTGTCGCGTTTTGAACAGGGGCACCAGCAGGCGCCGGGCGTCTATCGCGTCGATATCTGGCGTAACGATGAGTTCATCGGGACGCAGGACGTGCGTTTTGAACAGGCGACCGGCACCACGCCGCCCGTGGCGGGAGGGCTGGCGGCCTGCGTGACGCGCAAAATGCTCGACAGGTTCGGCGTGAACATTGCCGCATTTCCCGAGCTGGCAAACCTTCAGGGCGACACCTGCGTTCCGCTGACGACCGCCATTCCCGGCAGCGAAGTGGCGTTTAACTTCGCCTCCCTGCGCCTTGACGTCAGTCTGCCTCAGGTGGCAATGGAAAACAGCGCGCGCGGCTATATTCCGCCCGAGCAGTGGGATGAGGGTATCCCCGCCGCGCTGCTGAACTACAGCTTCACCGGCAACCGGGGAAGCGATGACGACAGCTACTACCTCAACCTGCAAAGCGGCCTGAACTACGGTCCGTGGCGGTTGCGCAATAACGGCGCCTGGCGCTATTCGCAGAGCAACGGCGAGCGGCACAGCAGCTGGGAAAACATTGGCACCTGGGCACAGCGCACCGTGATCCCGCTGAAAAGCGAGCTGGTGCTCGGCGACAGCAATACCGGCAACGACGTGTTTGACAGCGTCGGCTTTCGCGGCGGGCGGCTTTACTCCTCCGACAGCATGTATCCCGACAGCCTGCAGGGCTACGCCCCTACCGTTCGCGGGATCGCCCGCACCCCGGCAAAAGTGGTTATCCGCCAGAACGGTTACGTCATCTATCAGAGCTACGTTCAGGCCGGGGCGTTCGCCATTACGGACCTGAACCCGACGTCCTCGAGCGGTGACCTTGAGGTGACGGTTGAGGAAAAGGACGGCAGCAGCCAGCGCTATACCGTGCCGTATTCCACCGTCCCTTTGCTCCAGCGCGAAGGGCGCTGGAAGTACGACCTGGTGGCGGGGGACTACCGCAGCGGCAACAGCGAGCAGGATACGCCGTTCTTCTCCCAGGGCACGCTGATCGCGGGCCTCGCCAACGGCTACACGCTGTACGGCGGCACGCAGCTGGCCTCGCGCTACACCGCGCTGGCCGTCGGCGCCGGGAAGAACCTGGGCGACTGGGGCGCCATATCGCTGGATATCACCCACGCGCGCAGCCAGCTGGCTGACGACAGCCGCCACGAGGGGCAGTCCTTGCGCTTCCTGTATGCAAAATCGCTCAACGGATTCGGCACTAACTTCCAGCTTCTCGGCTATCGCTACTCCACGAGGGGCTTTTACACCCTGGATGACGTCGCGTGGCGCTCGATGGAGGGCTATCAGTACGGCGACGGAAAGGACAACGACGGCGTCCCGGACGTGCAGAGCTATCACAACCTGACGTGGAATAAGAAAGGGCGCTTCCAGCTGAATATTTCCCAGTCGCTGGGGGATTACGGCTCGCTCTACGTTTCCGGCAGCGAGCAAACCTACTGGGGAACGGATCAGACCAACGTCTGGTATCAGCTCGGCTACGCGGGCGGCATGAACGGGATTAACTACTCCGTTTCCTGGTCCTGGAACAAGGCGGTTGGCATTGAAGGCACCGACCGGATCGCATCGTTCAACGTCTCCGTACCGCTCAGCCTCTTTACCGGCCACGGCTATCGTCGCAATAGCGCTATCGACAGGGCTTACGCCACGGCGTCGGCAAGCCGCAACAGCGATGGCGATACCAGCTGGCAGACCGGGGTCAGCGGCACGCTGCTCGACGGTCGCAACCTGAACTACAGCGTTACGCAGGGGCACACTAGCAATAACGGTGCCAGCGGAAGCGCCAGCGCCAACTGGCAGGCGACCTACGGCACGCTGGGCGTCGGGTATAACTACGCGCGCAACCAGCACGACGTCAACTGGCAGGCTTCCGGCGGCGTGGTCGGGCATGCGGACGGCGTGACCTTCAGCCAGCCGCTTGGCGATACCAACGTCCTGATCAAAGCCCCGGGCGCGAATGGCGTGAGCGTGGAGAACCAGACCGGCGTGAAAACGGACTGGCGCGGCTATGCGGTAATGCCATACGCCACCGTTTACCGCTACAACCGCATTGCGCTGGACGTCAACTCAATGAACAACAGTACCGACATTGAAAATAACGTATCGAGCGTCGTCCCGACCAGTGGCGCGCTGGTTCGCGCCAGCTTTGACACCCGCATCGGCGTTCGCGCGCTGATGACGGTCAGGCGCGGCGGTCAGCCGGTGCCGTTTGGTGCCGTGGTGCGTGAAACCCAAAGCGGCGTGACCAGCATGGTGGGCGATGACGGTCAGATTTACCTGAGCGGGCTGCCGCTTAAGGGGCAGTTGCTCATTCAATGGGGCAATGGTGCAAGCATGCAGTGCCGGGCGTCCTACAGCCTGCCGGAAGAGAGCCTGCAGCAGGCGATCACGCAACAGGAGATTACATGTGATTAATCATCAAATTACGCGCCGGGCGCTGCTGGCAATGGCGCTGGTGAGCCTCCCGGTGACGCAGGCCCTGGCCACCGTCTGCGTGAATGAGAACGGTGTGGCCACCGATATTTTCTACGATCTGACCGATAAATTTAACAGTTCCAACAACCAGATCGGCCAGATTGTGACCCTGAGCGAGAAATCGCAGTGGGTAGGCGTAAACGCCGTCTGTCCAAAAGGCACGTCGGGCAACACGACCAAGCGCAGCTACGTGACGAGCTTTCCGGTGACGTCAACGATTGATGGCTATAAGTACCTCAAGCTGAATGATTACCTCGACGGCGCGATGAAGATCACGGACAGCTACGCCGGCGTTTTTTATCCCCCGCAAAATTACATTCAGATGGGCAGCCACCCGAACGTCTCTAAGAATAAGCCGTTTGGGGTTAAGGACTCCAACCTGGTGTTTCGGCTTAGGGTGACGCGACGGTTTATTAACATGGTGGAGATCCCGCGCGAGACGATGTTCCGCGTGTACGTCACCACCTCATCGTCGGACCCCATCAACGGCACGCCGGTCTATACCATCAGCTATAGCGGCACGATCCAGGTGCCACAAAGCTGCGCCATCAACGCCGGGCAAATCGTCGAGTTTGACTTCGGCGACATCGGCGCATCGTTGTTCAGCCAGGCAGGGGCGGGCAATCGACCGCAAAAGGTCTCGCCGCAGAGTAAAACCATCGCCATCAAATGCACCAACGTGGAGGCAAACGCCTACCTGACGATGCGCATTGAGGCAGATAGCGGCAGCGTGAACGGCAACATGCTGGTGTCGGACAACAAGGACGTCGGGTTTATCGTTGCTAACAGCAACGGTACGCCGTTAACGCCTAACAGCCTGAGCAGCAAAATTCCGTTCCGTCTGGATGACAGCGCGCAGGCGCAGGTAGGCATCCGCGCCTGGCCGGTGAGCGTAACGGGTAATAAGCCGGCGGAAGGCCGCTTTACTTCGCGCGGCTATCTGCGCGTGGATTACGATTAAGGAGGCGCGATGCGGAACGTAACCCGATATACGGCAGCAGCGCTGCTGATGCTTCATGCCAGCGCCGAGGCGAACAACGCGCTGGGCGAAATTAACATTCAGCTGTACGGCAACATCGTCGATTTCACCTGCGTCGCAGAGGGCAGCGATAGCGACAAGACGGTGCAGCTGGGCACCTGGCCGACGAAGCAAATCAAAACCGCAGGCAGCCGCACTCAGGCGGTGCCGTTTACGCTAAAGCTGACCGGCTGTCCGCCGGGGTCCGCCTCGATCACCTTCTCGGGGAAACCGGCAGGAAGCGATAACAGCCTGCTGGCGTTAAATGACGCCGGCGCGGCCAGCAACGTTGCGGTAGAGATCCGCGATCGTGATAAAACGCGGCTGGCGCTGCAGCAGGCAAGCCAGGAGGTAGCGGTGGATGCGCTGGGAAATGCGGAACTGTCGTTTTACGCTAACTATATTGCCACTGCGGATAATCCTCAACCGGGGCGGGCGGATGCCGATGCAACCTTTATGATTAATTATAATTAGCCCTAACCGCACTCCCTGCAACTCACATAAGTTGCAGGGAGTGATTTCAGGTTATAGCAGCTCGTGCGCCTTGGCGTAATCAATTAATTCCACGATGCTCTGCACGCCGAGTTTTGAATAGATATTGGATTTGTGCGCGCTAATCGTTTTATTGCTTAATAATAGTTGTTCAGCAATCTCCTTATTCGATAATCCATTCGCCAGATAGCGCAGAACCGTCACTTCCCGATTAGACAGCGGCATATCCACCGCCGCTCCCGTTCGCGAGCCGAGATGATTTATAAAACTCAGCGTTTCGGAGGGAAAGAAAGAATAACCGTTCAAAATCATTTCAACCGCATTGTAGATCTCACCTAAATCTTTACGCTTGCTGACAAAACCATTTGCCCCGGCGCGAATAGCGCGTCCGGCATAAAAGGCTTCGGATTTTGATGAGAGGAATAATACCTTAATGTCTTTATTTAAGTTCCTGATTCTCTTGAGTAAAGCGAATCCATCGGTCCCTGCCAGTTCGATATCAAGGATCACTAAATCGATGGGGTGGTTACGTATACAGTCGAGCACTTCGTGACTATCGCCAGACTTAAGCTTGACGATGATGTTTTTATTTTTCTGTAGCAGGACTTCTATCGACATTCTGACGATAGGGTGTTCGTCCATAATGATAACGGATGCCGGTTTCATTTTTTATGCCTCAGATTGTTGAAAGCGTTATGTTGAGTTTTGTAAAACTCTCGAAAAGCCGGAAGGATAATTGTGCAGATCCTTATACGGTAGTATTTCCCTGGAAAGAACGTAAGCATCCTTCTTAACGTAGTGATGAAAACAATGCCTTAGCGCGGTTGTATCATTTGGCTATAAAAGGCAAAAGAGTTTTTCTTATTAATGTTTGAAACACGTCTTATTATACCGTTTAAGCTTTCTCCGAAAAGACTGTAAATTAATTTCGAACCCTTGTTGTATATTATATTCTGGATATTAAGAACTATGTTTTTAAATTTAGGTGAATTATCCTGGTATTCGAATTAACACAATTTTTCGTCTTTATGTAATAACAAAAAATAAAACATCCCTCTATATGTTGATCAATTGTTAACGAATTGGTGCTGCATTTCTCGGTCTCGTGTTCTTCCTGAAAGCGGAAATATTCCTTCCGCATGCGCCACGCCGTCAGTTGAAAGCCTCAGCGCTCCCCGGCTGTGCTCCTCAAACGAACAGCAGGATATGCTGATTGGTTTGGTTCCTCCTGAGGCTTGTAGCCGGTCAAGATGGCTGTTTTTAAAGAAAATATATCTTTACGCGGATAATTTGCGCTGCATCAAAAATGAAATAATGCGCTAACGTAACGTCATTTTTTAGCATTAATAAGTGATGCGTCGAATAAATTAGGAATAGTTGCAATCTTTAATGTAATGTTAAAATTAAACAAAAAAGAAACATTGTTGATAAGTAATTTCTTAAAGGTCTTTAGGAATGAAGGGGTTAGTACGCGAGTTAAAGCGTGAAGTCTGAGAGGTTATTGAGAAGATGCAGTAGCTCCTGCCGATGGTTCAGCCCAAGCTTCGTCAGAATACAGCTAAGACGATAAATAATGCGGTTATAGGGACGGTTGTGCAGAAGCGCAATTTGGCGCAAGGATCGGCCGCGCGCCAGCTCCTGTAAAATAGGCCACTCCTTTCGTGAAAACCACTCCGTTTGACTCGGCTGAAGCGGCTGGGCATCCATAAGCGTCTGCTGCAGTGTTTCTGCCGTGAGCTGGCGCTCAAGCACGTGAAACGGGCCCGCGGCTTTGCAAAAGAGTCGCGCATCGTAGTCGTCGGCGCGAATCAACAGATTCGGCATGATAAAGGGCGGGTACAGGCTGTGGCGCCTGAGCCTGTCCAGAAGATCGAGCATCGGGCTGGTGCGCCCGTCGATGTCCACAACAAGGCGCGCTGACGGCCAGTGGTTGAGGGCGAGCAGCGCCGAATCCAGCGTGGTGTAATCACAGCAATTGCTCAGTGGAGATTGCCCCTGCAAAAGCCCGGCGCGAAGGAAGTTATCCTGAGTGACCAGGATGACAAAAGGTGAATCCGTTTTGCGAGTCTGGTTGATAGACTGGCTCAAAAATTCAAGGCGATCGAAAAAAGGAGGAGCAAAAGGCGAATGTGTAAATCCCAGTGAATCACTTCCCGTTCGACGCCGCCTGTAACGGCGTACTGTCATTCGCATGGCTTCCCTCTCGGCGATGACCGCTTATTCCTCCGGCCATGTCCAGGACGGCCAGTAAAATCCTTGGCCTAATCCCGCGCCAGCCCGCAGCGCGCAGGCATAATCTTTCTCTGTCTCAATACCTTCAATGAGGACATGCCCGGCAATATGTGTACAGAGCGTAACCAGCTTTGTCAGCGCGGGCGTGCCGCGCAACCGCCAGAATGCCAGCTTATCGATCTTGATCCCGCTTAACGGTAGCCTTTGGGATAGAAAAGGTTGCACCGTGGCTTCGTCAAGGTCATCAAGCCAAACCTGATGCCCCCGACGACGTAGCCACCTTAAGCGGCGGATTACGTCACGCTGGCGCGGGGCAGGGAGATCAAAAAAGGCGTCCGGATCGACAATCTCAACGTTTAGCGGAGGCGCATTTAGCGCAAGCATCCGCTGAAAATTGTCGCCCTCGCTAAACACCGTTATCGGCAAATTGACAAAAAGGTTGTGGCGTTCAAACGCGCTTTGCAGCGCGGCAAGCTGAATCTCCAGCAGCATAAGCGACTGTTCGGCCGAGCGATTGCGAAAAAAGCGTTCACTTTGCTGACGTGGAGATAACACGCTCAGAACTTCGACCCCAACGCGCCGCGATGAGGCGAGGGCGACGATGGGTTCAAGCTTGATTCCGGTGATGTCGTGAGAGAGTTGCTGCAAGCGGGAAGAGGTGGATGTCAGATTTAGCGCGGTCACTCCGTTGTCCTGTTGTCTGCCGTAGAGATTGCCTCAGCAGAGTGTGACGGGGTGATGTAAAAGAGAGTAGCGGGCGTTACTTAAATGTGACCAGGCTTTTTCGCACCCGTCGTCCTGGCGGCAAAAAGAGAGGGAAATGTTGAAAAAACAGCCGGATTTACAATCAGCTAGCCCTTCTCAGCCGGTAAGATGGAAAAGGCATTGACTCACCTGCCATTGACCGTATAATTCCACGCGTTTCATGCCGCGAAGTTCACTCTTCTCCGTGCGCCCTTAGCTCAGTTGGATAGAGCAACGGCCTTCTAAGCCGTAGGTCGTAGGTTCGAATCCTACAGGGCGTGCCATTCACTCGCACCTCTCGTTGCGTTACTACAGCCCTGTAAAAAATGCACGCTAGTGTTTTATCTCCCGGATGTTCAGCGCCTGTGGGTTGGTGATGAAACCGTGTGGGCATTTCTTCGCGCGACAGTGCAGGGAATAGCTACAGAGGGAGTGTTCTGCATGCTTATTAAACGGGCAGGTCATCTTGTCTTCAATTTCTTTCCATAGCGTTTCATTATACGGTGAGACGTTGTAGACGATCAGCGATTGATGAACCCCATTGATGATAATCCCGTTTTTTGATGGCTTAATGATGTCTCCTGGCCGCAGGAAAACATTGCTTTCATACCAGATGATCATTTTAAGGAATTTAAGACCCACAATCGCAGTATAAACAATGCCTGTATTTGGGCAAATTACTGAGCTCATCACTTTCCAGGCCATAGGAGTACCTTATATGCAGCGTGATAGATGAAAATACGGTGTTAAAAAATCATAGAGCTAAATT
>NZ_QBJD02000009.1 GCF_003057745.1 Enterobacter sp. RIT418
TTATTTAGATTGGTAATACTAACGTGGTGCACATGGTGCACCTTTTTTAAAAGACTGAAGAAATAAAATCATTTCTTTCATCTTCTGTTTTTTCCCATCCTTGCACTTTCGCTAACTCGACTATTTTGCTTGCTTCTAACAGCTCAGCTTCGGACAACTTAGGAACGTTAATTCTCTTCAAATAGTTTGCGGAGTTATTAGCCCCAGGTGATACCAGGGACTTTTGTTCTGTTGCAAATGGGTGATTAAGATAAATCAATAAAAAATCATGGTAGCCTGCCCTTTTAGCGAAAACACCAACAACACCTTGGTCAAAAATGCAGTTTTCCATTTCTGAAGCTGTTAGCCTTCCTGAGGTAACCATAGGTATAGCAAGTCCCTTTTTAAAATAAAAATCTTTGTTTTGAAGCCTAGCCTTTTTATCTTCATAATAATACGCGACAGCTTCATGATCCCATCGAATACAGCTATTGGTAGCTTCAAAGATATTTCTATGACCTCCTCGAACAAAAGGCACATAAGCGATATCTGAATCTATACCATGTTCCTTCTCAAGCTCAGTTGGAGTTATATTTACTAGACTCCAATCAACAGGATGGCCATTGATTCTTTTTGGCGGATTTTCGGAGTCATACCCACAAAATCTTTGGTTATCACCTGTATAAATTCCTGTTTTGCACTCAGCAATTTCACCCAGAGTTACAGTTTCGCGAGATATTTTAATTGATTCAAATAATTTTGGACTAACCCAAGCTTTGTCCGCGTTATTAATAAAATAATCACCACGTACAATAGTATGATCTGTTTCTAGTAATTGTAAGAGTGGTTTATTTGAATCAACTGCATCGATCCAACTAACTTCGCTATCAGCACTAAGGGTGTCCACATTACCAGCGATAATGCACATATTACCGTAACCGAAATTAACAGAACCAAATCGCTTACTTTTAAACTGAATGATATGACTTGGTTTAGCTGATTCAAGTATGAAATGTCTCATAAATCTCAAATTCGTGCTCGTAAGGAAGGTGTCAGGGATAATAAAAACATATCGCCCTCCTTTCTTTAATTTCTGTAAAGTAAAATAGAAAAATAAGGCATAAGATTCTTTGGCATATACATTAGGGAATGCTTTTTTTATTAGTTTTCTATACTCTTGTGAGAATTTTAAACCGTAAGGAGGGTTGCAAATAGTTGAATCATATTTAGTGTCTGGGAGTACAGTTTTACGATTTTTTGGTTGAACAAAATAATCGATAAAATCGGCATGAAAATAATTACAGTTGTGTATCTTTAAGTCATTTAAAAAATGTTTTTCGTCAATATCAATAGCATCAATATTTTTAGGTTTTCCTATTAGGTTTTTTATAAATGCCCCCTCGCCGAAGCAAGGTTCAATAATATTTTGATTAGACACATCTCCCAACAAACTAATCATTGTATTTCTAAGGTCATGGGCGTCTGTAAAAAAACCTTGAAAAGAATTATCCGTAATATGTTCGTGCATTTTTATCGCTCAATCTTAAGTGTGCTACTTTTAGTCTTCATTTTACTGTATTTTTTACAACTTTCAAGTTAATGATAACTTGGTTACATTATGCTGCGTATTTCACCCCGCTAGCTCTCCACACTGGAACAGGCTCTTCTCAAGTGTACCAGCAGTATTTTTACCTGTTGATTCTAAATAGCTGCGCGGAATAGTAGATTACGTTGAGGGAACTCAGACCGGATTGTGCGATCTGATCAATCGCCAAACCAACCCTATCATCAACCGGACTGAGCGATGCCGATCATAGCACCAATTCCCCGAACCGAACGACGCCTGATGCATAAAACTATCCATAAAACACGTGATAAAAACCATGCCCGCAGGCTGACCGCCATGCTGATGCTGCACCGGGGCGACCGCGTCAGTGATGTTGCCAGTACGCTCTGCTGCGCCCATTCATCCGATGGACGCTGGATTAACTGGTTCACGTTATCGGGTGTTGAGAGCCTAAAATCATTACCCACAGGACCTTCCCGTCGCTGGCCTTTTGAGAATATCTGCACATTATTACGTGAACTGATAAAACACGCTCCCGGCGATTTTGGCTACCAGCGCTCGCGCTGGAGTACAGAACTACTGGCGTTAAAAATCAATGAGATAACCGGATGTCAGTTACATCTAGGAACTGTTCGCCGCTGGTTGCTGTCAGCCGGGCTTGTGTGGCGCGGCCCTGCGCCAACTCTGCGTATCCGTGACCCCTATAAAGATAAAAAGATGGCGGCAATCCGCAATGTATCCCTCAGGCTCTGTCGCCGCTACTCTTTCAATAAGCTCATTTTTGGTCATTTTACGTGCAATGCAGCGAAGAGCAATAGTAATGTATGTGTAATGAGTTCATCAGGGAGGTAAGAAAGATGAAAAAAACAATTAGTTACTTTGAAACTATATCGTGACGTTGCTGGTAACTAACACGGGGAGATTCCTGCGAAAAGTGTGATAAACGCGGCATTATGCCACAATTCCGAAATGAGATCCCGTGTTGCAGCCATCCACTAAACTTTAACAAATTCGAAAAAAATGTGATTTCGTACACATCTGAATTCCCTGTGGGCAGGAATGCACATATAATGCGCTCCCATCACAGATTCAGACTTCTCAACTAACCGCCAGAGTGGCAAAGATACCTCGCATAACATGAACATGAAATTAACAACGCTTTTTGCGGCGGCGTTAGCCGTAGTAGGTTTTTGCAAAACCGCTTCTGCGGTAACTTATCCTCTGCCGACAGACGGTAGCCGTCTGGTAGGTGAAAACCAGGTGGTGACGGTGCCGGAAGGCAACACCCAGCCGCTGGAGTATTTTGCCGCGCAGTATCAGCTCGGCCTGTCCAACATGCTGGAAGCAAACCCGGGCGTTGACCCGTACCTGCCAAAAGCGGGGACCGTGCTGAATATCCCTCAGCAGCTGATCCTCCCGGATACCGTTCATGAAGGTATCGTGATCAACAGCGCGGAAATGCGCCTGTACTACTACCCGAAAGGCACCAACACCGTGATCGTGCTGCCAATCGGTATTGGCCAGCTGGGTAAAGACACCCCGCTGAACTGGACCACCAAAGTTGAGCGCAAGAAAGCGGGCCCAACCTGGACGCCAACTGCCAAAATGCACGCGGAATATATCGCTGCGGGCGAGCCGCTGCCAGCGGTAGTGCCTGCCGGCCCGGATAACCCGATGGGCCTGTACGCGCTGTATATTGGCCGTCTGTACGCTATCCACGGCACCAACGCCAACTTCGGCATCGGCCTGCGCGTCAGCCACGGCTGCGTGCGCCTGCGCAACGAAGACATCAAGTTCCTGTTCGACAACGTGCCGGTCGGAACGCGCGTGCAGTTCATCAACGAACCGGTGAAAGCGACCTCTGAACCGGACGGTAGCCGCTACATTGAAGTGCACAACCCGCTGTCCACCAGCGAAGACCAGATCAACAACAACGAAATCGTGCCAATCACCCTGAACAGCGCGGTGCAGGCCGTGACCTCTCAGGCTGACGTCGAGACGACAATCGTTGACCAGGCCGTTCAGAACCGCTCCGGTATGCCGGTGCGTTTGAACTAACAGAGAAACATGAAAAAAGCGGGCCTCGGTGCCCGCTTTTTTTTATCCGTTATTGACGATCACAATCCCGCCGTGGTCGTAACGATAGTGGCAGTGCGCGTACTCCAGCGGCGTACCGTCCTCAAGATAGATCACCTGCTCCACCTCCAGCACCGGATCGGTCTGTTCGCAGACCAAATGCTGCATGTCCAGTTCATTGGGCTTTAGCGCCCGCACCACCCGATACGAGCCCATTATTTTCAGCCCCAGCGTCTCCTGCACGTAGCCAAACACCGAGCTTTCAAGGTGGCTCTTGTTCAGCCCCGGCACCAGGTTCAGCGGCATCACGGTGGAGTCCAGCGACATTGGCTCGCCGTTCAGCAGGCGCAGGCGGATAAAATCATAGATCGGCGCATCGGTGTTAATCATCAGCGAGGCCTGCTCCTTCTCGTTGGGGAAGCGGAGTTCGAAGTGGACC
Source organism: Enterobacter sp. RIT418 (assembly GCF_003057745.1). GTDB lineage: Bacteria > Pseudomonadota > Gammaproteobacteria > Enterobacterales > Enterobacteriaceae > Enterobacter. The sequence goes on from NZ_QBJD02000009.1 coordinate 4,062, forward strand.
ACCTGGCTGGTGACCGTGCCCAGATGCGCCCAGGTTTTGGTGGCGCCGAAGTAGTCGCTGCCGGAAAGATCCCACTGCGAAAGCTGGAGGAAATTTTTGCGGATAAAGGTCCCCTGCCCCTGGCGGGTATAGACCAGCCCTTCAACGATCAGCTGGCGCATCGCCTGCTGGATAGTCATCCGGCTGGTGCTGAACTCCGCCGCCAGCGCAAACTGGTCCGGCAGCGGTTCATTGGCGGCATACTGCTGGCTGATAATGCGTTTCTTGATTTCCCGCGCTATGGTGATGTACTTCGCCGCCATCGCCCTTTCCTTATGGTTAGTTCGCTATCTCACTGTTTTTCAACGCCACTCGCTCGGCAATCTTGAGGAAAGGCAGGTAGAAGAATACACCAAAAACGATGATTGCCAACTGCACCACCACCGCGCGCCAGTCTCCGGCCGTCGCCAGCCAGGCGCTAAGGATAGGCGGCGTGGTCCACGGGATCATTACCACGCAGCGCGACATCAGACCGAGCGTGGTGCACAGCCAGGCAAAGTAAATACCGATGGCGGGCAGCAGCACGAACGGGATCATCAGCGGCAGGTTGAACACGATCGGCAGGCCGAAAATCACCGGCTCGTTGATATTGAACAGCCCGGGCGCCAGCGACAGCCGCGCCACCTGCTTCGCCGACTGCTGGCGCGAGAAGACGAAGATGGCGATCAGCAGCGAAATGGTGCTGCCCGTCCCGCCCACCATGCCGAACGTCGGCACAAAGATGTTGTTGATGATATGCGGGATCGGCTGACCGTTGGCGAACGCCAGCATATTCTCGTTGGTATTAATCAGCAGGAACGGTTCCAGAATCACGCTGTTCACCACCGACTGGTGAATACCCAGCGTGAACAGGAAATTGCCGAAGCTGTAGATAAAAATGGTGCCCGGCAGGCTGGTGTTGATCAGCCGCAGCGGCTGCTGAATAAACGTGGTGATCAGGTGGATCAGATCCGTATGCAGCACGTTGGCCAGCACCGCCGCCAGCACGGCAAAAAGCGAGAGCGTGATGATTGTCGGGATCAGCGCGGTGAATGATTTGCTCACCGCCGGAGGCACGTTTTCCCCCAGCGAAATGTGCAGCGCCTTCAGCCGCGAGATGGCGATAAAGATCTCCGTCGACAGCAGGCCAATCAGCACGCCGGCGAAAATCCCCGTGCTGCCGATATTGCCAAACGACAGCACCTGCCCCACGCTTACCGCGCTCTGGCTGCCGACGGGCGTCAGCTGAAGCTGCATCGGCATCATGATGATAAAGCTGCTGACGGCGATAACCACTGCCGAGACCGGATTGTCGAAATCTTTGTTGCGCGCCAGCGACCAGGCAATCATCGGCGCCAGCAGCAGCGCGGCGATGTTCAGCGTGCCGTTGATAATCGCCTCGCCCCACACCTTAAACTGCGCGAGCGCGTCGCCGTGCAGAACCCAGGGAAACACCACGTTATTTACCAGCACCGCGAGCCCGGCGAGGATAAAAATCGGCATGACCGTGGCGAAGGCGTCGCGCAGGGAGCGAAGGTGTACCTGGTTTGCCAGGCGCGCGGAAAACTCAACAAATCTGTCGACAAAGGACTGCATGTTCGGTGTAATTTTTGCTTCAGACATAGCGGATATTCCCATCAATCAGTCACAAAAACGGCCCGGCAGCGTACGGCTTACATCTCGCGTCCGTTGGTATGGATAACCTGCTTCAGCCACGCGTAGCTTTTTTTCGGCACGCGCTTCAGGTCTTTCAGGTCGTGATTTTCGCGGTTCACATAGACCACGCCGTAGCGCTTGCGCATGTCCCCCTGCGAGCTAAGGATGTCAATCAGGCCCCAGCCGAGGTAGCCCATCACCTCTGCGCCGTCTTCGAAGATCGCTGCCTTCATGGCCTCAATGTGCGCGCGGTGATAGTCGACGCGGTAATCGTCTTCAATCGGATTGACACCGTCCCAGGACTCAATCACGCCGATGCCGTTTTCAATCGGGAACACAGGCATACGCCAGTCGTTGGCGTAGCGGGTGATGATGGTGCGAAAGCCCAGCGGGTCGATCTGCCAGTTCCACTCGGTGGCCTGAAGGTACGGGTTATTTTTCTCGCCGTGCTGGAGGTAGTAGTTGACCGGCGTGCCTTCCGGGATGGCGTCGCTGTCCAGCGTTTTGCTGGCGTAGTAGCTAAAGGCCATGTAGTCGTTTTTGGTGCGCGCGAACAGCGCCAGATCCTCGGCGCGGTAGATATCGCCAAAGCCTTCCTGCTCCACAACGGCCATCACCGCCGGGCTGTAGCCCTGACCGGCAAAGACGCGCAGCAGGTTCTGGTTGAGGAATTCGTCGTACTGCTGGGCGCAGAAGATGTCGCGCGGCCTGCAGGTGGCCGGGTAGATGAGCTGGTGCGCCAGCATGCCGCCCATCAGCTGGCCCGGCCTGGTCTGATGGAGATACTCGGTCAGCGCCATGTGCGCCACCATCGTGTGGTGCTGTAATTCATACAGCTCGCGCAGGGTTTCCTCCCCTTTCATATAGCCGGAAATGCGAAACGCTATCGGCATGTGGAAAATGTTCTGCTCGTTGAAGGTCAGCCAGTACTTCACCCGGTCGCCGAAGCAGTCGATCATCTTTTTGCCGTAGCGGATGAAGGCGTCCATCACCCGGCGATCGTTAAAGCCGTTGTACTCCTGCGCCAGCGCCAGCGGCATATCAAAGTGGTAGAGGCAGATCATCGGCTCAATGCCGCGGGCGATCAGATCGTCGATAAAGCGGTCGTAAAAGGCGATACCTTCGTCGTTAAACGCGCCGTCGCCCTGCGGGCAGACGCGGCTCCAGGAGATCTGGAAGCGGTAGCAGTTCATGCCGAGATCCTGCATCAGGTCGAAGTCTTCCCGATAGCGGTGGTAGGAGTCGGTGGCGACCTTCCAGTCGGAGACGTTTTCCCCGGCCTCGCGAATGTCGTAGACGGACATCCCCTTCCCGCCCTCGTTCCACGCCCCTTCCGTCTGCATGCTGGAAACGGAGTTGCCCCATAAAAAGTTGGCTGGCAGTGAATGATTCATGTTCTACCCTCATATGACTAGTCATTTAAATTTCATGACTAGTCATATAGCTAAAAATGAAAAATCAATCAAAGATCGGGATCGTTTTTTGTGAGGAGGATTGAATAATCAGGGGGAAATTCGCCCCGGTAAGCGCAAGCGCCACCGGGGGAGGGAGGTTACTGCTGCGCTAACTGGTTGCGACGGTATTCGCCCTGACGCTCCAGCATCCAGCCGGGATATTCGCGCGGCAGCGCGCTGACGGCATCGAGCTGCTTCAGTTCGTCTTCGCTGAGCTGAATGCCCGTGGCGGCAAGGTTGTCGTCCAGCTGGTCGACGCGTTTGGCCCCGATGATGACGCTGGTGACCGCCTTCTGGTGCAGCAGCCAGGCCAGCGCGATTTGCGCGACGGAAACGCCCTTGCTTTCGGCGATAGATCGCATCACGTCCACGCAGTCGAAGGCGCGATCTTTATTGACCGGCGGGAAGTCAAACTCCAGGCGACGGCTGCCCGCTTCGCTCGTTCCGTCGCGGCCATATTTCCCGCTCAGCAGCCCGCCCGCCAGCGGGCTCCAGACCATCAGCCCCACGCCCTCGCTCTGCATCATCGGCACCAGCTCGCGCTCCAGATCGCGCCCGGCGATGGTGTAGTAAGCCTGAAGCGACGCAAACCGCGACAGCCCGAGACGCTCGGAAATCCCCAGCGCTTTGGCAATCTGCCACGCCGCCCAGTTAGAGACGCCGACGTAGCGCACGTGGCCGTGCTGCACCAGGTTATCCAGCGCGTAAAGCGTCTCTTCGATTGGCGTTGCCGGATCGAAGCCGTGCAGCTGATAGAGATCGATGTGATCGAGCTGCAGGCGTCGCAGGCTCTCTTTGGCGCTGTTGATGATGTGATAGCGCGAGCTGCCGCGCGAGTTCACTCCCGCCGTGCCCGTCTCGCCGAAAGCCTTGGTGGCGACCACCACGTTTTCACGCGGGATCTTTAGGTTTTTCAGTGCCTGGCCGAGGATCTCCTCTGAGCGCCCTTCCGAGTAGACGTCGGCGGTGTCGATAAAATTGATCCCCGCGTCCAGGGCGCGGCCCACCAGCCGTTCGGCATCGCTTTGCTGCAGCTGGCCAATCTTGCCCCACATGCCGCCTTCGCCGCCGAAGGTCATGGTGCCGAGGCAAAGTTCAGAAACAAACAGGCCGGTGTTGCCCAGTTTTTGATATCGCATAAGACATTCCTCGCATTTCGTTTGGGTGCCTGATAGTTATACCCGCCGCTCAGCCATCGCGAATGTGGCGTTCCTGTCCGTTTCTTGCCCAATTCTCTGAATCGTTACGCGCGCGGCGCGTCGCCGAAGACCTTGTAGTCCGGCAATTGCACCTGCTGATACGGCTCCCAGCCGCCGCCGAGCGCCTTGTAGAGCGCCACCAGGTCGAGCGAACTCTGCACCTGCGCCTGGGCGCGCTGCTGCTGGGCCTGCGCCAGCTGGCGCTGGGCGTCGAGCACGTCGATAAAGCTGGCGATCCCCTGCCGGTAGCTGTCGCTCGCTAAATCAAACGCGTTTTGCAGCGCGTCGATGGTTTTTGCCAGCCCCGCCTCGCGCTGCTGGTCGGTGCGATAGCTGACGAGCGCGTTCTCCACGTCCCCGAGCGCGGTCAGCACCGTCTGGCGATAGTCCAGCACCGCCGCCCCCTGCTGCGCCCGCGCGACCTTCACGCTGGAGACCAGCCGTCCCCCCTGGAAAATGGGGATCGAAACCTGCGGCCCGAAGCTGTAGAAGTGGCTGCTCCAGTCGGTTAGCCAGTTGGTTTCGCTGTTGCGCAGGCCAAACTGCCCGGAAAGGGTGAAGCTGGGGAAAAGCTGCGCCACCGACACGCCGATCTGCGCCGTGGCAGCATGAAGATTTGCCTCCGCCTCGCGCACGTCCGGGCGACGGCGCGCCAGCGTAGACGGAATGCCCGTCTGCACGATATCCGGCAGCGCGGGCATCGGCTGGGCCGGGCGTAGCTCCGCGTCCAGCGCGCCCGGCGGCTTGCCGAGCAGGATCGCCAGGCCGTTCATCGCCTGCCGCTCCTGCGCCTGGTACTGCGGCAGCTGCGCCTCAAGATTGCCGAGCTGGGCCCGGGCGTTTTCCACGTCCATCTGCGGCGACAGCCCGCCGCGCTGGCGGCTTTCGGTGAGGTCCAGCGTCTGCTGCGCGCTCTCAATCTGGGTGTTGAGCGTGGCGATGATGCTTTGCGCGCCGCGCAGCTGTAGCCAGGCGCGCGCCACCTCCGCTTCCAGCGACACCAGCGCGTCGTTACGCTGCTCAATCGCCGCCTTCTGCTGCGCCTCGGCGGCCTCAACCTGGCGGCGCACCTTGCCCCACAGGTCAATCTCCCACTGGGCGTCAAAGCTGCCCTGGTAGAGGTTAATCGGCTGCGTCAGCGGCCCCAGCGCGCCTTTCAGGTTGGGATCGATGCCATCCACCTGGTCATATACGCCGTGGGACTTCAGCTCACCTTCCAGCCCGAGCTGCTGTCGCGTGGCCTGCAGACTGCCGTTTACCGACGGGTAAAACGCGCCCCCGGCCTGGTTAATCTGCTCGCGCGCGCCGGCGATGCGCAGCACCGTTTGCTGCAGGGATAAGTTCCCGGCAATGGCGCGCTCAATCAGGCCGTCGAGCTGCGGCGAGCCAAAGGTTTGCCACCAGCGCGGGTTGGTGGCCGCGGCCGACGTTCTCGACTTCACGCCGCTATCCGCCGGGTCGTTCCAGCGGGCGGGCGCCTGCGGCGCGGGCGGCTGGTAGTCCGGCCCGACGGCGCAGCCCACCAGCAGCATCATTATCATCAGGGGGTGTAAACGTCTGTGTATCATCAGTGTGCTCCTGCACTCCCCTCGCTCTTAACCGGCGAGAGCAACAAACAAAACGGAATCAGCAGCAAGGCCACGGCGCTCAGGAGGGTGAAGACGTCGATGTAGGCCAGAAAGCGCGACTGTTCGATCATGGTCTGGTACATGCGCCCGGTGGCGATGCCCGTCGGGTCACCAACCTGGGTGGTGAAGTTCTGTATGGCTTGGGCGCTTTCACGGATCGCCAGCTGGAACTGCTCGTTAAACGGCGACGCGTGGTACGCCAGATGCGCGCTGTGCGCCTGAGAGCGCTCGGTGATCGCCGCCGTAGAAAGCGAGATGCCAATCGACCCCGCCACGTTGCGGAACATGGTGAACAGCGCCGCGGCGTCGGCGTTGAGCCGCCTCGGAATCGAGATAAAGGCGATGGTGGTGAGCGGCACAAACAGGAACCCGAGCCCGATCGACTGGGCGCTGCGGAACAGGACCAGCGTCTCGAAGTCGATATCCGGCGTCAGCGTGCGCGACCAGAAGAACGACGCCGCCAGGCAGGTAAAGCCGAAGGCGATGATCCAGCGCGTCTGCACGATGGGCATCAGCTTCAGCACCAGCGGGATGGTCAGCACGATCAGCACAGCGCCGGGCGACAGCACCAGCCCCGACCACGTTGCCGTGTAGCCCAAATCCTGCTGCGCCAGCTGCGGGATCACCACCGAGCTGCCGTACAGGATCATCGCCATTCCCGCCATCAGCAGGCTGGAGACCGCAAAGTTTCTGTCCTTCATGCAGTGCAGATCCACCACCGGCTTTTTGGCGTAGAGAAGCCAGTAGATCGCACCGATGATGCCGATCAGCGTTAATACCGCGAAGGTTCGGGTAAAGTTAGAGTTGAACCAGTCCTCATCCTCCCCGCGATCGAGCATCACCTGCAGGCAGCCCAGACCAAGGGCGATCAGGCCGATCCCCGTCCAGTCGACGGAGAGCTTCTCTTTTGATTTGCTCTCCCACGGCGGGTCTTCCAGCAGCTGGTAGATCGCCAGCACCGTGACGATCCCCACCGGAATATTGATGAAGAACACCCAGCGCCAGGAATAGTTATCGGTGATCCAGCCGCCCAGCGTCGGCCCAAGCACCGGCGCCACGATGATGGCAATCGACGAGAGGCCAAAGGCCTTGCCCCGGTCCTCCGGCTTGAAGTAGTCAAGCAGCACCGACTGCTGCGTCGGCTGCAGGCCACCGCCGAAGAAGCCCTGCATCACGCGGAACAGGATGATTTGCCACAGCTCGGTGGCAATGCCGCAGAGGAACGAGCAGATGGTGAACATCACGATGCAGATCAGGAAGAACTGCTTGCGGCCAAACAGCCGGCTCAGAAAGGCCGAGATCGGCAGCACGATGCCGTTTGCCACAAGGTAGCTGGTTAACACCCAGGTGGATTCGTCGTAGCTGGCCGACAGCGAGCCCGCCACGTGCGGCAGCGCCACGTTAACGATGGTGGTGTCGAGGATTTCCATAAACACCGCCAGCGTGACCACAATCGCCACCGCCCACGGGTTGCTGGCGGGCTTCCAGTTATCGTGGCTATGGTCCGTCATTCCACCGTCACCTTCGGCTCAACCGACAGCCCCAGCGGCAGCGGCCTGTTCGGGTCCAGCCCTTTATCAATGACGATTTTGACCGGCACGCGCTGAACGATTTTGACGAAGTTGCCGGTCGCGTTTTCCGACGGGAAGGCGGAGAAGCGCGAGCCGCTGCCCTGCTGGATGCTGTCAACGTGGCCTTCAAGCGCCATATCCGGCCAGGCATCCACCGACACGCTGACCTTATCGCCCGGCTTCATGCGCTCGAGCTGCGATTCCTTAAAGTTGGCCACCACCCACACGTTCGGGGAGACCAGTGAAAACAGCGCCGTGCCCGCCTGCACCAGCGTGCCCGGCTGAACGTTGCGTTTGGTCACAAAGCCGTCGAACGGGGCGCGAACCTCGGTGTACGAGAGGTTGAGATTCGCCGCTTCCAGCTGGGCTTTCGCCTGCTCTACCTGCTGTTCGCGGGCCTCAACGTTGGTTTCCTGCTGGCGAATTTGCAGCTGAACCTGCTCCGCCACTTCCAGCTGCGCCTGCGCGCTGGCAAGGCCCGCCTGCGCGCTGCGCAGCTGGGCGTTAGCCGAATCGATGCTTTGCTGGGTGGTCGCGCGCGGATCAACGCCGCGCTGGCGGCGGTACTCCGCCTGCGCGTTGGCCATGTCGGCCTGGGCTTTCAGCACCTGGGCCCTGGCTTCGTCGCGCTGGGCGGGATATTGCACCTTTGAGAGCGCCAGCTGCGCCTGCGCCTGGTGGAGCTGGGCAATCGCCAGCCCAAGCTGGGCCTGCGCCTGGTCGCGCTGCGCGGTAGCGTCGCGTGGGTCGATTGTTACCAGCACGTCGCCCTTTTTCACGCGCTGGTTATCCCTTACCCGCAGCTCGGTGACGTAGCCCGCCGCTTTGGGGGCAATCGTCACCACGTCGCCGTCGGTAAAGGCATCGTCGGTGGTCTCTTCGTTACGGGTCATCAACCACCAGACCAGCGCCACGATAATCATCACCACGACGACGATCCCGAGGATAATTAACGGTTTTTTCCCGGGGCGCTTGCGTTCGTTATTGTTTTTTTCCTGCTCGTCAGCAGGCGGAGTTTGATCTTCTGCCATGGTCAGCAACGGTCCTGTCAGTGAGCGGCATCACACTATGCCGTTCACTAAAGCTAGGACGCTGCTATACATTTGCCAGGAAAAACTGACAAATAACGCACTATATGAGAAGGAATAGTCCGAATCCGATCGCCGCCGCCCAGAGAAGCATCGGAATCGACCACAGGTGGAAGCGCCACCAGATGCGGCGATCGTTCGCCATGCGCAGGGCAATCAGGTTTGCCAGCGAGCCGGGGAGCAGGCCAAAGCCGCCGATATTGACCGCCCAGGCCAGCAGCGCGGTGGGGGGAACATAGTTGAGCAGCAGAATGGTCGACGGCACGTTGCTGATAAACTGCGACAGGCCAATCGCCGTGAGCCACAGGCCAGGTTCGGACAGGCTCGCAACACCATGCAGAACGCTTTGCAGCACCGGCAGCTGAATCAGCAGGTGCACGTCGATGAACATCGCCATAAATACCAGCAGCAGCGTCCAGTCAACGCTCACCAGCACGCGCCGCGCCAGGGCTAAAAACCCGGCGGCGACCAGCAGCGCGCCCACCAGCTCAAGCTTCATTTCCAGCGCGATCAGGAAAACGATATAAAGGCCAAGGCAGCTCCAGACCAGCCGCGGCTGCCACTGCGGTCCCGCCGTGCCGCTATGGTACTGAAGCTTCTTATCCGGAAACGCAAACCAGCAGACCGCCAGCAGCGACGCCATCATCACCAGCGCCAGCGGCGCCATCTGCCAGGTAAACGCGGCAAAAGACAGCCCGGAGCGCCCCCACAGGAGGATGTTTTGCGGATTGCCGATGGGCGTAAGCAGCGACCCGGCGTTCACCGCCAGGGCTTCGAAGATAATCAGCCGCGTAACCGGAATTTCACACAGCTTGCGCAGCGTGAGCGTGAGCGGCACCACGATAAACAGCGCCACGTCGTTCGTCAGGAACGTGGAGAGCAGCGCCGCGGAAAAGACCATAAACAGCGCCAGCCTGCGCTCGGTCGCGAAGCGGCGAACCATTTTGCGCCCCAGCACGTCAAAATAGCCGCTGAGCTCCACACCCTTGGTCAGCATCATCAGGCCGCTCAGGGTGATGATGGTGCGCCAGTCAATGGCCGCGGGCCAGGCGCGCGGCGCAAAGGGAACAAACAGGCTTAAGCCTGCGCCAATAATTAATAAAAGATGGAAGAAACGATCGCGCGCCAGCGCACGCAGTCCGGGAATGTTCATTCGGCGGAGGAACCGTATTTGAGCGTGAACTCGCGGAACTTCACCAGCGTCTCTTCGCTGACGTGATGTTCCATCCCTTCCGCATCCCGGCGGGCAATCTCCGGGCTGACCCCCAGCACCAGCAAAAAGTTTTCGACGATCTGGTGGCGCTCGCGGCTCTCCTGCGCCAGCTTTTCACCTTCCGGCGTCAGGAAAACGCCGCGCCAGGGGATCATTTCGATCAGCCCCACGGATGCCAGCCGCTTTAACATCTTGGCAACCGTTGGCTGCGAGACGCCCAGCCGGGCGGCCATATCGACCTGACGCGCCTCGCCCACTTCGCGAATTAAATCAGAAATCAGCTCTACGTAGTCATCAATCAGCTCGCGGCGGTGCGCCTCGCGTACCTGGCGGAACCCTTCTACATGCTCTTCAACATTCACCAGTTGCGTCGTTTTTTTTGTTGTTGGCTTACCTGCGCGACGGTTCATTGTGCTTCCTCAATGGGGATGACGCTTCCAGCGCCCTGTACGGAGCGCACATTGTAAACCATAGCTCCACAAGCACAAAAAATTAACGAAATAGCCATAGCTATACAATATAGCCTGTGCTATATCTGTATGTAATGCAGTCACCCTTCACGGATCGAAGGGATCGGAAATCAGGAGGTCACATGAATGAATTTAAGAGGTGTATGAACGTGTTTACCCACTCTCCCTTTAAGGTACGGTTGATGCTGTTGAACATGCTGTGCGATATGTTTAACAACAAACCGCACCAGGACGATAAACCTTCCCACTGAGCGGCGTCGCGGTACGCCGCTTCACTTTTTTGTCACAATCCCCCGTCTACTGGGCTCTGCCCGCCTAATACCCGATCTTTTTTACGGATTTGCAGCCCCTCTCGCAAAACATCCGTTTAACAACGGTTGACCTTATTTCGCGCTCGCACTATCTTCTTGCAGCCCTGCACAATTTGCGGCTCGCTGAAGCGGACCCTATTCCCTCTCCACGCACTGTCAGGCAGGCTTTGACCCTTGGCGCCAGGGTGAGCACATGGCGTTTTCATGATAGTGACCTATGAATTTAACCCTTAAAGAAACGCTTGTTACCCGCAGCCGGGCCTTAAGCCCGTGGACGGGATTTTATTTTCTGCAATCGCTGCTGATTAACTTTGCCCTAGGCTACCCGTTCAGCCTGCTCTATGCCGTCGCGTTTACCTGCATCCTCCATGTGCTGTGGCGAACCGCGCCGCGCGCGCAGAAAATTCTGCTGGGGATCTGCTCGCTGATTGCGGCGCTCTATTTCCCGTTTGGCCAGGCCTACGGCTCGCCGAACTTTAATACCCTCCTGGCGCTGCACTCCACCAACATGGAAGAGTCCACGGAGATCCTGACGATCTTCCCGTGGTACAGCTACGTGGTCGGCCTGTTCATCTTCGCCCTCGGCGTGATTGCGGTTCGCCGCAGGCCGGAGGAGAAAAAAGCGTGGGGCAAAATGGAAAGCCTGTGCCTGGCATTTAGCGTGGGCACCTTCTTCGTTGCGCCGGTGCAAAACCTGGCATGGGGCGGCGTGTTCAAGCTCAAGGACACGGGCTATCCGGTGTTTCGCTTCATGAAAGACGTGGTGGTTAACAACGCGGAAGTGCTCGACGAGCAGGCGCGGATGGCCGAGCTGTCAAATATGAAAGATACCTGGAACGTGCTGGCGGTGAAGCCGAAGTACCACACCTACGTGGTGGTGATCGGTGAAAGCGCGCGTCGCGATGCGCTGGGGGCGTTTGGCGGCCACTGGGATAACACCCCGTTTGCCAGCTCGGTTAACGGCACGCTGTTTACCGACTACGTGGCAGCCAGCGGCTCGACGCAGAAGTCGCTGGGCCTGACGCTCAATCGCGTGGTGGACGGCAAACCGCAGTATCAGGATAACGTTGTCACCCTGGCAAACCGCGCGGGGTTCCAGACCTGGTGGTTCTCCAACCAGGGGCAGATCGGCGAATACGATACGGCGATTGCCAGCATTGCGAAGCGGGCGGACGAAGTTCAGTTTTTGAAAAGCGGCGATTTCGAGGCGGATAAAAATACCAAAGACGAGGCCCTGCTGAAGATGACCGCGCAGGTCTTTGCGACTCAGCGCACCCAGCCGCAGCTGATTGTCCTGCATCTGATGGGTTCGCACCCGCAGGCGTGCGACCGTACCCAGGGGAAATACGCCGAGTTTGTGCAGTCAAAAGAGACGTCGTGCTACCTGTACACCATGACGCAAACCGACGACCTGCTCGCGAAACTCTACGCGCAGCTGCGCAATACGGGCGACACCTTCTCGATGGTCTATTTCTCTGACCACGGGCTGGCCTTCAAGGAGCGCGGTAAAGCGGTGCAGTACCTGGCGCACGACGACAAATTCCAGCAGAACTTCCAGGTGCCGTTTATGGTGCTGTCCAGCGACGATAAGACGCATCGCATCATTAAAGCGCGCCGTTCGGCGAATGATTTCCTGGCCTTCTTCTCGCAGTGGACCGGGATTTCAGCGAAGGAGATAAAAAATGCGTATCCGTTTATCTCCAACAAGAAAGCTCCCCCAGTGTACGTTACCAACTTTAAGTTACAGAAAGTTGACTACAACCACTTAGGGACGGATATCTTCGATATTAAGAGTAAGTAGCAGAGCGGGCTGAGGAAGCCCCACTCTTTACAACCCGGCACAGGATACTCCCTCTCCATTTAGGGAGAGGGCTGGGGTGAGGGGGAACAAACACTAAAAGCGGCAACCTTGGAGTTGCCGCTTTGCTTTTATCTTCGATAAAAAAAATCCGCCACATTGGGCGGATTTTTTATACTGGCTCACCGAAGTGATTAGAAGCGGTAACCTACGCCCGCGATCCAGGTGCCAACGTCAACGTTGCGGATACGGCTCTGCTCATAGGAGAAGTCCAGAGCAACGTTTTCGTACGGGTTGAACTGCAGGCCCGCACCGTAGGAGAAGCCGTAGTCGCTGTTGCTAGCTGTACGGTTTGCAGATTCGTTTTCGGTCTGCTGGAATTTACCGTAGCCAACACCTACAACACCGTAGATGCTTGCCCAGTCGTTCAGGCGGTAAGCAGGACCAGCGGTGATACCGTAGTACTGACCTTTGTTATAAGCGCCATCTTCAGAACGATCTTTTTCGGTGTAGGTGAAAGAGCCGATAACGCCCAGTGGGTTGTTATCCTGCTCGTAGCGGTACTTCAGGTTGAAACCGCTAGCTTTGTTCATCACGCCCTGCATATCGCTCTGAGCGTAACCACCGGTTACAGTAGAAGTAGCAGCTACAGCGGTACCTGCGGAAACAGCCAGAACAGCGGCCAGTGCTGAAAGACATGCAATTTTTTTCATAACCACCTCAAATGTGATACTAGTAAGTCCGTAAGTTTTAAATATATCAAAAAATCTTGTGAAACTCTTTCAGATTCGTGATGTCTAACGGATGCTTTCCTGTAACAGAACGTTTCCATCGTTAGCTATCTTATTAAATTAAGATAGAATTATCACGATAAAACGCCAATAGTGCGCGTCCGTGCTGAAACATTCATCCAGATTATTCCTAATCTATCAGGCGAAAAATCCAGCAATCCGCCACTATTTTATAGAGTTAAGCAGGATTTTTTTCAACATTCCCTCAACCGCAGAAGCATAATTCCATTACACTGCGACTTTTACCTCATTTGACAAAAATTGACAGGAGAAAGGATGCCTGGGCTCTCCCGCACGTCATCGGTCTGGTTACCGGTTGCCGTAATACTGATCGCGATGCTTTCTATCCAGAGTGGCGCATCGCTGGCAAAATCCCTCTTTCCTCTGATCGGCGCGCCGGGCGTGACGGCGCTGCGCATCGCCCTGGGAACCCTGATCCTGGTGGTCATCTTTAAGCCGTGGCGCCTGCGCTTCAAAAAAGAGCAGCGTTTGCCCCTCCTTTTTTACGGGCTGTCGCTGGGCGCGATGAACTACATGTTCTATCTCTCTATCCAGACCATCCCGCTCGGGATTGCCGTTGCGCTGGAATTTACCGGCCCGCTGGCGGTGGCGCTTTTCTCTTCCCGCCGCCCGGTAGACTTTATCTGGGTAGTGCTTGCCGTGCTGGGGCTTTGGTTCCTGCTGCCCCTGGGTCAGAATGTTTCCCATATCGATCTCACGGGCGCCGCGCTGGCGCTTGGAGCCGGGGCCTGCTGGGCTCTCTATATTCTTACCGGGCAGCGCGCGGGTGAAGAGCACGGCCCGGCAACGGTGGCGCTGGGGTCCTTAATCGCGGCAATCGTCTTTGTGCCAATCGGTATGGCACAGGCTACGGAGTCCATCTGGCAGTGGTCCATTCTCCCCGTGGGGCTGGCCGTTGCCGTACTTTCTACCGCACTCCCCTACTCTTTAGAGATGATAGCCCTGACGCGCCTGCCTACGCGTATTTTTGGCACCCTGATGAGCATGGAGCCCGCGCTGGCCGCCGTCTCCGGCATGGTCTTCTTGGGCGAAACCCTGACGCTGACCCAAACGCTGGCGCTGTGCTCAATCATCGCCGCGTCGATGGGGTCCACGCTGACCATGCGCCCGGAGCCTAAAGTCCAGAAAGTAGATATCAGCTAATTATGCCGTTCTGCATGGTTTATTCGCCATGCAGAATATTTATTCGCCCTCCCGCAGTATAATTCCACGGCTCCTCCTTTATATTTCCGCCCTATTTGCAACACAGAATCTGTCTACGTGGGAATTAGGACCGTTCTGTATCATTTTCAACTAATCTCCATCATTTCAATACGTTAGTTATTCAACCCTATTATCACTATTAAACCGATAGGCAGAGCCAAGCCGCAGACGAAAAATCAGCTGCTATACTTAATCCCGTAATTACCTGGGACACAAAACATCAAGAGGATATGAGATTATGAGTACCGCTAAACTGGTGAAAACAAAAGCGTCTAATCTGCTTTATACCCGTAACGATGTATCGGATAGCGATAAGAAAGCAACCATTGAGCTGCTGAATCGCCAGGTGATCCAGTTCATCGATCTGTCGCTGATCACCAAACAGGCTCACTGGAATATGCGCGGTGCAAACTTTATTGCCGTTCATGAAATGCTGGATGGCTTCCGCACGGCGCTGGTTACCCATCTAGACACCATGGCTGAACGTGCCGTTCAGTTAGGCGGCGTAGCGCTGGGCACCACGCAGGTGATCAACAGCAAAACGGCGCTGAAAAGCTACCCGCTGGATATCCATACCGTTCAGGACCACCTGAAAGAGCTGGCCGATCGCTACGCGATTGTGGCAAACGACGTGCGTAAAGCCATTGGCGAAGCGAAGGACGAAGATACCGCGGATATCTTCACCGCAGCCTCCCGCGACCTGGACCAGTTCCTGTGGTTTATTGAATCCAACATCGAATAATCCTTTTCGGATTAATGACGAACCCTCGCCGTCCCGGTGGGGGTTTTGCACATTTATGGTGCACACTTTCCCCCTTCCCTCCTAAAGAAGTAAATAAATTGTAATAATCACCTCACACAATCGTTAACGAGAGATTGTTTTCTCACCAGAATTTACGCTAAATAGAGGCTCGTCAGCTGGGCCAAACGCCACGCACCAAAATGGTGCTCCAGACTGGTGCAATCCGGTGCGTTTGTCCCGCTTGTTGTGCAACGCATGTCTTCATCCCCATTGAAAAACAATAACTTGTAAAGTTGGCATGATTTTTTCATTGTGCCTGTTGTTCTCGCAGGGGATCGCCCCGTGGATATAAAAGGAAATGCTATGAAGTCTGTATTAAAAGTTTCACTGGCTGCACTTACCCTGGCTTTTGCAGTGTCTTCTCACGCTGCCGACAAACTCGTCGTGGCAACCGATACTGCGTTCGTACCATTTGAATTTAAACAAGGCGATAAATACGTTGGGTTCGACGTGGACCTGTGGGCCGCCGTCGCCAAAGAGCTGAAGCTGGATTACACCCTGAAGCCAATGGACTTCAGCGGCATCATCCCGGCGCTGCAGACCAAAAACGTGGACCTCGCGCTGGCGGGCATCACCATTACCGACGAGCGTAAAAAGGCAATCGACTTCTCTGACGGCTACTATAAAAGCGGCCTGCTGGTGATGGTCAAAGCCGACAATGACGACGTGAAAAGCGTGAAAGATCTTGACGGTAAAGTGGTGGCGGTGAAGAGCGGTACCGGTTCGGTTGATTACGCGAAAGCCAACATCAAAACCAAGGATCTGCGCCAGTTCCCGAACATCGATAACGCCTACATGGAGCTCGGCACCAACCGCGCTGACGCGGTGCTGCACGATACGCCAAACATCCTGTACTTCATCAAAACCGCGGGCAACGGCAAGTTCAAAGCGGTAGGCGACTCTCTGGAAGCACAGCAGTACGGTATTGCGTTCCCGAAAGGCAGCGACGACCTGCGTAACAAAGTGAACGGCGCGCTGAAAACCCTGAAAGAGAACGGCACCTATAACGAAATCTATAAAAAATGGTTCGGTACTGAACCCAAATAATTCTGCCTGAACTCAGGTTTGTAATGCCCGGTGGCGCTGACGCTTGCCGGGCCTACATTTTTTGTTTTTCACCACGGTATACAGGAATACATCATGCAGTTTGACTGGAGCGCCATCTGGCCTGCCATTCCTCTCTTGCTTGAAGGCGCTAAAATGACCCTGTGGATTTCGATCCTCGGTCTGGTTGGCGGGTTGATTATCGGTCTTGTCGCCGGTTTCGCCCGCACCTACGGCGGCTGGATTGCTAACCACATCGCGCTGGTTTTCATCGAAGTGATCCGCGGCACCCCGATTGTCGTTCAGGTCATGTTCATCTACTTCGCCCTGCCAATGGCCTTCAACGACCTGCGCATTGACCCGTTCAGCGCCGCCGTTGTGACCATTATGATCAACTCCGGTGCGTACATCGCGGAAATCACCCGCGGCGCGGTGCTGTCGATTCATAAAGGCTTTAGCGAAGCGGGCCTGGCGTTAGGCCTCTCTCGTCGCGAAACCATTCGCCACGTGATCCTGCCGCTGGCGCTGCGCCGCATGCTGCCGCCGCTGGGTAACCAGTGGATCATCAGCATTAAGGACACCTCGCTGTTTATCGTGATCGGCGTGGCCGAGCTGACCCGTCAGGGCCAGGAGATTATTGCGGGCAACTTCCGCGCGCTGGAGATCTGGAGCGCCGTCGCCGTGGTCTATCTGATTATTACGCTGGTTCTGAGCTTTGTTCTGCGCCGTCTTGAAAGAAGGATGAAAATCCTGTGATTGAATTTAAAAACGTTTCCAAGCACTTTGGCCCAACCCAGGTGCTGCACAATATTGATTTGAACATCACGAAGGGCGAAGTGGTGGTCATTATTGGGCCATCCGGCTCCGGTAAATCCACGCTGCTGCGCTGCATTAACAAGCTGGAAGAGATCACCAGCGGCGATCTGATCGTCGACGGGCTGAAGGTTAACGACCCGAAGGTTGACGAGCGCCTGATCCGTCAGGAAGCGGGCATGGTGTTCCAGCAGTTCTATCTGTTCCCGCACCTGACCGCGCTGGAAAACGTGATGTTTGGTCCCCTGCGCGTGCGCGGTGCCAGCAAAGCGGCAGCGGAAGCGCTGGCGAAAGATCTGCTGGCGAAGGTAGGGCTTGCCGAGCGCTCGCACCACTACCCGTCCGAGCTGTCCGGCGGCCAGCAGCAGCGCGTGGCTATTGCCCGCGCGCTGGCGGTTAAGCCGAAAATGATGCTCTTTGATGAGCCAACCTCCGCGCTCGACCCGGAACTCCGCCACGAAGTATTAAAGGTCATGCAGGACCTGGCGGAAGAAGGCATGACGATGGTGATCGTGACCCACGAAATCGGCTTTGCTGAAAAAGTGGCGTCGCGCCTGATCTTCATCGACAAAGGGCGCATTGCCGAAGACGGTAACCCGCAGACGCTTATCGCCAACCCGCCGAGCCAGCGCCTGCAGGAGTTTTTACAGCACGTCTCCTGAGGGCATCAGCAGCCACATTAAGCCGGGCATGCCCGGCTTTTTTTCGCCAGATTGTTCCCAAAAATCCCCCTCCCCGTCCTGCCCTCTATACTTATCATTTTGTTAGACATTTTCCGGAGGATGCCGTGCCGTGGTTTCTGTTGCTTCTGATTAGCCTGTTCAGTGCGCCATCGTTCGCGGTGGCGATCCCCGGCGTCACCGCCGGAAGCACCGCCACGGAACAAACCAGCCCGCCCCCGGAACCCAGCATCGAGCAGAAAAAAGCGGCCTACGGCGCGCTGGCGGATGTCCTTGAAAACGAAGGCTCGCGCAAGGAGCTGGTGGATCAGCTGCGCAAAGCCGCCGCCACGCCGCCGCAGGAGACGGTTCCAGCCATTACGCCGCCGGAAGTGACCGAGCAAAAAACGGTGCTGGAAAACGTGACAGACGTAAGCCGCCGCTACGGCGATGCGCTCGCATCACGCTTCGCCCAGCTCTACCGCAACCTGATTGGCTCGCCCCACAAGCCGTTCAACCCCGACACCTTCTCAAACGCCGCCCGCCATTTCCTGATGCTGGCGGCCGCAATCTTTGCCTTTTACTGGCTGGTTCGCCTCTGCGCCTGGCCCCTCTATCGCAGGATGGGGCGCTGGGGACGTAAAAAAAACCAGCAAAAAAGCAGCTGGCTGCACCTGCCGCTGATGATTGCCAGCGCGTTTATTATTGATTTACTCCTGCTGGTGCTGACGCTTTTTGTCGGCCAACAGCTGGCCGACCACCTTAACGCGGGCAACAAAACCATTGCCTTCCAGCAGGCGCTGTTCCTCAACGCCTTCGCCCTGATCGAGTTCTTCAAGGCCCTCCTGCGCCTGATTTTCTGCCCGCGCGTGCCGGAGCTGCGCCCCTTTAACATCCGCAACGACAGCGCCAGATACTGGGCCCTGCGCTTAAGTATTCTGAGCGGGCTGATTGGCTACGGCCTGCTGGTCGGCGTGCCGATTATCTCCAATCAGGTCAATATTCAGTTTGGCGCGCTGGCAAACGTGCTGATCATGCTGTGCATTACCGTCTGGGCGCTGTACCTTATCTTTCACAACAAAAAGGCAATCACCCAGAGCCTGCTGCACCTGGCCGACCGCTCCCTCCCCTTCTTCAGCCTGTTTATTCGCGCCTTCGCGCTGGTGTGGCACTGGCTGGCGAGCGCCTACTTCGTCGTTCTATGCTTTTTCTCGCTGTTCGATCCGGGCAACAGCCTGAAGTTTATGATGGGCGCAACGTTCAAAAGCCTGGCCATCATCGGCGTCGCGGCGTTCGTGTCGGGCCTGCTGTCGCGCTGGATTTCTAAAACCATCACCCTCTCGCCGCAGGTGCAGCACAGCTACCCTGAGCTGCAAAAGCGGGTCAACGGCTGGATGTCTGCTTCACTCAAGGTCGCGCGCATTCTCACGGTCTGTGTGGCAATCATGCTGCTGCTTAACGCCTGGGGATTGTTCGACTTCTGGAACTGGCTGCACTACGGCGCGGGCGAAAAGACCGTCGATATTCTGATCCGCATCGCGCTGATCCTGTTCTTCTCGGCGGTGGGCTGGACGCTGCTGGCAAGCCTGATTGAGAACCGTCTGGTGTCGGATATTCACGGCAGGCCGCTGCCCAGCGCCCGCGCGCGCACGCTGCTGACGCTGTTCCGCAACGCGCTGGCGGTGATCATCAGCACCATTACCATCATGATTGTGCTCTCGGAAATCGGCGTTAATATCGCGCCGCTGCTCGCCGGTGCGGGTGCGCTGGGGCTGGCGATCTCCTTCGGCTCCCAGACGCTGGTGAAGGACATCATCACCGGCATCTTTATCCAGTTTGAAAACGGGATGAACACCGGCGACCTGGTGACGATTGGGCCGCTTACCGGCACGGTTGAGCGGATGTCTATTCGTTCGGTCGGCGTGCGTCAGGATACCGGGGCATACCATATTATCCCGTGGTCATCGATCACCACCTTCGCCAACTTCGTGCGCGGGATTGGTTCCGTCGTCGCGAACTACGACGTGGATCGTCATGAAGATGCTGACAAGGCCAAGCAGGCGCTGCGGGATGCAGTAGAAGAGCTGATGGAGATGGAGGATATTCGCGGGCTGGTGATCGGCGAGCCGTCGTTTGCGGGCATCGTCGGGCTGACGAATACGGCGTTTACGCTTCGCGTCTCGTTCACCACCCAGCCGCTGAAGCAGTGGACGGTGCGCTTTGCCCTCGACAGCATGGTGAAAAAACACTTTGACCTGGCGGAGGTGCGGATGCCGGTGCAGACCTATCAGGTGCTGCCGTCACCGGCCCCAGCGGCGCCACCTGCGCCGCAGGAGCCAACGCTGTAGCCGGATTGCCGGGTGGCGGCTTCGCCTGACCCGGCCTGCGACGCGGTGCTATTTGCGACGTTTGTTATTGTCCATAAACGTCCAGGCGATAAAGCGGCTCTGCTTCTGGCCCTGCGCCATCTCTTTTTTCACCACCTTCACCGCGCCGGCTTCGGTTAGCGCGCGGTAGAGCGGCGGCAGGTTATCCCCGCGCGACACCAGGGTGGTGAACCATTTCACCTGGCGGCCAAAGGATTTGCTTTCGGCAATCATCCGCAGGATGAACGCCACTTCTCCCCCTTCGCACCACAGCTCCTGCTGCTGGCCGCCAAAGTTCAGCGCGGCATCCTCTGCCTGACCCAGGTTGCGGCGCTTGCGCTCGCTGCCCGCACGGGCGGAATCGGCCGAGTCGTGGAACGGCGGGTTACACATGGTCGCGTCGTACTGCTCGTTTTTATGAATGATGCCGTTAAAAATGGCGGCCTCATCCTTCTGGCGACGAAGGCGAATGGCGCGGCTCAGCCCCGGGTTGGCGTTGATTATCGCCTGCGCGCTGGCAAAGGCGTCGGTGCCGATCTCGCTGCCGGTAAAACGCCACTGGTATTCGTGCGCGCCGATCAGCGGATAGATGAGGTTCGCGCCAGTGCCGATATCCAGAATGGTGGCCTGCTGCGGCACCGCGCCGTCATTTCCTTCCGCAAGCAGATCCGCCAGATGGTGAACGTAATCGGCTCGCCCCGGGACGGGCGGACAGAGAAAGCCGTCCGGGATGTCCCACTGCGCCACGCCGTAGAAATGCGCCAGCAGGGCTTTATTGAGCATTTTAACCGCCTGCGGATCGGCAAAGTTGACCGTTGGCTCGCCGGCGGGCGTTTGGACAATAAAATCCTGCAGCGGCGGGCAGCTCAGGCACAGCGCCTGCATGTCATAGCGGTTACGGTGGCGGTTGCGCGGGTGCAACCCCGGCTTGTGGGCAGTCATGGCGTTCTCCTTTTAACAGCGGCGTAAGATACCCTTTGCAGACCCAACGGTAAATGTTTCTCTACGCGGGACAAAATATCGACTAAAAACAGAAACCTGTATGTCTATGATCTGTTAGCAAATTGTCAGCTTTTGTCGTTCAAAAAATAAGCAGATCATCATCAAATTTTTGCGCTAAATCACACTCTTTAAGCTTCTAAACTTAAGGGGAATCACCCGTTGTTTCCCCTGAGGATGTGATTATGAAAAAGTACCTGACCCTTGCTGTTCTCGCCGGAACGCTTGCAACCGCGTCGTTCTCCGCGCTGTCCGTTGAGTCCCTGACCACCAGCACCGATACCGGCCAGCTTCGCCCCGCGGGTACGGTTTCCGTGAGCCGCGCCAGCAACCTTGACGATCTCCAGGATAAACTGGCTGAAAAAGCGCGCGAACAGGGCGCGAAAGGATATGTGGTGAACGCTGCCGGCGGCGATAACCATATGTACGGCACCGCCACTATTTATAAGTAAGCCTCTTCCCGCGATCGCACTGCATCCGTTTATCGGATGCAGTTTCTTTGATTCACGCCTTGATTGTTTATTTTTTAACCCCATGTAAGTTTATTACTTCCCTTACCTTGTCAGGAGGACCTATGGCTTCCGGTTGGGCAAATGACGACGCCGTCAACGAACAGATCAACAGTACAATTGAAGATGCCGTCGCGCGCGCCCGCGGCGAAATTCCGCGCGGTGAAAGTTTGCATGAATGCGAAGAGTGCGGCGATGCAATCCCCGAGGCGCGCCGCAAGGCCATTCCCGGCGTGCGGTTATGCATCGCCTGCCAGCAGGATAAAGATTCAAAAAACGCTTCCCATTCGGGATATAATCGCAGAGGATCGAAAGACAGCCAGCTGCGTTGACTTTGCTTTACCTTTTCTCACCGTTTGGCTACTCGCCTTTACGCTCACGCTTTTTAGCGAAGCGCGTAGCAAAACGTGCCCTTCTCCCGCTCTCTGTAAAGCGCGTCGACAAGAAGTGTAAAGCCGGGTTTTGAATTTATTAATATTCAATAAGTTATTTGTCATTCAATTTTTTTGACTGACCACGTCAATTCTCTTCGATTTTCTCCGGCGAAAAAAAGCGTGATACTCATCACATCGACGGAACACCGTCCCCTAACAAAAAACCTGCGAGAGATTAATTATGAAAACCATCAAATATGCTGTTGCTGCCGTTGCCCTGTCTGCCCTGTCATTCGGCGCGTTCGCCGTAGAGCCTGTCTCTTCTACCCAGGCGCAGAACATGAACAAAATCGGCGTGGTGAGCGCAGATGGCGCGACGACGCTGGACGGTCTGGAAGCGAAACTGGCTGAGAAAGCCGCGGCTGCGGGTGCCAGCGGTTATACCATCACCTCCGCAACCAACAGCAACAAGCTGAGCGGCACCGCGGTTATCTATAAATAACCGAAAGAATTATGCTCCACCCTCACTGGCCCTCTGGTGAGATGCTCCAACCCTCATTGACCCTGTTTGTTACCCCTTTTGCCCGTCCGCCACTGGACGGGCTTTTTTTTGTCAAAACGACTGCGCCACGCGCTGAAGCCCGGCCTCTACCGTTTCAACTTCTCCCGTCGCCAGCAGGCAGCAGGCCATCTGGAGCTTAATGGCGTGCGGGACCGGCACGCTTCCGGCAAGGCACTGCTCAATCCACCGCGCGGTGGTGTGCGGATCTTTGGCCTCAGGCAGTTCAACGTCGGCGCTCTCTTCTCCGCGCTCAAGCACCACGCGCGCACCGGCGGAATCGATCAGCGTCAGCTGCGGGCAGCGCAAAGGGTTAGCATACGCTTCGCCTTCCGTGCCGTGCATCAGCAGCGCCCGGCCGCCAATGTCCTCGAAGAATTTCCCCACGCGGCCAACGTATTCAGGATGCGAGACGCTGGAAAGACGCAGCGCAGCGCCTTCGTCAAAGGGCGTGGCCAGCTTCGCCAGGGTGTGCGCGCTGTTGCGCACGCCCATCCGCCAGCGCATATCGAGCTGTTTTTCCAGCGGCGGACACAGCGCCTTCACCGGAATGTAGACCGGCTGGTGCCCGTCCAGCTTCGCCTGCGCCTGCCCGGCGTGCAGCGTGGGCGCAATGCCCAGCTGTTCAAAAATCGTTTCGGTCAACACGCGGGTAGGATCTTCGCTGACCCCGTGCACGACCACCGGAAAGCCGATTTTATGCAGCAAAATCGCCAGAAGCGGCGTCAGGTTCGCCTGCTTGCGCGCGCCGTTATAGGTTGGGATCACGATCGGCATCGGCTTTGCTACCGGCGGCGTAAGGCGCAGCGTATGCGCCTGCATCGCCTCATAAAAACCGCGCATCTCGGCCTCACCTTCTCCCTTGATGCGTAGCGCAATCAGAATGCCGCCCATCTCCAGGTCCGGCACGTCGCCGTTAAGCATATGGGTATACAGCGCGCGCGCGGTCTCACGGTCCAGGTCGCGGGCATGGTTTTTACCGCGCCCTACCTCTTTGATAATTTTGCGATAATCCACGACATCTCTCCTTACTGCTTCATCTTGTTAACAATATAGCCCTGATGAACGCCTTGCCGATAGTGTTTTATCAACCCTCTGAAATTCCTAATAAAAATTAAACACAAGCAAAATCTAAATTATTTGTGATTTCTATAGAACAATCTTATCCATGCATATTTTGATTAAATAGCCAGCGGAAAGTCATTAAGCATCAGCGGTGAAAACGTCCAGGCAACGTTTCCACCCGTCATACACCAGGATTTATTATGAACAAGGTTGCATTAGGGTTAATTATCGCTGCAACGATCGGATGTTCTGCATCCGCATTCGCGGCAACAAACGGTGAAGGTCAAATTAACTTTACCGGCGAAATCATTGATTCCGCATGTCAGGTCGTTAATGGGTTAAGTAACCCGCTGAACGTCCAGCTCGGCAAAGTATCGAAAACGGTATTTACCGGCGCGGGCTCTACCAGCACATTAACGAAATTCGATATTCAGTTAAAAGATTGTCCGGAAACGGTGACGTCTGCCGCCATTAATTTCGGCGGTACGCCGGACGCTAACAATAATTCCACGCTGGCATTAACGCCGGATACGGATGCGGCGACAGGGGTTGCAATTCAGCTGGTTGATTCATCAGCACAGCCGGTGAGCTTATATACCCCGTCTAAGCAATATCCGTTAACGTCCGGTACAACCGTCAACGATCTGGAATTTGGTGCGCGTTATATTCAGACCGGAGCGGCTATTACTGCTGGTCCTGCAAACTCTGTATCTACCTTCACCGTCATTTATAACTGATATTATCAATCCTGAGATATTAGCGCCGCGTCAGGCGCTAATATCTTTTATCTTTGATGAGAAATATTTATGCGCCACGGTTATTTACTGAGCACTCTTTTACTGGTAGCAGCCACTGCACATGCAGGGGTCATTATTAATGGCACCCGCCTGGTTTACCAGGGAGATAAAAAGGAATCTTCTCTTGGCATTTCAAACCCGGATACAACGGATTATCTGGTGCAGTCCTGGGTCGATTCCGGCGGTAAAAACCTGGCTAAAGCCCCGTTCCTGATTACCCCTCCGCTGTTTCGTCTGGACGCTAAAGAAGACAACGTGCTGCGCGTCGTGCGCACGGGCGGCAATTTACCCGAAGACCGCGAGTCAATGTACTGGCTGAACATCAAGGCCATTCCGTCATCAAAGCACGTTGACGGCGTGAATACCCTGCAAATCGCCATTAATACCCGCATCAAATTGCTGTATCGCCCTGCCGCGGTGAAAGGCAGACCGGAAGACGTGGCCAACAAGCTGGAATGGCACCGCGAGGGGAACGATCTCGTCGTGAATAACCCGACGCCGTTTTACATGAATTTCCAGAGCGTCACTCTGAACGGGCATAAGGTCACCAAAGCGAACTGGGCCGTACCGAAAACGGAAACCCATTTTGCGCTGCCAGCGAATACCAACGGCAATACCGTGGCGTGGTCGATTATTACCGATTACGGCAGCATCAGCCACCCCCTGACCGCAGCACTCCATTAATCATTCGGCACGCCGGTGTATTAAATAATCATGTATAGCGACAAAAAGCCGTTTACCTGCCAACTATCTTCATTACTGGTCATTATTATTGGCCTGGTAATGGCGATCTTTGCGTCGCAGGTGATGGCAGATGATTATTTTAACCCAGCGCTGCTGGACGTAGATAATCCCCAGCAGACCAAAACCGATTTATCCGTCTATGAAAAAGGGCCGGGACAGGCGCCGGGGAAATATCAGGTCGCTATTTTTATCAATAATAATAAAATTGATACCCGCGACGTCACCTTTACCTTACAAAAAGATCGCCAGGGCAACAGCGCTCTCCAGCCCTGCTTTAGCCTGGATGAGTTACAAAGCCTGGGCATTAAGGTCAAAAATTATCCCAACCTGCTGGCAAAAGGCGCATGTGCAAACCTCAGCGCTATACCCTCCGCCTCCGCAACGTTTCACGTGCGTAACCAGCAGCTGCTGCTCAGCATTCCGCAGGTGGCGCTGGGCAAAGTTCCGCGCGGCTACATTGACCCCAAAGAGTACGACGAAGGGATCACCGCGGGCCTGCTGAACCACAGCGCAACCGCGAGCCAAAGCCACGCGCGCCAGCAGGGCGAACAAGACGCCAGCAGCCAGTACGTCAACCTCCGTCCCGGCCTCAATATCGGCGCGTGGCGCTTAAGAAACTACTCAACGTGGAACCGCAGCACCACCGGCAACACCGAGCAGCAGAAGTTCTCGTCGGTCTATACCTACGCCCAGCGCGATATCGTGGCGATGAAAAGCAGCGTAACGGTGGGGCAGAGCTCGTCCCCTGCCGACGTCTTCGATAGCGTCCCCTATACCGGTGCGCAGATTAACTCCGACAGCGACATGCTCCCGGACAGCGAAAAAGGCTACGCGCCAATCATTCGCGGCACGGCGCACAGCAACGCGCTGGTGATGGTCCGCCAGAACGGCTACGTCATCTACCAAAATACCGTCGCGCCCGGCGCGTTTGAAATTAACGATCTCTACCCAACCGGCAGCAGCGGTGACCTGCAGGTCACCGTGAAAGAGACGGACGGCAGCGAAAGCCATTTCGTGGTGCCGTACGCTTCCGTGCCGGTGCTCCAGCGCGAAAAGAACCTGCGCTACAGCGTGACCGCGGGTCGCTACCGTTCATATGACAAAGACGTGGAAAAAACGCCGTTCGCCCAGGGAAGCGCCATCTACGGCTTGCCCTATGGCTTCACGGCCTACGGCGGCGTTCAGCAGAGCAGCCACTATCGCTCCCAGGCCGTGGGCGCGGGTAAAAACATGGGCGATCTCGGGGCGTTTTCCATTGACGTTACGCGCGCGAAAGCGCTGCTGAAAAAGCAGCAGGCGAGCAAGGGCCAGTCCTGGCGCGTGCGCTACAGCAAGGATTTTGCCGGAAGCGGAACCAACTTCTCGCTGGCG
The DNA here is from genome assembly GCF_003057745.1 of Enterobacter sp. RIT418. Lineage (GTDB taxonomy): Bacteria > Pseudomonadota > Gammaproteobacteria > Enterobacterales > Enterobacteriaceae > Enterobacter. Next base: position 30,585 of record NZ_QBJD02000009.1, read on the forward strand.
GGCTACCGCTACAACAGCAAGGGTTTCTATACCCTGCAAGACACCATGGAGTCCTATACCCGCTCAAGCGACTGGTCAGCGCCGCAGCAGCGCCGGGCGCGGACGGAAGCCACCATTGACCAAACGCTGGGCGAAGGCTGGGGCTCCGTGACGCTGAGCCTGGTAAAGGAAAGCTACTGGAGCCAGAGCCAGGATATGACCTCCATGAGCGTCAGCTACAACAACAGCTGGCACGGCGTGAGCTACAGCCTGAGCTACAGCATGAATAAGAACACCAACGACAGCGACGAGAACGGCGAGTCCGTGACCAACGATAATCAGTTCTCCCTGAGCGTCTCCGTGCCGCTGGACCACTGGATGCACAACACCTGGGCCACCTACAACCTGAACAATACCAAAGACGGCACCACGCAGAACCTCGGCCTGAACGGCACGGCCCTGCAGGATAACAACCTCAACTGGAACCTTCAGGAAGGGCTGAGCACCACCGGCAGCGGCACCTCAGGCAGCGCCAATGCCGATTACAAAGGAACGTACGGCGAAGTCAGCGGTGGCGTCAGCCAGGACAAGCACCAGCAGACGCTGAACGTGGGTATTCAGGGCGGCGTGGTGGCGCACGCCAACGGCATCACCCTGACCCAGCCGCTGGGCGAAACCATCGCACTGGTGAAAGCGCCCGGCACGCACGGCACGCATATCACTAACCAGACCGGGGTCGAGACCGACTTCCGCGGCTATACGGTTGTGCCGTTCGTCACCGCCTATCGCCACAATACGATTGCGCTGGATACCGAAACGCTGCCGGACGATGCCGACATCACCCACGCGGCGCAGATCGTTACGCCAACGCGCGGCGCCGTTGTGCGCGCCACCTTTAACACCCGCGTCGGGCGTCGGGCACTGATGACGCTCACGCAGAACGGTAAGCCTCTGCCGTTCGGCGCAACGGTCACCACCGAGGATAAGGACAGCGAGTTTATTGTCGGCAATGACGGGCAGACCTACGTGTCCGGCCTGCCGCCGCGCGGCCGCCTGGCGGTGTCGTGGGGTGAAGACGCCAGCGAGCACTGCGTCGCCGACTATGCGCTCACGGACGAGAAAGATAAAACCAGCATCGCCACTGTCTCCGCGCAGTGCCATTAATTTATCGTTCGGGCTTACTCTTATGCAGATGATTAAATCATTATTTTTCGTAGCAGTTCTGGGCACGGCGGCGCTGTTTATGCCCCATGCGAAAGCGACCTGCTCAACGCCGGATATGCCGAAAATGATCAACGTGGCGTCGGTTTCGGTGCCGACAACGCTGGAGGTCGGTGAAACGATCCCCGGTACGGAGCAGACCGTGCACGTGGCCGGCAATTGCGATCAAAGCATCGACAGCGGGCTGGAGATTGTCTCCTGCTATTACGGCACCGGTACTGAAATTCCCGGTCTCAAGGGTGTCTATGACTCCGGCGTGCCGGGTGTTGGCGTCGCGTTAATGAACGATCAGGGCCAGCGCATCAGCGGCGCGGGTGGCGTAACCTGTGATTCTCGCGGGACGCCAATCGGCTACGTCTCAACCGACGGCAAGCAGTCGTTTAACTTTGACGTCACGCTTGAGCTGGTGAAAACGGGTGCTGACGTGGCGTCCGGGACGCTCATCCAGTCGCAGACGCGATTCGGCATTGGCGTGTTCGGCCACGAAGGCATTGGCAACCCGAATGACATCGAGTACTCCGGCAACGTCATTCTGCACGAGGTAACCTGCTCCGTATCGCCTAAAAACCTGACCGTCAACCTGGGGGATTTCCCCATCAGCGATTTTGTCGGCACCGGCACGCTTTCCGATCCGGCGCAAACCGTCTACATCGACGTGGACTGCGATACCACCGTGCAGCCCGAGTTGAAAATCAGCAGCGCCAACGGCTATGAGACCGCCTTTCCCGGCGTGGTGAAGCTTACCCAGCAAAGCGGCATGGCGACGGGAGTTGGCGTGCAGATGATCATCGACGGCATGCTGGCCAGCTTTGATGCCTATAGCCCCACAGGAAGCGAGGCGTTTGCCAACCAGACGCTGCGCATTCCGCTTGAATTGCGCTATGAACAGACCAGCGCGGTCGTAACGCCCGGCCCGGCCAACAGCGTTGCCACCATCACCCTTGCCTATAAGTGACATCCAATGAAAAAAACAGCGTTACTCCTGCTCCTGTGCCTGACGGCCTGCGCCCACGCGGACGAGATTGAGCTGCAAATGACCGGGAATATCTACGCCAATACCTGCGTGGTGGACAGCGAAAGCAAAAACCTTACCGTCGATTTAGGCCAGGCAGCCTCGGGCGAGTTTAAGGACGTGGGGGATACGGGGCAGTGGAAGGACTTTTCGCTCAAGGTTTCCCATTGCCCGGCAAGCCTGATGCTGGCGAACGCCTTTTTCTACGGCCAGGCCGACGGCGTACATCCAACAAAGTTTGCTAACACCGGCAGCGCAAAGGGACTGGCGCTGGAGCTGGCCGACCGCCAGGACAATATTCTGATTGCCCCGCAGGCCAGCTTTAACGTGCTGATAAACCCAAGCGACCACACGGCAGAGTTTCCGCTGGCCGCCCGCTACTACGCCACCTCCATGCCCGTCACCGCGGGGACGTTTAGCAGCGTCGTCCAGGTGACCTTCACTTACCAGTAGGACCGCGCCCCTTAGCACGGATGCTTTTCCGACGCCCGGCAGCCAGTTTTGCCGGGCGTTTTTTTACCTCAGGCACCTCTGGCTGTTCAATCGGAAACACCGGAAGAGCGTTAAGCAGACGCGGACCATAGTTTTTCGTCAGCAGGCGTTTGTCGTAAATCACCACTTCACCCCAGCAGCCGTGGCTGCGGATCAGGCGCCCTACCTGCTGAATCAGGTTGAACGACGCCGCGGGCAGGCTTTGCACCTCAAACGGATAGCGGTTCAGGCTTTTGAGCCACTCCCCTTCGGTGATCACCACCGGGCTGTCGATCGGCGGAAACGCAATTTTATGGATGTGCACCTGCGTCAGGTAATCGCCCTTGAGATCCAGCCCCTCGGCAAAGGACTGGAGCCCTACCAGCACGCTGCGCTCGCCGTTATCAATACGCTTGCGGTGGGTCTCCACCAGCCGATAGCGCGGCTGATCGCCCTGAACAAGCAGCAGCAGGCGCAGGTCGGTCACGTGCTCAAGAAAACGCTGCATCGCGCGGCCGCTGGCGAACAGCACCAGCATGCCGGGGTATTTTTTGCCCTCAACCTGCTCGCGGAAATAGGCAGCCATCTCGGCGATGTGCTGCTCCTCGTTGTCCATAAGCGGCTCAAACGTCATGCGCGGAATCACCAGCTTGCCCTGCTCGCAGTGGTTAAACGGCGAGTCCAGCGCCACAAAGCGGTCGCCCGCTTTCTCTCTCAGGCCGCTCATCTCCTGCAAGCGGGAGAAACTGTTCAGGGAGCGCAGCGTGGCGGAAGTGACAACCACGTGCGGCACGCTGCGCCAGATAAGCTTCTCAAGCTGATCGGCCACGCGAATGCCTACGCAGTGGAAAAACAGATGTACCTGCCCGTCCCGCACCTCGCGGGTGGCCCATTTGGTGACCGGCGCGCCGGACGCCTGCGCCATCGAAGCCAGCCGCCAGAGCTTGCTCTGCGATTCAAACATGCCCAGCGCGCGGTTCATCTGCAGCAGGACGCGGTGCAGTCGCACCACGTCATGGGAGCCGGTTTTCTCACTCAGATCGTTTAAGAACATCTCCGCCAGCCCGCGCAGCTTTTCGAGATGCTTTGCCAGCTGCTGGCAAATCTCCATGATCTCTTCCGGCAGTTCGCCCATCGCGAAGCGATGCTCCGCCTCCTGGGCTGCGGGAAGGTAAAGATTGAGGATGTTGTTCAGGGACGAAATAAGCGCGTACGCCTCTTCGCAGTGGTCGCTTAGCCGCTCTGGCACGGCCAGCGGCGGCGTGGTTTTCGGGCGGAACTGCTCCATGCAGGTTGCCACCAGCTTGCAGAACAGGTCGAGCTGCAGGCGAAACCACGGCGCGGTGATCTCGGCGCTCATCTCCAGCGCGTCGCGCGCCACGTCCGGCAGGTGATGGCCTTCATCCAGCACCAGCAGCAGGTTTTTCGGCTCCGGCAGAACGGCTTCGCTCTCGAGCGCCGCCATCACCAGCGCATGGTTAGCCACCACCACCTCCGCTTCCTGAATTTCGCGGCGGGCGACAAAGAACGGGCATTCGCGGTAGTAATGACAGTTGCGGTTCAGGCAGCTGGCCTTATCGGTGCTGAGCCTGCGCCACAGATCGTCGCTAACGGCTTTATCGGTGTGGTCGCGAAGGCCATCCCATTTATAGCCGTCAAGATCGGCCTTGAGCGTGGCGCACAGCTCTTGTTCCGCTTTGTTATTTGGCGTGAGATCATCGTCGAGAAACGCCAGCAGATCCTGCTGCGTCGCCTCGCTGCTGGCAAGGCCCGCCAGGTTACGCGGACACACGTAGCGCCCGCGCCCGAAGGCTGCGGTGAAGCGAAGATCGGGGATGATTTTGCGCAGCAGCGGCAGGTCTTTGCTGAAGATCTGGTCCTGCAGCGCGACGTTGGCGGTGCTGACCACCAGCGTTTTATCCTCTTCCCGGGCGATGGCAATGCCGGGAATGAGATACGAGAGGGTTTTCCCGACGCCGGTCGGGGCTTCGATGGCCAGATGTCGTCCGTCGTCCCCGGCGAGCGTTTTTGCCACGTCGGCAATCATCTGCCGCTGCGGCGCTCGGGGAATAAAGTCGGGGATCTGCTGTTGAAGCGCCTTATACCATGCGCCAATTTGCGCTTTCAGCGCAGCGGTAAGAGCCATCGGAAACCTGAAATACTGTATAAACAGCCACTATTGTGGCACTTTCTGGCGGATGCCGCAAAAAGAAAAAGCCCGGCTTTACGACCGGGCTTCCAGATTACTGCGGGCTGGCAGGCTTACGCGGGCGACGTCGGCGCTGCCCTTCCCCTGCCGGTTTTCCTTCACCGCTGCGCCACGGGTTTTCACCCGACGGTTTAGCATCGTTGCCGCGACGCGGCGGTTTACCCGATAACTTCGGCGCACCGCCTTCTGAACGACGCGGCTGCTGGCCGCGACCGCCGCCGCCCTGACCGCGACCGCCGCCACCCTGACGGCCGTTCTGAATCGGCTCCGCCTTGATGGACGGGTCCACTTCATAGCCCGGGGTTTCGATGCGCGGGATCTCTTTCTTCAGCAGACGCTCGATGTCGCGCAGCAGCTTGTGTTCGTCGACGCACACCAGGGACAACGCCTCACCGGTGGCCGCCGCGCGGCCGGTACGGCCGATGCGGTGCACGTAATCTTCCGGCACGTTCGGCAGCTCGTAGTTCACCACGTGCGGCAGCTCTTCGATGTCCAGACCGCGCGCCGCGATGTCGGTTGCCACCAGCACGCGAATATCGCCAGATTTGAACTCCGCCAGCGCGCGGGTACGCGCGCCCTGGCTCTTGTTGCCGTGGATTGCCGCGCTGCGAATGCCGTCTTTATTCAGCTGTTCAGCCAGGTGGTTCGCGCCGTGCTTGGTGCGGGTAAAGACCAGCACCTGCTGCCAGTTCCCCTTGCCGATCATCTGGGAGAGCAGCTCCCGCTTGCGCTTCTTATCCACGAAGTGAACGTGCTGCGTCACCTGCTCGGAGGCGGTGTTGCGGCGCGCGACTTCAATTTCCAGCGGATTGTGCAGCAGCTTTTCAGCCAGCGCCTTGATATCGTCGGAGAAGGTTGCGGAGAAAAGCAGGTTCTGGCGACGCGGCGGCAGCTTAGAGAGCACGCGGCGGATGTCGTGGATAAAGCCCATGTCCAGCATGCGGTCGGCTTCGTCCAGCACCAGAATTTCAATCTGATCCAGCTTAACGGCGTTCTGGTGTTCCAGATCCAGCAGACGGCCCGGCGTTGCCACCAGCACGTCCACGCCGCCGCGCAGCTTCATCATCTGCGGGTTAATGCTCACCCCGCCGAAAACCACCATTGAGCGGATGTTGAGATAGCGGCTGTACTCACGCACGTTCTCACCGACCTGAGCGGCCAGCTCGCGGGTTGGCGTCAGGATCAGTGCGCGTACCGGGCGGCGGCCTTTCGCATGCGGCTGGTTTTTGACCAGCAGCTCTAACAGCGGCAGCGTAAAGCCGGCGGTTTTACCGGTGCCGGTCTGCGCGCTGGCCATCAGGTCGCGGCCTTCCAGCACGGCAGGGATCGCCTGCTTCTGGATCGGGGTTGGCTCGCTGTAACCCTGCTCTGCAACAGCGCGCAGAATTTCTGGATTCAGGCCAAGGGAATCAAAAGACATAAAAACTCCGAACCGCCCCGACCGTCTCAGGTGTAGTTTTCAGGGAGATATAACGAATAGGGAAGGACAAAAACCACAATGTCGTGAAGCAGCGGAGTGTAGCAGCTTTTGTGACGTGGCGCATAAATATCCCTTCGTTAATCCTTGATGACCCGCTTCTCGCGGCGAGCGACTGGACAAAACGCTGAACCAGCCATAGTCTTAATCAATCGATTGATTAATTCTTAAAGCCGCCATGAATACAACACCGACGACATCGAAGGGCGAACAGGCAAAAAGCCAGCTTATCGCCGCCGCGCTGGCGCAGTTTGGCGAATATGGCCTGCACGCCACCACGCGCGACATCGCCGCGCAGGCCGGGCAAAACATCGCGGCCATTACCTACTATTTTGGCTCAAAAGAGGATTTATACCTCGCCTGCGCCCAGTGGATCGCTGACTTTATTGCCGCGAATTTTCGCCCGCACGTGGAAGAGGCCGCCGGGCTGCTCGAACACCCCTCCCCCGACCGCGCCGCGATCCGTCAGCTGATCCTTAACGCCTGCCACAATATGATCAGGCTGCTGACGCACGACGACACGCTCAGCCTGAGCAAATTTATCTCTCGAGAGCAGCTTTCGCCCACCGCGGCCTACCAGCGTGTACACGACCAGGTCATCGATCCGATGCACGGGCACCTGACCCGGCTGGTGGCGGCCTACACCGGGCGAGACGCGAACGACACCGAGACCATTTTGCATACCCATGCCCTGCTGGGTGAAGTGCTGGCGTTTCGCCTGGGGCGGGAAACGATTTTGTTACGCACCGGCTGGACACAGTTTGATGAGGATAAAGCCGCGCAGATTAGCCGGGTCATTACCTGTCACGTCGATCTGATCCTGCAAGGCTTAACGCAAAGGAGCCTGAAGTCATGAAAAAACCGGTCGCCATCGTTCTGATGGCCGTTGTTGTGCTCGCGGTGGTTGCGGGAGGCTGGCTGTGGTATCAAAGCCAGCAGGACAGAGGCCTGACGCTGTACGGCAACGTTGATATCCGTACCGTCAATATGAGCTTCCGCGTCGGCGGCCGCCTGGCCTCGCTCAGCGTCGACGAGGGCGACGCCATCAAGGCCGGGCAAACCCTGGGCGCACTGGACAAGGCGCCGTATGAAAACGCGCTGATGCAGGCGAAAGCGGGCGTCTCCGTCGCGCAGGCGCAGTACGACCTGATGCGGGCGGGCTATCGCGACGAGGAGATTGCCCAGGCTGAAGCGGCCGTGAAACAGGCGAAGGCCGCCTACGACTACGCGCAGAACTTCTACAGCCGCCAGCAGGGGCTGTGGAAAAGCCGCACCATTTCCGCTAACGATCTGGAAAACGCCCGTTCGTCACGCGATCAGGCGCAGGCCACGCTGAAGTCCGCGCAGGATAAGCTGAGCCAGTACCGCACCGGTAACCGCGAGCAGGATATCGCGCAGGCGAAGGCCAGCCTCGAACAGGCGCAGGCCCAGCTGGCGCAGGCCGAGCTGGATCTGCGCGACACCACGCTGGTCGCGCCGTCTGACGGCACGCTGATGACCCGCGCCGTCGAGCCGGGCAGCATGCTCAGCGCGGGCAGCACCGTCTTAACGCTCTCCTTAACCCGCCCGGTGTGGGTGCGCGCCTACATTGACGAGCCGAACCTCGGCCAGATGCAGCCGGGCCGCGAGCTGCTGCTCTACACCGACGGGCGTCCGGACAAGCCGTACCACGGCAGGGTGGGCTTTGTTTCGCCCACCGCCGAATTCACCCCCAAAACCGTCGAAACGCCGGACCTGCGCACCGACCTTGTCTACCGCCTGCGCATTATCGTGACCGATGCGGACGACGCGCTGCGCCAGGGCATGCCGGTCACCGTGACCCTCAGCGACGGGGAACGACATGAATGACGCGGTTATCCAACTCGACAATCTGGTAAAACGCTTCGCGGGCATGGAAAAGCCCGCCGTCGCGCCGCTGAACTGCACGATTCAGAAAGGCTACGTGACCGGGCTGGTCGGCCCGGACGGCGCGGGAAAAACCACGCTGATGCGCATGCTTGCGGGGCTCCTGAAGCCGGACGAAGGGTCGGCCAGCGTGCTCGGCCTCGATCCGATCAAAGACGACGGCGCGCTCCACGCCATGCTCGGCTATATGCCGCAGAAGTTCGGCCTGTACGAAGACCTGACGGTGATGGAAAACCTCAATCTGTACGCCGACCTGCGCAGCGTGACCGGCGAAACCCGGCAGAAAACCTTCGCCCGCCTGCTGGAATTTACCTCCCTCGGCCCGTTTACCGGACGCCTGGCGGGCAAGCTCTCCGGCGGCATGAAGCAGAAGCTGGGGCTGGCCTGCACGCTGGTGGGCGAGCCGAAGGTGCTGCTGCTGGACGAGCCCGGCGTGGGCGTTGACCCGATCTCGCGCCGCGAGCTGTGGCAGATGGTGCACGAGCTGGCGGGCGACGGGATGCTGATCCTCTGGAGCACCTCCTACCTCGACGAGGCGGAGCAGTGCCGGGACGTGCTGCTGATGAACGAGGGCGAGCTGCTCTACCAGGGCGACCCGACGCAGCTGACCCAAAGCATGGCCGGGCGCAGCGTCCTGCTGCACAGCCCGCAGGAGTCCAACCGCCGCCTGCTGCAGCGCGTGCTGAAGCTGCCCGCGGTCAGCGACGGGATGATTCAGGGGCGCTCGGTGCGGGCGATCCTCAAAAAAGAGGCCACCGCGGACGATATCCGCCAGGCGCCCGGCATGCCGGAGATTGAAATTGCCGAGACCGCTCCGCGCTTCGAGGATGCCTTTATCGACCTGCTGGGCGGCGCGGGCGCATCGGAATCCCCGCTGGGGGCGATTTTACACACCGTGGAGGGCACGCCGGGCGAAACGGTGATTGAAGCGAAGTCGCTCACCAAGAAGTTCGGCGACTTCGCCGCGACGGATAACGTCAACTTCGCGGTCAAGCGCGGGGAGATTTTTGGCCTGCTGGGGCCAAACGGCGCGGGCAAATCCACCACCTTTAAGATGATGTGCGGCCTGCTGGTGCCGACGTCGGGCAAGGCGCTGGTGCTCGATATGGACCTGAAGGTCAGTTCCGGCAAAGCGCGCCAGCACCTGGGCTATATGGCGCAGAAGTTTTCCCTCTACGGCAACCTGACGGTGGAACAGAACCTGCGCTTTTTCTCCGGCGTGTACGGCCTGCGCGGGCGGGCCCAGAACGAGAAGATTGCCCGCATGAGCGAGGCGTTTGCGCTGACCGGCATCGCCTCGAACGCCACGGACTCCCTCCCCCTCGGCTTTAAGCAGCGCCTGGCCCTGGCCTGCTCGCTGATGCACGAGCCGGACATTCTGTTTCTCGACGAGCCCACCTCCGGCGTTGACCCCTTGACCCGCCGCGAGTTTTGGCTGCACATCAACAGCATGGTGGAGAAAGGGGTCACGGTCATGGTCACCACCCACTTTATGGACGAGGCGGAGTATTGCGACCGCATCGGGCTGGTCTATCGCGGCAAGCTGATCGCCCACGGCACGCCGGACGATCTCAAGGCGCAGGCGGCGGACGATGACCAGCCGGACCCGACCATGGAGCAGGCGTTCATCACCCTCATCCACGACTGGGATAAGGAGCATGCCAATGAGCACTAAGGTGATTTCCTGGCGCCGGGTGCGCGCGCTGTGCGTGAAAGAGACGCGCCAGATCGTGCGCGATCCGAGCAGTTGGCTGATTGCGGTGGTGATCCCCCTGCTGCTGCTGTTTATCTTTGGCTACGGGATTAACCTGGATTCGAGCAAGCTGCGGGTCGGGATTCTGCTGGAACAGCAAAGCAAAGAGGCGCTGGATTTCACCCACGCCATGACCGGCTCGCCCTACATCGACGCCACCATCAGCGACAGCCGTCAGGAGCTGATTCAGAAAATGCAGGCCGGTAAAATACGCGGCCTGATCGTCATTCCGGTGGATTTCGCCGCCAATATGGCGCGCGCGGGCACCGCTGCGCCGATTCAGGTGATTACCGACGGCAGCGAGCCGAACACCGCCAACTTCGTGCAGGGCTACGCGGAAGGGATTTGGCAGCTGTGGCAGATGCAGCGTGCCGAGGACCGGGGCGAAACGTTTGAGCCGCTGATCGACGTAGAGACCCGCTACTGGTTTAACCCGGCGGCCATCAGCCAGCACTTTATCATTCCCGGTGCGGTAACCATCATCATGACGGTGATTGGCGCCATCCTTACCTCGCTGGTCATCGCCCGTGAGTGGGAGCGCGGCACCATGGAGGCGCTACTCTCCACCGAAGTAACGCGCGTGGAGCTGCTGCTGTGCAAGCTGATCCCCTACTATTTCCTCGGCATGCTGGCGATGCTGCTCTGCATGCTGGTCTCGGTGTTTATCCTCGGCGTGCCGTATCGCGGTTCGCTGGTCGTGCTGTTCTTTATTACCAGCCTGTTTTTGCTCAGCACGCTCGGGATGGGGCTGCTGATCTCCACCGTGACCCGCAACCAGTTCAACGCCGCGCAGGTAGCGCTCAACGCCGCGTTCCTGCCGTCGATTATGCTGTCCGGGTTTATTTTCCAGATAGACAGCATGCCCGCGGCGATCCGCGCCGTGACGTACATCATTCCGGCCCGCTACTTCGTGAGCACGCTGCAGAGCCTGTTCCTGGCCGGGAATATTCCGGTGGTGCTGATAATTAACACGCTGTTTTTGATGGCGTCGGCGGTGATGTTCATCGGGCTGACCTGGATGAAAACCAAACGGCGTCTGGATTAAGGAGCGAACATGTTTCACCGTTTATGGACGTTAATACGCAAAGAGCTGCAATCCCTGCTGCGCGAGCCGCAAACCCGCGCCATTCTGGTATTGCCGGTGCTGATCCAGGTTTTGCTGTTCCCCTTTGCCGCTACGCTTGAGGTGACCAACGCCACCATCGCCATTTTCAACGAAGACAACGGTAAACATTCTATCGAGCTGACGCAGCGCTTTGCCCGTGCAAAAGCGTTTACCCACATCCTGCTGCTGAAAAGCCCGCAGGAAATCCAGCCGACCATCGATACGCAAAAAGCCCTGCTGCTGGTGCGCTTCCCGGCGGATTTCTCGCGCAATCTTGATACCTTCCAGCCCGCGCCGATGCAGCTCATCCTCGACGGGCGCAACTCCAACAGCGCCCAGATAGCGGCCAACTATCTTCAGCAGGTGGTGAAGAATTACCAGCAGGAGCTGATGGACGGCAAGCCAAAACCCAACAACAGCGAGCTGGTGGTGCGTAACTGGTATAACCCAAACCTCGACTACAAGTGGTTTGTGGTGCCGTCGCTGATCGCCATGATCACCACCATCGGGGTGATGATCGTCACCTCCCTGTCGGTGGCGCGGGAGCGCGAGCAGGGCACGCTCGATCAGCTGCTGGTGTCCCCGCTGGCAACCTGGCAAATCTTCGTTGGCAAAGCCATTCCGGCGCTGATTGTTGCGACCTTCCAGGCCACGATCGTGCTGGGCGTGGGGATCTGGGCGTACGCGATCCCGTTTGCCGGATCGCTGGCGCTCTTCTATTTCACGATGGTGATTTACGGGCTGTCGCTGGTCGGGTTTGGGCTGCTGATTTCGGCGCTCTGCTCCACGCAGCAGCAGGCGTTCATCGGCGTGTTCGTCTTTATGATGCCGGCGATTTTGCTCTCGGGGTACGTCTCGCCGGTGGAAAACATGCCGGTGTGGCTGCAGGATTTAACGTGGATAAACCCGATCCGCCACTTCACGGATATCACCAAGCAGATTTATTTGAAGGACGCGAGTCTGGACATCGTGTGGGGAAGTTTGTGGCCGCTGCTGGTCATCGCGGCCACAACGGGCTCAGTGGCCTATGCGATGTTTAGACGAAACATCGCGTAGCTTTTTCTCTTTGGTCAGCAGCGAGACGACCGCGGGCCCTGCAAGGATCGCCAGACCCGCCAAGGCCAGCAGCAGGTTGTTTTGCAGCACGCGCGACAGCAGCCACAGCACGATCATCGAGGCGCCAAAATACCAGGTGGTGGTGAGTTCTTCGAGCACATCACCCACCTCGCGCCAGCGCGCTTCATGATGACGCTGTAAAAACAGCATCGACAGTACGGTCACGCCGTACAGCACGCACAGCCCAAGGCCGACGCGCACCAGCGTACCGCTCATCCAGCCCATCACCAGTACGGCCACGACCAGTAAATGCAACATTATCTGCCAGCAACTGAGTCCAGTTGTGACGCGAACGCGTTGTTGCCACTTCATGGCTTCTCTCCTGAAGGATTTTTCTCTGCACATTCAGACTACCGCACTTTACGGAAAATTCCGTAACGCCGCATCTTTTTGTGACGCCTACTACACTTTATTTTCATTGGGATAGTCACTCAGGAAGGGGCTTATGACTCAAAAAATGCAGCATTTCTCGCTTAAAGTGCTGACGATAAACATTCATAAAGGCTTCACAGCATTTAACCGCCGCTTCATTTTACCGGAGCTGCGCGACGCGGTACGCACCGTCAGCGCCGACATTGTCTGCCTGCAGGAAGTGATGGGCGCGCACGACGTGCATCCCCTGCATGTCGAAAACTGGCCCGATACGCCGCACTACGAATTTCTGGCGGATACGATGTGGAGCGATTACGCCTACGGGCGCAACGCGGTCTATCCCGAAGGGCATCACGGCAATGCCGTGCTGTCCCGCTACCCGATTGAGCATTATGAGAATCGCGACGTGTCGGTGGGCGAAAGTGAAAAGCGCGGGTTGCTCTACTGTCGCGTCGCGCCGCCGGACCTGGCCTTTCCGATCCACGTCGGATGCGTTCATCTGGGGCTGCGGGAGGCGCACCGTCAGGCGCAGCTGCAAATGCTGGCCGAGTGGACCAACGCGCTGCCGGAAGGCGAGCCCGTGGTAGTCGCGGGCGATTTTAACGACTGGCGGCAGCGGGCTAACCATCCGCTGAAGGTGGGCGCCGGGCTGGAGGAGATCTTTACCCGCGCCCACGGCAGGCCGGCCCGCACGTTTCCGGTGCGCTTTCCCCTGCTACGCCTCGACCGCATCTACGTGAAAAACGCCCACGCCAGCAGCCCGACCGCCCTGGCGCTGCTTAACTGGCGGCATCTCTCCGATCACGCCCCGCTCAGCGCGGAGATCCACTTATGAAATGTACATGGCAAGAGGGAAACCGGATCGTTCTGCTGGAAAACGGCGACCAGTACTATCCCGCCGTCTTTGAGGCCATCGATCGCGCGCAGCAGAAGGTGATCCTAGAAACCTTTATCTGGTTTGAGGATGAGGTGGGCAAACGGCTGCACGCCGTGCTGCTGCGCGCCGCCCAGCGCGGAATTAAAATTGAGGTTCTGCTGGACGGCTACGGCTCGCCTGACCTCAGCGATGATTTCGTCAACGAGCTGACATCGGCGGGCGTGGTGTTCCGCTACTACGATCCCGGCCCGCGCCTGTTCGGCATGCGCACCAACCTGTTCCGCCGCATGCACCGCAAGATCGTCGTGGTGGACGAGTCCGTGGCCTTTGTCGGCGGGATTAACTACTCCGCCGAGCATATGTCCGACTACGGGCCGGAGGCCAAGCAGGACTACGCCATCCGCATTGAAGGCCCGGTGGTGCAGGACATTCTGCTGTTCGAGCTGGAAAACCTGCCCGGGAAAGAGGCCGCCCGCCGCTGGTGGAAGCGACGCCATCGCCCCGAGGAGAACCGCAGGCCCGGCGAGGCGCAGGCGCTGTTCGTCTGGCGCGATAACGGCGAGCATCGGGACGATATTGAACGCCATTATCTGAAGATGCTGGCCAACGCGAAGCGCGAGGTGATTATCGCCAACGCCTACTTCTTCCCCGGCTATCGCCTGCTGCACGCCATGCGCAACGCGGCCCGGCGCGGCGTGCGGGTGAAGCTGATCGTACAGGGCGAGCCGGACATGCCGATCGTTAAGGTCGGTGCCCGCCTGCTCTACAACTATCTGGTGAAAGGCGGCGTTCAGATCTACGAATACCGCCGCCGTCCGCTGCACGGCAAGGTGGCGCTGATGGACGACCACTGGGCCACCGTTGGCTCCAGCAACCTCGATCCGCTCAGCCTGTCGCTGAACCTGGAAGCGAACCTGATCGTTCACGATCGCCAGTTCAACCAGACGCTGCGGGATAACCTTCACGGGCTTATCGCCAACGACTGCGTGCGCGTGGATGAATCCATGGTGCCGAAGCGCACCTGGTGGAATCTCGGCATCGGCGTGGTGGTGTTCCACTTCCTGCGCCACTTCCCGGCGATGGTGGGCTGGCTGCCCGCGCACACGCCGAAGCTGGAGCTGGTCGATCCGCCGGTACAGCCGGAAATGGAAACCCAGGACCGCGTTGAAGCGGAAGACGGAGGGAAACCCTGATGTCAACATCACATCCGCGCTGGCGGCTGGCAAAGAAAATACTCACCTGGCTGTTCTTCATCGCCGTGGCGGTGCTGCTGGTGGTGTACGCGCAGAAGGTTGACTGGAAGGAGGTGTGGAAAGTTATCCGCAACTACAACCGGACCGTGCTGCTGGGCGCCGCGGGGCTGACGATCGTGAGCTACCTGATCTACGGCTGTTACGACCTGCTTGGCCGCGCCTACTGTGGCCACAAGCTGGCGAAGCGGCAGGTGATGCTGGTGTCGTTTATCTGCTACGCCTTTAACCTGACGCTCAGCACCTGGGTCGGCGGCATTGGCATGCGTTACCGCCTCTACTCGCGTCTGGGGCTGCCGGGCGGCACGATTACCCGCATCTTCTCGCTGAGCATTACCACCAACTGGCTGGGCTATATTCTGCTCGGCGGAGTGATTTTCACCATCAACGTGGTGCAGCTGCCCGCGCACTGGTATATCGATGAATCCACGCTGCGGATTTTGGGCATCGTGCTGCTGCTGATCGTCGCCGCCTACCTGTGGGCCTGCGCCTTCGCGAAGCGTCGTCACGTGACCATCAAGGGGCAAAAGCTGGTGCTGCCCTCGTGGAAGTTCGCGGTGGTGCAGATGGTGGTTTCCAGCGCCAACTGGATGGCGATGGGCGCGATCATCTGGCTGCTGATTGGCGAAGACATTAACTATTTCTTCGTGCTGGGCGTGCTGCTGGTCAGCAGCATTGCCGGGGTTATCGTCCATATTCCGGCGGGGATCGGCGTGCTGGAGGCGGTGTTTATCGCCCTGCTGGCGGGCGAGCACGTCTCGCACGGCACCATTATCGCCGCCCTGCTGGCCTACCGCATGCTGTACTACTTCCTGCCGCTGGCGCTGGCGACGGTGTGCTATCTGGTGCTGGAGAGCCGGGCGAAAAAGCTGCGGGCGAAGAACGAAAAGGCGATGGCGAAATAAAAGCCCCCTCTCCCCAAAGGGGCGAGGGAGCAAAGTCTGCACCGAGCAGTCCCCTCTCCCCTTTGGGGAGAGGGTTAGGGTGAGGGGAATAAAACCTTAACGCCGGTTGCCGAAAATCCGCAGCAGCATCAGGAACAGGTTGATAAAGTCCAGATACAGCGTGAGCGCGCCGAGGATGGCGTATTTACGCAGGGTTGACGCGTCGCGCACGTCAATCTGCTCACCGATATTTTTCAGCTTCTGCGTGTCATACGCGGTCAGACCAACGAAGACCACCACCCCGATATAGGTCACGGCCCACATCAGCGCTTCGCTCTTCAGCCACAGGTTTACCAGCGACGCGAGCACGATCCCAATCAGCCCCATAAACAGCATGCTGCCGAAGCCGCTCAGGTCACGCTTGGTGGTGTAGCCGTAAAGGCTCATCGCGCCAAACATCCCGCCGGTGACCACGAAGGTGCTGGCGATTGACGAATAGGTGTAAGCGATAAAGATGCTGGACAGGGTCAGACCCGTCAGCGCCGAATAAAGCATAAACAGCGTGGTCGCCATTCCGGCGCTGAGCTTATGCACAAGGCCTGACAGCACGAACACCAGCGCAAGCTGGGCGATGATCAGCCCAAAGAAGGTGATTTTGCTGGAGAAGATAAACATCATGATCTCCGGCGTGTTCGCCGCATACCACGCGATAAACGCGGTAAGCAGCAGGCCGACCGTCATCCAGCCGTACACCTGAGCCATATACGTCTGCAGCCCGGTACGGGACTGCTGCACTATCGAATCGGAACGCGGAAATCGGTCCATGATTCACTCCTGATTAAGATTAAGTAGACACACGCTTTAAGACTAACACATCCGCGTAAACCTGTTACCAACGGCCGGCGGCTTCTTTATCGCTGTCGCGTGACTCCACCCAGCGGTCGCCTTCCGGCGTCGCTTCGCGCTTCCAGAACGGCGCTTTGGTTTTGAGATAGTCCATGATGAACTCCCCTGCCGCAAAGGCGCTGCCGCGGTGCGCGCTGGTGACGCCAACAAACACAATTTCTTCGCCCGGCCACATTTCGCCGATGCGGTGGATAACGCTCACGCGTCCGAGAGGCCAGCGCCCCCGCGCCTGCTCGACGATCTCCGCGAGAGATTTTTCGGTCATGCCCGGATAGTGCTCTAGCGTCAGCGCCTTCACGCTGTCGCCGAGGTTGTGGTTGCGCACCTTGCCGGTGAAGGTCACAACCGCGCCGTCTTCGTCGCGCTCGGCCAGCCAGTCGTATTCGCTGCCGACGCTGAAGCGATCGCGGCTCACGAGGATTCGGGTTTCAGCCATGTTAGCCTCCCGTGACCGGCGGGAAGAACGCCACTTCATCGCCTGCCGCCAGCGGATGGT
The DNA here is from genome assembly GCF_003057745.1 of Enterobacter sp. RIT418. Lineage (GTDB taxonomy): Bacteria > Pseudomonadota > Gammaproteobacteria > Enterobacterales > Enterobacteriaceae > Enterobacter. The sequence goes on from NZ_QBJD02000009.1 coordinate 47,618, forward strand.
TGAAATCGACCAGCGTCTGGTTCACGGCCGCCAGCAGCTTGCCTTCGTCCAGCGCCAGCGCCCAGCGGTCGCCCTGCCCGGCCAGATGGGCACGCAGCGCGGCCACGTTCTCAAACGCACCGTCGACCGTCAGGCTATCGGTATTCACCAGCTCGCGCACCTGGGCAAAAAAGAGCACCTTAATCATGGCTGTCCACCTTAAAATCACCGGATTTGCCGCCGCTTTTCGCCAGCAGGCGCACCGGGCCAATCACCATGTCTTTCTGCACGGCCTTGCACATGTCGTAGATAGTCAGCGCGGCAACGGACGCGGCCGTCAGGGCCTCCATCTCCACGCCGGTTTTCCCGGTCAGGCGGCAGAGGGATTCGATGCGCACGCGATTGTGCTCCGGCTGCGCAGCCAGGTTGACTTCAACCTTGCTGAGCATCAGCGGGTGGCACAGGGGAATAAGGTCCCAGGTGCGCTTCGCGGCCTGGATACCGGCAATGCGGGCGGTGGCGAACACGTCGCCCTTATGGTGACTGCCGTCGATAATCATCGCCAGCGTCTCCGGCAGCATGGTGACAAACGCTTCGGCGCGCGCCTCGCGCACCGTTTCGGCCTTGGCGGAGACGTCCACCATGTGGGCTTCTCCGGCGGCGTTAATGTGGGTCAGTTGCGACATAGCTTACTTCTTCAAATGGGGATGGAAATTACACGGACGGGTGCGGGCATCAAGCTGCGGGGCGATGATATTTTCCCACGCGGTGCGGCAGGCCTTAGTCGAGCCGGGCATGGCGAATATCAGCGTGCCGTTTGCCACGCCCGCCACGGCGCGCGACTGCAGCGTGGAGGTGCCAATCTCTTCGAACGACAGCATGCGAAAGACTTCACCAAAGCCTTCGACCTCGCGATCGAACAGCGGGATCAGCGCCTCGGGAGCCTGATCGCCTGCGGTAAAGCCGGTGCCGCCGATGATCAGCACCACCTGCACCTCGTCGCTGGCGATCCACTGGGATACCCGGGCGCGAATGGCGTAGCGGTTCTCTTTCACGATGGCTTTATCAACAACGTGGTGTCCGGCGTCGTGCGCCGCGTCGCGCAGCCAGTGGCCGGAGGTGTCATCCTCTTCGCCGCGGCGCTCGGAAACGGTAAGAATAGCAATGCGTGTCGGGATAAATTCTGCGCTTACCTGACTCATCTTCTGGTTCCTTTTTAAAGCTGTTTACCCGCCAATGTATGACAGATTTTGCGTAATGCCGGTGTCGCCCTGATGCAGGAAGTGGGTCTGCTTTTTGTGCGTCAGCGCCTCGGAAATGCGCGCTTCAAGCGCCTCCTGCTGGGCGTCGTGTTCCAGCAGATCGCGTAGATCCACGCCGCCGTCGCCGAACAGGCAAAGGTGCAGCTTGCCGACGGAGGAGACGCGCAGGCGGTTGCAGCTGGCGCAGAAGTCTTTCTCATAGGGCATAATCAGCCCGATTTCCCCTTCGTAATCCGGGTGACAAAAGACCTGGGCCGGGCCGTCGCTGCGCTGGCGAATCTGGTGTATCCAGCCGCGCTTGAGCAGCTCGTCGCGCAGCACCATGCCGGAGATATGATGGCGGCGGAACAGTTCGCTGCCCTCGCCGGTCTCCATCAGCTCAATAAAACGCAGCTGAATGCGGCGCGGCTTGATCCACGCCAGGAAGGTGTCCAGCTGGTGATGGTTAACGTCGCGCATCAGCACCGTGTTGACTTTGACTTTTTCGAAGCCCGCCTCAAACGCCGCGTCGATGCCGTCCATCACCTGCTGGAATTTGTCCTGGCCGGTTATGGCGTGGAACTGGCGCGCGTCGAGACTATCCACGCTGACGTTAATCGCGGTTAGCCCCGCGTCGCGCCAGCTCGCCACGTCACGCGCCATGCGATAGCCGTTAGTGGTGACGGCGATCTGGCGGATACGCGCGTTTTCACGCACGGCAGCGATGATGTCGGGAAAATCTCGACGAAGAGAAGGTTCACCACCGGTCAGACGGACTTTTTCCGTGCCGAGCTCAGCGAAGGCGCGCGTGACGCGGCGCACCTCATCGACGGAAAGAAAGCCGTTATTGGTGACGCTGCCCGGCTTGTAGCCGTCAGGCAGGCAGTAGGTGCAACGAAAGTTGCATACGTCGGTAATCGACAGACGCAGGTAGTAAAACTTGCGCGCGAAAGCATCAGTGAGTTGTGAAGCCATGTACACCTTTCCAGATACGGGAGGCACAGTCATTTCTTTCTGTACCCTGGTGGCAGATCCGCCACGGCCAGAGCGCCATATCTTCCGACACAGGCGCAAAGGCTAGAGTGTAGGTTTTCAATAATGAAAACAGGTTAAGGCGATAGTAGCGCTTAAATCATCAGTTCGCCATTTTCGCTTTACGCTATATATCTTTATATATAGCGGCACGATTGTGCATTTTCGCTATAGAATACGTAAAACCAGCACTTTCGCATTGATATACATCATTCGCGAGCGGGTGAAGCATCGTCTTTTAGGGGTAGTTAGGTTACTGTTACGCGGATAAATCTCATAAGGAATGTATATGCGCAATCGCACATTGGCGGATCTTGACCGCGTTGTCGCTCTCGGCGGAGGCCACGGGCTGGGGCGCGTCATGTCCTCATTGTCCTCGCTGGGCTCCCGGCTAACGGGCATCGTGACTACCACGGACAACGGCGGCTCGACGGGACGGATTCGACGCGCGGAAGGCGGGATTGCCTGGGGCGATACGCGAAACTGTCTTAACCAGCTTATCACCGAGCCGAGCGTTGCATCCGCCATGTTTGAGTATCGTTTTGGCGGTAACGGCGAACTTTCCGGGCATAACCTCGGAAATTTGATGTTAAAGGCGCTGGACCACCTAAGCGTGCGGCCCCTGGAAGCGATCAATTTAATCCGTAACCTGCTCAAGGTGGACGCGTTTCTGATCCCGATGTCGGAACAACCGGTGGATTTGATGGCCATCGACGTTGAAGGCCATGAAGTTTATGGCGAGGTCAATATCGACCAGCTGATTCACCCGCCGAAAGAGCTAATGACCTACCCGAGCGTACCCGCCACGCGCGAGGCGGTAGAGGCAATAAGCGAAGCGGATTTGATCCTGATCGGACCGGGCAGTTTTTACACCAGCCTGATGCCGCTCCTGCTGATCAAAGAGCTGGCGCAGGCCCTGCGCAGAACGCCTGCGCCCATGGTCTACGTAGGCAACCTGGGGCGCGAGCTGAGCCCTGCGGCCGCCAGCCTGACGCTGGTGGATAAGCTGGCGCTCATGGAGCATTACGTGGGTAAGAAGATTATCGACGGCGTCGTGGTGGGGCCAAACGTTGATATCTCCGGCATGGAAGGCCGCGTGGTGGTCCAGGAGCCGCTGGAAGCGAGCGATATTAAGTATCGTCATGACAGACACCTTCTGCGCGAGGCGCTGGAGAAGGCGGTGCAGGCGCTGGGTTAGGTTTGATTGTGCGGCGTGATGCCCTCACCCCGGCCCTCTCCCACAGGGAGAGGGAGAAAACACGCCGCTTTATCTAAGATGCGGCGATGAAAAGATCCCGCAGCTGATGCAGCTGGTCGCGGATTTGCGCCGCCTCTTCGAACTCCAGGTTCTGCGCGTGCTGCATCATCTGTCCTTCCAGCTCGTGGATTTTCTGCTGCAGCGCCTTCGGCGTCAGTACGACGGTATCCTCTTCCACCACCGAACGCGCCTTGCCGCGCCCTTTCGCCTTGGTCTTCGCGATGTTTTGACCCAGCGCCAGAATGTCCACCACCTTCTTGTTCAGGCCCTGCGGCGTAATGCCGTGCTCTTCGTTGTAGCGCTGCTGCTTCTCGCGGCGGCGCTCCGTCTCGCCGATCGCTTTCGCCATCGACGGCGTGATTTTATCGCCGTACAGAATCGCCTTGCCGTTCACGTTACGCGCGGCGCGGCCGATGGTCTGAATCAGCGAGCGCTCGGAGCGCAGGAAGCCCTCTTTGTCGGCGTCCAGAATCGCCACCAGCGAGACTTCCGGCATGTCCAGGCCTTCTCGCAGCAGGTTGATGCCGACCAGCACGTCAAACTCGCCGAGGCGCAGATCGCGGATAATCTCCATGCGCTCGACGGTGTCGATGTCCGAGTGCAGGTAGCGCACCTTCTCGCCGTGCTCTTCCAGATATTCGGTCAGATCTTCCGCCATGCGTTTGGTTAGCGTAGTGACCAGCACGCGCTCGTTGATGGCGGAGCGGGCGCGGATCTCTGAAAGCAGATCGTCCACCTGGGTGGCCACCGGCCGCACCTCGATAATCGGATCGAGCAGCCCCGTTGGGCGCACAACCTGATCCACCACCTCGTCGCCGGATTTCTCCAGCTCGTAGTTGCCCGGCGTAGCCGAAACGTAGATCGTCTGCGGCGCGAGCGCCTCAAACTCTTCAAACTTCATCGGACGGTTGTCCAGCGCCGACGGCAGGCGGAAGCCGTACTCCACCAGCGTCTCTTTACGCGCGCGGTCGCCGCGGTACATGCCGCCTATCTGCGGGATCGTCACGTGGGATTCATCAATCACCAGCAGGCCGTCGGCCGGGAGGTAGTCAAACAGCGTCGGCGGCGCTTCGCCCGGCCCGCGGCCTGACAGATAGCGCGAGTAGTTTTCAATGCCGGAGCAGTAGCCCAGCTCGTTCATCATCTCCAGATCGAACTGGGTACGCTGGGTCAGGCGCTGCTCTTCAAGCAGCTTGTTGTTCGCCAGCAGCACCTTACGGCGGTCAGCCAGCTCAACCTTAATCTCTTCCATCGCCTGCACGATACGCTCGCGCGGCGTCACGTAGTGCGTTTTGGGGTAGATGGTAAAGCGCTGGATCACGGACTCGATATGCCCCGTCAGCGGGTCGAACAGCGAGAGCCGCTCAACCTCCTCGTCAAACAGCTCGACGCGCAGCGCCATATCGTCCGACTCCGCCGGGAAGATGTCGATCACCTCGCCGCGCACGCGGAACGTGCCGCGCTGGAAGGCCTGATCGTTACGGGCGTACTGCAGCTCGGCCAGACGACGCACGATGGCGCGCTGATCGATGATCATCCCCTGGGTCAGGTGCAGCATCATCTTCAGGTACAGATCCGGATCGCCCAGGCCGTAGATAGCCGACACCGAAGCCACCACAACCACGTCACGACGTTCCAGCAGCGCCTTGGTCGCCGACAGGCGCATCTGCTCGATGTGTTCGTTCACCGAGGCGTCTTTTTCGATAAAGGTGTCAGAGCTTGGGACGTAGGCTTCAGGCTGGTAGTAATCGTAGTAAGAGACGAAATACTCCACCGCGTTTTCCGGGAAGAACTCTTTCATCTCACCGTAAAGCTGTGCCGCCAGGGTTTTGTTGGGGGCCAGCACCATCGTCGGGCGTTGCAGATCGGCAATCACGTTCGCGACGGTAAACGTTTTACCCGAGCCGGTCACCCCCAGCAGGGTCTGATGCGCCAGCCCATCTTCCAGCCCCTCTTCCAGACGACGAATCGCCTCAGGCTGATCGCCTGAAGGGCGGAAAGCGGAATTCAATTTGAACGGTTTACTCATGGGCAACAACCTGATGACGTAGTAAGCGGCAGACGACTAATTTTACTCGTTGTTGCCAGGAATGCCAGTAAAAAACACTGGATAAAAAACCAGTGGCGTGTAAGGATATTTAGCGTAGCACTGGCCCGGCTAGCGTGTTCCTGATTGAAATTTCAGCTGCGGCAACATAAAACACCGGCATTGATGGGTTATCCCCAAAACATTTCCTTTTTTAACATTTGTCAAGACAGGTAATGAAAGTTTTATGTCCGTTGAAGCGCCTTTCATCAGGGCAATTGCTTTTATTCAACAAATTGAAATTTAAGAGATATTTAACAAAGCCGCGTTTCGCACCAATTTGCGTGAAGGCCGCGTATTCTCTCGCTTCTCGCGTGTTTTCTAACTCTAATGCACATGGTTATCCACAGGAATAGTGGATAACTGCTTCCAGCCCGTATGGCGCGGTGCTCGGCAAATTCCCGGTTTTTCCCACGAAGCGGCGCTAAAAAATTTTTATCACTCTTTTTTGATGATGATTAGCCATTTCATTCATAACCCGCCGGTGAGATCTTACTCACAACTCCGCGATCCGAACGTCAGGCAAAGGGGAATAACGTGACCCGAGGCCACGTTATCGCGAACAGCGCTTATCGTGCAGACGGCAGCGGGCTGAGGTCAAGATAGCGACCGGTTTCCGCCTCCTCCGCGCCGTCGGCAAGCCACGGGATTTCGCCCAGGCACGGCGCGGGCAGAACCCGGTTCAGGGTCTCGAGATATTCCTGATGGCGCCTGCCGGGCGGCACGACGTCGTTGGCGACCCAGCCCGCCAGCGTTAAGCCGGCCTGCTGAATCGCCTGCGCGGTTAGCATCGCGTGGTTAATACAGCCCAGCTTCACGCCTACCACCAGAATGACCGGAAGCCGCTCTGACTGCACCCAGTCGGCAAAGGTCTGCGCCTCCGAGAGCGGCGTGAACCAGCCCCCGGCCCCTTCCACCAGCACCCACTCCGCGCGAGCCTCAAGCGCGCGCAGGCCCGCAGACATGACGGCGAAATCAATCGGCCGGCCTTCGTCGGCGCTAACGATGTGCGGCGAGGTCGGCTCCGCGAAGGTGTACGGATTTACCGCCGCGTAGTCCAGCCCGACGCTGCTGTTGCGCTGCAGGGCCAGCGCGTCGGTATTGCGCAGCCCCTCGGGCGTCATCTCGCTGCCGGAGGCGACGGGCTTATACCCTGCGGTCGTACGTCCAAGAAGACGCGCCGCCTGCAGCAGCGCGGCGCTGGCAACCGTTTTGCCCACTTCCGTATCGGTGCCGGTGACAAAATAGCGTTCAGTCACGTTCAATAATCCCATGAAAAAGTTGATAAGAGAGCGGGAAGCTGCCCCCCCGCTGCGGCCACGCCAGCTCAAGCCGCTGCAGCTGCCCGCGGGTGAGCGGCTTTGGCGCCCGCCCGGCGTGCAGGTGCGTGGCGCCGATGCCCTTCAGTGAGCGCATGGCGCTCAGGGGGTCGCTAAAGTCGAGCGTGATGGTCTGCACCTCGGCGCGATAGCGTCGGCCTGCCAGCGCCTGCACCACACTCTCGTGCGATAAAAACCGGTTCGCGTGCTCGCGCCCGTCTACGGTCCGCCACGCCTCGTTTAGCTCCGGAAGCGAGCTCTCAAGAAGCGTGGTGAAGGCCACCTTCCCGCCCGGACGCGCGACGCGATACAGCTCGCCCAGCGCCTGCGGCAGGCTGCTGCACCACTGCACCGCCAGATGGCTCCAGACCAAATCAAACTGCGCGTCCGCCAGCGGAATGGCTTCGATATCGGCCGCCAGATAGCGGTCCGCCGACTGCTGCTGGCGCGCCTCGTCGAGCATCTGCTCGGAGAGATCGATGGCCGTGACCCGGCTTCCCGCCGCGCGCCAGTAGCGGCTGTTGCTCCCCGGCCCGCAGCCCGCGTCCAGCACCTCAGAAAAATGCCCTTCCCCCAGCGCCGCGATAAGCCCCTGCGCGCTCTGGCGCTGCAGCGCGTCGTGCTGCGAATAGCTCTGCGCGGCCCGGCCAAACGCCGCGGCGATCGCCTGCTTATTGACGGATGACATGCAGCACCTCCAGCAGGGCATCGATGTCCTGCGCCTCGTGCGTCGCCGTCAGCGTCAGGCGCAGGCGCGCGGTGCCCGACGGCACGGTGGGCGGGCGGATAGCGGTCGCCCACATCCCGCCGTCGCGCAGGGTTTGCGCCAGCGCCAGCGCCCGATCGTTTTCGCCGACGATAACGGGCTGAATGGCGCTCTGAGAATCAGTGACCTGCAGCGCCAGCGCCTGTGCTCCCTGGCGAAAGCGGCGAATGCGGTCGGCAAGGCGCAGACGGCGCTCCTCGCCCTCGGCGCTGCGGATCACGTTCACCGACGCGGAAAGCGCCACGGCCTGCGCGGGCGGCATGCTGGTGCTGTAGATCAGGTGGCGGGCAAACTGCAGCAGGTAGTCGGCCACCGGCTCGCTGCACAGCACCGCCGCGCCGCTGACGCCAACGCCTTTGCCGAACGTGACGACCAGCAGCTCCGGCTTCACCTTTTGCTGCCAGGCGCTGCCGCGGCCTTCTTCCCCCACGACGCCGATCCCGTGGGCATCGTCCACCATCAGCCAGGCGTGATGCTGCCGGGCGGCGGCGTGAAGAGCCTCGAGCGGCGCGCAGTCGCCGTCCATGCTGAACACCCCTTCCGTCACCGCCAGCCGGAGTCCGGCGCAGGGCTTCGCCAGCAGGGTGCGCATCTGCGCGTCGTCGTTGTGCGCAAACCGGCGCAGCTGCGCCGGGCTAAGGCTTGCCGCTTCGAGCAGAGACGCATGGCTCAGGCGGTCTGCGACGATGCGGTCGTCTTTGTCCATCAGCGCGGCAATCACCGCCTGGTTGGCGGCGAAGCCGGAGATAAACAGCAGCGCGCGCGGGTAGCCCAGCCAGTCGGCAAGCTGCTCCTCGAGCGCCCGGTGCGCGGTGGTGTAGCCGCTGACGTGGCCGGAGCCGCCGCTGCCCACGCCATAGCGCTCGGCCCCCTGCTGCCAGGCGCGGATAATCTGCGGATGCTGGCTGAGGCCCAGGTAGTCATTGCTGGAGAAATTGCAGTACCGCCTGCCCTCACGCACCAGAAAACGGCCCGCGCCGCTTTCCACCGCGCTGCGCGTGCGGAACGCGTCGGCCGCCCGGCGCGCGTTCAGGGCGGCGTCGATTCGCGCCTGCCAGGTCATAGCGCTGCCGCGTTGTAGAACTGTTCGGTGTCGGCGTTGAAAATTTGCTGCTCAAGCTGCTGCTGCTGTTCGTTGTCGCCGGTCAGCACCTCGGTCTGGTGCGGGTTCAGCCCCAGCTTGCGGAACAGCTGAACGTCTTTATCCTCTTCCGGGTTTGGCGTGGTCAGCAGCTTGCAGCCGTAGAAAATGGAGTTTGCCCCCGCCATAAAGCACATCGCCTGGGTCTGCTCGCTCATCTGCTCGCGGCCCGCGGAGAGGCGCACGTACGAGGTTGGCATCATGATGCGCGCCACGGCGATGGTGCGGATAAAATCAAACGCGTCCACGTTGTCGTTATCCGCCAGCGGCGTGCCTTTCACCTTCACCAGCATGTTGATCGGCACGCTTTCCGGCGGCGTCGGCAGGTTGGCCAGCTGGAGCAGCAGGCCCGCGCGGTCTTTTACCGTTTCGCCCAGCCCCACGATGCCGCCGGAGCAGACCTTGATGCCCGCGTCGCGCACCTTGTCGAGGGTGTCCAGGCGCTCCTGATAGGTGCGCGTGGTGATGATGTTGCCGTAAAACTCCGGCGAGGTGTCGAGGTTGTGGTTGTAGTAGTCCAGCCCGGCCGCGGAGAGGCGCTGCGCCTGTTCGTCGTTCAGCGTGCCGAGCGTCATGCAGGCCTCAAGCCCCATCTCCTTCACGCCCTTCACCATCTGCTCGAGGTACGGCATGTCGCGGTCGTGCGGGTTTTTCCACGCCGCCCCCATGCAGAAGCGGGTCGAACCGGCGTTCTTCGCTTTTCGCGCCGAGTCGAGCACCTGCTCCACTTCCATCAGGCGCTCGGATTCGAGGCCGGTTTTGTAGCGCGCGCTTTGCGGGCAATATTTGCAGTCTTCCGGGCAGGCGCCGGTCTTGATCGACAGCAGCGTGCTGACCTGCACATGGCGAGGATCGAAGTGCTGACGGTGGACCTGCTGCGCTTCGAACATCAGCTCCAGGAACGGTTTATTGAATAATTCAGTGACTTGCGACATCGTCCAGCGTGCGTGGTGAGCCATTGGGCTTCTCCAAAGGGTTTTGTTAATTGTCGGTTCGGTTTATACTCGTAAACCTAAAACTTTTCAAAATGGTTTACAAGTCGATTATGACCCAGGACGATCTCGCCTTCGACACGCAGCATATCTGGCACCCCTACACCTCCACCACTCGCCCTCTGCCCGTCTATCCGGTCGCCTCCGCGCGCGGCTGCGAGCTGCATCTCGCCAGCGGCGAGCGGCTCGTCGACGGGATGTCCTCCTGGTGGGCCGCGATTCACGGGTACAACCACCCGCGGCTGAACGCGGCGATGAAGGCGCAGATTGACCAGATGTCGCACGTGATGTTTGGCGGCATTACCCATCAGCCCGCCATAGACCTGTGCCGCCGCCTGGTGGCGATGACGCCGGACGCGCTGGAGTGCGTGTTCCTCGCCGACTCCGGCTCCGTTGCCGTTGAGGTGGCGATGAAAATGGCGTTGCAGTACTGGCACGCCAAGGGCGAGACCCGCCAGCGGTTCCTCACCTTCCGCAACGGCTACCACGGCGATACCTTCGGCGCGATGTCGGTCTGCGATCCGGACAACTCCATGCACAGCCTGTGGAAGGGCTACCTGCCGGATAATCTGTTTGCCCCCGCGCCGCAGAGCCGCTTCGACGGCGAATGGGACGAGGCGGACATGGTCGGCTTCGCGCGGCTGATGGCGGCGCATCGCCACGAGATTGCGGCCGTGATTCTGGAGCCGATCGTGCAGGGCGCGGGCGGCATGCGCATGTATCATCCGGAGTGGCTCAGGCGCATCCGCAGGATGTGCGACCGCGAGGGGATTCTGCTGATTGCCGATGAGATCGCGACCGGGTTTGGCCGCACCGGCAGGCTGTTTGCCTGCGAGCACGCGGGGATTTTGCCGGATATTCTGTGCCTCGGAAAAGCGCTGACCGGCGGCACCATGACGCTCTCCGCCACGCTCGCCACGCGCAGCGTGGCCGATACCATCAGCAACGGCGAGGCGGGCTGCTTTATGCACGGACCAACGTTTATGGGCAACCCGCTGGCCTGCGCGGTCGCCAGCGAAAGCCTCGCCATTCTCGAGAGCGGCGAGTGGCGGGCGCAGGTCGCGTCCATTGAGGCGCAGCTGAAGGATGAGCTGCGCGCAGCCGCCGATTCTGAGCACGTTGCGGACGTGCGCGTGCTGGGCGCCATTGGCGTGATTGAGACGCACCGGCCGGTAAACATGGCGGCCCTGCAGCGCTTCTTCGTCGAGCAGGGCGTATGGGTGCGTCCTTTCGGCAGGCTGATTTACCTGATGCCGCCGTATGTGATTACCCCGGAGCAGCTGCGTAAATTGACGGCCGCGGTCGTTACAGCCGTTAACATTCCCGCGCATTACACGATCTAACCCGATGCGTTACACTTCGTGAACGAGCGATTAACGAGGTAAACCGTATGAAAATCATCAGTAAAGATCTGCGCGACGGGGAGAAACTGCCGGAACGCCACGTTTTCAACGGCATGGGCTATCAGGGCGATAATATTTCCCCGCACCTGGCGTGGGATGAGGTGCCGGCCGGAACCAAAAGCTTCGTGGTGACCTGCTACGACCCGGACGCGCCGACCGGCTCCGGCTGGTGGCACTGGATCGTTGCCAACCTTCCCGCCGACACGCGCGTGCTGCCGCAGGGTTCAGGCTCTGACCTGGTTGCCCTGCCGGAGGGCGCGATTCAGACCCGCACCGACTTTGGCAAAGCGGGCTACGGCGGCGCCGCGCCGCCGAAGGGCGAAACGCACCGCTATATCTTCACGGTTCACGCGCTGGACGTAGAGAAGATTGAGGTAGACGAAGGCGCGAGCGGCGCGATGGTCGGGTTTAACGTGCATTTCCACTCGTTGGGCAGCGCGTCGATTACGGCGATGTATTCGTAACAGTGCGGGCTGATGGCCCCTCACCCTAACCCTCTCCCCATAGGGGAGAGGGGACTTCAACACCCTCTCCCCTATGGGGAGAGGGCTGGGGTGAGGGGAAAATCACAGCACGGAAGGCATTAATCCCACCAGCCTTCCCTCTTCCAGAAGCTGCATCGCCTTATCAATATCCGGCGCAAAGAAGCGGTCGTCGTCGTAGTGCGCAACGTGCTCGCGCAGCGCCTGACGCGCCTGCTCCAGCAGCGGGCTGGATTTTAGCCCCTCGCGCAGGTCGATCCCCTGACAGGCGGCAAGCCATTCCACCGCCAGCACGCCGCGGGTGTTTGACGCCATTTCCCACAGGCGACGTCCGGCGGCAGGAGCCATCGAGACGTGATCCTCCTGGTTGGCCGAGGTCGGCAGGCTGTCCACGCTGTGCGGATGGGAGAGCGCTTTATTCTCGCTCGCCAGCGCCGCTGCGGTGACCTGCGCAATCATAAAGCCGGAGTTCACGCCGCCGTTGCGTACGAGGAACGGCGGCAGCTGGGACATATGTTTGTCCATCATCAGCGCGATCCGGCGTTCGGATAAGGCCCCGATTTCGGCAATCGCCAGCGCGATATTATCCGCCGCCATCGCCACCGGCTCGGCGTGGAAGTTACCGCCGGATACCACCTCGTTTTCCTGAGCGAATACAAGCGGGTTGTCCGACACCGCGTTGGCTTCGACCAGCAGCCCCTCCGCCGCCTGGCGCAGCTGCGTCAGGCATGCGCCCATCACCTGCGGCTGGCAGCGCAGCGAGTAAGGGTCCTGAACTTTCTCACAGTTATGGTGAGACTCGGCAATCTCGCTGGTGTCGGTCAGCAGATGGCGATACATCGCCGCCGCGTCAATCTGGCCGCGCTGGCCGCGCACCGCGTGAATGCGGGCGTCAAACGGACGCCGCGAACCCAGCACCGCCTCCGTGGTGAGCGCGCCGCACGCCACCGCCGAGGCAAAGAGATCTTCCGCTTCAAACAGGCCGCGCAGCGCAAAGGCGGTAGACGCCTGGGTGCCGTTAAGCAGCGCCAGCCCCTCTTTCGCCGCCAGGGTAATGGGCGTTAACCCCGCCTTTTGCAGCGCCTCTTTGGCGGGCAGCCACTCCCCCTGCCAGCGCGCTTTGCCTTCACCCAGCAGCAGGAGCGACATATGCGCCAGCGGGGCCAGATCGCCGGACGCGCCGACGGAGCCTTTTGCCGGGATCCACGGGTAGACGTTCGCGTTGACCAGCGCCATCAGCGCCTCGATCACGCTCAGGCGAATCCCCGAGAAGCCGCGCGCCAGGCTGTTGATTTTGAGCACCATCATCAGGCGGACAATTTCATCGTCCAGCGGCTGTCCCACGCCCGCCGCGTGCGACAGCACCAGCGAACGCTGTAAATTTTCCAGGTCGTGGTTTGCGATGCGCGTCTGCGCCAGCAGGCCAAAACCGGTGTTAATGCCGTAGGCGGTACGCCCTTCGGCAACGATCGCCTCTACGCAGGCGACGCTGTCGCTAATGGCCGCATGGGCGCTTTCGTCAAGCGAAAGGGTAACCGGCTGACGCCAGACGCCGCGCAGCTGTTTGAGCGTCAGCGAGCCGGGAGTGAGTGTTAAGGCGTTCATCAATGCTTTCCTTGTGTGGCAGGGACCATCGGCAGGTTTAACCCCTGCTCTTCGGCACATTCAATCGCAATCTCGTAGCCCGCATCCGCGTGGCGCATCACGCCGGTGGCCGGGTCGTTGTGCAGCACGCGGGCGATGCGCGCCGCCGCCTCGTCGGTTCCGTCGCAGACAATGACCATTCCCGAATGCTGGGAGAAGCCCATCCCCACGCCGCCGCCGTGGTGCAGCGAAACCCAGGTTGCGCCGCTGGCGGTGTTCAGCAGCGCGTTGAGCAGCGGCCAGTCGGAGACCGCATCGGAGCCGTCGCGCATGGCTTCGGTTTCGCGGTTCGGGCTGGCCACGGAGCCGGAGTCCAGGTGGTCGCGGCCGATGACGATCGGCGCGGAGACTTCACCGCTGCGCACCATTTCGTTAAAGGCCAGACCGAGCTTTTGGCGCCACGCCAGCCCGACCCAGCAGATGCGCGCCGGCAGGCCCTGGAAGTTAATGCGCTCGCGGGCCATGTCCAGCCAGCGGTGCAGGTGTTCGTCGTCGGCGATGATTTCCTTCACCTTCGCGTCGGTTTTATAGATATCTTCCGGGTCGCCGGAGAGGGCAACCCAGCGGAACGGGCCGATGCCGCGGCAGAACAGCGGGCGAATATAGGCAGGCACGAAGCCGGGGAAATCAAAGGCGTCGGAGACGCCCATCTCTTTTGCCATCTGGCGAATATTGTTGCCGTAGTCAAAGGTCGGAATGCCCATCCGGCTGAAGGCCAGCATCGCGGAGACGTGTTCTGCCATGGAGCGTTTTGCGGCGAGCACCGTGCCCTCCGGGTCGGTTTCCGCTTTTTGCTGATAGGCTTCCCACGTCCAGTCTTTCGGCAGGTAGCCGTGCAGCGGATCGTGGGCGCTGGTCTGGTCGGTGACCAGATCCGGGCGCACGCCGCGGGCAACCAGCTCAGGCAGAACGTCCGCCGCGTTGCCGCACAGGGCAATCGACACCGCTTTGCCTTCGGCGGTGTATTTTTTGATCCGCGCCAGCGCGTCGTCCAGATCGCTCGCCTGCTCGTCCACGTAGCGGGTGCGCAGGCGGAAATCGATGCGGCTCTGCTGGCATTCAATATTGAGCGAGCAGGCGCCCGCCAGGGTAGCGGCCAGCGGCTGCGCGCCGCCCATGCCGCCGAGGCCTGCGGTCAGCACCCAGCGCCCTTTCAGCGAGCCGCCGTAGTGCTGGCGGCCTGCCTCAACGAAGGTTTCGTAGGTGCCCTGCACAATGCCCTGGCTGCCGATATAGATCCAGCTTCCTGCCGTCATCTGGCCGTACATCGCCAGCCCTTTGGCATCCAGCTCGTTGAAGTGCTCCCACGTCGCCCAGTGCGGCACCAGGTTGGAGTTGGCGATCAGCACGCGCGGCGCGTTTTTGTGGGTCTTAAAGACGCCGACCGGCTTGCCGGACTGCACCAGCAGGGTTTCATCGTTTTCGAGATGGGTCAGCGCGTTAACAATGGCGTCATAGCATTCCCAGCTGCGCGCGGCGCGGCCGATACCGCCGTAAACCACCAGTTCGTGGGGATTTTCCGCCACGTCAGGATCGAGGTTGTTCATCAACATGCGCAGCGGCGCTTCGGTGAGCCAGCTTTTCGCGGTGAGCGTGGTGCCGCGCGGGGCGCGAATATCCTGCTGGCGGTATTTACCTGACGACATTGTGTGCTCCTCATGGGGGACGGATGATACAAATAGATATACTTGTATAGACAACCACACACAAGGCGAAATTTAACAAAAAAGATACAATTTTGTTATATTGCGTTAGCTATCACGCTTTTAGCGCTTATGACATGAAATGGCCCTGCAGCCGGTAGCGGTTGCCCGGGAACAGCAGCCTGGCGTGGGAAATGATATGCGAAGATGACCAGGTGCGGCGGCGGATCAGCAGGCACGGATCGTGCTCCTTTATGCGCAGCCATTCGCACTCCTGCGGCGCGGCCCTTACGGCCTCGACGATGTGCTCCCCTTCCGTCAGCGGCGCGATGCGCGAGAGATACGCGTGCGGCGTGGTCTGGGTGTAATCCTGCTCAAGGTACTCCGGCACGCGCCCGGCGTTGACGCAGCGATCCTCAATCTGTACCGGCACGTCGTTCTCATAGTGGATCATCAGCGAATGGAATATCCGCGTGCCCTCTTTGACGTTCAGCTGCAGAGCCTGCTCGGCGCTCGCCTGCGTCTCCTCCAGCACCAGCACCTCGCAGCGGTGCCTGTGGTTGCGCGCGGCAATTTCGTCAGCAATGCTGCGGATTTCAAACAGCGCGGACTGCCCCTTCGGCTCGGCGACAAAGGTGCCGACGCCCTGCAGGCGCACCAGCAGCCCTTCGTCCGTGAGCTCGCGCAGGGCGCGGTTGACTGTCATCCGGCTATAGCCAAACTGCGCCACCAGCTCGGCTTCCGACGGAATGCGGTCGTGCGGGCGAAGCGTGCCGGAGGCGATTTTTTCGCCGATCGCCTGCTTAATCTTTTCGTAAAAAGGCACGGGCGGGCTGGGCTGCGGTGAGCGTGAAAACATAGTGACTCCTGAACGTAATTTTTATGCCCACCAGTGAGCGATTTGCCAGGCCAAACGAGCGGCAAGACGCGCCCCTTGTCCATCCCTGTCGTAGTGCGGATTAAACTCTACCAAATCCGCCGCCGAGAGTTTACCGCTTCGACAAATTTGCTCAATCACGGGCAGCAAATCCAGCGCCGGTACGCCTAACGCCGCGGGCGCGGATACCGCGGGCATTTCGCCTGCGGGCAGCACGTCCAGATCGATCGTGAGGTAAACGCGATCGGCCTGCGCCAGCACCTTTTCCAGCGCGGCGAGCGCGTCGCGCCTGAAGCAGAGGTCTTCCACCAGCGTGACGTTGAGCCGCTCCGCTTCGTCCCACAGCGCCTGGGTGTTGGCCGCGCGGCTGACGCCGAAGCACGCGTACTGAAACTCACGCTTCGCGGCGGCGCAGTGCTGCGCCAGCTGGC
The DNA here is from genome assembly GCF_003057745.1 of Enterobacter sp. RIT418. Taxonomy (GTDB): domain Bacteria; phylum Pseudomonadota; class Gammaproteobacteria; order Enterobacterales; family Enterobacteriaceae; genus Enterobacter. Next base: position 63,912 of record NZ_QBJD02000009.1, read on the forward strand.
GAAACGGCGTGCCGGAGGTGGCGCGTTCGGCCTTGCGCAGGTCGAGATGCGCGTCGAGGTTGATAATGGCCACGCGCGCGTCGGGCCAGGCGTCCAGCACGCCGCGGCCGTGAGCCCAGGCGGTTTCGTGCCCGCCGCCAAAAATAAGGGTTCGCATGCCGAAGCGCTGGCACGCGACTACCGCATCGCTAAGCGCCTGCTGCGCGGCCTCCAGATCGTCGTTGATGACGTAAACAGTCCCCATGTCCGCCAGGCGCTCGTGCCCCTGATGGCTGGCCATATTCGCCAGCGCCCCGCGCAGCGCGTCGGGCGCCCGCGCGGCGCCTGGCCTGCCGCGGTTGCGCGATACCCCTTCATCGCATTCAAAGCCCATCAGGGCGATGCCTGACGAGGCGGGCGCGAAGGCCTCAGCCCGTCGGATCGTCTGGAAGATACGTTTTGCGGTGCTGGCCTCGGCGCTGTCGTCGCGCCCCTGCCAGACCTCTGCCGCAACTGGCCGCCATAGCGTCATGCTTTTCTCCCCCGAAATACGCGTTGATACAGCGGATTGCGGCCCGGCTCATACACCATTTCGACCGGATGCTGCGCGTCCCAGACGATAAAATCGGCGACGTAGCCGCTCTTGAGCTGACCGTGCGTTGCCCCGCGTCCCAGCGCACGCGCGGCGTGCCGGGTCACGCCTGCCCAGGCTTCCTCAGGCGTCAGGCCAAACTGCACGCAGGCCATGTTCATCGCCAGATGGAGGCTGGCAAACGGGCTGGTGCCGGGGTTGTAATCGGTGGCAACCGCCATCGGCACGCCCCGTTGCCTGAGCGCTTCCACCGGCGGGCGCTGGCGCTCCTGCAGAAAATAGAACGCGCCGGGCAGCAGTACCGCCACCGTGCCGTGCTGCGCCATCGCGCGCACGCCGGCCTCGTCGAGATACTCTATATGGTCCGCCGACAGCCCGTTAAAGCGGCTCACCAGCGCGGCGCCTCCGAGGTTTGAGAGCTGTTCGACGTGCCCTTTTACCGGAATGCCCCGCGCGGTAGCGGCCTGAAACAGGCGCTCGGTCTGCGCGGGGGTAAAGCCTACGTTCTCGCAAAATACGTCGACGGCCTCGAATAAGCCCGCCTGCCAGAGCGCAGGCAGGATCTCCTCGCAGACCAGCGCCAGATAGGCGTCGGGATCGTGGCGGTATTCACCGGGTACGGCGTGGGCGGCCAGCAGCGTCGGGCTAACCTCAACGGGATTATCCCGCGCGAGCCGCTGCGCCACCTGCAGCATTTTCGCTTCGGACTCAGCGTTCAGGCCGTATCCCGACTTGATTTCAATGGTGGTAACGCCCTCGTTCATCAGGCGCTGAAGGCGCTGCTGCGCCAGCGCGAGCAGGGCTTCAGGCGAGCTGCTGCGGGTGGCGGCCACGGTGGCGTTAATCCCGCCGCCCTGCTCGCTGATCGTCTTATAGGAGACGCCGTTCAGGCGCTGCTCCCACTCCGAGGCGCGATCGCCGCCAAAGACCAGGTGGGTATGGCAGTCGATGAGCCCTGGGGTCACCAGGCGCTCTTCAAGATCGACGACGCTGCGGTGTCCGGCGGGGAGTTCCGCTTCGGGCACGACGGCCACAATATGCTGGCCGCGCACGACGAGGGCGCACTTTTCCATTATTCCGTAGGGGCCCGTCCGGTCAGGGTCCATCGTTGCCAGCCGGGCGTTACGCCAGACTACGTCGTCGGGTTGAAGCTGCTGCATCGGGCCATCCACTTGTCATGAGTTGTATAGACATTTATTTTCATCTGCGGCGCGGTGTCAACCGACTTTGTGGAAAATGTTATTTATTTGTGATGACTTCCGCCCGCGCGCCCGTGAAAAATGCAACTTTTACCCTTTTTATCTTCCCGTTTCGCTCAACTTAGTATAAAAAAGCAGGCTATTTCGGCAATACCGTTAAGACTTGCATACCCAGGAGCTTTACCTTGAACATTTCCAGGATTTCCCGTCTGGCGTTGGCGTTCGCCTTTGGCGCGACCTTATCCGCATGCAGCTCAACGCCACCGGACCAGCTGCCTTCCGAGCAGGCGGCACCGGGCACGGCTTCCCGCCCGATCTTATCCGCGGGTGAAGCGAAAAACTTCACCCAGGCGCACTACTTTACGGCGATGGATCCTAACGCCGCGCCGTGGACCCCTTCTTCTATTAACCTGCCGAAGCAGCCTGATTTCGTGGTTGGCCCGGCGGGCGCGCAGGGCGTGACGCACACGTCTATCCAGGCGGCGGTGGATGCAGCCATCACCAAACACAGCGCGTCGCGTCAGTACATCGCGATCCTGCCGGGTGAATATGAAGGCACCGTGTATGTTCCTGCCGCGCCGGGCAGCATTACCCTTTACGGCCTGGGCGAAAAAGCAGTCGACGTGAAGATTGGCCTGGCGATTGATTCTGAAATCGACGCCAATACCTGGCGTCACCTGGTGAACCCGGCCGGCAAATACATGCCGGGCAAGCCGGCGTGGTATATGTTCGATAACTGCCAGAGCAAGCGTAATGCAACGGTAGGCGTGATGTGCTCCGCGGTGTTCTGGTCCCAGAATAACGGCCTGCAGCTGCAAAACCTGACCATCCAGAATACCCTGGGCGACAGCGTTGACGCGGGCAACCATCAGGCCGTGGCGCTGCGCAGCGACGGCGACAAGGTGCAGATCAACAACGTGAACATTCTGGGCCGCCAAAACACCTTCTTCGTGACCAACAGCGACGTGAAGAACGCGCTGCAGAACAACCGTCTGACCCGCACGCTGGTCACCAACAGCTACGTTGAGGGCGACGTTGACCTGGTGTCCGGCCGCGGCGCGGTGGTGTTTGATAACACCGATTTCCGCGTGGTGAACTCCCGCACCCAGCAGGAAGGCTACGTGTTCGCGCCCGCAACGCAGTCTAACCTGTTCTACGGCTTCCTCGCCGTGAATAGCCGCTTCAACGCGGCCGGTGACGGCGTGGCGCAGCTGGGCCGATCGCTGGACGTAGACTCAGCCACCAACGGCCAGGTCGTTATTCGCGACAGCGTCATTAACGAAGGCTTCAACGTGGCAAAACCGTGGGCAGATGCCGCTATCTCCAAGCGTCCGTTCTCCGGCAACACCGGCACGGTGGACGACAAAGATAACGTGCAGCGCAACCTTAACGACGCTAACTTCAACCGCATGTGGGAATACAACAACCGCGGTTTAGGCAGCAAAGTGGTTGCAGAGCCGAAGCAGTAAGCTGATTTGCCGGGCGGCGGCTTCGCCTTACCCGGCCTACAGGCATAAAAAAACCTCGCGAATGCGAGGTTTTTTGTTTTAGGCCACTCAGTGCGCGTTAACCACCACCCACATTGGCCCCTGGCCGACGGCGTAGCGCCCCTTCTCTTCCAGCAGGCCCTGCGCGCCCTTAATTTCATACAGCGCAACGTGGTGGGATTTCTGCCCCGCCGCAATCAGGTATTTCCCGCTGTGGTCGACGTTGAAGCCGCGCGGCTGGGTTTCCGTCGGCTGGAAGCCTTCCACCGCCAGCACGCTGCCGTCTTCGGAGACGCTGAACACGGTGATCAGGCTGGAGGTGCGGTCGCAGGTGTACAGATGGCGACCGTCCGGCGTGATGTGGATATCCGCCGCCCAGCGGGTGTCGGAGAAGTCAGACGGCATCATGTCCAGCGTCTGCACGCACTCAATCTGGCCGTTAGGATCTTTCAGCTCCCACACGTCCACCGAGCTGTTCAGTTCGTTCACCACGTAGGCGTACTGCTGATTCGGATGGAAGACCATATGGCGCGGGCCTGCGCCCTCAACGGTGGTGACTTCCGCCGGGGTTTGCGCCACCAGGTGGCCGTCATCGCTCAGGGTAAACAGGCAGATGCGGTCCTGCTTGAGCGCGGGTACCCACAGCGTGCGGTTATCCGGAGAGATATTGGCAGAGTGGCAGCCTTCCAGTCCTTCCACCACGTCGACCGTCTCAACCGGAATGCCGTCGACAAGGCGGGTCACGCTAACGCATCCGGCGTTATAGGAGCCGCTAAAGACAAAGTTGCCTTTGCGGTCGGTGGAGATATGGGTTGGGCTACCCGGCAGCGGCGCTTCCGCGGCGTAGGTCAACGCCCCATCGTCCGGGGAGATGCGATAGGCCAGCACGCGAAACTCCGGGCGTACCCCCACGTACAGGAAACGTTTATCCGGGCTGACGACCATCGGCTGAACCTGCCCGGGAACATCAACAACCTGAACCAGCGTGAGCGAACCTTCCGCATTCAGGCGCCAGACGTGGATCTGCTGGCTTTCAGGGCTGGCGGTATAAACGGTTTGTTTCATGAATACTCCTTTCCTCACTGCGCGTGAAAGTGATTATTTTTAACGGTGAATGCTGAATTTTAGCCAGGAATTGTGTAGCCATTTACTCTGGGTGTAACATCCCCTGACACCTAAAATTCAACATTAACCCGGATGAACAAATGACCTCGCGTGTGATTGCACTGGATTTAGACGGAACACTGCTTACCCCTCAAAAAACCCTGCTCCCCTCTTCTCTTGAAGCGCTGAAGCGCGCAAAAGAAGCGGGATATCAACTCCTGATCGTCACGGGTCGACATCACGTTGCCATTCATCCTTTTTATCAGGCACTGGCGTTAGATACACCTGCAATTTGCTGCAACGGTACCTATTTGTATGATTATCAGGCGAAAAAGGTTTTAGAATCCGATCCGCTCCCCGTCACGCAGGCGCTTCAACTGATTGATTTGCTGGATGAGCACGACGTTCACGGCCTGATGTACGTTGATAACGCGATGGTGTACGAGCGCCCGACCGGCCACGTGATCCGCACCAGCAACTGGGCGCTTTCGCTGCCGGAAGCGCAGCGTCCGGTCTTTACGCAGGTCCCTTCCCTGCGCCAGGCGGCGCAGGACGTGGACGCGATCTGGAAATTTGCCCTGACGGATGAAGACACCGCGAAGCTTAACGCGTTTGCGAAGCACGTTGAGCAGACGCTGGGCCTGGAGTGCGAATGGTCCTGGCACGATCAGGTCGATATTGCCCGTAAAGGCAACAGCAAAGGCAAGCGCCTGACGCAGTTCGTTGAGTCTCAGGGAGGGTCGATGCAGGACGTCATTGCCTTTGGCGATAACTACAACGACATCAGCATGCTCGAAGCCGCCGGGACGGGCGTAGCGATGGGCAATGCCGACGACGCGGTAAAAGCGCGCGCTAACGTGGTGATTGGCGATAACGCCGCCGACAGCATCGCGCAGTACATTTATACCCACCTGCTGTAATCAGGTGGTTATCGAGACGCTCTTAATCTGCGCGTAAAGCCACTGGCCGGGCTTGATGCCTAGCTCATCCCTGGCCCACGGGCTGATGCGCGCCCAGAGCGTCTTAACCCCAACCTCCAGCTGCACGTCTACCTGCCCGTCATTGTCATAGCACTCCGCCACTCTGGCACGCAACACGTTACGAATGCTGGTCTGTACCGGCGGCTGGAGCACCAGCGAGACGTCCGACGCCTGAATGCGGATGCGCAAAGCGGACTGCAGCGGCTTGTCTACCTTATTCACCCACAGATGCTGATCGCCGAGCGCCAGCGCGGTCATCGCGTAGTGCGGATGGTGTTCAAGGACGCTGACCTTCAGAATGCTGCTCTGCTGGTCTTTCGGCAGCCACGGGTGCATGACGCTGCTGCCCCAGACCTCTTCGAGATTGCCGAACGCCTTCACGCTGCCCTCTTCGAGCACCAGCACTTTGTCCGCCAGATGGAGAATTTCATCCAGCGAATGGCTAACGTAAAGCATCGGAATATGGATTTCCCGGGCCAGGCGCTGGAGGTACGGCAGCAGCTCGCGCTTGCGCGGAATATCAAGCGAGGCCAGCGGCTCGTCCAACAGCAGCAGTTCCGGCGCGGTCAACAGCGCGCGGCCAATCGCCACGCGCTGCTTTTCACCGCCGGAAAGCGAGGACGGCAGCCGATCGAGCAGAGGGTCAATCCCCAGCAGCGCCACAAGCTTGTCAAACTGGCCGGCCATGCTCTTCGCCATGCCGTAGCGCAGGTTGCCGCGCACGCTGTAGTGCGGAAACAGGCGCGCGTCCTGGAAAACGTACCCGATACGCCTTTTATCCGGCGACAGGTAAATCTTCTTCTCCACGTCGTTCAGCACGCGGTTATTGAGGATGATGCTTCCCGACTGCGGGCGCGTGAGGCCGCTGATGGCGTTAATGAGCGAGGTTTTCCCCGCGCCCGACACGCCAAAAATGGCCGTGATCCCGCTGGCGGGCAGCGTTTCGCTAATCGTCAGGCAGTGGTTCCCCAGCGTCTGGGTGAAATTAAGCTCCAGCATGTTATTTCCCCATCCGTTCGCGGCTCAGGCGCGCCAGCCATTCGGAGACCAGCAGCGAGATCAGCGCCAGCACGATGGAGATTATGCACAGCCGCGCCGCCGCGCCCTCGCCGCCCGGCGTTTGAATCAGCGTATACATTGCCGACGGGATGGTTCGCGTTTCGCCGGGAATGTTGGAAACGAAGGTAATGGTGGCCCCGAACTCTCCGAGCGAGCGGGCAAAGGCGAGCACCGTGCCAACGATAATGCCCGGCAGCGTCAGCGGGAGCGTGATGGTGAAAAATACCCGCCAGCGCCCTGCGCCCAGCGTGCGGGCCGCCTGTTCAAGCTTGATATCCACGCCTTCCAGCGCAAGGCGAATGGCGCGCACCATCAGCGGAAACGACATCACCGCCGCCGCCAGCACCGCGCCGCGCCAGCTGAAGGCAAACGTCAGGCCGAACCAGTCATACAGCTTTTCGCCGATGAAGCCGCGCCGCCCCATCGAAATGAGCAGCAGATAGCCGACCACAACGGGCGGTAAAACCAAAGGGAGGTGAAGAATGCTGTCCAGAAGGGCTTTGCCCGGGAACTTACAGCGAACCAGCAGCCAGGCAAAGAAGATCCCAAAGGGCAGACTCACTGCAACGGCCAGGGACGAGACTTTGAGGCTCAGCAGTACTGCCTGCCATTCAGGATCGGTCAATATCATTCGTGAGTCGTAAATCCGTAACGTTTAAAGATTGCAGACGCTTCTGGCCCTTTCAGATAATCATAGAAGGCCGTTACCGCCGCCGTTTTGCGTCCATCAACAACCGCCACAGGGTATTCCACTTTTTTGTGGGAGTCTTCAGGGAAGGTTCCAACCACTTTTACTCCTTTACTGGCAACGGCGTCAGAGCCGTATACAATGCCCAGCGGAGCCTCGTTACGCTCAACCAGCGCCAGCGCGCCGCGCACGTCCTCGGCCGGTGCCAGCTTAGGCGATAAGGTTTCCCACGCGCCGAGCTTTTGCAGCGCTTCTTTCGCGTAAATACCCGCCGGAACGTGTTCCGGATCGCCAACCGCCAGACGGCCGCCGTTCAGCAGGTGAGTCCAGTTGGTTTGCCTGTTGATGGCGATATCAGCCTGTGCGCTGCCCTTCGGCGCCACCAACACCAGGCTGTTGCCCAGCAGCGTTTCGCGCGTTGCCGTATCAACCGATTTTTTGTCCACCGCATAATCCATCCACTTCTGATCGGCAGAGATGAACAGATCGGCCGGTGCCCCCGCCTCAATCTGGCGCGCCAGCGTTGAAGACGAGGCAAACGAGGAGACTACGTCCACGTTCTTCTCTTTCTTGTAAACGGCGGCAATATCCTGCATGGCGTTTGTCAGCGACGCGGCGGCAAAGACCGTGATTTTAGCGTCATCCGCCAGCGCGTGCCCGGCGAATGTTAAGGTCAGCGTTGCCCCGGCGAAGAGGCGTGCCCATGTACGTGCCATTTGATGCTCCTGTGCGTTTCGTTATATACGCATAAATATAACGATTATTGCAGGGATATCCCAGCGTTTCATCGTACCGATTAATGAGTAACGGGCTGATCTTAGGAATACTATCGGCGGAGAGGGGAAAAACTTAAGAAGCAAAACGCCCGGACGAGCCGGGCGTTTTGTGGAAATTATTGCTGCTTTTTCGGCTGGTCGCGGTGACCAATGTTCGAAAACAGGTTAAATACTTCACCCAGGCCGTAGATGGCACCGAGGATGATAGCCATCACGACTGGCACCATGATCACAGCGAATACCAGACTTTTCAACAACTCTAACATGGTTTTCTCCAGATAGTGTGAAGGGCGTATTCTACCCTGAAACGTAATAAAAACATCCCCTTTTGTGCGGTGCGCTTTGCGCCTGAGGGCATTTGGGTCACAATACGCTTTTTGCCAGGATACCGCTATGCAGGCTGAAATTCTCCTCACGTTACGCCTTCAGCAGAAGCTTTTCGCCGATCCGCGACGCATTGCCCTGCTTAAACAGATAGAACAAACCGGGTCAATTAGCCAGGGGGCAAAAAACGCCGGCATCAGCTACAAAAGCGCGTGGGATGCCATCAACGAGATGAACACCCTGAGCGAACAAACGCTGGTTGACCGCGCGACCGGCGGCAAAGGCGGCGGAGGCGCGGTGCTGACCCGCTACGGCCAGCGCCTGATTCAGCTTTACGACCTGCTGGCGCAGATCCAGCAGAAAGCCTTTGACGTGCTCAGCGATGACGACAATATTCCGCTGGACAGCCTGCTGGGCGCCATCTCCCGCTTTTCCCTGCAGACCAGCGCGCGCAACCAGTGGTTTGGCACCGTCACCGCCCGCGATAATTCGCAGGTGCAGCAGCATATCGATATCCTGCTGGCCGACGGCACCACCCGCCTGAAGGCTGCCATCACCGCGCAAAGCGGCGAGCGCCTGGGCCTTGATGAGGGCAAAGAGGTGCTGGTGCTGCTGAAAGCGCCCTGGGTCAACGTCACCCTTCAGCCCGAGCGCGCGGGCGAGGCCGATAACCAGCTGCGCGGGGCGATTAGCCACATTGAGCGCGGCGCGGAGCAGTGCGAAGTGCTGATGACGCTGCCGGACGGACAAACGCTTTGCGCAACGGTGCCGGCAAGCGAGGCGTGCGAACTGGCAGAAGGCGCGATTGTGACCGCATATTTCAATGCCGATCGGGTCATTCTTGCCACATTATGCTGAGCGCATTGACAATCGCGCCGACAGTGATTATTCCTGATGTTCTTTGCTGCAAAAAATGGGATAAATCATGTCATCATTGCATATTTCGCAAGGCACGTTTCGTCTTGGCGATACCCGAACGCTGGCGCTTGCTGAATTCACGCTGCGGGCGGGCGAAAGCTGGGCGTTTGTCGGCACCAACGGCAGCGGAAAATCTGCGCTGGCCCGCGCGCTGGCAGGAGAGTTAACCCCGCTTAAGGGCGAGCGCCGGTGCGGCTTTTCCCGCCTGACGCGCCTCTCCTTCGAACAGCTGCAAAAGCTGGTCAGCGACGAGTGGCAGCGCAACAATACCGATCTGCTCAGCCCTGGCGAAGAAGACACCGGCCGCACCGCCGCCGAGATTATTCAGGATGAAATCAAAGACCCTGCCCGCTGCCAGCAGCTGGCGGAGCAGTTTGGCATCACCGCCCTGCTCGACAGGCGCTTCAAGTATCTTTCTACCGGCGAAACGCGAAAAGCGCTGCTTTGCCAGGCGCTGATGGGCCAGCCTGAGCTTCTCATTCTGGATGAGCCTTTTGACGGGCTGGACGTGCAGTCCCGCGCCCAGCTGGCGTCCCTGCTAGAAACGCTTAACCAGCAGGGCCTTACCCTCGTGCTGGTGCTTAACCGCTTCGACGAGATCCCCGCCTTCGTGCAGCACGCGGGGGTGCTGGCGGACTGCAGCCTGACCGAGGTCGGTGAAAAAAACGCCCTGCTTCAGCAGGCGCTGATTGCCCAGCTGGCGCACAGCGAGCGGCTGGACGGCATTACGCTTCCGGAACCCGACGCGCCCTCGGCCCGCCACGGGCTCGATCCCAGCCAGCCGCGCATCGTGCTGCGCGACGGCGTTGTGTCGTATAACGATCGCCCCATTCTGAACACGCTGAGCTGGACGGTGAACCCCGGCGAGCACTGGCAAATCGTTGGCCCTAACGGCGCGGGGAAATCCACCCTGCTGAGCCTGATTACCGGCGATCATCCTCAGGGCTACAGCAACGACCTGACGCTGTTTGGCCGCCGTCGCGGCAGCGGTGAAACCATATGGGATATCAAAAAACACATCGGCTACGTCAGCAGCAGCCTGCATCTCGACTACCGGGTTAGCACCACGGTGCGCAACGTCATTTTGTCCGGCTTTTTCGACTCCATCGGTATTTATCAGGCGGTTTCGGACAAGCAGCAGGCGCTGGCGCAGCGGTGGCTGGATATTCTGGGCATGGACGATCGGGTCGCAGATGCGCCGTTCCATAGCCTTTCATGGGGCCAGCAGCGGCTGGCGCTGATCGTTCGCGCGCTGGTAAAACACCCGACGCTGCTGATTCTGGACGAGCCGCTTCAGGGGCTGGACCCGCTGAACCGCCAGCTGATCCGCCGCTTTGTTGACGTGCTCATCGGCGAAGGTGAAACCCAGCTGCTGTTTGTTTCTCACCATGCTGAGGACGCGCCTTCCTGCATTACCCATCGGCTGGAGTTCGTGCCCGAGGGCGAGCGCTATCGCTATCTGTTAAGCAAAATCGATTAACCCGCGGAGGGCGCAGCCCTCCGCTTTTCAGACAACCTGCAGCATTACATCCCTATCCCTTTGATCTAGAATGCTCAAGCGCATCGGAAATTCAGGGTTCCGCATCCATGTAAACGATTCCACTATTTTATCCCATGTCACACTTTTGACGGCTCTGTTATGCTATGGTTAATACATACCATAAGCCCAATGGAGCGAAATATGCGAGTTCTTGTAACAGGTGGTAGCGGTTACATTGGTAGTCATACCTGCGTTCAGCTGCTGCAAAACGGTCACGATGTCATCATCCTCGACAACCTGTGCAACAGTAAGCGCAGCGTGCTGCCTGTGATTGAACGTCTTGGCGGTAAACAACCGACCTTCGTCGAAGGCGACATCCGCAACGAAGCGTTGATGACCGAAATCCTTCACGACCATGCCATCGACACGGTGATCCACTTCGCGGGCCTGAAGGCGGTCGGCGAGTCGGTCGCAAAACCGCTTGAGTACTATGACAACAACGTCAACGGTACGCTGCGCCTCATCTCCGCCATGCGCGCGGCGAACGTGAAAAACGTTATCTTTAGCTCTTCCGCCACCGTCTACGGTGACCAGCCGAAAATTCCTTACGTCGAAAGCTTCCCGACCGGCACGCCGCAAAGCCCCTACGGCAAGAGCAAGCTGATGGTGGAGCAGATCTTCACCGATCTGCAAAAAGCACAGCCTGACTGGAGCATCGCGCTGCTGCGCTACTTCAACCCGGTCGGCGCACATCCGTCAGGCGATATGGGCGAAGATCCGCAGGGTATCCCGAACAACCTGATGCCGTACATCGCGCAGGTAGCCGTGGGCCGCCGCGAGTCGCTGGCCATTTTTGGCAACGACTATCCGACCGAAGACGGGACCGGCGTGCGCGACTACATCCACGTAATGGATTTGGCAGACGGCCACGTCGCGGCGATGCAGCAGCTGGCGGGCAAGCCCGGCGTGCATATTTATAATCTTGGTGCCGGCGTCGGCAGCAGCGTGCTGGACGTTGTGAACGCCTTCAGCAAAGCCTGCGGCAAGCCGGTGAACTACCACTTTGCGCCACGCCGCGACGGCGACCTTCCGGCGTACTGGGCCGATGCGACCAAAGCGGATAAAGAGCTGAACTGGCGCGTGACCCGCACGCTTGATGAGATGGCGCAGGATACCTGGCACTGGCAGTCTCGCCATCCTCAGGGCTATCCGGACTAAGGATCTGTCATGACGCAATTCAATCCCGTCGATCACCCGCATCGTCGCTTTAATCCGCTCAGCGGACAATGGATTTTGGTCTCTCCGCATCGCGCCAAGCGCCCCTGGCAGGGGGCGCAAGAGACGCCTGCACAACAGACGCTGCCGCAGCATGACCCGGACTGCTTCCTCTGCCCGGGCAACACGCGCGTGACCGGTGACGTTAACCCGAACTATAAAGGCACCTACGTTTTCACCAACGATTTTGCCGCGCTGATGACGGACACGCCGGACGCGCCGCAAAGCCACGACCCGCTGATGCGCTGTGAAAGCGCGCGCGGCACCAGCCGCGTGATCTGCTTCTCCCCGGACCACAGCAAAACGCTGCCGGAGCTGAGCGTCGACGCGCTGAAAGAGGTCGTCAGCACCTGGCAGACGCAAACTGCTGAACTGGGTCAGACCTACCCGTGGGTACAAGTGTTCGAAAACAAGGGCGCGGCAATGGGCTGCTCTAACCCGCACCCGCACGGTCAGATCTGGGCGAACAGCTTCCTGCCCAACGAAGCCGAGCGTGAAGACCGCCTGCAAAAAGCGTACTTCGCGGAAAACGGCTCGCCGATGCTGGTGGATTACACCCGGCGCGAGCTGGCCGACGGCAGCCGTACGGTTGTCGAAACCGAGCACTGGCTTGCCGTGGTGCCCTACTGGGCGGCCTGGCCGTTTGAAACGCTGCTGCTGCCGAAGGCGCACGTGCAGCGCATTACCGATCTCAACGACGCCCAGCGCGACGATCTGGCACTGGCGCTGAAAAAACTGACCAGCCGCTATGACAACCTTTTCCAGTGCTCTTTCCCCTACTCGATGGGCTGGCACGGCGCGCCGTTCAACGGTGAGGAGAATCAGCACTGGCAGCTGCACGCGCATTTCTATCCTCCGCTGCTGCGTTCGGCAACGGTGCGTAAATTTATGGTGGGCTACGAAATGCTGGCGGAAACCCAGCGCGACCTGACGGCAGAACAGGCCGCAGAGCGTCTGCGCGCCGTCAGCGACGTCCACTTTCGCGAATCAGGAGCCTAATAAATGAGTCTGAAAGAGAAAACACAATCCCTGTTTGCTGAAAAATTCGGCTACCCTGCCACCCACGTTATTCAGGCGCCCGGCCGCGTTAACCTGATTGGTGAACACACCGACTATAACGACGGCTTTGTGCTGCCCTGCGCCATTGATTACCAGACGGTCATCAGCTGTGCAAAGCGCGACGACCGCAAAGTTCGCGTACTCGCAGCGGACTATGACAATGAGCTCGACGAATTTTCGCTCGACGCGCCGATCGTGACGCACGACGGCCAGCAGTGGTCTAACTACGTGCGCGGCGTGGTCAAGCATTTGCAAAAGCGTAACAAGAACTTCGGCGGCGCGGACCTGGTTATCAGCGGCAACGTGCCGCAGGGTGCGGGCCTGAGCTCCTCTGCCTCCCTGGAAGTCGCCGTCGGCACCGTGTTCCAGCAGCTGTATCATCTGCCGCTGGACGGGGCGCAAATCGCCCTTAACGGCCAGGAAGCGGAAAACCAGTTCGTGGGCTGCAACTGCGGCATCATGGACCAGCTGATCTCCGCGCTGGGCAAAAAAGAGCATGCCTTGCTGATTGACTGCCGTACGCTTGGCACCAAGGCCGTTCCGCTACCGAAGGGCGCTGCCGTCATTATCATCAACAGCAACTTCAAGCGCACGCTGGTGGGCAGCGAGTACAACACCCGTCGCCAGCAGTGTGAAACCGGCGCGCGCTTCTTCCAGCAGCCTGCCCTGCGCGACGTCTCGCTTGATGAATTTAACAAAGTGGCGCACGAGCTGGACCCGGTGGTGGCGAAGCGCGTTCGTCACGTGCTGACGGAGAACGCCCGTACCGTTGAAGCCGCGTCCGCGCTGGCAAAGGGCGACCTCAAACGCATGGGCGAGCTGATGGCGGAATCTCACGCCTCAATGCGCGATGATTTCGAAATCACCGTGCCGCAGATCGATACGCTGGTTGAGATTGTGAAAGCAACCATCGGCGAGAAAGGCGGCGTGCGCATGACCGGCGGCGGCTTCGGCGGCTGCATCGTGGCGCTGGTGCCGGAAGAGCTGGTACCCGCCGTTCAGGATGCGGTGGCGAAACAGTACGAGGCCAAAACCGGCATAAAAGAAACCTTCTACGTTTGCAAAGCATCGCAAGGAGCCGGACAGTGCTAAACGAAACGCCAACCCTCGCACCGGATGGACTGCCGTATCGCCTGTTAACCCTGCGCAACGGCGCGGGGATGGTGGTGACGCTGATGGACTGGGGCGCCACGCTGCTTTCCGCACGCGTGCCGATGCCCGACGGCAGCGTGCGTGAGACCCTGCTCGGCTGCGCGTCGCCGGAGCAGTATATCGAGCAGTCCGCTTTTCTTGGCGCATCCGTAGGCCGCTACGCCAACCGCATCGCCAACAGCCGCTTTGAGCTTGACGGTGCGAGCTACGCCCTGCTTCCGAGCCAGGGCGAAAACCAGCTGCACGGCGGGCCGGAAGGCTTCGACAAGCGCCGCTGGAAGATTGTTCGGCAGAACGACGCTGAAGCGCTGTTCCTGCTGGATTCCCCGGATGGCGATCAGGGCTTCCCGGGAAATCTCACCGCCACCGCCCACTTCAGGTTAACCGAGGATAACCGTATCGCCATTGAGTACCGCGCGACGGTTGATAAGCCGTGTCCGGTTAACCTGACGAACCACGCGTACTTCAACCTCGACGGCAGCCAGTGCGACGTGCGTAACCACCAGCTGCAGATTCTGGCCGACGCGTACCTGCCGGTGGATGAAATGGGTATACCGTATCAGGGGTTAAAACCGGTCAGCGGCAGCAGCTTTGATTTTCGCAGCGCGAAGACCATCGCGCAGGATTTTCTGAGCGATGAGGATCAGCGCAAGGTAAAAGGCTACGACCACGCTTTCCTGCTGCAGGCGAAAGGCGATCTCTCTGCGCCCGCCGCGCACGTCTGGTCTGCCGATGAGAAGCTGCAGTTGACGGTATATACCACCGCCCCTGCCCTGCAGTTCTACTCAGGCAACTATCTCGGCGGAACGGCGGCCCGCGAGCACGAAGAGTACAGCGACTGGCAGGGGATTGCGCTCGAAAGCGAATTACTGCCGGATAGCCCGAACCACCCGGAATGGCCGCAGCCGGACTGCGTGCTGCGCCCGGGCGAAGAGTACGTGAGCGTTACCGAGTATCAGTTCATTCCGCTGGCCTAATAAGCGAAGCGCCATCTGGCAAAAAATCAGGCCCTCCTCGCGAGGGCTTTTTTCTGCTCGTCTTGCTGAAAATAGCGCCGATCGCAGACAAAATCATAACCATGGATTCACAAGCACCTTACACTCCGGAACTATTTTCGCTATGGTTAGGGGTAAGCGTTGCCGCTGGCACCGTCACGGCAATATAATGAGAATTGTTATCATTCTAAAAATGCTTGAGGAGTAAGAGATGGCTATTACTAAGCTGGTTCTGGTGCGCCACGGCGAAAGCCAGTGGAACAACGAAAACCGCTTCACCGGTTGGTACGACGTTGATCTGTCTGAGAAAGGCGTTAGCGAAGCAAAAGCAGCGGGCAAACTGCTGAAGGCAGAAGGCTTCAGCTTTGATTTTGCTTACACCTCTGTGCTGAAACGTGCCATCCACACCCTGTGGAACGTGCTGGACGAACTGGATCAGGCATGGCTGCCGGTTGAGAAATCCTGGAAGCTGAACGAGCGTCACTACGGTGCGCTGCAGGGTCTGAACAAAGCCGAAACCGCCGAGAAGTACGGTGACGAGCAGGTAAAACAGTGGCGTCGCGGCTTCGCGGTTACCCCGCCAGAGCTGACCAAAGACGACGAGCGCTACCCGGGCCATGACCCGCGCTACGCGAAGCTGACCGACGCGGAGCTGCCAACCACCGAAAGCCTGGCGCTGACCATCGACCGCGTTGTGCCTTACTGGAACGAAACTATTCTGCCACGCCTGAAAAGCGGCGAGCGCGTGATCATTGCCGCTCACGGGAACTCCCTGCGCGCGCTGGTGAAATACCTGGACAACATGGGTGAAGACGAAATTCTCGAGCTGAACATCCCAACCGGCGTACCGCTGGTGTATGAGTTCGACGAAAACTTCAAGCCTATCAAGCACTACTATCTGGGCAACGCTGACGAAATCGCGGCGAAAGCGGCGGCTGTAGCGAACCAGGGTAAAGCGAAGTAATTTTCGCAGGCTTAAAAAAAGCGCGGAGCCTTCCGCGCTTTTTTATTTGCCACAGCAGGCTTAGCCGCGACGCGCTTTAACCGCGTTCGCCAGCTGGCGCAGCAGGCTGTCGGTGTCGTCCCAGCCGATGCAGGCGTCGGTGACGCTCTTACCGTAAACCAGCGGCTCGCTGCCTTCCAGGTTCTGGTTACCTTCCACCAGGTGGCTTTCAATCATCACGCCGATGACCGCGTTTTCACCGCCGGCAATTTGCTGACAAACGTCCGCGCCCACTTCCATCTGCTTTTTAAACTGCTTGCTGGAGTTAGCGTGGCTGAAGTCAATCATCACCAGCGGCGAAAGGCCCGCTTTTTCCAGCCCCGCTTTAACCTCTGCGACGTGTTTTGCGCTGTAGTTTGGCTCTTTGCCGCCGCGCAGGATGATGTGGCAGTCGCCGTTCCCGCTGGTATTCACGATGGCAGAATGGCCCCACTTGGTCACGGAGAGGAAGCAGTGCGGCGCACCCGCCGCGTTGATGGCGTCAATCGCCACCTTGATGGTGCCGTCGGTACCGTTTTTAAAGCCAACCGGACAAGAAAGGCCGGACGCCAGCTCGCGGTGTACCTGAGATTCCGTGGTGCGCGCGCCGATTGCGCCCCAGCTCATCAGGTCCGCCAGGTACTGCGGCGTAATCATGTCCAGGAACTCACCGGCTGCCGGAAGGCCGCTGTCGTTAATTTCCAACAGCAGCTTGCGCGCAATGCGCAGGCCGTCGTTGATCTGGAAGCTATTATCCATGTGCGGATCGTTTATTAACCCCTTCCAGCCGACCGTCGTGCGCGGCTTTTCGAAGTAGACGCGCATCACGATTTCAAGCTCGTCCTTCAGCTCTTCACGAAGCGTGAGCAGACGAGCCGCGTACTCTTTTGCCGCGGCCGGATCGTGGATAGAGCACGGACCAATCACCACCAGCAGACGATCGTCATTGCCTTTCAGGATCTTGTGGATCGCCTTGCGCGCGTGGGAGACGGTGTTTGCCGCGTTTTCCGTGGCGGGGAACTTTTCAAGGAGCGCTACGGGAGGTAATAACTCATTGATCTCTTTAATGCGTAAATCGTCGTTCTGATAATTCATCTTCTTTCCGGCCCTGCCATATATTTAGTAATGAAAGCAATCCTTTCAATCTAACTTGCCAGCCCTGAAGTGTAAACGGACTTTTACACTTCGGGCAGATAATTCCTGGAATTAGCCTAAAAAACGCCACAAAATAGCGAAAAATGAGATCTCCTCTAAACTTTTTAATGGTAACAGCTAAATATTATTGCTTTAACGCGATTCCGTTCTGACGTAACTCAGAATAGCGGAATCTTTCGCCACCGTACGTGATGCACAAGTTGGAAAATGTTATCCAGCATAACGAGCACAACAGGAGCAACATCATGCAAATGACGAAACTGGCAACCCTCTTCCTGACAGCGACCCTTACTCTGGCCAGCGGCAGCGTGCTTGCCGCGGATACGGGGGCATCAGACAGCAACGGAGACGCCAACGCCGCAGCGGCGGCGGGACAGGTTGCGCCCGATGCAAAACAGAATATTGCCCCGAACAACGTTGATAACAACAATATCAACACTGGCAATACCGATACCGGCGGCACTATGACGCACTCCGACGGTAACGGCACCAAGGGCATGAATCATGACGGCATGACCAAAGAAGAGATTCATAAAAATTCCGTCTGTAAAGACGGTAAATGCCCAAACCCAAATGACAAAGTGGGTGCGGGCGCCGACACCAAAACGGACGGTACTACCCAGTAACCCCCGCGCGGTATAAGCGAAAAGGAGAGCTGAAGCTCTCCTTTCTTTTTTGTGCAAAATATTAAAAAATCTACACTTACAATAACGATGTATCAGGAACGATGCTATGGCGCACTCCCACACTCCTTCCACCGGTGACGATAATGCCAAACGGCTAATGCTGGCCTTTGGCGTTACCGCCACCTTTATGATCGTCGAGGTCATTGGCGGATTCATCTCGGGCTCGCTGGCATTGCTCGCGGATGCCGGGCATATGCTCACCGACGCCGCCGCGCTGCTCTTCGCGCTGCTGGCCGTTCAGTTTTCCCGTCGCCCGCCGAATGCACGCCATACCTTTGGCTGGCTCAGGCTTACCACCCTCGCCGCCTTCGTCAACGCGATCGCTCTGGTCGTGATTACGATACTTATCGTCTGGGAAGCTATTCAGCGCTTCAGGCATCCGCAGCCCGTCGCGGGGACCACGATGATGGTCATCGCCGTGGCGGGATTGCTGGCGAATATCCTGTCGTTTTGGATTTTGCACCGCGGCAGCGGAGAGAAGAACCTGAACGTTCGCGCGGCCGCGCTGCACGTGCTGGGGGATTTACTCGGCTCGGTGGGGGCGATTGTCGCCGCGCTGGTGATCCTTGGCACCGGCTGGACGCCCGTCGACCCGATCCTTTCGGTGCTGGTGTCATGCCTTGTTCTGCGCAGCGCCTGGCAGCTGCTCAAAGAGAGCGTCAACGAGCTGCTGGAGGGCGCGCCGTCATCAATGGACATTGGCGAGCTCAAGCGCAATCTGTGTCGTTCAATCCCGGAAGTACGTAACGTTCACCACGTCCACGTCTGGCTGGTGGGCGAGAAGCCCGTTATGACGCTGCACGTTCAGGTCATTCCTCCGCACGATCACGACGCGCTGCTGGAACGTATTCAGCACTTCCTTGAGCATCACTACGACGTTTCGCACTCCACCGTTCAGATGGAGTATCAGGCGTGTAGCGGACCGGACTGCCACCTCAACGAGGCGCAGCCCGGCCATTCACATCATCACCACCACTAGCTGGATAGCGCGCGGGAGCCACGCTCGCGCGCGCTCTTAATCCACATGCGGCTGCCGTTCAGCGCAATGAAGGTGAGCAGCAAATACTCCAGCGACATGGCATAGACGCCCTGTAGCGCGAAGATCGCGACGCTAATGACGTTAATGATCACCCACAGCAGCCAGTTCTCGACGTATTTGCGCGTCATCAGCACCATCGCCGCAATCGAAAGCACCATCATGCACGAATCCCAGAACGGGAAAGCGTCGGGCTGCAGTTCGGGCATCGTCACGTTCAGCCCCAGGCCGGACATCACCGCCACCGCAACGCGGGTCAGGAAGGCAAATACCGGATTGATAAACACCGTCATCAGCCCAATCGCGACAACGCAGGCTACCAGCCAGGCGATGGCCTTCGGCAGCGGTAGCCAGCGGATTTGCAGCTCTGCCTCCTGCTGGTTGTTCTGACGCGACCAGGCATACCAGCCGTAAATGTTCGCCGCAAAGAAGAACAGCTGAAGAAGAAGGCTGGCGTACAGCTGGATCTGGAAGAAAATAATCGCAAACAGCGTCACGTTGAGTAATCCAAACGCGTAGTTGCTAATCTTTTCGAGGCTCGCCAGCCAGATGCAGAGCAGCCCCGCCAGCGTGCCCACGGCCTCAATCCATGACAGGTCATAGCCACCCGCGCCTATCGGGATATGAACCAGAATGTTTTGCGTGCTAAAAAAATCCATCTTTTCCCCGGAACGTATTAAATTAAGTACGTAGTGTAGCCGCAAAATCCAGCATGCGGTTAAGCGGAATTAACGCGCCTTCTCGCAGCGCGGCGTCCACCTGTATCTCATGCGCCGCGCCGCCGGTTTCCAGCCCCTCAGCGATGGCTTTCAGGCCGTTCATCGCCATCCACGGGCAATGGGCGCAGCTGCGGCACGTCGCCCCCTCACCTGCGGTAGGCGCTTCCAGAAGCTCTTTTTCCGGCACGGCCTGCTGCATCTTGTAGAAGATACCGCGGTCGGTCGCCACGATAAGCTGCTTGTGCGGCAGGGTCTTAGCCGCATTAATCAGCTGGCTGGTAGACCCTACCGCATCGGCCATATCGACAATCGACTGCGGTGATTCCGGATGAACAAGGATAGCCGCCTGCGGGTACAGCGCCCTCATACGCGCGAGCGCCTGCGTTTTAAATTCATCGTGAACGATGCAGGCTCCCTGCCAGCAGAGGACATCCGCACCGGTTTGCTTCTGGACGTAGTTTCCAAGGTGACGATCCGGCGCCCAGATGATTTTCTCTCCCAGGCTATCAAGGTGCTCAATCAGCTCTACGGCGATGCTGGAGGTCACAACCCAGTCGGCGCGCGCCTTCACGGCGGCAGAGGTATTGGCATAGACGACTACGGTACGGTCAGGGTGCGCATCGCAGAAAGCCGTAAACTCTTCAACGGGACAGCCGAGATCGAGCGAGCATTCGGCGTTTAGCGTTGGCATTAGAATGGTTTTTTCCGGGCTTAATATCTTTGCCGTTTCTCCCATAAAGCGAACGCCCGCTACCAGCAGCGTCGAGGCAGGATGTTTTGCACCGAAGCGCGCCATCTCAAGGGAGTCAGAGATGCAGCCGCCCGTCTCTTCCGCCAGCTGCTGGATCTCTGGATCGGTGTAGTAATGGGCAACCATCACCGCGTCACGCTCTTTGAGAAGACGTTTGATCTTCTCACGGTAGAATTGCTTTTCGTCCCAGCTCAGCGGTGCGGGCTTGGGCGGGAAGGGATAGATTGCGGCTTCTGGATCGAACATCACGCTCATTATGGCTTCTCGTTTTACTGGCTTAACAATATTGCCTTTGTGTTGCTTGAAATTGCAAAGTAATTGGCAATGGTGTTTTTTATACTAAACAAGATAGCGAAGTTGAGTGGAAAAGTCACCGGAAATAGATGCGCGTGGCATTTGTCGGGTAGCGGCTTCGCCTTGCCCGACCTACAAGGCAGGTTTATGAATGACAGATAGCAAAAAGGCGCCTTTAGGGCGCCTTTTTACATTGGTGGGTCGTGCAGGATGACTCGCTTCGCTCGCCCTTCGGGCCGTCGCCTCAAACGGCTCCGGTGCCTCACTGCGTTCGGCTCGAACCTGCTGCAGGTTCGAATCGTCAATATTGCAGAAAGCAAAAAGGCGCCTTTAGGGCGCCTTTTTACATTGGTGGGTCGTGCAGGATTCGAACCTGCGACCAATTGATTAAAAGTCAACTGCTCTACCAACTGAGCTAACGACCCCTTGCGGGATTTGTCTTCGAAGTGGTGGGTCGTGCAGGATTCGAACCTGCGACCAATTGATTAAAAGTCAACTGCTCTACCAACTGAGCTAACGACCCATTCGGGTGCTGACTTCGAAGATTTTTACTCGGTTCCACTTTTTAAAGTGGTGGGTCGTGCAGGATTCGAACCTGCGACCAATTGATTAAAAGTCAACTGCTCTACCAACTGAGCTAACGACCCGAGTGGTGGGTGATGACGGGCTCGAACCGCCGACCCCCTCCGTGTAAAGGAGATGCTCTACCAACTGAGCTAATCACCCACTCTGTACTGCCGGAACTGCTTTAAGCGGTGGGTCGTGCAGGATGACTCGGCTTCGCCTCGCCCTACGGGCCGCTGCTTACGCAACGTTATCCTTCACGTTAAACTATCGCTATCCACCTAACGATTGGTGGGTCGTGCAGGATTCGAACCTGCGACCAATTGATTAAAAGTCAACTGCTCTACCAACTGAGCTAACGACCCACTTTTGCGCTGCATTCACGTTGTTTGATATCCCGTGGCAACGGCGGCATATATTACTGGTTTAAGAATTCTGCGCAACAAAAATTTCGATGAAGATCACTTAACTGCTTACGATTCATGCGGCACGACCAGAAATAACACGATTTCTGGTCATGCGATAATCATCCCATCGAAGCCAGACGTTTTTGCGCCTGTTTGGCACCTTCGGTGCCAGGGAATTTTGCAACCACCTGCTGATAGACCGCTTTCGCTTTCGCCGTGTCACCTTTGTCCTGCATGATCACGCCGACCTTAAACATCGCATCAGGTGCCTTTGGCGATTTTGGGTAATTTTTCACCACTGAGGCAAAATAAAACGCCGCATCGTCTTTTTTACCCTTGTTGTAATTCAACTGACCGAGCCAATAGTTCGCATTGGGCTGGTAGGTGGAATCAGGGTACTTCTTAACGAAGCTCTGAAACGCAGCGATAGCATCGTCCTGACGCGATTTGTCCTGAACCAGGGCAATGGCCGCGTTGTAGTCCGTATTTGCGTCACCGCTCTGCACAGGCGCGCCTGTCGATGCTGAAGCATCCGCTGCCGGAGCAGGGGCTGCTGCACCGCTCTGATCGCCTGCCGCTGGCTGGGCCGCAGCACCGCCGCTGCTCAGGCTATCTATCTGCAGCAAAATTTGCTTCTGACGTTCCACAACCTGATTGAGCTGATACTGACTTTCCTGGATCTGACCGCGGAGAGAATCAATATCGTTTTGGTTATCGGAAAGCTGCTGCTGGAGTTGAGTTAAAAGCTGACTGTGAGCGTTAGAAATACGCTCGAGTTGAGTGACCCGGTCTTCTACCGAGCCTGAGCCGACACTACTGATTGGTACCTGAGCAAAAGCGGCCCAGGGGGCCGCTATTCCAACCAGTAACGACAGACTCAACAGATGATGTCTGAAGTTACTGCTCATGCCATTCTCTTAGTAAACCAGTACGGCACGACGGTTTTTGGAGTATGCCGCTTCGTCGTGACCCAGTACTGCAGGTTTTTCTTTACCGTAAGAAACGATGGAGATCTGATCAGCAGAAACGCCTTTACCCTGCAGGTACATCTTAACGGCGTTAGCACGACGTTCACCCAGGGAGATGTTGTACTCTGGCGTACCACGTTCGTCCGCGTGACCTTCTACGGTGACTTTGTAAGACGGGTTGCTACGCAGGAAGTTAGCGTGAGCATCCAGCATCGCAGCGAAGTCAGAACGGATGTCGTATTTATCCAGATCGAAGTAAACGATGTTGTTCTGCTGCAGCTGCTGCATCTGAAGACGCGCTTGCTCTTCAGAAGACATGTTGCCATTGCCGTTAGCGTCCATACCGGTGCCGGCACCCATCATGCCTTCGCCGCTCTGGTCATTGCTTGCGTTCTTGTTAGAAGAACACGCTGCGATTGCCATTACAGGCAGAGCGATCATCAGCCCCTTCAGCACTTTGTTCAGTTGCATTTCTAAGATTCCTTTAGTAATCAATTAATTATTATTACAGATACGGCGACCAGGCAGGTGATTTTACCTGTCCATCAGTTGCCGGAAGACGCGCTTTGAAACGCCCATCTGTAGAAACCAGATTCAGCACGGATCCCATCCCCTGAGAAGAGCTGTAGATTACCATAGTGCCGTTAGGTGCCAGACTTGGCGTTTCATCCAGGAACGTTGACGAAAGCACTTGCACGCCACCCGTTACCAGATCTTGTTTGGCAATGTGCTGCTGACCCCCCGCAGAACTTACCATGACCATTGTTTTACCGTCGCTGCTTACGTCAGCATCCTGGTTTTGAGAACCTTCCCAGGTAATACGCTGCGGTGCACCGCCGTTAATATTAACTTTATAAACCTGCGGACGACCCGCCTGGTCAGAAGTGAACGCCAGGTTCTGGCTGTCCGGGAACCAGGTTGGTTCAGTGTTGTTGCTGCGACCATCCGTTACCTGACGAATCTGACCTGAGCCAATATCCATCACGTACAGGTTCAGGCTACCGGTTTTTGACAGGGCGAACGCCAGTTTAGAACCGTCCGGAGAGAACGCAGGCGCACCGTTGTGACGCGGGAACGAGGCAACCTGACGAACGGCACCGTTAGACAGCGTCTGGATAACCAGCGCGGAACGGCCGCTTTCGAAGGTCACGTAAGCCAGTTTGGAACCGTCCGGAGACCACGCCGGAGACATCAGCGGCTGCGGTGAACGGTGCACGGTGAACTGGTTGTAACCATCGTAGTCAGAAACGCGCAGCTCATACGGGAACTGGCCGCCGTTGGTCTGAACTACGTATGCGATACGGGTGCGGAATGCACCTTTGATACCGGTCAGCTTTTCAAACACTTCGTCACTCGCCGTGTGCCCCGCATAGCGCAGCCACTGCTTGTTCACTTTGTAGGTGTTCTGAGCCAATACGGTGCCTGGCGCCCCGCCGGTATCCACCAGCTGATATGCCACGTTGTAGCCGCCATCTGGCGCAGGCGTTACCTGCCCGACAACAACGGCGTCAATACCCAGCGCAGACCACGCGGCAGGCTGAACTTCCTGCGCGGTACCCGGCTGCTGCGGCAGACGAGAACGATCTAACGGGTTGAATTTGCCGCTGTTGCGCAGGTCAGCCGCAACAATACCCCCGATATCTTCAGGCGCGGCACCAGGGCCTGCCCACTGGAACGGAACGACACCGATTGGGCGTGCCGAATCCACCCCTTGGGTGATTTCGATACGTACTTCTGCATGCAGCACAGCTGCCCACAGCATCAAGAAACTAAATGCTACACGTAATGCCTGCTTCATCATATCTCCCTTATCTGGGTAACCTTACCCACGATAATTTAGCAGAATGTTAACAAACTCAAATAGACAAAACTACCAGAACCCTTTGACTCTGCCTGGTCAACGTTTCCCCACTTTGCAGGAAAGACGATGACTTAAGGTTTGAAGTCCAGCGGTGCATTTTTAAAGACTTCATACACGGCCTGAGACGGTGGTTTAGGCATCTTTGCCTGCCGTGCCGCAGCCAGTGCTGCGGTACACAGGGCCGGATCGCCGCCTTCAGACTTAATATCAAGCAGCATGCCGTCCGGAGCCAGTTTTATCCGCAGCGTACACGTTTTACCAGCATAGGACGATGCGTCATAAAATCGGCTTTC
Organism: Enterobacter sp. RIT418; assembly: GCF_003057745.1. Taxonomy (GTDB): domain Bacteria; phylum Pseudomonadota; class Gammaproteobacteria; order Enterobacterales; family Enterobacteriaceae; genus Enterobacter. The sequence continues at coordinate 88,695 of NZ_QBJD02000009.1, forward strand.
AATGGCAGATTTTATCTGTGAAGCATAGCCGTTGATTTCAGCCCCTGAAGCACCGTTACTCTTAGTGTTACCGCTTCCGGCCGGCGCTGCGTTGTTTCCTTTCGCGCCACCGCCCGTTTTCGGTGCATTCTTACCTGAACTGAGATCGCCCAGCAGATCGTCTACACCGGCAGCAGCAGCGGCTTTTTCAGCAGCGGCGGCCTTTTTAGCAGCAGCTTTATCCGCGGCAGCCTTTTTGTCTGCAGCGGCTTTTTCTGCGGCAGCTTTTTTGTCCGCTGCGGCTTTTTCTGCAGCAGCTTTGGCAGCTGCCGCTTTATCAGCGGCGGCCTTCTCGGCAGCAGCCGCTTTCTTCGCCGCTTCCGCGGCAGCCTTCTTCTCCGCTTCCTGAGCAGCCTTTTTCGCCGCCTCGGCCTCTGCCTTTTTCTGTGCATCAGCAGCGGCTTTTTTGGCAGCTTCCGCTTCGGCTTTTTTCTGCGCATCGGCAGCGGCTTTCTTCGCGGCTTCTGCTTCAGCTTTCTTCGCTGCGTCTGCAGCCAGTTTAGCCTGGGCGTCCGCTTTGGCTTTGGCATCTGCCGCCGCTTTTGCTGCCGCCTCTTCCGCCTGCTTCTGCTGTTCCTGCGCCTGTTTCGCTGCGGCTTCAGCCTGTTTCTGCTGTTCCGCCTGCTCTTTCGCCGCCTCCTGCGCCTGCAAACGTTCTTTTTCCAGCTGTTTCAGACGCTCTTGCTCTGCGGCCTGCTTTTCACGCAGTTCCTCAGCCTGCTGCTGCGCCTGTTTCTCACGCTGCTCTTCAGCCCGTTTTGAACTCGCCTGCTGCTGTTGCTGGCGGTTATAGTTCTGAACGACTGCACCGGGATCCACCATAACGGCATCGATGGAGGAACCTCCCCCACCGCCCGCGGATGCATCAATGTGCTCGTCGAACGAACTCCAGATCAGCGCCGCAAAAAGAATCACGTGCAGCACGGCGGAGACGATTATCGCTCGCTTAAGCTTGTCGTTCTGTTCGGTTGCCTTTGACACTATCGGTTCCCAAAAACTACGCAGATGATCAAATAGGCTGAGTCATTAAGCCAACCGACTTAACGCCCGCGCTATGTAGCAAATTCAGCGCTTTAATAATTTCATCATAAGGCACATCTTTCGCGCCTCCGATGAGGAAGACCGTCTTCGGATTTGACTCCAGGCGACGTTGCGCTTCAGCAATCACCTGCTCCGGCGGCAGCTGATCCATACGATCTTTCTCTACCACCACGCTGTACTGTCCTATGCCGGAAACCTCAATGATGACCGGAGGATCGTCATTGGTGCTTACCGCCTGTGATTCTGTCGCGTCCGGCAGATCAACTTCCACGCTCTGGGTGATGATGGGTGCTGTCGCCATAAAGATCAGCAGCAGTACCAGCAGCACGTCCAGCAGTGGAACAATGTTGATTTCGGACTTGAGCTCGCGACGACCTCGTCCACGCGATCTGGCCATGGTTTACCCCTTGTTGCTCTCGGTGCTGGTAAACGCCTGACGGTGCAGAATCGCGGTGAACTCTTCCATAAAGTTGTCGTAATTCAGTTCCAGTTTATTCACGCGCTGGTTCAGGCGGTTATAGGCCATCACCGCAGGAATAGCGGCAAACAGACCAATCGCGGTGGCGATCAACGCTTCCGCGATACCCGGCGCAACCATCTGCAGCGTTGCCTGCTTCACCGCGCCTAAGGCGATAAAGGCGTGCATGATCCCCCACACCGTACCGAACAGGCCGATATACGGACTGATGGAACCCACGGTACCAAGGAAAGGAATATGGGTTTCAAGGGTTTCCAGCTCACGATTCATCGAAATACGCATCGCACGCGATGCCCCTTCAACGACCGCTTCCGGCGCATGGTTGTTCGCACGGTGAAGACGAGCAAACTCCTTGAATCCGCTGTAGAAAATCTGTTCGGAGCCGGAAAGGTTATCACGGCGCCCCTGGCTTTCCTGATACAGACGAGAAAGTTCGATACCCGACCAGAACTTATCTTCGAACGCTTCGGCTTCACGGCCTGCGGCGTTGAGGATGCGCGTTCTCTGGATAATGATGGCCCAGGATGCGATTGAAAAACCAATCAAAATCAACATGATAAGTTTAACCAGAAGGCTTGCCTTCAGGAACAAATCAAGGATATTCATGTCAGTCACTGCTTAAACTCCGCGACAATAGACTTAGGAAGCGCACGAGGCTTCATTATGGTTGGATCAACACAGACAATCAGTACTTCAGCTGAGTTCAGTACCGTGTTCTCTGCGTTGACTATCCGCTGCGTGAAAACCAGCGAGGTTCCGCGCATTGATGTAATTTCTGTTTGGACTTCGAGCATATCGTCGAGTCTGGCGGGCGCAAAATACTCAAGCGTCATTTTGCGTACCACGAAGGCAACTCGCTCAGCCAACAGTACCTGCTGACTAAAGTGGTGATGTCGCAGCATCTCTGTGCGTGCCCGTTCATAAAAAGCAACGTAGCTGGCGTGGTAGACCACACCACCGGCGTCGGTGTCTTCATAGTAGACACGTACCGGCCATCGAAACAGCGTTGTATTCACTTTACATCCCAGTAATGCAACAAAAGAGAGAGCTTTTAAACTTCGCTACTATACGCGCGGGAATGATGGTTTGGAATGGGGGAAAGTAAACGGAGAGTAAATTTTTATGGGCTCGGGTAAGCCCATAGGATTAACGGACATTTCTTATTCAGAAGAAAAAGAATATCAGCCCTGCAAGAAGTACCAGATCGGCAATCAGGGGCGAGAAAATCCCCTGCCAGTGCAGTGCCTTCGGACGAAAGCCCACGCCGTGAATGACGCCAGCACAAACCGCCCACATAATGAGAAATCCGTGCCAGATTTCAAGCTCGCTGGTCTTTGCCGCGAAGCGCGACGGGTCCCAAAAGATACAACCTGCTAACAGAAGCGCCATGATTAAAGAAAGCGCCCGTAGCGGGCGCTTGTCCATGACACGGTAAAGTGTCGCAATGATATTCATCAGTGCTTTTCTTCACCTGCTTTGGTCGCTTCAACGTGCTCAAGCGCCAGGGCGGTAATGATGCCAAATGCACAGGCAAGAAGCGTCCCCAAAATCCATGCGAAGTACCACATATTTAGCTCCTTACTTAGTACAGAGAGTGGGTGTTGCTTTCAATGTCTTCTTTCGTGATACGACCGAACATTTTCCAGTAACACCAGGCGGTGTACAGCAGGATAATCGGTACGAACACGCAAGCAACATACGTCATCAGGTTCAGCGTCAGCTGGCTGGAGGTTGCATCCCACATGGTCAGGCTAGCGTTCATCATGGTGCTGGACGGCATCACGAATGGGAACATCGCAATACCCGCAGTCAGGATGATGCATGCCAGGGTCAGTGAAGAGAACACGAACGCCAGCGCGCCTTTTTCCAGACGCGAGGTCAGCACGGTCAGCAGCGGCAGCAGTACGCCCAGAGCCGGGATAGCCCACAGCGCAGGGGTATTGTTAAAGTTCACCAGCCATGCTCCCGCCTGACGCGCGACTTCTTTGGTCAGCGGGTTAGACGGCGCAGCATGATTGATAGCAGAGGTCACCACGTAGCCATCAATACCGTACATCACCCAAACGCCGCCCAGTGCGAAGCAGACCAGCGTCACCAGTGCAGCAACCTGCGCGGTTGCGCGGGAGCGCAGGTGCAGTTCGCCCACGGTACGCATTTGCAGGTAGGTCGCACCCTGAGTGATGATCATCGCCACGCTCACCACGCCCGCCAGCAGGCCAAACGGGTTCAGCAGCTGGAAGAAGTTACCGGTGTAATAAAGACGCATGTACTCATCAACGTTGAACGGCACGCCCTGCAGCAGGTTACCGAACGCCACGCCAATCACCAGCGGTGGTACGAAGCTACCGATGAAGATGCCCCAGTCCCACATGTTGCGCCAGCGGGTGTCTTCAATCTTGGAGCGGTAGTCAAAGCCCACCGGACGGAAGAATAAAGACGCCAGCACCAGAATCATCGCCACGTAGAAACCGGAAAACGCAGCCGCGTAGACCATCGGCCAGGCCGCGAAAAGCGCGCCGCCTGCGGTGATCAGCCACACCTGGTTACCGTCCCAGTGCGGGGCGATGGAGTTAATCATGATTCGACGCTCGGTGTCATTACGACCGAGGAAACGGGTGAGCATACCCACCCCCATGTCGAAACCGTCTGTGACCGCAAAACCGATCAGCAGGACACCGATCAGCAGCCACCAGATAAAACGCAATACTTCATAATCGATCATTTGATGACTCCTGTCTTAGCGTGCCGGCTGAGTAGTCGCAGTAGACTGCTCGTAGTGGTAGCGACCGGTTTTCAGGCTGCTTGGGCCAAGGCGCGCGAACTTGAACATCAGGAACAGTTCAGCCACCAGGAACAGGGTGTACAGACCACAGATCAGCAGCATAGAGAAGATCAGATCGCCTGCCGTCAGGGAGGAGTTCGCTACCGCGGTTGGCAGCACCTCACCAATTGCCCACGGTTGACGTCCGTATTCCGCCACAAACCAGCCGGACTCGATAGCAATCCACGGCAGCGGAATACCGTACAGCGCGGTGCGCAGCAGCCATTTCTTCTCGCCGATACGGTTACGAATGACGGACCAGAAGGAGGCAGCAATAATCAGCAGCATAATGATGCCGCAGCCAACCATGATGCGGAACGCAAAGTACAGCGGCGCCACGCGCGGAATGGAGTCTTTGGTAGCCATCTGAATCTGCGCTTCCGTTGCGTCAGAGACGTTCGGGGTATAGCGTTTCAGCAGCAGACCGTAGCCCAGGTCTTTCTTCACGTCGTTGAATTGATCGCGAATGCCCTGATCGGTGGAACCCGCACGCAGCTGCTCAAGCAGCGAGTACGCTTTCATACCGTTACGGATACGCTCTTCGTGCTGAACCATCAGCTCTTTCAGACCCGTAACCTGCTTATCAACAGAACGCGTCGCGATGATGCCCAGCGCGTAAGGGATCTGAATCGCAAAGCGGTTTTCCTGCGCATCCTGGTCCGGAACGCCGAACAGGGTGAACGCAGCCGGAGCCGGTTGGGTCTCCCACTCTGCTTCAATCGCGGCCAGCTTGGTTTTCTGCACGTCGCCCATTTCGTAACCGGATTCATCACCCAGAACAATAACAGAGAGAATCGCGGCCATACCGAAGCTTGCGGCAATGGCGAAAGAACGTTTAGCGAAGGCGAAGTCACGACCGCGCAGCATGTAGTAGGAACTGATGCCCAGAACGAACATCGCGCCGCAGACATAGCCAGATGCCACGGTGTGAACGAATTTAACCTGTGCAACCGGGTTCAGCACCAGCTCGGCAAAGCTGACCATCTCCATACGCATGGTTTCGAAGTTGAAATCAGAGGCGATGGGGTTCTGCATCCAGCCGTTTGCCACCAGAATCCACAGCGCGGACAGGTTAGAGCCTAATGCGACCAGCCAGGTTACCGCCATATGCTGGACTTTGCCCAGACGGTCCCAGCCGAAGAAGAACAGACCTACAAAGGTGGATTCGAGGAAGAAGGCCATCAGACCTTCAATGGCCAGCGGCGCACCGAAGATATCCCCCACGTAATGGGAATAGTAAGACCAGTTAGTCCCGAACTGGAACTCCATGGTCAAACCGGTTGCCACACCCAGCGCAAAGTTGATACCAAACAACTTGCCCCAGAACTTGGTCATATCTTTATAAATCTGTTTGCCTGAGAGGACGTACACCGTTTCCATGATGGCCAGCAGGAACGCCATACCCAGCGTCAGCGGCACAAACAGGAAGTGGTACATCGCGGTCAAGGCAAACTGTAAGCGCGACAGTTCGACTACGTCTAACATTATGACTCCTTGCTCATCGCATGAAGACTCCGAGAGTGAACCCCGTTACAGAGATCCACACGCATGCCCCAATACAAATTATTCGCATCCTTATCGCCGTATTTAGCCTGAGGGAGGATAAAAACAATCACGACAGGTTACAAATAGGTTAATAAAAAACTCAAATTGATCCCGTAAATATAATACGCTGCAAAACCCTTACAATAAACAGGTTTTTATTGAATCACATTTACGTTTTTCGACGGTGATCAATTTATAGCAAAATTGCCACTTTTCGGCCATTTTGATCGGGAACAATTTAGCGCTTTTCATCACCTTTTTCCAAGGATTAAACTTTGATTTAAATCAAAAACAAACCCCTGTGTTAACCATGTTTAATTGAGGTGAGAATGGTAAAAACCATGTTAATAATATGTTCATGTCCGGGTGCGTTTGGTTATGGAAGACAAAAAAAAATATAAACAGAAGTGATTTTAATTAACGCGAGGGGAAACAGCTTTGCAATGCAGGGTCAACAATAAAGCATAGTTCAGCCAGATTATTTTTCCATAAGCTCTCTGCCCCTTAGAAATTACATTCAATTTACCTTCACAACCCCAAAAATTAACACACCTCGGTAACTATTGCGTCAAAAAGGCCGCTCACGCTGCGGCCTTTTTCAGCAGTGTTTTCAAACGATAAGAATGCTAAAGGTGCGTGACTGCCCCGGCCGGAAAATCCCGATGATGCCCTCTTCTTTACCCTGCTCTAACAACCGTTCATTCATGTCCGTTTCGCAGCACCGCTTCACGTTCAGATTCACGGATAACGTTGCGTCTGATGGGGTAGACGAGGACGGGTTGAACAGACGAAGTATAAGTTCATCACGATCTTCAGCCTTTTTGAGGGTACTGAGCACACAGCCCGTTGGCGAAAGCGCCAATAAGCTGTAACTTTCCGGCGTGGTAAACGATGATCGGTTCAGCTTCATTGCGTCCCAGGGGATCTTGTTATAACACTGCACGGGCGTTAGCCACGATTTGGCCTGCTGCGCGACCCCCGCGTTTTCCGGCGTACCGCTAAAGCTGAAGAGACTAAAACGACAGCGTAACGAACCATGCACCTGAGAGTCAGGTACGGGCATTTTAATTCCTGACGGTCTGCCTGGACGCAACAGCAAATCTTCTTTGCCGAGTAGCCCCACGCCACGTAGCAAGGTTACGGCAAATGCTTTTTTATCCTCACCTACCACTTCAAATTCGCGCAGTCCCTCGGTAAACAGCGCCAGCCCGTTTCGTTTTTCCTGCAGAACGGCATAGTTGAGCAAATTCCAGACGGGAACGGGCGCTTCTTTCCAGCCCTCCTGCTGCCAGTCTTGCATTGCAGCATCCTGCACCGGGCGAGTGAGGGTGCCAAACTGTGTATCCGCTAACACGTCCTGGGTCGTAAATGGCGTGGGGATCAGCACGCGAACGCGGTGGTCGTCAGCCTGATTATCCAGACAAACCGCCACGTCAATACGTCTGCTGTTGCGGCTAAGCGTGATTTCAAACTCAGCGCTGAGAGAACCTTTCCGCTGACGCGCCGCACGTTCGGCCAGATTAGCCGGAACAGCGAGACGATGGCGGATTACCGCCCTGCTCTGCCAGCCTTCATGCGTTACCTCAACCTGATGCTCGCCCTGGGCTGAAGTGAGTCTCCACTCTTCCCGGGAAGGTGAGTAGTCATACTCATCGCCATCATCCGAACTCTCTTCGATTTCCAGTACGCGGTCATAAATAAGCCCGGTTTCTTTATCGCGCAGGCGCAGCGTACCGTCGTCGTTTAAATCAATTTGCCAGAAGGCATTTTCGAGTAAGGATGTTGTGTTTTTCACCGGTGCGCATTGCTTCCCGGCAACGTTGGGTTCGATAAATAGCGTACAGTAGCCCATCGACGGCAGGATCTGACTGAGCTGAATGTCAAACTCCATAAATGGTTCGTAATTGCCGTAATGAACGATCTGCCGATCAATAAGGCCAGGATCAAGTTCGCGCGCGCCGCGAATAAAATAGGGGATCTCGTTGCCTTTATCATCCCGCAGACGGAACTGGCTGGCGCGCAGTCGAATCGTGGTGTTCATCACCTCTTCACGCGGCCAGGGCATCAGGTTGAACATCACCAGCTTATCAGCATCGCTTTGCGGCATGTTGTCGACAATCTTGCGCATGTAGAAACGCACCAGGTTGTCTGCCATGTCTTCAGCCAGTGCGAAGCGGGAGACAATCTCACGATGCACCTTATCGCTGCAGCAGCAGCCGATGCTGTCGTGAGCGTGGTTTTTGAGGATCTCTTTCCACATTTTCTCCAGCAGACCGTGGTGATAATCGAAGCCCAGCGTCCAGGCCAGCGTCGCCAGCGGCTCAAGAATATTGACAATTTTATTCTCAATACGCGCATGGGCGATTTTAATATCCATGCGCGTGGAGCCGATTGTCCGATGGACGCGCATGTATTTCCCGTCGATGAACTCCCCTTTTAAGGTCGCCAGTTCATCGCGGTGCGCGTCGATGTGGTCAAACACCTCTTCAAAACGGCTCATCACAAACTGACGCTGGGGATAGATTTCACGAAGCTTGTCCATCACCGCGAAAATGTTCTGCTGCAGCGGCATTTGATCGTGGCCGTTGGGCAGCAAGATCTCTTGGGTTACAGAGGCGCGTTCCAGAACCTCGAAGTAGCTGTCGAGCCGTTTTCTCAGCCCCGCTTCGTCCTCCGGTAAGTACTTACCAATCGCGTAGCCCAGCGGTAGGACCTGCGCCGTCACTTCGCTGCCGTCCTGGCTCTGCCAGAGAAATTCCGTTTTATCGGTTCCGTGTCGTTCCGAGCAGCCGCGCCAGAACATCGTACGGGTAATGCCAAACCCGTTATAGATATGCGGAAGCTGGCCGGACATACCAAACGAATCCGGCAGATAGCCAATCTTCATCGGCTCGCCGAACGCCATGCAGTCACGCATACCGTACATAAGGTTGCGAACGATCGACTCCCCGCTAACGATGGTGGTATCGGTCTGGGTATACCATGGGCCGATAATCAGTTTGCCCCGCTCAACAAGCGCCTTCACCCGCTCGCGGTTTTCAGGCACGACGGCAAAATAATCCTCCAGCACCGCCGTCTGCCCATCAAGGACGTAATATTTATACTCGTCGTCCTGCTCCAGGCGGGTCAGGATCTCTTCCATATTATTGACCAGAAGAATACGCGACTCTTCGGTGGTGAAGTACCACTCACGGTCCCAGTGCATATGCGGCGTGATATGAACGCGAGATACAGCTTTCATCTTCATTTCCTGTGTGAGTTTACGGTAAGGCGTCTTCAGTGACGTACGTGCCTTTTTTTACCGCCTGACGTCGCCAGAGCAGCAGAACAAACGTGGAAATAGCAGCCCCCAACAGCGCCGCGCCAAACCAGCCGGCCGCCGCAACCACCCCGCTCAGTCCAGCGTCGTGAAGTAAGAAGAGCGAGAAAATACCTGCCCCAGGGGTAGAGAGCCCGATCCCCATCGCGCCAACGATCGCGCCGGTTACCATGGAGCCGAGGACAAATGAGCCAATCACGCGGAGAGGATCTTCAATCGCCATCGGAATCGCCCCTTCGGTAATCCCCGCAAGCCCGAGCAGCCACGTCGATTTTCCGGTTTCAATTTCAAAGGGTTTAAACAGTCCCGGAGCCAGCATCGTTGACGCCGTCACGGTAAAGGCCGAGACCATTTTGACGGAGGCAAAGATGGCATAGGGACCGTAGACGCCGTTCGCCATTGCCCCCAAACAGAATGCATAAGAGGCTTTGTTGACCGGCCCGCCCAAATCGAATGAGCACATAAAGCCGAGGATCGCCCCCAGGAGCAGCGCATTCGCACCGGACAGACCATTAAGCCAGACGGTGAGCGTGTTATTAAGCCAGGCCACCGGTTCGCCGATCACAAACAGCATCAGGCTTCCCGCCCCCAGCACGCCAATGACCGGATAGAGGTAAAAAGTCAAAAAGCCGTTATAGCGGCTACTCAGGCGGATGTGATTTTTCACCCAGCGCATCAGGTAACCCGCGACCAGGCCGCCCACGATAGCCCCCAGAAAACCGGAGCCGATCATATTGGCAGCCAGTCCGGCCGCAAACCCCGGCGTCAGCGCGGGTTTATCCGCCAGCGAGTAAGCGGTATAGGCTGCCAGAACGGGCACCATCAGAATGCCGAGCATGCCGCCGCCAAGCTTGCGGTACATCCACAGCCACGAGTATTCCTGGTCAAACAAGTGCTGTAGACCCAGGATTTGCGCCAGCAATACCGACACGGCCAGCACCGTACCGCCGGCGACAATCAGCGGTACCGCAAAGGAGATCCCGCTAAGGAGTGCCTGTTTGAGCTCACTTTTTACGCCCTTTTTCGTTTCGGTATCGACGTACTCATGACCCGCATCGGATGAAGGCTGTAGCGCCAGCGCGCGCTCAATTAACGCTTCAGCATGGCGCAGAGGCTCCGCAACGGGGACGGAAACCGCGGGGATCCCCTGAAAACGCTCTCGCTCTTTAATCGCCACGTCTGCGGCAAAAATGCACGCATTCGCCTCCTTCAACTGCTGCGCAGTGATGCGCCCCTCAATGCCGTTGGCCCCCTGTTTTTCGACCACCACGTTGACGCCCAGCCTGCGCCCCGCTTTTTCGAGGTATTCCGCCGCCATATAGGTATGGGCAATCCCGGCCGGGCAGGCGGTAACGCAAACGATCGTCGGGGCATTCACCGCAACGGCGGCCTCTTGTGCTTCAGGGGTCGCTTCCAGGGCAGCAAGCACATCTTCCGCCGTGGTAGCTGCCATCACGCGCGCCCGGAGATCGTCATCCGCCAGGCGAGACGTCAGTTCCGTCAGCACCTGAATATGTGTCGAGCCCGCTTCAGCAGGAGGAATGGCGAGAAGAAAAATCAGCTCAACCTCTTCCGGTCCGTCCACGCCTTCCCACTCCAGCGGTTCGGACAGTGTTGCTACGGCGAAAGCCGCTTCTTTCACCACGGCTGATTTGCAGTGGGGGACCGCCAGCCCTTCGCCCAGCGCCGTCGGGCCAAGCGATTCCCGATGGAAAACTTCCGCCAGAAAAGCGTCGGAGTCAGCTATTTTGCCCAGCTTTACCAGCCGCACCATCAGCTGACGGATTGCCTCATCCCGGCAGGTAAACTGCGCCCGAACGCTAACAGCGCGCGGATCGGTCAGGTTCCTCAGGTTCATAGAGATCCTCACATCTCGATCGTTATTGTCTGGAGAGGAGTGTGGCAGAAGCAGTAATACATTTATGTGATCATTTTCACTAACAACAAAATTTGTATTCTATTTGTATTATTTACAAATCATTAGTGGAATGCATAATTCTTTGAAAAGGTATTATTCAGGCACCCTAAAATGGCCAACAAACCGATGTACCGGCAGATTGCCGATGCGTTCCGCGAGAAAATCAACGCTGGAGAATTAAAACCCGGTGACGCGCTACCAACCGAGTCCTGCCTTCAGGAAACGTTCAACGTTAGCCGCGTCACCGTCCGGCAGGCTCTGAAACTGCTGGCTGATGAAGGGATCATCGAAAGTATTCAGGGCAGCGGATCGTATGTAAAAGAGGAACGCGTTAATTACGACATCTACCAGCTCACCGGCTTTTACGAAAAACTGGTTGACCGAAACGTCGATACGCACAGCGATGTCAAAACCTTTGAAGTGGTGAAAGCCGATACAAGGCTCGCGGCTATACTGGCTATTAATCCGGAAGATAAGGTCTGGCACATCAAGCGCGTACGCTTCATTAAGCAAAAGCCGGTAAATCTGGAAGAGACATGGATGCCGCTGGCAATGTTCCCTGACCTCACCTGGGGCGTGATGGAAAAGTCGAAATACCATTACGTTGAACAGATCAAAAAGATGGTTATCGATCGCAGCGAGCAGGAGCTGGTGCCGATTATGCCATCGGAAGAGGCGATCGCCGCGATGTCGCTCGATCCGGCTAAACCGATCCTGGAAAAAGTTTCTCGCGGTTACCTGAAGGACGGTCGGATATTTGAATATAGCCGCAACGTGTTTAACACCGACGATTACAAGTTCACGCTCGTCGCCAAACGCAGACAATAAAAAAAGGCCGCTTTTTCAGCGGCCAACCATGTCGAAACGGACATTTTTATACTGCAACGCTCCCCTTTCGGGGAGCAGAGAGGACTTACTTAATGATGGATTTCAGTGCTTCGCCGATGTCCGCCAGGCTGCGTACGGTCTTCACGCCTGCGGCTTCCAGCGCTGCGAATTTCTCATCAGCCGTACCCTTACCGCCTGCGATGATCGCGCCAGCGTGGCCCATACGCTTGCCTTTCGGCGCGGTCACGCCCGCGATGTAGCCCACAACCGGCTTGGTCACGTGCTCTTTGATGTAGGCAGCGGCTTCTTCTTCCGCGCTTCCGCCGATCTCACCGATCATCACGATCGCTTCGGTCTGCGGATCTTCCTGGAACAGCTTCAGGATATCGATGAAGTTAGAGCCAGGGATCGGGTCACCGCCGATGCCCACGCAGGTGGACTGGCCGAAGCCGTAATCGGTGGTCTGCTTAACCGCTTCATAGGTCAGGGTACCAGAGCGGGAAACGATGCCCACTTTGCCCGGCTTGTGAATGTGGCCCGGCATGATGCCGATTTTGCACTCACCCGGGGTGATCACGCCCGGGCAGTTCGGGCCAATCATGCGCACGCCCGCTTCGTCCAGCTTGACCTTCACGGTCAGCATATCCAGCGTAGGGATACCTTCGGTGATGGTGATGATGAGCTTAATGCCCGCGTCAATCGCTTCCAGAATGGAGTCTTTACAGAACGGAGCCGGAACGTAGATCACGGTCGCGGTTGCGCCGGTCGCTTCGACCGCTTCACGCACGGTGTTGAACACCGGCAGGCCCAGGTGCGTGGTGCCGCCTTTACCTGGCGTCACGCCGCCAACCATCTGCGTACCGTAGGCAATCGCCTGTTCGGAGTGGAAAGTCCCCTGGCTACCGGTGAAGCCCTGGCAGATAACCTTGGTATCTTTATTAATTAAAACGGACATTATTTCCCCTCCACTGCGGCAACAACCTGCTGAGCTGCATCCGTCAGACTTTTCGCTGCAATAATATTCAGGCCGCTGTCAGCCAGTTTTTTCGCGCCGAGTTCAGCGTTGTTCCCTTCCAGACGGACAACCACCGGCACATTCACGCCCACTTCTTCTACCGCGCCGATGATACCGTCGGCAATCAGGTCGCAGCGGACGATGCCGCCGAAGATGTTCACCAGAACGGCCTTCACGTTGTCGTCAGAGAGGATAATTTTGAACGCTTCGGTCACGCGCTCTTTGGTTGCGCCACCGCCCACGTCGAGGAAGTTTGCCGGTTCACCGCCGTGCAGCTTAACGATGTCCATGGTGCCCATTGCCAGGCCCGCGCCGTTAACCATGCAGCCGATGTTGCCGTCCAGCGCCACGTAGTTCAGCTCCCACTGTGCCGCCTGCGCTTCACGCGGATCTTCCTGAGACTGATCGCGCATTTCACGCAGATCCGCCTGGCGGAACAGCGCGTTGCCGTCAGCGCCCAGCTTGCCGTCGAGGCAGATCAGGTCGCCCTGGGTAGTGATAACCAGCGGGTTAATCTCGATCAGCGCCAGATCGCGCTCAAGGAAAATGGTCGCCAGGCCCATGAAAATCTTGGTGAACTGCTGCACCAGCTTGCCTTCCAGACCCAGCTTGAACGCCAGCTCGCGACCCTGGTAAGGCATTGGGCCCGCCAGCGGATCGATCGCCACTTTGTGGATCAGGTGCGGGGTTTCTTCCGCCACTTTCTCGATTTCCACGCCGCCTTCGGTAGACGCCATGAACACCACGCGGCGGGAGCTACGGTCAACAACCGCGCCCAGATACAGTTCTTTTGCGATGTCGGTCGCCGCTTCAACCAGGATCTGGTTTACCGGCTGGCCGTTCGCATCCGTTTGATACGTCACCAGGCGCTTGCCGAGCCAATGTTCAGCGAACGCGCGGATCTCTTCTTTGCTCTTAACAACCTTCACACCGCCCGCTTTACCGCGACCGCCAGCGTGAACCTGACATTTAACTACCCACGGGCCAGCGCCAATTTTAGAAGCGGCTTCTTCTGCTTCACGCGGAGTAGTACAGGCATAACCCACCGGCGCCGGTAAGCCATACCGGGCAAACAGCTGTTTGGCCTGATATTCATGTAAGTTCATGTGTTCTATCCATCCTTCAGGGTAATCGTTATCTTTAAACCTGCAGGCCGGCGCGGTCTGTGTGCCGGCCTGCAGGGCAGGTGACGCTAAAAAACTACTACACGTCCAGCAGCAGACGCGTTGGGTCTTCCAGCAGCTCTTTGATGGCCACCAGGAAGCCCACGGACTCGCGGCCGTCGATCAGACGGTGGTCGTAAGACAATGCCAGGTACATCATCGGCAGGATCTCCACTTTACCGTCTACCGCCATAGGACGATCTTTGATGGCATGCATGCCGAGGATCGCGCTCTGCGGCGGGTTGATGATTGGCGTAGACATCAGCGAACCGAACACGCCGCCGTTGGTAATGGTGAAGTTACCGCCGGTCAGATCGTCTACGGTCAGCTTGCCGTCGCGGCCTTTGACGGCCAGCTCTTTGATTTTCTTCTCGATATCCGCCATGCCCAGGGCATCAACGTCACGCAGAACCGGGGTCACCAGGCCGCGCGGCGTGGAAACGGCCATGCTCACGTCGAAGTAGTTGTGATACACCACGTCGTCGCCGTCGATAGAGGCGTTCACTTCCGGGTAGCGTTTCAGCGCTTCAACTACCGCCTTCACGTAGAAGGACATAAAGCCCAGACGGATACCGTGACGTTTTTCAAACGCGTCACCGTACTGCTTGCGCAGGTCCATGATGGGCTTCATGTTCACTTCGTTGAAGGTGGTCAGCATCGCGGTGGAGTTTTTCGCTTCCAGCAGACGCTCGGCCACGCGCTTGCGCAGGCGGGTCATCGGCACGCGTTTTTCGCTGCGGGCGCCCAGCGCAGGCTGCGCTGCCGGTGCGGCGGCTGGCGCTTTGGCTTCTGCTTTTGCGTCAGAAGGCCCTTTTGCCAGATGCTTGTCGATGTCTTCGCGGGTCAGACGGCCGCCGACGCCGGTGCCTTTGATGGCTGCCGGGTCAAGGCTGTGCTCGGCCAGCAGGCGACGGATCGCCGGGCTGAGCGCATCGTTAGTTTGCTCTTCCAGAGAGGCCTGCTGGCGCTGCGCCGGGGTAGAGGCTTTCTCTTCCGTTTTCGCGCTGGACTCTTTGCCCGCGCTGTTACCTTCACGCAGGCGACCGAGGATCTGGCGAGAGGTCACGGTGGTGCCTTCATCTTCCAGAACGGCATCCAGAACGCCATCCGCCGAAGCCGGTACTTCCAGTACCACTTTGTCAGTTTCGATTTCTACCAGCACTTCATCGCGCTTAACGCTATCGCCCGGTTTTTTGTGCCAGGTGGCGACGGTCGCATCTGCTACGGATTCAGGCAGGTCGGGAACAAGAATATCTACGCTACTCATTATGTATCCTTTAATTAATCGACGTTCAGCGCGTCATTGACCAGATCTTGTTGCTGCTTCTGGTGAACGGACATATACCCTACCGCCGGAGAGGCGGAGGCCGGGCGGCCTGCATAGCGCAGGGCGGACCCAAATGGAATCACTTCACGGAAATGATGCTGGCTGCAGTACCATGCGCCCTGGTTAAGCGGCTCTTCCTGGCACCAGACAAAATCATGCACGTGAGCATATTGTTTCAGCACGTCCTGCATCGCCTGATGCGGGAACGGATAAAGCTGTTCGATACGCACGATGGCGACATCTTTCTGGTCGTTCTTGCGGCGCTGTTCCAGCAGGTCGTAATAAACCTTACCAGAACACATTACGACACGCTTAACGCCTTTCGGATCCAGCTCGTCAACTTCGCCGATGGCCGGCAGGAAGGTGCCGTTGGCCAGTTCGTCGAGGCTGGAAACCGCCAGCGGGTGGCGCAGCAGGGACTTCGGCGACATGACTACCAGCGGACGGCGCATACCGCGCAGCGCCTGACGACGCAGCATGTGGTAGACCTGAGCCGGGGTAGACGGCACGCAGACCTGCATGTTCTGCTCGGCGCAGAGCTGCAGATAGCGTTCCAGACGCGCGGAGGAGTGCTCCGGCCCCTGCCCTTCGTAGCCGTGCGGCAGCAGCATCACCAGGCCACACATGCGGCCCCACTTCTGCTCGCCGGAGGAGATGAACTGGTCGATAACGACCTGCGCACCGTTGGCGAAGTCACCGAACTGCGCTTCCCAGATGGTCAGGGTGCGTGGTTCAGCGGTGGCGTAGCCGTATTCGAAGGCCAGTACCGCTTCTTCAGACAGTACGGAGTCCCAAACCTTGAACTGGCCCTGACCGTTATGCACATGCTGCAGCGGAGTGTAGGTTGAGCCGTTAGACTGGTTGTGAACCACCGCGTGACGGTGGAAGAACGTGCCGCGGCCCGCATCCTCACCGGACAGACGAACGGGAATACCTTCGTCAACCAGCGTCGCGTAGGCCAGCGTTTCCGCGCCGCCCCAGTCGAACAGTTTTTCACCGGCCGCCATGGCCTGGCGATCGCCGTAAATTTTGGCCACGCGAGACTGCATCTCGATCGCGTCCGGCACGGTGCTGATGCGCTTAGCCAGCTCCTGCAGGCGCTTCATCTCGACCTTGTTCGGGTAGCTCTCATCCCACTCGTGGTTGAGGTACGGCGACCAGGTAAAGGAGTGCATGTTCATCGGACGCAGCTCTTTCACGACGCATTCACCCGCGTCCAGCGCGTCGCGGTAGAGGTTGACCATCTCGGTCGCATCTTCCAGCGTCGCCACTTTTTCCGCTTCCAGCTTGTCAGCGTAGATTTTGCGCGGCGTCGGGTGCTTTTTGATTTTCTGGTACATCAGCGGCTGCGTTGCGCTTGGCTCGTCGGCTTCGTTGTGGCCGTGACGGCGGTAGCAGAACAGGTCGATCAGCACGTCGCGTTTAAAGGTGTTGCGGAAGTCCAGCGCCAGGCGGGTCACGAAGGCCACCGCTTCCGGGTCATCCGCATTCACGTGGAAGATTGGCGCCTGCACCATCTTGCCGATGTCGGTGCAGTACGGGGTAGAACGCGCGTCCAGCGGGTTAGAGGTGGTGAAGCCCACCTGGTTGTTGATCACGATGCGAACGGTACCGCCCACTTCGTAACCCCGCGCTTTCGACATGTTCAGGGTTTCCTGAACCACGCCCTGACCGGTAATCGCCGCATCGCCGTGAATGGTAATCGGCAGCACTTTGTTGCTGCTTGGCTCGTCCAGACGATCTAGACGCGCGCGCACGGAACCGATAACCACCGGGCTAACGATCTCAAGGTGAGACGGGTTAAACGCCAGCGCCAGGTGAACCTGCCCGCCTTCGGTTTCGATATCGGACGAGAAGCCCATGTGGTACTTCACGTCGCCGGTGCCGAGGTGTTCTTTGTGCTTGCCCGCGAACTCGTCGAACAGGTCCTGCGGCTTTTTACCCAGCACGTTGACCAGCACGTTCAGACGACCGCGGTGCGCCATGCCCAGCACCACTTCACGGGTGCCGCTCTTGCCGGCGTGACGAATTAACTCTTTGAGCATCGGGACTAACGCATCGCCGCCTTCCAGCGAGAAGCGTTTTGCGCCCGGGAACTTCGCGCCCAGATAGCGCTCAAGCCCTTCCGCTGCGGTCAGTTCGTTCAGGAAGCGTTTTTTCTCGTCTGCCGAGAAATTCGCGTGGCCCGCCACGGATTCGATTCGCTGTTGGATCCAGCGCTTCTCTTCGGTGGAGGTAATGTGCATATATTCCGCGCCGATGGAGCCGCAGTAGGTTTGCTTGAGCGCGTCAATCAGTTCGCCCAGCTTCATCGTGTCTTTGCCGATAGCAAATGAACCTACGTTAAAGCTTTCCTTGAAATCGGCCTCGGTGAGATCGTGATACGCCGGATCGAGATCGGCCACACGGTCTTGTTTCCACAGCCCCAGCGGATCGAGATTCGCATGCTGGTGACCGCGGAAGCGATAAGCGTTAATAAGCTGCAGGACTTTAACCTGCTTCGCATTGGTGTCAGGGTCGGAAATCGCAGAAGAGTAACGTGAGGCATCCTTCGCCAGACGACGGAAATAATCACGTGTTTTGGAATGGAATTGATCCGGTTTGACCCCTGTACCAGGCAACTGCTGGAACATGGAACGCCAGTTTGCGTCCACTGAGTCAGGATCGGTTAAGAAGTCTTCATAGAGCTGTTCTATCCAGCTCTGGTTCGACCCAGAGAGGTAAGAAGAGTCCAGCCAGGCTTTCATTGCGCCGTTCTGCATCGTGATCCCTTAAGCATTTATATGCTTACTTTCGCCGTAGAAACTACCACGCACACCGCGTGTACGTGCCGGGGTTCACCTGCGAGCTCTACTTGGCCCGCGAAGGAACCTTTAGAAACTGTCTTAGGGTTTCCCCTCACCCCGACCCTCTCCCACGGGGCGAGGGGGAAGGTCGTCGGCAGTTTTTAAAGATTTCCTGCTATCTGTTCCCTCTCCCTTTGGGAGAGGGTTAGGGTGAGGGGAACAGTGCTCCCCTCTCACTACTTACGCACTGCGCTGCAGCAGCATCGACTTAATGTGGCCGATGGCGCGCGTCGGGTTGAGCCCCTTAGGACACACACTGACGCAGTTCATGATGCTATGGCAGCGGAATACGCTGAAAGCGTCACTCAATCCCTCCAGACGACTATCGGTTTCGGTATCGCGACTATCGATCAGGAAGCGATAGGCAGCCAGCAGGCCGGCCGGGCCGATAAATTTGTCCGGGTTCCACCAGAACGACGGGCACGACGTCGAGCAACATGCACAGAGAATGCACTCGTAAAGTCCATCGAGTTTTTCACGCTGCTCGGGAGACTGTAGGTGCTCACGAGCGGGTGGATTTTGCCCATTATTCAATAAGTAAGGCTTAATCTTCTCATATTGTGCATAGAATTGCCCCATGTCTACCACCAAATCGCGAACGACCGGCAGGCCAGGCAGAGGACGAATAACGATTTTCTGACCGGGACGCTGCAGCGCCGAAATTGGCGTAATGCAGGCCAGGCCATTTTTGCCGTTCATGTTCACGCCGTCGGAGCCACAAACCCCTTCACGGCAGGAACGACGGAACGACAGCGTAGGATCTTTTTCCTTCAGCTGCATGAGGGCGTCCAGCAGCATCATGTCGCGACCCTCTTCCGCTTCCAGGATGTAATCCTGCATGCGCGGAGCGTCGTCTACATCCGGGTTATAACGATAAACTGAAAATTCGAGTTTCATTGTCCTGTCTCCGCATTAATAAGTACGAATCTTCGGCGGGAACGCCGGACGCAGTTTCGGTTCCATATTGACGCTACGACGCGTCATGGTTTCCGATTCTGGCAGGTACAAGGAATGGCACAGCCAGTTTTCGTCATCACGATCCGGGTAGTCGAAGCGGCTATGCGCGCCGCGGCTCTCGGTGCGGAAGTTTGCCGACATCGCGGTCGCGAACGCGGTTTCCATCAGGTTATCCAGCTCCAGGCACTCGACGCGCTGGGTGTTGAACTCGCTGGAGGTGTCGTCCAGACGGGCATTTTTCAGACGCTCGCGGATCGCCTTCAGCTGCTCAAGGCCTTTCGCCATCGCGTCGCCTTCGCGGAATACCGAGAAGTTGTGCTGCATGCATTCCTGCAGCGCTTTGCGAATTTCCACCGGATCTTCGCCGTTACGGTTGCCGTTCCAGCGGTTGAGGCGCTCAAGAGAGGCGTCAATTTCGTCATCGGTCGCATCACGCAGCGCGCCCTGCTCGGCAATGGATTCCTGCAGGTGCAGACCCACCGCGCGGCCAAACACCACCAGGTCCAGCAGGGAGTTGCCGCCCAGACGGTTAGCGCCGTGTACCGACACGCAGGCGATTTCGCCCACCGCAAACAGGCCAGGGATCACCACGTCTTCGCCCTGCGCGTTCACGGTCAGCGCCTGGCCGGTCACTTTGGTCGGAATACCGCCCATCATGTAGTGGCAGGTTGGGATAACCGGAATCGGCTCTTTCACCGGGTCAACGTGGGCAAAGGTGCGGGACAGCTCCAGAATGCCCGGCAGGCGGGATTCCAGCACCTCTTTACCCAGGTGGTCGAGCTTCAGCTTGGCGTGTGGACCCCATGGGCCGTCGCAGCCGCGGCCTTCGCGGATTTCGATCATGATGGAGCGCGCCACCACGTCACGGCCCGCCAGGTCTTTCGCATTCGGGGCATAACGCTCCATGAAGCGCTCGCCGTGTTTGTTCAGCAGGTAGCCACCTTCACCGCGGCAGCCCTCCGTGACCAGCACGCCCGCACCGGCGATGCCGGTTGGGTGGAACTGCCACATCTCCATATCCTGCACCGGTACGCCCGCGCGGATAGCCATACCGACGCCGTCACCGGTGTTGATGTGGGCGTTGGTGGTGGACTGATAGATACGGCCCGCACCGCCGGTGGCCAGCACGGTTGCGCGCGCTTTAAAGTAAACCACTTCACCGGTTTCGATGCACAGCGCGGTACAGCCAACCACTGCGCCATCGGCGTTTTTCACCAGATCCAGCGCATACCACTCGGAGAAGATGGTGGTGTGGTTTTTCAGGTTCTGCTGATAGAGCGTGTGCAGCAGCGCGTGACCGGTACGGTCAGCCGCCGCCGCGGTGCGCGCCGCCTGCTCGCCGCCGAAGTCTTTCGACTGGCCGCCAAACGGACGCTGATAGATAGTACCGTTTTCCAGACGGGAGAACGGCAGGCCCATGTGGTCCAGCTCCAGAATCGCTTCCGGGCCGGTTTTACACATATATTCGATGGCATCCTGGTCGCCGATGTAGTCGGAACCTTTCACCGTGTCGTACATGTGCCATTCCCAGTTATCTTCATGGGTATTACCGAGCGCCACGGTGATACCACCCTGGGCTGATACGGTATGGGAACGGGTTGGGAAGACTTTAGAGAGCAGCGCACAGGTCTGGCCGCTCTGGGAAATTTGCAGCGCTGCGCGCATACCTGCGCCACCTGCGCCAATTACGACAGCATCAAATTCTCTGACTGGCAGTTTCATTACACACCCCACACCACAACGAATCCATAAATAACGTAAACCACCAGCGCAACGACAATCGCCAGCTGCAGAGGAAGGCGAATCGCCAAAGGTTTAACGTAATCGGTCAACACCTGCCACATGCCAATCCAGGCATGAATAAGGATGGAGAACAGCGCCAGCAGGGTGAACACCTTGGTGAAGGCCGATCCGAAGAAACCGCTCCAGATCTCCCACGTCAGCGGGCCGCTGGTGGCGAAGAAACCGATCATATAGATGATGTAAAGCGTGAGGACGATGGCGGTAGCGCGGACCAGAATAAAGTCATGTACGCCGTTGCGTCCTAATGCCGAGGCGTTGCTTACCATACGAGAACTCCTGCGAGAAGTGAAAGCACGACAGTAATCACAAAGGAAATGTTAGCGGAGCGTTTCCCGGCTTCGAATGTCTCTTCGAGATAGCCAAAGTCCATCAGCAGATGGCGAACGCCCACCACCACGTGGTACGCCAGCGCGGTGAGAATGCCCCACATGATGAATTTCACGAAGAAGCTGCTCATGATGGCCGAAGCCTGGAGGAATCCTTCCGGAGAAGAGAGGCTTGTTCCCAGCAACCACAGCAGAATGCCGACCGCCACAAACGTAATGACACCGGACACGCGGTGCAGAATGGACGCTATTGCTGTTACGGGGAACCGGATCGTTTTGAGATCCAGATTGACAGGTCTTTGTTTTTTCACATTTCTTATCATGAATAACGCCCACATGCTGTTCTTATTATTCCTTCCTCCGGTCTGCGTGCGGGTCAAGCAGCGTCCTTACTATAACTAAGCGTCATGATAAAACTCCCTTTCAGAAGCTACGACGACACAAAACAACGCTGGGTGGCTCGGGATTAGCAGGGTGTTCCGGAGACCTGGCGGCAGTATAGGCCGTTCACAAAATCATTACAATTAACCTACATACAGTTTGTCGGGTTTTCGCCTGAACAGTGATCCGGGTCACGATAACAACATCTTTTTAATTTTTAATCATCTGATTTGACAAATGTTAAACAAAATTGTTACAAACGTCATTAGAAAAGGCATATAATGCGCAAAAGTTATGAGGTCTTGCTTTCACCTGAGAAATAGTTATGTAACAGTGTGATGGTATTGACCGAAGTTATCAGGACAGTTATTAGTGATAGTCAGGTTTGAATAATTCGGACTGCGAAGACACTGATTTGCTGTTGTTTCACTGATTTTTCATTCATTTACCTGCAAGGCGCCATAGCTCTGTACCCTGGTTTCTCCTCGTGAGCTGAGCGGTAAGCCAAATAACAAACTGGTAACGTTTAAAAATCAGTAGAATGCAAATCCGGTAATTGGCAGTCTTAAGCATAAGGCGCTAAGGAGACCGTAAATGGCTGATACAAAGGCAAAGCTCACCCTAAATGGTGACACTGCTATTGAACTGGATGTGCTAAAAGGCACGCTCGGTCAGGATGTTATTGATATCCGTACGCTGGGTTCTAAAGGGGTATTCACCTTTGACCCTGGATTCACCTCTACCGCATCTTGCGAATCTAAAATCACCTTTATCGACGGTGATGAAGGTATCCTGCTCCACCGCGGTTTTCCCATCGATCAGTTAGCCACCGAGTCCAACTATCTGGAAGTGTGCTACATCCTGCTGAACGGCGAAAAACCGACGCAGGCTCAATACGATGAGTTCAAAACCACCGTTACCCGCCACACCATGATCCACGAGCAGATTACCCGTCTGTTCCATGCGTTCCGCCGCGACTCTCACCCAATGGCGGTCATGTGCGGCATCACCGGCGCGCTGGCGGCGTTCTACCACGATTCGCTGGACGTGAATAACCCGCGCCACCGCGATATCGCCGCGTTCCGCCTGCTGTCCAAAATGCCAACCATGGCGGCGATGTGCTACAAATACTCGATCGGTCAGCCGTTCGTTTATCCGCGCAACGACCTCTCCTACGCGGGTAACTTCCTGCGCATGATGTTCTCAACCCCATGCGAAGAGTACGAAGTGAACCCGGTGCTGGAACGCGCAATGGACCGTATCCTGATCCTGCACGCTGACCACGAACAGAACGCTTCCACCTCTACCGTCCGTACCGCGGGCTCTTCAGGCGCGAACCCGTTCGCCTGTATCGCGGCGGGCATCGCCTCCCTGTGGGGACCGGCGCACGGCGGCGCGAACGAAGCGGCGCTGAAGATGCTGGAAGAGATCAGCACCGTGGAGCACATTCCTGAATTCGTGCGCCGCGCGAAGGATAAGAACGACTCCTTCCGCCTGATGGGCTTCGGTCACCGTGTTTATAAAAACTATGACCCACGCGCTACCGTGATGCGTGAAACCTGCCACGAAGTGCTGAAAGAGCTGGGCACCAAGGACGATCTGCTGGAAGTGGCGATGGAGCTTGAGCACATCGCGCTGAACGACCCGTACTTCATCGAGAAGAAACTCTACCCGAACGTCGATTTCTACTCTGGCATTATTCTGAAAGCGATGGGCATTCCGTCTTCCATGTTCACCGTGATCTTCGCCATGGCGCGTACCGTGGGCTGGATTGCGCACTGGAACGAAATGCATAGCGAAGGCATGAAAATTGCCCGCCCTCGTCAGCTGTACACCGGCTACGAGCAGCGCGATTTTAAGTCTGACCTGAAGCGCTAAGAACGGTTGGGTTCAGCATGATGCCCTCTCCCCCACAGGGAGAGGGTGAAAACATTAAAAACGGTAGCCTCTGGGCTACCGTTTTACTTTTATTTTTGGCAATGCGGACACCAGTAAAATGGCCTTGAAGAGAGCATCATCCTGTCGATGATCCCGCCGCAGCGCTCGCACTTTTTCCCCGCCCGATGAAACACCTTAAACCGGAACAGCGCCCCGTGATGCTTGTTCTCATCCACCGCGCCGCGTGTGTTGTATGACAGGCGCGGGATGTCCAGCAGCGCGTGGGAGAGCACCTCCAGCCGTTCATCGCTTAGCTGAGAGGCCTTGTGGTGCGGCGCCAGCCCCGCTTCCCACAGAATTTCAACCCGCAGATAATTTCCTAATCCCGCCAGAAACGCCTGATCGAGAAATAGCCCAGAAAACTGGCGATTGCGGAATTTCGCTGACAGCAGGCGCGCTTTTACATCGCTTGCCGTGAGGCGCATATCCAGCACGTCCGGCCCGACGCGCTGTAAGAACGGATGCGCAAGCAGTTGCTCCGGCGTTAACATTTCGATATCTGACGCGCTGTAAAGCAGGATGGCTTTGTCCGCCGCCTGCAGCCTGACGCGCAGCACGCGGTTGGTCTCCGGCCGTTCGTCCGCATCTACCACGCGCCAGACGCCGTAAAGCTGATTATGGCTATATAACGTCAGGTTATGGGAAAAATGCGTGAGCAAGGCTTTGCCGCGCGTTTCGATGTGCGTCACCGTCTGCCCCAGCAGCTGGGCTTCAAACGGCTTAAGCTGAGGAAAAGCAAACCAGACCGCGGTCAACGGTTTGCCCTTTATCGCCGCCTCCAGGCTATCCGCCGCGCGGCGGATCTCCGGACCTTCTGGCATGTTATTGTCCTTTAATAATTATTCTGCACTGACAAGGATGCCCGCATCAGAGAACGCCGCCAGCAGGCGGCGCGCAAACCGCAGCGCGTGCTCGCCGTCGCCGTGTAAGCAGACCGTTTCGGCCCGCACCTTCGCGGTGGTGCCGTCAATCGCCGTCACCTGCCCTGACTGCACCATTTCCAGCGTCTGCGCCAGCGCTTTATCTTCGTCGGTAATGAGCGCTCCGGCCTGCGTTCGCGGCACGAGGCTGCCGTCCGGCTGATATCCGCGATCGGCGAAGACCTCCTCGCGGGTCGACAGGCCGTGACGCTGCCCCGCGCGAATCAGCTCGCTGCCCGCCAGCCCCACCAGGATCAGCTGCGGGTTGCAATCCCGCACCGCACGGGCAATCGCATCGGCCAGCGACGGGTCTTTCGCCGCCTGGTTATACAGCATGCCGTGCGGCTTCACGTGGCGCAGAACGCCCTTCTCGGCGCGAACAATCGCCTCCAGCGCGCCAATCTGATAAAGCGTCTGGGCGTAAACCGTTTCGGGTGGGAGCGTCATCGCCGTTCGGCCAAAGTTTTCCCGGTCAGGGAAGCTCGGATGCGCGCCTATCGCGACGTTATTTTTAATTGCGCTGCGCACGCTTTCCAGCATGGTCTGCGCGTCGCCCGCGTGAAAGCCGCAGGCGATATTCACCGACGAGACCAGCGTCATTAGCGCCGCATCGGCATTGCCGCCCTCGCCCAGATCGGCGTTCAAATCAATCTTTACCATCGAGCCTCCACGCCAGCTGTTCCAGATAACGCTGCTGGTCCTGCCGCGCCTGCAGCGCCTCTTCCAGCGAGCACTGCACGAAGTGAATAGGCTGTCCGAGGGGAATTTGCGCCAGATGGTAACGATCGGCGTCGATGATGCAGGCTATTCGCGGATAGCCGCCCGTGGTCTGCGCATCGTTCATTAATACGATCGGCTGACCGTTGCCCGGCACCTGAATCACGCCCGGCAGCAGGCCGTGGGAAAGCAGTTCGCGGCGGGTCGTGCGGGTCAGCGGCTGTCCCTGCAGGCGATAGCCCATGCGGTTACTTTGCGGGCTGATTTTCCACGGCGAGCGCCAGAAAGACTCCTGGGAAGCCTCGTCGAACTCATGATACTCGGGCCCCGGCAGGGCGCGGATATGGTTTCCCCACAGCAGCTGCTTCACGCCCTGGGTGGTGGAAAAATGACGCGCCGACGGTTTTATCGCCAGACGATCGCCGTCGCGCAGCAGGCGCCCCTCATGGCCGCCAATCCCGGCTTTCTGATCGGTGCTCGCCGATCCCATCAGCGCCGGCACGTCAATGCCGCCTGCAACCGCAAGGTAGCTGCGCACGCCGTGCTGTGGCCGTTTAAGCGTCAGGCGCTGCCCCGCTTTTGCCCGCAGGCGCCAGCCCGTCCAGACCGCCATGTCGTCAAGCGTCGCACCGCAGCCCGCGCCGGTTAAGGCAAACCAGGTTTCCTGATGAAACTCAATCACGCACTGGCCGAGCGTAATTTCAAGCGCGGCGGTGCTGCCGGGGTTGCCCACCAGCAGGTTTGCAATCTCAAGCGCCGGGCGGTCCAGCGCGCCGCAGTAGCTCACGCCCGACTGGCGCATGCCGAAGCGGCCCGCGTCCTGAACGGAGGTATAAAGGCCCGCGCGGATAAGCGTTAACATACCCCCTCCTTCTGTGGAATAAAGCGCAGGGTATCGCCCGGGCGCAGAAGCGTCGGCGCCTCCTGCCCCGGCGTGAAGAGTAAGGTGCGGGTGTGGCCGATGAGCTGCCAGCCGCCGGGCGAGGCCAGCGGGTAAATTCCCGTCTGTTCGCCGCCGATGGCGACGGTTCCGGCCGGAACGCTCAGACGCGGCTCGGCGCGGCGCGGCGTATGCAGCTCTGGCGCAAGTCCGCCCAGGTAAGGGAAGCCCGGCTGAAACCCAAGGAACCAGACCACGTAATCAACCGACGCATGCCGCTCGACGACCTGCTTTTCGGTCAACCCGCAGTGCGCGGCAACAACGGATAAATCAGGGCCGCCTTCGCCGCCGTACACCACCGGGATCTCAACCACGCGGCCTTCCGGCTCCAGCGCGTCGCTCTCTTCCCACCAGCGCTGGAGGCGCTCAATGGCGTCCAGCGCCAGCGCGTGCGGATTACGCAGGACAACGGTAATGTTATTCATGCCCGGAATCGCCTCAACGACCTCCGGCGCATCGGCCAGGCGCTGGGTGAGCCGCCAGATCCGTTTTTGTGACGCAAGAGTGACCGGCGGCTCCAGTTCCAGCACCACCGCCGTTTCACCGAGAAGATAACAACGCGCTCGCTGCACTTAGATACCTCTCATCAGGCCGGGTTAGGAATATCGACGAAGGTCACATCCAGATCGGTATTTTCCGTCAGCCACTCGCTAAGCGCGCGAATGCCGCCGCGCTCGGTCGCGTGATGGCCCGCCGCATAGAAGTGCAGGCCCTGCTCGCGGGCCGAGTGGATGGTCTGCTCAGACACTTCACCGGTGATGAAAGCATCCACGCCAAAGCGCGCGGCGCTATCGATAAAGCCCTGCCCGCCGCCGGTACACCAGGCCACGCGCTTCACCGTATCCGGGCCGGTATCGCCGCTCCACAGCGGACGGCGTCCCAGGCGCGCTTCAATCCACGACGCCAGCTCGAGGCCCGGCACCGGCATCGACAGTTCGCCCCACGGCACCAGCGGCTCGATTTCCCCCATCACCGTAATGCCCAGCAGCTGCGCCAGCTGAACGTTGTTGCCAAGCTCGGGGTGTGCATCGAGCGGCAGGTGATACCCGTACAGGTTAATATCATTGGCGAGCAGCGTTTTCAGACGGTTGCGCTTCATGCCGCGAATAATCGGCGATTCGTTCTTCCAGAAGTAACCATGGTGAACAATCACCGCGTCCGCCTGCTGCCGCACGGCTTCGTCCAGCAGCGCCTGGCTGGCCGTCACGCCGGTGACAATTTTCTGCACCTCGTCGCGTCCTTCAACCTGCAGGCCGTTTGGGCCATAGTCGCTAAAAGAGGCGCTGTTTAATTTTTCGTTAATCAGGCTTTCCAGTTCGCTATTTTTCATCATTACTCTCTTAAGCTTTGCGGGCGGCTTCATACGCCGCCAGCGTGGCGACGCGCGCCTGTTTATGGTCAACGATGGGACGCGGATAATCGAGCGTCACGCCCTGCTTGTCCGCCCATCCCCACGGCTCGTGGATCGCTTTCGCCGGGACGTTTGCCAGCTCGGGCAGCCAGCGGCGGATGAACTCGCCTTCCGCATCAAATTTTTGCCCCTGCGTGGTTGGGTTAAAAATGCGGAAATACGGTGCCGCATCGGTACCCGTAGAGGCCGCCCACTGCCAGCCGCCGTTGTTGGCGGCGAGATCGCCGTCAATCAGCTGAGAAATAAAATACCGCTCCCCGACGCGCCAGTCGATAAGCAGATCTTTCACCAGGAAGCTGGCGGTAATCATTCGCAGACGGTTGTGCATCCAGCCGGTTTCATTCAGCTGGCGCATGGCTGCATCGACGATCGGATAGCCGGTCATCCCGGTTTGCCAGGCCTTGAGCTGCTCGTCATTGGACTGCCACGCCACCTTATCGGTCCAACCAATGAAAGGACGATGTTTACATAAATCAGGATGATACGTCATCAGATGGCGGTAAAATTCACGCCAGATCAGTTCGCTGAGCCACACGGCCCCCGCGCCGCCGTCCAGAGCGTCAGGCCGTTCCGCCAGCAGGCGGTGCAGGCACTGGCGCGGGGAGATCGCGCCCAGCGTCAGGCAGGCCGACAGGCGGCTGGTGCCCTCAACGGCGGGAAAATCACGTCGCGCCTCGTAGTCGGCCGCCCCGTGCTTGCAGAACTGGCGCAGCTGGGCAATGGCCGCTTTCTCGCTGGCGGGAAACAGCGCGTCGTCAAACGCCTGCTGCGGATAATGAATCTTCAGCTCGGGCAGCTTCGCGATCGCGTCGCCCCTCACGGCAGGCGCGGCCACGCACTCGGGCAATCCCTCCTTCAGCCGCTTAATAAACGCGTTCTTGAACGGCGTGAACACTTTGTACATCTCGCGGCTGCCGGTCATCACGCTGCCCGGAGGCAGCATCACGCTATCGTCAAAACCCTGGCACACCACCGTCTCCAGCGCGTTCTCCAGCTGGCGATCGCGCTGTTGCTCGTTGTATTCGTACTGGTAGTTATAAAAAAGATCGGTGACGTCATGCTGCTCGCAGACCTGCTTCACTTTTTCGACCTGCGCGGCAAAGTCATCCACCTCTTCATAGATCAGCGGAATGCCTTTTTCGGCGAGGGAACGCTGCAGGTCGTTCAGTTGCGCCGTCAGATACGCGGCCTGACGCGGCGCCATATCGTGCTGCTGCCACTGTTTAGGGGTAGCCACAAACAGCGCCAGAACGTTGGCGCTCGGTGAACGGCAGGCGGCAGCGAGAGCGGTGTTATCGTGGACGCGTAAATCCGCGCGAAACCAAACCAGATGGGTGGGCATAAAACTCCTGGCAATTGTCCATTATGTCCGTAAGGGCATGCCGCCAAAGGGAAAACGGCGTGCTTTTGTTTACTTTGCCATAGAAGTGTAGACGCGATGAAATAAAAAAGGCCGCCCGGGGCGGCCTTAACGCGACGTGTTATTGCGGTGAGAGGGATGCTCTTCGTATCAGTAGAAATCGCAGGTCGCTTTTTCGGCCTGGTCCATCCACACCGGCTTATCGCTGGTTTTCGCCCAGACCCGGTGCAGGTAGCTGTAAAAGCGTGCGCGATCTTTCCAGAACAGCATTACCGGCAGGGCCAGCACGCCGGCCACTACGGCGAAAGTGCGACGCATGAAAACGATATGAGCCGGAAACGCTTTATAAAGATCCATATTTTTCTCCCCTATAGTTGGCCGGAAAGGTCATCCGGAAAATTCAAAATTTGTGAGCTGGCTAAAATAATATCGTTTTGTTTGTAATTTTACTACTCATCCGACCACTTATTTTCATCCATTTAGTGAATATTTACATTCACGCCGTAATTAAGTTACAAGAAAGTTAACAATTTACTTATCAATAGTTAAATTGTGGCCTTTCCATTTTTATACTTTTTTTACACCCTCCCCTGCGATTTTTGCGAAATCTTTGCGCCATAAATCCTACCGTTAGCACATCAACATATGTCACCCGGAGGTGGATTGTGAGTGCAGGTATCATTGCCGGCATCGTGCTGGTATTCCTGTTATTGGCTTATCTGGTTTATGCCCTGATTCATGCGGAGGCATTCTGATGGCTGCTCAGGCATTTTTGCTCATCGCCAGCTTTTTAATGGCGCTGTTTATTCTGGCAAAGCCGCTGGGAACGCTGCTGGCGAGGATGATCAACAACGTGGCGCTGTCGGGCGTAGGCCGTATGGAGAGCGGGCTCTGGCGCATGCTCGGAATACGCGATAGCGAGATGAACTGGCGTCAGTATCTCGCGGCGATTCTGCTGCTGAACGTCCTGGGTCTGATTGCCCTGTTCACCATGCTCATGCTACAGGGCTGGCTACCGCTCAACCCGCAACATTTGCCGGGGCTCTCCTGGCATCTGGCGCTGAACACGGCGGTTAGCTTCGTCACCAACACCAACTGGCAGTCCTACGCCGGTGAAACCACGCTGAGCTACTTTAGCCAGATGGCCGGGCTTACCGTGCAAAACTTCCTCTCTGCCGCCAGCGGCATTGCGGTGATTTTTGCCCTGACGCGCGCCTTTGCGCGGCAGAATACCAGCACGCTCGGCAACGCCTGGATCGATCTGACGCGCATCACGCTGTGGGTTTTACTGCCGATCGCCCTGCTGATTGCGCTGTTCTTTATTCAGCAGGGGACGCTGCAAAACGTGCTGCCGTACGCGCCGTATACCTCGATCGAAGGGGCAAAAGAGCTGCTGCCGATGGGCCCGGTGGCCTCGCAGGAAGCGATCAAAATGCTCGGCACCAACGGCGGCGGATTCTTTAACGCCAACGCCTCGCATCCGTTCGAGAACCCGACGGCGCTAACCAATTTTGTCCAGATGCTGGCGATCTTCCTGATCCCCGCGGCGCTGTGCTTCGCGTTTGGCGAGGTGGTCAACGATCGCCGCCAGGGCCGCACGCTGCTGTGGGCAATGTCGCTGATCTTCGTGGTGTGCGTTGCGCTGGTGATGTGGGCCGAATGGAACGGCAACAGCCACTTTATGCAGCTGGGCGCTGACAGCAACATCAATATGGAAGGTAAAGAGAGCCGCTTCGGCATTCTCGCCAGCAGCCTGTACGCCGTGGTGACGACGGCCGCCTCCTGCGGCGCGGTAAACGCCATGCATGACTCCTTTACCGCGCTGGGCGGCATGATCCCAATGTGGCTGATGCAGATTGGTGAGGTGGTGTTTGGCGGCGTGGGCTCTGGCCTGTACGGCATGCTGCTGTTCGTGCTGCTGGCGGTGTTTATCGCCGGCCTGATGATAGGCCGCACGCCGGAATATCTGGGGAAAAAAATCGACGTGCGGGAGATGAAGTTTACCGCGCTGGCGATTCTGGTCACCCCTGCCCTCGTGCTGCTCGGCACCGCGCTGGCGCTGATGACCGACGCCGGACGCAGCGGCATCTTCAACCCCGGCATCCACGGCTTTAGCGAAGTGCTGTACGCCGTATCGTCTGCCGCCAACAACAACGGCAGCGCCTTTGCGGGCCTGAGCGCCAATTCGCCGTTCTGGAACTGCCTGCTGGCCTTCTGCATGTTCGCGGGCCGCTTCGGCGTGATTATTCCGGTGATGGCGATCGCCGGGTCGCTGGCGGGCAAAAAAATCCAGCCCACCACCGTGGGCACATTGCCGACCCACGGCGCGCTGTTTATCGGCCTGCTGATTGGCACCGTGCTGCTGGTCGGCGCGCTGACCTTTATCCCCGCCCTCGCGCTTGGCCCGGTCGCGGAACATCTCTCTTTACGCTGATTTTGCGGAGTATTTGACATGAGTCGTAAACAAATGGCCCTGTTCGAACCGTCGTTAGTTCGTCAGGCCCTCATGGATGCGGTTAAAAAGCTGAGCCCGCGCGTTCAGTGGCATAACCCGGTGATGTTTATCGTCTGGGTCGGCAGCGTGCTGACTACCGTACTGGCCGTGGCCATGGCAACGGGCCATCTGCCGGGAAACGCACCGTTCACCGCGGCCATTAGCCTGTGGCTGTGGTTTACCGTGCTGTTTGCCAACTTTGCGGAAGCGCTGGCGGAGGGCAGAAGCAAGGCGCAGGCCAACAGCCTGAAAGGGGTGAAAAAGACCGCCTTTGCCCGCAAGCTGCGCGAGCCGAAATACGGCGCGCAGATGGATCACGTTCCGGCGGACGAGCTGCGCAAGGGCGACGTGGTGCTGGTGGAGGCCGGTGACATCATCCCCTGCGACGGAGAGGTCATTGAGGGCGGCGCGTCGGTAGATGAAAGCGCCATTACCGGGGAATCCGCGCCGGTGATCCGCGAATCGGGCGGCGACTTCGCCTCCGTGACCGGGGGGACGCGCATTCTCTCCGACTGGCTGGTGATCCAGTGCAGCGTAAACCCAGGCGAAACCTTCCTCGACAGGATGATCGCCATGGTGGAGGGCGCCCAGCGCCGCAAAACGCCGAACGAAATCGCCCTGACCATTCTGCTGGTAGCGTTAACCCTCGTCTTCCTGCTGGCGACCGCCACCCTGTGGCCGTTCTCGGCCTACGGCGGCACCGCGGTCTCCACCACCGTGCTGGTCGCACTGCTGGTCTGCCTGATCCCGACCACCATCGGCGGCCTGCTGTCCGCCATCGGCGTGGCCGGGATGAGCCGGATGCTGGGCGCGAACGTGATCGCCACCAGCGGACGCGCCGTGGAAGCCGCGGGCGACGTCGACGTGCTGCTGCTGGACAAAACCGGGACCATCACCCTCGGCAACCGCCAGGCGTCGGATTTCCTGCCCGCGCCAGGGGTGGATGAAAAAACGCTGGCCGACGCGGCGCAGCTCTCTTCGCTTGCCGACGAAACGCCGGAAGGCCGCAGCATCGTGATTCTAGCGAAGCAGCGCTTCAACCTGCGCCAGCGGGACGTGCAAAGCCTGCACGCGACCTTTGTGCCCTTCACCGCGCAGACGCGCATGAGCGGCATCAACATTCAGGATCGCATGATCCGCAAAGGCTCCGTGGACGCCATTCGCCGCCACATAGAGGCGAACAACGGCCACTTCCCGCCGGAAGTCGACGCGCTGGTGGAAAGTGTCGCGCGCCAGGGGGCGACCCCGCTGGTGGTGGCAGAAGGCTCGCGCGTGCTGGGCGCGATTGCGCTGAAAGATATCGTCAAGGGCGGCATCAAAGAGCGCTTCGCTCAGCTGCGCAAGATGGGGATCAAGACGGTGATGATCACCGGGGATAATCGCCTGACCGCGGCGGCCATCGCCGCCGAAGCGGGCGTGGATGATTTTCTCGCAGAGGCCACGCCGGAAGCCAAGCTGGCGCTGATCCGCCAGTATCAGGCCGAAGGACGCCTGGTGGCGATGACCGGCGACGGCACCAACGACGCGCCCGCTCTGGCGCAGGCCGACGTGGCGGTGGCGATGAACTCCGGTACCCAGGCGGCAAAAGAGGCGGGAAACATGGTCGATCTCGACTCGAACCCGACCAAGCTGATCGAGGTGGTGCACATTGGGAAGCAGATGCTGATGACGCGCGGCTCGCTTACCACGTTCAGCATCGCCAACGACGTGGCGAAGTATTTCGCCATTATTCCTGCCGCGTTTGCCGCTACCTATCCGCAGCTCAACGCGCTGAACGTGATGCACCTGCACTCGCCGTCATCGGCCATTCTCAGCGCGGTGATCTTCAACGCCCTGATTATTGTCTTCCTGATCCCGCTGGCGCTGCGCGGGGTGAGCTACAAACCGCTGACCGCCGCCGCCATGCTGCGCCGCAACCTGTGGGTTTACGGCCTGGGCGGGCTGGTGGTGCCGTTTATTGGCATCAAGGTTATCGACGTGCTGTTGACCCTCTTCGGGCTGGTTTAAAAGGTGAATCAAATGACGATGTTACGTCCCGCTATACTTCTGTTTATTCTGCTGTCTCTGATTACCGGCGGGCTTTACCCGCTGGTGACCACCGCGCTGGGCCAGTGGTGGTTTACGGACCAGGCCAACGGCTCGCTGATTATGCAGGGTGGCGAAAACCGCGGCTCGCGCCTGATTGGGCAGAACTTTACCGACGCCCGATACTTCCAGGGGCGCCCTTCCGCCACCGCGGAAAGCCCGTATAATCCAATGGCATCCGGCGGCAGTAACCTGGCGGGGAGCAACCCCGAGCTGGATAACGCCGTTGCCCAGCGCGTTGCCGCGCTGCGTAGCGCAAACCCGCAGGCCGACCGCGAGGTGCCCGTGGAGCTGGTGACCGCTTCCGCAAGCGGGCTGGACTACAGCCTGTCGCCGCAGGCCGTCGCGTGGCAAATCCCGCGCGTTGCCGCCGCCCGCGGGCTGACGGTGGAACAGGTAAGCCAGCTGGTGGCTGAGCACACGCAAAAACCGCTGGTCAGCTTCATTGGCGCGCCGGTGGTAAACATCGTTGAGCTAAATCTGGCGCTGGACGCGCTAAGGAAAAACTAAATGACCGACGAGCCTCTTCGTCCAGACCCGGACAGGCTGCTGGAACACGCGGCAGAAGCCCACCGCGGCAAGCTCAAAATCTTTTTCGGCGCCTGCGCGGGCGTCGGAAAGACCTTTGCCATGCTGACGGAAGCGCAGCGGCTGCGGGCGCAGGGGCTCGATATTCTCATCGGTGTGGTCGAGACGCACGGGCGAAAAGAGACGGCCGCGCTGCTTAACGGGCTTGCCACGCAGCCCGCACGCCGCATCAGCCATCGCGGCAGGCTGGTCACCGAGTTCGATCTGGACGCCGCCCTCGCCCGCCGCCCCGCCCTTATCCTGATGGACGAGCTGGCGCACAGCAACGCGCCGGGCTCGCGCCATCCCAAGCGCTGGCAGGATGTGGAGGAGCTGCTTGAGGCCGGGATCGACGTCTTCACCACGGTGAACGTTCAGCATCTTGAAAGCCTTAACGATATCGTCAGCGGCGTGACCGGCATTCAGGTGCGGGAAACCGTACCCGACCCGTTCTTTGACGCCGCCGATGAGGTCGTGCTGGTTGACCTGCCGCCGGACGATCTGCGCCAGCGCCTGCACGAGGGCAAAGTCTATATTGCCGGCCAGGCCGAACGCGCCATCGAGCATTTCTTTCGTAAAGGCAACCTGATCGCCCTGCGCGAGCTGGCGTTGCGCCGCACCGCCGACCGCGTGGATGACCAGATGCGCGCCTGGCGCGACCTGCAGGGACAGGAGCGCGTCTGGCACACGCGGGATGCCATCCTGCTGTGCATCGGCCACGGCGGCGGCAATGAAAAGCTGATCCGTACCGCCGCGCGGCTGGCGGCAAAGTTTGGCAGCGCCTGGCACGCGGTGTATGTCGAAACGCCGCAGCTGCACGCCCTGCCGGAAAATCAGCGTCGGGCGATATTGAGCTCGCTGCGCCTGGCGCAGGAGCTGGGCGCCGAAACCGCAACCCTTTCCGATCCGCAGGAAGACAAGGCGATTCTGCGCTACGCCCGCGAGCATAACCTGGGCAAAATCGTGATTGGCCGCCGTCAGCACCGCCGCTGGTTTAGCCGCGAGTCGTTTGCCGACAGGCTGGCCCGGCGCGCGCCGGATCTGGATCTGGTTATCGTAGCGCTGGACGATAAGCCGACGCCGCTGCCGAGCCGCACGCCGGACGCCCGCGGCTTCAGCGAAAAATGGCGTATGCAGATCCGCGGCTGCCTGGTTGCTATCGCGCTTTGCACCCTGATTACCGTGATTGCCAGCCAGTGGCTGATCGCCTTCGACGCCGCAAACCTGGTGATGATTTACCTGCTGGGCGTGGTGGTGGTTGCCCTCTTCTACGGGCGCTGGCCGTCGGTGCTGGCCACCGTCATCAACGTCGTCAGCTTCGATCTCTTCTTCATCGCCCCGCGCGGGACGCTTGCCGTGTCGGACGTGCAGTACGTGCTGACCTTTGGCGTGATGCTGACCGTCGGGCTGGTGATCGGCAACCTGACCGCCGGGGTGCGCTACCAGGCGCGTATCGCCCGCTATCGCGAACAGCGCACGCGGCACCTGTACGAGATGTCCAAGTCGCTGGCCGTTGGCCGCACGCCGCTGGATATCGTGCAGACCAGCGAGCAGTTTATCCGCTCCACCTTCCACGCCAGCAACCTGATTCTGCTCCCGGACGAACGCGGCCAGCTGCGCCCGCTCACCTCCGCGTCGGGCATGACGCCGTGGGATGAGGCCATCGCGCGCTGGAGCTTTGACAAAGGGCTTCCCGCCGGAGCCGGCACCGATACGCTGCCGGGGGTGCCGTATCAGATCCTGCCCCTGCGCAGCGCGGATAAAAATCAGGGGCTGGTTATCGTCGAGCCGTCTAACCTGCGCCAGCTGATGATCCCCGAGCAGCAGCGGCTGCTGGAGACCTTTACCCTGCTCGTCGCTAACGCGCTCGAACGCCTGGCGCTGACCGCCAGCGAAGAGCAGGCCCGGCTGGCAAGCGAGCGCGAGAGCATCCGCAACTCGCTGCTGGCGGCGCTCTCCCACGATCTGCGCACCCCGCTGACGGTGCTGTTTGGTCAGTCTGAGATCCTGACGCTGGATCTGGCTGCCGAAGGTTCAAAGCACGCGCTGCAGGCCAGCGAAATCCGCCAGCACGTGCTGAATACGACCCGCCTGGTGAACAACCTGCTGGATATGGCGCGCATACAGTCGGGCGGCTTCAACCTGAAAAAAGAGTGGCTGACCCTGGAGGAAGTGGTCGGCAGCGCGCTGAAGATGCTCGAACCGGGGCTGGGCGGTCGGCATATTGCGCTGAACCTGCCGGAGCCGCTTACGCTTATCCACGTCGACGGCCCGCTTTTCGAGCGCGTGCTGATCAATCTGCTCGAAAACGCAGTTAAATACGCGGGTGCAAAGGCGCAGATTGGCGTCAACGGCACGGTGAAGGACCGGACGCTGCGGCTCGAGGTCTGGGACTCGGGGCCGGGTATTCCTCCCGGACAGGAGCACGCCATTTTTGAGAAATTCGCGCGCGGAAATAAAGAGTCCGCCATTCCCGGCGTTGGCCTCGGGCTGGCCATTTGTCAGGCCATTATCGACGTGCACGGAGGGACGATTTCAGCCGAGAATCGGCCCGAAGGCGGCGCGCGATTTTGTGTTACACTTCCACTGGAAGCCCCGCCAGAACTTGATGAATTACCAGAGGATTTGTGATTAACGTCCTGATTGTTGAAGATGAGCTCGCCATCAGCCGCTTTCTGCGCACCGCGCTGGAGGGCGACGGGCTGCGCGTTCACGAAGCGGGGACGCTGCAGCGCGGCCTGATTGAAGCCGCTACCCGCAAGCCGGACCTGGCGATCCTCGACCTGGGGCTGCCGGACGGTGACGGCATCGATTTTATCCGCGAAGTGCGCCAGTGGAGCCAGATGCCGATTCTGGTGCTCTCCGCCCGCACCGAAGAGACGGATAAAATCGCGGCGCTGGACGCCGGCGCGGATGATTACCTGATCAAACCGTTTGGCATCGGCGAGCTACAGGCGCGGCTCCGCGTGGCGCTGCGACGCCACGGTGCGGCTCCCGCCGCTGACCCGGTTTATACCTTTGGCGACGTCCGCGTCGACCTGGCCGCTCGCCGCATCCTTCGCGGCGAGGAAGAGATCCACCTCACCCCGATTGAGTTCCGCCTGCTGGCGGTTTTGCTCAACAACCACGGCAAGGTCCTTACCCAGCGCCAGCTGTTGAGCCAGGTCTGGGGTCCGAACGCCGTCGAGCATAGTCACTATTTACGCATTTATATGGGCCACCTGCGCCAAAAGCTGGAAATTGACCCCGCGCGTCCTCGCCATTTATTAACTGAAACCGGTATCGGTTATCGGTTTATGCTTTGAATAATTATTCGTTTTTATTTTAAGCTAAATCACCCTCGTCTCTTATAAACCCCAAAAAAATAATGCCGCGTTATTTTTTAGATTTATTTCTGCACATGAAACACACTTCAAAAACACATCATTAACATCAAAACAACAATGCAGAACGTTAAACTGCACTATTCAATCAAAACGAATAATTATTTCTGTTTTGATCGGTTAACGGTGATCTTCTTCACAGTTAATCATCATTTCCTGGATAAAATGACCGTGCTTTCAATCATGAAAGGAATATGAACATGGAAAACAACAATCGATTAATGCCCCACATAAGGCGGACGACGCATATCATGATGTTTGCCCACCGAAACTGCTTCGACTTTCATCTCTTTAATGCCCGGTAGTCCTCCGACCGCTGGCGCTCCCATTCGCAGAAAAACCTGAAATCCCCCTACGTTACAGGCAATTGCCTGCGAACCGCTGCGCCCGTTTCCGTTGATTCAGACGCATCCGTAGCCGGACGGACTGAATTTTATTCTCAGAAAAGCAATTAGCTGATTTTTTATCAGCGGCCACGCTTTGCTTTTTTTCCGGTTAACTGTCGATTTCTTGATGAGCGGAAATCGAGGGACTCCTATTACCTAAAATAAAGAGATTATGATGAAAAGTTTAAAAATCGCCGCCAGCCGCGCCTGCCCCGACTGCTTTACCACCCACAGGGAAATAGTCGACGTTAGCGCCACGGATTATATTGACGTTGCCGCGGTCGTGCTGGCAATAGGTGATATTCAAAACGGCGTATTAGAAGAATTAGACGCTACGGGATTTACTATTCCGGTATTTGTTGCGACACACAAAGAGGAAATTGTTCCGGCGGACTGCCTGTCGCGGATCCACGGCGTATTTGAATATTCTGATACCAGCAATCATTTTTACGGGCTTCAGCTGGAGGCCGCCGCGCAGAAGTACGAAACGCAGCTGCGCCCACCGTTCTTCCGCGCCCTGGTCGATTACGTCCAGCAGGGCAACAGCGCGTTCGACTGCCCGGGGCATCAGGGCGGACGGTTTTTCCGCCGCCATCCCGCCGGGAATCAGTTCGTTGATTTCTTTGGCGAAACGCTTTTCCGCGCCGATTTGTGCAACGCCGACGTGGCAATGGGCGACCTGCTGATCCACGAGGGCGCGCCGTGCATCGCCCAGCAGCACGCGGCGAAAGTCTTTAACGCGGATAAAACCTATTTCGTGCTGAACGGCACTTCCTCATCAAACAAAGTGGTGCTCAACGCCCTGCTCACGCCCGGCGATCTGGTGCTGTTCGACCGTAACAACCACAAGTCTAACCATCACGGCGCGCTGCTCCAGGCGGGCGCAACGCCGGTGTATCTGGAAACCGCGCGCAACCCGTACGGCTTTATCGGTGGGATTGACGCGCACTGCTTTGAAGAGCGTTACCTGCGCGAACAGGTGGAACACGTCGCGCCCAAACGCGCCCGCGACGCGCGCCCGTTCCGCCTGGCGGTGATCCAGCTTGGCACCTACGACGGCACCATCTATAACGCGCGCCAGGTGGTGGACAAGATTGGGCATCTTTGCGACTACATCCTGTTTGACTCCGCCTGGGTTGGCTACGAGCAGTTTATTCCGATGATGGCCGACTGTTCGCCGCTGCTGCTGGAGCTGAACGAAAACGATCCGGGCATTCTGGTGACCCAGTCGGTGCATAAACAGCAGGCGGGCTTCTCGCAGACCTCGCAGATCCACAAGAAGGACAGCCACATAAAAGGCCAGCCGCGCTATGTGCCGCACAAGCGTCTCAATAACGCCTTTATGATGCATGCCTCCACCAGCCCGTTCTATCCGCTGTTTGCCGCACTCGATGTTAACGCCCGCATGCATGAGGGCCAGAGCGGCCGCAACATGTGGATGGACTGCGTGGTGACCGGCATTGAAGCGCGCAAGCTGATCCTCGAAAACTGCCGCTTCATCCGTCCGTTCGTGCCGGAAACGGTGGACGGACGCCCGTGGGAAAGCTGGGACACGGCTGACATCGCTACCGACCTGCGCTTCTTCCACTTTGTGCCGGGCGAGCGCTGGCACGCCTTTGAGGGCTATGCCGAGCACCAGTATTTTATCGATCCGTGCAAGCTGCTGCTGACCACGCCGGGCATCAACGCCCGCAACGGTGAATACGAGGATTTCGGCGTGCCTGCCACCATTCTCGCCAACTTCCTGCGCGAGAACGGCATCGTGCCGGAGAAATGCGACCTCAACTCGATTCTGTTCCTGCTCACCCCTGCGGAAGATATGGGCAAACTGCAGCAGCTTGTCGCGCAGCTGGTGCGCTTTGAGAAGCTGCTTGAGAGCGATGCGCCGCTTATCGACGTGCTGCCTTCTCTTTATAAGCAGCACCCGGAACGTTACGCCGGGTACACCCTGCGCCAGATCTGCCAGGAAATGCATGAGCTGTATGCCCGCCATAACGTCAAGCAGCTGCAAAAAGAGATGTTCCGCCAGTCCCACTTCCCGCGCGTGATGATGAACCCGCAGGACGCCAACTACGCCTATCTGCGCGGCGAGGTCGAGCTGGTTTCCCTGCGCGACGCGGAGGGCCGCATCGCCGCCGAGGGCGCGCTTCCTTATCCACCTGGCGTGCTGTGCGTGGTGCCGGGGGAAGTCTGGGGCGGTTCGGTGCTGCGCTATTTCACCGCGCTGGAAGAAGGGATCAACCTGCTGCCGGGCTTTGCGCCTGAGCTACAGGGCGTGTACGTGGAGGAGTGCGACGGCCGCAAGCAGGTCCGCTGCTACGTCATCAAACAACCTGAAGCCCAGCCCGCGCTGCTCAAAGGAGAGACATTATGAGTAAATCCAACAAGATGGGCGTGGTGCAGCTGACTATCCTCACCATGGTGAACATGATGGGGTCCGGGATTATCATGCTGCCCACCAAGCTTGCCGAAGTGGGCACCATCTCTATCATCTCCTGGCTGGTGACCGCGGTGGGTTCGATGGCGCTGGCGTGGGCGTTTGCCAAGTGCGGAATGTTCAGCCGCAAGTCCGGCGGGATGGGCGGCTACGCGGAATACGCCTTCGGCAAGTCCGGTAACTTTATGGCGAACTACACCTACGGCGTGTCGCTGCTGATCGCCAACGTCGCCATTGCCATTTCCGCCGTGGGCTACGGTACGGAGCTGTTTGGCGCAACGCTGAGCCCGGTACAGATTGGGCTGGCGACAATCGGCGTGCTGTGGATCTGCACCGTGGCGAACTTTGGCGGCGCGCGCATTACCGGGCAGCTCAGCAGCATTACCGTCTGGGGGGTGATTATTCCGGTGGTGGGGCTGTGCGTTATCGGCTGGTTCTGGTTTAGCCCGGCGCTGTACGCAAACTCCTGGAACCCGCACCACGTGCCGTTCTTCACCGCGGTGGGCTCGTCCATTGCCATGACGCTGTGGGCCTTCCTGGGACTTGAGTCGGCGTGCGCGAACGCGGAAGTCGTCGAAAATCCGGAAAAGAACGTGCCGATTGCGGTGCTCGGCGGCACCCTGGGGGCAGCGGTGATCTATATCGTGTCCACCAACGTGATTGCCGGCATTGTGCCCAATATGGATCTGGCGAACTCCACGGCACCGTTCGGGCTGGCCTTCGCGCAGATGTTTACGCCGGAAGTCGGGAAAGTGATTATGGGGCTGATGGTAATGTCCTGCTGCGGCTCGCTGCTCGGCTGGCAGTTCACCATCGCGCAGGTGTTCAAGTCATCGGCTGACGAAGGGTATTTCCCGAAAATCTTCTCCCGCGTGACCAAAGCGGATGCACCGGTGCAGGGCATGCTGGCGATCGTCATCTTCCAGAGCGGCCTGTCGCTGATGACCATTAGCCCGTCGCTGAACAGCCAGTTCAACGTGCTGGTTAACCTGGCGGTGGTGACGAACATCATTCCGTATATTCTGTCGATGGCCGCGCTGGTGATTATTCAGAAAGTGGCGAAGGTCGATCCGGGCAAGGCGAGAGTGGCGAACGTTGTGGCGCTGGTGGGCGCTATCTACAGCTTCTATGCGCTTTACTCTTCCGGTGAAGAAGCGATGCTCTACGGCGCGATGGTGACCTTTATGGGCTGGACGCTGTACGGGCTGGTGTCGCCGCGGTTTGAATTGACGAATAAACATAGTTAGGGAAAAGCAAAACGGCAACCCTGGGGTTGCCGTTTTTAGCGTTTTCTCCCTCTCCCTGTGGGAGAGGCCTGGGTGAGGACATGAGCCCGCCCTCGATCCACACTTACGCGTTTTTCAGCACTTCGCTGACAATCTCCACCGCTTCTTTCTCAATCTGCTGACGATGTTCAGCGCCGAGGAAGCTCTCGCAGTAGATTTTGTACGCATCTTCCGTACCGGACGGACGCGCGGCGAACCAGCCGTTCTCGGTCATCACCTTCAGACCACCGATAGACGCCCCGTTGCCCGGCGCAGCCGTCAGGCGCGCGGTGATAGGGTCACCCGCCAGCGTGCTTGCGCTGACCATCTCTGGAGAAAGTTTCGACAGGGCGGCTTTCTGCGCGGACGTTGCTGCCGCCTGAATGCGGTTGTAGCTTGGCGCGCCGAAGCGTGCTGCCAGTTCGTTGTAATGTTCCTGCGGGTTTTTACCGGTGACGGCCGTGATTTCTGCCGCCAGCAGGCACATGATGATGCCGTCTTTATCGGTGGACCACGGCGTGCCGTCGAAGCGCAGGAAGGACGCGCCCGCGCTCTCTTCGCCGCCAAAGCCAAAGCTGCCGTCGTGCAGACCGTCAACAAACCACTTGAAGCCGACCGGTACTTCCACCAGCTTGCGGCCCAGCGCGTCAACCACGCGGTCAATCATCGCGGAAGAGACCAGCGTTTTACCGACGGCCACCTCTTTGCCCCACTGCGGACGGTGCTGGAACAGGTAGTTGATTGCAACGGCCAGGTAGTGGTTAGGATTCATCAGGCCCGCCGGGGTCACGATGCCGTGGCGGTCGTAATCCGGATCGTTGGCAAACGCCAGGTCGAATTTGTCGCGCAGCGCCAGCAGACCGGCCATCGCGCACTCGGAGGAGCAGTCCATGCGGATCGCGCCGTCTTTATCCAGGTGCATAAAGCGGAAGGTCTGATCGACGTGATCGTTAACGATGGTCAGATCCAGCTTGTAATGCTCGGCGATGCGCTTCCAGTATTCGATACCGGAGCCGCCGAGCGGGTCAACGCCCAGCTTCAGGCCGGCTTTCTGGATCGCCGCCATGTCGACGATATCCGCCAGCCCTTCCACGAACGGCTGCACCAGATCCTGCTCTTTCACATGCCCGGACGCCATGGCCGCGTCCAGGGAAATGCGCTTGACGCCGTCCAGATCGGCTGCAAGCAGCGCGTTCGCGCGGTCTTCTACCACTTTGGTGACGTTGGTGTCCGCAGGGCCGCCGTTAGGCGGGTTGTATTTGATCCCCCCGTCATCCGGCGGGTTGTGGGATGGCGTGATGACGATGCCGTCAGCCAGCGGACCACCTTTTTTGTTGTGCACGAGAATGGCGTTTGATACCGCCGGGGTTGGCGTGAAGCCGTTATTCTCCTGGACAATCACGTCTACGCCGTTCGCGGCCAGCACTTCCAGTACGGAAATGAACGCCGGTTCAGACAGGGCGTGAGTATCTTTCCCAACGTAGCACGGACCGGTGACGCCGTTTTTAGCGCGCTCTTCCGCGATGGCCTGGGCAATGGCCAGAATGTGCGGCTCGTTAAAGCTGTGGCGCGCCGCGCTGCCGCGGTGGCCAGATGTACCAAACTTCACTGCGTGTTCTGCGTTGCCCACGACCGGTTTCAGCACGTAGTACTGTGCGGTCAGCTGAGCGACGTTAATCAAATCGCTTTGTTGTGCAGGTTGGCCTGCACGGCTGTGATTTGCCATTGCCTGGTCCTTCTGATGCAAGGGTTAAATTGTACCGCAAACCTTCTCAATCAATTCCGCAGGGAACTGCATAGACTGCATGATGTGTTCAACCATGCTGCACTTGCGGCCCGTATTGGTATTGGTGATGACCCAGTAAGGTGTGCCCGGGACATGTTTAGGTTTGGTTTGATTGCCGTTTTGCAGCAGCGTCTGCTCGTCGCCGGCGAAGTACACGCGGGTACGGCCGTGGAGCGATTCGGTCGCTTCAGCAAAGGCTTTGTTATCCAGTGAGTAGAGTGTAGACAGCACCAGCATAAAGCGGTTAACCGCTTTTTTCTGTTCCGCATATTCGTCAGACAGCAGCAGCTCGCGCACCGCGCGGACTTTATCTTTTACTGGCGTCGCGGCAGGTTTTGCTGACGCATTTACGCCAGGCTGAGGCGCGACCTCTTTTGGCGCGGACGTTGCGGGCTGTGCGGCGGCGGAAATTTTAAGCATGCGCCGTAAAATGTCTGACGCGCTCTCCCCGATATGCCGCGTTTGGCTGGCGATATACTGATAGAGTTCGTCATCAACTTCGATTGTTTTCATCTTAATCCAGTGCGATATCTTATCTGAATACAAGTCGTTGGGATTATAGGAGCAAATCCCAACAGCGGATAGCGTCAAACCAGGTTGGCGGCAAAAGTCGGATTAAACTGGAACCTTGCAGCCGGGCGGCAGAATGGTGAACATGATACCCTAACCTGACATACGTAAAAAAAGAACTTTGCCATGAAATTGAATACCCGAGCGCTATCTGCGCAATCGCCGAACAATAATCCCCCCATTGTCCTGGTCCACGGGCTTTTTGGCAGCCTCGATAACCTGGGCGTGCTGGCGCGCGATCTGGTGGTCGATCATGATATTTTGCAGGTCGACATGCGCAATCACGGCCTTTCCGGTCGCGCGGAGGAGATGACCTACGCGGCGATGGCGCAGGATCTGCTGGACACGCTGGATGCACATAGCCTGGAAAAAGCGACGCTCATCGGGCATTCCATGGGCGGTAAAGCGGTGATGGCGCTGACCGCGCTCGCGCCCGAGCGAATCAGCGGTCTGGTGGTCATCGACGTCGCGCCCGTGGATTACGACGTTCGCCGCCACGACGAGATTTTTGCCGCCATCAATGCGGTGACCGAGGCGGGTGTTTCCACTCGCCAACAGGCCGCCACCGTGATGCGCGAGCATCTTGATGAGGAAGGCGTGGTGCAGTTTCTGCTGAAATCGTTTGTTGACGGCCAGTGGCGCTTTAATGTTCCCGTTCTGTGGGATCAGTATTCTCACATTGTGGGTTGGGAAAGTGTTCCCGCCTGGCCGCATCCTGCCCTCTTTATCCGCGGCGGTAACTCGCCTTATGTCACCGACGCGTACCGCGA
Source organism: Enterobacter sp. RIT418 (assembly GCF_003057745.1). Classification (GTDB taxonomy): domain Bacteria; phylum Pseudomonadota; class Gammaproteobacteria; order Enterobacterales; family Enterobacteriaceae; genus Enterobacter. Next base: position 133,531 of record NZ_QBJD02000009.1, read on the forward strand.
CGCGCTGCTGGCGCAATTCCCTCAGGCGCGAGCCCACGTGATTGCCGGAGCTGGACACTGGGTTCACGCGGAAAAACCGGACGCCGTCCTGCGCGCCATCCGTCGCTATCTCACTGATACTGCGAATTGATTAAAAAGTCAGCGACTGGAAGGCTGCGGGCTTCCAGTCGTTGGCGTGTGGTTTTCGCTGATGTATGATGGCGCGCTTATCGCCCGGGCTTTAGCAGGGCGGCGTGTTTCCCCCGAAGTCTCAGAATCATGGCCAAAGAACAAACGGACCGTACGACACTAGATCTGTTCGCGAATGAGCGTCGACCGGGACGACCGAAAACGAATCCGCTCTCGCGTGACGAACAGCTGCGTATTAATAAACGCAACCAGCTTAAACGCGATAAAAATCGTGGGCTTAAGCGTGTCGAACTGAAGCTTAACGCTGACGCGGTTGATGCGCTTAACGAGCTGGCTGAAGCACGCAACATTAGCCGCAGCGAGCTAATCGAAGCGATGCTGATCGCCCAGCTTGATACGCTTCGCGCTAAAGTAAAAGTCTGAAAATCCCCCAAATCTCTCTTTTCATGTAGCACAGAGTGCAGTCCTGCGCGATAGCTGTTTCCGCAGGGTTGCGTGTTCTGCTATTATTGCCCTTATCCGTGGACAATTTGCGCCACCATACTATTAAGTTTCAAGAGGTTATTTTACTCATGGCAATCATCGGCATTTTCTTCGGCAGTGACACCGGCAATACCGAAAACATCGCAAAAAACATTCAAAAACAGCTCGGTAAAGACGTTGCCGATGTGCACGACATCGCCAAGAGCAGCAAAGAAGATCTCGAAGGCTATGACATCCTGCTGCTGGGCATCCCGACCTGGTACTATGGTGAAGCGCAGTGCGACTGGGATGATTTCTTCCCTACGCTTGAAGAAGTGGACTTTAACGGCAAGCTGGTCGCCCTGTTCGGCTGCGGCGATCAGGAAGACTACGCGGAGTATTTCTGTGATGCGCTGGGTACTATCCGCGACATCATTGAGCCGCGCGGCGCGGCTATTGTTGGCCACTGGCCAACCGCGGGCTATCACTTTGAAGCCTCCAAAGGCCTGGCTGATGACGACCACTTTGTTGGCCTGGCCATTGACGAAGACCGTCAGCCAGAACTGACCGCCGAACGCGTTGAAAAATGGGTGAAGCAGGTTCGTGAAGAGCTGAACCTGGACGACATCCTCAACGCCTGATATCCCTGCGGCGCGACTCCGGTTGCGCCCGTTGTCCAGGTCAAACCGATTAAATTAATTGCTACAAACTTTTAACTTTTCCGTTCAGACCTGTACAATATCCCCCTGGTAAAACGTGGGCTCCATCGAACAAGTTTGTTGGTGATACCCCATTTTTATAAGCATATTTTGCTTGAGACTTGCAGTTTTCATTTAGGCGTGGCAGTTCTATAATGAGACGCATTATCCCAAGTGCATTCTCTGTCACTTCTTCTTTTGAAGTGAATCGTTTAGCAACAGGACAGATTCCGCATGACTGACAACAATACCGCATTAAAGAAGGCTGGCCTGAAAGTAACGCTTCCTCGGTTAAAAATCCTTGAAGTGCTTCAGGGGCCAGACAATCACCATGTCAGTGCGGAAGACCTTTACAAGCGTCTTATCGATATGGGTGAAGAAATTGGCCTGGCAACCGTCTATCGTGTGCTGAACCAGTTTGATGACGCGGGCATTGTTACCCGTCATAATTTCGAAGGCGGTAAATCTGTTTTCGAACTGACTCAGCAGCACCACCACGATCACCTGATCTGCCTCGACTGCGGCAAGGTTATTGAATTTAGCGATGATTCCATCGAATCACGCCAGCGTGAAATCGCTGCGCGTCATGGTATCCGTCTCACCAACCACAGCCTGTACCTGTATGGTCACTGCGCTGAAGGCGATTGCCGCGAGAACGACCGCGCACACGACGCCAAATAATCCGTATTCATACTCTGAGCCAGCCGCGAGGTTGGCTTTTTTTTTGCCTAAAAAAGCCCGGTGGCGCTGCGCTTACCGGGCCTGCGGGCTGTGACACCTTTGCAGGCCGGTAAGCGCAGCGCCACCGGGCGTGAATACAGCGCATTAGTTATTGTTGCTGCGAATTTCCTGCCAGATTTTATCGCAGCGCTTCGCCACTTCCTGATCGTTACCGGTTTTACGCGCCTGAATGCAGGCCTGGTAATCCATCACCCGAACGTTCTCCTGCGTGGCGAACTGCTCGTGCGCCTTCTCTTTTTTCAGCACGTTCAGCACGCTTTGACAGGCCTCGATTTTTTCTGGCGAGCCTTGCGCGGTATTGATACAGGCGCTGTACGCCTCTTTTAGACGCGAATCCTCTTTCGGCCCCGGTGAGGTTGCGCAGGCCGCAAGCCCGGCGGTCATCACCGCGACAAGTACGATTTTCTTAAACATAGCCGTCTCCATTCCGGCGGGCCTTAGCCCGCCAGAGCGTTTATCAGAAGATAGTGAATGGGGCGATAACCATGAACTTCACGTCGCGCTCATCCTGGAAGATGTTGCCGTAACCACCGCCCCAGCCTGGGATATCGGAGTGGTTGTCGTACTGAGTGAAGTGCAGTTTGAACATGGTGCCTTTCGCGCGGCCGTCCTGGACGGTGTACATCGCATCAAGGCTGTACGCAGACTCTTTGATTTTGTTTGAGGCGTAGTCTTCACGCTGGCCTGCGGCGTTAATAAACCAGTCGGCCGGTTTTGCATCCCAGGCATAAACGTAGGATGCGCCGACGGCCCAACCCGCCAGATCCCAGTTTTTGAGGTCATACATCGCGCCGAAGAACACCGCCTTTTCACCGTTGGCGTTGAAGTCAGAGCGGTTATCCCACCAGATGTCCAGACGACCGTTAGAAGAGGCGTAGGTTGGCGTCATGCGCTGCAGGAAGTAGCCCTGCTGCCCTTCTGCTTTCACCCAGGTTCCTTCCAGACGCAGATCCACTACGTCGGCCACCTTGTAGCCGAAGGTCAGCGCCTGCAGCCAGGCCGTGCCGTCGTAGATATCATTAATGGTGTTGTTGTCGGCCTTATCGCGCGCCCCGTAGAACTGATAGCTGGTTGAAAGCGGAGAGCCCGCGACGTCAAACTTGTAGCTGGCTTTGGCAAAGTATTGATCGACAAAGCCTTCTGCCTGACCAAATGCTGCTTCAAGCACCAGATCATTCTTGAAATCGTATTTGGCACCGAGCGAGTGCAGGTAATCAACCTTAGTCTTGCGGTCGTTCTGGTAGAACTTGTCCATCTCAATGTGCCACGGCGCTTTGTACTCGTTGGTCCACATATATGAGAAGCTCAGCGCACCCGCGTCGCCGTAGTCGAAGTTTGCCCCGGCTTCTGCCCCCTGATATGTGCCAGGCATAAAGCTCCAGTGCGGGGCTAACAGCGTTTGGCCAGTTGGCTGAATATAACCTGCGCGAGCCCATACCGGGCCATATTTAAATTTCGCCGCCGCTTTATACAGGCTGATACCGCTTTTATCGCCGGAATAGTCTTCATCGTAGGCTTTATTGCTGGAGGAGAAGGCAATTTCGTTCGGGTGGCCGCTGTCGCCGTTTTCCGCCATTTCAATCGCGGTAAATGCGGCTATATCAAGGCCGAACATGTCCGCCGCATAGCCTGACTGGAAATCAAGGTTGGCGTTCCATGTTGAGTGAGAGAGGTTTGTTTTGTACTTATCTTCAGCGACGTCTTTACGGTCACGTTCACGCTGCCAGTAATAGATCCCCCCGGTAAGGGTAGAATCATCGATAAAACCTGCTGCCTTAGCTTCTGGAGTCACCGCTAACCCCGACAATGCTGTCACACCGGCAATAGCCAGCGCCAGCGCACTACGTTTGCCACTGAACGTACGCATAGATTATTCCTCTTTGACGAATTAAAGCGCCTAAAACGGCGAAAATATAAAAGACCTAAGGGTCAGGGGTAGTTAGAAATACCCTCGAATTAACTACCGTCTTTAGGTTATTTTTCGCGACGCGAATTATCAATGCTTTTTAGAAGGCAAAACTCAGGATTATGACGAAGTGCACATATTTAGTAGCTATTTGTAACAACTTAGATGAAGCGAGGATTTACAAGGCATAAGGGCTATTTTTACGCAATAACATGCATTATTTGCGTTTATTTTTTAAGCTCCATACCTCCTGTAAATATTACAACTTTATTTTAATAAAATAAGTAGCACGACATTGACCTGATTTTATCAGCGCGCGTGTAAGCTCATATCGTTAATGGCCTGATCGTTAAATAAAAAAACGCCGCTATAAGCGGCGTTTGTTTCTCATTGACCACTGCGGCGAAATTATTCGCCTGATTTAGCCCAGGTATCACGCAGGCCTACGGTACGGTTAAATACCGGTTTTTCCGCCGTGCTGTGGCGGCTGTCCAGGCAGAAATACCCTTCACGTTCGAACTGGAACGCTTTGCCCGCTTCAGCCGCTTTCAGAGACGGCTCAGCATAACCCTGCTTAATCACCAGCGACTGAGGGTTGATGACGGACAGGAAGTCCTCGGCCGCACCAGGGTTAGGTACGCTGAACAGGCGATCGTACAGGCGAATCTCTACCGGCAGCGCGTGGGCAGCGCTCACCCAGTGGATAACGCCTTTCACCTTGCGGCCATCGGCAGGATCCTTGCTCAGCGTTTCCGCATCGTAAGAACAGAAGATGGTGGTGATGTTACCTTCCGCATCTTTTTCAACGCGCTCGGCTTTGATGACGTAGGCGTTACGCAGACGCACTTCTTTACCCAGCACCAGACGCTTGTACTGCTTGTTCGCTTCTTCACGGAAGTCAGCGCGGTCAATCCAGATCTCGCCGCTGAACGGCACGTCACGGCTTCCCATTTCCGGCTTGTTCGGATGGTTAGGCATGGAGACCAGCTCGCTTTCACCCTGCGGATAGTTTTCGATAACCAGCTTAACCGGATCGATTACGGCCATCGCGCGCGGCGCGTTTTCATTGAGATCTTCGCGAATGCAGGATTCCAGGGAGGCCATCTCGATGGTGTTATCCTGCTTGGTGATGCCGATACGTTTGCAGAACTCGCGAATAGAAGCTGCGGTGTAGCCGCGACGGCGCAGGCCAGAAATGGTCGGCATACGCGGGTCGTCCCAGCCCTCAACGTGCTTGTCGGTGACCAGCAGGTTCAGCTTACGCTTGGACATCACGGTGTATTCGAGATTCAGACGAGAGAACTCGTACTGACGCGGATGCACAGGAATAGTGATGTTATCCAGCACCCAGTCGTACAGGCGACGGTTGTCCTGGAACTCCAGCGTACACAGCGAGTGCGTAATGCCTTCCAGCGCATCGCTGATGCAGTGGGTGAAGTCGTACATCGGGTAGATGCACCACTTGTTGCCGGTCTGGTGGTGTTCAGCGAACTTAATGCGGTACAGCACCGGATCGCGCATCACGATAAACGGTGACGCCATGTCGATTTTGGCACGCAGGCAGGCTTTGCCCTCTTCGAAGCCGCCGGCACGCATTTTTTCAAACAGCGCCAGGTTCTCTTCCACGCTGCGGTCGCGGAACGGGCTGTTTTTGCCAGGCGCCGTCAGCGTACCGCGATACTCGCGGATTTCGTCAGCGGACAGTTCGTCGACATACGCCAGACCTTTGTTGATCAGCTCCACCGCGTAGGCATACAGCTGATCGAAATAGTTAGAGGAGTAGCAGATGTCGCCTGACCAGTTAAAGCCCAGCCATTGCACGTCGTTTTTAATTGACTCAACGTATTCGATGTCTTCTTTTGCGGGGTTTGTGTCATCGAAACGCAGGTTGCATTGGCCCTGATAGTCTTGCGCAATGCCGAAGTTCAGGCAGATAGATTTCGCGTGACCAATGTGCAGGTAGCCGTTCGGCTCCGGCGGGAAACGCGTATGAACCGTGGTGTGCTTACCACTGGCCAGATCTTCATCGATGATCTGACGAATAAAGTTACTCGGGCGGGCTTCAGCCTCACTCATCGTGGATTCCTCAAAAGCGTAAACAACGTATAACGGCATATGATCTTATAAGCCGGACGTAGTGACAACCCTTAAAACGTCTCTGAAGAAAATAATGGGGGCATTTACAGCAAAAAAAAGCGGCGGAGGTTATCCCCCGCCGCTTAAGGCATGAACTCTACTCAGGAGCGATTACTTGCCTTTAATCTCATACAGCGGCGTTTGGCCCGCAACAACCTGACCTTTAGCCTGAACCACCAGGCCGCTGAAGTCGTCGATGTTGCTGCACACAACCGGGCTGATCATGGAGCGCGCGTTGGCGTTCAGGAAGTCCAGATCCATTTCCAGAACCGGCTGGCCTGCCACCACTTCCGCGCCCTCTTCCACCAGGCGAGTAAAGCCCTGACCGTTCAGCGCCACGGTATCGATACCCATATGGACAACGATTTCCGCGCCTTTTTCAGTCTCAAGGCAGAACGCGTGGTTGGTGTTGAAGATTTTCACGATGGTACCGGCAGCCGGAGACACCACGGTTTTATCCGTTGGTTTCACCGCCACGCCGTCACCGACCGCTTTGCTGGCGAACGCTTCGTCAGGCACCTGCTCAAGCGCAACCACTTCACCCGTGACGGGTGAGACCAGCGCAGCAACGGTTGCTGCGTTTGGCACAGCCTGTGGCTTAACGGCAGCAGGAGCAGCGGCCGGAGCTGAAGTCGCTTCCGCGGCGGCAACCGGGCCACGCATCACGACTTTTTTCATTTCGTCGCCGATAGATTCCGCTTTCGCACCCACAATCACCTGAATGCTCTGCTTGTTCAGTTTTACCACGCCGGATGCGCCAAGGCGTTTGCACGCGGCGTCGTTCACGCGGGAAGAGTCGACCACGGTCAGACGCAGACGGGTAATACAGGCATCAATCGCTTTCAGGTTATCGGTACCGCCAACGGCAGCAATGTAGCTGGTCGCCAGCTGTGCCAGACCTTCTTCGGTGTTGCTGTTCGCTTCTTCAGTGACCACGTCATCGGTTTTATCTTCGCGGCCTGGGGTTTTCAGGTTAAACATGCGAATAACCGCGCTGAACAGCAGGAAGTAGACGATGAAGAAGATCACGCCCATCACCAGCAGCATCCAGACGTTCTGGCTGGCGGCCGGCAGGCTGTACATCAGCACATAGTCGATAGCGCCTGCGGAGAAGGAGAAGCCGGCATGGATACCCAGCAGCGTAGCAACGAACAGGCTGATGCCGGTCAGCAGCGCGTGCAGGAGATACAGCAGCGGAGCCAGGAACATGAACAGGAATTCCAGCGGCTCGGTCACACCGGTCAGGAACGCGGTGACGGCTACGGAGAGCAGCATACCGCCAACCATTGGGCGACGCTCTTTCGGCGCAGCGAAGTACATCGCCAGCGCTGCACCCGGCAGGCCAAACATCATGATTGGGAAGAAGCCGGACATGAACATGCCCGCGGTGCCGTCACCCGCGTAGAAGCGGTTGATGTCGCCGTGGAATACCGCACCTGCGGCGTTGGTGAACTCACCGATCTGGAACCAGGCGATGGTGTTCAGAACCTGGTGCAGACCGGTTGGGATCAGCAGTCGGTTAATGAAGCCAAAGATACCGGAACCCAGCGCACCTGCGGACACGATCCATTCACCGCCAGCATGAATTGCATGCTGAACTGGCGGCCAGACGTAGCCGAAAATAGCCGCTAACACCAGGCAGAAGAAGCCGGTTGCGATCGGTACAAAGCGTTTCCCGCCGAAGAAGCTCAGGAAATCTGGAAGTTTAATGTTGGACCAGCGGTTATAAACCGCACCGCCGACCAGACCGGTAATGATACCCGCCAGCACACCCATATTAATTTCCGGGTTGATGGTTACCATCGCCTTAGTCAGTACAAAGTAACCCACCGCACCTGCCAGAGCTGCCGCACCCGCACCGTCCTTGGACCAGCTGGATGCCACACCGATGGCGAAAATCAGCGCGAGGTTATCGAAAATGGCCCCACCCGCTTGCGCGATGAAGGGAACATTTAATAAATCCGGTTGGCCGAATCGCAGCAACAGTGCTGCCACTGGCAACACCGCGATGGGCAGCTGCAATGCCCTACCGAGTCGCTGGAAAAAACCTAAAATATTCATCCGATTCCCCCTACGAGACCCACTTTTTAAGGCTCGTTCTAAACTATGTTTTTATAGTGTTACAGGCTTATAACTACCGTTGATAATTCACTGGCATCGTGAGTGTGTGAAAAATTAATTCGTATCGCAAATTAAACACCCTTTTTTTGTGAGTTTTGTCACCAAATATCGTTATTAACCCTCCCTTTCACTGGCTAACAGCGAAAACTTATTTTATCATTCAAAAAATCAAGACGGATTGATCCAGCCTGAAAGGTTCCAGGTTACGCTTAGTTCAGGTTCCGATGCCATCCGCCCACTTTTCTACTTTAACTCTTGAGGTGAACAATGAGACTGATTCCCCTGGCAACAGCTGAACAAGTTGGTAAATGGGCCGCTCGCCATATCGTTAACCGTATCAATGCATTCAAACCTACCGCCGACCGTCCTTTCGTACTGGGTCTCCCAACCGGCGGCACCCCGCTGACCGCGTATAAAGCTCTGGTCGAAATGCACAAAGCGGGCCAGGTCAGCTTTAAGCACGTTGTGACCTTCAACATGGACGAGTACGTAGGCTTACCGAAGGAACATCCGGAGAGCTACCATAGCTTCATGCACCGTAATTTCTTTGATCACGTTGATATTCCAGCTGAAAACATCAACCTGTTGAACGGAAATGCGCCAGATATTGACGCAGAATGCCGTCAGTATGAAGAAAAAATCCGTTCTTACGGTAAAATCCACCTGTTTATGGGCGGCGTAGGTAACGATGGTCATATTGCGTTTAACGAACCAGCCTCTTCCCTGGCTTCACGCACCCGCATCAAAACGCTGACTCACGACACGCGCGTAGCGAACTCCCGCTTCTTTGACGGCGACGTCAATCAGGTGCCTAAGTACGCCCTGACCGTTGGCGTGGGTACGCTGCTGGATGCCGAAGAAGTCATGATTCTGGTGCTGGGCAGCGTGAAAGCACAGGCGCTTCAGGCTGCCGTTGAAGGGAACGTGAACCACATGTGGACCATCAGCTGCCTGCAGCTGCATCCAAAAGCCGTTGTCGTGTGCGATGAACCGTCAACGATGGAGCTGAAAGTGAAAACGCTGAAGTACTTCAACGAGCTGGAAGCAGAGAACATCAAAGGTCTGTAATTGAATAACCGCCTCTCCTTTCAGAGGCGGTCGCATTTTTTAAACCGGGGGTCGTTATGTACGCTTTAACCCACGGTCGGATTTATACCGGCCATGAAATTCTGGATGACCATGCGATAGTTGTCGCAAATGGCCTGATTGAACGAGTTTGTCCGCTGGCCGAGCTGCCGCCGGACGTTGAGCAGCGCTCACTCAATGGAGCAGTGATTGCCCCCGGTTTCATCGACGTACAGCTTAACGGCTGCGGCGGCGTGCAGTTTAACGACACCGCCGACGCGGTGACCGTTGAAACGCTGGAAATCATGCAAAAAGCCAACGAGAAATCGGGCTGCACCAGCTATCTGCCAACCCTGATTACCAGCAGCGATGACCTGATGAAACAGGGTATCCGCGTAATGCGCGACTATCTGGCGAAACATCCAAATCAGGCGCTGGGCCTTCACCTCGAAGGACCATGGCTTAACATGGTCAAAAAAGGCACCCATAACCCGAGCTACGTGCGTAAACCGGACGCCGAGCTGGTTGACTTCATGTGCGCGAATGCTGACGTCATCACCAAAGTGACGCTGGCGCCTGAAATGACAGGTACTGAGGTCATCCGTAAACTGGCTGATGCCGGAATTGTCGTTTCCGCAGGCCATTCGAACGCCACGCAGAAAGAAGCGAAAGCAGGCTTCCGCGCAGGGATTACCTTTGCCACGCACCTCTACAACGCGATGCCTTACATCACCGGACGCGAGCCGGGCCTCGTGGGCGCCATTCTGGACGAGCCGGACGTCTACTGCGGCATCATCGCGGACGGTCTGCACGTTGATTACACCAACATCCGTAACGCCAAGCGCCTGAAAGGCGACAAGCTTTGTCTGGTAACGGATGCCACCGCACCGGCAGGGGCAAATATTGACCAGTTCATTTTTGCTGGTAAAACAATATACTACCGTAATGGACTGTGTGTGGACGAGAACGGAACCCTGAGCGGTTCTGCCCTGACGATGATCGAAGGGGTACGCAACCTGGTCGAACAGTGCGGCATCGCGCTTGATGAAGTGCTGCGTATGGCAACGCTTTACCCGGCGCGCGCGATCGGCGTGGATAAACAGCTGGGCGGTATTGCCCCCGGTATGGTTGCAAACCTGACGGCGTTCACACACGATTATAAAATTATTAAGACCATCGTTAATGGTAACGAGGTCGTCACTGAGTAAGTAAAAGTATGACACCAGGCGGACAAGCTCAAATTGGTAATGTTGACCTCGTAAAACAACTCAACAGCGCGGCCGTTTATCGCCTGATTGACCAGCACGGACCAATCTCGCGGATTCAGATAGCCGAACAAAGCCAGCTTGCTCCCGCCAGCGTGACAAAAATTACCCGTCAGCTTATTGAGCGCGGCCTGATCAAAGAAGTCGATCAGCAGGCCTCCACCGGAGGCCGTCGCGCTATCTCTATTGTCACCGAAACCCGCAATTTCCAGGCCATCGGCGTGCGTCTAGGCCGCTACGACACCACGCTTACCCTGTACGATCTGAGCAGCAAAGCCATCGCCGAGGAGCATTATCCGCTGCCGGAGCGCACGCAGGAGACGCTGGAACACGCGCTGCTGAAAACCATCGCCCTTTTCATCGAAAGCTGCCAGCGCAAGATCCGCGAACTGATCGCCATCTCGGTGATTCTGCCGGGCCTGGTCGATCCTGAAAGCGGCGTAATCCGGTATATGCCCCACATCCAGGTTGAAAACTGGGGCCTGGTTGACGCCCTGGAAAAACGTTTTAGCGTGACCTGTTTCGTCGGCCACGATATTCGCTCTCTGGCGCTGGCCGAGCACTACTTTGGTGCGAGCCACGACTGCGAAGACTCCATTCTGGTGCGCGTTCATCGCGGCACCGGCGCGGGGATCATCTCCAATGGCCGAATTTTCATTGGCCGCAACGGCAATGTCGGTGAGATTGGCCATATCCAGGTGGAGCCGCTAGGCGAGCGCTGCCACTGCGGAAACTTTGGCTGCCTGGAAACCATTGCCGCCAACGCCGCTATCGAGCAGCGCGTGCGCCATCTGCTGGAACAGGGCTACCAAAGCCGCATCACGCTCGACGACTGTAAGATCGGTCCTATCTGCAAAGCGGCGAATAAAGGCGACCCGCTGGCCTGCGAGGTGATTGAGCAGGTTGGGCGCCATCTGGGTAAAACTATCGCTATCGCCATTAACCTGTTTAACCCGCAAAAAGTGGTTATCGCAGGCGAAATTGTGGAAGCGGAAAAAGTATTACTTCCCGCCATCGAGGGCTGCATCAATACCCAGGCGCTGAAAGCGTTTCGCCAGAACTTACCGGTGGTGCGCTCTACGCTGGATCACCGTTCAGCGATTGGGGCATTCGCGCTGGTTAAACGCGCCATGCTTAACGGCAGCCTGCTGCAACATTTGCTGGAATCCTGATCGGGACTTATAGTAACGCCTTCTTTTTTTGATGTCGGAATGTCCATGACCATTAAGAACGTAATTTGTGATATCGACGGCGTGCTGATGCACGACAACGTTGCCGTGCCGGGTGCTGCGGAGTTTCTTCACCGCATCATCGACAAAGGAATGCCACTGGTTCTGCTCACGAACTACCCTTCCCAGACTGGTCAGGATCTGGCAAACCGCTTTGCAACTGCAGGGGTGAACGTTCCTGACAGCGTGTTTTACACCTCGGCCATGGCGACGGCGGATTTTCTCAAGCGTCAGGAAGGAAAAAAGGCTTACGTGGTGGGTGAAGGCGCGCTGATCCATGAGCTGTACAAAGCCGGTTTTACCATCACCGACGTCAACCCGGACTTTGTCATCGTAGGCGAAACGCGATCCTACAACTGGGAAATGATGCATAAAGCCTCTTTCTTCGTTGCCAACGGCGCGCGGTTTATCGCCACCAACCCGGACACCCACGGACGCGGCTTTTACCCCGCCTGCGGCGCGCTGTGCGCGGGCATTGAAAAAATCTCCGGACGTAAACCGTTTTACGTCGGCAAGCCAAGCCCGTGGATCATTCGCGCTGCGCTGAATAAAATGCAGGCGCATTCTGAAGATACCGTTATCGTAGGCGATAACCTGCGCACCGACATTCTGGCCGGGTTCCAGGCCGGTCTTGAGACGATCCTGGTGTTGTCCGGCGTTTCAACGATCGACGACATCGACAGCATGCCGTTCCGGCCGAGCTGGATTTACCCCTCCGTCGAGGAAATTGACGTTATCTGATTCCAGACCGCGCCTTAGGGCGCGGTTTTTCATTTTAGCGCACCTGAAACACCTTCATATTTAATAGAACACCCCATTCATTGAATAATCATCAATAAAAGCGCTGTTTGCATACTCTTTTTTCAACATTCCACAATCACAATTGCACTATTTGCGTTTCGCACCGTAAAACCCTTGCGCGCCCTCCCCCTTTTGCGGCATTTTCATAAGCAAGCAACATCACAACGCATCAGCATTAACGGAGAAGGTTATGTGTTCTATTTTTGGCGTACTGGATATTAAAACTGACGCAGGCGAACTGCGAAAAAAGGCCCTGGAATTATCTCGCCTGATGCGCCACCGCGGTCCGGACTGGTCCGGCGTGTACGCCAGCGATAAGGCCATTCTGGCTCACGAGCGTTTGTCCATTGTTGACGTCAACGCCGGCGCACAGCCGCTGTACAACGAGAAAAAAACCCACGCGCTGGCGGTGAACGGTGAAATTTACAACCATCAGGCCCTGCGCGCCGAGTATGGCGATCGCTACGCGTTCCAGACCGGTTCCGACTGCGAAGTTATCCTGGCGCTCTATCAGGAAAAAGGCCCGGAGTTTCTTGACGACCTGCAGGGCATGTTCGCCTTTGCCCTGTACGACAGCGAAAAGGATGCCTACCTGATTGGCCGCGACCACATTGGTATCATCCCGCTGTATATGGGCCACGACGAGCACGGCAACTTCTACGTGGCGTCAGAAATGAAAGCCCTGGTGCCGGTTTGCCGCACCATTAAAGAGTTCCCGGCAGGCAGCTACCTGTGGAGCAAAGACGGCGAGATCCGTCCGTATTATCAGCGCGACTGGTTTGATTATGACGCGGTAAAAGACAACGTTACCGACAAGGCCGGGCTGCGCCAGGCGCTGGAAGAATCCGTAAAAAGCCACCTGATGTCAGACGTGCCCTACGGCGTGCTGCTCTCCGGCGGCCTGGACTCCTCCGTGATCTCCGCCATCACCAAGAAATTCGCCGCGCGCCGCGTGGAAGATCAGGAGCGCTCGGAAGCCTGGTGGCCGCAGCTGCACTCCTTTGCCGTTGGCCTGGAAGGCGCGCCTGACCTGAAAGCCGCGCAGGAAGTGGCAAACCACCTCGGTACCGTGCACCACGAAATTCACTTTACCGTGCAGGAAGGTCTGGATGCGATCCGCGATGTGATCTACCACATTGAAACCTATGACGTTACGACGATTCGCGCTTCTACCCCAATGTATCTGATGTCTCGTAAAATCAAGGCGATGGGCATCAAGATGGTCCTCTCCGGAGAAGGCTCCGATGAGGTGTTTGGCGGCTACCTGTATTTCCATAAAGCGCCTAACGCCAAAGAGCTGCACGAGGAGACCGTGCGTAAGCTGCAGGCGCTGCACATGTTCGACTGCGCGCGCGCCAACAAAGCGATGTCCGCCTGGGGCGTCGAAGCCCGCGTGCCGTTCCTGGATAAAAAATTCCTCGACGTCGCGATGCGTATCAACCCGCAGGATAAGATGTGTGGCAACGGCAAAATGGAAAAACATATCCTGCGTGAATGCTTTGAATCCTATCTGCCGGCAAGCGTGGCGTGGCGTCAGAAGGAACAGTTCTCCGACGGCGTAGGCTACAGCTGGATTGACACCCTGAAAGAGGTGGCCGCTAAGCACGTTTCCGATCGGCAGCTGGAAACCGCGAGCTTCCGCTTCCCGTACAACACGCCGGGCTCGAAAGAAGCGTATCTGTACCGCGAGATCTTCGAAGAGCTGTTCCCGCTTCCAAGCGCGGCCGAGTGCGTGCCGGGCGGCCCGTCCGTTGCCTGCTCCTCGGCGAAAGCGATTGAATGGGATGAATCGTTCAAATCCATGAACGATCCGTCAGGCCGCGCGGTTGGCGTGCACCAGTCAGCCTATAAATAATCGTTACGCTGTTAAAAGACCCTGCGGGGTCTTTTTTTTGTCTTTTTTGCATGGACAAAATCGATTAATAACCAATAATTGCCGAATATTCGGCCACGCTGTTCGCAACCTAACCAAACAGTCACATTCCGGCTATTTTCGATGAAAAAGGTATTGACGCTGCAAGGGTCTATACGCATAATGCGCCCCGCAACGCCGATAAGGTAACGCGAAAAAAAGATGGCTACGTAGCTCAGCTGGTTAGAGCACATCACTCATAATGATGGGGTCACAGGTTCGAATCCCGTCGTAGCCACCATCTTTTTTGCGGGAGTGGCGAAATTGGTAGACGCACCAGATTTAGGTTCTGGCGCCGCAAGGTGTGCGAGTTCAAGTCTCGCCTCCCGCACCATTTCCAGATAAGCGTTGCACGGATGGGGTATCGCCAAGCGGTAAGGCACCGGTTTTTGATACCGGCATTCCCTGGTTCGAATCCAGGTACCCCAGCCATATTTCTTCGATTTTGCGGTTCTCCGCGGTTATTGGGGTATCGCCAAGCGGTAAGGCACCGGTTTTTGATACCGGCATTCCCTGGTTCGAATCCAGGTACCCCAGCCATCGAAGAAAAGCAGTACTGGCTACGTAGCTCAGCTGGTTAGAGCACATCACTCATAATGATGGGGTCACAGGTTCGAATCCCGTCGTAGCCACCAAATTAAGATTGTCGATTTATCGGGAATCAAAATAAATTGTTGGGGTATCGCCAAGCGGTAAGGCACCGGATTCTGATTCCGGCATTCCGAGGTTCGAATCCTCGTACCCCAGCCAATTTAAAAAGTCGTTAAGCAGTTTGTTTAACGCAATTGGGGTGTCGCCAAGCGGTAAGGCTCTGGTTTCTGATACCAGCATTCCGGGGTTCGAATCCCTGCACCCCAGCCACTTAAAACAAAATAGCCCGCTCTGCGGGCTTTTTTGTTTTTGTTGTCAGTACCGTGCGGCCTGATGCCCTCACCTGGCCCTCTCCCACAGGGAGAGGGAAAAAAGATTAGAGTCCGAGTGCGTATTTCAGCGCCTGGCGCTTCAGGCCACCGGCGCGTTCCGCTGCCATCAATCCAATGTTACGAAGAATGCGCACTGGCGCTAAGTCATTGCTGAATCCCGCGTAGAACAAATCCATCCCCGACTGCATAATAAAGTTATCCGCCATGCGCCGCGTCTGGTAGCGCTTCAGTACCCGATGGCTGGCCCAGGATTCAGCATGCGCACGCGCGTTGCCCAGCACCTCCAGCAGCGCATCGACGTCGCGATAGCCCAGGTTCACACCCTGCCCCGCCAGCGGGTGGATCGTGTGCGCCGCATCGCCCACCAGCACCAGCCCCTCGCGGGCGTACTGCAAAGCGTGGCGGCGCGTGAGCGGGAATGCGCCAGCCGCAACAGGCGTCACGTTGCCCAGCCGGCTTGGAAAGTGCCGTTGGATTTCATCCTGCAGCTGAGCCAAAGAAAGCCCCTGCAGCTGACGAATGCGCGCCGGCTTGTCATACCACACCAGCGACGCCCAATTATCGAACAGCGGTAAAAAGGCGTGCGGTCCGTTCGGCGTAAAGTGCTGCCAGGTGCTTTCGCCGGGCGCATTCTCGCACTGAACGGTGATCAGCATGCAGGACTGATGATATTGCCACGCATGCACGCCAATCCCCGCCATCTGCCTGACCTGCGAGTTAGCCCCGTCCGCCCCCACCACCAGCTTGACGGCAAGCTCGTCGCCGTTATCCAGCGCCAGCAGATAGCCGCCATCGTGTTGATGCAATGCGTTTAACGTAGCGGGAACGCGCAGCGTCACCTTCGGATGCGCTTCGAGCGCCTGCCGGAGCGCCAGCTGGAGAACGCTGTTCTCAACCATATAGCCCAGGCGCGGGAGCTTCAGCTCGGCAGCGTCAAACGCGACGTGGGCCGTTTCCCACTCCCACGTTTCAAGGCGGCTGTAGGGATGCGCGCGCATCGCCAGCACGGCCTCCCAGACGCCAAGCCCGCGCAGCAGATCGACAGAGGATGCGCCGATCGCCGAAATCCGCACGTCCGGTTTCGCCGCTGCATCGAAAGCCGGTGGCAACGCCTTCTCAATTACCGTTACCTCAAATCCCTGCTGCGCCAGCCCCAGCGCCAGCGCGCCGCCGACCATACCGCCGCCGACAACGGCAACTTCGGAGTGTTGGAGTGTCATGGTCTTTTTTCCTTATTGGAGAATCCCTTGAGTTTACCGGATTTTTACGGCCTTGAGGTTGACAACCTTCATACTGGTCACAACCCCACCAAAGCATTACAATACGCGGCTTGCAATCCTGAGCTGAGCAAGTCGATGACTAAAAAACTCCACATAAAAACCTGGGGCTGTCAGATGAACGAATACGATTCATCCAAGATGGCCGATCTGCTGGATACCACCCACGGATACCAGCTGACTGAAAACGCGAAAGAAGCCGATGTGCTGCTGCTTAACACCTGTTCAATTCGTGAAAAAGCGCAGGAAAAGGTCTTCCACCTGCTGGGTCGCTGGAAACTCCTCAAACGAAAAAATCCGGACCTGATTATCGGCGTGGGCGGCTGCGTTGCGTCGCAGGAAGGCAAGCTGATCCGCCAGAGAGCCCCGTACGTGGACATCGTCTTTGGTCCTCAGACTCTGCACCGCCTGCCCGAGATGATCAATAAGGTTCGCGGCACGCGTAGCCCGGTCGTTGACGTGAGCTTCCCGGAGATCGAAAAGTTCGATCGCCTGCCGGAGCCGCGCGCCGACGGCCCGAGCGCCTACGTCTCTATCATGGAAGGCTGCAATAAGTACTGCACCTACTGCGTGGTGCCGTACACCCGAGGCGAAGAGGTCAGCCGCCCGGCGGACGACATCCTCTTCGAAATCGCGCAGCTTGCCGCGCAGGGCGTACGCGAAGTCAACCTGCTGGGCCAGAACGTGAACGCCTGGCGTGGAGAGAACTACGACGGCACCACCGGCAGCTTTGCCGAGCTGCTGCGCCTGGTGGCAGCCATTGACGGCATTGACCGCATTCGCTTTACCACCAGCCACCCGATGGAGTTTACCGACGACATCATTGATGTCTATCGCGATACGCCGGAGCTGGTGAGCTTCCTGCACCTGCCCATTCAGTGCGGCTCCGACCGCGTGTTGAACCTGATGGGGCGTCCGCATACGGTGCTGGAGTACAAATCTACCATCCGCAAGCTGCGTGAAGCGCGTCCGGATATCCAGATCAGTTCCGACTTCATCGTCGGCTTCCCTGGCGAAACCGCTGACGACTTCGAGCGCACCATGAAGCTCATTGGTGAAGTGAACTTTGACGTCAGCTACAGCTTTATCTTCTCTGCGCGTCCGGGTACGCCAGCGGCCGATATGGTTGACGACGTGCCGGAAGAAGAGAAAAAACAGCGTCTGTATATCCTGCAGGAGCGCATCAACCAGCAGGCAAACGCCTGGAGCCGCCGCATGCTCGGTACCGTCCAGCGTATTCTGGTGGAAGGCACCTCGCGCAAGAGCATCATGGAACTCTCTGGCCGCACGGAGAATAACCGCGTGGTGAACTTCGAAGGCACGCCGGATATGATCGGTAAGTTCGTGGACGTCGAGATTGTCGAGGTGTTGACCAACTCCCTGCGCGCAAAGCTGGTGCGCACCGAGGACGAAATGGGCCTGCGCATCGCCGAGTCTCCGGAATCCGTGATCTCCCGCACCCGCAAAGTAAACGATTCTGGCGTCGGTATTTATCAGCCTTAATCCTTCAGGCCTGCCCTTCCGGCAGGCCTTGTATTTCCTTCCATCGTCCCCAATATCTTCCGCAATGCTTGCGCCTTTATTCTGTGGCGTGAATAATTTCGGTAATGGCCGCGTTACTACGCCACCACCAGGTCAGCTAAACCATCAAAGAGGAACGGTTTGAACATAGACACGCGTGAAATTAGCCTTGAGCCAGCAGACAACGCTCGCCTGCTGAGCCTGTGCGGGCCGTTTGATGACAACATCAAGCAACTGGAGCGACGTCTGGGTATCGAAATCTATCGTCGCGATAACCATTTCAAACTCACCGGACGCCCAATCTGCGTCAACGCCGCTGCGGATATTCTTCGCAGCCTGTATGTCGATACCGCCCCGATGCGCGGCGAAATTCAGGATATCGAGCCGGAGCAAATCCACCTCGCGATCAAAGAAGCGCGCGTGCTTGAGCAAAGCGCGGAGAGCGTGCCGGACTACGGCAAGGCGATTCACATCAAGACCAAGCGCGGCGTGATCAAGCCGCGCACGCCGAACCAGGCGCAGTACATCGCCAACATTCTCGATCACGACATCACCTTCGGCGTGGGTCCGGCGGGTACGGGTAAAACCTATCTGGCCGTCGCCGCCGCGGTAGACGCCCTTGAGCGCCAGGACATTCGCCGCATTCTGCTGACGCGTCCTGCGGTGGAGGCCGGTGAAAAGCTAGGCTTCCTGCCGGGTGATTTGAGTCAGAAAGTCGATCCGTATCTGCGCCCGCTCTATGACGCGCTGTTCGAAATGCTCGGCTTTGAGAAAGTCGAGAAGCTGATTGAGCGTAACGTCATTGAAGTTGCGCCGCTGGCCTACATGCGCGGCCGCACCCTGAACGATGCCTTTATCATCCTCGATGAGAGCCAGAACACCACTATCGAACAGATGAAAATGTTCCTGACGCGCATTGGCTTTAACTCAAAGGCGGTCATCACCGGCGACGTCACCCAGATTGACCTGCCGCGAAATACTAAGTCCGGCCTGCGCCACGCCATTGAAGTCCTGGCGGAAGTGGATGAAATCAGCTTTAACTTCTTCCACAGCGAAGACGTGGTGCGCCACCCGGTTGTTGCGCGCATCGTTAACGCCTATGAGGCCTGGGAAGAAGCCGATCAGAAACGCAGGGCCGAACTGGCCGCAGAACGCAAGCGCGACGCGCAGGAGCAAGAACAAAAATGAGTCAGGTGATCCTCGATTTACAGCTGGCCTGTGAAGATAATTCCGGCATGCCAGAAGAGGCACAGTTTCAGAAATGGCTGGATGCGGTTATCCCCCAGTTTCAGGAAGAATCAGAAGTCACGATTCGCCTGGTGGATGAAGCGGAAAGCCATGAGCTTAACCTGACCTATCGCGGGAAAGATAAGCCGACCAACGTGCTCTCTTTCCCATTCGAAGCGCCTCCGGGCATGGAGATGCCGCTGTTAGGCGATCTGATCATCTGCCGTCAGGTGGTTGAGCAGGAAGCCAAAGAGCAGCAAAAGCCGCTTGAGGCCCACTGGGCGCATATGGTGGTTCACGGCAGCCTGCACCTGTTGGGCTACGATCACATTGAAGATGACGAAGCGGAAGAGATGGAGTCCCTCGAGACAGAGATAATGCTTGCTCTGGGCTATGAGGACCCGTACATTGCCGAGAAAGAATAGTCAGCCCCAGGCTGACTAACATGCCGCCGCGCAAGGAAATAGCGCGGCGGTGAACTGAGAACCAACAAGAGAACCCTTAACAAACGCCATGAGCGACGACAATTCACACAGTAGCGACACTCCAAACACTAAAAAGGGATTTTTCTCCCTTATTCTGAACCAGCTTTTCCACGGCGAGCCCAAAAACCGTGACGAACTGCTGGAGCTGATCCGTGATTCCGGGCAAAACGATCTTATCGATGAAGATACGCGCGAGATGCTCGAAGGGGTAATGGACATCGCCGACCAGCGCGTGCGCGACATCATGATCCCCCGCTCGCAGATGATCACCCTGAAACGCAACCAGACGCTGGACGAGTGCCTCGATGTCATCATCGAATCCGCCCACTCGCGTTTCCCGGTTATCAGCGAAGATAAAGATCACATTGAAGGCATTCTGATGGCGAAGGATCTGCTGCCGTTTATGCGCAGCGACGCGGAAGCCTTCAGCATGGAAAAAGTGTTACGCCAGGCCGTGGTTGTGCCGGAAAGCAAACGTGTGGACCGGATGCTGAAAGAGTTTCGCTCTCAGCGCTACCACATGGCGATTGTGATTGATGAGTTTGGCGGCGTCTCGGGTCTGGTCACGATCGAGGATATCCTTGAGCTGATCGTGGGCGAAATCGAAGACGAATACGACGAAGAAGAAGATATCGACTTCCGTCAGCTGAGCCGCCACACCTGGACCGTGCGCGCGCTGGCGTCCATTGAGGACTTCAACGACGCCTTCGGCACCCACTTCAGCGATGAAGAAGTGGATACCATTGGTGGGCTGGTAATGCAGGCCTTTGGCCATCTCCCGGCGCGCGGCGAGACCGTTGACATCGACGGTTACCAATTCAAGGTCGCCATGGCCGACAGCCGACGTATTATTCAGGTTCACGTCAGAACGCCGGACGACTCACCGGTGCCAAAACTGGAAGATTAATGTAAATGGCATTTGCCCCATTCTTTGAACGCCAGCGCGTCCGTCTGCTGCTGGCGCTGTTACTCGGAGCCAGCGGTACGCTGGCTTTTTCGCCTTACGATATCTGGCCAGCGGCCATTCTCTCCCTGATGGGGCTACAGGGTTTAACCCTGAATCGCCGCCCGGTGCAGGCCGCGGCTATCGGCTACGTCTGGGGGCTGGGGCTCTTCGGTTCCGGCATTAACTGGGTCTACGTCAGCATCGCGCAGTTTGGCGGAATGCCCGGCCCGGTTAACGTTTTCCTCGTCGTGCTGCTCGCCGCTTACCTCTCGCTTTACACCGGCCTGTTCGCGGGCATCCTCTCTCGCCTGTGGCCCAAAACGACCTGGATCCGCGTGGCGATTGCCGCCCCCGTTGTCTGGCAGATAACTGAATTTCTGCGTGGCTGGGTGCTGACCGGCTTCCCGTGGCTGCAGTTCGGCTATAGCCAGATCGACGGCCCGCTGAAAGGGATGGCGCCAGTCATGGGCGTAGAGGCGATTAACTTCCTGCTGATGGTCGTCAGCGGCCTGCTGGTGCTGGCCCTGACCGCGCGCAGCTGGAAGCCCCTGGTTGCCGCGCTGGTGCTGTTCGCTCTGCCCTTCCCGCTGCGTTACGTTCAGTGGTTCACCCCGCAGCCCGAGCGCGCCATGCAGGTTTCTATGGTGCAGGGGGATATTCCTCAGGCGCTGAAGTGGGATGAAAATCAGCTTATCAACACGCTGAAAATCTACGCCAACGCCACCGAGCAGGTGATGGGAAAATCCCAGATGGTGATCTGGCCGGAGTCCGCCATTCCGGATCTGGAAATTAACCAGCAGCCGTTCCTGAAGATGATGGATAACCTGCTGCGCGCGCGCGACACCACGCTGATTACCGGAATCGTTGATGCGCGGCTCAACCAGCAGAACCGCTACGATACGTACAACACCATCATTACGCTCGGCAAGGGCAGCGAGTACAGCTACGACTCAACCGACCGCTACAACAAAAACCATCTGGTACCGTTTGGCGAGTTTGTGCCTCTGGAGTCGATTCTGCGCCCGCTGGCTCCGTTCTTTGACCTGCCGATGTCCTCCTTCAGCCGCGGGCCGTACGTTCAGCCGCAGCTGCACGCGCACGGCTTTGCGCTGACGCCCGCCATTTGCTACGAAATCATCCTCGGCGAGCAGGTGCGCGATAACTTCCGTCCGGACACGGACTACCTGCTGACTATTTCGAACGACGCCTGGTTTGGCAAGTCGATTGGCCCGTGGCAACACTTCCAGATGGCGCGCATGCGTTCGCTTGAGCTGGCTCGTCCGCTGCTGCGCAGCACCAACAACGGCATCACCGCCGTGATTGGTCCGCAGGGTGAAATTCAGGCGATGCTCCCGCAGTTCACCCGTGACGTGCTGACCGCAAAGGTCACGCCAACCACGGGCCTGACCCCGTACGCCCGTACCGGCAACTGGCCGCTGTGGGTGCTGACCGCGCTGTTTGGCTTTGGCGCCGTGGTAATGAGCCTTCGTCAGCGTCGCAAATAACCTTCCCCCTCCCCCTAGCCCTCTCCCCATAGGGGAGAGGGAACGGTTTTCTGCACTTTTTCAAAATCCAGCTCCGCCTTTTCCCCTCTCCCTTCCAGGGAGAGGGATAGGGTGAGGGTCAATTCTGGCACGCCTATTGCTTTGTTTGTTCTCGCAAACGCTTTCTGGCTTAACGTGCAACCTTGTCGCACCAGCGTAGATCGTCGGTAGCACCGAAACGGTGCAACGGGAGATTATTGCCTCTGAATGGTGCGGCGCGCTTCGCAAAAATAAACAATAACGCAGCAAAATCTTTACATTAAGCCAGACTAAATGTTAACAAGCTTGCATAACACTGCACTCGCACAGCGCGAGATATAACAACATCACAATGGGTATCAATGCGTCACTGACGCTGATAAGAAGGAGTTGGGTATGCAATTACGTAAACTGGCCACAGCAATGCTGGTGATGGGGATGTCGGCGGGCGTCGTTCACGCTGAAGACGCTCTGAAAGCAGGAAGCACGCTCGACAAGATCGCCAAAAACGGCGTTATCGTGGTCGGCCACCGTGAATCATCCGTCCCGTTCTCTTACTACGACAACACGCAAAAAGTCGTGGGCTATTCACAGGACTACTCCAACGCCATCGTTGAAGCCGTGAAGAAAAAGCTGAACAAACCCGATCTGCAGGTGAAGATGATCCCAATCACTTCACAGAACCGCATTCCCCTGCTGCAGAACGGCACCTTCGATTTTGAGTGTGGTTCCACCACCAACAACCTTGAGCGCCAGAAACAGGCGGCCTTCTCCGACACCATCTTCGTTGTCGGCACCCGTCTGCTGACCAAGAAAGGCGGCGACATCAAAGATTTTGCCGATCTGAAGGGTAAAGCGGTCGTCGTGACGTCCGGCACGACGTCAGAAGTGCTGCTGCACAAGCTGAACGACGAGAAGAAAATGGATATGCGCATCATCAGCGCGAAAGACCACGGCGACTCCTTCCGTACCCTGGAAAGCGGTCGCGCCGTCGCGTTTATGATGGACGATGCGCTGCTGGCCGGCGAGCGTGCAAAAGCGAAGAAACCGGACAACTGGGAAATCGTGGGCACCGCGCAGTCTAAAGAGGCCTACGGCTGCATGCTGCGCAAAGACGACGCCGACTTTAAAAAGCTGATCGATGACACCATCGCTCAGGCACAGACGTCCGGCGAAGCGGAGAAATGGTTCGACAAATGGTTCAAGAACCCTATTCCACCGAAGAACCTGAACATGAACTTCGAACTGTCCGATGACATGAAAGCGCTGTTCAAAACACCAAACGACAAAGCTCTTAACTAATTAGAACAACAGGGGCGGGAATACCTGCCCTCTCGATTGTCGGGAAGCACGGACAGACTATACGCGGAGTGGTCGTTCCCCACTCAGCGCGAAAATGAGCTTCTCACCAATCTTCGAGGGTAGCGCTGCTACCCTTTTTTTTCTGGAGTTTATTATGTCAATCGACTGGAACTGGGGCATCTTTCTGCAACAAGCCCCGTTCGGCAACACCACCTATCTCGGCTGGCTCTGGAGCGGCTTTCAGGTCACCGTTACGTTATCCATAACGGCGTGGATTATCGCGTTTCTCGTCGGCTCGCTGTTCGGTATTCTGCGTACCGTACCCAACCGCTTTCTCTCCATGCTCGGCACTCTGTATGTGGAACTGTTCCGAAACGTTCCGCTGATCGTGCAGTTCTTTACCTGGTATCTGGTGATCCCAGAACTGCTGCCGGAAAATATCGGCATGTGGTTCAAGGCAGAGCTGGACCCCAACGTGCAGTTCTTCGTCTCCTCCATGCTGTGTCTGGGGCTGTTCACCGCCGCGCGCGTCTGCGAGCAGGTACGCGCGGCCATTCAGTCGCTGCCGCGCGGACAGAAGAACGCCGCGCTGGCGATGGGGCTGACGCTGCCGCAGGCCTACCGCTACGTGCTGCTGCCAAACGCCTATCGCGTCATTGTCCCACCGATGACCTCAGAGATGATGAACCTGGTAAAAAACTCGGCCATCGCCTCGACCATCGGCCTGGTGGACATGGCCGCGCAGGCGGGCAAGCTGCTGGATTACTCCGCACACGCGTGGGAATCCTTCACGGCCATTACGCTCGCGTATGTTCTGATTAACGCTTTCATCATGCTGGTAATGAACCTGGTTGAACGCAAAATTCGCCTGCCGGGCAATATGGGGGGCAAATAATGTACGAATTTGACTGGAGTTCTATCGTTCCTTCCATGCCGTACCTGCTGGATGGCCTGTTGATTACGTTAAAAATCACCGTCATTGCCATCATCATCGGTATCGTCTGGGGAACCCTGCTGGCGGTGATGCGCCTGTCGAGCTTTAAGCCGCTCGCCTGGTTTGCGACCGCGTACGTTAACGTTTTCCGCTCCATCCCGCTGGTGATGGTGCTGCTGTGGTTTTACCTGATTGTTCCCGGCTTTCTGCAAAACGTGCTGGGGCTGTCGCCGAAAACCGACATCCGCCTGATCTCCGCGATGGTGGCGTTCTCGATGTTTGAGGCCGCGTACTACTCGGAGATTATCCGTGCGGGCATTCAAAGCATCTCCCGCGGGCAGTCCAGCGCCGCGCTGGCGCTGGGAATGACGCACTGGCAGTCAATGAAGCTGATTATTCTGCCGCAGGCGTTTCGCGCCATGGTCCCGCTCCTGCTGACGCAGGGCATAGTGCTGTTCCAGGATACCTCGTTGGTCTACGTTCTTAGCCTGGCGGACTTCTTCCGCACCGCGTCAACCATTGGCGAGCGTGATGGTACCCAGGTTGAGATGGTCCTGTTCGCGGGCGGGGTCTATTTTGTGATTAGTTTAAGCGCGTCGCTGTTGGTCAGCTGGCTGAAGAAAAGGACTGTATGATGATTTCCCTGAAAAATGTTTCAAAATGGTATGGGCACTTTCAGGTGCTGACCGACTGCTCCACCGAAGTAAAAAAAGGCGACGTGGTCGTGGTGTGTGGGCCGTCCGGCTCCGGAAAATCGACGCTCATTAAAACGGTGAACGGCCTGGAACCCGTGCAGCAAGGCGAGATCGTGGTTAACGGCACCAGGGTTAATGACAAGAAGACAAATCTGGCTCAGTTGCGCTCCCACGTTGGGATGGTGTTTCAGCACTTTGAGCTGTTCCCGCACCTCTCCATTATTGAGAACCTGACGCTGGCGCAGGTAAAAGTGCTTAAGCGCGATAAAAAGGCGGCGCGCGAAAAAGGGCTGAAGCTGCTTGAGCGCGTGGGGCTTTCCGCTCACGCCGATAAATTCCCGGCACAGCTTTCCGGCGGCCAGCAGCAGCGCGTGGCGATCGCCCGCGCGCTGTGTATGGACCCCGTCGCCATGCTGTTCGACGAACCCACTTCGGCACTCGATCCCGAGATGATCAACGAAGTGCTGGACGTCATGGTCGAGCTGGCTCACGAAGGGATGACCATGATGGTGGTGACGCACGAGATGGGCTTCGCCCGCAAGGTGGCCAACCGCGTGATCTTCATGGATGAAGGGAAGATCGTCGAAGACTCGCCGAAAGAAGAGTTCTTCGCCAATCCGAAATCCGATCGCGCAAAAGATTTCCTCGCCAAAATCCTGCACTAATCTTTTCAGCGCGCAATCTGCGGATTGCGCGCTGCCTCACGCTTTCTCTCTCTTCTTCTCGTCGGCGTCTCAATGCAGCGTTAACCTTGTCACAAAATAACGCCAAGCATGGAGAACCTTATGGCACAGCCAATTATTCTCGATTGCGATCCGGGTCATGACGACGCGATCGCCCTCGTTCTTGCCCTCGCCTCCCCGGAGCTGGACGTCAAAGCCGTCACCTCGTCCGCCGGAAACCAGACGCCTGATAAAACCCTGCGCAACGTGCTGCGCATGCTGACGCTGCTTAAGCGCACCGATATTCCGGTCGCGGGCGGCGCGGTTAAGCCGCTGATGCGCGATCTGATTATTGCCGACAACGTCCACGGCGAGAGCGGCCTTGACGGCCCGGCGCTGCCGGAACCGGCCTTTGCGCCGCAAAGCTGCACTGCCGTAGAGCTGATGGCAAAGGTGCTGCGCGAAAGCAGCGAGCCCGTTACGCTGGTGGCAACCGGCCCGCAAACCAACGTGGCGCTGCTGCTGAACGGCCATCCTGAGCTGCACGCTAAAATCGCGCGCATCGTCATCATGGGCGGCGCGATGGGGCTGGGTAACTGGACGCCAGCGGCGGAGTTCAACATCTTCGTCGACCCGGAAGCCGCTGAAATTGTGTTCCAGTCCGGTTTACCGATTGTGATGGCGGGGCTGGACGTTACCCACCGCGCGCAGATTATGGCGGCGGATATTGAGCGCTTCCGCGCCGTCGGCAATCCGGTTGCGACAACCGTTGCGGAGCTTCTCGATTTCTTTATGGAATACCATAAGGCTGAGAAATGGGGCTTCCACGGCGCGCCGCTGCACGATCCTTGCACCATTGCCTGGCTGCTGAAACCGGAGATGTTTACGACGGTGGACAGGTGGGTTGGCGTGGAGACGCAGGGAAAATACACGCAGGGCATGACGGTGGTGGATTACTACTCGCTGACCGGGAATAAGCCGAATACGACGGTAATGGTGGATATCGATCGGGAGGGGTTTGTCGATTTGCTGGCGGAGAGGCTGGCTTATTATAGTGCGGCCTGATGCCCTCACCCCGGCCCTCTCCCACGGGGAGAGGGAGCAAACCTGTGCTTTTATTTAGGGTTCAAACGGCCGACGCTGGAACTGGTCGTGCCCACATTTCGGGCACAGCGGGAGCACGTCCGGCGTATAAATCGCAATATGATGATGGCATTTCTCGCAAACCAGATTCCCCAACCCCACCACCTCACCGCTGTGGTAAACGCCGTGGTGGTTTAGATCCTGAAACACCTCGCGCCACTCCAGCTGGGTTTTATCGGTAATATCCGCCAGCTCCTGCCACAGGCTTTCTTTAATCACCCGCATAAAGACGCTGTCGGCAACCTCGTCCTGGCTCTCCGCGTAGCTGCGCGCAAACTCTTCCAGGTCGCGACGAACGGCGCGCGTCACCTCTTCAACCTCGGTTCGCGTTAACTCACCCGTTTGCGTGACCCGCGCACGCGCTTGTTCAACGAGCGCGTCAATATCACGCTCGCCGTTACGCAGCCGCTCGGTGAGCGTCGCCACCAGTTCGCGGTAAAATTGAGCAACCTTGTTCATCCTTCTGCCTCCTGGGTAAGTGACTCTTTTTAATCATAGACCGTATTTCAGTCCCGCTTTGTCAGGTGAAGCACAGAGCCCGTAAATTCCTGCAAAGGGCATTTGTGCGAAAGGCTGTTTTGACGCGTACGTTTGGGCTATGCTATGCGGATCTGAATTACCACATCCATTGGCTACATTTTGTAGCTGTATTGAACACAGGACCACTGGCTGCCATGCAAGAGCAATACCGCCCGGAAGAGATAGAATCCAAAGTCCAGCAACACTGGGACGAGAAGCGTACCTTTGAAGTTACCGAAGACGAGAGCAAAGAGAAGTATTATTGCCTGTCGATGCTTCCCTATCCTTCTGGTCGACTACACATGGGCCACGTGCGTAACTACACCATTGGCGATGTGATTGCTCGCTACCAGCGCATGCTGGGTAAAAACGTTCTTCAGCCAATCGGCTGGGATGCGTTCGGCCTGCCTGCTGAAGGCGCCGCGGTAAAAAACAACACCGCCCCCGCGCCGTGGACGTACGACAACATCGCGTACATGAAAAACCAGCTCAAAATGCTGGGCTTCGGCTACGACTGGAGCCGCGAGCTGGCGACCTGTACGCCGGAATATTACCGTTGGGAGCAGAAATTCTTCACCGAGCTGTATAAAAAAGGCCTGGTATACAAGAAAACGTCCGCCGTTAACTGGTGCCCGAACGATCAGACCGTTCTGGCAAACGAACAGGTGATCGACGGCTGCTGCTGGCGCTGCGACACCAAGGTTGAGCGTAAAGAGATCCCCCAGTGGTTTATTAAAATCACCGCTTACGCTGACGAGCTGCTGAACGATCTGGATAATCTGGATCACTGGCCTGACACCGTGAAGACCATGCAGCGCAACTGGATCGGCCGTTCTGAAGGCGTTGAAATCACCTTCAACGTGAAGGATTACGACCAGACGCTGACCGTTTACACTACCCGTCCGGACACCTTCATGGGAGCGACCTACCTGGCCGTGGCGGCGGGTCACCCTCTGGCGCAGAAAGCGGCCGAGAGCAACCCTGAGCTGGCGACCTTCATCGACGAATGCCGCAACACCAAAGTGGCTGAAGCCGAAATGGCGACCATGGAGAAGAAAGGCGTTGATACCGGCTTTAAAGCCGTGCATCCGCTGACCGGGGAAGAAATTCCGGTATGGGCCGCTAACTTCGTGCTGATGGAGTACGGTACCGGCGCAGTGATGGCTGTTCCAGGGCACGACCAGCGCGACTACGAATTTGCCACCAAATATGGCCTGAACATCAAGCCGGTTATCCTGGCGGCCGACGGTTCTGAGCCTGACCTCTCCGAGCAGGCGCTGACCGAAAAAGGCACCCTGTTCAACTCCGGTGAATTTAGCGGCCTGAGCTTCGAAGAAGGCTTCAACGCGATTGCCGACAGGCTGGCCTCGCTGGGCGTTGGCGAGCGTAAAGTGAACTATCGTCTGCGCGACTGGGGCGTTTCCCGTCAGCGTTACTGGGGCGCACCGATTCCAATGGTGACGCTGGAAGACGGTACCGTGGTGCCGACGCCTGAAGATCAGCTGCCGGTGATCCTGCCGGAAGACGTGGTCATGGACGGCATCACCAGTCCGATCAAAGCCGATCCAGAGTGGGCAAAAACCACCGTGAACGGCCAGCCTGCGCTGCGTGAAACCGACACCTTCGACACCTTTATGGAGTCCTCCTGGTACTACGCGCGCTACACCTGCCCGCAGTATCAGGAAGGCATGCTGGATTCCGACGCGGCGAACTACTGGCTGCCGGTGGATATCTACATCGGCGGTATCGAACACGCCATCATGCACCTGCTCTACTTCCGCTTCTTCCACAAGCTGATGCGCGACGCGGGCCTCGTGAACTCCGACGAGCCGGCAAAACAGCTGCTGTGCCAGGGTATGGTTCTGGCCGACGCGTTTTACTACGTAGGCGAAAACGGCGAGCGTAACTGGGTTTCTCCGGTTGATGCCATCGTTGAGCGTGACGAAAAAGGCCGCATCGTGAAGGCAAAAGATGCCGAAGGCCACGAGCTGGTCTACACCGGCATGAGCAAGATGTCCAAATCCAAAAACAACGGCATCGACCCTCAGGTTATGGTCGAGCGCTACGGTGCCGATACCGTGCGCCTGTTCATGATGTTTGCTTCCCCGGCAGACATGACGCTCGAGTGGCAGGAATCCGGCGTTGAAGGCGCTAACCGCTTCCTGAAACGCGTCTGGAAACTGGTTTACGAGCACACCTCTCAGGGCGATGCCCCTGCGCTGAACGTTGCCGCACTGACTGAAGATCAGCAGGCGCTGCGTCGCGATGTGCATAAAACAATTGCTAAAGTCACCGATGATATCGGCCGTCGTCAGACCTTCAATACCGCAATTGCGGCTATTATGGAACTGATGAACAAACTGGCAAAAGCACCGCAGGACGGCGAGCAGGATCGCGCCTTAATGCGTGAAGCGCTGCTGGCAGTCGTTCGCATGCTTAACCCGTTCACCCCGCACGCCAGCTTCACCCTGTGGCAGGCGCTGAAGGGCGAAGGCGATATCGACAACGCGCCGTGGCCGGTAGCGGACGAAGCGGCAATGGTGGAAAACACCACGCTGGTCGTCGTGCAGGTTAACGGTAAAGTGCGCGGTAAAATTACCGTCGCCGTTGATGCAACCGAGGAGCAAGTGCGCGAGCGCGCGGGCCAGGAGCATCTGGTTGCGAAATATCTTGAGGGCGTTACCGTACGTAAGGTTATCTACGTACCGGGTAAACTGCTTAATCTGGTCGTTGGCTAAGCGCGGGAGGAAACGTGCGACAACTGGCAACAATACTTTTATCTTTGGCGGTGCTTGTCACCGCCGGCTGCGGCTGGCACCTGCGCAACACAACGGCGGTGCCAGAGCAGATGAAAACGATGATCTTCGACTCTTCGGATCCGAACGGCCCACTTAGCCGCGCGCTTCGCAGTCAGCTGCGCCTGAACGGCGTGGAGATTATCGAGAAAGACACGCTTCGCCAGGATGTACCGTCATTCCGCGTCCTCCGCTCGACGCTGAGCAAAGACACGGCGTCCATCTTCCAGGACGGACGCACGGCGGAATATCAGATGGTCATGTCGGTTAGCGCAGCCGTGCTGATCCCGGGTAAAGACATCTATCCGATCAGCACCAAGGTCTACCGTTCGTTCTTTGATAACCCGCAGACGGCGCTGGCGAAAGATGCCGAACAGCAAATTATCATTAACGAAATGTACGACAAGGCAGCGGAACAGCTGATCCGTCAGTTGCCGCGCATTGCGGCAACGTCTAAACAGGGTTCAGACATTGTCGACAAGCCTGAGGCAGCCTCGCTTCCGGCAGCCACCTCGTTGGGTAACTGATGATCAGGTTGTATCCTGAACAACTCCGCGCGCAGCTCAATGAAGGGCTGCGCGCGGCGTATCTGCTGCTCGGAAACGACCCGCTTTTGCTTCAGGAAAGTCTTGATGCCGTTCGCCACGCGGCGGCGGCGCAGGGCTTCGATGAACACCACACCTTCCAGCTGGATAACAGCACCGACTGGAATGCGATTTTTTCGATTTGCCAGGCGATGAGCCTGTTTGCCTCTCGTCAAACCATTCAGATTCTGCTGCCGGAAAATGGCCCTAACGCGGCGATTAATGAACAGCTGGCGACGCTGGTAAGCTTGCTTCACGGCGATCTGCTGCTGATTGTGCGCGGCAATAAGCTGACTAAAGCGCAGGAAAATGCGGCGTGGATAACGACGCTCGCCACCAACGCGGTGCTTGTGACCTGCCAGACGCCCGAGCAGGCGCATCTGCCTAAGTGGGTTGCGGCAAGGGCAAAGCAGCAGAACCTGCTGCTGGACGACGCGGCGAATCAGCTGCTCTGCTACTGCTATGAAGGCAACCTGCTGGCGCTTGCGCAGGCGCTCGACAGGCTATCCCTGCTGTGGCCCGACGGCAAGCTGACGCTGCCGCGCGTTGAGCAGGCGGTTAACGATGCCGCGCACTTTACGCCGTTCCACTGGGTCGACGCGCTGCTGGCCGCCAAGAGTAAGCGCGCGCTGCATATCCTGCAGCAGCTGCGTCTCGAAGGCAGCGAACCGGTTATTTTACTGCGCACGATCCAGCGCGAGCTGCTGCTGTTAATCAACCTCAAGCGCCAGTCGGCCCACACGCCGCTGCGCACGCTGTTTGACAAACACCGCGTCTGGCAAAACCGCAGGGCGATGACCACCGAAGCCATTAACCGGCTCGGCCACGAGCAGCTGCGCCAGGCGGTGCATCTGCTCACGCGCGCCGAGCTGACGCTGAAGCAGGACTACGGTCAATCGGTGTGGGAAGAGCTTGAAAGCCTCTCTCTGCTGCTGTGCCATAAGGCGCTGGCCGACGTATTTATTGATGGATAATATGCACTCTCTACAGGCGCTGTATGGCGGTACCTTTGACCCGGTACACTACGGGCACCTCAAGCCCGTCGAAATTCTGGCAAACCTGATTGGCCTGCAGCGCGTCATTATTATGCCTAACAACGTTCCACCGCACCGCCCTCAGCCGGAAGCGACCAGCGAGCAGCGTAAAGCCATGCTCGCGCTGGCGATTGCCGACAAGCCGCTGTTCACCCTCGACGAGCGCGAACTCAAGCGCGACGCGCCTTCGTGGACGTCCGAGACGCTGCGGGAGTGGCGCGAAGAACAAGGGCCGGAGAAACCGCTGGCGTTTATTATTGGCCAGGACTCTTTGCTGAACTTCCCAAGCTGGCACAAATACGAAACCATTCTGTGCAACAGCCATCTTATCGTCACCCGTCGTCCGGGCTATCCTCTGACCATGCGCGAAGAGCACTATCAGCAATGGCTGGAAGCCCATTTAACGGACAATATTGACGAACTACATACGCTGCCCGCAGGTAAAATCTATCTGGCTGAAACGCCGTGGTTTGATATCTCCGCAACCCTGATCCGCGAGCGCTTACAGGCAGGCTTGCCCTGTGAGGACCTGCTGCCCACCCCGGTGCTGGAATATATTCACCAGCACGGTTTGTATCAGAAAAGAGCAGATGAATAATCCCGGCGAGTGAAAAAGCCCCTTATTGAT
The DNA here is from genome assembly GCF_003057745.1 of Enterobacter sp. RIT418. GTDB lineage: Bacteria > Pseudomonadota > Gammaproteobacteria > Enterobacterales > Enterobacteriaceae > Enterobacter. The sequence continues at coordinate 166,194 of NZ_QBJD02000009.1, forward strand.
TATCCTGCCTTGACAGGTAAAGTCATGCTGTTATCCTCCGCTGCCAGACTTTCCCGCCGAACATTGCTTTACAGAAATTGTTTTACAAAAATGGCGATGCAATCTCAGGCGGAGGGTGGGATGATACCCGCCTTCAAAAGCCCGGACGGTGACATTTGTCCCGACACTGGCCTCAGTTCAGGTATACTGGCTGACCACAAATTCTTTGTTGCACCATCTTTTCACCCAGGGGGAAAACTTGCAGGGTAAAGCACTCCAGGATTTTGTTATCGACAAAATTGATGACCTGAAAGGTCAGGACATCATCGCTATCGACGTTAAGGGTAAATCCAGCATCACCGACTGCATGATCATCTGCACCGGGACGTCTACTCGCCACGTGGTTTCTATTGCCGATCATGTTGTTCAGGAATCGCGCGCCGCAGGGCTGTTACCGCTTGGCGTTGAAGGTGAAGCGACCGCTGACTGGGTGGTTGTCGACCTTGGCGATGTGATTGTCCACGTCATGCAGGACGAAAGCCGTCGTCTGTATGAGCTGGAAAAACTCTGGGGTTAATGCGTGAAGTTGCAGCTGGTCGCCGTCGGCACCAAAATGCCGGACTGGGTACAAACCGGTTTTACTGAATATCTGCGTCGTTTCCCCAAAGATATGCCGTTCGAACTGGTGGAGATCCCAGCAGGAAAGCGCGGTAAGAACGCGGATATCAAACGTATTCTCGATAAAGAGGGTGAGCTGATGCTGGCCGCCGCAGGCAAAAACCGCATCGTCACCCTCGATATCCCAGGCAAACCCTGGGATACGCCGCAGCTGGCGCACGAACTTGAGCGCTGGAAGCAGGATGGCCGTGACGTCAGTTTGCTGATTGGCGGCCCGGAAGGGTTATCCCCCGCCTGCAAGGCAGCGGCAGAACAAAGCTGGTCTCTCTCCGCGCTGACGCTCCCCCACCCGCTCGTTCGGGTACTGGTGGCAGAAAGTCTTTATCGCGCATGGAGCATAACGACCAACCACCCCTATCACCGCGAGTAGTGACTTGACCAGGGTAGATTAAGCAGCGGATGAAACTACAGAATTCTTTTCGCGACTATACGGCTGAGTCCGCGCTGTTTGTGCGCAGGGCGCTGGTCGCCTTTTTGGGGATTTTGCTGCTGACCGGCGTGCTGATCGCCAACCTTTATAATCTGCAAATCGTCCGCTATACCGATTACCAGACGCGCTCAAACGAGAACCGCATCAAGCTGGTTCCCATCGCGCCCAGCCGCGGCATTATTTACGACCGCAACGGTACGCCGCTGGCGCTGAACCGCACCATCTACCAAATCGAGATGATGCCGGAAAAGGTAGATAACGTTCAGGATACGCTGGAAGCGCTGAAAAGCGTGGTCGACCTGACCGACGACGACATTGCCGCATTCAAAAAAGAGCGTTCACGCTCGCATCGCTTTACCTCCATTCCGGTGAAAACCAACCTGACGGAAGTCCAGGTTGCCCGCTTTGCCGTGAACCAGTACCGCTTTCCCGGCGTTGAGGTCAAAGGCTACAAGCGCCGCTACTATCCTTACGGTTCCGCGCTGACGCACGTCATCGGTTACGTCTCAAAAATAAACGATAAAGATGTCGAAAGGCTGGATAAAGACGGCAAGCTGGCGAACTACGCGGCGACGCACGATATCGGCAAGCTCGGCATTGAGCGCTACTACGAAGAAGTGCTTCACGGACAAACCGGCTATGAAGAGGTGGAAGTTAACAACCGCGGCCGCGTAATCCGTCAGCTGAAAGAGGTGCCGCCTCAGGCGGGGCACGACGTCTACCTGACGCTCGACCTTAAGCTGCAACAGTATATCGAAACCCTGCTGGCGGGCAGCCGCGCGGCCGTCGTTGTGACCGATCCGCGAACCGGCGGGATTCTGGCTATGGTATCAATGCCGAGCTACGACCCTAATCTCTTCGTCGACGGTATCTCGAGCAAGGATTACTCCGGCCTGCTGAACGACCCGAACACGCCGCTGGTGAACCGCGCCACGCAGGGGGTCTATCCTCCGGCCTCCACGGTGAAGCCGTATGTCGCCGTCTCCGCGCTGAGTGCAGGCGTTATTACCCGCAATACCAGCCTGTTCGATCCGGGCTGGTGGCAGCTTCCCGGCTCTGAAAAACGCTATCGCGACTGGAAAAAATGGGGCCACGGCCATCTGAACGTGACGAAGTCGCTCGAAGAGTCCGCGGATACCTTCTTCTACCAGGTCGCCTACGACATGGGTATTGACCGCCTGTCGGAGTGGATGAGCAAATTTGGCTACGGGCATTACACCGGCGTGGATCTTGCCGAGGAACGCTCAGGCAACATGCCAACCCGCGAGTGGAAGCTGAAGCGCTTTAAGAAGCCATGGTATCAGGGCGATACGATCCCGGTCGGTATTGGCCAGGGCTACTGGACGGCAACGCCTATTCAGATGAACAAAGCGATGATGACCCTCATCAACGACGGCGTAGTGAAAGTACCGCATCTGCTGCAAAGCACGGTTGAAGATGGCAAAAAAGTGCCGTGGGTTCAGCCGCATGAGCCACCCGTTGGCGACATTCATTCCGGCTACTGGGAGATCGCCAAGGACGGAATGTACGGCGTAGCCAACCGTGCGAACGGTACGGCACATAAATATTTCGCCAGCGCGCCGTATAAAGTGGCCGCGAAATCCGGTACCGCGCAGGTGTTCGGCCTGAAGGCCAACGAGACCTATAACGCCCACCGTATTGCGGAACGTCTGCGCGACCATAAGCTCATGACGGCATTTGCCCCTTATAACAACCCGCAGGTTGCGGTGGCCATGATCCTGGAAAACGGCGGCGCGGGCCCGGCTGTGGGCACGATCATGCGCCAGATCCTCGATCACATTATGCTGGGCGACAATAACACCGACTTGCCGGCTGAAAACCCGGCGGCCGCTGCGGCGGAGGACCAATAATCATGACGGATAATCCAAATAAAAAATCGCTGTGGGACAAAATCCACATCGATCCTGCCATGCTGCTGATCCTGCTGGCCCTGCTCTTCTACAGCGCGATGGTGATCTGGAGCGCGAGCGGCCAGGACATCGGCATGATGGAGCGCAAGATTGGCCAGATCGCAATGGGTCTGGTCATCATGGTGGTGATGGCGCAGATCCCACCGCGCGTCTATGAGGGCTGGGCGCCGTATCTTTACATCTTCTGTATTATTCTTCTGGTTGCGGTGGACGCCTTTGGGGCCATCTCAAAGGGCGCACAGCGCTGGCTGGATCTCGGGATTGTCCGCTTCCAGCCTTCGGAAATCGCTAAAATTGCCGTTCCCCTGATGGTGGCGCGCTTTATCAACCGCGACGTTTGCCCGCCTTCGCTGAAGAATACGGCCATCGCGCTGGTGCTCATCTTCCTGCCAACGCTGCTGGTAGCGGCACAGCCTGACCTGGGCACCTCAATTCTGATCGCCCTGTCCGGCCTGTTTGTGCTGTTCTTGTCTGGCCTGAGCTGGCGCCTGATCGGCATCGCCGTGGTGCTCGTGGCGGCCTTTATCCCGATCCTCTGGTTCTTCCTGATGCATGACTATCAGCGCCAGCGCGTGATGATGCTGCTCGATCCGGAAACCGACCCGCTGGGTGCGGGCTATCACATTATCCAGTCTAAGATTGCGATTGGCTCCGGCGGCCTGAGCGGTAAAGGCTGGCTGCACGGCACGCAGTCCCAGCTGGAGTTTTTACCCGAACGACATACCGACTTTATCTTTGCGGTACTGGCCGAAGAGCTGGGGCTGGTGGGCATTCTGATCCTGCTTGCCCTCTACGTGCTGCTGATTATGCGCGGCCTGTGGATTGCCGCGCGGGCGCAAACCACCTTTGGCCGCGTGATGGCGGGTGGATTGATGCTGATTTTATTCGTTTATGTCTTCGTAAATATTGGTATGGTGAGCGGTATTCTGCCGGTTGTAGGCGTTCCGCTGCCGCTGGTGAGCTACGGGGGCTCGGCACTGATCGTGTTGATGGCCGGGTTTGGTATCGTCATGTCGATCCATACCCACAGAAAAATGTTGTCAAAAAGCGTATAAAAATAAGGGGATTGCAATGCGTAAGCAGTGGCTGGGGATCTGTATCGCAGCAAGTTTACTTGCAGCTTGTACCAGTGATGATGGTCAGCAACAGGCAACCGTCGCGCCGCCGCAGCCTGCGGTTTGTAATGGCCCGATAGTCGAAATCAGCGGTGCCGATCCTGTCTATGAACCGCTGAATGCCAGCGCAAATCAGGATTACCAGCGCGACGGCAAGAGCTACAAAATTGTTCAGGATCCGTCCCGCTTCAGCCAGGCCGGCTTTGCCGCCATTTATGACGCAGAGCCCGGCAGCAACCTGACGGCATCCGGCGAGACGTTCGATCCGATGCAAATCACCGCCGCGCACCCAACGCTACCTATCCCAAGCTATGCCCGCGTAACCAACCTGGCAAACGGCCGCATGATTGTGGTGCGCATTAACGATCGTGGCCCATACGGCAACGACCGCGTCATTTCGCTATCGCGCGCGGCCGCCGATCGTCTGAACACTTCAAACAATACGAAAGTGCGTATTGACCCGATCATTGTTGCTCAGGACGGCACGCTCTCTGGCCCGGGCACCGCCTGTACGACGGTTGCCAAGCAGACCTACGCCCTTCCTGCGCGTCCCGATCTCAGCGGAGGCATGGGCGGCGTATCCTCTCCGGCAGAGCCAGCCCAGCCTCAGGGCGAAGTTCGCGCCATCAGCAACGATACGCTGCAAAGCGATGACAGCACGGGTGCGCCGGTGAAAAGCAGCGGCTTCCTCGGTGCGCCAACAACCTTAGCTTCCGGCGTGCTTGAGGGCAGCGAACCTACGCCAGCCCCAGCAGCCGCTCCGGTCGCGCAGCCCGCGCCCGTCGTGGCCCCCGCCGCACAGCAAAATGCAGCGGTCGCAGCACCGGCAGCGGCAAGCGGCAGCTATGTGGTACAGGTGGGTGCCGTCAGCGACCAGGCAAGGGCTCAACAGTATCAGCAACGCCTGAGCCAGCAGTTCAGCGTGCCCGGGCGCGTTGAGCAAAATGGAGCGGTCTGGCGTATTCAGATGGGCCCATTTGCGAGCAAATCCCAGGCCGCAAGCCTGCAGCAGCGCCTGCAAAGCGAGGCACAGCTGCAGTCGTTTATTACTGTTGCAAAATAATCAATCGGCGGTATCCGAAATGTCAGTTTGTGTAAACAACGTTAACAAACTCACGCTTAAAGTCGGATGCCTGCCCGTATAGCATTTGCTATAGTAGGGCACTTTTTTAATTCCATCACGGATGTCGTAGTTCTGACCATGAAGACCACTTTTTCTGCTCGTTTTGTGCAGCGCATGGCGCTGACCACGGCCTTATGCGCGGCTGCATTCTCTGCGGCTCACGCGGATGACCTGAACATCAAGACCATGATCCCTGGCGTTCCGCAGATCGACGCGGAATCCTACATCCTGATCGATTACAACTCTGGCAAAGTGCTGGCAGAACAGAATGCCGACACGCGTCGCGATCCGGCCAGCCTGACCAAAATGATGACCAGCTACGTTATCGGCCAGGCCATGAAGGCGGGTAAGTTTAAAGAAACCGATTTAGTGACCATCGGTAACGACGCATGGGCAACGGGTAACCCGGTGTTCAAAGGCTCATCCCTGATGTTCCTGAAGCCAGGCATGCAGGTGCCGGTTTCCCAGCTCATCCGCGGCATTAACCTGCAGTCCGGTAACGACGCCTGCGTGGCGATGGCGGACTTTGCGGCCGGCAGTCAGGATGCTTTCGTGGGCCTGATGAACAGCTATGTTTCTGCGCTGGGGCTGAAAAACAGCCACTTCCAGACCGTTCACGGCCTGGACGCCGAAGGGCAGTACAGCTCTGCGCGCGATATGGCGCTGATCGGCCAGGCGCTGATCCGCGACGTGCCAAACGAGTACTCCATCTATAAAGAAAAAGAGTTCACCTTCAACGGCATCCGCCAGACCAACCGTAACGGCCTGCTCTGGGACAACAGCCTGAACGTTGACGGCATTAAAACCGGTCATACCGATAAAGCAGGCTATAACCTGGTGGCTTCGGCAACCGAAGGTCAAATGCGTCTGATCTCTGCGGTGATGGGCGGTCGTACCTTCAAGGGCCGTGAGACGGAAAGCAAAAAACTCCTGACCTGGGGCTTCCGCTTCTTCGAAACCGTGAACCCGCTGAAAGCAGGTAAAGAATTTGCGTCTGAACCCGTGTGGTTCGGCGACAACGATCGCGCGTCGCTCGGCGTAGATAAAGACCTTTATCTGACTATCCCGCGCGGCCGTATGAAAGACCTGAAGGCCAGCTATGTGCTGAACACCACCGAACTGCATGCACCGCTGCAGAAAAATCAGGTTGTCGGCACCATCAACTTCCAGCTGGACGGCAAAACCATCGATCAGCGTCCGCTCGTCGTGCTGGATGAAATTCCAGAGGGCAATTTCTTCGGTAAAATCATTGATTACATTAAATTGATGTTCCATCACTGGTTTGGCTAAAAATTGAACACTTGAAAGTGTGATTTTGATCCCCATATACTAAGTATCCTGATAACTCCCACCCGACGTGGGAGTTATTATTTTTTGACGTTACGCCGGAGCTGACATGAAAACCAAACTTAACGAACTGCTTGAATTCCCTACCTCATTTACCTACAAAGTAATGGGTCTGGCGAAACCTGAGCTGGTTGATCAGGTGGTTGAAGTGGTTCAGCGCCATGCGCCGGGCGACTACTCTCCGTCGGTGAAACCAAGCAGCAAAGGCAATTATCACTCTGTCTCTATCACCATTAATGCAACGCACATTGAGCAGGTTGAAACGCTGTACGAAGAGCTCGGCAATATCGAAATTGTTCGTATGGTGCTGTAGTCCCTTTTGGGTTGCCCGGTTAGCCGGGTAACCCACTTCCCCGCTGTGATATACTCCCCACTCCCATTTGTCCCTCGTCTTCGGAGACGTTGTTTTGTATCAGGATAAAATTCTTGTCCGCCACCTCGGGCTACAGCCCTATGAGCCTGTCTCACAGGCTATGCACGACTTCACCGATTCACGCGACGACGCCACGCCAGATGAAATTTGGCTGGTAGAGCATCTGCCGGTCTTTACCCAGGGCCAGGCCGGAAAAGCGGAACATTTGCTGATGACGGGCGACATTCCCGTGATTCAAAGCGATCGCGGTGGACAAGTGACCTACCACGGCCCGGGCCAGCAGGTCGTGTATGTCCTGCTGAACCTGAAGCGCAGGAAGCTTGGCGTGCGTGAACTGGTGACCTTACTGGAAAACACCGTCGTTAATACGCTGGCAGAATACGGCATTGACGCCCATCCACGCGCCGATGCGCCGGGGGTCTACGTGGGTGAGAAGAAGATCTGTTCGCTTGGGCTGCGCATCCGCAAAGGCTGTTCGTTCCACGGGCTGGCGCTCAATATTAATATGGATCTGACGCCCTTCCAGCGAATTAATCCCTGTGGCTATGCGGGCATGGAAATGACGCAAATGCGCCAGTGGGTAGAAGACGCCACCCCCGATAATATTCGACCAGCGCTATTAAACAATCTTTTAGCGCTACTTAACAATCCTCCCCACGAATATATCACCGCTTAATACACCATACATCATGGTCCGATTATTCTCCGGACCGTGACTTATTTACTGCTTTTATACTTTACAAAAATCAGTAGATTCTATATTTTCGATGCTCCCGCATATTAGCATCACATATTCTCTTGCCCCGCCCGTGCAGGCTGCGGGGCATATGCAACATGCGTGATAATCACCCAACTGTTCGTTTTTGATAAGCCAGTGAAATACGTCAATTATTTTACGAATCTCTACAAGCATAATAAATAAATTCAACTATCATTCATACTGTGAATGAATACGGAGTGAAAGCGTGGAGTATAAGAATTTACCAACAAAGCGTATCAACGAAACCGTTGGAGATGATAAACCACAAATTTTTCGGACTTTACGTAATATTGATCTCAATTTATTGACTATTTTTGAGGCGGTATATGTCCACAAGGGTATCGTTAACGCGGCTAAAATTCTTAACCTCACGCCTTCCGCAATTAGCCAGTCTATTCAAAAGCTGCGCGCCATATTTCCCGATCCGTTATTTATTCGCAAAGGCCAGGGCGTCACGCCAACTGCTTACGCAACCCATTTGCATGAGTACATTAGCCAGGGGCTTGAATCGATTCTCGGCGCGCTTGATTTAACCGGCAGCTACGATAAGCAGAGAACCATTACCATCGGCACATCCCCTTCCCTTGGCGTTCTGGTTATGCCCGCCATCTACCAGGCCGTCAAGCAGCATGCACCGCAGCTACTCCTGCGCAACGTGCCGGTTCACGAACCCGAAACCCAACTGGCACAGTTCCAGACCGATCTGGTTATTGACGTCAGCAGTTCTAGCGCACGGGCGTTAGGGCAGCACGTACTTTACGCCGACAGCCTGGTTCTCGTTTGCCGCCAGCATCACCCGGCATTGGGCCAGCCGCCAACGCTCGACAATCTTCGCCATTATGAGCATTCATCGTTTATGGCTGAAGGCCATGCGCAAAACCCGCAGCGTCAGCGCATTAACGATCTCTTCCCGGAACGGCAGGTCAGCGTCAGCAGTTACAATATGTTTACTATTGCCTCCCTGATTGCCAGCAGCGATATGCTGTGCGTGATGCCGCTGCGCCTCTTTCACCTGCTCAAGAAATGCTGGCCGCTTGAGCGCATCCCGCTGAGCCACCTCAGTACGGAATCTGTCGAAATTTCACTTCATTACAACAAGCTCAGCCTGCGCGATCCGGTACTCGACAACGTGATCAACATTATCCGTCAGACCTTCTGATTGAGAAGCGCATCAAGCGTCCGCGCCATGGGCGGGACAAAAGGCACTAAACAACAACTATTTTACAAATTGGCGACACGGCAGGCTGCTTTATCGCCCCTTTAAATGATATACTGCCTGTCGTTCGTTCAAAAATAGTTGATAAATACAACATTCCCTTGAACTAAAACGCTTTCCTTCGATATTCGCAACTGGAACACGCACGCTATGAGTAAACCCATTGTGATGGAACGCGGTGTAAAATACCGCGATGCCGATAAAATGGCCCTTATCCCGGTTAAAAACGTGGCTACAGAGCGCGAAGCGCTGTTAAGAAAACCGGAATGGATGAAAATCAAACTTCCGGCAGACTCTTCGCGTATCCAGGGGATCAAAGCGGCGATGCGCAAAAATGGCCTTCACTCCGTTTGTGAAGAAGCTTCTTGCCCTAACCTTGCTGAATGTTTTAACCACGGTACGGCGACCTTCATGATTCTGGGTGCCATCTGTACCCGCCGCTGTCCGTTTTGCGACGTTGCGCACGGTCGTCCCGTCGCGCCTGACGCTAACGAACCGCAAAAGCTGGCGCAGACCATCGCCGACATGGGGCTGCGTTATGTGGTGATCACCTCCGTTGACCGCGACGATCTGCGCGACGGTGGTGCCCAGCACTTTGCGGACTGCATTACGGCGATTCGCGAAAAAAATCCAACCATTAAAATCGAGACGCTGGTTCCCGATTTCCGCGGCCGTATGGATCGCGCGCTGGATATTCTCACCGCGACGCCGCCGGACGTGTTTAACCACAACCTTGAGAACGTGCCGCGCATCTATCGTCAGGTACGTCCAGGGGCCGACTATAACTGGTCCCTGAAGCTGCTGGAGCGTTTCAAAGAAGCACACCCGCACATTCCAACCAAGTCTGGCCTGATGGTTGGCCTTGGCGAAACCAATGCCGAAATCATTGAAGTGATGCGCGATCTGCGTCGCCACGGCGTGACCATGCTGACGCTGGGCCAGTACCTGCAGCCGAGCCGTCATCACCTGCCGGTACAGCGCTACGTGAGCCCGGACGAGTTTGACGAAATGAAAGCCGAAGCGATGGCTATGGGCTTCACCCACGCTGCCTGCGGGCCTTTCGTTCGCTCTTCCTACCACGCCGACATGCAGGCGAAAGGCGAAGAGGTGAAGTAAGACGGTAATATTTATTTACCGTTAAGCGAAAAAAAACCGGCCTAAGCGCCGGTTTTTTCTTTTGCATGCGCGAAAGCCATGCGGTTACTCTTTGTGAGAAAGCTTCTCTGCAGGGACGTCATCCTCGGCACTTTTCTTCGCAGCCGCGTCATCATCATTCATCGCTTTCTTAAAGCCTTTAATGGCGGTACCCAGGTCTCCACCCAGCGTACGTAACTTCTTGGTACCAAACAGCAGGACGACCAGTGCGGCAACCACCAGCAGTTTGGTAATACTAATCTCACCCATAGATACCTTCTTTACATAAAACAGGCTGCATTCAGCGCCAATAAAACCCGATCGTATTAACGGTCATTTGGCGCGCGCACACAATAGCAATCTGTAACAAGGTGAATCAAGCATTGTTGAAAAAAACATCACAATAATTGCGGTGGCGCAAAACGACGGTTGCGAAGAACGGGTAATTGCTCGCGTGCAAGCGTTATTCGCGCTGAAATTATCTCGGTAAACAGCATCGCGGGCGCTTCCGCTGCCGCCGCAATCGTCACTCCCAGCGGATCGACCACTCTGCTCTGCCCAATGTTTTTGTTACCACACTCGCCCGCGGCGACGACATAACATGTGGTATCCAGCGCGCGGGCAGCCAGCAGCGTCGCCCAGTGGTGTTCTTTTGCTGGGCCTTTCACCCACGCTGCGGGTAACACCAGCACTTCGGCCCCCTGCTGCGCGAGGCTTAACGCCAGCTCGGGAAAGCGAAGGTCGTAACAGGTCATTAAGCCGATTTTCATCCCGTCAACCTCTACCAGAGGAGGCACGCAATCTCCCGGATCGACCAGCCGTGACTCCTGAACGCTGAACGCGTCATAAAGGTGAAGCTTTGCATAACGCGCAATGATGGCCCCCCCGCGGATCGCCACCAGCGTATTGATAGCCCGTCCGGGCGTTGAAGGCACATGGATCGTGAATAGGGTCGTCATTTGATTGCCGACGCTCTCGCCCAGCAGCCGTTGTAAAAAAGGGCCATCCAGCGGCTGCGCCGATTTCACCGACAGATCGGGATCGCCGTCGGCACGCGCCAGCAGTGCCTCTGGAAGCACGAGCAGCGCCGCGCCCTTTTCTCGAGCCTGCGCCATAAGAGAAACACACTTCTGCGCATTCTCTTTCCAGTCCGGCGTGACTGCAAACTGCCCAACCGCAACATGCATATTTGTCCCCTCGTCCACATCAGCGTTACACTTAACGCTCTTACACATCAAATAGCAGGTATGTACGGTGTTTCAACTACTTTTAGCCGTTTTTATTGGTGGGGGTACCGGTAGCGTCGCGCGATGGCTGGTGAGTATGCGATTTAATCCACTGCATCAGGCCATTCCCATGGGCACGCTGGCAGCGAACCTGATTGGCGCATTCATCATTGGCATGGGGCTAGCCTGGTTTAACCGCATGACGAATATCGACCCGATGTGGAAAGTTCTGGTGACCACGGGCTTCTGCGGCGGCTTAACCACGTTCTCAACGTTTTCGGCCGAGGTGGTTTTCCTGTTTCAGGAAGGTCGCGTTGGATGGGCTCTGACCAATATTGCCGTCAACATGCTTGGATCGTTTGCGATGACCGCGCTCGCATTTTGGCTATTTTCGTCTGCCAGCGCACACTAATCATGCTCACATTAATGTTGGCTTAATTTTTCTCTGTCACTCTTGCCTAAACATTGAACGAGGGCGGCAGAATGAAAGAGAACGTGATAAGTGCGGGAATGGTGTTGCTGAGCGTAGCGATCGTCGCCATTTTCCTGAAAATGTATTTTTTAGGCTAACGCATAACGAAAAAAACCCGCTCAATGAGCGGGTTTTGAAATTCTTGCTGACGCGTCTGAATTACAGAGCGATTACGTTAGCAGCAGAAGGACCTTTGGCACCGTTAGTGATTTCGAACTCAACGCGCTGGCCTTCAGCCAGGGTTTTGAAACCATTAGACTGGATTGCAGAGAAGTGTACGAACACATCTTTGCTGCCATCTTCAGGAGTAATGAAACCGAATCCTTTGGACTCATTAAACCACTTAACGTTACCTTTAATCTTAGACATCAAAATTACCTTTACATTAAAAAACGACACAAATGCTGTGTCGAGTATCAGTACAACAATTGTTAGACGTTTTGTCCAGCGCTTCTTTGTTAAAAAGTGACAAAAGTCGCGTTAATTTTTGCCGTTGAATTTTTATGCTATACAATTCAACGGCAGCACATTTTTTCACCAGAATGTAAAGGTTTGACGGTTAAAACTCAAAGCGCATCCAGGCAAAGTAAACGTTACCGTTGTTGTACGTTCCTGGTATGTAGGTCATCTGGAACGTGGCCGGACCATAGCCGATGGAGGCCAGCGGAAGGATGACCGGAATCGGTATGTATTTCCAGTTATCGCGCGCGGTCACCCCAGCGGTATAGCCCAGACCGAGGTGAAAATTATCGTCCGCCAGCGGACGCCAGGTTTTCTCCCAGCCGTATCCCCCAATCGGCTCCCACTTGTTAAAAGAGTCTTTGAAGGCCATCAGGTAGATGCCGTGCCAGTTCCCCTTTTCATCCCAGCGAGACTGGCCAAAGCCCGCCCCCCACGGACGCTCGTTGTACTTGTCCGTTTTCTCTTTGTCATAGGCGAAACGCGCATGCCACGTGATAGCCGGAATATAGAGATCGTAGTGCTCCGGCGCTGTCCAGGTTTGAGCGACATTATCCGTAAAAGTGGAAAACCAGCCTTTGCCCGTCGCGTTATCTTCTGCCCGTGCAGCGGATGAAAACGTTAACTGACCAAAAATAAAGAATAAAATCAGTAAAAAATTATTACGTACGCTCACAATACCATTACCATTCTTGCTATTAAGGGCAAATTCTAACACAGAATAGTTGAATAAAACCTTAACGGAACCGCCGCAGTTCCTAATTACGGATGATGATATTGAGAATATTCTTATCAGAAGACGCCTGCACGCTAAAATATTCGCATGCAGGCGCCAGGCCTAGCGCTGATGGATAAGCTTATAGAGCGCGGGAATAACCAGCATTGACAATAGCGGTGCCGTGACCATGCCGCCAATCATCGGCGCGGCGATACGCTGCATCACCTCTGAACCGCTTCCTCCGCCCCACATTACGGGCAGCAGGCCCGCCATGATGGTGGCCACCGTCATCACCTTCGGGCGAACGCGCAGCACCGCGCCTTCGTGGATCGCGCGCATCAATAGGCTATTTCCGCCTTCAGATCCGCTCCGCCAATATTTATCCAATGCCTGGTTTAAATAAAGCACCATAATGACGCCAAATTCCGCGGCCACGCCTGACAGCGCGATAAACCCAACGGCCCCGGCCACGGAGAGATTATACCCAAGCAGCCAAAGCAGCCACACGCCCCCAATAAGCGCGAACGGCAATGTCCCCATTATTATCAGGACATCTGAAACGCGTTTAAACGTCAGCCAAAGCAGAATAAATATAATCATTAGCGTTACCGGCAGGACTAATTTGAGCTTTGCCGTCGCCCGCTCAAGATATTCAAACTGCCCGGACCAGGAGAGCGAAACGCCCTGCGGCAATGCCACCCGTTCAGCCACGCGCTGCCGCATGTCATCCACGGCTGATTTCAGGTCGCGCCCGCGCAAATCAACGTAAATCCAGTTGGATAAACGGGCGTTCTCGCTTTTCAGCATCGGCGGGCCTTCGCTCACCGAAACTGTCGCCAGCTCGCCAAGCGCCACCTGGCTACCGTTTGCGGTGACGACCGGCAGCGCGCGAAGCTTGTCAACATTGTCGCGAAGACCGCGCGGATAGCGCAGATTAACAGGATAACGCTCGCGCCCCTGTATGACTTCGCCGATATTGTCGCCGCCGACCAGGGTGGAAACCATGCCCTGCAGCTCGTCAACCGAGACGCCGTAGCGCGCGGCCTTGAGCCGGTCAATCTGAATATCCACATAGCGTCCGCCGGCCAGCCGTTCAGCCAGCGCGGAGGTAACGCCGGGCACCTGCTTCACCACGCGCTCAATCTGCTGCGCCACGCGCTCGATATCCGCAATATTATTGCCGTTCACCTTAATGCCGACCGGGCTTTTTATCCCCGTAGCCAGCATGTCCAGCCGGTTGCGGATAGGCGGAACCCAGACGTTTGCGATCCCCGGCAGCGATACCGTTTTGTCGAGCTCTTCGACCAGCTTTTGCGGCGTCATCCCGGGCCGCCACAGCTCGCGCGGCTTAAAGCGGATGGTCGTTTCGAGCATGGTTAACGGCGCGGGATCGGTGGCCGACTCCGCCCGCCCGGCTTTACCGAATACGCTTTCAACCTCCGGCACGCTTTTAATTAGCCTGTCAGTTTGCTGCAGCAATTTTGCGGCTTCCTGCGCGGATATTCCCGGCAGCGTTGAAGGCATATAGAGCAGGTCTCCCTCATCCAGCGGAGGCATAAACTCGCTGCCCAGGCGGCTTAGCGGCCATAGCGTGGCGAGCAATAGCGCAAACGCCAGCACCAGCGTCGTTTTGGGAAAGGTGAGAACTTTATCCAGAAGTGGCTCGTATAACCGAATCAACGCGCGGTTGATCGGGTTCGCCTTTTCATCCGGGATCTTACCGCGAATAAAATACCCCATCAGCACGGGCACCAGCGTGATCCCAAGCCCGGCCGCTACGGCCATTGACCACGTCTTGGTGAACGCCAGCGGCGAGAACATTTTCCCCTCCTGCGCTTCCAGCGAGAAGACGGGAATAAACGACAGGGTAATGATCAGCAGGCTGCAAAACAGCGCGGGCCCTACCTCAATAGCCGCGCGCTCCGCCAGCTGCCAATACTCTGCGGATGAAGGCTGCCGGCCCGGGTTATCATGCCGCCACCGCTCGAGCACCTTATGCATATTCTCGATCATCACGATCGCCGCATCCACCATTGCGCCGATGGCAATGGCAATCCCGCCGAGGGACATAATATTGGCGTTAATGCCCTGATAATGCATAACGACGAACGCGCCCAAAATCCCCAGCGGCAGGGAGACGATCGCCACCAGCGCCGAGCGGAAATGAAACAGGAACAGCGCGCACACCAGCACAACCACCGCAAACTCTTCCAGCAGCTTGTGGGTTAAGGTTTTGACCGAGTCCTCAATCAGCGTCGAGCGGTCGTACACCGGCACAATTGCAACGCCCTGCGGCAGCGTTTTCTGCAGTTCAGCCAGCTTCGCCTTCACCGCGCGAATGGTCTCCAGCGCGTTCTGCCCGTAGCGCATCACCACCACGCCACCGGCAACCTCTCCCTCTCCATTCAGCTCGGCCACGCCGCGGCGGATCTCCGGACCAAAGCCGATCGTCGCCACGTCCTTGAGCATAACCGGCACGCCGTCGCGGCTGGTTATTACCACGTTGCGAAAATCCTCCAGCGTACGCAGGTAGCCCGTGGTGCGCACCATATACTCCGCCTCGCCCATTTCCAGCAGCGCGCCGCCGCTCTCCTGATTGGCGGCCTGCACGGCGCTGGAAAGCTGGCCGTGGGTAATATTGAGCGCGCGCATTTTTGCCGGATCGGCGACGATTTGATACTGGCGCACCATCCCGCCGATGCTCGCCACCTCCGATACGTTCGGCACGGACTTAAGCTCAAACTTCAGCGTCCAGTCCTGGATGGCGCGCAAATCCGCCAGGCTATGCTTTCCGCTGCGGTCAATCAGCGCATATTCATAGATCCAGCCGACGCCCGTTGCGTCCGGCCCCAGAGAGACTTTCACTCCCGCCGGAAGCTGCGCCTGCGCCTGGCTTAAATACTCCAGCACTCTGGAGCGCGCCCAGTAGAGATCGGTCCCCTCTTCAAACAGAACGTAGACGTAAGCATCGCCAAACATTGAAAACCCACGGACCGTTTTCGCCCCCGGAACGGACAGCATGGAGGTGGTCAACGGCCATGTGA
The DNA here is from genome assembly GCF_003057745.1 of Enterobacter sp. RIT418. Lineage (GTDB taxonomy): Bacteria > Pseudomonadota > Gammaproteobacteria > Enterobacterales > Enterobacteriaceae > Enterobacter. The sequence continues at coordinate 182,199 of NZ_QBJD02000009.1, forward strand.
CCTGATCCTCAATCACCTGCGGCGCTTTGCCGGGATAGCTTGCCTTAACGATAACCTGCACGTCAGAAAGATCGGGCAGCGCGTCCAGCGGCGCGCGCTGCACCGCCCAAATGCCCCACCCCGCCATTGCCAGCGCGGCAAGGATCACCAGCAGTCGGTTACGCAATGAAGCGCGAATGATGGCCGCAATCATGGCGTCACCTCCGGCATGACGCTGCGAAGGCTGGCTTCTGAATCAATCAGGAACTGGCCGGACGTCACCACGGTTTCGCCCTCCTTCAGCCCCGCGCGAATTTCCGTCCACCCCTGCGCCGTGATGCCCGGCGTGACGTTCACCGGCCTGAAGTAGCCGTCCCCCGTCGCGATCAGCACCCGCGAGGCGTCACCGCTGTTGATGACCGCCTCCTCAGGCACGGCCAATACCGGCGGGCGCTCTGGGGTTTGCGCGCGGCGAACCGTGAGATACATTCCGGGCCTCAGCTTCTGCCCGGCATTCCTTAGGGCAACGCGGGCTTTTAGGGTTCGGGTCGCGGCGTCCATTTGCGGCAGCAGTTCGCTGACCGCACCGTGAAACTCCTCGCCGGGCCAGCTCTCCGACGTGGCGACCATTTCACTGCCCACCGTCAGGGACTGCGCCTGAGCCTGCGGGTAATCAACAATCAGCCAGACGGGGTCAAGGCTTGCGATTTCGAAAAGCGGCGCGGTTGCCGTGATTTGCGCCCCCTCCCGCACGTCCAGCTTCACGACGTATCCCGCCCGTTCGGCCCGCAGCGTCAGCGTGGCCTGCGGCCTGCCGCTGCGCTCCACCGCGCGAATCACCTCTTCCGGCATAAACTGCAGCGCCAGCCGCTCCCGCGCGGCGCGGGTTAATCCTCCGTCACCCAGCTGGCGAACGGCCAAATACTCCTGCTGCGCGGCCGTCCACTGCGGCATCCACAGCTGTGCCAGCGGCTCTCCGGCCTTGACCTGCTGCTGCTGCGCGTTCACAAACAGCTTTGAGACCACGCCGTTCGCGGGCGCAGGGACCACCGACACGCTGCGCTCATCGGCAGACACCGTGGCAAACGCCGAGAACGGAGAGACCATCTGGCGCATCTGCGCTTTTGCCGTCTTCATGCCGAGATTCTGCTGCTGCCGGGTGCTAATCCCCACCCCGCTCGCCGCGTTCTCTTCATCGGCATAGCGTGGAACCAGCGCCATATCCATAAACGGGGATTTACCCGGCCTGTCAAAGCGCTGTCCGGGCACCATCGGATCGTACCAGTACAGCACGGTACGCTCTGGCGCCGGAGCCGCCGTGGGGTGATGGGCCGTTTTCTGTCCCAGCAGGTAGCCGCCGCCGGCTGCGGCGAGGATCGCAAGGGCGAAGGTAGTTAAGGTCAGTTTTTTCATTGCGCCAGCTCCTGCGGGATCAGCCAGTTTACGGCGGACCAGGTGCGCGCCATCTCGCGCTCGGCCTGGTTTACCGCCAGTTCCGTATCCAGCACGCTTCGGCGTGCCTCCAGCAGCGCGGGAAGATCCGATTGTCCCGAGCGATACTGGGCCGTCATGACGTTTAGCCTCTGGCGCTGCAGCGGTAACACGTCGTCCCGCTGACGCTGCCACAGGGCCTGCGCCGCCTGATACTGCGCCACCAGCGTTTGGATCTGCGCCATATGTTCACGTTTGATAAGCGTGAGCTGGTCCACCGCCTGCATGGAGCGGGAAACGTCGGCGGCATACGCTTTGTCCTGCCTTTTGGACTGAAACAGCGGAAGATCGACGCTAAACATTACGCCCGCCATGTCGTCATAGCCTTCAGCGCGATGGGCGTAATACACCTCTACGTCAACGTCGGGAATGGCCGCCACCGCGGATTGCGCCGAACGGGCCTTTGCCGTTTCCGCTTCGCGTCGGGCGGCTTCCACCTCAGGATGCTGCAGCACGCCCGCCTCCAGGGTAGTGATATCCGCAGGCAGGCGCTGGTAGCGCGGGAGCGGCCCGCTCGCGTCGGTGATGGTCTGCCCCGTCAGCTGGAGCAGCCTGCTTTGGGCAAGCCTGACGTCGCGACGCGCCAGCGTCTCTTTGTCGCGCATCGCGCTCAGGGTGACCTGCAATGCCAGCACGCTGTCCGGGGCGGAACCGCCGGCTCCGACGCTCGCCTTTTGTACGCCGCGCTGGCGTTCCGTTTCGCCGACCAGCGCGCTGGCGGTTTTCAACGCCTGCTGCGCAAGCGCCAAATCCAGCCACGCCTGCGCGGTATCGCGCTGAAGCGCCGCGCGGATCGCCTCAGACTTTGCCAGCACGCCCCGTGCCTGCGCCTGGAACGTCTGCGCCTTGCGCTCGCGCTTCTCGGTGCTGACGTAGCTTTGCATGATGCCAATTTTCTGCATGGTCATGCCTTCCCGCGTCATTCGCCGGTCGTTGCTGCCCTGTACGGGCACGTTTTCAATGCCAAACTTCAGCTTCGGGTCGGGTAATTGCGTGGCGGAATCGGCCATCGCATCCAGCGCCTGCGCCTCGTTGCGGCTGGCGGAAAGTTCGGCTGAATAGCGTTGGGCTTCGGCGAGGGTCTGTTCAAGCGTCCACGGCTCCGCCTGTACGGCGGAGCTCAAGAGGCCGAACAGCACCCCACCGAGCCACAGGCCCAGTGTGTGTTGTTTCATGGTGTCCTCGCCTAGCGCTGCGGCGTCAGCGAGACAATCTGGAAACCCTCGCCCGCGCGTTCGAGGATGAAGGTCACCTTGTCACCCGGCTTCGCGCCGTTCAGCACGGCACCGGAAGATAAGGTAAAGGGCATGGTCATGGCTGGCCATTTCAGTTCGGGTATGGCGTCATGCTGGAGCATGACCGATTGCGCAGAGAATGACTGGACAACCCCGCGGCCCTGCCAGCGCTGCGCCGAAGGGGCGACAGCCTCGTTGGCCTGAGCGGCATAAGGGGCGAAAGAAAGCGATGCGCCAAGCAGCGCGGAGAAAAATAAAGCACGCATGATAAAGCTCCTGTTAAACGTAAATTAAAATCAACGAATTAACAGGTTTTTATTCTCTAAACCGGCAATAGCGAATCGTTGCCGGTGGCCCCACGGCGGGCGGGTTAACGGACCATGCAGAATAGCCAGCAGAGCGGCATTCCGGCACGTTCAGGGCGATCGTCATTGCTGACGGGAGCGCGACGAGCTGCGGCTGGGCCGGTTCTTTCTGAACCTGATCCGGCACGCAGTGCTTCTCGCACAGCGGCGATGCGTCGGACGCGTCCTGCGGCGCGGCGTTGCCCATCATCTCCATGTGCTGGATAGCGGCAACCTCTCCGCGAAGATCGATGGAGCAATCGTGAGACGCAACCGCAACCTGACTCTGGATCAGCAGCCAGCCAAAGGCCATCAAAAACATCAACAGATGCTTTTTGAGAAAGCGCAGGCGGTAGGTCCAGCTGGCGTGCATAGCGGCGTCATCGGGTGATGAAAAGTGGGCCGAGTATAAGCGGGAAAAGAAAACATTGAACAGCGCGTTTAAAGAGATTTACGTTTTTTATCCGGTATCTGTTAATTATCCTCAGCACGCTAACAATTTAGTAGCAGATTAATGACATATAATACGCATTCAGGCGGTCAATAAAGTCATGACATAAATGTTGTACCGATGGCAAAATAATGCCGATATCTTCTTTAGTCATCCATTTATTGATTTTAATCAGCTATGGATGATGGTTAATTCGGCACATTTCATCCTTCTTTTTTATTGATTTTTTTACTCTTGGGCTGCAAGGATACAGGGGAAACCATGCTAACGTTTATCGAACTCCTTATTGGAGTCGTCGTCATTGTCGGCGTTGCGCGCTACATCATCAAAGGCTATTCCGCGACGGGCGTACTGTTTGTTGGCGGCCTGACGCTGCTAATTATCAGCGCGCTCATGGGCCACCAGGTTCTGCCTGCCAGCGAAACCAGCACCGGCTATACGGCCACCGACATCGTTGAATACATAAAGATTCTGCTCATGAGCCGCGGCGGCGATCTGGGCATGATGATCATGATGCTGTGCGGTTTCGCCGCCTATATGACCCACATCGGCGCGAACGACATGGTGGTGAAGCTGGCGTCCAAGCCGCTCAAGTTTATTAACTCCCCGTACCTGCTGATGATCGCCGCCTATTTCGTTGCCTGCCTGATGTCCCTCGCCGTCTCCTCGGCGACCGGCCTCGGCGTGTTATTAATGGCGACCCTGTTCCCGGTGATGGTAAACGTGGGCATTAGCCGCGGCGCGGCGGCGGCCATTTGCGCCTCCCCTGCGGCGATTATTCTTTCCCCAACGTCCGGCGACGTGGTGCTGGCGGCCAAAGCCGCTGAAATGTCGCTGATCGACTTTGCCTTTAAAACCACGCTGCCTATTTCTATTGCCGCCATTATCGGCATGGCCATTGCGCACTTCTTCTGGCAGCGCTATCTCGATAAAAAAGAGAACATACATCACGAGATGCTGGACGTGAGTGAGATCACCACCACCGCGCCCGCCTTTTACGCCATTCTGCCGTTCACCCCGATTATTGGCGTGCTGATTTTTGACGGTAAATGGGGTCCGCAGCTGCACATTATTACCATTCTGGTGATCTGCATGCTGCTGGCGGCGGTGCTGGAATTTGTTCGCGGCTTCAATACGCAAAAAGTCTTTGCGGGCCTGGAAGTGGCCTATCGCGGCATGGCCGATGCCTTTGCCAGCGTGGTGATGCTTTTGGTGGCCGCGGGCGTGTTTGCCCAGGGCCTGAGCACCATCGGCTTTATTCAGAGCCTGATCTCCATCGCCACCTCGTTCGGTTCGGCCAGCATTATCCTGATGCTGGTGCTGGTGGTGTTAACCATGCTGGCGGCGATGACCACCGGTTCCGGTAACGCCCCGTTCTATGCTTTCGTTGAGATGATCCCGAAGCTGGCCCATTCATCCGGCATTAACCCGGCCTATCTGTCGATTCCTATGCTGCAGGCATCAAACCTCGGACGCACCATTTCCCCGGTCTCCGGCGTCGTGGTCGCCGTTGCCGGTATGGCGAAAATCTCTCCGTTTGAAGTGGTAAAACGCACCTCGGTCCCCGTCGTCGTGGGCCTGATCATCGTAATAATCGCCACGGAAATTATGGTCCCCGGCTCTGCCATAAGCTAAATTTCCTGACCATCAAAAAGCGCCTCCCGGCGCTTTTTGTGCTTTAATAATCCTCAGAAATAAATCACACCCATCTATCAGGAAATTAAATGTTCAGGAAGGATGTCGTTATCCCCTCTGGCGCCATCGCGCTTGCACTCTGCATATTCTCCGCGCAGGCAGAACCGCTTAAGGCGACGCAGTACGGCGACTTCGATCGCTACGTTCTGGCGCTCTCCTGGCAAACGGGTTTCTGCCAGAGCATGGTCGAACGCAATCGAAACGAGCCGCCCGAGTGCCGCATGCAAAAAGAGAGCGACCGCAAAACCGATTTTCTGACCGTTCACGGGCTCTGGCCCGGCCTGCCTAAGTCGGTCGCCGCGCGGGGCGTGGACGAACGCCGCTGGATGCGCTTTGGCTGCGCCACCCGGCCCGTGCCTAACTCGCCGGAAGCTCGCGCCAGCCGTAAATGTGCGGCCGCCGAAACAGGCTTATCCCTCTCTGCCGCCGCGAAGCTGAACAGCGTCATGCCCGCTGCGGGAGGAAATTCCTGCCTTGAGCGCTACGAATATGCCAAGCATGGCGTCTGCTTTGGCTTCGATCCGGACGCCTATTTCGGCACCATGGTGCGGATGAATCAGGAAGTTAAGGAGAGCGCGGTGGGGAATTTTCTGGCGCAGAATTACGGAAAAACCGTAAGCCGCCGCGATTTTGACGCTGCCGTGGCGAAAGGCTGGGGCAAAGAGAACGTGAAAGCGTTCAAGCTCACCTGCAACGGCAGCCCGGCGTATCTGACGGAAATGCAGATCTCGCTAAAGGCCAGCACCATTAATAATCCGCTCTCGGCAGGTTCATTTGCTCCGCAGCCGCATCCGGGCAACTGCGGCAAGCAGTTCGTGATTGATAAAGTTGGCTACTGACCCGCACCGGGGCGAACCAGATCGAAGCGATGTTCATCGCTGATGCCATAGTAGGCCGTCGGCCCGCCCGCGCGCAGGATGGGCTGCGCCCTGGCGGTCTGGTAAATGCCCTCTTCCAGAAGCGTTTCGGCGATATGAATTCCGACCACCTCACCCAGCACCAGCCAGGTGTCAATCAGCGTACCGTCGGCGCCCGTAAGCTGAATACGCTGTGAAAGCCGGCACTCGAAGTTAACCGGGCTTTCCGCTACGCGCGGCGCGCGCACCAGCCTGCTGGCTGCGGGCGTAAGGCCGGCAAAGTTAAATTCATCCTCACCGTGCGGGAGCATCGCGGAGGTCTGATTCATCGCCTCTGCCAGATCGCGCGTCGCCAGGTTCCAGACAAACTCCCCGGTTTCGGTAATATTGCGCACGCTGTCCTTCCAGCCGTTGCTGGAAAAACCGATAATCGGCGGGCGGTAGTTAAAGCAGTTAAAGAAGCTATACGGCGCGAGGTTTAGCCGTCCGTCGCTATCGCAGGATGAGATCCAGCCAATCGGGCGCGGGCCGATAATGGCGTTCAGCGGGTCATGCGGCAGGCCGTGCCCCTGAGACGGTTGGTAAAAGTACATAGTGCTCTCTTTAAGATGGGCATACGAATTGCGCTTCGCTCATGGCCCTGGTTCAGGACGATCAGCGTAGCGCAATCCGCGAGATATTATGACTGAATAAATTTCAGCAAATCTTCATTGATCTGATGCTTATGGGTGGTGCAGATACCGTGCGAGCCCCCCTCGTAGACTTTAAGCTCGGCGTTCGGCAGGATTTCCGCCGCCACGCGACCGCAGGTCTCGATCGGGACGATCTGATCGTCATCGCCGTGGATCACCAGCGTAGGAATGGTCATCTTTTTCAGATCTTCGCGCAGGTCCGTTTCCGAGAACGCTTTTACACAGTCGTAAAGCGCCTTGATCGAGCCCTGAAGCCCCTGCTCAACGAAGCTTTCCCGCACCGCTTTGGACTCTTTGGCCCCAGGACGGTTGTAGCCGAAGAACGCGCTGGTTAGCTCATAGAAGAACGCGGCGCGGTCGTTAACCACCCCTTCCCGAATACCATCAAACACCTCTTTCGGCACCCCGTTCGGGTTGAAATCGGTTTTGATCATAATCGGCGTTACCGCCCCAATCAGCGCCGCTTTGGCGACACGATCCGTGCCGTGGCGACCAATATAGCGCGCCACTTCCCCGCCGCCCGTCGAATGCCCCACGTGAACGGCATCCTTTAGATTGAGATGCGCGGTCAGCTCGGCGAGATCGTCAGCATACTGATCCATGTTGTGGCCGTCCCACGGCTGCGCCGAGCGGCCATGCCCGCGGCGATCGTGCGCAATGACGCGAAATCCTTTCGACCCCAGATATAACATTTGATCTTCAAAGGCATCTGCCGTTAGCGGCCAGCCGTGGCTAAACACGATGGGCTGCCCACTTCCCCAGTCCTTAAAGTACAAATAGCTGCCGTCTTTCAAGGTAAGTTTGTCGTAATCGCTCATGAGATCTCCTGGAAGAAACGCGGGATGCGGATAGGCGCCGACAAAGGGCGCTTAAAAAGAATAATGCAAATTTGAGAGGCTTCACCTTTTTCGCTAAAAATTCATCTGGCGCATGAATGTGACCCGCATCACTTCAAACTTGCGCATTCAGCAAGTATCATCAGGAGAGTTAAACCCTCGCTGCCAGACGGCGAGGGTTTTCTTTTGGATTGGTTTCTGCGTGACGCGCAGCATTAACGACATGGAGTAAAAATGTCCAGACCTACAATCATCATTAACGAACTTGACGCAGAACGTATCGACCGACTCCTGGAAAAACCGGAGTTCGCCTCGCTCCCGGTTGCCGACGCCCTGAACGAGGAGCTTGACCGTGCGCAAATGTGCACGCCCGAGTCGATGCCGCACGACGTGGTGACGATGAACAGCCAGGTGAAGTTCCGCAACCTGACGACCGGCGAGGAGCTGACCCGCACCCTGGTCTATCCGGCGAATATGACCGACAGCAGCGCGCAGCTTTCCGTGCTGGCGCCCGTGGGCGCTGCGCTGCTCGGTTTGCGCACCGGTGACACCATTCACTGGGAGCTGCCCGGCGGTGCCTCTGCCCATCTTGAAGTGCTTGAGTTGCTCTACCAGCCGGAAGCCGCGGGCGAATACCTGCGTTAATCCCCCCCTGCACATGCGCCCTGCGCGCAGACCGGAGGATGCCATGCATCCTCTTTGTGCAATTTCACCCAATCCTCCTATTTCCCGCAAAACGGCCTTAATCCACGCTTAATCTGTTTTGGTGCCGCGGGGACGGTCATGGGTGAGGCGCTGGTTATTACGCTGGTATTTCTTATTATGTTGGCGGTCATCGTCATTGCCGTGCTCTATCTTGAGCGACATGAGTAAGCGCTCAATGTCACACGACCCCGCCAGGAAACGCGTTAACCAGACCTTTGACCTTCTGCTCCGCCGCTTCCGCGGACGCCGCGCCGGGCACCAAAATCACCTTGCGGCACTCTTCTTCCCGCTTTTCGAAAATTTTGTAGGCGCGCTCCGCATCCGCCAGCGGCAGATAATGCGTCACGATCTCCTCCGGCGTCAGCAGGCCTTTTTCGATTAACGGCAGCAGCTCTCCGAGCCACGCATGAACGTGGGTTTGTCCCATCTTAAAGCTCAATCCTTTGTCAAAGGCGTCGCCAAACAGGAAGCCGTGAATAAACCCGGCATACACTCCCGGCACGCTGACCACCCCGCCGCGCCGCACGGCGGCAATGCACTGGCGCAGCGCTTTGCCGCTGCTGCCTTCAAGTTTGAGGTTGCTGAGGATCGTTTCCGTGGTGCTACCTTTAGCCTCAAAGCCCACCGCGTCAATAACCGCATCCACGCCTCGCTGGCCGGCCGTTTGCTCAATAATTTTTTCGGCGGCATCGCTGTCCTCGTCGAAGTTGATGGAGATAGCGCCGTAGCGTTCCTGAGCAAAACGCAGCCGATAGGCATGATGATCGACGATGAAAATCTGTTCTGCGCCCAGCAGCCGCGCGCACGCGATGGTCAGCAGCCCGACGGGACCCGCCCCAAAGATGGCCACGCTTGAGCCTTTCTCAATCTGGGCGTTCTTGGCGGCCTGCCAGGCCGTCGGCAGGATATCCGAGAGGAACAGGGCTTTGTCATCTGACAGCAGCTGGGGCACTTTGAACGGCCCCACGTTGCCTTTCGGCACGCGAACGTACTCCGCCTGGCCGCCCGGCACGCCGCCGTAGAGGTGGCTGTAGCCAAAGAGCGCTGCCGGTGCGGGGATCTGTTTCTTGTTCAGCGCGGCGCCCTGCCCGGCGTTGGTTTTTTCACAGGCCGCAAACTGATTGATGCGGCAGAAGAAGCAGTCCCCGCAGGCTATCACGAAGGGAATAACGACCCGCTCGCCCTTTTGCAGCCCCTTCACGTCGCGGCCGCACTCGACGATTTCCCCCATAAACTCGTGCCCAAAGATATCGCCGTGCTCCACCTTCGGGATCTTGCCTCGATAGAGATGAAGATCAGAGCCGCAGATGGCCGTCGCCGTTACGCGGAGAATAATGTCATCAGGCTGTTCAATGATGGGATCGGGGACATTTTCTACCTTCACATGGTGTGGACCGTGGTAAGTGAGTGCTTTCATTCGACCTCCAGAGATGCGGGTAAGCTTCTAAAAGGGTAGCTACCCCAGGCGATCCGCCCTGGAAATATCGGTATTTAAGATTTGTCCTGGCAAAGCAAAAAAGTGCCAGACGGCTAGCAGAAACCCGTATTATTTTGTGGTTGAATGCTTTTAGCGTTTTTAAACAAGGAGAAACGGGTATGTATCAGACAATCATAATGCCGGTTGATGTTTTTGAAATGGAGCTGAGCGACAAGGCCGTACGCCACGCGGAGTTCCTGGCGCAGCAGGATGGGATCATTCATCTTTTACACGTTCTGCCGGGTTCCGCCAGCCTCAGCCTGCACCGCTTCGCCGCCGACGTGCGCCGCTTTGAGGAACATCTTCAGCACGAAGCGGAAACGCGCCTGCAAACCATGGTCGGGCACTTCAGCATCGATCCTTCACGTATTAAAACCCACGTCAGGTTTGGCAGCGTGCGCGACGTTGTGAACGAACTGGCGGAAGAGCTGAAGGCCGACGTCGTCGTCATCGGTTCGCGCAATCCGTCGATCACCACGCATCTTTTAGGCTCCAACGCCTCCAGCGTGATCCGCCATACCCATATTCCGGTGATGGTGGTCAGATAGCGCGCATAAAAAACCCCGCTTCAGCGGGGTTTTTGCTCTCAGTACAAGTGACCAATATTGACGATGGTGCTCACCGTGTCGCCGAAGAACGTCAGTCGGCTTAATACCAGGCCCACCAGCAGGATGGCGAAAACGGCCTTCTGCATCGGCTGACGCATCATCGTCAGCGCGCAGCCTACCGCACAGCAGGCGAGGCTTCCCAGATAAAGCGGCGAGCTGAGCCACGCGTGGGCAGTCATCTTCATGATGGTTCCCCCGCTCAGCCACATCACCGGCGCGGCAATCATTAGCGCCATCAGCACCAGCACGCCATTGCGCAGGGCGCAGCCAGAGGCGTTCAGCCGCAGCAGCGGCGCGGCGGCGCAGCCCATCACCCAGACGGTGGCGAAGAACAGCATCATGGTGATGCCGTTGGCAATCGCCTGCATCGCAGGGGCAGCGTAGGTCATGCCCTGGACAACAACCAGCAGAATGCCGAACAGGGACGCCAGCAGTGCCGCGCCCTTGTTGCCTTTGGTCAGGAACGCCAGGCCAATCGTGCCGCCGTAAAGCGTTGCGCCCAGAATTTCGCGGCTCAGCCAGGCGTGCTTGAGGTTAATCAGCGCGTTATAGGCGTGCTCCGGGTGCGCCAGGTGCAGGATCGCGGCGATGGACGCCACGCCGAGGATCAGACCCGTTATCAGCCAGTGAATGCGGTTGCCCTCAAGCTCTCCGCGCAGCGTGCGCCAGGTCAGCAGCAGCGTCATGCCAACGGACATCTGGCTCAGCACGGTGAAAATCACCAGCGGCAGTTCGTACTTTTCCATTATTTATCCCCCGGCTGTTTAGGCTGACGAGCGAGAATAAAGCGCGTTCCCGGATTGAGCTGCGGCATGCGCGGGAAGCCCGGCGGGTACTGCACCGCGTTGTTTGGCAGCGGATCGGCGTCCAGATCGATAAGCGTCAGCGCGCCCACCGGGCAGGCGTTCACGCAGGCCGGGTTCATGCCGATATCCAGACGCTCGTAGCACATGCTGCACTTCTCGGCTTTCTGCGTCTCTTCGTTAAAGCGCGGCGCGCCGTAAGGGCAGTTGCGGATGCAGTTTTTACAGCCGATGCAGCGCTCAGGGTTATGCACCACCACGCCGTCGTCGCGTTTGGTGTACGCCTCAACCGGGCAGGCCGCCAGGCAGGCCGGGTTTTCGCAGTGGTTGCAGGCCAGCGAGAAAAAGGCGCGCTCCTCGTGCGGATAAATTTCTTTATCCAGCGGGTAGACGTTGCGCCAGAAGCGTTCCGGCTCAAGCTGGTTAAAGCTTTTGCAGGCCATTGCGCATCCGCGGCAGCCAATACACTTATCACTGTTCACTAAAAATGCGCGTCTCATGCCTCTACTCCTTCATTCGCGATGAGGACAATGTCTACAAACTGGTCGTGGATCGCCGCGCCCGGCGCGCCGGTGGCCATCAGGCCCATATCGGCCGGGGTATCTTTCACCACGTTTTGCACGTTATAGCTGAGCTTGTTGAACCAGGACTCATACATCACCAGGAAATCTTCCGGCACGTTGGTGGTCACTTTGGCACGCAGCTCCACTTCACCGATCTCGTTGAATACCCGAACTTTCGCCAGGTCGCGGATGCCTTTTTTCTCCGCCGCTACCGGGTGGATATAGACGAACGGCTCCGGCCAGAAGACCTGCATCCAGTCGAGGTTAACGAACTGGGAGTGCAGCCCGTACTGCAGGTGCGGCGTAAAGAGGTGGAACGGCAGCTTGCCTTCGGCAGCCGGCAGGTATTCCGGCAGCGCCTTATGGCCGTTTTTCGCACAGCGTTCGGATAAAAATTCATATTTACCCGACGGCGTTTTGAACTTGCGATCGTGCCAGGCGGCGCTGCTCGGCATTTTGGCCTTCACCGGCCCGTCCAGCAGATCGTCCCAGGAGCTGATGCCAAACTGCTTCGCCAGCCCGTCGTTGAACTCGAGATCCAGCCATTTTTTCTGATCGACATCCTGAGGGAAGGTACACGAACCCGGCTCCATTTTGTTGATGGTTCGGGAGAGCAGCACGGCAATGTCCAGGTCGCTCTTGCATTCGTACATGGGCTTGATGGCCGGCTCGTTGACCGTCAGCCAGTAGTGCCAGTAGGAAGACGAGGCGCTCCAGTGCTCGAACGTGGTGGTGACGGGCAGAACAATGTCCGCGTGCTGTACCGTCTCGTTAAAGAACTGGTCAACGCAGACGACCATCTCCAGCTTCTCGAACGCTTTTTCCATCTTGTTGCGGTCAAAGTCCTGCGCGAACGGGTTCTTACAGGCTACCCACAGCATGCGAATCGGCGGATCGTTGGCGTCCAGAATGCTCTGCGCGGTCTGGTTAAGGTTAAGCGCGCGGTCGGCGTATTTGCTCTTTTCGCCGCTGTCGCTGACGAATTCCCCGACCGGGCCTGAGGCACCTTCCATGCCGACCGATCCGACCGGCGGCTTTTGCGTCATGGCATGGTAGTTATAGCCCCAGGTTTGCAGATGGCCGTAGCGCGCGCCGCCGCCTTCTACGCCGATGTTGCCGGTCATCGCCACAAACGCATCGATCGCGCGTACGTTCGCGCCGCCGTTGACGTGGCGCTGCATGCCGTAGCCAATCCAGACGGTGGACGGCTTCACGGCGGTGAACTCTTCGGCAAGCTGACGAATGACGTCCGGGGCCAGGCCACAGATTTCAGAAGCCCACTCGACCGTCACGTTATTGAGCAGGTACTGCTCAAACTCCGGATAGCCGTGGGCATAGTTGTTCACAAAATCCTGGTCCACGCGGCCGATGTCGACCAGGTGGCGGGCCATGCCGAGCGCCAGCGCGCCGTCGGAGCCCGAGCGCACGCGCAGGTAGAGGTCGGCTTTTGCGGCGGTTTGCGAGAACAGCGGATCGATCACGACCACCTTCGCCCCTTTCTCGCGCGCCTCGTAGATGTACTTCATGGAGTGCATGGAGCACCACGCCGGGTTCGCGCCCCAAAGGATGATGTACTTGGCTTTCACCATATCTTCCGGGTCGTTACACCACATGTCGCCCATGTCGTAATGCTGCGCGTCAATGCCCGCAGGCCAGCACGGCGTGCCCGCAAAGCGGGTGGTGTAGCCCAGAGAGGACATCATCCCCTCGACGGCATAGCTCATCACGCCGAGGTTGCCGGAGTATTTCGTCAGCGCCAGCCCCAGCAGGGAGCCGTCTTTCTTTTTGATCTCCAGCATTTTGCTGGCAATACGCTGCATCGCTTCATCCCAGGAGATGCGGCGCCATTTACCGCTGCCGCGCCCGTCCTGAATCATCGGATATTTAATGCGGTCCGGAGAGTAAACGCGGCGAGGATAGGTCAGCCCCTTCACGCACGGCGAGCCGTGGGTAAAGGTCGATTCGCCCGCGCCTTCAACGAAGGTGATGACATCATCCTTCACCCAGGTTTTTAAGCTACAGGTGTCATAGCAGTTGCGCGGGCAGGCGTTGCGGAAAATTTTGTAGGTCTTCGGATTAAACGGAATCGGCGGCTGCGCCATCGCGCAGCGGGAGGATAATAATCCGCCGGGTAACGCGGCGACCGTGCCTAATGCAATGAGCCCCTTTAAAAAGGAGCGCCTGTTCAGTTGCCCTGTATCAATGCTCATAATATTACTCTCGCTTTTAATTCATCTAACCAATTAGTCATACGATTCGCGACCGATTTGATTGCGGAAGTTTTTGCTTTGTTATTTATTCTTTCAATAAATGTCGGCAGCCATAATTCGACATGTCCCGTTGTGAAACGGGTTAATGCGTCATGATATTGCGGTGACTGCCTGGCATGAGCGGATAACATCACGATTAATTCCAGCTCAAAGCTAACGTGGTCATCCGGCACGCCGTTTTCATCATTAACAAACAGACCAATGCTGTGTAAAAACTCGCGTACCCCAAGGGTCGTCGGGCCCATCACCATCGGCTCATCATCGATATACACCGAGGCGTAAGGCGCAGCCAGCGGGGCCATAGGGCCGACGAAGAGCGCATTGAAATCATATTCAATATCCAGCCAGATATCGTCATGCCACTCTGCGCTTTCGGGAAGAAGCTGTCGCAAGGCCTTATTTCGGGAGGTCATTTCCGCGGCGTTAAAAAAATCACGCAGCGCCAGACCTGTAGACTCAAATAATGACAGCGCGTCATATATTGAATTGGTGAATATGTTTTTATCATTCATACGAAATGCAAATAATTATCCGCTAAAAATCTCGCAGATATTAGCAATACATTAAATATTTTCTTTGATCAAAGCGGGCAACTCGATTCTTGAAGGAAAAAATCGGAAGGAAAATCGGTAAAAAAAATAGAACTAAAAAAAAGCCGCCTCGTGGAGAGGCGGCTGTGCAGGTGTCGTCTTACTTTCTTTTATTATGCGGTTTTGGTGCGGATCAGGTAGTCGAAAGCGCTCAGCGATGCCTTCGCGCCTTCGCCAGTCGCGATGATGATCTGCTTGTACGGGACGGTTGTGCAGTCGCCGGCGGCAAACACGCCCTTCACGCTGGTTTCGCATTTAGCGTCGATGATGATCTCGCCCATGCGGTTGCGCTCAATCGCGCCTTCCAGCCAGGTGGTGTTGGGCAGCAGGCCAATCTGAACAAAGATCCCCGAAAGCTGAACGCTGTGGACGTCTCCGCTTACGCGGTCGCGGTATTCCAGACCGGTCACCTTGCTGCCGTCGCCCTTCACTTCTGTCGTCTGCGCGTTCAGCACGATGTCGACGTTTTTCAGGCTGCGCACTTTGTCCTGCAGCACCTGGTCCGCCTTCATCTCTGGAGCAAACTCCAGCAGCGTCACGTGTTCAACGATCCCCGCCAGGTCGATAGCCGCCTCAACGCCGGAGTTACCGCCGCCGATCACCGCCACGCGCTTGCCTTTAAACAGCGGGCCGTCGCAGTGCGGGCAATAGGTGACGCCTTTGGTGCGATACTGATCTTCACCCGGCACGTTCATGTTGCGCCATTTTGCACCGGTGGCAATGATGATGCTCCGCGCTTTCAATACCGCGCCAGAGGCCGTTTCAATCTGGTGCAGACCTCCTTCAACCGCCGCCGGAACCAGCCTGCTGGCGCTCTGGCTGTCGATCACATCTACGTCGTAGTCGCTAACGTGCGCCTTCAGGGCGCCTGCCAGCTTCTGACCTTCGGTCTTCGGCACGGAAATGTAGTTTTCGATGTCAACGGTGTCCAGCACCTGGCCGCCGAAACGCTCGCCCATCAGGCCGGTACGAATGCCTTTACGCGCGGAGTACACCGCCGCCGCCGCGCCCGCCGGGCCGGACCCCACGATCAGGACGTCGTAAGCATCGCGTTTGTTCAGCGCTTCCGCCGCGCGTCTTTCCGCGCCGGAATCCACTTTGGCAACGATTTCGCTCAGCGTCATGCGGCCCTGGCCAAACTCCTTGCCGTTCAAATAGACGGCCGGAACGCCCATCACGTTGCGTTCGGTGATTTCATTCTGGTACGTGCCGCCGTCAATCGCCGTGTGCTTGATGCGCGGGTTGAGCACCGACATCAGGTTCAGCGCCTGCACCACGTCCGGGCAGTTGTGGCAGGAGAGCGAGTAATAGGTTTCAAACTCAAAGTCACCGTCGATATCGCGGATCTGCTCCAGCAGCGCCTGCGCCTCTTTTGACGGATGACCGCCGGTCCACAGCAGCGCCAGCACCAGCGAGGTAAATTCGTGCCCCAGAGGAGACCCCGCGAAACGCGGCCCCTGGTCGGAGCCCGGGTTGGCGATCAGGAAAGAAGGCTTGCGCACGGCCAGTGAGTTATCTTCCCTGAACGTCACCTTCGGCGACAGCTCGGCGATCTCAGCCAGCAGTTCTTTGATCTCTGCCGATTTCGCGCTGTCGTCCAGCGTGGCAATCAGCTCAACGGGTTTAGTCAGTTTCTCAAGGTAGGCCTTGAGCTGGGTTTTCATGTTTGTGTCGAGCATTGTTCTTCCCTCTCTTAAAACGTCATCATGCAAGCTGCCTTATGCGGGCGGCCTGAATGCAACTTGCATCATGGTGCTGAAATAAAATGGGCGCGGGCGCGCCCATAGCTGAAACCATTTCCGGGTATTTCGCGTCAGAGCCAGGCGGCTAGCCTGTGTATCCCCGGAAGCTTACAGAAGTAAGTGACCGGGGTAAGCAGGCGACGCCATGGCAGCCATGGCGTGAAAGACGACGGAAATTTAGATCTTGCCGACCAGGTCCAGAGATGGAGCCAGCGTTGCTTCGCCTTCTTTCCATTTCGCCGGGCACACTTCGCCTGGGTGAGACGCCACGTACTGAGCGGCTTTCACTTTACGCAGCAGGTCAGACGCATCGCGGCCGATACCTTCAGCGGTAACTTCGATAGCCTGGATAATGCCCTGCGGGTCAACGACGAAGGTCGCGCGGTCTGCCAGGCCTTCATCTTCACGCATGTTGTCGAAGTTACGGGTCAGGGCGCCGGTTGGGTCGCCGATCATCGCGTATTTGATTTTCGCGATGGTTTCAGAGCTGCTGTGCCACGCTTTGTGGGTGAAGTGGGTATCGGTAGAAACAGAGTAAACGTCTACGCCCAGCTTCTGCAGCTCTTCATAGTGGTCTGCCACGTCGCCCAGTTCGGTCGGGCAAACGAAGGTGAAGTCAGCCGGATAGAAGAAGAAAACGCTCCAGCGGCCTTCGGTATCTTTCTCGGTCACTTCGATGAATTCACCGTTTTTGAACGCCTGGTTTTTAAAAGGTTTAATTTTGGTGTTAATCAAAGACATCTGTACTTCCTCCGTGTTTTCGTTGAGAGATAAGGTAACCAACTTTGTTCATCGGGGCTAATGCGTATGCTTTATCAAATCAATCAGCCAAACCTAACAACGCGATAAATGCAGGTGAAAACCCTAAACGTAAAAAGGCCGCCTCAGCGGGCGGCCCTGATACCTGAACTTCCCGCAGGTTATTCAGTGCCAGCCTAAGCTGGCGTTGCGTTGCGCTCTACATACCTTTATATCAAGGCCGTAACAGCGCGTTAATTACATCACCCAGGTGAATAATGGGCAATCCGCAACAGTAGCAATCTTGTCTATGATTACGATAGGTTTTACCGAACATGCCGCGCACAGTCCGCCCTTCGGGAACATTATTAATGAGAATTAATTACAATAGCGGATAAAAAGGGTAAAACCGACAAGCGGGAATAATAGGATGAGGAGGAAGTATAACGACGGATTATCTCTAAAAAAAAAATCCTCACATTTTACGAGTAAAAATATCTTCAACTTAATTAAAGTTCTATTTCAATAATCGAGCAACGTGATATATTTAGTAAATATTCAAATAGTTTTAAGTTAGCCAATCACAAGGATTGTAAATGGTTAACCTCGAACTATAGTTACCGATTATGTACTAGAACCCGCAACGTCAGCTCACTCAGGATGAACTATGGCCAACCTTTACGACCTTAAAAAATTCGACCTCAACCTTTTAGTCATTTTTGAGTGTATTTACCAAAACCTCAGCATCAGTAAAGCGGCGGAGACGCTCTACATTACCCCTTCGGCCGTGAGCCAGTCGCTTCAACGCCTGCGCACGCAGCTGAACGATCCTTTATTCATTCGTGCCGGAAAGGGCATTACCCCCACGACGGTCGGCGTCAATCTGCATCATCATCTTGAGCAAAACCTCAACCAGATTGAGCAGACCATCAACATAATGAATGAGTCAGAGCTGAAGAAGAATTTTGTGATTTATTGTCCGCAAATTGTCGCTAAAGGACGGCTCACCGACTTTTTACGACAGCTGCTTCAGGAGGAGAATTATGAAGTTGATCAATACGATATGGTCCTTTCCCCTGAAACGGCAGAAGATCTGTTGGCCTACCGCAAAGCCGATCTGGTTTTCACCTTCGCACCGGTAAATAACCGCTCCGTGATCTGTACTCATTTTCTGCAGTTTCCGATGGTGTTAGTTGGGCGCAGCGACCATCCTCGATTCAGAGAAAACATGACGCACGAAGAGCTGCTGCAGGAGAAATTCACCCAGCTCAGAAGCCAGGAGTCCGGCATCAGAGAGTTCCAAATGCAGGTTGAAAAGCTTTTTCCGGAACGGAGTATTGCGTTTCGCAGCGACTCGTATATATCGATACTGAACGTTATTAGCACGACCGACCTATTAGGCTATGTACCCACACCTATATTTGAACAATATAAAGATAGCTTGCATTTAAAAACCGTAGATATATGTTTCAAATTACCAAAGCCGGACGTCTATATGCAATATAACCGCTCTGCATTAAACAACCGAATCTTCGCGCAGTTCATCGAAAAAATAAAAAACTAGCCGCCATAATTGTTTCACAATTGTTAATCATCACATTGTGAAACAGTTCTGCACGCCATTATTCTAAAATTCACCTTGCCGTAGAGGGTTTGTTATTACATATTGACTCGGGTAACTATCTGATTTTGGACATTCATACTCAGGAAGAGATTGAATATGTCACTCTATAAATACCCGCTCGTTCAAAACGTACTTGAAGCCTCGCAGGAGCGCATTGAGTGGTCCCTTGAAAATTTCCCCCGGGTTTGCGTCTCTTTTTCCGGGGGGAAAGATTCTACCGTTATGCTGCACCTGACGGCGCAATTAGCCCGTAAACGAAATAAAAAAATTAGCGTCCTCTTCATCGACTGGGAAGCACAATTCTCCTGCACCATCGAGCATGTTATGAACATGCGAGAAGCGTACCGGGACGTGATTGATAACTTCTACTGGGTCGCGCTCCCGCTTACCACCCAAAACGCCCTTTCCCAGTACCAGCCTGAATGGCAGTGCTGGGAACCGGGGGCAAAATGGGTGCGCCAACCTCCGGCGGAGGCCATTACCTCCCCTGACTATTTCGATTTCTATCAACCGGGAATGACCTTCGAGGAGTTTGTCCGTTCATTTTCCGACTGGTTTGCCAGCAATCGCCCTGCTGCCGTCATGATCGGCATTCGCGCGGACGAGTCCTATAACCGCTTTTTGACCATCGCCAACGCGCGCAAGCAGCGGTTTGCCGACGATAAGCCCTGGACGACCGTCGCACCCGGCGGGCACGCATGGTATCTCTATCCCATTTACGACTGGAAAACGGCCGATCTGTGGACCTGGTTCGCCAAAACCGGCAATAGCTATAACCCGCTGTATGACCTGATGTTTCAGGCGGGCGTCCCTCCGCGCTACATGCGCATCTGTGAACCGTTTGGCCCAGAGCAGCGCCAGGGGCTGTGGCTTTATCACGTCATTGAACCCGATCGCTGGGCCGCCATGTGCGAGCGCGTCAGCGGCGCACGAAGCGGCGGCATCTATGCAGGCCAGGATAACCATTTCTACGGGCACCGCAAAATCCTCAAGCCCGAGAGCCTCAGCTGGAAAGAATATGCCCTGCTGCTGCTCGACAGCATGCCGCAAAATACGGCGGAACATTACCGCAATAAAATCGCCGTTTATTTGCACTGGTACATCAATAAAGGCATGCCCGATATTCCAGATACGCAGGACGGCGATATCGGTTCAAAAGACATTCCCTCCTGGCGACGTATTTGCAAGGTCCTTCTCAATAACGACTACTGGTGCCGGGCATTATCCTTTAGCCCCAACAAGCCAAAACACTACAAGCGCTACAGCGACCGGATTAAATTGAAACGTAAGGAATGGAATATATTATGCAGCAGCGACTGATCGACGAAATGAAAATATATCTTCAGTCACTTCCTGAAACGCAGCGAATTGACGCCATCAACGCCTTTCGTCAGGCGATACATGAAACCAGCCCTTTTCGCGAGCAGCCCGTTGACTGCGTGCTGTGGATCAAACAGGACGATATAACCGCCAATGACTACAACCCGAATAACGTCGCGCCGCCGGAAAAGCGATTATTGAGCAAATCCCTCGAGCTGGACGGCTTCACCCAGCCGATTGTCGTCACGGAAAGCGAAGCGCAGCATTATGAAATTATCGACGGCTTTCATCGCCACGAAATTGGCAAAAACAGAGCCACGCTAAAACGGCAGCTAAAGGGGTATTTACCCGTTACCTGCCTGCGAAAAGACCGTCAGGATAAATACAACCGCATGGCGGCGACGATTCGCCACAACCGCGCCCGAGGACGGCACCAGATCCACGCGATGTCGGAGATTGTGCGCGAACTTGTGCAGCTCGGCTGGGACGATGTGAGGGTGGGAAAAGAGCTGGGCATGGACAGCGACGAAGTGCTGCGCCTGAAGCAGATTAACGGCCTGCTGGAGCTGTTTGCAGACCGTCGTTACTCACAGGCCTGGACGGTAAAATAGTCAGAGCGTATTCAGGCGCTCTGCCGCCGCGAGAAGCGTCGATTCCTGCTTCGCGAAGCACAGGCGAATCAGCCTGTGCGGGAAGGGATCGGCGCAGAATACCGACAGCGGGATCGCCGCAACCCCAACCTCTTTCGTCAGCCACTGGCAAAAGCTCACGTCGTCCAGATCGGAAATGGCGCTGTAGTCGGCCAGCAGGAAGTAGGTGCCTTCGCACGGCAAAATCTCAAGGCGGCTCTGGCTTAATGCACTAACGAAGCGATCCCTGCGCGCGCGGTAAAAATCCGGCAGCTCGCGATAATGCTCCGGCTGCGCGCGCAGCATATCCGCCAGCGCCAGCTGCGCCGGCGTGTTCACCGCAAAGGTTAAATACTGATGCACCTTTCGCAGCTCCGCGCTGATGGCCGAAGGTGCAACGCAGTAGCCCACCTTCCAGCCGGTCATGTGGTAGGTTTTGCCAAAGGATGAGACGGCGACGGCGCGCTCGCGAAGCTGCGGATGCGCCAGCACGCTGGCATGCCCTTCCTTTGCAAAACAGATGTGCTCATACACCTCATCGCTCAGGACATAGATCTCGCGCTCGGCAATCGCCTGCCATAGCGCGGCGAAGTCCGCTTTCTGCCACACCGTGGCGGACGGGTTGTGCGGCGTGTTCAGAATGACAAGACGGGTTTTGTCGCTCAGCTGCGCGGCAAACGCCTGCCAGTCCGGGCGGAAATGCGGCGGCTGAAGCGCGATGCGTTTCACTACGCCGCCGGAAAGTTCTACCGCAGGCGCGTAGCTGTCATAGCTCGGGTCAAAGCAAATGACCTCATCACCGCTTCGCACCAGCGCGGTAATCGCGGCATACAGCGCTTCTGTTGCCCCCGCCGTCACCGTGATGTCGCTGTTTGCATCCGGCCTGTGGCCGTAAAGTTCCGCGGTTTTATCGGCAATCGCTTCCCGCAGCGCCTGCACGCCGGTCATCGGCGCATACTGGTTTGCGCCCTGCGCCACGTGATGCGCCAGGCGCTCCTGCAGATAGGATGGACCATCAAAATCCGGGAACCCCTGCGAAAGATTGATGGCGTTATGCTGCTGAGCCAGCGCGCTCATCCGGGTAAAGATGGTTGTGCCTAAATCAGGAAGCTTACTTTTTGGAATCAATGGGTTGTTGCTCATTGTGCTGCGCCTGTTTGTAATACTTATGTTGCTGCCACTATAACACGATGTTACTCTTTGGCAATCAAGACGCTTAGACGTCTAAACGATATGAATATTCCTGGCCGGGAGGGTAAAGGAAAATGACGGACAACCTGCAGTTTGCACATCTGGTCGACGCCTGCCGCTGGATCGGCGCCAAAGGCTGGGCGCCCGCCACGGGCGGAAATATGTCGATACGTCAGGACGCGCGCCTGTGCTGGCTTAGCGAATCCGGCAAGGACAAGGGCAGCCTGACGACCGACGATTTTCTCCAGGTCGAGATCGCCACCAACCGCGCGCCCTCCGGCCGCAGGCCGTCGGCAGAAACCGGGCTGCATACCCTGATCTATCGCCTGTTCCCGGAGGCCAACGCCGTGCTGCACGTTCACACGGTTAACGCCACGGTGCTCTCCAGGCTGGTGAAAGAGGATGAACTCCACCTCAGCGGCTTTGAGATGCAAAAATCCCTCGCCGGGCAGACCACGCATCGGGATACGGTGGCTATCCCGGTCTTTGACAACGACCAGGACATCGACGCCCTCGCCGCCCGAATCGCCCGCTCCGCGCAGGCGCGCCCGCTTAATTATGGTTTTCTTCTGCGCGGCCATGGCTTAACCTGCTGGGGGCGCGACGTGGCTGAAGCCCGCCGTCACCTGGAAGGATTAGAGTTTTTATTCGAATGCGAGATGCGTTTACGACAACTGGAGAGAGTATGATTCGCGCGATTGTGACGGATATTGAAGGGACCACCAGCGATATTCGTTTTGTCCATAACGTTTTGTTCCCCTACGCGCGCGCGCGTCTGGCGGCGTTTGTCACCGCCCAGCAGTACGCCGAGCCGGTCAAATCAATTCTGGACAACCTGCGCGATGAAATCAGCAATCCGCACTCCTCCACGGGTGAGCTTATCGACGCGCTGTTTGCGTTTATGGATGAAGACCGAAAATCCACGGCGCTGAAGGCGCTGCAGGGCATCATCTGGCACGACGGCTACGTCAACGGCGACTTTACCGGCCACCTCTACCCGGACGTCCTGCCCGCGCTGGAAAAATGGAAGTCGCAGGGTATTGATCTCTATGTTTATTCCTCCGGTTCCGTTGCCGCGCAGAAACTGTTATTTGGCTACAGCGACGAAGGTGATATTACTCATCTGTTTAGCGGCTATTTTGATACGCGCATCGGCGCCAAGCGCGAGGTGCAGTCCTATCAGAACATCGCGGCGCAAACGGGCATTGCCCCGTCGCAGATCCTGTTCTTGTCCGACATTCACCAGGAGCTGGACGCCGCCGAGCAGGCCGGCTTTCGCACCCTGCAGCTGATTCGCGGTAACGACGACGGCGCAAGCCATCATCACCAGGTCCACCAGTTTGACGAGATTAATCCGGAGCAGATCCCTTCATGAGCGCATTGACCCTCTATTCCGACAAAGACGCCAGCCAGCCCCAGTGGCACAGCACCGACGCCGATGAAATCGCCCAAAAGCTTAACGCCAGAGGCGTGCGCTTCGAGCGCTGGGCGGCGGATCGTGATTTAGGCCGCGATCCCGCGCCGGAGAAGGTGATCGACGCCTATCAGCACGCGATCGACAGGCTAGTCGCGGAGAAAGGCTATCAAAGCTGGGACGTCATTAGCCTGCGCGCCGATAACCCGCAGAAAGAGGCGCTGCGCGCGAAGTTCCTGAACGAACACACCCACGGCGAAGACGAAGTGCGTTTCTTCGTGGAAGGCGCGGGGCTGTTCTGCCTGCACATTGGCGATGAGGTGTACCAGGTTCTGTGCGAGAAAAACGACCTGATATCGGTGCCCGCCGGCACGCCGCACTGGTTTGATATGGGTTCCGAGCCGAACTTTACGGCGATTCGTATTTTCGATAACCCCGAAGGATGGATCGCGCAGTTTACCGGTGATGCGATCGCGGATGCGTATCCAAAGCTGGCATAGGTAAAAGCAAAACGGCAGCTATAGCTGCCGTTTTTAGTGTTTGCTCCCTCTCCCTGTGGGAGAGGGTCGGGGTGAGGGCATCAGGCCGCTGGAGCTTCAACGCTCCAGCCCCTTCACATACCCCACCAGCTGATCCAGCACAATCCCCCACCCTTCGTGGAAGCCCATCTGCTCGTGCTGCTCGCGGATTTCCTTCGTCGCATGGCGCGCAATCGCCGTGTAGCGCGTTTTCCCCTCCCCGACGTCTTGCAGCAGCAGGATCGCGGTCATAAACGGTTTTTCGGCAGGCTTCCAGCCTTCGGTATAGCCGTCGGTGAATACCAGCTTTTTACCCGGGTCAATCTCCAGAAATACGCCCCGGTTGTCCATCCGCTGGCCGTCCACTTCAAATACGGTGTTGAATCGCCCGCCGACGCGCAGGTCGAGATCGCATTCGGTCACCTTATGGGGAGCGGGAATAAAGAAGTTTTTGATGTGCTCCGGCGTAGTCCAGCAGAGCCACAGCAGGTCGCGCGGGGCGTCCACCACGCGCTCCAGTTTTAAGTCTGTTTCAGGATCGAGCGTCACGATACTGTCCTCGAAAAGGAACCCTCTGAAAGGATAGCCCGGGTCAGGCAAATTTTCCCGACGCCACCTCTTCAGGCGTGACCACGCCCGTATCAAGGACCCATCCGCTTATCAGCGCCGCTGGCGTCACGTCGAACGCCGGGTTGTAAACCCGCGCGTTTTCCGGCGCCCACTGCACCGCACCGAAGCTTCCGGCCACGCCCGTCACCTCACCGGCGGCGCGCTGCTCAATCGGGATCGCCTCGCCGTTCGGGCAGCCAGGGTCAAGCGTGGTCTGCGGCGCGGCAACGTAGAACGGAATGCCGTGGAATTTCGCCAGCACCGCCAGGGAATAGGTGCCAATTTTGTTCGCCACGTCGCCGTTGGCGGCGATGCGATCCGCCCCGACCCACACGGCGTCTACCTGCCCTTTTGCCATCAGGCTGGCGGCCATAGAATCGGTGATCAACTGATAAGGAACGCCCAGCTCGCCCAGCTCCCACGCGGTCAGCCTGCCGCCCTGCAAGAGTGGACGGGTTTCATCCACCCAGACGTTGCTAACGTTACCCTCATGATGCGCGCGAGCAATCACGCCCAGCGCCGTTCCGACGCCCGCGGTCGCCAGCCCGCCGGTATTACAGTGGGTCAACAGGCGGCTGCCGGGCTTCACCAGCGCGCTACCCGCTTTCGCAATCGCGTCGCAAAGCTGTCTGTCTTCCTCAATCAGGCGCAGCGCTTCGGCCACCAGGGCCGGAACATACTCTTCCTGCCACAGCGCCTGCTTCATGCGGTCGAGGTTGTTCATCAGGTTCACCGCCGTCGGGCGCGAGGCGCGCAGCGTTTCCAACGCCGCCGCCAGCGCGTCGCGGCTATTGCCGTTTTCCGCCATCAGCGCCAGCAGCAGGCTTGCGGAGAGGCCAATCAGCGGCGCGCCGCGCACCCGCAGGGCGTGAATATGGCCCACCAGCGCCTCGACGCTGGAGGCGTCCAGCCAGCGTTTCTCCTGCGGAAGCGCCTGCTGGTCGAGAATAAAGAGCTGATTATCCGCCACCCGCAGGCTGGTCGTCTGTAATGTCTGCATGTCGTTAATTCTCTGTTGCGTTGTTGTAGCACATTGTGTCAGGATGAAATCCAGATGTATAGACGTCTAAATGTCTTTAATTAGCAAAACGCGCGAGGAGCAGGCCATGTCGCAATACCGTACCTTTACCGCCCAGGACGCCGTGGAGTATGCCAGGCAGTTCGGCGGCGTTGATAACCCATCATCGCTGGTGGAGGCGCAGGAGGTGGGCGACGGCAACCTCAATCTGGTGTTCAAAATCTTCGACAGCGCAGGCGTGAGCCGCATCGTCGTTAAGCAGGCGCTGCCCTACGTGCGCTGCGTCGGCGAGTCGTGGCCGCTGACGCTGGACCGCGCGCGGCTTGAGGCGCAAACGCTGGTCGAGCACTATCGGCACAGTCCGCAGCACACGGTGAAAATCCACCACTTTGACCCGGACCTGGCGGCGATGGTGATGGAAGATCTCTCCAGCCACCGCATCTGGCGCGGCGAGCTGATTAAGAATGTCTATTACCCGCAGGCCGCTCGCCAGCTGGGTGAATATCTTGCCCACGCGCTGTTCCACACCAGCGACTTTTATCTGCACCCGCACGAGAAAAAGGCGCAGGTGGCGCAGTTCATCAACCCGGAGATGTGCGAGATCACCGAGGATCTGTTCTTCAACGATCCGTATCAGATCCACGCGCGCAACAGCTACCCGGCCGAGCTGGAAAACGACGTGGCCGCCCTGCGCGACGACGCGCAGCTGAAGGTTGCGGTAGCCTCCCTGAAGCATCGCTTCTTCTCGCAGGCCGAAGCGCTGCTGCACGGCGATATTCACAGCGGGTCGATCTTCGTGGCGGAAGACAGCCTGAAGGCCATCGACGCCGAGTTCGGCTACTTCGGTCCGATTGGCTTTGATATCGGCACCGCCATCGGCAACCTGCTGCTGAACTTCTGCGGCCTGCCGGGACACCTCGGCATCCGCGATGCCGCCGCCGCCCGCGAGCAGCGCCTGACCGACATCCAGGAGCTTTGGCACGCTTTTGCCGAACGCTTCCAGGCGCTGGCAAGCGAAAAAACGCGCGACGCCGCGCTCGCCGCGCCGGGCTATGCCTCCGCGTTTCTGAAAAAAGCGTGGACGGACGCCGTTGGCTTTTGCGGTACCGAGCTGATCCGCCGCAGCGTCGGGCTATCGCACGTGGCCGACATCGACACCATTCAGGACGAAGCAATGCGCCATGAGTGCCTGCGCCACGCCGTTACGCTCGGCAGAGCGCTGATTATGATTGCCGAGCGCATCGATAGCGTAGAAGAGCTGGTGGCGCGGGTGCGGCAGTACAGCTGAGTGCTTTACTCCCTCAGCCCCCTGGGAGAGGGGTTCAGGCAGCACTCCCCCCCAACGTCCTGCGCGCCGCGTTTGAGAAAGTGGAATCCTTCCCCCGTTAATCGCGCCGACCGTCTATACCTAATGATGATTCTCCCCCTTCCCAACACGAGGTCATCATGCAGATCGATTTAACAGGTAAGAAAGCGCTGGTTACCGGTGCCAGCCGCGGGCTGGGCCGCGCCATTGCCCTTTCGCTGGCAAAGGCCGGGGCCGACGTGGTCATTACGTATGAAAAATCTGCCGATAAGGCGCAGGCGGTCGCCGAAGAAATAAAAGCGCTGGGGCGGCACGGCGAGGCCATTCAGGCCGACAGCGCCAGCGCCCAAGCGATTCAGGATGCCGTAACCCATGCGGCGCGCTCCCTCGGCGGGCTGGACATTCTGGTCAACAACGCCGGGATCGCGCGCGGCGGCCCGCTGGAGACCATGACGCTGGCTGACATCGACGCGCTGATCAACGTCAACATCCGCGGCGTGGTGATCGCCACCCAGGCGGCGCTCGTTCACCTTTCGGACGGCGGGCGAATCATCAACATCGGCAGCTGTCTGGCAAACCGCGTGGCGATGCCGGGTATTGCCGTCTATTCGATGACCAAATCGGCGCTCAACTCCCTCACCCGCGGGCTGGCGCGAGACCTCGGGCCGCGCGGCATCACGGTCAATCTCGTGCATCCCGGCCCGACGAACAGCGATATGAACCCGGAAGACGGTGAACAGGCCGACGCGCAGCGCCAGATGATTGCCGTCGGCCATTACGGCCAGCCGGAAGACATCGCGGCGGCAGTCACGTTTCTTGCCAGCCCGGCCGCCGGGCAGATCTCCGGCACGGGGCTGGACGTGGACGGCGGTTTGAACGCCTGATCGCATATTTTCTGCACGCCTCTGCCGCCCGGCAGAGGCGTTTTCGAGCCGCCTCGACGGTTTGCGTTTTGCCGCTTTCTCCCGCGCGCTGCCCGCCCTACAGTGAACATAAGAAATTCGGAATTTATCTAATAGTCTTATTATTTCCTTATATTTTATGTGGGCGTACAGTGGAGGTACGGATGAAGATTATCTGGTCTAATGGTGCAAAAAAGGCTTTTTCCAAAATTGACGAGCGGTATCAGCGCCGCATTGAGGTAAAGCTCGCCGAGCTGGATGACCGCTCGGCTCCCCGGCCCGATATCAAAAAAATATCGACGACAGAAAATCATTTCCGGTTACGCGTAGGCGATTACCGAATCGTCTATACGCTTCGGGACGATCCCGATGACCATTGTTATGTTCTGGCCGTCAAGCGCAGAACATCAACAACTTACCTGCACGAGGAGAAAGCCACCTATGGCTGTTCAGCTAATTAAGGACGATAACGGAAAAACGCAGTACGTGGTTATTCCTTATCACGAATACTTCCGCATGTGCTTGCAGATGGCTGAGATCGACGACGAAACCGACGACGATCTGGAGGATATTGAGGTCGAACACGATAGTCTGGATGACGTTGAATTGCCAGGTGAGGTGTGCAGCATTATGACCTGGCAGAACGTCAGCCTGCAGGCCGCGTGGCGTATCCATTGCGGGTTATCACAGCAGGAGGTCGCGGAGAAACTCGGCATCACCCAGTCCGCCGTGTCGCAGCTTGAAGCCCTCGACTCCCGCCCGCAAAAGCGCACCCGCGAAAAGCTGGCGGCCATTTACGGCTGTAAGCAGGAGCAAATCAGCCTCTATTTACCGAAAGAGGGTTAACAGCACTTCGCGCCGCCCTTGCCGCCGTAGCGCGCCTCCTGGCGTTCGCGGAAAAATTCTTCGTAGGTCATCGGCGTCTGGTCCGGGTGGGTAACGCGCATATGCTCGACGTAGTTGTCGTAGTCCGGCACGCCGATCATCATTTTGGCGGCCTGGCCCAGGTACTTACCTGCTTTGGAAAGGGTGTCGAACATAGGTCGTTTCTCGTTTGTGTCCCCCTAACCCTACCCCTCTCCCCAAAGGGGAGAGGGAACTTATAACACTGGGATGAGGGGTTTGGTTATGTTAATGCGCCCCTTTGGCCTGGGTCACAATCTCGTTCAGGTTTTCCGGCATCGGCTCATACGGCGTCTCTTTCGCCGTCGGTTTGTCGACTTTCAACGCCGCCAGCGCGGTCTTCAGAGAATACAACGCCAGCACCACAACCACCACCATAAAGAAGATGGTTAACCCGGCATCCAGTCGGTTGTTGAACACCAGCTGCGACAGCTGGGATTCTGTGTACTGCGCCGGGATCTTGCCGCTGTCGATCATCGCCTGGAACTTGTTGGCAATTGCCAGGAAGCCGACCTTATTATCCGGGCTAAACGCCTTTTGCCAGCCCGCAGTCAGGGTACAGATCAGCAGCCACGCGGTTGGCACCAGCGCCACCCACGCGTAGCGCTGGCGCTTCATCTTGAACAGCACCACCGCGCAGAGCATCAGCGCCATGCCCGCCAGCATCTGGTTGGCGATGCCGAACAGCGGCCAC
Source organism: Enterobacter sp. RIT418 (assembly GCF_003057745.1). Lineage (GTDB taxonomy): Bacteria > Pseudomonadota > Gammaproteobacteria > Enterobacterales > Enterobacteriaceae > Enterobacter. The sequence goes on from NZ_QBJD02000009.1 coordinate 211,403, forward strand.
AGGGTGTTGATGCCGCCCAGCGGGTCGACAACGCCCTGATGCAGGAAGTAACCCCACGCCAGCACGCACAGCGCCGTCGCCAGCAGGTTCGCCGGGAGCGAATCGGTGCGCTTCAGGTTGGGCGAAATTACCCCCAGCAGATCCTGGAGCATAAAGCGCGCCGCGCGCGTGCCCGCGTCCACCGCCGTCAGGATGAACAGCGCTTCAAACAGGATGGCGAAGTGATACCAGAACGACACGTCCATCAGCCCGCCGAGCGCGCCGTGCAGAATGTAGGCCATCCCCACCGCCAGCGTCGGCGCGCCGCCCGCGCGGGAGATGATCGACTGCTCGCCCACTTCGTTCGCAATGTGCGTTAGCGTTTCAGGGGTAATGGCAAAGCCCCAGCCGCTCACCACCTGCGCGGCAGATGCCACCACGTCAACGGTTCCGGCAGGCGCCAGCACCGCCATCGGGCTGTTCATCGCGAAGTAGACGCCCGGGTCGATAATGCAGGCGGAGACCAGCGCCATAATCGCCACGAAGGACTCCATCAGCATGCCGCCGTAGCCGATCAGGCAGGCCTGATTTTCATTCGCCAGCATCTTCGGCGTGGTGCCCGAGGCAATCAGCGCGTGGAAGCCGGAGACCGCCCCGCAGGCAATGGTGATAAACAGGAACGGGAACAGGTTGCCGGTCCAGACCGGGCCGGTGCCGTCAATGAACTTGGTCAGCGCGGGCATGGTCAGCGTCGGGCGCATAATCAGAATGCCGATCGCCAGCCCGACGATAGTGCCGATTTTCAGGAAGGTCGAGAGGTAGTCACGCGGGGCCAGGAGCAGCCACACGGGCAGTACGGCGGCGACGAAGCCGTAGCCCACCAGCATCCACGTCAGCTGTACGCCGGTAAAGTCAAACCACGGCGCCCAGGTCGGACTTTCCGCTACCCAGCCACCGGAGATGATCGCGAACACCAGGAAGACCAGGCCGATGACGGACACTTCGCCAATGCGGCCCGGGCGCAGATAGCGAATGTAGATCCCCATAAACAGCGCCAGCGGAATGGTAAAGGCCACGGTGTAGGTACCCCACGGGCTGTGGGTCAGCGCTTTCACGACGATCATCGCCAGCACCGCGAGGATGATCACCATGATCATAAAGGTCGCCACCAGCGCGATCACGCCCGCGGTCGCCCCCATCTCCTCTTTCACCAGCTCGCCGAGAGAACGCCCGTCGCGGCGGGTGGAGACGAACAGCACCATAAAGTCCTGCACCGCCCCCGCCAGCACCACGCCCGCCAGGATCCAGATCATCCCCGGCAGATACCCCATCTGCGCCGCCAGCACCGGTCCCACCAGCGGGCCCGCGCCGGCGATGGCCGCAAAATGGTGACCGAACAGCACTTTTTTATCCGTCGGCACGTAGTCCAGCCCGTCGTTATGGCGCACGGCAGGCGTCATGCGCGTCGCGTCAACGCCCAGGACGTTCTTCGCGATATAGCGGCCGTAAAAACGATACGCGATCAGATATATACAGACCGAGGCGACTACAATCCACAGCGCGTTAATCTGTTCGCCCCGGTTAAGGGCGATATAGCCCAGGGCAAAGGCTCCCACAACGGAGAGCCCTGCCCATAAAAGGTATTTCCCTGAGTTGTTCATAGTTGTTGTCCGTTGTAGTGGAACAGTGAGATGTTACATTTTGTTTCTAGAACAACCGCTAAAATTTAACAACCTTGAAACGCAATAATGCGTGGTCAAACCAGACATTTACACCACAGTGTTAAGCCGATCACTTTCGCTCTTCCCCCGCGCCGTCGCCGGTCACATTTTTGTCTTTTTCATCCCGTGACGCCGTTACGAAATGATTTGCATCATCTTTTTTGGGCAAAACATCGCCAGAATGAGCCTGCGCACCCGCGCATTTACAAGGAAAAGGATATGAAAAGTTCAGAACCTCAGGAGTATAAGGTCGGGCCCGGCGCGTACTTTGCGCTGGCTTTCGCAGCCGTTTTCTTCTCCGGCCTGCTGGGCGGAAAAGAGTGGTACGGCGTGTTTGATTTCACCACCCTCAACGGCGCGTTCGGCAAGGTGGTCAGCAAGGCCAGCCTCGACGACGGCGCGTTAACCACCGCAACCAGCGCCTTTCGCGGCGCGGGCGGCAGCGGCGCAATGGACGGATTTCTGTTCGCGCTCGGGCTGATCCCGGCGGTTATGTTTGCGCTCGGCATGATCAACGTGCTGGAGCACTACGGCGCGCTGCGTGCGGCGCGCAAGCTATTAACCCCGCTGCTGCGCCCGCTGCTGGGCATTCCCGGCACCGCCGGCCTGGCGCTGATCGGCAGCCTGCAAAGCACCGACGTTGGCGCGTCGCTCACGCGCAGCCTGGCCGACGAAGGGCAGATTAGCGAAACGGAAAAAGACGTCTTCGCCATGTTCCAGTTTTCGGCTGGCGCAATGATCACCAACTTCTTCTCGTCGGGGGCGATCCTCTTTACCCTCGTCGCCGCTGACGGCACCGCGGCGGTTCCGGCCTCAATAGGCGGCTGCATCGCCGTGATGTTTATTATGAAAATCGTTGGCGCAAACCTGCTGCGCCTGATCCTGACGTTTACTGGAAAATCCGCCGCCGTGAAGCAAGGAGAAGCCGCATGAGTGCGCCACAATCGAACCCCGTTATTACCGATGTCTTCGTTGAGGGCGCACGCAAGGGCTGGGGCATCGCCACCAGCAGCACCCTGCCCAACGTGGTGATGGCGTTTATCATCATCAAGGCGCTGGAAATCACCGGCGCGCTGAAAGGGCTCGGCATGATCTTCGCGCCGCTGATGGGGCTGTTTGGCCTGCCGGGCGAAGCGGCCGCCGTGCTGATTGGCGGCTGGATGTCGATGGGCGGCGGCATCGGCGTGGCGATTGGCCTGTTTGATAAAGGCATTCTGACCGGGGAACACTTAGCCATTCTCGCCCCGGCGATCTATCTGATGGGCTCGCAGGTGCAGTACCTGGGCCGTATCCTCGGCGTGATCGGCACCCGCGCCAAACGCATTCCGCTGATGATCGCCCTTTCGGTCATCAACGCCTTCCTTGCCATGCTGCTGATGCGCATCATTCTCTGAACAGGACGTAACCATGAATCTTGACCACTATATTGAAGAGCTTAAAACCCTGGTGAACGTGGACTGCGGCACCCAGACCATCGACGGCGTCGCCACCGTGGCGGGCATCATGCAGGCGCTCTGGCAGCGCGAGGGCTGGCACGCCGAGCAGATCGATTTTGGCGAGAAGGTTGGCCCCGGCGTGTTCGTCAGCAACAGGCCAAAGGCCGAGCGGTTCGACGTGCTGCTGGTTGGCCATCTTGATACCGTATTTGCCCCGGGCACCGTGGCCGAACGGCCAATGAGCGAAGACGATACCCGCCTGTACGGCCCCGGCGTGTCCGATATGAAAAGCGGGCTGCTGAACATCCTGTGGGCGATGCGCGAGCTGGACGCCGCCGATAAGGATCGGCTGGCGATTGCGGTCGCGATGAACCCGGACGAAGAGACCGGATCGGTTTACTCCCACGCGTGGATCGGCGAGCTGGCTAAGCGCTCGCGCCGCGTGCTGGTGTGCGAAGCGGCGCGCGCCGACGGCTCGCTGGTCAAAGCGCGTAAAGGCATGGCGGGCTACCACCTCACCTTCAGCGGCGTGGCGGCGCACGCGGGCAACGATCCGGAAAAAGGCCGCTCGGCGATTACCGCGCTGGCGCACGCCGTGACCGCCATTAACGCGCTGACCGACTGGGATCGCGGCACCACGCTGAACGTCGGGGTCATCCGCGGCGGCAGCGCGGCCAACGTGGTGGCGGACAGCGCCTTTGCCGAGCTCGACGTGCGCTTCTGGGAGAACGACGAATACGAGCGGGTGAATCAGGCGCTGGGCGCGCTGTGCGAAAAAGGCTTTTTAGAGGGCGTAACCACCTCGCTGAAGCGCGTCAACCACAAGCCGGCAATGGCGGCGAGTGAAGCCACGCAGCAGCTGATGCAGCTCGTCGAGCAGGCGGGTAAAGAAGAAGGGATCGCCATCACCTGGCAGGCGGTCGGCGGCGGCAGCGACGCTAACCACACCGCCGCGCTCGGCATTCCGACCCTCGACGGCCTGGGGCCGATTGGCGCGGGCTTCCACAGCCCGGCGGAGTGGCTGGATAAGGCGTCGATTGAACCGCGGATTCGGTTGCTAAAACGGATTGTGTCGATGCTGTAATAAATATCACCGGGCCTTAACATGGCCCGGTGATCATTTAATAAACAACGGTAAATACTTTACATGTTAAATTATTACTCTTCCCCTACAAAAATACCGGCATAAGGTAAAGATATTGAGGGACAATGTACTTATACATAGCTATAATTTCTTATACTCACGGCTAATGAGTGTTTTCTTCTCATCAAAGTTTAAAATCAGCATTAAAGAATTGTTATAACTTACAGGAACAACAGCATAAATCGCCATCCCCTTTGTTTTTGAAAAATATAGCCATCGATTTTCATCATTATAATTTATTGGGGCAGTAGGGGCTCCAAGAATTAATAAGACATCCTTTTTCGTGGTTTTCCCAGGGACTAATTTTTTAAGTAATTCCTCTTTAGAGTACTTACTAACATTTCCTTCTTGAGTACGATCGATATTACCAACACATCCAT